>NZ_LLZN01000137.1 GCF_001509795.1 Streptomyces sp. NRRL WC-3605 | reverse complement strand
GGGGCGCCCACCTTGCGGCAGCCCCTGGGCCATCACGACGCCCTCCCCGGCCCCGCGCCCTCGGAGCCGCCCGCCCCCCCGCCCGCCCCGCCGCCGGCCCGCACCCCGGCCCGCCGCTGGTTCGGCCGCTCCCGTGCCACGGCCGAGGCGGCCCCCGCCTCCCCGTACGCGGCCGAGGTGCGGGCGCTCGCCGTGACCCGGGACCGGGTGCGGGCGCTGCGGCGGGTGGACCTCACGGTCTCCCCCGGCGAGACGGTCGCCCTCATGGGCCGCAACGGCGCCGGGAAGTCCACCCTGCTCAACGCCCTCGTGGGACTGGTGACGCCGTCGTCCGGGACGGTGCTGACCGGCGGG
>NZ_LLZN01000136.1 GCF_001509795.1 Streptomyces sp. NRRL WC-3605 | reverse complement strand
CCCTCCTCGGCGTAGAGGTAGGGGACGGCGTCGAGGCGGAAGCCGTCGATGCCGAGGTCGAGCCAGAACTTCAGGGCGGAGAGGATCTCCTCCTGCACGGCCGGGTTCTCGTAGTTGAGGTCGGGCTGGTGGGAGAAGAAGCGGTGGAAGTAGTACTGCTTGCGGACCGGGTCGAAGGTCCAGTTGGAGGCCTCGGTGTCGACGAAGATGATGCGGGCGTCGGGGTACGCCTTGTCGTCGTCGGCCCACATGTAGTAGTCGCCGTAGGGG
The DNA here is from genome assembly GCF_001509795.1 of Streptomyces sp. NRRL WC-3605. Lineage (GTDB taxonomy): Bacteria > Actinomycetota > Actinomycetes > Streptomycetales > Streptomycetaceae > Streptomyces > Streptomyces viridochromogenes. The sequence goes on along the minus strand of NZ_LLZN01000136.1, from coordinate 92 downwards.
CCGTCGGGGTCCTTGCGGGACTCCTGGAACCACGGGTGCTGGTCGCTGGTGTGGTTCATGACGAAGTCGATGATGACCCGCATGCCGCGCTG
>NZ_LLZN01000135.1 GCF_001509795.1 Streptomyces sp. NRRL WC-3605 | reverse complement strand
CGGACGAGGGGGGCGAGTTCGGGGTTGCGGGCGGCGTCGTCGAGGGCTTCGCGGAGGGCTTTGTCGTTGGTGGGGCGGGCCTGGTCGAGGAGGCGGAGTCCGGCGTCGGTGACGTCGGTGTAGATGCCGCGGCGGTCGGTGGGGCAGAGGTAGCGGGAGAGCAGCCCCCGGTCCTCGAGGCGGGTGACGAGGCGGGTGGTGGCGCTCTGGCTGAGGACGACGGCGTCGGCGACCTGCTTCATCTGCAGGTGTCCGCCTTCGCCGTTGTGCTGGCGGCTGAGGACGTCGAGCAGGGAGTACTCGCGGACGCTGAGGTCGTGGTTGCTCTGCAGGGCGCGTTCGATGTGGGCCTCGATCCTGCCGTGCAGCAGGGAGAGGGCGCACCAGCCCTGGGCGAGGGCGGTGAGTGCGGGATCGGTCGCTGTCATGGC
>NZ_LLZN01000134.1 GCF_001509795.1 Streptomyces sp. NRRL WC-3605 | reverse complement strand
GAGTTCGTCACCCTCCTGGGGGCCTCCGGCTGCGGCAAGTCCACCCTGCTCAACCTGGTCGCCGGCCTCGACCGGCCCAGCGCGGGCACCATCACCACCGACGGCCGCCCCGCCCTCATGTTCCAGGAACACGCCCTGTTCCCCTGGCTCACGGCCGGCAAGAACATCGAACTCGCCCTCAAACTCCGGGGCGTGGCCAAGACCCAGCGGCGCGAGCGCGCCGAGGAACTGCTGGAACTGGTCAGGCTGAAGGGCGCGTACGGCAAGCGGGTGCACGAGCTGTCCGGCGGCATGCGCCAGCGCGTCGCCATGGCGCGGGCGCTGGCCCAGGACAGCCGGCTGCTGCTCATGGACGAGCCGTTCGCCGCCCTGGACGCCATCACCCGGGACGTGCTGCACGACGAACTCACCCGCATCTGGCGGGAGACCGGCGTCTCCGTCCTCTTCGTGACGCACAACGTCCGCGAGGCCGT
>NZ_LLZN01000133.1 GCF_001509795.1 Streptomyces sp. NRRL WC-3605 | reverse complement strand
TTCACGACGCGTTCGGCTTGGATGCGGGCGGCGGTGCGGGTGGTGTCGTCGACGGGGTTGGTGCCCTGGCCGTCGGCGTGGGAGGTGCCGTAGGGGTTGCCGTCGGTGAACTTGGCCGGGTCGGTGAAGCCGGGGCTGACGACGATGCCGCCGAAGTGGTGGACGGAGTTGTACAGGGCGAGCAGCGTCGACTCGTGGCCGGCGTGCGCGGTCGCGGTGGAGACGAAGCCGCTGTAGACCTTGTCGGCGAGCTTGCCCTGGGCCCACAGGCCGCCGAGGGTGTCGATGAACTGCTTGAGCTGGGAGGAGACGTTGCCGAAGCGGGTGGGGGTGCCGAAGATGACGGCGTCCGCCCACTCGATGTCCTCGGGCGTGGCCTCGGGCAGGCCCGCGATGGCGGCGTGGTTGGCGGCCCAGGCGGGGTTGGAGTCGATGGCGGCCCGCGGGGCCAGCTCGGCGACCCTGAGCAGCCGGACGTCGGCACCCGCCTTCACCCCGGCGTCGTGGAGCTCCTTGGCGATCTCCGTGATGGTGCCGGTGGACGAGTAGAAGACGACAGCGAGCTTGACGGGAGTAGACATGA
>NZ_LLZN01000132.1 GCF_001509795.1 Streptomyces sp. NRRL WC-3605 | reverse complement strand
CGCCCCGGTGTCGGTGCAGTCGATGACGACGACGCGTACGTCCGACATCGGTGCGACGTTGCAGCAGATCGCGGAGCTGACGGCGTCGGGCTGTCAGATCGTGCGGGTGGCGTGTCCGACGCAGGACGACGCGGACGCGCTGGCGACGATCGCGCGGAAGTCGCAGATCCCGGTGATCGCGGACATCCACTTCCAGCCGAAGTACGTGTTCGCGGCGATCGAGGCGGGCTGTGCGGCGGTGCGGGTGAACCCGGGCAACATCAAGCAGTTCGACGACAAGGTGAAGGAGATCGCGCGGGCCGCGAAGGATCACGGCACGCCGATCCGGATCGGTGTGAACGCGGGGTCGCTGGACCGGCGTCTGCTGCAGAAGTACGGCAAGGCGACGCCGGAGGCGCTGGTGGAGTCGGCGCTGTGGGAGGCGTCCCTGTTCGAGGAGCACGACTTCCGGGACATCAAGATCTCCGTGAAGCACAACGACCCGGTCGTCATGATCGAGGCGTACAAGCAGCTCGCCGCCCAGTGCGACTACCCGCTGCACCTCGGCGTGACCGAGGCCGGCCCCGCCTTCCAGGGCACCATCAAG
>NZ_LLZN01000131.1 GCF_001509795.1 Streptomyces sp. NRRL WC-3605 | reverse complement strand
CACCCGCCAACTCGAAGAACTGGTGTCTCACCTGGCCCCGGCATCGATCGATCTGCTCGACGTAGGCGGTGACATCCTCGCCCAGGGCGATGAACCCACCCTCAAGAGCCCACTCGCCGACGCCCTCACCCTCGCCGCCTGCTGCCAGGTCAACGCCCCGATCCGCCTCCTGGTCGCAGGCCCCGGACTGGACGGTGAGATCTCCGCCGACGACCTGCGCCCCCTCCTCGGCAACCTCGTCCACACCTTCACGGCTGAGGACGTGGAGACGATCGGCAGCATCCTGGAATGGCACCCCTCAGAGGCGACCGCCATGCTCGCCGCCACAGCCCGAGGTGCCCGCGGCATCTGCGAGGTGCGCGACGCCGGCCTGCCTGTCCCCCTCACCGACGAGGGACCCGCGGTTCATGAAGTCGACCTGGACGACGCGGTCAGTCGCAACAGTCTGGCCCGCGCCATCATGACGACCGCCACCCTGGACGAGGCCGAGGCATACAGCCGCGAGATCTGCGGCTTCTCGGAGATCGATTACGAGCGCAACAAGGCAGCCTGGCTGAAGGACCAGCCACCGGTGCCCCTCACCCCCGAAGACGTCTTCTCGCAGCTCGACCG
>NZ_LLZN01000130.1 GCF_001509795.1 Streptomyces sp. NRRL WC-3605 | reverse complement strand
ACCCGGTCACCCGTGCGGTACATCCGCGCACCCGAACCCGCGAACGGATCCGCGATGAAGGTCGTGGACGTCCGGCCCGGATCGTCCAGATAGCCGCGCCCCACGCCCGCGCCGCCGACATACAACTCGCCCGGCACCCCGGCCGGCACCGGCTGCAACTCATCGCTCAGCACATACAGCCGCGTATTGCGGACCGCGCCACCGATCGGCACCCGACCGCCCAGCACCTCACCCGAGCGGATCACCGCATGCGTCACATCGTCCGAACACTCCGTCGGCCCATACGCGTTCATCAACGGCACCCGCGGATAGCGGGCATGCCAGCGCTCACACAGATCGGCGGGCAGCGCCTCACCCGTCACCATCAGCCACCGCAACTCCGGCAGCCCCGGCGCACCACCCTCCACATCGAAGGCATCCAGCGCCGCCCGCAACAACGACGGCACCACCTCCAGCACCGCCACCCGCTCATCCCGCACCATCGCGAACAGACCCACCGGATCCGCCGCCAACTCGATGCCCGACACCCGCACCCGGCCACCCACCAGCAAAGGCGCCAGCATCTGCCACACCGACACGTCGAACGTCAGCGGCGCGTTCTGCACCACCACCTCACCCGCGACCAGCTCCAGATCCCGCACCTTCGCCCACAGGTGGTTCACCATCCCCGACCGCTGGACCATCGCCCCCTTCGGACGCCCCGTCGACCCCGACGTGAACATCAC
>NZ_LLZN01000129.1 GCF_001509795.1 Streptomyces sp. NRRL WC-3605 | reverse complement strand
ATCCTGGACGAACTCGTCGACACCGTCGCCCACCGGTTCCCCGACCTGGAACCCCCGCAGGCCGCCGATCTTGTCGCCGACACCCTCCTGAACGGCCTCGGCGCGACCTGACACCATCACGCACCGCGGAACCGGGCAGGCCCGCCACCGCGCCCGGCGGCCAGTTTCTCGCCGACAAGAGCAGCACTTCACCGCCCTCGACCTCAACTAGCTTCTGTACGGCCTCGACTGGCACCGCAAATACCACCTGCTACGCCGTCACATCGAAACCGGCCACCACCCCACCACGCTATGCCGGGACCTAATGATCGACGGGGTCAAGGCCGGCGGCTGGCTGCACCGCTAGTTCACCAACTGGAACCAACTCGAGGACGGCCAGCGCGGGCCTCCTCACCCACCTCGGCCTGACCTCCTATCAAGTCCCGTTCCCCGTTCGGAACACTGGCACGAAAAGCACCACGCCCGGCACACGAGCCCGTCGCCGTTCCTTCCAGCAGACCGTCGAACTCCTGCGCCTCTTCGTGGAACGATGCGGCCGCCCCCCCAACGCCCGGGAGGGGATAGAGATCGACGGCGAGCACCTCATGATCGGATCGGGGCTCTGCAAGGTGCGACCAAACTGAATGTCCGTCAACTCACAGATAAACAAGACCAGTTGAGGATGGAGATCCTCAAGAGTAACTGGACCCCCGAGTCCAGCACAGCCCGACCATGAGACAGTAAGGTGAAGTCGTCACCACCGTTCAAGGACAGCGTGCGAGGCTGGCCGTCGCAGGCTTTAACCTCAGCCTGTAGTTGCGTAGTTCAAGGATCCGCGGAGCGGATT
>NZ_LLZN01000128.1 GCF_001509795.1 Streptomyces sp. NRRL WC-3605 | reverse complement strand
TTCCACATCGTTCCGATCCAGTTGAAGAACTTCACGCCTGTCGGAACGGCGATGAGGAACGTCATGAAGGAGAAGAACGGGAGCAGTACACCGCCGGTGACGTACATGTGGTGCGCCCACACCGTCACGGACAGACCCGCGATGGCGATGGTCGCCGCGATCAGGCCCATGTAGCCGAACATCGGCTTGCGGGAGAAGACCGGGATGACCTCACTGATGATGCCGAAGAACGGCAACGCGATGATGTACACCTCTGGGTGCCCGAAGAACCAGAACAGGTGTTGCCACAGCAACGCCCCGCCGTTGGCCGAGTCGAACACGTGGGCGCCGAACTTGCGGTCCGCCTCCAGCGCGAACAGCGCCGCCGCCAGCACCGGGAAGGCCAGCAGGACCAGCACCGCGGTCAGCAGCACGTTCCACACGAAGATCGGCATGCGGAACATGGTCATGCCCGGCGCGCGCATGCAGATGATCGTGGTGATGAAGTTGACCGAGCCGAGGATCGTGCCGAAGCCGGAGAAGGCCAGGCCCATGATCCACATGTCGGCGCCGACACCCGGCGAGCGGACCGCGTCCGACAGCGGGCTGTAGGCGAACCAGCCGAAGTCGGCCGCGCCCTGCGGGGTCAGGAAGCCGCCCACCGCGATGAGCGAGCCGAACAGGTACAGCCAGTAGGCGAACATGTTCAGCCGCGGGAACGCCACGTCCGGCGCGCCGATCTGCAGCGGCATGATCCAGTTCGCGAAGCCCGCGAACAGCGGCGTCGCGAACATCAGCAGCATGATCGTGCCGTGCATCGTGAACGCCTGGTTGAACTGCTCGTTCGACATGATCTGCAGACC
>NZ_LLZN01000127.1 GCF_001509795.1 Streptomyces sp. NRRL WC-3605 | reverse complement strand
GAAGCCCGCGAACAGCGGCGTCGCGAACATCAGCAGCATGATCGTGCCGTGCATCGTGAACGCCTGGTTGAACTGCTCGTTCGACATGATCTGCAGACCAGGTCGAGCCAGCTCGGCGCGCATGAGCAGCGCCATCACGCCACCGATCACGAAGAACACGAACGACGTGACCAGGTACAGCGTCCCGATCGTCTTGTGGTCGGTGGTGGTGAGCCACTTGACCACGACGTTGCCGGGCTGCCGGCGACGGACCGGCAGTTCGTTCTCATAGGTGCCCGCCTCGGCGGCACCCAAGGGTTCGTTGACGATGCTCACAGGTTTGTCGTCTCCCGGTTCTTCTCGTGGCTCGTCTGCGCGATGCCGGCGGGAACGTAACCGGTCTGCCCCTTCTTGGCGAGGTCCTTCAGGTGCTTCTCGTACAGGTCGGGGGAGACGACCTTCACGTTGAACAGCATCCGGGAGTGGTCGACGCCGCACAGTTCGGCGCACTTGCCCAGGAAGGTGCCCTCACGGTTGGGGGTCACCTCGAAGGCGTTGGTGTGGCCCGGGATGACGTCCTGCTTCATGAGGAACGGCACCACCCAGAAGGAGTGGATGACGTCACGCGAGGTGAGCACGAAGCGGACGGTCTTGCCCTTCGGCAGCCACAGGGTCGGACCCGGGTTGCCCGTCTGCGGGTTCCGGGTGCCGGGGGTGCCGCAGTCGTAGACGCCGCCGGCGTTCGCCGGGAAGTCGTCCTTGTACCGGTCCGGGATGGCGGCCAGTTCCTTGGACGTCTTCGCGTCGCCGGTGGAGCCCTCGACGTCGGCGACCATGTTGAAGCACCAGCTCCACTGGAAGCCGACCACGTTCACCGTGACGTCGGGCTTGTCCTTGAGCTCGAGGAGCTTCGACTCGTCGCGTGCCGTGAAGTAGAACAGCACGGAGACGATGATGAGCGGGACCACGGTGTACAGCGCCTCGATGGGCATGTTGTACCGGGTCTGCGGGGGAACCTCGACCTTCGTCCGGCTGCGCCGGTGGAAGATCGCGCTCCAGATGATCAGACCCCACACCAGCACGCCGACGGCGAGCGCAGCCGCCCAGGACCCCTGCCACAGGGAGAGGATCCGCGGAGCCTCTTCCGTGGTCGGGGTGGGCATACCAAGGCGGGGGAAGTCTTCCCAGTTGTACGAGCAACCGGTGGCTGTCGCCAGGACCAGGCCCGCGGTCATTGCCTGCAGCAGCTTCCGCCGCATCGGGCGCCGCGGCGAGCGGTCGGAGCCGTTGGGACTCACGTAGCGCCTTCCCGAGAGTCTCGCCCGCGCGGTTCGGCTGCGGCCTGGCCTTCTCGCTGGTCGGTCGCCGCCCTGCGTCGGGCAGGGGTTTGGATGTTTATGCGGACCAAACCCTAGCCGACGCCCTCCGGGGGTTCGCGGGGAGGGGTGCCTAGTGGGGTGGGGTGTTCGCTGGATTGGCGGCTGAAGGTCCGTCGTGGCTTGTCGCGCCCCGCGGCGGAGCCGCTGATGTCACGGTCCCGCGCCCCTTTTGGGCGTGCCGCCGACCGTACGTCTAGCGTGGCCGTGTGGGTTACTTCGACGCTGCTTCCAGTGCTCCTCTCCACCCCGTCGCCCGGCAGGCCCTGCAGGCCTCGCTCGACGAGGGGTGGGCCGACCCCGCGCGGCTCCACCGGGAGGGCCGGCGGGCGCGGTTGCTGCTCGACGCCGCCCGGGAGGCGGCCGCCGAGGCGGTGGGCTGCCGGCCGGACGAGCTGTCGTTCACGCCGTCGGGGACGCAGGCCGTCCACACCGGTGTCGCCGGGGTGTTGGGCGGGCGGCGGCGGGTCGGACGTCACCTGATCGTGTCAGCCGTCGAACACTCCTGTGTGCTCCATGCGGCTGACGCGCACGAAGCTGCGGGGGGTTCGGTCAGTCAGGTGGCGGTGGACCGGAACGGGTCGGTGACCGCGGCCGGCTACCGGGAGGCGCTGCGTGCGGACACCGCGCTGGCGTGCCTGCAGTCGGCCAACCACGAGGTGGGCACCGAGCAGCCGGTGGCCGAGGTGGCCGCCGTGTGCCGGGAGGCCGGGGTGCCGTTGCTGGTGGACGCGGCGCAGTCGCTCGGCTGGGGGCCGGTCGAGGGCGGCTGGTCGGTGCTGACCGGCAGCGCCCACAAGTGGGGCGGCCCGTCGGGCGTCGGGCTCCTCGTCGTGCGCAAGGGGGTGCGGTTCGCCGCGCAAGGGCCGGTGGACGAGCGGGAGTCGGGGCGGGCGCCCGGCTTCGAGAACATCCCGGCGATCGTGGCTGCGGCGGCCTCGCTGCGGGCCGTGCGGGCGGAGGCGGCCCAAGAGGCGGTACGGCTGCGGGAGCTGACGGAGCGGATCCGGGCGCGGGTGCCGCGGCTGGTGCCGGACGTGGAGGTGGTCGGCGATCCGGTGCGGCGGCTGCCCGGGATCGTCACCTTCTCCTGTCTCTATGTCGACGGGGAGACACTGCTGCACGAGCTGGACCGGGCCGGGTTCTCCGTGTCGTCCGGTTCGTCCTGTACGAGCAGCACGCTGACCCCCAGCCATGTGCTGAGGGCGATGGGGGTGCTGAGCGAGGGGAACATCCGGGTGTCGCTGCCGTCCGGGGCGCGTGCCGAGGACGTGGAGCGGTTCCTGGAGGTGCTGCCGGGGGCGGTGGCCGGGGTACGGGAGAAGCTGGACGCGCCGGCCGCGGGGCCGGTGGCCCGGGAGGACGGGGACGACGTGCTGGTCGTGGACTCGCTGGGCAAGCGGTGCCCGATCCCCGTCATCGAGCTGGCCAAGGTCATCGGCCAGGTCCCGGTGGGCGGGCTGGTCCGGGTCCTGTCCGACGACGAGGCGGCCCGGCTGGACATCCCGGCGTGGTGCGAGATGCGGGGGCAGGAGTACGTGGGCGAGGAACCGGCGGAACAGGGGACGGCCTACCTGGTCCGCCGGGTCGCCTGAGTCGGGGGCCGGGCTCAGCCCAGGTGCGCCCGCACCTCTTCGCCCGCGTCGTGCCCGTACGCCTTGGCGAACCGCTCCATGAAGTGGGCCCGGCGCAGCTGGTACTCCTGCGTGCCGACGGTCTCGATGACGAGCGTCGCCAGCATGCAGCCGACCTGGGCGGCCCGCTCCAGGGAGACGCCCCAGGCCAGACCGGACAGGAAGCCGGCGCGGAAGGCGTCGCCGACGCCGGTGGGGTCGGCCTTGCGCTCCTCCTCGGGGCAGCCGACCTCGATCGGGTCCTCTCCCTGCCGCTCGATGCGCACACCGCGCGAGCCGAGCGTGGTGACGCGGTGGCCGACCTTGGAGAGGATCTCCTCGTCGCTCCAGCCGGTCTTCGACTCGATGAGGCCCTTCTCGTACTCGTTGGAGAAGAGGTAGGTCGCGCCGTCCAGCAGTATCCGGATCTCCTCACCGTTCATCCGGGCGATCTGCTGGGAGAAGTCGGCGGCGAAGGGGATCTGCCGGGAGCGGCACTCCTCGGTGTGCCGGAGCATGCCCTCGGGGTCGTCGGCGCCGATCAGGACGAGGTCGAGGCCGCCCACGCGGTCCGCGACGGTCTTCAGCTCGATCAGGCGGGCCTCGCTCATCGCGCCGGTGTAGAAGGAGCCGATCTGGTTGTGGTCGGCGTCCGTGGTGCAGACGAAGCGGGCGGTGTGGAGGGTCTCGGAGATACGGACCGAGCCGGTGTCGACGCCGTGCCGGTCCAGCCAGGCGCGGTACTCGTCGAAGTCGGAGCCGGCGGCGCCGACCAGGATCGGCTCGGTGCCCAGCTGGCCCATGCCGAAGGCGATGTTCGCGCCCACACCGCCCCGGCGCACGTCCAGGTTGTCGACCAGGAACGACAGCGAGACCGTGTGCAGCTGGTCCGCGACGAACTGGTCGGCGAAGCGACCCGGGAAGGTCATGAGGTGGTCGGTGGCGATGGAGCCGGTGACTGCGATGCGCACGGCGGGGAGTCTCCTGGGGGGAGGTTGGGTTGACAGTCCACGCTACCTTCCGTGACCGGCTCTCTGAAGTGGCCGAAACTACCCGATAGTAGATCTTTCTTCTCGGGGCCCGGGGTGCTTACGGTGCCGCCATGACGAAATTCGAGGTCCGCGCCCCCGCCCCGGCCGACCAGGAGGCCGGCCTGGCGTCCCTGCTCGGCGACTGTGCGCGGATGGCACCTCACTGGGCCGTCCCCGACCGGGTCCTTTCCCGTCCGGTCTCCCCCGCGCGCATCCACGGGGTCTCGGTGCCGCCCAGGTCGGCACGTCTGCTGGACGCGATGTCCGACTACGGCGACTGACCGGCCGCCGGTCCGGACACCGCGCCCGGACCGGCGCCCACAGGGGAACCGTGCGCTCCCCCGCTGCGTCCCATCGGCGTCCCCCGGAAAGGGGATGCGGGATACGACCCGACAGATCCGCCTTTGACAGGGCCGGGTCAGGGTCCTTGGGACATGTGCGCAGCCGAAGGAGCGATGCGGTGAACACCGAGCGACCCGAGAACGACGACACGGGTGCCTCCGGCGGTCGGCCGGAGAACCCGGGGGCGCCCGGCGCCGGGGGTCCGGCGGAGACCGGGGCTCGGGAGGGCGCGAAGGCCGGCGAGGAGCGAGCGCCGGAGGACGCGGACGCGGGTGAGGCTCAGGCGCCTGAGGACGCGAACGAGGCGCAGGCCGGCGCACCCAAAGACGCGGACGCCGGTGACGGGGGTCCGGATACGAACGCCGAGGGCGCGCAGCAGGCCGAGGCGGCCGGTGTCGGGGGCGATGCGGTGGGCGGGGATGTCGACGGCGTCACTGTCGGGGTTCCGGGGCTTCATGGCGGGCGGCGGCGGTCGCCTGCTGTCATCGCCTCCGTCGCCGCCGCCGTTCTGCTCGTCGGCGGGGGCGGCGCCTATCTCGCCGCGAACGCCTCGGGCGGGTCGGACGGCTCCGCCGCGACCGGCGCGCCCGGCGGCTCCGCTCCCCCGCCCCTGCGTCTGGACGGCGCCGGCGAGGGCGGCGCCTCGAACGGCATCGCGCCCGGGGAGCCCAACCCGTACGGGGTCCGGTACCGGGCGGGCGGCGACCTGCCCGACGGGCCGGGGTCGGCGCCGGTGTACCGGGCCGCGGGGCAGGTCGGCGCCGACGACGTGGAGCGGCTGGCCGAGGCGCTCGGCGTGGACGGCACCCCCGTCTCGCGCGGGCAGACCTGGCACATCGGGGCGAAGGACGGCAGCGGGCCCACCCTGCGGGTGGACAAGCAGGCACCGGGCTCCTGGACGTTCCAGCGGTTCGCCGCCGGCACGGACGACTGCCGGGGCGTCGCCGGGTGCGCGAAGACACCCCCGTCCTCGGAAGGTGACCCGCCGGCCGAGGACGCCGCCGAGAAGGCGGCGGAGCCGGTGCTGGAGGCGGTGGGCCAGGACGAGGCGAAGCTGGACGCGAGCCAGGTCACGGGCTCCCAGCGGGTGGTGAACGCCGAGCCGGTGGTGGACGGGCTGCCCACCTACGGCTGGACCACCGGGGTCACCGTGAACGCCCAGGGCGAGGTGGTCGGCGGCAGCGGTCTGCTCGCGGCCCCGGTGAAGGGCGACACCTACCCGGTGCTGAGCGCGGAGAAGACGCTCGGCCTGATGAACAAGGCTCCGGTCGGTGGCGACGGCCGCGGTGGCATCGGGGGGTGCGCCGACCCGGTACCGCTGAAGGAGCAGCCCGAGGCGAACTGCGACGTGGCGGCGGACCCGTCGGTGAAGACGAAGCAGGACACGGTCACCGTCGAGAAGGCGGTGTTCGGCCTGGCCGCGCACGCGGTGGACGGCCGGCAGGCGCTGGTGCCTTCCTGGCTGTTCCAGGTGCGGGCGCAGGACGCGCGGGACGGCTTCACGGTGACGTATCCGGCGGTCGACCCGGCGTATCTGGCAACGCCGTCCGAGGAGCCGACGACCGGGCCGAGCCCGCGTCCGTCCGGCCCGAAGGACGACCCGTCCGCCTCGCCGGTCACCCGGAACGTGACGGTGGAGGGCTACACGGCCGACGGCAGGGACCTCACGGTGACCTTCACGGGCGGGGTGTGCGCCCACTACGACGTGACGGCGAGCGAGAGCGGCGGCACCGTGACGGTCCGGGTGACGGAGACGACCCGGCCGGAGAAGGTCTGCATCCTCATCGCCAAGGTCTTCCACCGGACCGTCCAGCTGGACGCGCCGCTCGGCGACCGGAGGGTCGTGGGCACGGACGGCCAGGGCGTGCCGCTGGAGAAGCCCGGTGCGCGGCTCCCCGCGACACCGCAGACGTCCGGGGCCCGTTGAGGAGCCCCAGGACACAGGAAGGCGGCGGCCCCGTCGGAGGGGGTCGCCGCCTTTCCACGAGCGGGCCGGGCTCGGCCGGTCCGCCTAGCTGAACGAGTCGCCGCAGGCGCAGGAGCCCGTCGCGTTGGGGTTGTCGATCGTGAAGCCCTGCTTCTCGATGGTGTCGACGAAGTCGATGGACGCGCCGCCCAGGTACGGGGCGCTCATGCGGTCGGTGACGACCTTGACTCCGCCGAAGTCCTTCACGACGTCGCCGTCGAGCGAGCGCTCGTCGAAGAAGAGCTGGTAGCGCAGGCCCGAGCAGCCACCGGGCTGAACGGCGACACGCAGAGCCAGGTCGTCACGGCCCTCCTGGTCCAGCAGGGCCTTGACCTTGGCCGCGGCGGCGTCGCTCAGAATGATGCCGTCGGTGGCGGTGCTGGTCTCGTCCGATACGGACATCTACATCTCTCCCGGGTTGTACGGAGACTGCTTGCCGACGAGTGCAACCGGCAAGGCCGCGGATTCATTCCGGGCCGAGCGTGCTTTTCCGCTTCTCATGCTCGTCCTCTTCATGCTCGCACATGCCCGGCGGCACAGACAGCGCCCTGTCGACGGGCCGCGAGCGGGCCGTTCCGGGATTCCCGTCACATCGACACGACCGCCATCGTCAAACTGACGTGAACCGGTTATGATAGATAGTGTCAATCCGACGAGAAGTCGGAGAAGGTGTCCCGCTTGACCCGCCGGACCGGATTTCCGGAGCCGGCGAGCCGCAGAACAGAAAGGGTGCGTGTCGTGACCACCGCCCAGACCCAGGAGCTCGACGTACAGCCGACGCCCCTCGCCCTGCTGCTCCTCGGCCGCGAGGCCGACCCGAGGAGCGAGCGCGGCGTCGAGTGTCCCGGTGACCTGCCCTCGCCGTCCGACCCCGACCTGGTCGAGCGGGCCCGCGCGGCCAAGGAGAAGCTCGGCGACAAGGTCTTCGTGCTCGGCCACCACTACCAGCGCGACGAGGTCATCCAGTTCGCGGACGTGACCGGTGACTCCTTCAAGCTGGCGCGGGACGCCGCCGCCCGCCCGGAGGCCGAGTACATCGTGTTCTGCGGTGTGCACTTCATGGCGGAGTCCGCGGACATCCTGACCACCGACGACCAGAAGGTCGTCCTGCCCGACCTGGCCGCCGGCTGCTCGATGGCCGACATGGCGACGGCCGAGCAGGTCGCCGAGTGCTGGGACGTGCTGACCGAGGCCGGCATAGCCGAGCAGGTCGTGCCCGTCTCGTACATGAACTCCTCGGCGGACATCAAGGCGTTCACGGGCAAGCACGGCGGCACGATCTGCACGTCGTCCAACGCCAAGCGCGCCCTGGACTGGGCCTTCGAGCAGGGGGAGCCCTCGGCAACAAAGGTCCTCTTCCTGCCCGACCAGCACCTCGGCCGCAACACCGCGGTGCGGGACATGGGCATGTCCCTGGAGGACTGCGTCGTCTACAACCCGCACAAGCCGAACGGCGGCCTGACGGCCGACGAGCTGCGCGCGGCGAAGATGATCCTGTGGCGCGGCCACTGCTCGGTGCACGGCCGCTTCAGCCTGGACTCCGTGAACGACGTGCGCGAGCGCATCCCCGGCGTGAACGTCCTGGTCCACCCCGAGTGCAAGCACGAGGTCGTGGCCGCCGCCGACTACGTCGGGTCGACCGAGTACATCATCAAGGCCCTGGAAGCCGCCCCGGCCGGTTCCAAGTGGGCCATCGGCACGGAGCTGAACCTGGTCCGCCGCCTGGCGAACCGTTTCGCGCCCGAGGGCAAGGAGATCGTCTTCCTCGACAAGACGGTCTGCTTCTGCTCGACCATGAACCGCATCGACCTGCCCCACCTGGTGTGGACGCTGGAGTCGCTGGCGGAGGGCACCCTGGTCAACCGGATCGAGGTCGACAAGGAGACCGAGGCGTTCGCGAAGCTGGCGCTGGAGCGGATGCTGGCCCTGCCGTAGCCGGCGGCCGCCCCGCGCTCACCCCGACACGGGCTTCCGGTCGGGGTGAGCCGGGTCCAGCGTGAACAGACCGCCCTCGGCGGTGCTGACGATCAGGGCGCCCGCGTCGAGCAGCACCTGTGACGACTCCTGGCCCAGGTTCTCCGCCCGCTCGGCACGCGGCATGGTCTCCCACAGCAGGGTGCCCCTGCGGGCGTCGAGCGCGGCGACCCGGCCGCTGGCGGTGGAGAGGTAGACCGTGCGGGCGCGCGGGTCGTGAGTGACGCCGGAGGGCTGCTCCAGGCTGGTCCGGGTGGTCCACAGCCGCTCGCCCGTCCGCGCCGAGACGGCGGTGAGCCGCCCGGAGGACGAAGCGCACCACAGGACGCCGTCCGCGAGGATCACGTCCCCTTCGAGTTCGTGCGCGAGCCGCGTCGTGGTGGAGCGGCCCGTGCCGGTGTCGACCAGCCGGATCCGCGCGTACGCGTCCCGCTCCAGGTCCTCGACCCGGTCGACCAGGAGGGCCCGCCCGTCGGACATCCCGAGGAGATCCGACCGGAGGGGCACCTTGGCGGTGTGCGCCGTGCCGTCGGCCCCGTCCAGACTCAGGAGGGTCCGGTTCCTCGTCCCCACCAGGGCCGGCGCGCACACCAGGGGGAGGCCGCCCCCGGTCTGCGCCCAGTCGCAGTACTGCCCTTCCGGCAGCGCGGCCGTCCAGCGCGCGGCCCCGGTGCGTGCCGAGCGGGCGACCAGCGACCGGCCGTCGCCGCCACCCGGGACGACCACGAGGTCGCCCGCGAGGTGCGGGCGGGCCGGGCCCGAGTTCAGCTCGCGGTGCCACAGGCGCTTCCCGGTCCGCGCGTCGAGGGCGCCGACCGAGGGCCGGGGGTCTCCCTCCCTCCCGGGGCGGTACTGCTGCTCGACCACCACCGTGCCGTCCACGACCCCGAGGATCCTGAAGCCGAACGAGCCCTTGCCCGCGATGGACGGCACCCCGTCGGCGCGCCAGACGACGCGCCCGGTGAGCGCGTCGATCCGCATGGGGAGCGTCCCGTCGCCCGCGCAGAAGACGGCTCTCTCGTGCGCCGCGCACCGGGGGGCGCTGTACATGTTCAGGCCGACCACGTCCGACGCCCTCTTCACCCCGCTCGCGGCCGTCGCGTCCACCGTCGTCTGCCAGGGTCGCCAGCCGGCCGGCAGGGCGGTCCATCGGGAGGGCGCGGCGACGTCGGTGCCCTTCGGGCGGTCGTCGTCCCCGGGGCCGGCGAGGAGGTAGGCCGTCAGCCCGAGCGCGAGCACGACGGCGGTCCCGGCCACGGCCCACAGCCTGCCGGCGCGGCCCCTACGGCGGGCGGGCGGCTCGGCGACGGGCGAGGCGTCGGAGTCGGGCATCCCCTCGGGCCGCGTCCGGACCAGGGCCAGCTCGCCGGCCCGCAGCCGGACCGTTCCCGCGTCCTCGTCACCGGTCTCCGGCAGGGCGGCGACGAACTCGGCGGCCAGGGTGCCCGGTTCGGGCCGCTCCCGGGGGTCCTTGGCCAGGCAGCGCTCCAGGATCGGGCGCAGGGGGTCCGGCACGCCGTCCAGGACCGGGGCGTCGTGGACGACCCGGTACGCCGTGAGGTAGGGGCTGTCCGCGTCGAAGGGGCCGCGCCCGGTGGC
Source organism: Streptomyces sp. NRRL WC-3605 (assembly GCF_001509795.1). Taxonomy (GTDB): domain Bacteria; phylum Actinomycetota; class Actinomycetes; order Streptomycetales; family Streptomycetaceae; genus Streptomyces; species Streptomyces viridochromogenes. Next base: position 155,838 of record NZ_LLZN01000127.1, on the reverse strand, counting down.
GGCGAAGACGAGCAGGGCACCCAGCGAGAAGACGTCGGAGGCCGGGCCCACCGAGCGGGCGTCGGTCAGCTGCTCCGGGGACATGAACGGCGGGGTGCCGATCATCTGGCCGGTCTCGGTGAGGGTGTTGTGGTTCTCGACCGCGCGGGAGATCCCGAAGTCGATGACCCGGGGGCCGTCGTCGGCCATGAGGACGTTGGCGGGCTTGAGGTCCCGGTGGACGACCCCGGCGCGGTGGATCTCGCGCAGCGCCTCCACCAGACCGAGCGCCAGCCGGCGCAGCTCGGTACGGGGCAGCGGGCCGTCGTCGCGGATGCGGGCGGCGAGCGAGGGGCCTGGCACGTACTGCGTCGCCATCCAGGGGCGTTCGGCGTCCGGGTCGGCGTCCACGACGGGAGCGGTGAAGACGCCGCTCACCTTGCGGACGGCGGCGATCTCCTGGCGGAAGCGGGTCCGGAAGACGGGGTCCTCGGCGTACTGGGCATGCACCACCTTCACCGCGACCTCGCGGCCGGACCGGGCTCTGCCCCGGTAGACGGCACCCATGCCGCCGGCGCCGAGCCGGTCCAGCAGCCGGTAGCCACCGACCGACTTCGGATCGTCCTTGCGCAACGGCACGCGCGAGCCCCTCCCCCGTGAGCCAGTTCGAGGCTCCAGCATAGGTAACGGCACAACCGCGACGGCCGGTTCCCGAACCGGGTGTTCCGGTTCGGGACCCGGCCGTCACGGGTCGAGCGGTCAGACGGACGCGGGCTGCGTCTCGTCCGCGGAGGCGTCCGGCGCGTCCGGCGCCGGCTGCTCGGGCAGGCCCGCCTTGCGAGCCCGCTTCGCCGCCCGCTTCCCGGCCCGCCGCTCCTTGCGCAGTTCGAGCATCGCGTAGAGCGTCGGGACGAGGAGCAGGGTCAGCAGCGTCGACGTGAACAGACCGCCGATCACGACCACGGCCAGCGGCTGGGCGATGAAGCCGCCCTCGCCGGTGACGCCGAGCGCCATCGGGAGCAGGGCGAAGATCGTCGCCAGGGCCGTCATGAGGATCGGGCGCAGCCGGTGCCGGCCCCCCTCGATCACGGCCTCGACGACGCCGTACCCCTGGGACCGGTACTGGTTGATGAGGTCGATCAGCACGATCGCGTTGGTCACCACGATGCCGATCAGCATCAGCATGCCGATCATCGCGGGGACGCCCATCGGGGTGCCGGTCAGCACCAGCAGGCCGATCGCTCCGGTCGCCGCGAACGGGATGGAGACCAGCAGGATCAGCGGCTGGGCGAGCGAGCGGAAGGTCGCGACCAGCAGCATGAAGACGATCGCGATCGCCGCCAGCATCGCCAGGCCCAGGTTGGCGAACGCCTCGTCCTGGTCCTCGGAGACGCCGCCGATGTCGGCCGTCGCGCCCGCCGGGAGCTTCAGTCCGTCGATCTTCGACTGGAGGTCCGCGCTGACCGCGCCGGTGTTGTCGCCGGTCGGCTTCGCCGTGATCGTGGCGGCGCGCTGTCCGTCGATCCGGGTCATCGACACCGGGCCGTCCACGAGCTTCACGTCCGCGATGTCGCCCAGCTTCACCGGGCCGAGGCGCAGCGCCCGCAGCTCCTTCAGGGTGGTCGCCGGCTCGGCGGCCTTGATGACGACGTCCCGCTCGGTGTCGTCGAGGGTGGCCTGCGCCGCGGTGGTGCCGCGGACCGCCTGGGCGACAGCCATGCCGAGGGTCTGCTGGTCGAAGCCGGCCGCGGCCGCCTTGGAGTTGGCCCGCACCGAGATGCGCGGCACGCTCTGCGACAGGTCGCTGGTGACGTCGGTGACGTCGTCCAGGCCGGCCACGGCCTTGCGGACCTGCTCGGACGCGGTGCGCAGCGCTCCGGCGTCGGCCGCCTTGACGACGACGCGCAGGTCCTGGGCGCCGAAGCCGTCACCGGCGGAGATGGTGGTGGTGCCGATGCCGTCGAGCTTCTTCAGACCGGACTCGATCCGGTCCTGCACGTCGTCGTAGGACGCCGAGTCCTCCAGCATCACCTGGTACGACGCCTGGTTGGTGTCGGTGCCGCCGCCGAAGGCGGCCATGAAGCCGGACGAGCCGATGGTGACCTGGTAGTTCTTGACGCCCTTCGTGTCGGCGAGCAGCCGCTCGACCTTCTCGGCCTGCGCGTCGGTCGCGGCGAGGCTGGTGCCCGGCGCGAGCTCCTGCTTGACGGTGAGGACCTCCTGCTCGCCCTGGTCGAAGAAGTTCGTCTTCAGCAGCGGCGCCATGCCGAACGTGCCGAACAGGACGGCGACGGCGATCAGCACACTGGTCAGCCGGCGGCGGGTCGCGAACCGCAGGACGGGCACGTAGATCCGCTGCAGACGGCTGCGGGCCTCCTTCTCCTCGGCCGCGCGGCGCGCCTCGTCGGCGTCCTCGGGGGTGCCCTTCGGGGCGCGGAGGAACCAGTACGACAGCACCGGCACGACCGTGAGGGACACCAGCAGCGACGCCAGCAGGGCCGCCGTGACCGTCAGGCTGAACGAGCCGAACAGCTCGCCCACCATGCCGCCGACCAGGCCGATCGGCAGGAAGACGGCCACCGTGGTGAGCGTCGAGGAGGTCACCGCGCCGGCGACCTCGCGGACCGCCTTGAGGATGGCGTCCTGGCGCTCCTCGCCGTAGCCGAGGTGCCGCTTGATGTTCTCCAGGACCACGATGGAGTCGTCGACGACCCGGCCGATCGCGATGGTCAGCGCGCCGAGCGTCAGCATGTTGAGGGAGAGGTCCCGCGTCCACAGCACGATCAGGGCGAGGACGACCGACAGCGGGATGGACACCGCGGTCACCAGCGTCGAGCGGATCGACGCGAGGAAGACCAGGATGACCAGGACCGCGAAGACCAGCCCCAGCGCTCCCTCGGTGGTCAACCCGTCGATGGACTTCGCGACCGCGGGGCCCTGGTCGCTGACGACGGTGACCGTGGCGTCCGGGCCGAGGTCCGCGCGCAGCTTCGGCAGCTTGTCCTCGACGGCGTCCGAGATGGCGACGGCGCTGCCGTCCCGGTCCATCGTGACGGCGACGGCCAGCGAGGGCTTGCCGTCGGTGCGGGTGAGGGAGTCGGCCGGGGCCTGCTCCTGCTCGACGGCGGCCACGTCGCCGAGGCGTACGGGCTTGCCCTTGCCCGCGCCGGTGACGCGCAGATCCTTGATCTGGTCCAGGGAGGTGAAGCCTCCGCCGACCTGGACGGTGCGGTTGGCGCCGCCCTCGTCGAAGGAGCCGGCGGGCAGGGTGGCGCCGCCCGCCTGGAGGGCCTTGGCGAGGTCCGCCGAGGTCAGACCGGCCTTGGCCAGCTTGCCGTCGTCGGGCGTGACGGCGACCTGGAGATCGCGCACACCGTCGACGGTGACCTGTCCGACGCCGTCGATCTCCTTGAGGGCGGGCACGAGCGTCCGGTCGAGCCGGTCGGCCAGGGCCTGCTGGTCCTTGCCGGAGGTGACGGCGAGGACGACGGTCGGGATGTCGTCCGTGGAGCCCGCGATGACCTGCGGGTCGACGGCGTCGGGCAGCTGGGCGCGGGCCCGGTTGACGGCCTGCTGGACGTCGGCGACGAGCTGCTGGGTGCCGGGGCCGTAGTCGAAGGACGCCATGATCACGGCGTTGCCCTCGGCGGCGGTGGAGGTGACGCCGGTGATGCCGTCGACGGCTTCGAGGCTGTCCTCGATCGGCTCGACGACCTGCTTCTCGACCACGTCCGGGGACGCGCCCTGGTAGGGGGCGATCACGGACACCATGGGCAGTTCGATGGAGGGCAGCAGCTGCTGCTTGAGCTGGGGTATCGCGATCGCGCCGAAGACCAGCGCGATGATCGAGATCAGGCCGATCAGGGCTCGTTGCGCGAGGCTGAATCGGGACAGCCAGGACATGGGTGGAAGGTCTCTCTCCTGTGGGCGGAAGGCGTGAGCAGGCGGGCGGGCCGCGGTGGCGCGGCACACGGGTGGTCGCCCGCCCTTACACCCTGGGCCATCGGGGAGGCCCGTTCCCTAGCCCCCAGGTCCATTTCTCACGGCGCGCCTACTCCGGGCGCAGTACGCGGGCTGGAGTTCACTCCACCCTCGGACGTACCAGCCCGGACTCGTACGCGATGACGACGAGCTGGGCCCGGTCGCGGGCGCCCAGCTTGGACATGGCCCGGTTGACGTGGGTCTTCACGGTGAGCGGGCTGACCTCCAGCCGCTCGGCGATCTCGTCGTTGGAGTGCCCGCCGGCGACCTGGACCAACACCTCGCGCTCGCGGACGGTCAGGGCGTCGAGCCGCTCGCCGCGGGCGGGGTCGCGGTCGGCGCCGTCGCCGTGGGCGAGGAAGCGGGCGATGAGGCTCTTGGTGGCGGCCGGGGACAGCAGGGCCTCGCCGCCGGCGGCGACCCGGATCGCGGCGAGGAGCTCCTCGGGCTCGGAGCCCTTCCCGAGGAACCCGGAGGCGCCGGCCCGCAGCGACTGCACGACGTAGTCGTCGACCTCGAACGTGGTCAGTATGACGACGCGGACGTGGGCGAGGGACGGGTCGGTGCTGATCATGCGGGTGGCGGCGAGGCCGTCGGTGCCGGGCATCCGGATGTCCATGAGGACGACGTCGGCCCGCTCCTGCTTCGCCAGCCGCACCGCCTCCTCCCCGTCGGACGCCTCGCCGACGACCTGCATGTCCGGTTCGGAGTCGACGAGGACGCGGAAGGCGCTGCGCAGCAGGGCCTGGTCGTCGGCGAGCAGGACTCGGATCGGCATTCGGCTTCCTCGGCGGGCGCTGGAGAGGGGGTGGGACCTGGTGCCACGACAACTGCCGGAGGTCCCGGCGAGTTCCCGTCAGACCGTCACACCGCGTCCTCCGTGGCCCGGGCGCCGGCTCCGACCGGCAGGATCGCATGGACGCGGAAGCCGCCGCCGTAGCGGGGTCCGGTGGTGAGGGTGCCGCGCAGGGCGGAGACGCGTTCGCGCATCCCGAGCAGGCCGTGGCCGCCTCCCGCGGTGCCGCCGTCCTGGCCGGAGCCGTCGTCGAGGACGGTGATCTCGATGTTCGGGCCGACGCGGACCACGCTGATCTCGGCCCTCGCGCCCGGTCCCGCGTGCTTCTGCACGTTGGTCAGGGCCTCCTGGATGACGCGGTAGGCGGCGAGGTCGACGGCGGCGGGCAGCGTCGTGTCCGGGTCGGCGCGGGCGACGTCGACCAGGAGTCCGGCGTTGCGGAAGGTGCCGGCGAGGTCGTCGAGGCGGTCCAGGCCGGGCGCGGGTTCGGTGGGGGCCTCGGGGTCGCCGGACTGCCGCAGCAGGCCGACCGTGGCGCGCAGCTCGTCGAGGGCGGAGCGGCTGGCCTCCCTTACGTGGGCGAGTGCCTCCTTGGCCTGGTCGGGCCGCTTGTCCATGACGTGGGCGGCGACGCCGGCCTGCACATTGACCAGGGCGATGTGGTGGGCGACGACGTCGTGCAGGTCGCGGGCGATGCGCAGGCGTTCCTCGGCGACCCGGCGGCGGGCCTCCTCCTCGCGGGTGCGTTCGGCCCGCTCGGCGCGCTCGCGGATGGCGGTGACCACGGCGCGGCGGCTGCGCACCGCGTCACCGGCGGTGGCGCCGATGCCGGTCCAGGCAAAGATGGCGAGGTTCTCCTGGGAGTACCAGGGCAGTGGTCCGGCGAGCATCGCGGAGCCGGTCAGCACGGTGACGGTGAGCAGGCCGATCCGCCAGGTCGTGGAGCGGTCGGTGGTGGAGGCGACGGTGTAGAGCGCGACGACCGCGGCCATGGCGACGGGGGCGCGGGGGTCGCCGGTGGCGAACTCGGCGAGGGAGAGCGTGCCGGTCACGGCGAGGACCGTGATGGGGGCGCGGCGGCGCAGCACCAGGGCCGCGGCGCCGAGGGTCATCAGCAGCAGGCTGAGCGCGTCCGGGGTGCGCAGCCCCCAGGTGACGCCGTCCTCGCCGTGCGGGTCCACGAACGAGCCGGCGACCATGCAGGTCAGGACGGCGACGGCCAGCGCCGCGTCCAGGGCCAGGGGGTGTGCGGTGAGGTGCCGGCGGACGCGCAGCCCTGCGGAGCTCGTAACGGGGGCCAACTCGGTCTTCCTCGGGTGAGACGTGCCCGGTGTCCGGTGTCGTGGGTGCGGCGGGGGTGCGGCCGCCGGCCCGCACGCGGCGCGCCGGCGGGTCAGCCGGGGATGAGTCCGTCGTCGCTCAGCAGCTCCCGGACCTCCTCCAGGGTGGCGTCCGGGGACGGCAGGATGAGGTCCGAGGGCTCCAGGGAGTCGTCGGGCAGCGGGGTGCCCCGTCCGCGGACGGCGGCGAGCAGTGCGGTGAGGGTGCGGCGGAAGCCGGGGCCGTCGCCGCCCTCCATCTCCGCGAGGAGCTCGTCGTCCAGCTTGTTCAGCTCGGGCAGGTGGCTGTCGGAGAGCCGTACCTGCCCCTCACCCATGATCCGGACGATCATGTCGCCCATCTCGGCCTCCTCGGCGTGGGACCCCGGCCGCCGGCTACTGCTTGTCGAAGCGCGGGGTGTCCTGCGGCTGCTGCTGGGACTGCTGCTGGCCGGTACCGCCCTCGATGGCCTGCTGGCCGGCCGAGGGGCCTCCCGCCAGCTCCGCCTTCATGCGCTGCAGCTCCAGCTCTACATCCGTACCACCGGAGAGGCGGTCCAGCTCGGCCTGGATGTCGTCCTTGTGCATGCCGGACTGGTCGTCCAGGGCGCCGGAGGCGAGGAGCTCGTCGATGGCGCCGGCGCGGGCCTGGAGCTGGGCCGTCTTGTCCTCGGCCCGCTGGATCGCCAGGCCGACGTCGCCCATCTCCTCGGAGATGCCGGAGAACGCCTCGCCGATCCGGGTCTGCGCCTGGGCCGCGGTGTAGGTGGCCTTGATGGTCTCCTTCTTGGTGCGGAAGGCGTCGACCTTGGCCTGGAGCCGCTGGGCCGCGAGGGTGAGCTTCTCCTCCTCGCCCTGCAGGGTCGCGTGCTGGGTCTCCAGGTCCGTCACCTGCTGCTGGAGGGCGGCGCGCCGCGAGAGGGCCTCGCGGGCCAGGTCCTCGCGGCCGAGCGCGAGAGCCTTGCGGCCCTGGTCCTCCAGCTTGGACGACTGCTGCTGGAGCTGGTTGAGCTGGAGCTCCAGGCGCTTGCGGGAGGTGGCCACGTCGGCCACGCCCCGGCGCACCTTCTGGAGCAGCTCCAGCTGCTTCTGGTACGAGTAATCGAGGGTCTCGCGCGGGTCCTCGGCCCGGTCAAGGGCCTTGTTCGCCTTCGCGCGGAAGATCATCCCCATACGCTTCATGACACCGCTCATGGGCTTCGCGCGCCCCCTTCTGACGGACTCCAGCTCCAGCACCTGCGACAGAACCCACAGTACGGGCCCTGCATCCATTACCGCACTGTTCGGGGACGGATGCGCTCATCCCCAAGGACGACTGCGTTCGCCTCCGCTCCGGCGTGAGGAGTAGGTGACCCCCGGGTGTGCCGTGACCGGCCACCCCGGTGTCGCCCGGTGACGCTCCCCCCGTGACCGCCGGAGGGACCGTCCGCGACGTCCCCTCTGTCCCCGTACGACGTCTGGTGTTGCCGGATCGTTCCCCACGGGGCTGGGGTCCAACCCCGCGAACCCCGTACCCTTGGGTTTTGTGTTCCGTAGCCGTGCCAAGGACGAGAAGGCCCAGGACGCCGACAAGGCGCCGGTGACCGACTCCACTCAGACCCGCCATCCCGAGGCCCCGAAGGGCCGCCCCACGCCCAAGCGCAGTGCGGCCCAGTCGCAGCGTCGCAGCGTGGCCAACACGTCGATGACGCGCAAGGACGCCGCCAAGCGGCAGCGCGAGGAGCGCCGTGCCGCCCTGGAGCGCCAGCGTCAGGCGCTGGCCACGGGCGACGAGCGGTACCTGCCCGCCCGCGACAAGGGCCCGGTCCGCAAGTTCGCGCGTGACTTCGTCGACTCGCGCTTCAACATCGCGGAGTTCTTCCTGCCGATGGCCGTGGTCATCCTCGTGCTGAGCCTGGTGCGGGTGCCCGCGCTGCAGAACATCGCGCTGCTGCTGTGGCTCATCGTGATCGTGCTGATCGTGCTCGACTCCGTCGTCACGGCCTTCCGCCTGAAGAAGCGGCTCGCCGAGCGCTTCCCCGACGTCAACCGCCGCGGTGCCGTCGCCTACGCGCTGATGCGCTCCCTCCAGATGCGCCGGCTCCGGCTGCCCAAGCCCCAGGTCAAGCGCGGAGAGCGGCCCTGAGCGCTGCCGATTTCTCCGGGGGTGCGGCCGACGCCTGGCTCAGCAAGGTGGGCGGTCTGCGTGACGTCGTACGGCAGGAGCTGGTCGCCCGGCAGCTCGACGAGCAGATAGCCGGGCGGTTCCCGGTCGGCAAACGGCTGCGGGTGCTCGACGTGGGCATGGGCCAGGGCACGCAGGCGCTGCGGCTGGCCCGCGCCGGTCACCAGGTGACCGGGGTCGAGCGGGACGCGACGATGATCTCGGCGGCGCGCGCCCGGCTGGCCGGTGAGCCCGAGGGCATCCGGGAGCGGGTCCGGCTCGTCCAGAGCGACGGGCGGGACACCGGTGTGCACTTCCTGCCGGGCAGCTTCGACGTCGTGCTGTGCCACGGCGTGCTCATGTACGTCGACGAGCCCGATCCGCTGCTGGCCGGGCTGGCGCGGATGCTGGCGCCCGGCGGGCTGCTGTCGCTGCTCGTCCGCAACGGCGACGCGCTCGCCCTGCGGCCCGGTCTGGCCGGCGACTGGGAGACGGCGCTGGCCGCGTTCGACACCAGCGCCTACCTCCCCCATTCTCGAACAGACTCGAACGGGGGGACCCCCACCCGCCTCGGGCTGGACGTCCGGGCGGACCGGCTGTCCGATCTGACGGCGACGCTCGCCGGGATCGGGGCACCCCTGCACACCTGGTACGGCGTGCGGGTGTGCACGGACACGGCCGCCGACGGGGCGGAGATCCCCGAGGACCTGGAGACCCTCCTCGCGGTCGAGGAGCGGGCCGGGAAGACCGACCCGTACCGGGGTGTGGCGGCGCTGCTGCACCTGTGCGGGGTGCGCGGCTGAGCCCGTTCGGGTGCGCTCCACGGGCCGTGCGCGCGGGCCGGGGCGAGACTCGGGGCCATGGATGTTCGCCGTCCCCCCGCCCCGCGGCCGTCCGTCGCGGCGGCCGTGCTGCTGATGGCCGCGCTGCTCCTCGCCGGCTGCTCCGGACCCTCCTCGCCCCGCGATCCGCGTGACGCGACGAGCCAGGCCGCCGCGCCCCGGGCGAGGACGGCCGCCGACGACCTGCAGGACGCCTATCTGCGGGTGATCCAGGACGTCCTGCCGTCGGTCGTGCAGATCCAGGCCAAGCGTGACCTCGGCTCGGGTGTGGTCTACGACGACAAGGGACACATCGTCACCAACGCGCACGTCGTCGGCAACGAGAAGACCTTCCGGGTGACGACCGCCGGCAGCGAGCGCGAGCTGACCGCGCGACTGGTGGCGTCGTACCCCCCGCAGGACCTCGCCGTCGTCCGGCTGGACGACCCGCCGGACGGGCTGCGGCCCGCCACGTTCGGGGACTCCCCCAAGGTGCGGGTCGGGCAGATCGTGCTGGCCATGGGGTCGCCGCTCGGGCTGTCGTCCAGCGTGACCCAGGGCATCGTCTCGGCGACCGGACGGAACGTCACCGAGGGCGGGGACGACGGCGGGACGGGCGCGACGATCGCCAACATGGTGCAGACGTCGGCGGCCATCAACCCGGGCAACAGCGGCGGCGCCCTCGTCGACCTGGACAGCCAGGTCGTCGGCATCCCGACACTCGCCGCCGTCGACCCGGGCGCGGGCGGCGCGGCGCCGGGGATCGGGTTCGCGATCCCCGCGTCGACGGTGCGGAAGATCGCCGATCAGATCATCGAGAACGGCCGGGTCACCGACTCGGGCCGGGCGGCGCTCGGCATCACCGGGCGGACGGTCGTGGACTCCGGCCTGGAGCCGGCGGGTGTGGCCGTCGTCTCGGTGCAGTCGGGCGGCGCCGCCGACAAGGCCGGGCTGAAGCCGGGCGACGTCATCACCCGGCTGGGTGACACGGACATCACCACCATCGCGTCTCTGTCGGAGGCGCTGGCCGCCGACGAGCCGGGGGAACGGACGTCGGTGACGTTCACCCGCGAAGGGGACGAGAAGAAGGCGGATGTGACGCTGGGTGAGCAGTGACGGGGGTGACGGGGCGGGAGTGACGGGGGGCGGGGGCGTACGGCCCCCCGCCCCGGTCGCGTCACGCCTCGGCGTGCAGGCTCATCGGCCCGTAGATCTCGGTGGCGTCCTCGAACAGGCGGACCTGGTCCGCACCGCCCTCCTGAAGTTCCTTCCAGTGCTCCCCGATCCATGACTCGGCGTCCCCCTGGGTGGTGAACTCCTCGGGCTGCACCGCGGGCTGGACCTCCGCCCCGTCGGCCTTCTCGAACCGCCACGTCCATGCCGCCATCTACGCCTCCAAGGTGTCAGCACGTGCAAAGGGAGAGCCGGAACGAGGTCCGGCTCCTGCGCTGAGCCTAGTCGGCTGCGCGAGACCTGCGCCGACAGGTGAAAATCGGGGCGTGGAACTGACTCTTCTCGGCACCGGCGCCCCCGCGGGACTCCCCCGCCCCGACTGTCCGTGCGCGGCGTGCGCGAGCGCGCTCGGCGAGGACGCGCGGGCCGCCACCTCGCTCCTCGTGGACGGGACGCTGATGCTCGACCTGACACCGGGGGCGGCGTTCGCCGCGGCGCGGGCCGGGCGTTCGCTGGGGTCCGTGCGGCAGGTGCTGCTGACGCATCCGCACAACGGACCCGCCGTGGAGGTGCCGGCGGGGGTGCCGCAGCCGGGCCGGGTGCCCGACGGGCGGGAGCTGGCGCTGCTGACGGGGCATCGGGTGCGGGCGGTGGCCATGGACGCGCCGGGCACCGGCTACGAGGTCACCGGGCCGGACGGGAAGCGCCTGCTGTACCTGCCGCCCGGGTGCGCGCCTGCCGGGCTCGAGGAGGGTGCGGTGGGGCCGTACGACATGGTGGTCGCCGATGTCGTGGGGCGGCCGGACGCGCTGGCGAAGCTGCGGGCGGTGGGGGCGGTCGGGCCTGCCACGGACGTCGTCGCCGTCCATCTGGACCACGACGTGCCGCCGGGCCCCGAGGTTCGGCGGCGGCTGGCGGCGGCGGGGGCGCGGGCGGTGCCGGACGGGACGACGCTGGTGGTGGGGGCGTCCGGGCACGGGGCCGAGGTGCCGGGCGGGCCCCGGCGGACGCTGGTCCTGGGCGGCGCGCGGTCCGGGAAGTCGGTGGAGGCGGAGCGGCGTCTGGAGTCGTTCCCCGACGTGCTGTACGTGGCGACGGGCGGGACGCGGGGCGGGGACACCGAGTGGGCGCAGCGGGTCGCCGCGCACCGGGAGCGGCGGCCGGGGTCGTGGCGGACGACCGAGACCTGCGATCTGGTGCCGCTGCTGGCCGAGGAGGGCGCGCCGCTGCTGGTGGACTGTCTGTCGCTGTGGCTGACGGACGCGATGGACGCGGTGGGGGCGTGGGACGACGCGGTGTGGGCGGACGGCGGGGAGCGGGCGTTGCGGGAACGCGTGCGCTCGCTGGTGGAGGCGGTGCGGGCTGCTCGGCGGACCGTGGTGGCCGTGTCCAACGAGGTGGGGTCGGGGATCGTGCCGGCGACGGCCTCCGGGCGGCGGTACCGGGATGAGTTGGGGCGACTGAACGCGGCGGTCGCGGGTGAGTGTGAGCAGGTGTTGCTGGTCGTGGCCGGGCAGGCCGTGGTGCTGCGCGGCTGAGGGGGCCATTGGGCGGTTTGTCGGCGGGTGCGGGTCGGGTGTGGCTGGGCGCGCAGTTCCCCGCGCCCCTTGAGCGCGCTGGTGGTGCCCGGGCTTTCGGGTCAGGTGGGTTGTTTGCGGGCGATGACTCTGTAGGCGTTCGACATGCGGGTGTGGCGGAGGAGCGGGGTCAGGAGGTGGTCCAGGGTCCAGGCCAGGGCCACCAGGGGGAGGCCCAGGCGGTCCAGGGGGGACGGGAGCAGGCGGGAGAGGATCAGGGACGTCGTCGCCGCCAGGTCGTACGGGAGGTGGGCGGCGCTGTGGTCCGTGGTGACGACCGTGCAGCCGTGGGCCTCCAGCGTCTCGCGGAGCGCGTCGGCCGGCAGCAGGTGCAGATGCCCGGGGCGGCTGTGCGGGACCCAGGCCGGGCCGAGGAGCTTCGCGAACAGGCAGCGCGGGTTCGGCAGTTCGAGGATCAGGTGGCCGCCGGGGCGCAGTACGGCGAGTGCGGCGCGCAGTTCCGCGAGCGGGTCGGGGGCGTGCTCCAGGTGCCGGAACATGCTGACGACGTCGTAGCGGGCGCGCAGCCGGTCCGTGATGCGAGGGTCCGTCAGATGCCCGACGTGGGCCTCCTCCACGCGCTCGGCGACCCGCGCCTGCAGCACCCGGTGGCCGGCGTCGAGGCCGTCGAACGCGGTGTACGGGAACACCTCCTTGGCCGTCTCCGGGAAGCGGCCGTAACCGGTGCCCACGTCGAGCCAGCTCTCCGGCTCGGGGAGGCCGAGCGCGGCGCGGGCGGCGGCGCGCAGATGGCGGGGGCCGCGCCGGGTGAGCCCGAGGTGGCGGGGGACGAAGGTGTGCTCCCGGCACGCGGCGAGGGTGAACGCGCAGGTGGTGTCCGGGCGTTCGGCGGGTGCGGTCGCGGTCATGAGGGGCTCCCGGGCGTGGGCGTACGGCAGGGGCGTACGGCGGAGACGGTGCGAGCATGCCCCGACAATCCACTGCAAAACGGAACGTATGGGATGCCGATGGTGGGTGCAACGACGTCACCCGGGCGTGGTGGGCGCGCGGCGCCGTCGCCGGAGCGGCCGGGGGGCCGATCTGTTCGAGCGGTGCCGGTACTGTTCGGCGAATGAGCTCGCTTCAACTCGACGACTTCACTGATCTGATCGAGCGCCCCGACGCAGCGGTGCGCCGTGACGCCGAGGCACGCCGTGAGCGCCAGTCCGTGCCGCCCGGGGCGCTGGGCCGCCTCGACGAGCTGGGCGAGTGGCTGGCCGCCGCCCAGTCCGCGGTGCCGGTGCGCCCCGTCGAACGGCCCAAGGCGGTCCTGTTCGCCGGGGACCACGGGGTCGCCGAGCTCGGCGTGTCGGCGCGGCCGGCAGGCAGCGCCACGGAGCTGGTGCGGGAGATCCTGGAGGGCGCCCGGCCGGTGTCCGTGCTGGCGCGCCGGCTCGGCGTCCCGGTCCGGGTGGTCGACATGGCGCTGGACTGCGACCCGGGCTCGCTCCCGGAGGACGTCGTACGGCACCGGGTGCGGCGCGGCAGCGGCCGTATCGATGTCGAGGACGCGCTGACGCCCGAGGAGGCCGAGGCCGCGTTCCGGGCGGGGATGGCGGTCGCCGACGAGGAGGCCGACTCGGGTACGGACCTGGTGGTCCTGGGCGACGTGAGCGTCGGCGGGACCACGGCGGCCGGGGTGCTGGTCGCCGCGCTGTGCGGGACGGACGCCTCGGTGGTGACCGGGCGGGGCGGGGTCGCCATCGACGACCTGGCGTGGATGCGCAAGTGCGCCGCGATCCGGGACGCGCTGCGCCGGGCGCGGCCGGTGCTGGGCGACCAGTTGCAACTGCTGGCGACGGTGGGCGGGGCGGACCTCGCAGCGATCACCGGATTCCTGTTGCAGAGCGCGGTGCGCAAGCTGCCGGTCGTACTGGACGGGGTCGTGGTCGCCGCCTGCGCGCTGGTGGGCCAGCGGGTCGCGTTCCGGGCGCCGGACTGGTGGCTGGCGGCGCATGTCAGCGGGGAGCCGGGCCAGGCGAAGGCGCTGGACCGGATGGCCCTGGAGCCCCTGCTCGACCACGGTGTCCGGGTCGGCGAGGGCACCGGCGGGCTGCTGGCGCTGCCGCTGGTGCAGGCCGCCGCGGCGCTGGCGGCGGAGCTGCCGGAGGTCCCGGCGAAGACGGACGAGCCGCAGGAGACCGTGGTGGAGTAGGAACTGGCAGGGGCGGCCACGCCTGGACAGCAGGCGCGGCCATGATGGCGCCCGTCACTGCTGCCCGAGTGGGGCCCGCGGTACCAGGCCGTACGAGCCGGCTGGACGCGGCGGCGATGGCGGGGTCTCCCCCTGGCGTCCGCCGCCGTCGGTCTTACGGGGCTCGCACGCGTGCTCCAGCAGCGGTCCTGGGGGCCGACCGGTCGTCCGGAACCCCGGGGGCGTATGGGCCGAAACTCCGCTGCGGCACGCACTCGCGCCCACCCCGCTGTCCCCGTGCCCACCGCCGACCTGCCAGTGCGGGGCGCGATCGGGACAGGTCATCGGCCGGCGGCACGGGCGACCGCCACGGCAGGTGCTCTGCCCGGTCGCCGCGGTGCGTCAGCGGCGTTCCAGGGCGCGGGCGGGCTCCACGTCGGGGGCGCCGCCGAGCCAGTCCTGAAACTTGCGGCTGGGGACGAGCCAGCGCCGGTCGTGGTGGTAGGAGCGCAGCAGGGACTTGGCGCGGGCCCGCGGGCGGCGGCGGTAGAAGCGTCTCGCCCAGGGGGACGTGGGCCGGGCCAGACGGATGGCGCCGAACAGGGCCACGAACGGGATGACCACGCCGAAGACCGCCATCTTGGCCTTGCCCTTGTACAGGGCGAGCAGGGCGACCAGGAAGTTCCCGCCGATGGTGCCGAGCACCGTGCCGCGGTTCTGCATCTCGTTCTGGTTGAGGTCGTTGACGCCGAAGGGCGCGTAGCCGAGCAGGAGCAGGCCGACGAGAGCGGTGGTGAGCACGACCATCTCGACGCTCTTGCGGCCGTCCTCGCTCCAGTACACGTCGTCCAGGTGGAGGATCAGCGCGAACTCGTCCATGACCAGTCCGGCGCCCACCCCGAAGATCACGGCCGCGGCCGCCGAGCCGAAGCCGTGCGTGCCGCCCGCGACGGCGCAGAAGCCGCCGATCACGGTGAGGATGATCCCCGGGACGACGTGGTGGATGTGGACGGAGCCGCTGCTGATGTTCCGGAAGGGGCCCTTGCCCGCCCGGATGAGGCGGGTGATGACCCGGGTGACGAGGAACGTCACCACGAAGGCGGACAGGGCCAGGAGGAGGGGGAGCTTCCCCGGTTCGACGATGTTGCGCTGCCACCAGTCACCCATGTCCTCAGTGTGGGCGGGACGGGGGTGGGCTGCCCGGCGGGACGGACGTCCGGGCTACTCTGCGGGCGTGTCCATGACCCCACCGCTCCCGCACGGCCTCCGTTTCGCCTTCGGCACGCTGAGCGTGCTCCCGGTGCGGGTGGAGCGCTGGGACCGGGACGCGGCGCGCGGCGGGATGCTGTGCGCTCCGCTGGTCGGGGTGGTGCTGGGCGGCGGCGCGGCGGCCGTGGGTCTGGTGCTGCTGTTCCTGGGCGCCGGTCCGCTGCTCGCGGCTGTCGCGGCGGCCGCCGTCCCGGCCGTCCTCACCCGTGGGCTGCATCTGGACGGGCTCGCCGACACCGCGGACGGGCTCGGCAGCGGCAAGCCGGCCGAGGACGCGCTGCGGATCATGAAGCAGTCGGACATCGGCCCGTTCGGCGTGATCACGCTGCTGTTCGTCCTGCTCGCACAGGTGGCCGCGCTGGCGCGGCTGTACGACGACTCGTGGGCCCGGGGCGCCCTGGCCACCGTCGTCGCGGCCGTCACCGCCCGGCTCGCGCTCACCCTGGCCGCCCGGACGGGTGTGCCGCCCGCGCGCCCCGAAGGGCTGGGGGCGGCGGTCGCCGGGGTGGTCCCGGCGCGGGTCGCGGCCGGTGTCGCCCTGGCCGTGACAGTGGTGGCCGCCGCCGCGGGGGCGCTCCTCGGCACGGACGACGCGGTGCGCACCGCGGTCGCGGTCCTGGCCGCGCTCGGCTGCGGCGAGCTGCTGCTGCGGCACTGCGTCCGCCGCTTCGGCGGGGTCACCGGCGACGTCTTCGGCGGGCTCGCGGAGACGGCGGCCACGACCGCGCTCGTCGTGCTGTCGCTGGGCTGAGCCCGCGGCGGGGAACCGCCGCCCGTCGCCGGGCGGGCGGTCCCCCACGGACCGGTGCTACGGGAGCCGCAGCGTCACGGCCGTCTGGAGCAGCTCCGGTGTCGTCCACGCCGAACGCAGACCCGCGTACGGGCTGCCGAACACGGCCGTGCCGAGGAGGAGTTGCTTACGGGTGCCCTCCGGCACGGTCACCGGGATCTGCACACCGGAGGGCGCGCTGACGGTGACCTTGGAGCCGACCCGGTAGGCCGTCACCCGGTTCTGGGAGAGGGCCGTCTGCCAGGCGTCACGGCGCTTGAACTCGGTGCCGATGGCGCTCTGGCGGAGGTTCTCCAGCGGGGTGTTGTCCGCGAACAGGGCACGGTGGTCGGCGAGCACCTTGTCCAGGACCGGGTAGAGGATCCGGTCCTCGGCCAGGTTGGACTGGTGGACGTAGTGCGGGCGCGGGTCGTTGGAGATGACGTGCCCGAGGGCGGCCCGGGCCTCCTGCGGCACGATGTGCTCCGCGTACCCGGTCGCGACGTCCAGCGGCTCGTCCAGGCAGGTGGAGGAGGAGCTGGACTCGCAGATGCCGCTGCCGCCGTCGGCCTTCGAGGTGTAGATCCAGTTGTACTCGTCGGCCATCTCCTCCGCCGTGCCCGTGTTGTAGTACACGTTCATCGGGTAGCGGGGGACGGTGAGGGCGGAGCCGACCGGGCGCTGGGCGGCCTCGCGGGAGTTGTCCGAGGCGATCCACTTGACCCCGTTGTCGGCGAGGGCGCCGGCCAGGTTGGGGTTGTCGACGGGCTGCTGCGGCAGGTTCTTCAGACCCGAGTGCTCGCCGGTGACCAGTTCCGTGCGGTCGAGCGGGAGGCCCTTGGTCACGCCCCAGGAGTGGTTGTCCCGGATCTGGGCGGAGATCTCCGACCGGCTCATGTACCGCACGGAGCCGTCGGCGTTCTTGGCGCAGCTCCACGGCACGGTCGAGGTGTCCTGCACACAGCCGAGGAACGGGTGCGTGTAGGTGTGGTTGATCCAGCGGTACTGGTTGCGGTCGGCGAGCAGCCGTGCGGCGAGCGCGTCTGTGCCGCCGTGCTCGGCCTTCCACTCCTCGCCCGAGCCCGCGTTGTAGACCATGTCGAGCCGGAAGCCACTGTCGCGCTGCCACTGGGCGGCGCGGACGGCGTCCTGCTCGGTCATCCGGATCGGCGGGGCCTCCTCGCCGCCGCCCCCGACGCAGTCGATGTCGCCGGGCGTGCAGTTGCGCTCGGTGTCCCAGCGGGCGTCGGGCGCGAAGACGTCGTCGACGTGCACGGCGAGGTAGTTGCGGGCCTGGCCGAGGTGGACGCCCTGGGTCAGCCACTCGACGATGCCCCGGGCCAGCAGCCGGAACTGCTGCTGGTACTGGTTGTACGCGAAGGTGACGACGAGCTGGCGGCGCCCGTCGGCCACGTACTCGCCGACCAGGCTGCCCCGCCCGGAGCCCCCCGGCACCGGGATGTCGACGTAGCTGGTGAAGCCGGCGCGGGGCCGCGCGGCGTAGCCGTAACTCTCCGGCACGGTCGGGTCGTTGTCCTCGAAGGTGAAGGCCCCGTCGAGGTAGCCGAAGGCGCCGGCCCGGCCCTGGGCGGTGACCGCTGCCTCGTGCCCGTCGAGGCTGCCCGCCCAGCCTCCCTCGGTGGTGTAGTCGAGGCCGACGCCCGGGTGGGCCCAGGTGTAGGCGTCCACCTGCGGGATGCCGAAGGTGCGCTCGAAGTTCTCCAGCGCGGTCTGCTCGGCCGAGCCCGCTCCGAACGGCGCCTCGTGGGGCAGTACGACGCCCTGGTACTTGGCGCGCGGGGTGCCGCCGACGGTGTCGCTGAGGAACCCCTGTGTGACGGCCGGGCGGTTCGTGTCGTTCAGGTCGACGGTGGTGTACGGGATGCCGGTGCTTCTCAGCTGTGCGGTGATGGCCTGGACGGCGCTGCCGCCGTCGTCCACCACCAGCACCTCGAGGTCGACGCGCGGTGTGGCCGCGGCCGAGGCTCCGGGCACCCCCAGGCCCAGGGCCAGCAGACCGGCGGCCGCCGATACGGCGGCCGTGTCTCTCCAACGGTGCGCTCTCTGCGCCATGGTTCGTCCTTCCCCCCCAGAGGATCCCCGGGCGCTCCGCGTGCGGGAGCTGCGGAGGATCCGTGGAAATCATGCGAAACGGCGAGCGGATCACTCGCCGGAAACCACACGAGTGTGACTCAGCTCACCGGCACCGGGGATCGGGAAAGCGGCGCGACGCCACGGACGGGTGAACGACCGCAGGAATGAGCGAACGCTCACGCGAGCGTAGGCTCAGCCGCAGTGTTCGTGCCGTACCGGGGAAGGCCCCGCTGACACCCGCACCGCCAGGTCGGAACTAGGGTCGGCCCTCGGGCCCGGCCGACCCACACCTTTCGGCCACCGCAACTTCACATCGGAAGCGAGAAATCACCACAGTGACTGCTCTGACTCTCAGCACCGCCGCGGCGCCCGGCCTGCGCGTCGACGCGCTCGTGATCGGTGTCGCCAAGGGCTCCGGCTCCAAGGGCGCGGGCCTGGTCGTCGCCCCCGGCGCCGAGGCCGTGGACCACGCGTACGACGGCAAGCTCGCCGGCGTCCTGGAGACCCTCGGCGCCTCCGGCTCCGAGGGCGAGGTGACGAAGCTCCCCGCCCCGTCCGGCTTCAAGGCCCCGCTCGTCGTGGCGGTCGGTCTCGGCGCCCTGCCCGAGGACGAGGAGGCCGGCTTCGACGGCGAGGCCCTGCGCAAGGCGGCCGGTATCGCCGCGCGCGCCCTCGCCGGCTCCAAGAAGGCCGCGTTCGCGCTGCCGCTGGCCGACGCCGCCGACCTCGGCGCGATCGCCGAGGGCGTCCTGCTGGGCGCCTACTCCTTCGACGCGTACAAGGACACCGCCGGAGAGCGCAAGAACGGCAAGGCGCCCCTCGCCGAGGCCGCGCTGCTCGGCGCCAAGCCCCGCGACAAGGCGCACAAGGCCGCCCTCGAGCGCGCCACGGCCGTCTCCGAGGAGCTCAACCGCGCCCGCGACCTCATCAACACCCCGCCGAACGACCTCAACCCCGAGTCCTTCGCCGCGATCGCCACGGCGGCCGCCAAGGAGCACGGCATCAAGGTGCAGGTGCTCGACGAGAAGGCGCTCGCCAAGGGCGGCTACGGCGGCATCCTGGGCGTCGGCGCCGGTTCCGCCGCCGGCCCGCGCCTGGTGAAGCTGACGTACACGCACTCGCGCAACGCCAGGCACCTCGCCCTCGTCGGCAAGGGCATCACCTACGACTCGGGCGGCATCTCGCTGAAGCCGGCCGGGCACAACGAGACGATGAAGTGCGACATGAGCGGTGCCGCCGCCGTGTTCGCCGCCGTCGTCGCCGCCGCGCGCCTCGGCCTCGAGGTCAACGTCACCGGCTGGCTGGCGCTGGCCGAGAACATGCCCTCCGGCTCCGCCACCCGTCCCGGTGACGTCCTGCGCATGTTCAGCGGCAAGACCGTCGAGGTCCTCAACACCGACGCCGAGGGCCGGCTGGTCCTGGCCGACGCGCTGTGGGCGGCCTCGCAGGAGAAGCCGGACGCCATCGTGGACGTGGCGACGCTGACCGGCGCGATGGTGCTGGCGCTCGGCAACCGCACCTTCGGCGTCATGGCCAACGACGACGCGTTCCGCGCGGCCGTCGTGGAGGCCGCCGAGGAGGTCGGCGAGGCGTCCTGGCCGATGCCGCTGCCGGAGCACCTGCGCAAGGGCATGGACTCCCCGACCGCCGACATCGCCAACATGGGTGAGCGGATGGGCGGCGGCCTGGTCGCGGGTCTCTTCCTGCGCGAGTTCGTGGGCGAGGGCATCACCTGGGCGCACCTCGACATCGCCGGCCCGGCGTTCAACGAGGGCGGCCCGTTCGGGTACACGCCCAAGGGCGGCACGGGCTCCGCGGTGCGGACGCTGGTGCGGCTGGCCGAGCTGACGGCCGCCGGCGACCTGGGCTGACCTCGGGATCCCGGCCGACGGGGCCTCGCACGCGGGTAGGGCGAGGCCCCGTCGCCGTCCGGTTCCGCCCCGTCGGACGGCGCCGAGTGGGACGTCTCACACACAGGCCCGGCGTCTCGTTCGGTGTGGACAAGTGCGAAGATGGGGCTCGGCAGGACAGGGCCCCACCAAGGGCCGAAAGAACGAGCGGCCGGACACCAGCCGCCGACCGGTCACTGGAGACCGGCGTGGCGCACATGCATGGAGGACGTGACGTGGCGAACGACGCCAGCACCGTTTTCGACCTAGTGATCCTCGGCGGTGGTAGTGGCGGTTACGCCGCGGCCCTGCGCGGAGCGCAGCTGGGCCTGGACGTCGCCCTGATCGAGAAGGACAAGGTCGGCGGCACCTGCCTGCACCGGGGATGCATCCCCACCAAGGCCCTGCTGCACGCGGGCGAGATCGCCGACCAGGCCCGCGAGAGCGCGCAGTTCGGCGTCAAGGCCACTTTCGAGGGCATCGACATCGCCGGGGTCCACAAGTACAAGGACGGCGTGATCGCCGGTCTGTACAAGGGCCTCCAGGGTCTCGTGGCCTCCCGCAAGGTGACGTACATCGAGGGTGAGGGCCGGCTGTCCTCCCCCACCTCCGTCGATGTGAACGGGCAGCGGGTCCAGGGCCGCCACGTGCTGCTGGCGACCGGTTCCGTGCCGAAGTCGCTGCCGGGCCTGGACATCGACGGCGACCGGATCATCTCCTCGGACCACGCCCTGGTCCTGGATCGCGTGCCGAAGTCCGCGATCATCCTGGGCGGCGGTGTCATCGGCGTCGAGTTCGCGTCGGCGTGGAAGTCGTTCGGCGCGGACGTCACGGTCATCGAGGGTCTGAAGCACCTCGTTCCGGTCGAGGACGAGAACAGCTCCAAGCTCCTGGAGCGCGCGTTCCGCAAGCGCGGCATCAAGTTCAACCTGGGCACCTTCTTCCAGAAGGCCGAGTACACCCAGGACGGTGTGAAGGTCACCCTCGCCGACGGCAAGGAGTTCGAGGCCGAGGTGCTGCTGGTGGCCGTGGGCCGCGGCCCGGTCTCGCAGGGCCTGGGCTACGAGGAGCAGGGCGTCGCGATGGACCGCGGCTACGTCCTGGTCGACGAGTACATGCGCACCAACGTGCCGACGATCTCCGCCGTCGGTGACCTGGTCCCGACCCTCCAGCTCGCGCACGTCGGCTTCGCCGAGGGCATCCTGGTGGCCGAGCGGCTGGCGGGCCTGAAGACCGTCCCGATCGACTACGACGGTGTCCCGCGGGTGACCTACTGCCACCCGGAGGTCGCCTCCGTCGGCATCACCGAGGCCAAGGCCAAGGAGATCTACGGCGCGGACAAGGTCGTCGCCCTGAAGTACAACCTCGCGGGCAACGGCAAGAGCAAGATCCTGAACACCGCGGGCGAGATCAAGCTCGTCCAGGTCAAGGACGGTGCCGTGGTCGGCGTCCACATGGTCGGCGACCGCATGGGCGAGCAGGTCGGCGAGGCCCAGCTGATCTACAACTGGGAGGCGCTGCCGGCCGAGGTCGCCCAGCTCATCCACGCCCACCCGACGCAGAACGAGGCGCTCGGCGAGGCCCACCTGGCCCTCGCGGGCAAGCCGCTGCACGCGCACGACTGACCCTCGGCCGACGAAGCGACTCCGCGTCCCAGCGACGCCCACAGACTTCCGCAATTCGTAAGGAGCAACCGAAACCATGGCGGTTTCCGTAACCCTTCCGGCGCTCGGCGAGAGCGTCACCGAGGGCACTGTCACCCGCTGGCTGAAGGCCGAGGGTGAGCGCGTCGAGGCCGACGAGCCGCTGCTCGAGGTCTCCACCGACAAGGTCGACACCGAGATCCCCTCCCCCGCCTCCGGCGTGCTGTCCTCCATCAAGGTCGCCGAGGACGAGACCGTCGAGGTCGGCGCCGAGCTGGCCGTGATCGACGACGGCAGCGGCGCCCCGGCCGAGGCCCCGGCCGCCGAGCCCGAGCCCGAGCCCGCCGCGGCTCCGGAGCCGGCCGCCGCCGCGCCGTCCACCGAGCAGGCCGCCCCGGCGCCCGCTCCGACCGCCGAGGCCGCGTCCGGCGGCGGGTCCGCCGAGGGCACGGACGTCGTCCTGCCCGCGCTCGGCGAGTCCGTCACCGAGGGCACCGTCACCCGCTGGCTGAAGTCGGTCGGTGACTCCGTCGAGGCGGACGAGCCGCTGCTCGAGGTCTCCACGGACAAGGTCGACACCGAGATCCCCGCCCCCGCGTCCGGCACCCTGCTGGAGATCGTGGTCGGCGAGGACGAGACGGCCGAGGTCGGCGCCAAGCTCGCCGTCATCGGTGCCGCAGGTGCCGCTCCGGCGGCCGCCCCGGCGCAGGAGGCCCCGGCCCCCGCCGCCGCTCCGGCACCGGCTCCGGCTCCGGCTCCGGCCCAGCCCGCCGCGCCTGCCCCGGCCCCCGCGGCTCCGGCCGCGCCCGCCGCTGCCGCCCCGGCTCCGGCCCAGCCGGCCGCCCCGGCGCCCGCTCCGGCGGCCCCGGCCGCTCCGGCTCCGGCGAAGGCCCCCGCGGCCCCCGCCGCTCCGGCCGCCCAGGCGACCGACGAGGGCGCCTACGTCACCCCGCTGGTGCGCAAGCTCGCCGCCGAGCACGGCGTCGACCTGGGCTCCGTCAAGGGCACCGGCGTCGGCGGCCGTATCCGCAAGCAGGACGTCGTCGCCGCCGCCGAGGCCGCGAAGGCCGCCACCGCCGCGCCGGCTCCGGCCGCCGCCGCAGCCCCGGCCGCCAAGAAGGCGCCCGCGCTGGAGGCCTCCCCCCTCCGCGGCCAGACCGTCAAGATGCCGCGCATCCGCAAGGTCATCGGCGACAACATGGTCAAGGCGCTGCACGAGCAGGCGCAGCTGTCCTCGGTCGTCGAGGTCGACGTCACCCGCCTGATGCGCCTGCGCGCCCAGGCCAAGGACTCCTTCGCCGCGCGCGAGGGCGTCAAGCTCTCCCCGATGCCGTTCTTCGTGAAGGCGGCGGCCCAGGCGCTGAAGGCCCACCCGGTCATCAACGCCAAGATCAACGAGGCCGAGGGCACGATCACCTACTTCGACACCGAGAACGTCGGTATCGCGGTGGACTCCGAGAAGGGCCTGATGACCCCGGTCATCAAGCACGCCGGCGACCTCAACATCGCGGGCATCGCCAAGGCCACGGCGGAGCTGGCGGGCAAGGTCCGCGGCAACAAGATCACGCCCGACGAGCTGTCCGGCGCGACCTTCACCATCTCCAACACCGGTTCGCGCGGTGCGCTCTTCGACACGATCATCGTGCCGCCGGGCCAGGTCGCGATCCTCGGCATCGGTGCCACGGTCAAGCGCCCGGCGGTCATCGAGACCGAGGAGGGCACGGTCATCGGCGTCCGCGACATGACGTACCTGACCCTGTCCTACGACCACCGCCTGGTGGACGGCGCCGACGCGGCCCGTTACCTGACGGCGGTCAAGGCGATCCTCGAGGCGGGCGAGTTCGAGGTCGAGCTCGGCCTCTGATCCCTCCTGATCGACGACACGGCGCCCCGCCCGGACTTTCCGGGCGGGGCGCCGCTCGTACAGCAGGGCCCGACCGCAACGCCCTCAAGGGGCGCGGGGAACCGCGCGACCGGCCACGACGATCCCGCACACGCGCATGGACCCCGCACACCGAGCTCGTGGGCGCCCCTCGCACCGAACCCTGTGTAAGTCTCGTCTCACCTGCACCAAAGCACCGTCGTCACCCCTCCCCCCAGAGCACCCGGGCCGTATTGTCTAAACGTCAACGCGCCTTAAGGAGCTCTCATGACCGCCCCCGTCATCCACTCGCTGCGCGAACAGATCCGCGAGCACATCCTGGAGGGGATCATCAGCGGGCGCTGGCAACCGGGCGAGCGGATCGTCGAGCGGCGCATCGCCACCGAGCTGGAGGTCAGCCAGACCCCGGTCCGGGAGGCACTGCGCGAGCTGGAGTCGCTGCGGCTGATCGAGTCCGCCCCCAACAAGGGCGTACGGGTGCGCAACCTGACCGCCGGCGACCTGGAGGAGAGCTACCCCGTCCGGGCCGGCCTCGAGGCCATCGCCGCCGAGCTGGCCGCGGACACCCTCGCCGAGGACTGCTCCGCCCTGGAACCGCACGTGGCGGCCCTGTACGAGGCCGACCGGGACGCCGACGGCACAGGTCAGGTGCGGCACACGGTGGGCTTCCACCGCGAGCTGGTCCGGGCCGCGGGCAACTCGGTGCTGCTGCACACCTGGGAGGGCCTCGGCATCGAAGTCTTCACGGCTCTGTCCATCCGCTGGCTCGGCACCGTTCAGCAGTCGTACGCGGAGGAGCACGAGGAGCTCGTCCAGGCGTTCCGCCGTCGGGACCCGAGGATCGCGGAACTGGTGAAGGCGCACGTGCTCGGGTGCGCCCCGCGCGCCTGATCGACAGGCGAGCATCACCCCGCTCACCTGCGGAAATCCTTCGAAAACACGGCACCGGGTGCCATTCACCGAGGCACCGCATGCCTACTTTCCCCGGATCGCGATGTTTTACCCGGGAACCCTTTGATCGATCATCGATCAGGGAGTTATTGTCACCGCTGGACCTCCACCGAGGTCTCCCGCCCTGTCCTGCCAAAGACAAAGGGCAACCCCCGAACCCTTGCCGATGAGGGAACCCCCTTCGACTGAGGAAGGCGGCGACATGACCGACCCCAACGCCATCCAGCCGAGCGCGCTCGACCAGCTCCACGACCACGACCCGGAGGAGACCGCCGAGTGGCAGGCCTCGCTGGACGCGGTCGCCAAGGCGGCTGGCCCGCACCGCGCCGCCTACCTGATGCGCCGCACGCTGGAGCGGGCCGAGGGCACCGGCATCGCGCTGCCGAAGCTCCTCGAGACCGACTACGTCAACACCATTCCGACCGCCGGTGAACCCGGCGTGCCCGGTGACGAGGAGATGGAGCGCCGGATCACCGCGTGGAACCGCTGGAACGCGGCCGCGATGGTCACCCGGGGTGCCAAGCACGGCGTCGGCGGCCACATCGCCACCTTCGCCTCCGCCGCCTGGCTCTACGAGACCGGCTTCAACCACTTCTTCAAGGGCAAGGAGGGCGACGGCAGCGGCGACCAGCTCTACATCCAGGGCCACGCCTCGCCGGGCATCTACGCCCGCGCCTTCCTCGACGGCCGCCTCACCGAGCAGCACCTGGACAACTTCCGCCAGGAGGCGGGCGGCGACGGCCTGCCGTCGTACCCGCACCCGCGCCGGCTGCCCTGGCTGTGGGAGTTCCCGACGGTGTCCATGGGCCTCGGCCCGCTGTCGGCGATCTACCAGGCGCGCTTCAACCGCTATCTGACCGCCCGCGGGATCAAGGACGTCTCGTCCTCGCACGTCTGGGCGTTCCTCGGTGACGGCGAGATGGACGAGCCGGAGTCCACGGCCGCCCTCGCACTCGCCTCCCGCGAGGGCCTGGACAACCTGACCTTCGTCATCAACTGCAACCTGCAGCGCCTCGACGGCCCGGTCCGCGCCAACTTCAAGATCGTGCAGGAGCTGGAGGCCCAGTTCCGCGGCGCCGGCTGGAACGTGGTCAAGACCCTGTGGGGCACCGCCTGGGACGAGCTGTTCCAGCTCGACACCACGGGCGCGCTCGTACGCCGGCTGCGCGAGGTACCGGACGCGCAGGTGCAGACGTACCAGACGCGCGACGCCGCCTACATCCGCGAGGACTTCTTCGGCAAGGACCCGGCGCTCGCCGAGATGGCGAAGCTGCTGAGCGACGACAAGATCCTCGAGTGCTTCCACCTCTCCCGCGGTGGCCACGAGGCGCGCAAGGTGTACGCCGCCTACAAGGCCGCCGTCGAGTTCAAGGGCGCACCGACCGTGATCCTGGCCCAGACGGTCAAGGGCCACACCCTGGGCGAGGGCTTCGCGTCGAAGAACGCCAACCACCAGATGAAGAAGCTTTCGGTGGACGAGTTCAAGGCGATGCGTGACCGCCTCGAACTGCCCATCAAGGACAGCGACTTCGTCGACGGCGTGGTGCCCTACGGCCACCCCGGCGCCGACTCCCCCGAGGTCCGCTACCTCCAGGAGCGCCGCGCGGCCCTCGGTGGCCCCGCCCCGGCCCGCCGCCTGCACCCTGTGGCCCCGCTGCCGGCCCCCGCCGACAAGGCGTTCGCCGCCTTCGACAAGGGCTCCGGCTCGCAGAACGTGGCCACCACCATGGCGTTCGTCCGCCTGGTCAAGGACCTGGTCCGCGACAAGGAGACCGGCCGGCGCTGGGTGCCGATCGTCCCCGACGAGGCGCGCACCTTCGGCATGGAGAGCCTCTTCCCGTCCCTCGGCATCTACTCGCCGAAGGGCCAGACGTACGAGCCGGTCGACCGCGACCAGCTCATGTACTACAAGGAGGCGAAGAACGGGCAGATCCTCAACGAGGGGATCACCGAGGCCGGTTCGATGGCCGACTTCATCGCCGCCTCGACGTCGTACGCGACGCACGGCGAGGCGATGATCCCGTTCTACATCTTCTACTCGATGTTCGGCTGGCAGCGCACGGCCGACCAGATGTGGCAGCTCGGCGACCAGCTCGGCCGCGGCTTCCTCGTCGGCGCGACGGCCGGCCGCACCACGCTGACCGGTGAGGGCCTGCAGCACGCCGACGGCCACTCCCCCGTCATCGCGGCGACCAACCCGGCGGCGCTGTCGTACGACCCGGCCTTCGCCTACGAGGTCGCGGCCATCGTCAAGGACGGTCTGCGCCGGATGTACGGCGAGGCGGCCCCGGGCGAGGACCAGGACGTCTTCTACTACCTGACCGTCTACAACGAGCCGCTGCCGCAGCCCGCGAAGCCCGCGGTGGACGGCATCGACCAGGGCATCGTCAAGGGCCTGTACCGCTTCAACACGGCGGAGACGGCCGGGCTGTCCCCGGCGGCGAACGCCCCGCGCATCCAGCTGCTGGGCTCCGGCACCGCGATCCACTGGGCGCTGAAGGCGCAGAAGCTGCTCGCCGAGGAGTGGGGTGTGGCCGCCGACGTGTGGTCCGCGACCTCCTGGACGGAGCTGCGCCGCGACGCGCTGGAGGCCGACGCGGCCCTCCTGCGCGGCGAGGAGCGGACCCCGTACGTCCGTCAGGCGCTCCAGGGCGCCGAGGGCCCGGTGCTCGCGGTCTCCGACTACATGCGCCAGGTGCCGGACCAGATCGCGCAGTGGGTCGAGCAGGACTGGTCCTCGCTCGGCGCCGACGGCTTCGGTCTCTCCGACACCCGTGACGCGGCCCGCCGCCACTTCGGGGTCGACGCCGAGTCGATCGTGGTCGCGGCCCTGGCCCAGCTCGCGAAGCGCGGCGAGGTCAAGGCGACCGCGGTGAAGGAAGCCCGCGAGAAGTACGGCCTGTAAGCGGCCGGGACGGCAGGACGATCGGACGAAGGGGCACGGCACTCGCCGTGCCCCTTCGCTGTCAGTGGGTTTCGGCATGATGACCGTATGCGTGCCGCTCGTCTGATCAAGATGGTCCTGCTGCTCCAGGCCCGGCCCTCCATGACCGCCGCCGAGCTGGCGCGGGAGCTGGAGGTGTCGGAGCGGACGGTCACCCGGGACGCGCAGGCGCTGTCGGAGGCCGGCGTCCCGGTCTACGCCGAGCGGGGCCGGGCCGGCGGGTACCGGCTGGTCGGCGGGTACCGCACCCGGCTGACGGGGCTGGCGCGCGGCGAGGCCGAGGCGCTGTTCCTCAGCGGGGTGCCGGGGGCGCTGCGCGAGATGGGCCTCGAGGACGCCGCGTCGGCCGCGCGCCTGAAGGTGTCGGCCGCGCTGCTGCCGTCGCTGCGCGACGCCTCCCGTACGGCGGCCCAGCGCTTCCATCTGGACGCGCCGAACTGGTTCACGGAGCCGAGGACGCCCGAGCTGCTGCCCGCCGTCGCGGACGCCGTGTGGGACGACCGCCGGATCGTCGCCCGCTACCGGCGCGGGGAGGACGAGGTCGAGCGGGAGCTGGAGCCGTACGGGCTCGTGCTGAAGGCCGGCGTCTGGTACCTGTGCGCCCAGGTCGCCGGGGCCGGTGCCCACCGGGTGTACCGGATCGACCGGTTCACCGCCGTCGACACCGGTGAGGGGCGGTTCGAGCGGGACGAGGCGTTCGACCTGCCGGCGTTCTGGGAGGAGCGGGCCGAGCAGTTCGCGCGGTCGATCCTGCGGACCGAGGTCGTCCTGCGGGTGTCCCCCGAGGGAGCGCGCGCCCTCCCGCACGCCCTCGACCGGCGGGCCGCGCGGGAGGCGCTGGAGGCGGCGGGCGCCCCGGACGGGGACGGCTGGGTGACGGTGACCGTCCCGGTGGAGTCGGAGGAGGTCGCCCACGGCCAGGTCGCGGCGCTCGGCCCGCGGGTCGAGGTGCTGGCCCCGCGGTCGCTGCGGGAGCGGTTCGCCGCCGACGCGATACGTCTGGCCGCCCTGTACGCCGACCGAGCGCACGCCCCATAACAATCCGTCGCACTCCACGTGCGCCCCACCGGTCCAGGGCCGATGCTTGACCCGTGATGGACGAGACGGAGTTCTGGGAGCTGGTGGACACCACCCGTGAGGCCGCCGAGGGCGACCCCGAGGAGCAGGCCGATCTGCTGGTGGAGCGGCTGGTCCAGCTGGACCCGGACGCCGTGCTCGACTTCGCCCGCCACTTCGAGGCCCGCTACAACCGGGCGTACACCTGGGACGTGTGGGGGGCCGCCTGGGTCCTGCTCGACGGGGCCAGCGACGACGCCTTCGACTTCTTCCGCTGCTGGCTGATCGGCCAGGGCCGCGAGGTGTACGAGGGCGCGGTGCACGACCCGGACTCCCTGGCCGAGCTGCTGGACGACTTCGACGAGGAGTTCGACGGCGACGGAGAGGAGCTGGGGTACGCCGCCGACGAGGCGTACGAGCAGCTCACCGGTGCCGTCGCCCCCGACCTCGGCCTGCCGCCCGCGCCCCCTGAGCCGTCCGGCACCCCGGTGGACTTCGAGGACGCGCGGGCGCTGTCGGAACGCTTCCCCCGGCTGTGGGAGCGGTTCAAGGGCTGAGCCGGGGCGGTTTCAGGGCCGGCCCTGGAGGCGGGCCGCGGTGGCCCTGATCTCCGGGAGGCGGGCGCTGAGGGCGGCGCCGGGGCAGGTCGTCGAGTAGCCGTCGTTGTGACCGGCCACGGCGGGCAGCGTGGCGGTGGTGCCGGAGGCGTAGCGGCTGAGGTCGTTGCTGGAGGTCAGCCGCACCTCGGCGCGCGGGTCCGTGCCGGACAGGCCCAGCTTCCACGCCACGACCGCCGCGATCGCGTCGGTCATCGCCTTCGGGACGGGCACCCCGGCCGTGAAGGTGCCGAGGGCGGCGACGCCCGCGGTGCGGTGGTTGAAGCCCTGGGTGTGGGCGCCGGTGACGGGCCGGTCGGTGCCGCCGGCCCGGCCCTCGTAGATCGTGCCGCAGCGGTCGACGACGAAGTTGTAGCCGAGGTCGTCCCAGTGCCGGCCGCCGGTCTGGCCGGCGTAGAGGTGCTCGATGATGCTCGGGGACTCGGCGCAGTCGTAGTCGTTCGGCGAGTCGGTGTGGTGGACGAAGACGGCGACCACCTTGTCGTCGTAGCGCGGGGGCGGCTGGGTGTGCAGGCTCTCCTCCTCCAGCCAGACGTCCCGGGGCACGATGGGCGGCCGGGACGCGTGGTACGAGGCGGGGCGCGCCGCGACGGGCCGTTTCTCCCGCTCGGCGCTCCGCTCCACCCCGTCGGCGCACAGCACGAGCGCGAGCGCGGCGGCCAGACCCGGCACGCAGCCGAGGACGACGAGGGCTCCCCGTCCCCCGGGGAGACCCCGCACCCGTTCCGCCGTGACCCGTCGGATGGCACGCATGGTCCTACTGTCCGACGGATCGGGTCCGCCCGCGATGTGTGGTGGGACACCGGGTGGAACCATCATCCGGGTCCGGGGCGTTCCTCCAGGTGTACGCAGCGTGGCCGAATCGCGGTGACACGCCGCCGCGCGCTGATCATCGAGCGTCCGGCACGCGTACTAAGAGGTCCTGCTACCGGGTCCTGGAGAAAGGCGGCTCAGTGGACCTGCTCGACATCGTGCTGCTGCTCGTGATGGTGGCCTACGCGGCCTCCGGCTACCGGCGCGGGCTGGTGGCCGGCTGTGTCTCGCTGGCCGGCTTCGTGGGCGGCGCGGCGATCGGCGTGTGGCTGCTGCCGTGGGTGATGGACCTGGTCACGCCGGGCACCACACG
Organism: Streptomyces sp. NRRL WC-3605; assembly: GCF_001509795.1. Taxonomy (GTDB): domain Bacteria; phylum Actinomycetota; class Actinomycetes; order Streptomycetales; family Streptomycetaceae; genus Streptomyces; species Streptomyces viridochromogenes. The sequence continues at coordinate 125,675 of NZ_LLZN01000127.1, read as the reverse complement.
GGCGACGGTGGCCGCGGTGCTGACCGTGCTGCTGCCCGCCGTGCTGGTGCACGAGCTGGCCGGGCGGCTGGCCCTGCGGCTGCGCCGGGAGCTGGACCGCGGGCCGTTGCGGGTGGCCGACGGCGTCGGCGGGGCCGTGGCCAACGCGGTGGCCGTGCTGATCGTGTCCTGGGTGGCGGCGAGCGTGCTGGCCGCGTCCTCCTCGCCGCTGCTGACGTCGGCGATCCGTGACTCCCGGCTGCTGGGCGGCGTGCAGGAGGCCATGCCGGACACCACCCCGGCCTGGTTCTCGCGGGCCACCTCCGCGCTGACCGAGGCGGGCTTCCCGCAGGTCTTCAACCCGTTCGAGAACGAGTCGACGGCCGAGGTCGCCAAGCCCACCGGCGACAGCGTCACCCCGGCCGCCACGGAGGCCGCCAAGCGCAGCACCGTCAAGATCGAGGGGTCCGCGGGCACCCAGGGCCGCGAGGGCAGCGGCTTCGTGTACGCCCCGCAGCGCGTGATGACCAACGCGCACGTGGTGGCCGGCATCGACCGGCCGGACGTCCGTGTGGGCGGCGTCGGGCCGTCGTACGCGGCGCGGGTGGTGCTCTTCGATCCCCGGCGGGACGTGGCCGTGCTGTACGTGCCGCAGCTGCGCGCCCCCGTCCTGCGCTTCGACGACGAGGCCGCGCGCGGCGACTCGGCGGTCGTGGCGGGCTACCCGGAGGACGGCGCGCTGGACCTCCAGGCGGCGACGGTCGCCGGCCGCATACAGGCCACCGGCCAGAACATCTACAACGACGAGACGGTGACCCGCGAGATCTACTCGATCCGCTCCACCGTGCGCCCGGGCAACTCGGGCGGACCGCTGCTGACCACCGACGGCCGGGTGTACGGGGTGGTCTTCGCCCGGTCCACGACCGACGACGAGACCGGCTACGTCCTGACCGCGGACGAGGTGGCCTCGTCCGCCCAGCGCGCGGCGACCTCGACGGTCCCGGTGGACACCGGGGACGTGGTCACCTCGTGAGGCGAGGGCGCGTCCCGGGGCGTACGGGGACGTATCCGGGCGGGTTCCGGGCAGGATGGCGTGCATGGATCTGTCGAGAATCGTGGTCGCCGGCTCGTCCGGTCTGATCGGTGCCGCTCTGGTGCGCTCGCTCGTCGCGGACGGGCACGAGGTGGTCCGCCTGGTGCGCCGGGAGCCCCGTGCTGCGGACGAGGTCCGCTGGGACCCCGACGGCGGCCGGGTGGCGGCCGAGGTGCTGGCCGGGTGCGACGCGGTGGTCAATCTGGCCGGTGCGAACGTGGGGGCGCGGCGCTGGACCGACGCGTACAAGGAGAGCCTGCGGCGCGGCCGGGTGCGGGGCACGGCGGCGCTCGCCTCCGCGATGGCGGGACTGAAGCCCGGGGAGCGGCCGCGGGTCTTCGTGAACGGCAGCGCGATCGGCTACTACGGCGAGACCGGCGCCCGGGTTGTCGACGAGTCGAGTCCGCCCGGCGAGGGCTTCCTGCCGGAGCTGTGCGTGGAGTGGGAGGCCGCGGCGGCGCCCGCGCGGGAGGCGGGGGTGCGGACGGTGTGCGTGCGCACCGGCCTTGTGGTGGCCCGCGAGGGCGGGGCGTGGGGGCGGCTGTTCCCGCTGTTCAAGGCGGGGCTGGGGGGCCGGCTGGGGGACGGGCGGCAGTACTGGTCGTTCGTGTCGCTGCACGACGAGGTGGCGGCGATCCGGCATCTGCTGGACGCCGAGGACCTGTCGGGGCCGTTCAACGTGACCGCTCCCGAGCCGGTGACGAACGGTGAGATCACCGCGTCCATGGGGCGGGTGCTGCACCGGCCGGCGCTGCTGCCGGTCCCGGCGCCCGTCCTGCGGACCGTGCTCGGCGAGATGGCCGGGGACGTGCTCGGCAGCCAGCGGGTTCGGCCGAAACGGCTGCTGGAGTCGGGCTTCACCTTCGCGTTCCCGGACATCGACGGGGCGATCCGGGCGGCCCTGCGGTAGGGCGTGTTCCGGAAGTGGCGAGCCAGACGGGCTTGCGAGGACGCCCTAAGGCACGGATGTCCGTATGCGACCGCCGTGCGACCGTGCTCTGTCGATGCGCGACTGCACCTGACCGATCGCGTCCGTAACCTCGTGCCGAACTCGGGTATTTCCTGGGCCAGTTGGGGGCATGACGTCTCCACCGGCCGCGCAACCTCGAGGAGGGGCACGTGCTTGAGCCCGCGTACCAGGCGGACGTCGTCATCGTGGGAGCCGGGGTCGCCGGGCTCGCCGCGGCGCACCGGCTGACCAGCGCAGGAATAACCACCGCGGTCCTGGAGGCGGCCCCCTGTCCGGGCGGCCGCATGTCGACCGAGAAGGTCGACGGCTTCCGGCTGGACCGGATCGGGCAGCTTCTGTCGACGTCGTATCCCGAGCTCCGCCGGACACCGGCCCTGGACGCGCTCGCGCTGCGGTCCTTCGCCCCGGGGGTGCTGCTGCACAGCGACGGGCGCCGCCACCGCGCCGGAGCGCTCACCGGCCCGGCGGGCGCCCGGCGCGCGAGGGGCGCACTCCACGCCGTACGCGCCCTGGCGAGCGCCCCCAGGGCCTCCGCGGTCCCCCGGGCGCGCACCGGAGCACCGCTGGGCACGGCCGTCGACCAGGCACGCCTGGGCGCGGCGCTCGCCCGGCTGGCCTCCGCGCCCGTCGAACGGCTGCTGAACCGCCCGGAGGCTCCGGCCGCGCAGGCCCTCGCGGAACGCGGCATCCCGCCACGCACGATCGAAGGATTCCTGCGGCCGCTGCTCGCCGCCCTGCTGTACGACCCGGAGCTGACGACGTCCAGCCGGTGCGCGGACCTCGCGCTGCACGCCTTCGCGGGCGGCCGGCTGTGCCTGCCCGAGGGCGGCGCCGATGCCCTGCCCGAGCTGCTGGCGCGCTCGCTGCCGCCGGGCACCGTGCACACCGGGGTGCGGGTCACCTCGATCGCCACGACGGCCGTCACGACCGCCGAGCACGGCGAGATCCGGTGCCGCGCGGTACTGCTGGCCACCGACGCGCGGACCGCCGGCGAGCTCCTGCCGGGGCTGCGCGTGCCCGGCTTCCACCCGGTGACGGTCCTCCACCACACGATGGACGAGGCACCGGACACCGGCGCCTCGCTGCTGCTGGACGCCGACCGGAGCGGCCCGGTGGCGCACACGGCGGTGATCAGCCTCGTCGACCCGAGCCGCGCCCCGGCCGGCCGCGCCCTCGTCACCTCGACGGTCCTCGGCACCCCGCCCCCGGACGTCGACACGGCCGTGCGGATGCACCTCGCCCGGCTGTACGGCACCTCGACGGCCCGCTGGGAGACGCTGGCCGTGCACCACACGCCCGAGGCCGTGCCCGCGATGACCGCCCCGCACGACTTGCGCCGCCCGGTACGGCTGCTGGCGGGCCTGTACGTGTGCGGCGACCACCGCGACACCAGCACGGTCCAGGGCGCCCTGCACTCGGCCCGCCGGGCCACCACGGCGATCCTCACGGACCTGGGCGCGGCGGGCTCCCTGAACCGCTCGGAACCCTTACGCACGGCGGCCTGACCGGGGCGGCCTGACCGGGGCGGGCCGGAGCCCGCCCGGACGGCCGCCCCAGCCCCGCGCTCCCGGCACGGACCGGCCACTCGGCCCGGCGAGCCGCCGCCGGACGTCACGGACGGGGTGGCCGGGCCCCGGCGAACTCTGGACGCGCCTGCCCGGCCCCGGCCCCGCATCCGCTCGGCCGTCCACCCGAACCGGACGCGGCCCCCGCGGACCGGCCGTCCGAGGCCGGGTGGACCCGCTGCGGGCGGCCGGGTCCCACCGTCACAGCAGCGCGGCGACCCTGTCGCGGTAGCCGCGGACCGGGGCCGCGTCGCGGTAGGGCTCCAGCCTGCGTTCGAAGTCGCGGACGTACTCGATCGCCCGGACGGACCGCATCTCCGCCGCCTGGCCCGCCGCCTCGGCGGCCAGGGCGCACGCCTGGTCGAGCTCGCCGAGGCCGAGACGGGCGCTGGCCAGGACGAGCCGGCAGAACAGGCGGCTGCGGGCGAAGGCGGGGGCCCGCAGCTGCAGGGAGCGCTCGGCGTGCTGGGCGGACGCGCGGAACTGCTGGAGGTCCCGGTGGCAGTGGCCGAACTCGTCGGCGAGCTGCGCGTCGTCGAAGAACCGCGCCCAGTGCGGGACGTCGTCGCCGGGGCGGGCGGCCTCCAGGGCGCGTTCGGCCCGGACCAGGGACGCCGTGCAGGCGCGGACCTCGCCGAGCACCCCGTGGCCGCGCGCCTCGCAGGCGTGCAGCAGGGCCAGCACGGCCGGCGGGGCGCCGGTGCCGACGCCCTGCTGGGCGACGCGCGCGAGCTGGACGGCCTCCCGGCCGTGCCCGAGGTAGACGGCCTGCCGGCTCATGGTCGCCAGGACGTACGACCCGAACGGCCGGTCCCCGGCGGCCTGGGCCAGCCGCAGCGCCTGCACGAAGTAGCGCTGGGCCAGCCCGTGCGCGGCGATGTCGAACGACGTCCAGCCCGCGAGCCGCGTGAGGTCCGCGGCGGCGGCGAACAGCCGGCGTCCGGTCTGCTCGCCGTAGGTGCCGCGCAGCATCGGCTCGCACTCGTGCTCCAGGTAGCGCACGAGGGCCTGGCGGGCGTGGCCGCCGCCGTACATGTCGTCCAGGGAGCGGAACAGGTCGCCGACCGAGCGCAGCGCGGCGATGTCGCCGCCGGTGACCTTCTGGCCGGGCCCGCGCTCGGCCTGGCCGCGCTGGCGGGGCACCACCGGCCGGCCCGGGACCTGCACCCGGGTCACCGGCTCGCCGCGCGCGACCTTGTCGTCGGCGCGGCCGATCAGCCAGTCCCGGCTGGGCACGACGAGCCCGGCCGGGGTGAACGCGATCTTGCGCAGCTCGGCGTGGCTGCCGGAGTCCTTGCGCCACAGGCCGCTGACGATGTCGACGGCCTCCTCGGGGGTCGCGGCGAACTCCAGCCCGGCGTACACGGGCGCGCAGGCGTCCAGGCCGAGGTCCTGGGCGGTGAGGCGGCGGCCGAGGCGCCGGGTGAAGACCTCGGCGATCAGCGCCGGGGTCGTGCCGCGCGGCTGCTGTCCGCGCAGCCAGCGGGTGACCGATGTCTTGTCGTATCTCAGGTCAAGCCCGTGTTCGAGTCCGAGCTGGTCCACCCGGCGGGCGAGACCCGCGTTGGAGAATCCCGCTTCTGCGATGAGCGCGGCGAGCTGTCGATTGGGAGTGCGCTGCGCGGGTCGTTCCGTCATCTGCGGTGCGGTCTCCTGCCTTTCGGGCGTCGCGTGGCCGTGCGGCCGCCGAACGCCCGGATTGCCGGTGAGCAGCCCTTTTGGCCTCTCGAACGGCGCGAATGTAGCGGAGAGTAAGCACCTGATCGCACATTACGCCACCCATTCATCCGATCGTGTGAGGATTGGGCCTACGGGCTGACGTGGGCCGCGGGAGCCCACTCGAACGGACCGGTCGTACAGTGGCGTAGGCACGCTTCGTGCCTTACGACTTTCCGGTGCTTCTAGGGAGGCGCTTGCCGTGAGTGAGTTGCGGTTCGTCCGCATGGGGTTCGGCGCGGATGCCGTCGATTACCAGGTGGCGTGGGACGAGCAGCGCCGCGTGCACGCGGCCCGGTTCGCGGACGAGATCGGCGACACCGTCCTGCTGCTCGAACACCCCCCGGTGTACACGGCGGGCCGGCGCACCGCCGACAACGAGCGCCCGCTGGACGGCACGCCGGTCGTCGACGTGGACCGCGGCGGCAAGATCACCTGGCACGGCCCCGGCCAGCTGGTCGGCTACCCCATCCAGAAGCTCCCCCGCCCCGTGGACGTCGTGGCGCACGTACGGCGGCTGGAGGAGGCCCTGATCCGCACCTGCGCGGAGTTCGGCCTGGAGACCACCCGGGTCGAGGGCCGCAGCGGCGTCTGGGTCCTCGGCGATCCCGTCGACCAGCGCCCGGCGCTCGGCGGCCTCTCCCTGGACTTCGACCCCCGCCTCACCGACGACGAGTTCGACCCGCGGCTGAACGGCCCCGAGTACGCGCCCTCCAACGCCGGACAGCGGCGCGAGGACCGCAAGATCGCGGCCATCGGGATCCGGGTGGCGAAGGGCGTGACCATGCACGGCTTCGCTCTCAACGTGAACCCGGACAACAAGTGGTTCGACAAGATCATCCCGTGTGGCATCCGGGACGCCGGTGTCGCCTCGCTGGCGGCGGAGCTGGGCCGGGACGTCACCATCGAGGAGGTGCTGCCGGTCGTCGAGCGGCACCTGAGGGACGTGCTGGAGAACGCGGACCTCAAGCCGCGCGAGATCGAGCGGGCGGCCGTCTGAGACGGGGAATGGGCCCTGAGGTCACGGGGTTGGCCTGACGGCAGGGCTCAGTAAGCACGGGCGTACCCTGGTGTACGCCGAAGAATCGAAGCACAGGGAGCCGACGTGTCCGCAGTCTCACCGGACGGACGCAAGATGCTGCGCCTGGAGGTCCGCAACAGCCAGACCCCCATCGAGCGCAAGCCCGAGTGGATCAAGACCCGGGCGAAAATGGGCCCCGAGTACACCAAGATGCAGAGCCTCGTGAAGAGCGAGGGGCTGCACACGGTCTGCCAGGAAGCCGGCTGCCCCAACATCTACGAGTGCTGGGAGGACCGCGAGGCCACCTTCCTCATCGGCGGCGACCAGTGCACCCGGCGCTGCGACTTCTGCCAGATCGACACCGGCAAGCCCGAGGCGCTCGACCGCGACGAGCCGCGCCGCGTCGGCGAGTCCGTGGTCACCATGGACCTGAACTACGCCACGATCACCGGCGTAGCCCGTGACGACCTCCCCGACGGCGGCGCCTGGCTGTACGCCGAGACGGTCCGCCAGATCCACGAGCAGACCGCCGCCCGTGAGGCCGGCCGCACCAAGGTCGAGCTGCTCGCCCCCGACTTCAACGCGGTCCCGGAGCTGCTGCGGGAGGTCTTCGAGTCCCGCCCCGAGGTGTTCGCGCACAACGTCGAGACGGTCCCGCGGATCTTCAAGCGCATCCGCCCCGGCTTCCGCTACGAGCGCTCCCTGAAGGTCATCACCGACGCCCGCGACTTCGGGCTGGTGACCAAGTCCAACCTGATCCTCGGCATGGGCGAGACGCGTGAGGAGGTCAGCGAGGCGCTGCGGCAGCTGCACGACGCCGGCTGCGAGCTGATCACCATCACGCAGTACCTGCGCCCGAGCGTGCGCCACCACCCCGTGGAGCGCTGGGTCAAGCCGCAGGAGTTCGTGGAGCTGAAGGAGGAGGCCGAGCAGATCGGCTTCTCCGGTGTGATGTCCGGCCCGCTGGTGCGCTCCTCGTACCGCGCGGGCCGGCTGTACCAGATGGCGGTCGAGAAGCGCGGCGCGTTCGTCGCCTCGCAGGCCGTCTGACGGCACGGAGTGTCACTGTGCGCGTGTGAATCCGCGCACAGGCTGAAGTCCCCCGGCTCCGGCCGGACGACGCGGCCCGGTACGTCGTCGCAGTTGGCGACCACGTCCGGGCCGCGTCCGGTCGTTCCGGTGCCACATCCGCCCTTCATCGGTGTTTGACCGGTCGGTCACGCCCTGGTAACACCAATCAGTGACACTGGTTGCACACGCTGTGCACCGCTCACCGGAGCAGTCATTCCCGAGGGGGGACCTCTGCCATGCAGGCCGCGCCCGTTCGCGCCACCGCCATCCCGTCGTTCACCGATGCACTGCGTGCCGTCGAGTCGCTGCTGATGGGCAGCGGCCAGCGCACGGCCCGCCGCAACGCCTGGACCTCCGTCCTGGAGGACCGCCGCCGCGCGAAGGACCGCGTCGATGCGGAGCGCGTTCTGGAGCGGACGCCCGCTCCCCGGCTCTGAGGCCACTCGCCGTCGAAGGCGCTCTCGGGGCCACGTAGACTTCGTGGCATGGCGAGGAAGGACACGGCAGCGGACGCTGCGAACCCCGGGCGACTCAAGCAGATCGCTCTGACCTACAAGATGACCCGCAGGGCCGACAAGAAGATCGGTCTTGTGCTCGCGGCTGTCGGAATCGTCACCTTCGGTGTCTTCCTCGCGATCGGCTTCTTGATCGGGCACCCCATCTATCTCGGCATCCTGGGCCTGCTGCTCGCCTTCCTCGCGACGGCGATCGTGTTCGGGCGCCGGGCCGAGCGGGCGGCCTTCGGCCAGATGGAGGGCCAGCCGGGCGCCGCAGCGGCCGTGCTGGACAACATCGGCCGAGGCTGGACGACCACCCCCGCGGTGTCGATGAACCGCAGCCAGGACGTGGTGCACCGGGCCGTCGGCAAGGCGGGCATCGTGCTGGTAGCCGAGGGCAACCCGAACCGGGTGAAGAGCCTGCTGGCCGCCGAGAAGAAGAAGATGAACCGCATCGTGGCGGACGTGCCTGTGCACGACCTGATCGTGGGCACGGGCGAGGGCCAGGTCGAGCTGAAGAAGCTGCGAACCACCATGCTCAAGCTGCCGCGCGTGCTCACCGGCCCCCAGGTGACCGCCACCAACGACCGGCTCAAGGCCATGGGCGACCTGATGAGCAACATGCCGCTGCCGAAGGGCCCCATGCCCAAGGGCATGAAGCTGCCGAAGGGCAACTTCCGGCGCTGACCGCGCCACACCCCGACGAGAAAGGGGGCGCCCGGAGTGATTCCGGGCGCCCCCTTCGTCGTACGCGGGGCTCTACGGCTTTGTGGAGCCAGGGGGTGTCTTGCTGACCCGGCCTGATCGGCAAGACGCCCCCTAGGCGCGGAGCTCGACGGTGCCGGCGAGGCGGTCGTGGAGGCCGCGGCCGTCGCGGTCCCAGATCAGGGCCGGGAGGGCGACGCAGAGCAGGGCCGTGCGCAGCAGGGCGCGCAGCGGGTTGACCGTGCCGCTGTCCAGGGCGACCACGCGCAGCCCGAAGAGGCGCTTGCCGGGGGTGAAGCCGAGGGTGCCGACGGTCAGCACGCCCATCGCGAAGAAGAGGAGCAGCGCCCAGTTGCCGGTGGCCTGGCCGTAGCCGTCGGTGAGAAGGCCGTATGCGATCAGGACGCAGAGCCCCCAGTCCACGGCCAGGGCGCCGAGCCGCCGTCCGGGGCGGGCGATGGAGCCCGGCCCGTCCTGCGGAAGGCCCAGCTGCTCCCCCCGGTATCCGAAGTCGACACCGGCTTCCTCCGCGGCCGCGCGGGGGCCGGAGAGCCAGGATCCGATTGCTTGCCTCTTGTCCACGCCACCACGGTACTGGGCTCGTTCTGGCATGTGGACACGAGGGGTGAGAGGGGGGATGTCCGGTTAACGTGTGCGAAACAAATGGGTCACGCCCGAGAAATCACCCGTCCCTAGGGTCGAGTGCAGCGTGTGCCACCCGCACTGGCCGCACGAACGATCTACCACCCCGGCGGGACGGTCGGGAGTAGGAGGAGCTGGATGTTCCAGAACGCCGACGAGGCCAAGAAGTTCATCGCGGACGAGGACGTCAAGTTCATCGACGTCCGCTTCTGCGACCTGCCGGGCGTCATGCAGCACTTCTCGCTGCCCGTCGAGGCGTTCGACCCCGACGAGGAGCTGGCGTTCGACGGTTCGTCGATCCGCGGCTTCCAGGCCATCCACGAGTCCGACATGGCGCTGCGCGCCGACCTGTCGACCGCGCGGGTGGACCCCTTCCGCCGTGACAAGACCCTCAACATCAACTTCTTCATCCACGACCCGATCACGGGCGAGCAGTACTCCCGTGACCCGCGCAACGTGGCGAAGAAGGCCGAGGCCTACCTGGCGTCGACGGGTATCGCCGACACCGCGTTCTTCGGTCCCGAGGCCGAGTTCTACGTCTTCGACAGCGTGCGCTTCCGCACCTCGGAGAACGAGTCCTTCTACCACATCGACTCCGAGGCGGGCGCCTGGAACACCGGTGCGCTGGAGGACAACCGCGGCTACAAGGTCCGCTACAAGGGCGGCTACTTCCCGGTCCCGCCGGTCGACCACTTCGCCGACCTGCGTGCCGAGATCTCCCTGGAGCTGGCCAAGGCCGGCCTGCAGGTCGAGCGCCAGCACCACGAGGTGGGCACCGCCGGCCAGGCCGAGATCAACTACAAGTTCAACACGCTGCTCGCCGCGGCCGACGACCTCCAGCTCTTCAAGTACATCGTGAAGAACGTGGCCTGGCGCAACGGCAAGACCGCGACCTTCATGCCGAAGCCGATCTTCGGTGACAACGGCTCGGGCATGCACGTGCACCAGTCGCTGTGGCAGGGCGGCTCGCCGCTCTTCTACGACGAGGCCGGTTACGCGGGCCTGTCGGACCTGGCCCGCTACTACATCGGCGGCATCCTCAAGCACGCCCCGTCGCTGCTCGCCTTCACCAACCCGACGGTGAACTCGTACCACCGCCTGGTCCCGGGCTTCGAGGCGCCGATCAACCTGGTGTACTCGCAGCGCAACCGCTCCGCCGCGATGCGCATCCCGATCACGGGCTCCAACCCGAAGGCCAAGCGCGTCGAGTTCCGCGCGCCCGACTCCTCCGGCAACCCGTACCTGGCCTTCTCGGCGCTGCTGCTCGCGGGCCTGGACGGCATCAAGAACAAGATCGAGCCGGCCGAGCCGATCGACAAGGACCTCTACGAGCTGGCTCCCGAGGAGCACGCCAACGTGGCCCAGGTCCCGACCTCGCTCCCCGCGGTGCTCGACTCGCTGGAGGCCGACCACGAGTTCCTGCTCCAGGGCGACGTCTTCACGCCGGACCTGATCGAGACGTGGATCGACTTCAAGCGCACCAACGAGATCGCCCCGCTCCAGCTCCGCCCGCACCCGCACGAGTTCGAGCTGTACTTCGACGTGTGATCGGCGCCTGAGCCGAGCAGTGTTCACGCCCGCGCCCCCGCTGTCCGATGGACGGTGGGGGCGCGGGCGTGTGTTCTATTCTGGGGGGATGGGATCGCACGGGGGTGGAGGCCATGGCTGAGTCGGGGCACGACGAGCACGAGCGTGAGTTCGACATCCGGTGGGCCGACGCCGCGGAGCACAAGGAGCCGTCGGCGCGGGCGCGGATGCTCGCCGCGCGGTGGAAGCACGAGCCGCCCGGCCCGGTGCCGTTCCGGCCCGAACCCGATCATGTGGCCCGCCGGCAGCGCCGGTCGGGATGGGTGTCCACGGTCGTCGTCCTCGGCAGCGTCGCCGCCGTCATCCTGCTGCTGGGCTACTTCCGGTTCACCGCGCCGTAGGTCGTGTCCGGCCTGACGGGGTGCGGGGCTTTGCCGCTCCTGGGGGCGCTCGCGACCCGTTCATGGGAAGGGGCGGGTGCACACTGGGCAGTGGGACGAGTGCCTGAGTGCGGGATGGTGCACCATGCAGAGCCGCTTCCGCAGTGACCGGCGGTTGACCGCCCGGATGGGCGTCACGCTGTTCCTGCTCGGGTTGTTGTACGTGGCGTTCATCGCCGCGCTGATCGTGCTGCTGAAGTCCTGGGTGCTGGTCGTGGTGATCGCCGCCGGCCTGCTGGGCGCCCAGTACTGGTTCTCCGACCGGGTCGCGCTGTTCGCGATGCGCGGGCGGCCCGTGGAGCGCGAGGAGTACCCCGAGCTGCACGGCGTCGTCGACCGGCTCTGCGCCATCGCCGACATGCCGAAGCCGGTGGTCGCGGTGTCCGACCTGGAGATGCCCAACGCCTTCGCCACCGGCCGCAACGCCGATCACGCCGTGGTCTGCGTGACCACGGGGCTGTTGCGCCGGCTGGAGCGGGACGAGCTGGAGGGGGTCCTCGCGCACGAACTGGCGCACGTCGCGCACAAGGACGTCGCCGTGATCACCGTCGCCTCGTTCCTCGGGGTGATCGCCGGACTCGTCGTACGGTTCGCCTTCTACTCGCAGCTCTTCGGGGGCGGCCGCCGGGACCAGAACACGGCGGTCGTGTTCGCCGCCATCATGGGTGTGTCGGCCGCGGTGTACGCGCTGAGCTTCCTGCTGATCCGGGCCCTGTCCCGGTACCGCGAGCTGGCCGCCGACCGGGCCGCGGCGCTGCTCACCGGACGGCCCTCGGTACTGGCCTCCGCGCTCACCAAGGTCTCCGGCGACCTCGCCCGCATCCCGACGAAGGACCTGCGGACCGCCCAGGCGTTCAACGCGTTCTACTTCACCCCGGCGCTGGGCCGCGAGCCCGGTCTGGCGCGGATCTTCTCCACCCACCCGAGCCTGGAGCAGCGGCTCGACCAGCTGGGGCGGATCTCCGCCGAGCTGGGTGAGGCGACGACTCCGGGAGGGGTGTGAGCATGGGGCTGCTGGACATACTGCTGGGCCGCAGCAAGCCGGCCGCGCCCGATCTCGACCAGCTGTTCGGGCTGCCGTCGGCGGCCGTGACGCTGGAGGCGGCGACCGGGTTCCGGCCGACCGGAAACGGCGCGGTGTGCTTCGCGACGGTGGAGGGCGCGGCGTTCGTGCAGACGCACCGGGAGGTGCAGGCGCTGCTGGACGCGGACGCCGAACGGGAGGGCCGCCCGGTCGAGCTGACCCGGGACGCCTACGGCTACTCGTGGCTGGTCTCCCGGCGCTCCCCCGACGGGCTGCCGGACCTGGTCAACGATCTGCACGCGGTGAACAGCGCGATGGAGGTCAACGGGTTCGGCCCGCAGCTGCTCTGCTCGCTGGCGGGCTTCGAGGGGACGCAGGAGGACGGCGAGCCGGGCCGCCGTCTCGCCCTCGTCTATCTGTACAAGCGGGGCACCTTCTACCCGTTCGCCCCGCTGCCCGGCAGGCCGGAGCGGCGGGACAACGCGCTGGAGCTGCGGGTGACGGCCGCGCTGGCGGGCGACCTGCGGATGGAGCAGGACCTCTCCCGCTGGTTCCCGGTGTGGGGCGCCCCCGGTCTGTGACCAGGGACGCCCCGGCCACCCGCGGTCAGCACCGCGGGTGGTCTCAGTTGGCCTTCTCGCGCGCCTGACGGCGGGCCTCCAGGGGGCGCTCGCGACGGTAGCGGCGCTCCCACTTGGCCTGCGTGTCGCGGCGCTCGCGGTAGCTGCGGTAGTCGGCCGGTGCGCTGCCGCCCGCCGCCGGTCCTCCTCCGGCTCCGCCGCTCGTCGCGGAGGAGCCACGGCCGTACTGGACGTAGAGGAAGAGCACGGCGACCGCGGCCAGCCAGTAGACGTGGTTTCCGAATCCGAGGATCACCAGGACGACGGTCCCGGACATGACGATGGTGCCCATCACGGGCCTCCGTGGGCGTGGGTAGGTCTGAGCGGTGAGCGGGATGTCCCCGGCGGGGCGCTGGGGAGGGCAGCCGTCCGTCGGTGCCGTAGAGAGTAGCCCCGAGTCCGCGGGGTGGCGCCCGTCCTGCGGGAAACGGCGAGGGCTGCTCCGTTACGCGTGTCCAGGGTAGGGATCCGGTCACACGCCGTGCACCTCCTTTTCCCGGGGCGCGTACGCGGTGCGTGAACGGGGCGCGTGACCGGGCTCTCGCCCGCGGCCGTCCTGCCCTGGCCCTCGGCTTCCCGGAGCACGGCGCAAGCACCGGCGAGCAGAAGGACCTGAGTCTGCGCAGGCGCCTGGAGCAAGCGCCCGAGGACGGGCCGTCCTCGGGGTGCCGGAGACGGACGCGGCGATGCCGGAGGGGACAGGGGCGGTGCGGGATGCGCCGAGCGCCCGTTCCCGGTTCACGCGGTTCGGCGTACGGGGCGCGGGGCACATGCCGGGCCCGCGGTTCGAGAGCCACGCGGAGGACAGGCGGACGTTCGTGGACGCGGTCCTGGACGGCTGGGCCGCTCCCGCGGGGCCGGACGCCTGAGGCGGCCCCGGCCCCGCGTCGTACGGCGGCCACCGGCCCGGAGGCGCGGGTGACCGGGTGCTGAGGCCCGGTCCGGCGTCACACGCCCGGCGCCGCCGCGACCACTCCCGCCGCGATCGCGGCGCCCAGCGTCGTGTGGTCGGTGACCGTCTGGTCGGCGTAGCCGAAGGCGAAGTCGGTCACCGCGCGGTCGAAGGTGTCGGAGGCGCCGAGGTAGGCGGCGATGGCGATGCGGTCGCCGGAGCGGGCGTGGGCGCGTGCGAGGGCGGTGCCGCACAGCCGGGCGTAGGCCAGCAGGTCCCCCGGGCTCATCCCGGCGACGTCCGCGCCGCCCTTCATGTCCCGCAGTCGGCGCCAGTAGAAGGCGCGGCCCTGCGGCCCCGACATCCAGCCGAGGAAGATGTCGCTCGCGGCCTGCAGCAGGCGCTGCCCGGCGACGACCCGGTGCCCCGGGTGGGTGTACGGCCCGTTCGGAAGGTGCTCCTCCAGGACCGACTGCCGGGCCTCCTTGATCTGGAGGAAGAGCGGGTCGTCGGCGTCCCGCCCGGTGAGCAGCACGATGAAGCAGCGCAGGCCGACGCTGCCGACGCCGACGACCTCGCGGGCCGCGTCGACGAACCGGTAGCGGTCCAGGAGCAGCCGGCGTTCCTCGGAGAGGGTCGAGCGGTAGTCGCTGAAGACCTTGCGCAGGGAGGCCATGTCGGAGACGCCGGCGGGTTCCAGGAGGGGCGGGTCGTGGATGATGCGCCGGCGGCCGTCCACGAGCTCGGTCAGCTTGCCGTAGGCCCGCAGGCTGGTGCGCCGGCGGGCCCGGCCGAGGGTGGCCTCGACGCGGCGCCGGTCGCGCGCGGAGCGGGCCAGCGGCAGCAGCTGGTCGGTGCCGATGCGCGTGAACCAGACGTCGAGTTCGCCGAGCGGGGCGAGCCGACGCATGGCGGTGCGGTACGCGGTGACGGCCTCGTGGGCCGCGCGCCCGGCCTTGGCGTCCGGGTGGCCGTTCTCGCGGGCGGCCACCACGATCGAGGCGGCGAGCCGTTTGACATCCCATTCGAACGGGCCGGGGAACGTCTCGTCGAAGTCGTCGATGTCGAAGAGCAGGGAGCCTTCCGGTGAGGCGTACAGGCCGAAGTTGAGCAGATGGGCGTCGCCGCACAGCTGCACGGTCAGGCCGGTGTGCGGGAGCGCGGCGAGGTCGGCGGCCATCACGGCGGCGGCGCCGCGCAGGAAGGCGAAGGGCGAGGACGCCATCCGCCCGTACCGGACGGGCAGCAGCTCGGCCAGCCGGTCCCGCCCCTGGCGCTCCAGTACGGCGACCGGGTCGGGCCGGCCGAAGGGCGGGGCCCAGCCGGCGTGGCCGGAGCGGCGTACGTGCTGCCGGGCGGCCCGCCCCCGCTCGGCACGCTCGGCGGGGCTGCCGGCGGCGGTCATGCGGGGCTCCGGCTGCCGAGGGGAGCGGTCCGGGGCGGTGAGGGCCGCGCGGCCACCCTCGTGCGGGATGCGCCCGGGCCGGTCAGCCGCCGTGTGCCGTCCTTGTCCATCGCGCCTCCCGGTGCCGCCCTCGGTGCCGAACGCGGTCGTGTCCCCTGTCTGGCAGTGAAGGCGGGCCGGGGGGCGTACGCATGCCGGATACGGCGAACGGGTGACGTACGCCGGGTGCTCCCGTCGGCGGAAGCACCCGGCGGACACCGCCTACCGGGCGTACCTCATCAGCGCCCGGACCATGTGGCAGGTCGTCTCGGACGGCGGGTGCACGCCGATCGTCTCCGCGGCGCTGCGGATCCGCTCGTTGCGGGCCTGGTCGGGCAGGTAGACGCCCGAGTCGAGGAGCGCTATCGCGAGGCGCATGGCCTTGAGACGGCGGTTGTGCGTGATGTACCACTCGCGGGGCCGGCCCGGCGGCAGCGCCCGCTTCGGCACGGGCGCGTACGGCAGGTCGAGCAGCACGGGGTGCTGGGCGGTGGACTGGGTGCGCGTCGGTTTGCGGGCGGGCTTCGGCTTCAGTGCGGCAGCGGGCACAGGCATCCTCCTGTCGCGGACGAGCGCCTCCGGGACGGGTCCGGTGACGCTCTCGAACACTGACTCCAGTCTACTGCCCGCCACTGACAGGCGGGGGTTCCAGACGTCCAGGAAATAGCCTGGTCAGAGCGGAAGTTGTCGATCCGTCAGCCGTCTGGCGAGCGATCTGCACACCTGGACCAAGAAATCGAACAGAGGGGGTGTGGGGATACCCTGTGCGGCATGGAGATCTGGATCAACCCGGCCTGTTCCAAGTGCCGCAGCGCGCTGACCCTGCTGGACGCCGAGGGCGCCGACTACACGGTCCGCCGCTACCTGGAGGACGTCCCGACCGAGGACGAGATCCGGGACGTCCTGGACCGGCTCGGACTGGAGCCCTGGGACATCACCCGTACCCAGGAGGCCGACGCCGAGGAGCTCGGGCTCAAGGACTGGCCGCGGGACTCGGACGCCCGGGACCGGTGGGTCACGGCCCTCGCCGGACATCCCCGGCTGATCCAGCGCCCCATCATCACCGCGCAGGACGGCACGGCCGTGGTCGGGCGGTCCGAGGAGGCCGTGCGGGACGCGCTGACCCGCGAGGGCTGACCCCTCGCCGGACGCCCAACTCCCTTGGGTGTGACCTACGTTACTCGGACTCCTCCGGTGACCGCTGAGTAACGGCGTTCGGCATCTCGTACATAGCGGCGTACGCTCCCCTACCCCCCAGGAGTCGCGGATGTCGCGCAGGAGAACTGTCAGCACGAAGAAGAAGCTCGCCCTGCTGGTGAGTGCGGCGACGGTGGCGGGCGGCGGTGCCTTCGTCATGGCGAGCACCTCGAACGCCTCCCAGACGCCCACGGCGACCGTCAAGTCCGCCGCGGACTCGACGGTGTGCCAGGGCCTCGCCACGGCGCTCGGCAACAACCAGCGGTTCATCGACGGGCAGCGGGCCGCCCCGGACGCGCAGTCGGAGGCCCGCATCGCCAACCGCGAGGCCGTCATCAAGCAGATCAAGGTCCAGCAGGAGGCGTCCGGGTGCGCCGTCGGGGAGTCGGCTCAGGGCTCCCAGGCGGCACAGCCCAGCGCTCCGGCGGGCGGCGCGGCCGGAAACGGGGGCCAGGCGGCCGGGAACGAGGGCCAAGCGGCCGGGAACGCGGGCTCCGGTCAGAACGCCGGCGGGGGCGGCGGCCAGAACGCGGGGAACGGGAACGCCGGTGGCGGTGCCGCGGCGGGCCAGCAGGTCTGCAACGGCTCGACCGTCACCCTGTCCGGCGAGGGCGGGGCACCCGCCGCGTCCAGCAGCCAGTTCCCGGCGGGCACCAAGCTGAAGGTCACCAACCTGGACAACAACAAGTCCACGACGGTGGAGGTCACCTCGGTCTCCGGCAGCTGTGTGCTGCTGAACAACGCGGCCTTCGAGCAGGTCCGTGAGCCCGGCAAGTTCCTCATCCGCCGGGCCGTGATCGAGAAGGTGGGGTGACGACCGGGCGACCACCACGACGCCGTACGCGTCAGGGGCCCCGCCGCTCGCGGCCACGAGCGGCGGGGCCCCGCGGCATCGCATACGAGTGCGGGTCCGGCGCCCCTCCCCCGGCGCCGGACCCCGCCCGGTGTGCTTCGCGCGGCCGCTCACCGCGTGAATCGGGCCACACGGGCACCCGGTAACACGGGGTTCACACATGGGCAATGGCCGGGAAATCGCCTGTTGACAAGCTCCCGGACATCGAGAGAGCGGCGCCCCAGTGCCGCAGCGCCGCAGCACCCGCGGTACGCGCCCTGACCCACCCCGAAGGAAGTGGCCCGTGACCTTCAAGGCTGAGTACATCTGGATCGACGGCACCGAGCCGACGGCCAAGCTCCGTTCCAAGACGAAGATCCTGGCGGACGACGCCAAGGGTGCCGAGCTGCCGATCTGGGGCTTCGACGGGTCCTCCACCAACCAGGCCGAGGGGCACGCCTCGGACCGCGTGCTGAAGCCGGTCTTCACCTGTCCCGACCCGATCCGGGGCGGCGACGACGTCCTCGTGCTGTGCGAGGTCCTGAACATCGACATGACGCCGCACGAGTCCAACACCCGTGCCGCGCTCGCCGAGGTCGCGGAGAAGTTCGCCGCGCAGGAGCCCATCTTCGGCATCGAGCAGGAGTACACGTTCTTCAAGGACGGCTACCCGCTCGGCTTCCCCAAGGGCGGCTTCCCGGCCCCCCAGGGCGGCTACTACTGCGGTGTCGGCGCCGACGAGATCTTCGGCCGTGACGTCGTCGAGGCCCACCTCGACAACTGCCTCGAGGCGGGCCTGGGCATCTCCGGCATCAACGCAGAGGTCATGCCCGGCCAGTGGGAGTTCCAGGTCGGTCCGCTGTCCCCGCTGGAGGTCTCCGACCAGCTGTGGGTGGCCCGCTGGCTGCTGTACCGCACGGCCGAGGACTTCGGTGTCGCCGCGACCCTGGACCCCAAGCCGGTGAAGGGCGACTGGAACGGCGCCGGCGCGCACACCAACTTCTCCACCAAGGCCATGCGTGAGGGCTACGACGCCATCATCACCGCCTGCGAGTCCCTCGGCGAGGGCTCTAAGCCGCTCGACCACGTCAAGAACTACGGCGCCGGCATCGACGACCGCCTCACCGGTCTGCACGAGACCGCCCCGTGGAACGAGTACTCCTACGGTGTCTCCAACCGCGGCGCCTCGGTCCGTATCCCGTGGCAGGTCGAGAAGGACGGCAAGGGCTACATCGAGGACCGCCGCCCGAACGCCAACGTCGACCCCTACACGGTGACCCGTCTGCTGGTCGACACCTGCTGCTCCGCGCTGGAGAAGGCCGGCCAGGTCTGATCCGCCGCCGCCCGGCTGTGCGAAGGGGCGTCCGCCGTCACCGGTGGGCGCCCCTCTCGCGTGCCCGGACGTCCGCTCCCGCGCCCGCGGTCCACCAACCGGACGAAGGCTCCCCTCGGGGTCGGGCGTCTGGTTCAATGGCTCCATGGCCGGCTTCCAGAACCACTCCGCGACAGGTCGTCTCGACCTCGAGCCGTTCTGGCCTTCCCGTCAGCATCACGACTTCGACCGGGTGTGTTGCCGCGCGCTGACCGCGCGGGCCCGGTAGAGCCGTTCCCCCGGCCTTCGGCCAGCGCGACACGACGTACGTCTTCCCACGGACCTCTCGCGCGAAAGAGCTGACCTCCCATGGCGACCACCCGTTCCCTGTCCTCCGCCCCCACGCTCGCCTCCCCCTCGTCGACCGGTGTCCGGCAGCATCTGCGTGCCGTCGACCGGGACGAGGTGATCGACGTCGCGGCCCTCCTGCCGCCGGGCGCCACCTGGCTGCCCGCCCCCCAGCACTCCCTGCCCGCCCTGCCGGGGCAGCCGCCGATGGTCGGCTACCTGGTGCTCGTCCCGGCCGACCGGCAGCCGGCGCTCGGGCCGGCCGCTGAGCCCGCCGGCGACCCGCTGGTCGCCATCGACCCGGTACGGCGCACCGCCGCCGTCGACGGCCGGGAACTCGACCTGACGTACTTGGAGTTCGAGCTGCTCGCCCATCTGGTGGCGCACCCGCACCGGGTGCACACCCGCGACCAGCTGGTCACCACGGTGTGGGGGTACGGGCATGTCGGCGACGGCCGGACCGTCGACGTGCACATCGCCCGGCTGCGCCGGAAGCTGGGCGCCGAGCACCGGGACACCATCCGCACGATCCGCCGCGTCGGCTACAAGTACGCCCCGCCGGCCGGGCGCTGACCGCCCGCCGCGTCCTCTGCCGTCGGCAGAACGCCGTTCCGTCCCGGACCCCCGGCGTGCAGAGTCGGCGGTATGAGACTTCTGGTGCTGGGTGGTACGGAGTTCGCGGGACGGGCGGTCGTGGAGGCGGCGCTCGGGCGTGGCTGGGAGGTGACCGTCCTCCACCGGGGGCGGCACGACCCCCCGGCCGGGGTGCGGTCGCTGCACGGTGACCGCACCGCGCCCGACGGGCTCGCCGCCCTCGCCGGGGACGGAACGTGGGACGCGGTGGTCGACACCTGGTCGGCGGCACCGCGCCCGGTCCGGGACGCGGCGCGGCTGCTGCGGGACCGCGCCGGACGGTACGTGTACGTGTCGAGCTGCTCGGTGTACGCGTGGGCCCCGCCCGCCGGGTACGGCGAGGACGCGCCGGTGGTCGAGGGTGCCGAGGCGGGCGCCGGGCAGACCGACTACGCCCGGGACAAGCGGGGCGGCGAACTGGCCGCCGTCGAGGGCTTCGGGGCCGACCGCTCGCTGCTGGTGCGGGCGGGGCTGATCCTCGGGCCGCACGAGAACGTCGGGCGGCTGCCGTGGTGGCTGAACCGGATGGCGCGCGGCGGCCCGGTCCTGGCGCCCGGTCCGCGGGACCTGCCGCTCCAGTACGTCGACGTCCGGGACCTCGCGGAGTGGATCCTCGGCGCGGTGGAGGCCGGGCTGAGCGGGCCGTACAACCTGATGAGTCCTCAAGGCCACAGCACGATGGGCGATCTCCTCGACGCGTGTGCGGCGGTGGCCGGGCCGGACGCCGAGCTGCGCTGGGTCGATCCGGACGTCGTCCTGGGCGCGGGCATCGAGCCCTGGACCCAGCTCCCGGTGTGGGTGCCGCCGGGCAGCGACCTGCACGACGCCCTGCACGCGGCGGACGTCTCGCGGGCCGTGGCGAGCGGGCTCGTGTGCCGTCCCGTCGCCGAGACGGTGGCCGACACCTGGCGGTGGCTCCAGGGCCTCGGCGGCACCGCGCCCCAGCGTCCCGACCGCACCATGAAGGGCCTGGATCCGGAGGTGGAGGCGAAGACCCTCGCGGCCGCCGGCGGCGGCCGCGCCGTCTGACCGGCCCCTTCACCCGTCGTGCGGGATCAACAACTCCCGGTGTTGCAGGGGCTGTTGACCACAAGCCGTAAACATGAATCTCTCAAGGATTTCCGGGACGGCTGAACACCCGTGGGGCGCCCTCCGTATGAGAGGGCGCCGCTTCACTCCTGTCGGGCGCCTCGATGCCCCCGAAAAAGGAAGTCAGAGGAGTTCCATGGGACGCAACACAAGAAAACGCCGTACGCCACTGGCCACCAAGGCCATTGCCGCATCGGCGGCCCTAGCGCTCGGTGGGGGCGGGCTTGTCTGGGCCAACTTCTATGCATCGGCGCACGAGGACGACAACTCCGGGTGGAACCGGACCAAGTCCACGTCCGCACGTGTCGCGACGATCAACTGCCCGGACGTCGGCCAGCGGCTGACGAAGGTGCCGAGAAGCTCGCGCAGGACCGTCGCCAAGGAGCTGGCGCTGCTCGACCGGCAGATCACGGCGGCGTACACCCGGCTCGCGCAGACGCGGCAGGCGCAGGCGGGTGACCCGAACTACGTCGGCAACGCCATCCTCAGCCCGCTGAAGTCCAAGCGTGTCGCCACGCTCGACCGCATCCGCATCAGCATCAACCGCGGTGGCGGCAAGGCCCCGCGCGATCTGAGCCGGTGGGCGCAGTGCCAGGGCGTCCCGGCGGAGCAGCCGACCGATGGCGGGCAGCAGGACGGCGGCGGGCAGAACGACGGTGGCCAGCAGGACGGTGGCCAGCAGGACGGCGGGCAGCAGGACGGCGGCCAGAACGGCGGCGGACAGGACGGCGGGCAGCAGAACAACGGCGGGCAGGCCGGCAACGGCCCCGTGGCGGACGACTTCATCAAGATCGAGGACGTCCAGCCGAACTCCCGCAACCTGCCCAACGGTCTCCCGGCGAACGGTGACAGCGGCTCCACCGGCAGCTTCACCACGCGGTGCGGCACCAACGAGAACGCGAACCGCAACTCGGACAACGTGATCGTGGCGCCCGGTGTCAGCAACGGCGCCCAGCACCAGCACGACTACGTCGGCAACCAGAGCAACAACGCCTTCGCCAGCGACCAGGACCTGGCCGACGCGGACACCACCTGCCAGAACCAGGGCGACAAGTCGTCGTACTTCTGGCCGGTCATCCGCATCCAGGACGGGTCGCAGGACATCGACGCCGGCCAGCCCGGCGGCGGTCAGGACGGCAACGTCGGCAAGATCGTCGCGCCCAACGAGGCCCAGCTGAAGTTCGTGGGCAACCGGACGAGCGACGTCGTCGCGATGCCGAAGGCGCTGCGCATCATCACCGGTGACGCGAAGTCCTTCGTGAACGGCCTGAACAACGCCAACACCGCGTGGAGCTGCACCGGCTTCGAGGACCGCCAGGTCACGGACAAGTACCCGATCTGCCCGGACGGCAGCAGCGTGGTGCGCACGTCCGCCTTCCAGAGCTGCTGGGACGGGCAGAACATCGACAGCGCCAACCACCGCACGCACGTCGCCTTCGTGCAGGCGGACGGCACCTGCGCCAACGGGTTCAAGGCCATCCCGCAGCTCCAGGTCCGCCTGGTGTACGACATCCAGGCCCCGCAGATCCAGAACGGGCAGGTGCAGAACGCCTTCGCGGTCGACTCCTTCCCGGACCAGCTGCACAAGCCGATCACCGACCACAACGACTTCATCAACTTCTTCGACGAGGACCTGATGAACCAGATGGTCCAGTGCATCAACAGCGGCCAGGACTGCGACTAGTCCCAGGCCCGTAGGAAAAGGCCGGCGGCGGGAATTCCCGCCGCCGGCCCTTCCGTGTCCCGTCTCCGGTTCCGGTCTTCGGTTCCGGTGAGGTTCAGCCGTGATGGCCGCCCTTGTTGTGGCTGCCTCCGGGATTCATGTGCGCGGAACCCTCTTCCATCGTCCCGCCGAGCTCGCCCTGGAGGGCCGTGACCGTCTTCTCCTGGCCGACGGCGACCCATTTGCGGCCGACGAGGTAGTAGCCGCCGTAGTCCTTGGCGCCGCTCAGCCACTCGGCCTGGCCGCGGTCCGTGGCGAAGGTGGCGAGGATGTACTTGTCCTTGCCCGCCGTGCAGATCGCCTGCCGGATCTCGTCGGCGTCGGTCTGCATGTTCGGGTCGCACTTCGCCTTGGCGGCCAGCTGCTCCAGACTGCCGGTCGCCGTCTTCGGCGCCTTCGCCTCGTCGTCGCCGCCGGCGCCGCACCCGGCCAGCGCGAGCACCGCCACCGCGCCGGTGAGCGCCAGCATCGGTCGGGTCAGTCTCATCTCGTCCTCCGGTCCATGCCGCACGGAGCCCGGCCGGGCCCTCGTCTCCCATACGGCTGTGGTGTGCGATGCGCTCAAAGGGGAGGCTCTCACGGAACCGGTGTGCGAGGGTGATCCGATGGATCAGGACTGGGAGAACCGCGTCAGCGCGGCATGGGCGAGCTTCGACGACTACCCGGAGGAGAGGGCGGCCGAGTTCCGCGCCCTCATCGACGGGCTGGTGGCCGAACTGCCGGACAACAGCCCGCTCGGCCCCTTCGAGCAGGCGTGCGCCTGGGACTCGACGGGGCACTCGGACCGCGCCGTGCCGCTGTACCGGGAGGCGCTGGCGCGCGGACTGAGCGGATACAAGGGGCGACGGGCCAAGATCCAGATGTCGAGCTCGCTCAGGAACGTGGGGCGGGCGGAGGAGGGCGTCGCGCTGTTGACGCCGGAGCTGGACGGGCCGTCCGACGAGCTGGACGACGCCGTGCGCGCGACGCTGGCGCTGTGCCTGTCGAGCCTCGGCCGGGACCGGGAGGGGCTGGCGCTGGTGCTGGGCGCGCTCGCCCCGCATCTGCCGCGCTACCAGCGGTCGATGGCGAACTACGCGCGTGCGCTGACGGAGCCGGAGCCGCAGGAGGTCTGACGGAGGCCGTCCGGGCGCCCTCGGTGGGCGGGGGCGTCCCGGTCACGGTGACCAACCGCCGATTCGCTCGTTCTGCTGAACGTGCAGTCACAGGATGTCGCCTCGCGCCCCGCAGCCAGCTCGGCCGGCCCGGTCGTGGACGTCGAGCGGGCCGAGGCCGCGCTCGTCGAGCACTACCCGCGTCTGGTCCGTCTCGCCTACCTGGTGCTGCCACCGGGTCTCGGGCGCAACCGGCGCGTCCTGACCGCGCACTCCCTCACCCAGCGGGCGCTGCCCCGCGGCCGCTCGGCGCCGACGCCCGCGATCCCGGCCCAGTCGAGCGGCCGGGACGGCGACCCCGGGTACGCGTTCCTGCGCGCGCGGCTGCTGCGGGCCGCGCTGGAGGCGGGCCGTCCGCTGCGGCGGGCCGCCTGGCCCCGCCGCTCCCAGCTGCCGCCCCTGCTGCCCCAGGTCTGGGGCCTGCGGCTGTTCCCCCGGTCGGGCGGCGCCGACGAACTGGCCCTCGACCAGCAGCTGTCGGCGCTGTCCGGCCCGGCCCGCGCCGCCTATGTGCTCCGGGGCCTGGAGAAGCTGCCGGACGGCGCGGTACGGGACGTCCTGGAGGCGGCCGGGGTCGAGGACCCGGACGACGCGCTCGACGAGGCCGACGGCGTGGAGGCGCGGTACGCGCTGCTGGAGTCCCCGGAGTTCGACCCCTGCTCGCTGCAGGCCCGGCCGACCGATCTGATGCGGCGCCGCCAGCATCTGCGGGCCGTGCTCGCCGCGGGAGCGGCCCTGCTGGTGTGCGGGGCGCTGCTCGGCCTGCCGGGCGAGGGCTGGGCGCCCGACGGCCCGGCCGCTCCCCCGTACGCGCGCAACCCGTCGGCGGAGGCGGCCCTCGACCCCGCCCAGCTGACGAAGGTGCCGGTGGCGGCCTGGCAGTCGTCCGCCCGCACCGACTTCTCGGTGTGGCCCGCGCGCGGCGACCTCACCGGAGACTCGGCGCTGCTGCGCCGCGCCCTCGCGGTGTGGGCCCGCCCCGGTGAGACGGTCGCGGTGTCGGCGACACCGGGCACCCCGGCGGGCGGCCCGCCCGGGGCGCCGCAGCTGCTGTACGCGGGCACCGTCGACTCGGTGCGCGTGGTGCTGCTGTACGACGGTCTGCGCGTGGCCCGGTACGCCGAGCCGACGGACGGCACGGCGGGCGCCGCCCTGGACTTCTCCCGGGTGGACGGCGCGACCCGGGCGGAGGCGAGCGCGGTGGTGCTGAGCCGCGCCGACGGCAACGTCCGCTACCTGCTGGCGCCCTGGGTGCGGAAGGCGGCCGAGCGGGATCTGGTGAAGCCGGGCTCCGGGGCGATGGACCTCACGGTGACCGGCGGGGTGACCTCGCCGATGGCGAGCCCGGCGGCCCGGCAGGGTGGTGGTTCCTGCACCTCGTGGAACGTGCTGCAGGTGACGGACGGTACGGGCACCCGGCTGCTGACCGACCTCGCCGAGCTGGTGCCGGCGCGGCTCACCGCCGGACGTCCCGGGCAGGCGGGGGACGCCGCCGGGGCGCGGGCGCTGCGCGTGTGGGCGCCGAACGCGTGCTGGCTGGGCGCCCTGGGCTCGGCGGGCGTGCGGTCGGTGAACGCCTGGCCGTACGCGCGCCAGCCGCTGCCGGACGGCAGCGGTGCCGGGGACTGGGTGTGCACGCGGGCCGAGACCTGGCGGGGTGGCGGCGAGCGGGTGCTGGCACAGTTCCGTACGCCGGGCACCGCGCAGGCGGCGGTGGTGGCGAAGGCGCAGAACGTGGCGGCGTGCGGGCAGCGCGATCCGCATGTGCTGGCCGGGGTGCTGTGGAAGGCCCAGTCGGGCGGCTGGTACCTGCTGGCGGCCGGTGACCGGGACACGGAGGCCGTACGGGCGTCGGGCGGGGTGCGCGGCTCCGCCACGGGGAGCCTGCTGGCCGTTCCGGCACGGCAGGGTGCGCGGGCGGAGCTGAAGGGGACGCTGGAGGACGGGCGGACGATCGGCGGCCTCAAGTGACGGGCGCCGGGGGCGCTTCGGCGTCCTGACGTGAACACCCGCGGTCGGTCCGGTCCGTTCAGGGCCGGAATCGATCGGTAAGGTGTTCGTATGACTACCGGGGTACGCCGAAGAATGGGAGTCGACGAGCGGCGCCAGCAGTTGATCGGCGTCGCCCTCGAACTGTTCAGCCAGCGCTCGCCCGACGAGGTCTCCATCGACGAGATAGCGTCGGCGGCCGGGATCTCCCGGCCGCTGGTCTATCACTACTTTCCCGGCAAACTCAGCCTGTACGAGGCCGCGTTGAAGCGTGCGGCGGAGGATCTGGCGGGCCGGTTCGTGGAGCCGCCGGAGGGTCCGCTGGGCGCCCGGCTGCTGCGGGTGATGCGCCGCTTCTTCGACTTCGTCGACGAGCACGGGCCCGGTTTCTCGGCTCTCATGCGCGGCGGCCCGGCCGTCGGCTCGACGGCGACGAACGCGCTCATCGACTCGGTGCGGCAGGCCGCGTATGTCCAGATCCTTTCGCACCTGGGCGTGACGGACCCGCCCGCGCGGCTGGAGCTGGTGGTCCGCTCGTGGATCTCGCTCGCCGAGTCCACGGCCCTGATCTGGCTGGACGGCCGGCGCATCCCGCGCCGTGAGCTGGAGGTCCAGCTGGTGCACGACTTCGCCGCGCTGGCGGCGGTGAGCGCGGCCCACGACGCCGAGATGGGCGCGCTGCTGCGCGGTGTGCTGGCGGACGAGCCGACCGAGGGTCCCTTCAGCGACCTGGTCGGCCGCCTGGTCGCGCTGGCGTCGTAGCCGCGGCCGGCTCTCGTCCTTGCGGTACGACGGTCGGCTCTCGTACCTGCGGTGGAACGGTCAGCTCTCGTACTTGCGGTAGGACGGGTCGAGTTCGCGGACCTCGGCGGAGGCGTGCAGGGCGAGGTCCCCGGCGGGCTTCACATGCGTGCGCAGCAGGTCGAGCACGGCCTCGGTGAGCCGGGCCTTGGTCTCCTCGGTGCGGCCCGAGAGCAGGCCCACGGTGACGTGCACGACGGCGTGCCCGGCGGTGTCGTCGCCGACCGCGGTGTCCTCGGTGCGGCGGAACTGCGTCTTGCAGGCGGGCGGCTTTGCGGCCGCGATGTCGACCACGGCGGTGTGCAGCGCTCGCGCGAACGCGGGGCGGTCGAAGTCGTCGGCCAGTTCCTGCGAGTAGTCGACGGTGATCTGCGGCATGGGCGCTCCTGTTCCGGGTCGGCGCCCCCACCCTAACCTCGGCGTGCGAAGGGGCGGCCCGGTGACCGGACCGCCCCTTCGTTCAGCCGTTCAGCCCGGTGTCACCTGGTGCGGGTGAACACCGCGACCGTGCGGGCCGGGACGTCGAACGTGCCGGAGCCCGCCGTGTAGGACGCGGACCTGACGACCGGGTCGCCGCCCCCGGCCTGGACGGGGTGGAGCCGGTAGCCGGTGCCCGCGAGCGGGGCGACCTTCTGCTTCTGCCGCTCGGGCGTGGCGTTGAAGACGACGACGAGGTCACCGAGGCGCATGGTGATCACGCCGGGCGTCTCGTCCTTGCCGGAGAGCGGGAAGGACAGCTTCGCCTGGACCTGTGCGGCGGTGCCGAGGGAGAAGGCGTTCTCCGTCGAGCGGATCCGCAGCAGGTCGCGGTAGGCCGCCGAGGCGCCCTCGATCTGCGGGCAGCCGACCTGGACGCTGCCCAGCAGCGGCTTGGCGTACGGCCACTTCGAGGCGTTGTCCGCGGCGGGCGGCAGGCCCTTGCCGAAGCCGTTGCCGTCGGCGCAGTCCCAGTGGATGGCGTTGAACCAGTCGCCGCTGTCGTAGGAGTTGCGGTCCAGCGACTTGGAGCGCAGCAGGTCGGTGCCGGCCTGGGAGAGCGCCGGGCCCTGCGACAGGGTGGCGGTGGCCATGGCGAGGACCTGCATCCGGGCGCGGTCGGCCGCGCTCGTCCCGGCGGGCAGCTTGTACGTCAGCGCGTCGAACAGCGACTCGTTGTCGTGGGCGTCCGCGTACGCGAGGGCGTCGCCGGGGGCGGCCGCGTAGCCGGCCGGCTGACCGTTGTAGTCGACCTCGGCGCCCGTGACCTCCTTGCCGCCGGTGTCGGTGAAGCGGTAGGCGGCGAGATTGCCGGACAGGCCCACCTTGATCAGGTCCTGGTAGTGCAGCAGACGGGCCTTCTGCTCGGCCTCGGTGCCGTTGTCCTTCGACGTGTTGGGCTCGGTGTAGAGCCCGGACGCGAAGCCCTGGACGCCGGGGTCCTCGTCGAAGGGGCCGCCGCCGCGCACGGCGTCACGGGCGCGGTCGGAGAAGGTGGCGACGCCGGTGCCGGCCATGTTCTTCTGCGTGGCCTGGACGAACCGGGCGTCGTCGGCGACCTCGCCGAAGTTCCAGCCCTCGCCGTACAGGATGATCTTCTTGCCGTCGACGCCGTCCTTGGCGAGCGTCAGGGCGTCGAGGGCCTTGCGGACCGCGAGGATGTTCTCCTTCGGGTGGTGGCCCATGAGGTCGAAGCGGAAGCCGTCGACCTTGTACTCCTTGGCCCAGGTGACGATCGAGTCCACGACGAGCTTGCCCATCATGGCGTTCTCGGTGGCCGTGTTGGCGCAGCAGGTGCTGTTGGCGACCGAGCCGTCGGCGAGGAGCCGCTGGTAGTAGCCGGGCACGATCCGGTCCAGGACGCTGGTGTCCGCCTGACCGGCGGCCGCGGTGTGGTTGTAGACGACGTCCATGACGACGCGCAGGCCGTCCTCGTTGAGCGCCTTGACCATCTGGCGGAACTCGACGGTGCGGGTGGTGCCGTAGGGGTCGGAGGAGTAGGAGCCCTCCGGGACCGTGTAGTGGTACGGGTCGTAGCCCCAGTTGTAGGCGTCCTTCGCGGCGGCCTTCGCCACGCACTCCTGCTGCTTGTCGGAGTCGGCCGCGAACGAGGCCAGGTCGCAGTCGGGGCTCGCCTGGTCCTCCTTGCGCTCGGGGATGGTGGCGATGTCGAAGACGGGCAGCAGGTGGACGTACGACGTGCCCGCCTCGGCCAGCTTCCGCAGGTGCCGGGAGCCGTCGCTGAGCTTGTCGCCGAACGCGCGGTAGGTGCCGCGGTCCTTCGCGGGGACGGTCGTGTCGGCGACCGAGAAGTCCCGGACGTGCAGCTCCTGGATCTGGGCGTCCTTCAGCGGCACCGCCCTGGGCTTGGTGTAGGTGGCCCAGCCGCGCGGCGCCAGCGAGCGGTCGCCGAGGTCGACGAGGAGGCTGCGCTGGGAGTTGGTGGTGAGCGCCACCGAGTAGGGGTCGGTGACCTTGTTGGTGACGACCTCGCGGACGCTGGGCGCCCAGACCTTCACCACGTACCGGTACGGCTTGTTCTTCCAGGACGCGGGTCCGGTGACGGACCAGACGCCGGTGCTGTCGGCGCGGTGCATGGCGACCGTGGAGCCGCCGATCTCCAGCTTCACCGACTGGGCGGTGGGCGCCCACACGGACAGCGTCGGACGGCCCTTGGCGAAGACCGGGCCGAGGTGGGCCTTGGTCGCGGTGCCGTAGAGGTCGTCGAGGACACCGGCGAGCTGCACACCGGTCGCGGCGAGCACGGCGCCGTTGGCGGCGCGCTGGGAGGCGACGACCTGGCCGCGCAGGGACTCGCGGACGCGGTCGCGGTCACGCGGGTCGACGGACCAGGCGGTCTGGTCCTTCAGGTGCGGGAACTTCGCCTTCTGGGCGTCGGTGAGCGACGTCTTCCTCAGGCGCAGCCACTTGGCGTCGCCGGTCAGCGCGCCGTCCTGGGCCTCGATGCCGCCGTCGCGGCTGTAGAGCAGCTGGGTGGAGGCGGCGCCCTCGGAGCCGTTCCAGGCGACGGTGTTCCGGTCGATCCATACGGCCTTGGAGGTGCTCAGGTCGACCGCGGCGGCCGAGCCCGCGGGCTGCGGGAGCAGGTACTTCTCCTGGCCGCTCACCAGCCACACCTCGTGGCCGTTCGCCGTGAGGTCGAGGGACTGGTCGGTGGGCAGGTCCTTCTCGTCGCCCTTGTGGAGGATGTAGCTGAGGCTGGTGGCACCGTCGCTGAGCGGTACCTCGAAGACCGCACCATAGGTATCAGTCTTGACCGGCTTCAGGGGGTTCGACCAGTCGGTGGGGTTCGCGGCACCGGTCCAGGTGTGCAGGCCCCAGCCGTCGTAGTTCCCGTCGGCGCGGTGGTAGTGCAGGACGGCCTTGCTCTTGTCCGGGGCCGGGTAGTCGTCCGCGGGCCGCTCGGTGCGGACGGTGTCCTTGCCCTGCTCGATCCAGATCTCGCCGGTCCTGGTGACGTCGATGGTGCGGTCGGCGGAGACGTCCTTGGTGCCGTCCTTGTCGACGACCAGGAAGCCGACGCTGGAGGCGCCCGGCTTCAGCTTGACGTAGGCGAAGGCGCCGTAGGCGTCCCGGCCGGTGAAGGGGTGGCCGGCGGGCCACTCGGTGGCCTCGCCGTCGGCGAGGTCGCCCCAGGCGTACAGGCCCCAGTCGGCGTAGTCGCCGTCGGTGCGCTTGTAGTGGACGACCGCATAGTCACGGGAGGCGGCGGTGGGGGTCTCCGGGGCCGGCGGGGTACCGGTCGTGGAGGTCGCGGTGGCGGAGGCCGTACGGCCGGCGGAGTCGACGACGACGGCCTTGTAGCGCAGGGCGGTGCCGGGCGCCACGTCCGCGCCGACGACCTGGCGGACCTTGTAGGGGGCGTGGTCGGCGGAGCCGAGGACCCGCCACTTGCCGTTGCCGGTCTGGGCGGCGAAGACGACGCGGTCGAGCTGCCCGCCGTCGACGTCGGCGGAGATCTCCACGGTTCCGGTGGCGCCCGCGGCGGGGGCCTTCAGGGTGAGGGACGGCTTGGCCGCGGGCTTCGCGGGACGTCCGGCGGCCTTCAGGACGATCGCCGCGCCCGCCGGGACGGTGACGGTGAGCTTCTTGTCGGCGCCGGAGCGCGCGGCGGTCTTCGTGCCGTAGAGGGCGCTGTAGGTGGTGTTCGCCGAGCCGACGGCGAAGGACGCGGTGCGGGCGTCGTCCGCGTTGTTGAAGGCGACGACATACTCGGTGCCCTTGCGGGCGTCGGTGCGGGAGAAGGCGTAGACGCCGGCGCCGTCGGCGGCGTACCGCTCCGTCTGGACTCCGTCGGCGAGGGCGGGGTTCGCCTTGCGCAGCTGGGCGAGGGTGCTGATCTGCCGGTACAGCGGGGCCTTGGTGTCGTAGGCGTCGTCGGCGTGGGTGCGGTCGGTGCCGATCTGGTCGTCGTCGAGGTAGTCGGCGGTCTTCGAGGCGAACAGGGTCTGGCGGGCGTCCTTGTCGCCGCCGGCGCCGGTGAAGCCCTGCTCGTCGCCGTAGTAGACGACGGGGTTGCCGCGGCTGAGGAACATCAGCTCGTTGGCGAGCCGGTCCTTCTTCAGCAGTTCGGCGTCGGTGGCCTTCGGGTTGTCCTGCTTCAGGAAGGTGCCGATGCGGCCCATGTCGTGGTTGCCGAGGAAGGTGACCTGTTCGTAGGCGTTGGCCTTGTCGGTCGTGTACTTGTAGTCGTCGCCGAAGACGGACGCGAGCTTCTGTGCGTTGCCTCCCTGGGAGGCGTACTGGCGTGCCGCCTCCTGGAAGGGGAAGTCGAGCGTGGCGTCGAGGCGGCCCTGGGTGACGTAGGGCGCGGTGATGTCCGTGTCGGAGGTGTACACCTCGCCGAACATGAAGAAGTCGTCGCGGCCGCGCTTGGCGGCGTAGGCGTCGAGGGCGGTCGCCCACTGGGTCCAGAAGTCCATGTCGACGTGCTTGACCGTGTCGATGCGGAAGCCGTCGATGTCGAAGTCGCGCACCCAGCGCTGGTAGATCTTCTCCATGCCGCCGACGACCTCGGGACGTTCGGTCCACAGGTCGTCCAGGCCGGAGAAGTCACCGTGCTCGGAGCTCTCCCCGGCGAAGGTGGAGTCGCCCCGGTTGTGGTACATCGTCGGGTCGTTGAGCCACGACGGGACCTTCTTCGTCGGGCCGGTGACGGGGGTGCGCGGGAAGGAGTCGGCGTCCACGGCGGGGAAGCGCCGGGTGCCGTCCGCGTAGTCGGAGTCGTCGAAGGGCCGCCCGTCCTTCGTCAGGTAGGGGAAGGCGCCCTTGGAGAGGTACTCGTAGGACTTCTCCTCGTAGTCCACGACGTCGGCCGTGTGGTTGGTGATGACGTCGAAGAAGACCTTCATGCCCTTGGCGTGGGCCTTGGAGATGAGGGTCTCGAGGTCCTTGTTGGTGCCGAAGTGCGGGTCGACCTGGGTGAAGTCGGTGATCCAGTAGCCGTGGTAGCCGGCGGAGGCGTCCTTGCCGGTCCCCTGCACGGGCCGGTTCTTGAAGATGGGCGCCATCCAGATGGCGGTGGTGCCCAGGCCCTTGATGTAGTCCAGGCGCTTGGTCAGACCCTTGAGGTCGCCGCCCTGGTAGAAGCCCTTGTCGGTGGGGTCGTACCCGGTGGACAGGCGGGAGCCGGTCAGGCCGCCCTTGTCGTTGCCGGTGTCCCCGTTGGCGAAACGGTCCGGCAGGACGAAGTAGAACTGCTCGCGGGTCGCGTCGTGCCGGGCGGGCTCGGCGGCGAGCTTCGCGTCGGACGGCGGCGCCGGCGGAGTCGCCGCCCGCGCGGCGAGGGGCTGGACGAGCGCTGCGGCCAGCGCGGTCACGGTGACCGCAGCGACCCGTCCGGCATGGGTGGTTCGGCGCCTCGACGGCGACGGCCATCTCGGTATCACAGAGGGGCTCCTTGCGATTGCGGCTCTTCGGGTCCGACCCCGCGCGACCGTATCGCCGTCGCAACGCTTACAGCAAGAGGCTTGAAACCACCGGTAAAAATTTTCAGTTGGCGGTCAGCAGCCCGACTTGCCGGTGTATACGGCCAGGGCCGTGTTCGCGCCGAGGGTCGCGGTGAGCTGACCGGCGGAGTTCACCGTGACGGTCGTGTTGTTCTGCACGTTGCAGTACGTGCCGGCGGGCAGCGACGTCTGGTACGTGCGGCTCAGCGAACCGGACTCGTGGTTGATGGCCACGAAGCCCTTGGAGCCCCGGCCGAACGCGACGGCGTCGCCGCCGTTGTCCCACCAGTTGGTGACGGCCTGGCCGCGCGTGGCGTTGCGGAAGGCGACCATGGACCTGATCTCCGGCCAGTTGTGCTGGCACTTCCAGCCGTTCTGCCAGCAGGCCGTCACCGAGCCGCCGTTGGGCGGACCGGCGTCCTGGTCGGAGAACTCGTAGCCGGAGTTGATGTCCGGCGCGCCGTAGGGCCAGGCCAGCATGAAGACGTTGGCCAGCGTGTAGTTGGCGTTGTCCTTGTAGCTGAGGGTGGAGCCGTTGCGCTCGGTGTCGTGGTTGTCGACGAAGACACCGGCGCTCGAGCTGCTCAGGTAGCCCCAGCCCTCGCCGTAGTTCTTGAGGTAGGCGAGGTTCTCGTTGTTGAAGACCCGCTTCAGGTCGTAGGCGTAGCGGAACTCCTGGACGTCGCCGTTGCGGGTGTACTCGGTGGGCTGGACGGCCTCGCCGGAGCCGTAGATGACCTCCTGCTTCCAGTAGGCGTTCGGGTTGGTCAGGCGGGACTTGATGTTCGCCAGGTCGGCGGTGTCGATGTGCTTGGCCGCGTCGATGCGGAAGCCGTCGACGCCGAGCGTGAGCAGGTCGTTCATGTACCCGGCGATGGCCTTGCGGACGTAGTCCTCGCCGGTGTCGAGGTCGGCGAGGCCGACGAGCTCGCAGTGCTGGACGTTCCAGCGGTCCTGGTAGTTGCCCACCTGGGAGGTGCAGTCGTCGAAGTCGTACGACGAGTACAGGCCGGGGTAGTCGTACTTCGTGTACGACGAGCCGCCGGTGCCGGTGCCGCTGCCGGCCGCCATGTGGTTGACGACCGTGTCGACGACGACCTTCACTCCGGCCGCGTGGCAGGTGTTCACCATGTTCTGGAAGGCGGCGCGGTCGCCGAGCCGGCCGGCGATCTTGTAGCTCACGGGCTGGTACGACGTCCACCACTGGGAGCCCTGTATGTGCTCGGCGGGCGGGGAGACCTGCACGTAGCCGTAGCCGGCCGGGCCGAGGGTTGTGCTGCACTCCTTGGCGACGGAGGCGAACTTCCACTCGAAGAGGACGGCGGTGACGTCCTTGGTGCCGGGGGGAGAGGCCGCCGCCTCGGTCGGGAGCATGACAAGGGAGGAGGTCGCGAGGGCCGTCGCGAGGGCGGCCGCCCAGGGGAGGGTTCTGCGTTGCATGTGGGGTTTCCTTCACCGTTGAAGGTTCTTGCTGAAAACTTTCAACTACCTTGCGGTGACGGAGATGTTAAAGGCCCGCCGCCTGAAAAGGCAGCGGGCCGTCCGAAGTTGGATGAAAATTCTTGCAGAACGGCCGTCAGGAGGCCGTCGTCCACCACACCGTGGTGTCGCCCGGCAGCTTCGCCTCGCCGTCCGTCTCGGTGACCTCACCGCTGGCGAGCAGCAGCCGCCCGTACGCCGGGACCGTCACCGAGTCGGTGCCGGTGTTCGCCACGCACACGAACTCCCCGCGCCGGAAGGCGAGGACGCCCTCGGGGGCCCGCAGCCACTCCACCGCGTCCCCGGCACCGAGGTCGGGGTGCGCGCGGCGGGCGGCCAGCGCGGCGCGGTACAGCTCCAGGGTGGAGCCCGGGTCGCCGGTCTGGGCCTCGACGCTCAGCTCGCCCCAGCCCTCCGGCTGCGGCAGCCAGCTGCCGCCCGCGCCGAAGCCGTACGACGATCCGGCGCGCGTCCACGGGATCGGCACCCGGCAGCCGTCCCGGAAGCCGTCCTGGCCCTCGCCGCGGAAGTACGCCGGGTCCTGGCGCACCTCGTCGGGCAGGTCGACGACGTCCGGCAGGCCCAGCTCCTCGCCCTGGTAGACGTACGCCGAGCCGGGCAGGGCCAGCATCAGCAGGGTGGCGGCGCGGGCGCGGCGCAGGCCGAGGGCGCGGTCGCCCGCCTCGCGGATCTGGGTGCCGAGGCCGGGCGGGTTGGCGAAGCGGGTGGCGTGCCGGGTGACGTCGTGGTTGGACAGCACCCAGGTGGCGGGGGCGCCGACGGGGCGCATGGCCTCCAGGGTGCGGTCGACGACCTCGCGCAGCTCGGCGGCGTCCCAGGCGGTCGCCAGGTACTGGAAGTTGAACGCCTGGTGCAGCTCGTCCGGGCGGACGTAGTTGGCGGTGCGCTCGACGGTCGGGGTCCACGCCTCGGCGACGAAGATGCGCTCGCCGCTGTACTCGTCGAGGATCAGACGCCACTGCCGGTAGATGTCGTGGACGCCGTCCTGGTCGAAGAACGGGGTGACATCGTTGCCCAGCAGACGCATCTCGTCGTGGGAGCCCAGGTCGGGCAGGCCCTCGGCCTTGACCATGCCGTGGGCGACGTCGATACGGAAGCCGTCCACGCCCATGTCCAGCCAGAACCGCAGGATGGAGCGGAACTCGTCGCCGACCGCCGGGTGCTCCCAGTTGAAGTCGGGCTGCTCGGGCGCGAACAGGTGCAGGTACCACTCGCCGGGGGTGCCGTCGGGCTCGGTGACCCGGGTCCACGCGGGGCCGCCGAAGATGGACTCCCAGTCGTTCGGCGGGAGTTCGCCGTTCGCGCCCTTGCCGGGGCGGAAGTGGTAGCGGTCGCGCAGCGGCGAGCCGGGGCCCTCGGCGAGGGCGCGCTTGAACCACTCGTGCTGGTCCGAGGAGTGGTTGGGGACCAGGTCGACGATGACGCGCAGGCCCAGTCCGCGGGCGTCGCGGATCAGCGCGTCGGCGTCCAGCAGGTTGCCGAACATCGGGTCGACGGCCCGGTAGTCGGCGACGTCGTAGCCGGCGTCGGCCTGCGGGGAGGCGTAGAAGGGGCTCAGCCACACGGCGTCGACACCGAGGTCGCGCAGGTACGGCAGGCGGGAACGGATGCCTTCCAGGTCGCCCATGCCGTCGCCGTTGCTGTCGGCGAAGCTGCGCGGGTAGACCTGGTAGATCACCGCGTCGCGCCACCAGTCGCGGCGCTTGGCGACGGTGGCGACGGCAGCGGTCTCGGCCGGGGCGGCGGGGTACTGGCTCATGGCTTCCTTGATGCGGTGGGGGTCTCCCGCCCGGACGGTGTCACGGGCGGAGAAGGAGTCGTCGGGTCTGCGTCGTGCGCGTGCGGGCGGCGGACGACGAGGCGGCCGCAGTGACAGCGGGGTCGGATGGACACGGCGGCCGCCTCGGGTTCTCGGGGGCCGGCTCAGCCCTTCGTGCCGCCCGCGGTGAGGCCGGTGACCAGGTTCTTCTGCACGAGGTAGAAGAAGAGGGAGACCGGTATCGCGATCAGCACGGCCGTGGCCGCCATGAGGTTGCGCTGGGCGTCGTGCTCGCTGACGAAGCTCTGCAGGCCGACGGCCAGCGTGTACTTCTCGTCGTCGAGCAGGAAGGTGGTGGCGAAGGCCACCTCGCCGAAGGCGGTGATGAAGCTGTAGAAGGCGGCGACCGCGAGGCCCGGCTTGGCGAGCGGCAGGATCAGCCGCGCGAAGGTGCCGAACGGGGTGAGGCCGTCGACGCGCCCGGCCTCGTCGATCTCGAACGGGATGGTGTCGAAGTAACCCTTGAGCAGCCAGGCGCAGTACGGCACCGCGGTCGAGCAGTAGACGAGGATCAGGCCGAGGTAGGTGTCGATGAGGCCCAGATCCGAGAGGATCTGGTACATCGGCACGATCAGGACCGCGATCGGGAACATCTGGGTGACCAGCAGGACCCACATGAACTTCCGGTAGCCGGGGAAGCGCATACGGGAGACCGCGTAGCCGGTGGTGGCGGCGATCAGGACGCCGATCACGGTGGTGCCCAGCGACACGATCAGGGAACTCTTCAGCCAGTCGAAGAAGTTCGTGTCCGAGAGGACGAACGCGTAGTTGTCGAACGTCATCTTCGACCAGATGCGCCCGGGGTGCAGGTAGTCGTCCTTGTCCGGTCCCAGGGACAGGTACACCAGCCACAGGACGGGGAACAGGGCGATCAGGCTCGCGACCGTGAGCACGCCGTGGGAGACGAAGGCGCCGGCGAGGCTCGTCTCACCGCGTCGCCGGGTGCGGCGGGGCTTCTTCTCCGTGGTCTCCGGTTCGGTCGCCGCGGCGGAGGTCTGGGCCGTGGTGGTACTCATGAAGAACTCCTGCCTCAGATCGCGAGCTGCTGCTCGTTGCGGTTCAGCCAGCGGCGGTAGAACGAGGTGAAGACGATCAGGATGCCCAGCAGCAGGATGCCGTAGGCGGCGGACTGGGCGAAGTCACGCGGTTGCTGTCCGAAGCCGAGGTAGTAGGCCCAGGTGACGAGGATCTGCGCGTCCGGGGCGGTGTTGCCGAAGAGCAGGAAGATCACGGCGAACTGGTTGAAGGTCCAGATGATGCCGAGCAGGACCACGGTGGAGCTGACCGTCCGCAGGCCCGGCAGGGTGACGTACCGGAAGCGCTGCCAGGCACTGGCGCCGTCCATCTCCGCGGCCTCGTAGAGGGAGGCGTCGATGGACTGCAGGCCGCCGAGCAGGGAGACCATCATGAAGGGGACACCGCACCAGGTGTTGACCATGATCGCCGCGAACCGCTGCCAGAAGGTGTCCTCCAGCCACAGCGGGGCCGGCAGATGCAGGGTCTCCAGCGCGGAGTTGATGATCCCGCCGTCCGCGAGCATGAACCGCCAGCCGAACACGGTGACGAAGGTGGGGACGGCCCACGGCAGGACGAGGACGAGGCGGTAGAGGGTGCGGCCGCGCAGCTTCTGGTTGAGCAGCAGCGCCAGGCCGAGGCCGATCGAGTAGTGCAGGACCACACAGGCGGCCGTCCACACGATCGTCCAGATGAAGTGCGACCAGAAGCGGTCGTAGGAGGTGTCGCCCCAGAGGATGTCGGCGTAGTTGTCGAAGCCGATGAACTTGTACGTCGCCTCGATCTCGTTGACGCCGATCGTGCGCGCGGTGTTGAGGCTGTTCGCGTCGGTCAGCGTGAGGTACAGACCGTAGGCCAGCGGGTACAGCACGAGGATGCCGAGCACGACGATCACCGGGGCGATCATCGCGTACGCGTACCAGTGCTTCTGGTAGCTGTTCTTCAGGCGCTGCCCGAGCCCTGGCCGGGGCGCACGGTCACCGCGGCGCTTGCCGGTCGCGCGGTCGATGGCGACTGTCATGGTTCGACACCTTCTGGGAGTTCAGGAAGTCCGGGGAGTCCGGGGAGAGGGCCGGTGGGACGGCCGGGCGGCCGCCGGACTGCCCAGCCCCAACAGGGCGGTCCGGCGGCCACGCGGGGCTCACTTGCTGAAGTCGGGCACCAGCTTGGCGATGGCCGTCTCGGCGGTGCTCAGGCCCTTGTCCAGGGACTCCTTGCCACCCGCGATCTTGGGCAGCTCGGTGTCGAGCGGGCCCCACAGGGAGCTGTACTCCGGCAGCGCCGGGCGCGGCTGGGCGGCGGCGAGGACACCCTGGTAGCCGGCGATGCCCGGGTCGGCCTTGACCTTGTCGGTGTACGCGTCGTCACGGGTGGGCAGCGTGCTGTTCTTCAGCGCGATGGCCTCCTGGGACTTCGCGCTCGTCATGAAGTTCACGAACTTCAGCGCGGCCTTCTGGTGGGCCTCGTCGGAGCCGGCGTAGACGGACAGGTTGTGGCCGCCGGTCGGGGCGCCCGCCTTGCCGCTGGAGCCGGCCGGGACGGTGGCGATGCCCAGGTTGGCCTTGTCCTTGAACGCGGAGCCCTTGTAGAAGTTCGTGATCTCCCAGGGGCCCTGGACGATCGCGGCGACCTTGCCGTTGACGAACGCGTCCTGGATGTGGGCGTACGCGTCGGCGGTCGTGTCTGCCTTGTGCAGGCCCTTGCCGTCGAACAGGTCGAGCCAGGTGCCGTACGCCTTCTTCGCCTCCGCCGAGTTGACGGTGATCTTCTTGGCGTCGGCGTCGACCGTGTCGGTGCCCTCGCCGTAGAGGAAGGACTGGGCGTAGTAGGCCTGGGTGGAGCCCCAGTAGCCGTCGACGCCGGTCTTGCCCTTGATCGTGGCGGCCGCCTTCTTGAGGTCCTCCCAGGTCTTGGGGGCCTCGGTGATGCCGGCCTTCTCGAAGAGCTGCTTGTTGTAGACGAGCGCGAGCGTGTCCGTGACGAGCGGGACGCCGTACGTCTTGCCCTCGTACTTGGCCTGCTCCAGCAGGTTGGACTTGAACTTGTCCTGCTCGGCGAGGGCGTCGGTGCCGTCCAGCGGCAGGAAGAAGCCCTTCTTCGCGAAGGCCGGGGTCCAGCCGACCTCGGAGCGCAGGATGTCGGGGGCACCCTTGGAACCGGCGGCGGTGTCGAACTTGTTCTGCGCCTGGTCGAAGGGGACGTTGACGTACTTGACCTTGATGTCCTTGTTGGCGGCCTCGAACTCCTTGACCAGGGCCTTGTACGTCGGCGCCTCGTTGGTCGCGTTGGAGGTGTCCCACCAGGTGATGGTCACCGGACCGCTCGAGTCGCTGCCACTGTCGTCCCCGCCGCAGGCCGTCGCCGCGAGGGCGAGGGACGCCACCAGCGCGCTGGCCGCTATGCCACGCCGCATGAGTTCTCCTTGAGGGTGAAAGCCCGTGTGATGCGGGGGCGGCCCCGTCTGCCTGCCCCTGCTGTCGTGCCGACTGCGCCTTTGCGGCCGCCGGGCGACGTGAACGTAACAGCGATGCAATCCTTGCGAAAGACCTTGCAGCAAAAAAGTGCAAGGGAACACGGAAGTTATCCCGGCGTGACCGTCCGGCGACCGCTGTGAGACGCTTCCTTA
Organism: Streptomyces sp. NRRL WC-3605; assembly: GCF_001509795.1. Lineage (GTDB taxonomy): Bacteria > Actinomycetota > Actinomycetes > Streptomycetales > Streptomycetaceae > Streptomyces > Streptomyces viridochromogenes. The sequence goes on along the minus strand of NZ_LLZN01000127.1, from coordinate 86,487 downwards.
CAGGGGTGGAGCGGTACGCGGTCCACTTGTGCAAGACTCTGCAAGCTCTTGCTATGACTTCCACGAGGGAGCGCGATGACGCAGCAGCCCCGTACGAGCCGGCCAACGGGTCGCCCTCGGCGTCCGATTGGTGTGCAAGGCGGCATACGACAGGTACAGTCCGGTGCCGTGACCACACGGCTTGCCGACATCGCTGCTCAGGCGGGGGTCAGCGAAGCGACCGTCAGCCGCGTCCTCAACGGGAAGCCGGGCGTCGCCGCCACCACCCGCCAGTCCGTGCTGGCCGCACTCGACGTGCTCGGCTACGAGCGTCCGGTGCGGCTCCGACAGCGCAGTGAGGGCCTGGTTGGGCTGATCACACCCGAGCTGGAGAACCCGATATTCCCGGCGCTCGCCCAGGTCATCGGCCAGGCGCTGACCCGACAGGGCTACACGCCCGTGCTGGCCACCCAGACGCCCGGCGGGTCCACGGAGGACGAGCTCACCGAGATGCTCGTGGACCGGGGGGTCGCGGGCATCATCTATGTCTCCGGTCTGCACGCGGACACCACCGCGGACATGCAGCGCTACGAGCGGCTGCGCGCCCAGGGCGTGCCCTTCGTCCTGGTCGACGGCTTCTCCCCCAAGGTCCAGGCGCCCTTCATCTCCCCCGACGACCGGGCGGCGATGTCGCTGGCGGTGACCCACCTCGTCTCCCTCGGGCACACCCGGATCGGTCTGGCCCTCGGCCCGAAGCGGTTCGTGCCGGTGCAGCGCAAGATCGAGGGGTTCGTCCGGACCGTGCAGGACCAGCTGAACCTGGCGCCGGACGTCGTCGAGCGGGACCTGGTGCAGCACTCCCTGTACACCCTGGAGGGCGGGCAGGCCGCCGCCACCGCCCTCATCGCCCGCGACTGCACGGCCGTGGTCTGCGCCAGCGACATGATGGCGCTGGGCGCGATACGCGCGGCCCGCCAGCAGGGCCTCGAGGTCCCCACCGACATCTCGGTCGTCGGTTTCGACGACTCCCCGCTGATCGCCTTCACCGACCCGCCCCTCACCACGGTCCGCAAGCCGGTCCCGGCCATGGGCCAGGCCGCCGTGCGCACGCTGCTCGAGGAGATCGGCGGAACCCCGGCACCGCACAGCGAGTTCGTGTTCATGCCGGAGCTGGTCGTCCGCGGCTCGACGGCCTCCGCGCCCGGCGACCGAGTGCGCACCTAGGGGTCACCGGGACCTGCGGCCTACTCCCCCGGGAGGAGAAAAGCGGCAGAACGTGCGTCACGGACCCGACCGGAGGATGATCGGTCGGAGAAGTCTTTTCTGGCAGACTCTGTGCCTATGGGTGACGCTACCGTGACGACACGCGAAGGCCCTGAAGAAGCCGTCCCGCACCCCGTCGCGGAGAGGACGGGACCGGGACTCCTGCGACGTCTGCGCGCTCCCCGACGACCACGTCTGTGGTTCGAGATCCTGCTGATCGCGGTGAGTTACTGGACGTACTCCCTGATCCGCAACGCCGTCCCGGAGCAGCGCGCCGAGGCGCTGAGCAACGCCGACTGGCTGTGGCGGCTCGAGCACAGCCTCGGCATCGCCGTCGAGGAGTCCGTCAACCACACGGTCAACGGCGTGACTTGGCTGATCGTCGGGATGAACTACTACTACGCCACGCTGCACTTCGTGGTGACGCTCGCGGTGCTGGTCTGGCTGTACCGTCGGCACCCCGGCCGCTACGCGGCGACCCGCCTGGTCCTCTTCGCCACCACCGGTGTGGCCCTGGTCGGTTACTACCTGTATCCGCTCGCTCCCCCGCGGCTGATGACGAACACCGGCTTCATCGACACGGTCCTCGCTCACGACACGTGGGGCTCGATGGCCTCCGGCGACCTGAAGAACATGTCGAACCAGTACGCCGCGATGCCGTCCATGCACATCGGCTGGTCGGTGTGGAGCGGACTGACGATCTTCATCCTGGCGCGGACCCCGTGGGTCCGGATCCTCGGGCTGCTCTATCCCGTGGCGACCCTCGTCGTGATCGTCGCGACGGCCAACCACTTCTGGCTCGACGCGGTCGGCGGCCTGATCTGCCTGGCCTTCGGGTTCACGGTGGCCCGCCTCTGGTACGGGGCGCTCCCCTACCGGCTGCCCCAGGCGGTTCCCGTCCCCGGACGCACCGGGACGCCGGCACGACCGTCGCGGGCCCCCGGCGCGGAGCCCGTCCCCGCGGCGGCCGAGGCGGACCCCCCGGTGCCGGCCCGCACGCGGTCGGGCCCCTAGGGGGTGTCTGACACCCCCTAGCCGGCGCTCACCCGCCGTAGAACAGCTCGTCCACCACGCCGCGTGCCCGCCGGGCCGTACGGCGGTAGTCGTCCAGCATGTCGCCCACGTGACCGGGCTCGTACCCCAGGTACCGGCCGACCGCCGCCAGCTCGCGCGGGTCCGACGGGAAGGTGTCGCCGGCGCGTCCGCGCACCAGCATCACGGCGTTGCGCACGCGGGTCGCCAGCACCCACGCCTCGTCCAGGATCCCGGCGTCCTCCTCGCCGATGAGCCCGGCCGCACGGGCCGCGGACAGGGCCTCGCGGGTGCGGGTGGTGCGCAGTCCGGGCTCCTCGGCGCCGTGCCGCAGCTGAAGCAGCTGGACGGTCCACTCGACGTCCGAGAGCCCGCCGGGGCCCAGCTTGGTGTGCAGCTTCGGGTCGGCGCCGCGCGGCAGGCGCTCGGACTCCATGCGCGCCTTCAGCCGCCGGATCTCCCGTACGGCCTCCTCGTCGAGCCCTCGCGCGGGATAGCGCAGCGGGTCGATCAGCTCGACGAACCGTCCGGCGAGATCGTCGTCGCCCGCGACCGGCTCGGCCCGCAGCAGCGCCTGCGACTCCCACCCGAGCGACCAGCGCCGGTAGTAGGCCGCGTACGAATTCAGGGTGCGCACCAGCGGCCCGGACTTGCCCTCGGGGCGCAGATCGGCGTCGATCAGCAGCGGCGGGTCGGCGCTGGGGATCTGGAGCAGCCGCCGCATCTCCGCCACGACGCGGTTGGCCGCGGCGCCGGCCTCCTGGTCGTCGACTCCGTCGCGCGGCTCGTGCACGAACAGGACGTCCGCGTCGCTGCCGTAGCCCAGCTCGTGCCCGCCGAAGCGGCCCATGCCGATGATCGCGAAGCGGGTGGGCAGGGTGTCGCCCCAGCCCTCGCGGACGACTGCGCGCAGGGTGCCGGCCAGCGTCGCCGCCGTGAGGTCGGAGACCGCTGCGCCGACCCGGTCCACGAGGGCGCCCTGGTCGGCCTCGGCCGGTTTGGTCTCGGTGCCGTAGGAGTCCACGATGTCCGCGGCCGCCGTGCGGAACAGCTCGCGGCGCCGGACGCCACGGGCCGCCGTGACGGCCTGGGCGGCGTTGTCGGCGCGGCGCACCGCCGCCAGGACCTCCTGGTCCAGATGGGCCCGCGTGCGGGGCTCCAGACCCGTGCCGCCGTCGCCGTCGCCGAGCAGCGCGACGGCCTCCGGTGCACGCATCAGCAGGTCGGGGGCGAGCCGGCCCGCCGACAGGACCCGGGCGAGGTTCTCGGCGGCGGCGCCCTCGTCGCGCAGCAGCCGCAGGTACCAGGGGGTCTTGCCGAGCGCGTCGGAGACCTTGCGGAAGTTCAGCAGCCCGGAGTCCGGGTCGGCGGAGTCCGCGAACCAGCCCAGCAGGACGGGCAGCAGGGTGCGCTGGATCGCCGCCGCGCGGGTCACCCCGGAGGCCAGCGCCTCCAGGTGCCGCAGCGCCGAGGCGGGATCGGCGTAGCCGAGGGCGATGAGCCGTTCCCGGGCCGCGCCCGCGCTGAGCCGGGCCTCGCCGGGGGCGAGCTGGGCGACGGCGTCCAGCAGCGGCCGGTAGAAGAGCTTCTCGTGCAGCCGCCGTACGACGCTGCTGTGCCGTTTCCACTCGCGGGTCAGCTCGGCGACCGGGTCGGCGCGCAGACCGAGGGAGCGGCCGATGCGGCGCAGGTCGGCGTCGTCCTCGGGGACCAGGTGGGTGCGTCGCAGCCGGTGCAGCTGGATGCGGTGCTCCATGGAACGCAGGAAGCGGTAGGCGGCGTCGAGCTGCGCGGCGTCCGCCCGGCCGACGTAGCCGCCGGCGGCGAGGGCCTGGAGGGCGTCCAGGGTGGTGCCGCTGCGCAGGGCGGCGTCGTCGCGGCCGTGCACCAGCTGGAGCAGCTGCACGGCGAACTCGACGTCCCGCAGGCCGCCGGGGCCGAGCTTGAGCTGCCGGTCGACCTCGGACACCGGGATGTTCTCGACGACGCGGCGGCGCATCTTCTGCACGTCCGCGACGAAGTTGTCGCGCTCGGCGGCCTTCCACACCAGGGGCCGCAGCGCGGCGACGTACTCGGCGCCCAGCTCCAGGTCGCCCGCGACCGGGCGGGCCTTGAGCAGCGCCTGGAACTCCCAGGTCTTGGCCCAGCGCTGGTAGTAGGCGAGGTGGCTGCTGAGGGTGCGCACCAGGGGGCCGTTGCGGCCCTCGGGGCGCAGGTTGGCGTCGACGGGCCAGATGGAGCCCTCGACGGTGGTCTCGGAGCAGATCCGCATCATGTGCGAGGCGAGCCGGGTGGCGGCCTGCAGGGCCTTGCCCTCGTCGGCGCCGTCGGCGCTCTCGCCCACGAAGATGACGTCGACGTCGGAGACGTAGTTGAGCTCGTGGCCGCCGCACTTGCCCATCGCGATCACCGCGAGCCGGCACTGCTCGGCGTCCTGCGGGGCGTCGGCGGTGGCGAGGGCGAGGGCTGCGCGCAGGGTGGCGGTGGCGAGGTCGGCGAGCTCGGCGGCGGTCTGGGCGAGGTCGGTGGTGCCGCACACGTCCCGGGCGGCGATGGAGAGCAGGCAGCGCCGGTAGGCGACGCGCAGGGCGACGGGGTCGCCGGCCTCGGCGAGGGCCCGTTCGAACTCCTCCACGTCGGGGTGCAGGTCGCGGGGCTCGTAGGTGACCAGGACCTGCCAGTCGCCGGGGTGCCGGGCGAGGTGGTCGGCGAGGGCGGCGGAGGCGCCGAGCACGCCGAGCAGCCGGTCGCGCAGCGGCTTGGCCGCTATCAGGGTGTCGAGCAGCTCGCGCCGGTCGGCGGGGGTCGGCTGGGCCTCGGTGAGCCGGACGAGGCCGTTCAGCGCCAGGTCGGGGTCGGCGGTGGCGCCCAGGGCCTCCAGGAGGACGGGGTCGTTCCTGAGGGGGGTGAGGTCGGGGCTGTCCAGGAGGCGTTCGGCGGCCGACGGGTCGGTGAAACCGTGCCGCAGCAGCCGAGTGAACGTACTGCTCCTGCGTCCCGGCGCCGTCATGCTCGCCCTCCCGTTCCGATCAGGGGTGTACGCGTCTCAGGGTGGACGCGTCTTTGGGGTGGACGCGTCTCGGGGTGGACGCGTCTGAGGGGTCGACGCGTCCGATCAAGGCCGCACGTGATCGAGCCTAGCCGCAGTCCCGGCCGTCGGCGCCGACGCGTCCCGCGCCATGGCCGGCGGGCGGGGGTGTCCGGTCCGCGCGATGGCCGGCGGGCGGGTGTGTCCGGTCCGGGCGTTTCGGTGGCGCCCCGTGCGGATTTCGGCTTCGGTAAGGGTGAGCCGTTCAGGCAGACCCGCCGCCGTCGACCCCGGAGGACCGCTGATGGACTTCACCCTCGAAGTGATCCCGCTGCCCGTGACCGACATCGACCGCGCCCGTGACTTCTACCGCGACAAGGTCGGCTTCCACGTGGACATCGACCAGGAGGTCATGCCGGGCATGCGCATCGTGCAGCTGACCCCGCCCGGGTCCGGCTGCTCGATCGCCCTGGGCGACAGCATCTGGGACCTGACCAAGGGCGAGACCGTCCCCCAGCCCGGCTCCTACCAGGGCCTCCAGCTCTGCGTGGCCGACATCAAGGCGGCATACGCGGAGCTGCGCGAGCGGGGCCTGGACGTGTCCGAACCGGTGCAGTACTCCCCCGACGACGGCGCCACCTTCATGTACTTCAAGGACCCCGACGGCAACGGCTGGTCCGTCCAGGAGTACCGCCGCCGCGCGACCCAGCCGCTGCACGCGGTGCTGTCGGAACTGGCGGCCGAGTCGGAGTAGCACGCCGGGGCCGGCGGTCCGCGATCGCCGGCCCCTCGGGACCGCCCGAGGGGCCTCGGTCCCCACCACCCGGCGATTGCCGGGCTCTAAGCCTCGTCTCAGGTCGAGCGGCGACAATGAGCCGCAAAAACACCGACCGGAAGGGGGGCGGGCCGGCGTGCGGATCATGATCGCCGATGATGAAGCGGCCATCCGTGAGTCCCTGGAGCGGGTGCTCCAGGTCGAGGGCTACGACACCCGCACCGTCGCCAACGGTCTCGCCGTGCTCGACGGGGTGGGCGGGGCCGACGGTGACACCCTGGATCTGCTGATCCTCGACGTGATGATGCCCCGCCTCGGCGGGCTGGAGACCTGCCGGCGGTTGCGGGCGGCGGGCCGGGACCTGCCGGTGCTGATGCTGACCGCCCGTGACCAGGTCTCCGACCGGGTCACGGGGCTGGACGCGGGCGCCGACGACTACCTGCCCAAGCCGTTCGCCACCGAGGAGCTGCTGGCCCGGGTGCGGGCCCTGCTGCGCCGGCGCTCGCCGGCCGACGGGGAGTCGCAGATCCTGTCGTTCGCCGACGTCCAGCTCGATCCCGACAGGTTCGAGGCGTGGCGCGGCGGGCGGGCGCTGCGCCTGACCCGGACCGAGTTCTCGCTCCTGCAGGTCCTCATGCGCAACGCGACCCGGGTCCTGACCCGCGACGCGCTGTTCGAGGCGATCTGGGGCTTCGACATGAGCGCCACCGCCAACAACCTCCAGGTGTACGTGAGTTACCTGCGCCGCAAGATGGAGGCCGAGGGTGAGCCGCGACTGATCCACACGCTGCGCGGCCTGGGATACACGATGCGGGAGACTCCGCCATGAGCGGGCCCAACGGCCGGGAACCGCGCCGGCTCACCCGATGGTGGCGCCTGCGGTCCCTGCGGACCAGGCTGACGGTGATCGCGGCGACGGCCATCGCGGTCAGCGTGTTCCTGGCCTTCCAGGTGGCCAGCGAGCTACTGGACCGGGAGCTGCGGGACAGCGTCGGGGATCAGCTGCGCGCCGACTCCCGCGTCCTGGCGACCGACTCGGAGCGCGCCGGCCTCGCCCGGGTCCCGCTACCGCCGTATCCCGGATCCGGTCGGCTGGTGCGGGTCGTCCTGCCCGACGGCTCGGTCCGCACGCCGGCCCGCCAACCCACGCTGCCCCCCGTCAGCGAGCGGGCCGGGCGCGTGGCGCGGGGCGCGTCGGCCGACCTGATGGAGGCGGACGACGGTGACGAGGACGGCTACCTCGTCTACACGCTGCGGGCGGGCGACGGCGCGGTCCAGGTGGCCCGCCCCCTCGACGACAGCCCGGTCAACCGGTTCGGGTTCGGCATGCTGCTGATCGGACTGCTCTGCATGGCCGTCGGCACGATCGTCGGGCGGACCGTGGCGCGGACCGCGCTGGCACCGATCGACCGGTTGACCGCCGCCGCGGTACGTGTCGCGGACACCCGGGACCTCGACGCCGGCATCCCGGACGAGGGCGGTGGGGAGATCCGGCGGCTGATCCGGTCGATCAACGACATGCTCGCCGCGCTCCGGGACTCCCGGCGGGCCCAGCGGCTGCTCGCCGAGGACGCCGCCCACGAGCTCAAGACCCCGCTGACCAGCCTGCGCCTCAACGTCGAGCTGCTGATCCGGCTCGACCGGCGCGGCACCCTGGACAGCGCGCTGCCGGCGGAGAGCCGGACCCGGCTGCTCAACGATCTCGGCGCCCAGGTGGCCGAGTTGGGCACCCTCGCCGCCGAGCTGACGGACCTGGCGCGCGGCGACGTCAGCGACGAGAACACCGAGGTGCTCGACCTCGCGGACGTGGTGGTGGCCGCGGTGGCCCGGGCGCGTTCCCGCGTGCCCGACGTCGAGGTCGCGCTCGACGTGACCTCCGTGTGGGTGAGCGGGCGCCCCGCCGCGCTCGAGCGGGCGGTGCTCAACCTCGTCGACAACGCCGGCAAGTGGTCCCCCGCGGACCAGCCGGTCCGGGTCCGGCTCCGTGCCGAGGGCGCGTCGGCGGTGCTCGAGGTCGACGACGCCGGGCCGGGCATCGACGCCGCCGACGTACCGCGGGTTTTCGACCGGTTCTACCGTGCCGACAGCGCACGGGCGTTGCCGGGATCCGGTCTGGGGCTGTCGATCGTGCAGCGGGTCGTCGACGCCCACGGCGGCCGGGCCGGCGTCGCCCGCTCCGCACGGGGTGGCGCGCTGCTCCGGATCGACCTTCCGGCCACGGCCCCGCCCGCCCCGATCGCGCGGCGCACCGCCGGGGAGGACACCGAGGTGCGCTGATCCGCGAAGATCCGGGACGGGCCTGGAACCCCCTCCCGGATCTCGCCACGGCCGCCGCGCTCACCGCTGCAGCGCGGCCTCCTCCTCGTCGGCGGGCGACCGCCGGACGTCCGGCCGCTCCGCCGCCGGACGGGACAGGCGGCTCGGCCACCAGAACCGCCGGCCGATCAGCAGGGTGAGCGCGGGTACGAGGACCGACCGCACCAGCAGGGCGTCGAGCAGCACGCCGAAGGCGACCAGGAACCCGACCTCGACCAGCATCACCAGCGGAAGGGTGACGAGGACCGCGAACGTCGCCGCCAGGACGAGGCCCGCCGAGGTGATGACGCCACCGGTGGCGGAGAGGGCTCTGAGCATGCCCCCTGCGGTGCCGAGGCGCACGGTCTCCTCCCGGGCCCGGCTGGCCAGGAAGATGTTGTAGTCGACGCCGAGCGCGACGAGGAACAGGAAGGCCAGCAGCGGCACCGAGGAGTCGACGCCCTTGAACCCGAGGATCGTGTCGAAGACGAACACGCTGCCGCCGAAGGCCGCGGCGAACGAGACGATCACGGTGGCCATCAGGACCAGCGGGGCCAGGATCGCACGCAGCAGCAGCCCGAGGACGATCAGGACGACGGCGAGCACCAGCGGGATCACCAGCCTCTCGTCGCGCTCGGTGGTCACCTCGGTGTCGAGGTTCTCGGCACTCGGCCCGCCGACGATCGCCTCCGCCCCGCTCACCGCGTGCACGGCGGTGCGCACCCGCTTGATCGTGTCGTACTCCGCGACGGTGTCCGGCGCGTCCTTCGGGAACACGGAGATGCCGGCCCAGTCACCGCTGGTCTGCTCCGGGACGGCCAGGGCCACACCGGGGGTGTCCTTGACGACGTCGAGCACCCGCTCCTGGTGCGACGGCCGCGTGAAGACCGTCATCGGCTGGCCGCCGAGTTCCGGGAAGTGCTCGCGGAGGACGGTGAAGCCGGTGACCGACTCCGGCGCGGACAGGAACTGGTCCTGCTCCCGCAGGACACCGGTGTTGGCCGCCAGCCCGAGGGCGAGCACGCCGAGGACTCCGAGCGAGCCGAGCGTCGCCGTCCACCGGCGTCGGCCGATGGCGGTGCCGAGCCGTCCCCATGGCCCCGGCTTCTCCTCCACGGTCGTGCTGAACCGCGGGACGGCCGGCCAGAAGATCCGCCTGCCGAGCACGACGAGCAGCGCAGGGAACAGCGTCAGCATGGCCACCAGCGCGCACAGGATGCCGGCCGCACCGATCGGACCCAGCCCGCTGGTGCTGTTCAGGTCCGCGACGAGCAGGCAGAGCAGGCCGGCGACCACGGTGGCCGCGGACGCGACGATGGCCGGCGCCGCGGAGCGCAGCGCGTGGACCATCGCGACCCGGACGTTCTCGTGGTGGTGCAGCGCCTCCCGGTATCGGGCGATGAGCAACAGCGCGTAGTCCGTGCCGACGCCGAACACCAGGATCGTCAGCAGCGCCGAGTTCTGGTCGTCGACCACGATGCCGAAGCCCTTGACGAGCAGGTAGACGGTCCCCATCGAGGTCAGCGCGGCCGCGCCGACGGCCACCAGCGGGATGATCCACAGCACCGGGCTGCGGTAGGTGAGGATGAGCAGGAGCGTGACGACGACGATGGTGGTCAGGAGGACCTGCACGTCGATGCCGTCGAAGACGGCGTCCATGTCGCCGTCGATCGCGCCCGGGCCCGTCACGTCGAGTTCCAGACCGGAGGGGCGGTCCTTCGCGGCGTCCCGCAACGGGCCGACGATCTCCTCCGGTGGGCCGTAGTCCGTGCTCACGTCGAGGGTGAACATCATCGCCTCGCCGTCGGCGGAAGGGCTCGTCGGTGGGCCCTCGTCGTCGCCGACCTGGGCCGCCTCCTTCGGCGGGTACCGCTCGGCGAGGGTGTCGTAGTGCCGCTCGACCGTCGCACGGTCGGCGTCGGTCATTCCGCCGGCGCGGTGGTACACGAAGACGAACACGTTGTCGTCACCGTCGGGGAGACTGTCCTCCAGTACCGCGACCTTGGTGGACTCGGCGCCGGCCGGCAGGGTGTCGGCGGCGCTGTCGGTCGTGACCGAACTCAACTTCCCGCTCAACGGCACCATGCCCACCGCCAGCACCAGCCACAGGCCGATCACCAACCACGGCACCCACCGGCCCGCCAACCGACCGGCCGGCACTTCCCCGGACGGCGCTGCGTCGACTGCCATCTCTGGCCTCCTGCATAGGGGTTACATCGCTCATCTGACGCCTCCTTCCTAATGAGCGAGCCTTAGACGGCCCTTAGAACCCCTGACAGAACGCGCAGCACGAAACCGGCGGCCGGCGAGAGACCGACCGGCGGAGGCACCCCCGCCGATCGCAGAACGACCTGACCCGCCCTACAGCACCGGCAGGTTCTTCCGCAGCTCGAAGGCCGTGACCTCGGAGCGGTACTCCTCCCACTCCGCCTTCTTGTTGCGCAGGAAGTGACGGCGGCCCGGAGCGACCTCACGCGATCGTCGTTGACGCAGCGCTGGCCTGAGATCGAACGGCCGTCAGAGACGACGGCATGGGAGACCCTCACACGGCCTCCCAGGCGGCTACGCCGCATGTTTGCCACTCGGGACCTGGGGAGGGCCGTGTGACGCAGCTCTACGATCTTCACATGAGTGACCAGAGCCTTGCGAGCGAGCATCTGCACACGTCCCGATTGTCGTTGCAGCGTCCGACCGAAGCCGACATCGACGCAATCTTGGCCATCCACCGTGACCCTGAGGCCTGTCTACACAACCCCTCCGACGCTCTCACTGGGCTCGACGAAGCCGGGGAACTGTATCGCCGCTGGAATGATCAGTGGCAGCAGTGCGGGTACGGGTACTGGGTCGTCCGGCGCCACGGCTCCGCCTTGCAGTTGGGCTTCTGCGGGATCAAGCCCATGGAACTGCAAGGCATGAAGGTCCTCAATCTTTTCTACCGCTTCGCCCCTTCGGCCTGGGGCCAGGGCTTCGCCAGTGAGGCCGCAACGACCGTCGCCGCCTGGGCGCTCCGCCACGTTCCCGGCCTCCCTCTGATCGCCCGGGTGAGGCCCGACAACATCGCCTCTCAACGCGTGGCTGTTCGCGCTGGACTGACCCGGGCGGAGCACCTCGACGGAGCGGGGTACGACGGTTTCGACTGGATCTACGCCGCAGGGCTGCCGCGCTGAAGGGCACCGAGCGCCGAGTTCTTGGCCGCCGCAAGGCGGGTGGCTACGTTCGAGTCGTCGTACTGGGGCGAACGAAGGAAGCAGGCGGCTTCGGGCCGACCACATCGACGGGGACGTCTTGCTGGTCGAGGGCATTGATGCTGGGTACGGCCCGCGTGTGTCACCGGGCCGTAGGCGCGGTCCGGCTGCTGTTGAAGATCCTGTCGAGGTGGTACTGGAGCGCTGCGATGGCAGACTCCGGCGTCCGCTGCCCTACGAGGATGCTGGTGCCCATGGTTGCCGTCATGGCAAGCAGGCTGATCGCCTCCGTGCGGGCGTCGGCTCCAGCATCGGCTTGGCCCGTCTCCTGTGCCTGTTGGATCAGTCTGGTGAGGGCGTTCTCGGCGGCGTCAGGTTTGTCGATGAACGGCTGGGCGGCGAGGGCCTCGTCGGTCACGGACAGGATCGAGTAGGAGCTGTAGAGAAGGTGGAAGATGCGGCTCTCGGCATCGGTTGGCAGTGAGGCCAGCAGCAGTGCCTCGATGGTCGCGCGGGGGCCCGGGTCCCGGCCGGCAGCGGCGAGGCGGGCGTCAACGCGTGCGGTGAAGCGGTCGGTCAGGTGCTGGAGGCCATGGAAGAGCAGCTTCTCCTTGGTCTCGAAGTAGTACTGCACCAGGCGCAGTGAGACGCCCGCCTCGGCGGCGACGTCGCGCATGCCGACCGCGTGCAGGCCTTGGCGCCCTGCGACCTGAATGAGTGCTTCAGCGATCTGAGTGCGTCGTTCATCGTGGTCCACGCGCTTGGGCATCCGTGGTGTCTCCGGCCGTGATCGGGGTGATGGCTGCTGTTCGCCGTCCGGTTCAGCTCGACGGCACCTTTTCATGGTACCGCTGTACCATCATTATGGTACGTTCGTATTACGAAAAGTGGATCTCACGGAGGTACCCCATGCCCGAGAAAACGCCCCGAACCCGCCACGACATCGGCCGCTATGTCAACGACCAGCTGCGCGACCGCTACTTCGCCGCCTGCGAGGTGCTCTACGCCAAGGGCGCACCGATCCACTCCGAGACCGACGTGGAGACGACCTTTGGGACGACTCACGTCTACAGGTACGGCCCCGCCGACCCGGTGGCCGAGTCCCGCACGCCGGTCGTCCTGGTCCATGGCTCGGGCGGCTGCTCCGCGATGTGGTACCCCAACACGGCCGCGCTCAGCGCCGACCGCCCTGTCTACGCCCTTGACACCCCTGGCGACCCGGGCCGCAGCGTCCACCGCGAGCCGATGTGGCAACCCGAGCGGGCCGCCCAGTGGATGGACGAGGCCCTCGACGCCCTCGGCCTCGGCAAGGTCCACCTCGTCGGCTCCTCCTACGGCGGCTGGCTCGTCATCAACCAGGCCCACCGCCGACCCGAACGGCTCGCCTCGGTCACCGCCCTCGACCCGGGCGGGCTGGAGAAGGTCGGGCTTCGCTTCTTCGTCTGGATCTTCGCCAGCCTCTTCGCCACCTTCGCCCCCAAGCGGCTGCGTCCACCCCTGGCCAAGTGGCTGGAACAGCCGGTCATATCCGACCCGGACCTGCGCGCCTGGATCCAGGCCGGCGTGAAGGCCTTCCGGATACGCCGTCCCGCTCCACTGCCGTTGTCCGACGCCGAGCTGGGCTCCATCCGGACGCCGTTCCACCTGATCATGGGTAAGCGCAGCCTGCTGGTGCACCCGAAGCGGCAGCTCGAACGCGTCCCTCGGGTGATTCCCGGCGCCCGAGCCGAGATCGTCGCCGCAACCGGACACGGGCCGCAGATCGACCACCCCGACCTCGTCAACGCCCGGATGCTGAGCTTCATGAAGGACATCGACTCCCTCCACCCGGCGGCGACCGACGTCACCGATGCGTAGCCGGTGAGACATCCGGAACCACTCGCGGGGCGTCAACGGGGGCCTTGCTCCTGTTCGGCCCCCTCAACGCCACCTTCGGCTGGTCCTGGGCTGCTCCCTCGCCGCCATCGCCATCGTGGAAGGCCGCGACACCCGGCAGGGCAAGGACTGTTGCGCCCACCCGCTCCCGGACGCTCACGCGCCGCCCGCGAGAACCTCGGCGAGTTCGAGCACAGGGTGCGCCTCGGCCCGGCCTTGGCGGGGCGGGAGCGTGCCTGGTGAACGCAGCGTGGCCATGAAACGCGACGTGGACCCTCACGCTCGCCTCACCCACCACTCCCCCAGCTCCCGTCCACCGTCGCCCCGGGCAGAGCCGATCAGACGTGGACCATGGCGTCCAGGTCGTTCGTACAGTGGCGCGGCGGACATGGACGCCACGGCCCAGGGACGGCCCGGGGCTCGCTCGACGGAGTGGGGCAGACGGTCTGCGACCGTCGGCCCCACTCGCCGAAACTGCAGAAGAACCGCCCTGACGCGCCCCTACAGCACCGGCAGGTTCTTCCGCAGCTCGAAGGCCGTGACCTCGGAGCGGTACTCCTCCCACTCCGACTTCTTGTTGCGCAGGAAGAAGTCGAAGACGTGCTCGCCGAGGGTCTCGGCGACGAGGTCGCTGTTCTCCATGAGGGTCAGGGCCTCGCCGAGGTTCTGCGGGAGGGGCTCGATGCCCATCGCGCGGCGCTCGGCGTTGGAGAGGGCCCACACGTCGTCCTCGGCGCCGGGCGGGAGTTCGTAGCCCTCCTCGATGCCCTTGAGGCCGGCGGCGAGCAGGACCGCGTAGGCGAGGTACGGGTTGGTGCCGGCGTCCAGGGAGCGGACCTCGACACGGGCCGAGCCGGTCTTGCCGGGCTTGTACATCGGGACGCGGACCAGGGCCGAGCGGTTGTTGTGGCCCCAGCAGATGTACGAGGGGGCCTCGCCACCGGCGCCCGCGGTGCGCTCGGAGCCGCCCCAGATGCGCTTGTAGGAGTTCACCCACTGGTTGGTGACCGCGGAGATCTCGGCGGCGTGCCGCAGCAGGCCCGCGATGAAGGAGCGGCCGACCTTGGAGAGCTGGTACTCGGCGCCCGACTCGTAGAACGCGTTGCGGTCGCCCTCGAAGAGCGAGAGGTGGGTGTGCATGCCGGAGCCCGGGTGCTCGGAGAACGGCTTCGGCATGAAGGTCGCCTGGACGCCCTGCTCCAGCGCCACCTGCTTCATGACCAGGCGGAACGTCATGATGTTGTCGGCGGTGGAGAGCGCGTCGGCGTAGCGGAGGTCGATCTCCTGCTGGCCGGGGGCGCCCTCGTGGTGGGAGAACTCGACCGAGATGCCCATGGACTCGAGCATGGTGATCGCCTGGCGGCGGAAGTCCATGCCGATGTTCTGCGGGGTGTGGTCGAAGTAGCCGGAGTTGTCGGCCGGGGTGGGGCGGCTGCCGTCGACCGGCTTGTCCTTCAGCAGGAAGAACTCGATCTCCGGGTGCGTGTAGAACGTGAAGCCCAGGTCGGAGGTGCGGGCGAGGGCGCGCTTGAGGACGTAGCGCGGGTCCGCGAAGGACGGGGAGCCGTCGGGCATGAGGATGTCGCAGAACATCCGGGCCGTGCCGGGGGCCTCGGCGCGCCAGGGGAGGATCTGGAACGTCGACGGGTCGGGCTTGGCGATCATGTCGGACTCGTAGACGCGGGCGAAGCCCTCGATCGCGGAGCCGTCGAAGCCGATGCCCTCGTCGAAGGCCTGCTCCAGCTCGGCGGGGGCCACGGCCACGGACTTGAGGAAGCCCAGCACGTCCGTGAACCACAGCCGTACGAACCGGATGTCGCGCTCCTCCAACGTCCGGAGCACGAACTCCTGCTGCTTGTCCATCTTCCGCTTCCCCATCCTTGCTGGTCAGGCCGCCTGTCCCCGGTGCTGCGGGAGGCGGTCGGGCACCTGAGCATCCCACCACACCACCGTTTCCGGCGCGTTGCGGACCTTGATCGTCGAACCAGATCCGGGCTGAACGCCCGGCGGCCGGCAGGGGTGCCGCCACGGTGCCGGGTGAACCGCTCTGCCGCCCATATTGCCTGCTCGGCCCGACATCCGTAATGGCCGCCCCCGCCGGACCGACCCCGCTTTAATTTGCATCTCAGATGCAAGTTTTAATAGGGGCGGGCGGTCACCTCCGCACCGCCCGGTCGAGCCTGAGGAGACCCGATGCTGTCCGAGCAGTCCGCCGCCACCGTGCGCGCCACCCTCCCCGTCGTCGGCGGGGCCATCGGTGAGATCACCGAGCGCTTCTACGCCCGCCTCTTCGCCGCCCGTCCCGAGCTGCTGCGCGACCTGTTCAACCGCGGCAACCAGGCGGCCGGCACCCAACGGCAGGCCCTGGCGGGATCGATCGCCGCCTTCGCGACGCACATGGTGGACCACCCCGACGAGCGGCCGGACGCGATGCTGAGCCGTATCGCGCACAAGCACGCCTCGCTCGGGGTGGCGCCCGATCAGTACGCGCTCGTCCACGAGCACCTCTTCGCCGCGATCGCCGAGGTGCTCGGCGAGGCCGTCACCCCGGAGGTCGCGGCCGCCTGGGACGAGGTGTACTGGCTGATGGCGAACGCCCTGACCGCGATCGAGAGGCGGCTGTACGAGGAGCGCGGCGGATCCGCCTGGCGTTCCTGGGAGGTCGTGGAGCGCGTCGAGGAGACCGAGGACGTGGCCACCTTCCGGGTGCGCCCGGCCGACGGCCGCCCGGTGCCGGACTTCCGGGCGGGCCAGTACGTCTCCGTGCAGGTGGAGCTGGCGGACGGGGCCCGGCAGATCCGCCAGTACAGCCTCTCGGGGACTCCCGGCTCAGCGCTGCGCCAGTTCAGCGTCAAGCGGGTGCGGGGCGAGGCCGGACCGGACGGCGAGGTCTCGGGGCACCTGCACGCGCACGTGCGTCCCGGCGACCGGCTGGACCT
This sequence comes from Streptomyces sp. NRRL WC-3605, assembly GCF_001509795.1. Lineage (GTDB taxonomy): Bacteria > Actinomycetota > Actinomycetes > Streptomycetales > Streptomycetaceae > Streptomyces > Streptomyces viridochromogenes. The sequence goes on along the minus strand of NZ_LLZN01000127.1, from coordinate 70,116 downwards.
CTCGGCGCCGTACGGCGATCTCGTGCTGGCCGGCACGGACGCGCCGCTGCTGCTGGCGTCCGCCGGCATCGGCGTGACCCCGATGACCGCCATACTCGGCGAGCTCGTGGACGCCGGGCACGAGGGCCCGGTACTGGTCGTGCACGGCGACCGCTCCCCCGCCGCGCACGCCCTGCGCGCCGACCACGAGGGGTACGCCGGGAAGCTGGCGGACGCCACGGTCCGCTTCTGGTACGAGACAGGCGCCGACCCCGCCGACGGGTCCCACCGCACGGGTCTGGTCGACCTGGCCGAGGTGGACGTCCCCGAGGGCACCCACGCCTACCTCTGCGGCCCGCTGCCGTTCATGCGGGCGGTGCGGGCGCAGCTCCTCGGCAAGGGCGTGGCGGCGGCGGACATCCACTACGAGGTGTTCGGCCCCGACCTGTGGCTGGCGCAGGCGGGCTGAGCCGCCCGGGCGTCAGGCCGGCCGGCCGGTGCCGATCTGGAGCAGCAGCGGTCCGGTGGGGTCCGCCGTGACGTCGGCCAGGGTGAGCGGGTCCAGCGAGGCGTAGAACGCCTCCTGGGCCCGCCGCAGCGCCCCGCGCAGCCGGCATCCGGGGCTGAGCGGGCAGGGGTTCTCGCCCTCGCACTCCACGACGTCGCCGTCGCCCTCGAAGGCGCGGACGACCGCGCCGACGGACGCGGTGCGGCCCCGCTCGCTGAGGGTGAGCCCGCCGCCGCGTCCCCGGCGGGCGTCGACGAGGCCCTGGTGCTGGAGCTCGGCGACCACCTTGGCGGCGTGCGTGTAGGGCACCTCCATGTCGGCCGCGACCTCGCGGGTCGTCGGCGTGGCGTCCCCGAGGACGGCGAGCCGCATCAGCAGGCGCAGGGCCAGATCGGTGGAGCGCAACAGCCGCATGCCGGCCAGCGTAGATAATGCGCATCCCGCGTTCCAAATATCTGCCGGAAAACGTCTGCCGGGAGAACGGCGGAACAGTGGCGGCCGCCCGTGATCCGGCCGTTGTCGTCACCTCCCTACGTCCGGCCACCCCTTCCCCATTACGATCAGCGGACCCGACCGCCCCCTTTCCCCCGAAGGACATGACCTCATGGGCTCCGCCAAGAACAGGAACAGCGCCGAGCGCAAGGCGCGGATAGAGGAGATGCGGCGGGCCGAGCGGGCCCGCGAGCGCCGCGGCCGCGTCATCACGATCAGCGTCTCCGCGGTGATCGTCGCCGCCCTCGTCGTCGGCGGGGTCGTCCTCGTCCGCTCCCAGAGCGGCGACGACGAGGCCGCGAAGCCCGACAAGACCTCCGGGAAGTTCGTGGCGGGCGACGACGGCGTGAACACCTGGAAGGGGAAGCTGGCCAGCACGCACGTGGAGACCAGCGTGACGTACCCGATGGAGCCCCCGGTCGGCGGCAACCACCACCGGGCCTGGATGAACTGCAACGGCGACGTCTACACCAAGGAGCTGCGGCGGGAGAACGCCGTGCACTCGCTGGAGCACGGCGCGGTGTGGGTGACGTACACGTCCAAGGCGTCCAAGTCCGACGTGGACGCGCTGGCGGCGAAGGTGAAGCAGACGCCGTACACGCTGATGAGCCCGGACGACCGGCAGAAGGACCCGATCATGCTGAGCGCGTGGGGGCACCAGCGCACGGTGAAGAGCGCGGACGACCCGGCCGTCGGGAAGTTCTTCGAGACCTACGTCCAGGGCAAGCAGACGCCCGAACCGGGTGCGGCGTGCACGGGCGGTCTGTCGGAGTGAGCCGGCACATCGGCTGGACGGCGGGGACGGCGGCGGCCGTCCTCGTCGCCGCGGGCGCGATCACGTACGCGGCCGCCGGGGACGGCTCGGACGGCTCGGTCCCGGACGCCGGCTCGGCGGACGCGGGGTTCGCGCGGGACATGGCCGTGCACCACCAGCAGGCCGTGGAGATGGCGTACACCGTGCGCGACCGCACGGACGACGAGGACGTGCGCCGGCTCGCGTACGACATCGCGCAGACGCAGGCCAACCAGCGCGGCATGCTGCTGGGCTGGCTGGACCTGTGGGAGCTGCCGAAGGTGTCGGCGGACGCCCCGATGACCTGGATGGGCATGGGCGACGCGCCCTCCGCCGGCGAGGGCTCGCTGATGCCGGGCATGGCGACGACCGCGGAGATGAAGAAGCTCGGCACGCTGAACGGCAGGCAGGCGGAGGTCTTCTTCCTGCAGCTGATGACGGCCCATCACAAGGGCGGCATCCACATGGCCGAGGGCTGCCTGGACAAGTGCGCGGTCGGCGTGGAGAAGAGACTGGCGCGGACGATGGTCAACGGGCAGCAGGCCGAGATCGACCTGATGGCCGACATGCTGCGCGAACGGGGCGCGAAGCCCCGGCCCTGAGGGTCCGGGCACAAAAAAGCGCCCCGCCGACGGGGGAAGATCGGCGGGGCGCTCGGTGCCGCAGTGGTTCGGGGGGCGGGGCGTCAGTGGACGGAGTGCGCCTCGCTCGGGAAGGTCCCGCCGACGACGTCCTCGGCGAAGGCCTTCGCCGCGTCGCCCATGACCCGGCGCAGGTCGGCGTACTGCTGGACGAACTTCGGGACGCGGCCGCCGGTCAGGCCCATCATGTCGGTCCACACGAGGACCTGGGCGTCCGTCTCGGGGCCGGCGCCGATGCCGACGGTCGGGATGTGCAGGACGCGGGTGACCTCGGCGGCCAGCTCGGCCGGTACCAGCTCCAGGACGACCGCGAAGGCGCCGGCGTCCTGGACGGCCTTGGCGTCCCGCAGGAGCTGCGCGGCGGCCTCCTCGCCGCGGCCCTGGACCCGGTAGCCCATGGCGTTGACGGACTGCGGGGTCAGGCCGATGTGGGCCATCACCGGGATGCCGGACTCGACCAGCAGCTCGATCTGGCGGTGCGAGCGCTCGCCGCCCTCCAGCTTGACGGCGCCGACGCCGGCCTCCTTGACCAGCCGGGTCGCCGAGCGCAGCGCCTGCACCGGGCCCTCCTGGTAGGAGCCGAAGGGCAGGTCGCCGACGATCAGCGCGCGGGAGGTGCCGCGGACGACGGCCGCCGACAGCACGGTCATCTCGTCGAGGGTGACGGGCACGGTGGTCTCGTAGCCGAGGTGGCAGTTGCCCGCTGAGTCGCCGACGAGCATGACCGGGATGCCGGCCTCGTCGAACACGGACGCGGTCATCGCGTCGTACGCGGTGAGCATGGGCCACTTCTCGCCCCGCTCCTTGGCGAGGGCGATGTCGCGGACCGTGATGCGGCGGGTGCTCTTGCCTCCGTACAGCGCCTTTCCGGCGTCGGAGGGCTTCGCCTGAGGCGTCTGGGCAGCCGAGAGCTGCGTCATGGCAACGGCTCCTTCATGTCATCTCGAGGCGCCCTGACGGCGTCCCCGGATCAGGTCCATGGTGGCACTTCGTGCCGGGCGGGGCCAGACCGCCGTATGTGAGTTCCGCCCCGCGCCCGTGGCCGTTTCGTGACGTAAGGTTCCGGTAAGAACTTACGATACGAGACGGTCCCGTATCGTTATGACGGTACGGTCGGCCCATGACTTCTCCCGCCCCAGCCACCCGCATACCGGAGGCGGTGCACCGGCGCCGCTGGGCGATCCTCGGTGTGCTGATGCTCAGCCTCCTGATCGTCGTGCTGGACAACTCCATCCTCAACGTCGCCATCAAGACCATCTCGACGCCCGCGCCGACCGGCCTCGGCGCCACGCAGAGCGAGCTGGAGTGGGCGATCAACGCCTACACCCTCGTCTTCGCCGGGCTGCTGTTCAGCGCGGGCATCCTCGGGGACCGGCTCGGCCGCAAGAAGGTGCTGCTCGGCGGGCTCGCCGTGTTCGGCATCGGCTCGGCGCTCGCCGCGTTCTCCGGCTCACCGGGCGAGCTGATCGCCTTCCGCGCCGTCATGGGGCTCGGCGCCGCGTTCGTCATGCCGGCCACGCTCGCGGTGCTGATGAACGTCTTCGAGCGGGACGAGCAGCCCAAGGCCATCGGCATCTGGGCCGGCGGCGTCGGCCTCGCCATCGCCATCGGGCCGATCACCGGCGGTCTGCTCCTCGACCACTTCTGGTGGGGATCGGTCTTCCTGATCAACGTGCCGATCGTGCTGCTCGCGCTCGCGCTGATGCTGTGGCTCGTCCCGGACTCGCGCGACCCGCGGCCCGGCCGGATCGACCCCATCGGCGTGGTGCTCTCCGTGGTCGGCCTGGTCCTGCTGGTCTACGGCATCATCAAGGGCGGCCAGCTCGCCGACTTCACCGATCCTGCGGTCCTGGTGACGATCGCCGCCGGCCTCGCGGTCCTCGCCGCCTTCGTGATCTTCGAGAAGCGCAGCACCCACCCGTCGATCGACATCGGGTACTTCCGCAACAAGGTCTTCTCGGCCGCGATCGGCGTCATCGCGCTGGTCTTCTTCGCCCTCATGGGCGTGACGTTCTTCTCCGTCTTCTACACCCAGAGCGTGCGCGGCTACTCGCCGCTGGAGACCGGCCTGCTGATGCTGCCGCTCGCCGCCGCCCAGATGATCTTCGCCCCGCGGGCCCGGCTGCTCGTCGACCGGTTCGGCAACCGGGCGACCACCACCGGCGCCATGGTCCTCATCGCCGCCACGCTGGCCTCCTTCGCCACCTTCGAGGCGGACACCCCGATCTGGCTCCTGGAGGTCATCTTCTTCCTCATGGGTGCCGCGATGGCGCACATCATGACGCCGATCAGCGTCGTCATCATGCAGGCCCTGCCGCGCGAGAAGGCCGGTTCCGCGTCCGCGCTCAGCAACACGTTCCGGCAGGTCGGCGGCGCGCTGGGCATCGCGGTGCTCGGCTCGGTGCTCTCCACCGCCTACCGGGGCGGCATCGAGGACCACCTCACCGCGCTCCCGGCCGGCGTGCGGCACACCGCGGGCGAGTCCATCGAGGCCACCCTCGGGGTCGCCGAGAAGCTCGGCCCGCGCGGGGAGGCCCTCGTGGGGCCGGCCCACGACGCGTTCCTGCACGCCATGCACGTCACCGCGCTGTGGGGAGCGGGCATCGCCGTGCTCGGGGCGGTCGTCGTGGCCCTGTTCCTCCCGGGGCGGCCCGCCGGCCCGCGCGAGGGCGAGGAGGAGAAGGAGCTCGTGGCGTCCGAATAGCGCGCACACGCGGACGCCGTCGTTCCGGCGGCGTCCGCACCGGGGGGAGAATCGGCACAGCGCCCACGGAAAGGAGCGACCCAGTGAGCCTCGCCGACAGTCGTCCCCGGCAGGACGGCCCCACCCGGGGCCGGCCCCGCAGCGAGGCCGTGGAGCGGGCCATCACCGAGGGCGTGCTGAAGCTCCTGGAGGACGGTGTGCCCCTCGCGGAGCTGTCCATCGAGCGCATCGCGCGCACCGCGGGCGTCGGCAAGGCCGCCATCTACCGGCGCTGGAGCGGCAAGGAGGAGCTGTTCGTCGACATCGTGCGGGCCGCCGAGCCGCCGGACCCCGAACTGCCCGGCACCTCGGTGCGCGACGACGTGGTGGCGCTCCTCGAACAGACCAGGCAGCGCGGCCTGATGACCCGCTCGTCGGTGCTGCTGCACAACGTCATCGCCCAGATGAAGAGCAGCCCTAAGCTGTGGGACGCCTACCAGGCGAACGTGATCGAGCCGCGGCGCCGCAGGCAGCACGCGATCCTGCGGCACGGCCAGGAGACCGGCGAACTGCGCGCGGACCTCGGGATCGACGTGATGAACGACATGGTGTTCGGCCCGATGCTGGTGCGTGCCGTGATGCGCCCGGACGCCGACCTCCCGGAGGGCCTCGCCGAACAGATGGCCGACGCCGTGCTCAACGGCCTACGGCCCGTCAGGCCGCCCAGGTCCTAGGGCGTTTCCGAGAGTACGTGCCGGGCGGCAGGCGGGACTTTGCGGACACGCCCTAGGCTCGTATGCGCCTTCCGTCACAGAACGCGCATTCCTCGCGCGGCGGCGGAACTGTCCGGGCCCGCTTCCACGTCCTCGCCCCCGTACGGCCGTCTTCAGGACGGCGGGAACGGAGCCGATCATCCCCTAGGGTTTTCTCTGGGCGCGGGGGGACGACGGTGTTGCACGGCAGGTAGTGAGGCGACGGTATGGCGCAACAGGCGTACGTGACGGAGACGGACAACGGCGGCCCGGGGTCCGAGCGCCGCAGGCCCGGGCTTCGACGCCTGATCCACCGCCTGGCCTCCGGCTGGTGGCGCGACCCGGGCGTGTGGCGCCGCGGGCTGGTGCCGGCCGTCCTGGCGCTCGCGCTGGCCCTGGTCATGGTGCTGCACGCGCAGATCCCCAACGCGATCGGGAACCTCGGCAGTCTCACCGAGACGTTCCTGCCCTGGCTCGGCGTGTTCGTCCCGCTGCTGCTGGTGCTGGGCGTGGTGCGCCGGTCGGCGACCGCGCTGATCGCCGTGCTGGTCCCGGCGATCGTCTGGCTGAACCTCTTCGGCGGCCAGCTCACCGACAAGACCGGCACCGGCGGCGATCTGACGGTCGCCACGCACAACGTCAACGCCGAGAACCCCGACCCGTCCGGCACCGCCCGGGACGTCGCCGCGTCCGGCGCGGACGTGGTGGCCCTGGAGGAGCTGACGGCCTCGGCGGTGCCGACGTACGAGAAGGCGCTCGCCTCGACCTACCCGTACCACTCGGTGCAGGGCACGGTCGGGCTGTGGAGCAAATACCCGCTGACCGGGGTGCGGCCCGTCGACATCCGGCTGGGCTGGACCCGCGCCATGCGCGGGGTGGTGGACACGCCGTCCGGCCAGGTCGCCGTGTACGTCGCCCATCTGCCCTCGGTGCGCGTGAAGATGGAGGCCGGGTTCACCGCCCGGCAGCGCGACAAGAGCGCCGACGCGCTGGGCGAGGCCATCGCCGACGAGCGGGTGGACAAGATCGTTCTGCTCGGCGATCTGAACGGCACGATGAACGACCGCGCGCTCAACGCGGTCACCGCCCAGATGCGCTCGACGCAGGGCGCGTCCGGCACCGGGATGGGGTTCAGCTGGCCGGCGCGGTTCCCGATGGCCCGGATCGACCAGATCATGGTCAAGGGCGTGGAGCCGTCGAGCTCGTGGACGCTGCCCAGGACCGGGAGCGACCACCTGCCGGTCGCGGCGCGCGTCGAGGTCGGCCCGTCCGCCTCCTGAGCGGGGCCCGCACCGCCGGCAGCGCTGCGGGCGGGGTGTAGGCGGGCTGTCGGCGGTTTGTCGGTGGGGTCTGCCACTGTCGGTGCCATGAAGCGAAACGACAACACGCCGGGCGGCGCGAGCGGCGCCGTCTCCGTACGGGGGATGGTCAAGCACTACGGCGAGACCAAGGCACTGGACGGTGTGGACCTGGAGGTCCGCGAGGGCACCGTCATGGGCGTGCTGGGGCCGAACGGCGCCGGCAAGACGACCCTCGTACGCATCCTGTCCACGCTGCTGACCCCGGACTCCGGGCAGGCCACCGTGGCGGGCTACGACGTCGTACGCCAGCCCCGGCAGCTGCGCCGGGTCATCGGCCTGACCGGGCAGTACGCCTCCGTGGACGAGAAGCTCCCCGGCTGGGAGAACCTGTACCTCATCGGACGGCTGCTGGACCTGCCCCGCAAGGAGGCCCGCAGGCGCGCCGACGAGCTCCTGGAGCGCTTCTCGCTGACGGAGGCGGCCAAGCGGCCCGCCTCCACCTACTCGGGCGGTATGCGCCGCCGGCTCGACCTGGCGGCCTCCATGATCGGCCGGCCGGCCGTGCTGTTCCTCGACGAGCCGACGACGGGCCTCGACCCGCGCACCCGCAACGAGGTGTGGGACGAGGTCAAGGCGATGGTCGGGGACGGCGTGACCGTTCTGCTGACCACCCAGTACATGGAGGAGGCGGAGCAGCTCGCCTCGGAGCTGACGGTCGTGGACCGCGGCAAGGTCATCGCGGGCGGCGGGATCGACGAGCTCAAGGCGAGGGTGGGGGGCCGCACCCTGCGGATCCGGCCGGCCGACGCCCTCGAACTGCGGCCGCTGGCCGGGTATCTGGACGACCTCGGCATCACCGGGCTCGCCAGCACCACCGTCGACGCCGAGGCGGGCACGCTGCTCGTCCCCGTCCTCAGCGACGAGCAGCTGACCGCGATCGTCGGCGCCGTCACCGCGCGCGGGGTCACCCTCGCCTCCATCACCACCGAACTGCCCAGCCTGGACGAGGTGTTCCTCTCGCTCACCGGCCACCGTGCCAGTGCGCCGCAGGACGCCGTGCCCGCCGACGACCGCGAGGAGGTCGCCGTATGAGCGCCGCCACCGTCACCCCCGAGACCCGTCCCGCCGGCGACGACGCGCGGATCCCGCTGCGCGGGCATCTGCGGCACACCGGCGCGCTCGTCCGCCGCAACCTGCTGTGGATCCGGCAGGACCCGGAGTCGATGGCCGACGCGCTGCTGATGCCGGTCATCTTCACCCTGCTGTTCGTGTTCGTCTTCGGCGGCTCGATCGGGCAGGCCCTGGGCGGCGGGCAGGACAGGTACGTCCAGTACGTCATCCCGGGCATGATCGCGATGATGAGCATGACGCTGTCGCAGGGCGTAGGCACCGGGTTCAGCCAGGACTTCAACTCCGGTGTCATGGACCGCTTCCGGTCGCTGCCGATCGGGCGCGGCTCGGTGCTGTTCGCGAAGATCTCCGTGGAGCTGCTGCGGATGCTGTTCGCGACGGCCGTGCTGATGGTCGTGTCGGTCCTGGTCGGCTTCGAGATCAACCACTGGGCCGGGCTGTTCGCGGCGGTCGCCCTGTCCACCGTGTTCGCCTCGTCCATCATGTGGGTGTTCCTCACCCTGGGCGTGGTGATGAAGAGCGCGCAGTCCGTGCAGGCGATGGGCTTCCTGGTGCTGTTCCCGCTCCAGTTCGGCTCGTCGATCTTCGCGCCGCCCACGTCGATGCCGGGCTGGCTCCAGACGTTCACCGACTACAACCCGCTGTCCACGCTCGCCGACGCGGCGCGCGGACTCATGGTGGGCGGGCCGGTCGCCCACGACCTGTGGGTGACGCTCGGCTGGTCGGCGCTCATCACGGCGGTGATGGCGCCGGTCGCGATCCACAAGTTCCGCACCAAGACCTGACGCCGCGGCGGAACACGTCACACGAGGGCGGCGGCCTCCCGCGGGGAGAGGCGGCCGCCCTCGGCGTACGCCTCCTCGTAGGCGGCGTCGCCGAGCACGGCACGCGCTTGCGCCGTCGCTCTTCCCCGCACCTCCCGCTCCTGGTGGCTCGGGACGTGCCGGTCCGGCTGGAGCCGGTCGGCGGCGCCGAGGCAGCGGGCGGCGTCCCCGGCCCGGCGTCCGCCGTCGGCGCGGGCCAGGGCGAACGCGGCGGTGGTCAGGTAGGCGGCCCGCATCTGGGGCGCGATGGCCTGGGCGAGTGGGTCCTCGGCGCGTTCCAGCGCCTTCCTGACCGTCTCCAGGGCCTCCTCGGTCCGCCCTTCGAGGGCGTCCAGCCAGGCCTCGGAACCGAGGATGAACGCGTCGAAGACGACGAAGTGTGCGATCTTGAACTCCTCGCGCAGCAGCCGCAGCTCCTCCCGGGCCTCGGGGACCCGGTCGGTGAGGCTGAGCCGCCCGGCCAGGATGAGCCGGGCGAACGGCATGGCGTGCTCGCCCACCCCGCTCCCCTGCGCGATGACCCGGCGCAGCAGGCTCTCCCCCCGCTCGCCCTGCCCCGCCTCGATCAGGGCGCTGGCGAGCCGGGCCCTGAGCACGCCCACCTGGGCGTGGGCGCCGAGCCGCTCGGCGTGGTCGATGCCCGCCTCGTAGTCGGCGGCGGCCCGCAGGTAGGCACCCTGGCGCTCGTGGGCCTCGGCCCGCGCCGAGTACGCCTCGGCGGTCCCCCACAGGTCGCCGAGGTCCTCGACGATCTCCAGCGCCTCGTCGGCGTCGGCGATGGCGTCGCCCGCCCAGTCGGCGCGGTTGGCCAGCAGGTTGGCCCGCATCGTGAGGCCCGCGGCGAGGTCCCACCGGTAGCCGGGGTGCTCACGGCAGGTGCGGATCGCGGCGTCGACGACGGTCCGCAGGCGGGCCATGTCGCCGGTGAGCATGACGGCGAAGAACCACAGGGAGCCCGGGGAGCGGCAGACCTGCGGGAGGCCCGGCTCGTAGGTCCGGGCGATGATCCGCAGCTTGGCCTGCGCCTCGGGGGTCTGCCAGGCGTCCAGCTCGGTGTCCATGCAGGCGAGGTGGATCAGGTGCACCTCGCGCCGCGCCTCGTCGCGGACCTGGTCCGTCCAGGGCGGCGGGGTGTCGACGCAGCGCTCCCACAGGGGCTCGGCGCGGCGGACCGGTTCGGTGAACGGGTCGGGCCCGAGGTCCTGCACCTCGCGCGACCAGTTGCGGGCGACGATCCGCAGGTCGCGCATCTGCCAGTACCAGGACATGGCCAGCACCAGGCACAGCGCCTCCTGTTCGTCCCGCGCGGCGACCGCGTGGTGGAGGGCGGCCCGGATGTTCTCGCTCTCGCGTTCCAGCCGGGCGATGGCGGCGAGCTGGCCGTGGCCGCGCAGCGACGTCTCGGTGGTGCGGGCCAGCTCCCGGAAGTACGTCAGGTGCGCGCGTTCGGCCTCGGCCCGCCGGCCGGTCTCGTCGAGCCGTTCGGCGGCGTACTCGGCGACGGTCTCCAGCAGCCGGTACCGCATCTCCCCGTCGTCCGTGGCGGACGCCACCACGAGGGACTTGTCGACGAGCGAGCCCAGTGCCTCCAGTGCCACGGGACCGCACACGGCCTCGGCGGCGGCGAGGTCGCAGCCGCCCGCGAAGACCGACAGGCGGCCCAGTACCTCGCGTTCGTCGTCGTCCAGAAGCTCCCAGGACCAGTCGACGACGGCCCGCAGGGTCTGCTGGCGGGGCAGCACGGTACGGCTGCCGGAGGTGAGCAGCCGGAAGCGGTCGTCGAGCCGGTCGGCGATCTGGCGGGGGGTGAGCATTCGCAGCCGGGCGGCGGCGAGTTCGATCGCGAGGGGCAGGCCGTCCAGGCGCCGGCAGATCTCGGCGCAGGCCGCGGCGGTCTCCTCGTCGGCGTCGACGCTGAAGCCGGGGTGTGCGGAGGCTCCCCGGTCGGCAAGCAGGCGCAGCGCGAACGGCTCGGGCAGCGGTTCGACGGGGCGCAGCAACTCGCCGGGGACGCCCAGGGGTTCACGGCTGGTGGCGATCACGGTCAGTCCGGGACAGTGCTCCAGCAGCCGTTCCACGAGGCGGGCGGCGGCGTCGACGACGTGCTCGCAGTTGTCGAGGATGAGCAGCATGCGGCGGGGGGCGCAGTACTCGGAGAGCCGGTCGAGGGGGTCGTCGTGCCGTTCGGTGCCGGCCCGCATGGCCTCGGCGCCGGCGCCGTACAGGACGGTCTCGCGGGCGCCGAGCGCGGTGAGGACGGCCTCGGGGACGGCCCGGGGGTCGTCGACCGGGGCGAGCTCGGCCAGCCACACCCCGTCCGGGGCGGCGCCGCGCACGCTCTCGGCGGCCTCCTGGGACAGCCGGGTCTTCCCGGCGCCGCCGGGGCCGAGCAGGGTGACGAGCCGGGCACCGGCCAGGTCCCCGCGGATGGCCGCGATGTCCGGCTCGCGTCCGACGAAGGAGGTGAGCCGGGCCCGGAGGTTGCCGGCCGGGGCGGCCGGCGGACGCGGGGCGCCGCCGAGCGGCGCGGCGGGCCGGGTGTCCTCTTCGGGGCGCAGCAACTCGGCGTGCAGGGAGCGCAGTTCGGGTCCGGGGTCGGAGCCGAGGCGGGTGGCCAGCAGCCGGCGTACGTCGTCGTAGGCGGCCAGGGCCTCGGCGGGGCGGCCGGTGTCGCGCAGGGCGCGCAGCCGCAGCGCCTGGAGGGGCTCGTCGAGGGGGTGGGCGTCGCACAGGGCGGTCAGCTCGGGCAGCGCCTGCTCGGCGCGGCCGAGGGCCAGGGCCGCCGTGTGCCGGGCGCGCAGCGCGTCGAGGTGCCGGGTCCGTACGCGGGCCGCCTCGGCGGTGCGGTCGGGCAGGTCGGCGAGGGCGGGGCCGTGCCACAGGGCGAGGGCGTCGTCGAGGACGCCGGCCGCCTTGGCGGGGTCGTCGTCGGCGAGGGCGCGCAGGCCCTCGCCGGTGAGCCGTTCGAACCGGTGCAGGTCGACGTCGTCGGGCGCGGCGGCGAGCCGGTACCCGCCGTCCTCGGACCGTACGGCGTCGGCGCCCAGGGCCCGCCGCAGCCGGCCCACGAGGGCCTGGAGCGCCCCGGTGGCGTCGGCGGGCGGTTCGGCGCCCCACACCTCGTCGACGAGCAGCCCCACGGGCACGGTCCGGCCGGCGCGGAGCGCGAGCACGGTGAGCAGGGCCCGCAGCCGGGCCCCGCCGAGCGGGACGGCCCGGCCGTCGGGGCGGAGTGCCTGGGTGGTGCCGAGAATGCGATAGCGCACGGGGTCCATTGTCTCTGGTGGGCTCGGGGGCGGTCACGGGGCCGTCGGACGAGGCGTGGCGGCCCCGGGGTGCGGGGGCCGGGGCCCAGCCTCCCTGGAACCACCGCCCCACCGCGAGACGTTTTCCGACAGACACGGCCCGCGCCCGGTACGGTCGGGCAGATCGCCGCGCGGGCCTGCGCGCACGACCATCCAGGGAGCCGCCTTGACCACCGCCCTCAGCCGCCACAGCGAACGGCGGATCAGCCCCGTGTTCCTCGGGATCGTCGCGGTCACCGCGGTGACGGGGTGGGCCACCTGGACCGGCTTCGCGGAGCAGCCGGGCCTCGCGGTGTTCCTGTTCGTGACGGCCGCCTGGATCGTGTCGCTGTGCCTGCACGAGTACGCGCACGCGCGCACCGCCCTGCACAGCGGTGACATCTCGGTCGGCGCGAAGGGCTACCTCACGCTGAACCCGCTGAAGTACACGCACGCGCTGCTCAGCATCGTCCTGCCGGTCGTCTTCGTGATCATGGGCGGCATCGGTCTGCCCGGTGGCGCGGTGTTCATCGAGCGCGGGCGGATCAGGGGCCGCTGGCGGCACAGCCTGATCTCGGCGGCCGGGCCGCTGACCAACGTGCTGTTCGCCGTCGTGTGCACGGCCCCGTTCTGGCTGGGCGCGCTCGACGGCGTCCCCCGGGACTTCCGGTACGCGCTGGCGTTCCTCGCCCTGCTCCAGGTGACGGCGGCGATCCTGAACTTCCTGCCGGTGCCGGGGCTGGACGGGTACGGCGTGATCGAGCCCTGGCTGTCGCGGGACGTCCGGCGCCAGGTGGAGCCGTTCGCCCCGTTCGGCCTGCTGTTCGTCTTCGCGCTGCTGTGGGTGCCGGAGATCAACAGCGGGTTCTTCGACATGGTCGACGCGGTGCTGCGCGGCCTGGGCATCGGCGAGATCGACACCTACTGCGGCTACGACCTGTTCCGCTTCTGGCGGGACGGGAACGAGCTGTGCTCGGTCATCCGGTGACGGAGTCCCGCCGGGCGTCCCGGGCGCGCTTCCCGTAGTACCAGGTCATGTTCGACGAGAGCCCCGCCAGCAGGATCCACACGATCCCGAGCCAGCTGCCCTGGACGAAGGAGACGACCGCCGCGGCCACGGCGAGCACGCAGACGACGAGGGTGTAGTAGGCGAGGCGGGGCATGGGGTCGGCTCCTGGTCGGGGGACACTGCTGTGCCCAGTGTCCCCCATCTCCTCATACGTCCGTGACGCGGAGTCCCGCGTGCGCCTTGTAGCGGCGGTTCACCGAGATCAGGTTGGCGACCAGCGACTCCACCTGGTGGGCGTTGCGCAGCCGCCCCGCGAAGACGCCCCGCATGCCGGCGATACGGCCCGCCAGCGCCTGGACGATCTCGACGTCGGCGCGCTCCTCGCCGAGGACCATCACGTCGGTGTCGATGCGGTCGATCTCCGGGTCCTGCAGGAGGACGGCCGACAGGTGGTGGAAGGCCGCGGCGACCCGGGAGTCCGGGAGCAGGGCGGCGGCCTGCTCGGCGGCGCTGCCCTCCTCGGGCTTGAGGGCGTAGGCGCCCTTCTTGTCGAAGCCGAGCGGGTTGACGCAGTCGACGACGAGCTTGCCGGCCAGCTCCTCGCGCAGGGACTCCAGCGTCTTGCCGTGTCCCTCCCACGGCACGGCGACGATCACGATGTCGCTGCGGCGCGCTGTCTCGGCGTTGTCGGCGCCCTCGACGCCGTGTCCCAGTTCCCCGGCGGCGGCCTGGGCGCGCTCGGCGGCCCGGGAGCCGATGATCACCTTCTGGCCGGCCAGGGCGAGCCGGTACGCGAGGCCCTTGCCCTGCGGTCCGGTGCCGCCGAGCACACCGACGACGAGTCCGGAGACGTCGGGGAGGTCCCAGGGGTCCTTGGCCGGTGCCTTGGCGGGGGTCCCGGCGGACTGCTGTGCGCTGTCGCTAGAGGTCATGGGCCGACTTTACGTCCGCCACGCGCGCCGCGACGGGCGAGGGCGGCGAGGCGGGGTCGGGCACGTGTGCGGGCGGATGCCCCCGGGTCGGGCGAATTCGGGGTGAACGGCGGGTCACGCGGGGGCCGCTGGGGCAGGATGCGGCCCCATGGATGCCGTACGGGTCGCGTTGCTGCGGGAAGTGCTCGCCGGGACCGAGTGGTTGGGGGCGACGCGGCGGTTCGCCGGGACGCTGCGGACGTCCGCGGTGGCGCACGGCGGCGGGCTGCTGCTGGTCGGGACGCGGGAGTACGAACCGTGGCACCTGGCCGCGCACCTGGTGGACGAGGCCGCGTGGTCGGGGACGCCCGAGCTGGCGCCGACCCTGGTGCGGCACGACGCGCGCGCCTCGGACCCGGCGCATCTGGCGGTCGGGCTCGGCCGGCTGGCGGCGGCCCGGCGCGGGGAGACGCTGCTGGTGGTGGCGCCCTCGGCGGCGCCCCGCCCGGACGGGTCCGGGCAGGTGCCGGGGCCGCGTCCCGGGCCGGGGGCGCCGCTGCTCGAGCGGGTGTACGACGCCCGGCGGGCGGGCGCGACGGTACTGGTGCTCGGCACCGGTGAGGGCGAGCTGACGGCGATGTCCCACGAGCGGCTCATCGTGCCGGAGGGCGCCGAGTTGGACCTGGACACCGTGCAGCACCTGGTGAGCGCGGCGGCCGGCGAGAACCCGCTGCCGTCCCGCCGGGGGCGGCGCCGCCTGCGGGACCGCCTGTCGCGCCTCGCGGACGCCCTGACGGCGCCGCCGCCCCCGCGCTGGTGAGAACCCTTCGCCGGGCGGCCGGTCAGCCGCCGTCCGCCTGACCCGACCGGGAGTCGTGCCAGCGGGGGTCGTTCTCCCACTCCAGGTTGCGCTCGCGGGCGAGGTCCATGGCGTGCTGGGCCTCCTCACGCGAGGTGTAGGGCCCGAAACGGTCCTTGGCCGGGCAGTCCGGCCCCTCCTCGACCTTCTTGTGGACCAGGCAGTAGTACCACTCGCCGGGCTTGCCGACCGTGCGCTTCTTGAACAAGGCCATGACCAGCTCCTCTCGCCACCGACATGTTCCCCCATGGCCGCTGGTTAGACTCGCTGGCATGTCTGGCCAGTCGCTGCTCGTTCCCGGGGAGCTGTCCCCCACCCGTTCCGTACCCGGCAACATCCGCCGCCCCGAGTACGTCGGCAAGCCCGCGCCGACCCCGTACACGGGGCCGGAGGTGCAGACGCCGGAGACCATCGAGGCGATGCGGGTCGCCGGCCGCATCGCCGCCCGCGCGATGGCCGAGGCGGCGAAACTGATCGCGCCCGGCGTGACGACGGACGAGTTGGACAAGGTGGCGCACGAGTACATGTGCGACCACGGCGCCTACCCCTCCACGCTCGGCTACCGCGGTTTCCCCAAGTCGCTGTGCACCAGCGTCAACGAGGTCATCTGCCACGGCATCCCGGACTCGACGGTGCTGCGCGACGGCGACATCGTCAACCTCGACGTGACGGCGTACATCGGCGGTGTGCACGGCGACAACAACGCCACGTACCTGGTCGGCGACGTCGACGAGGAGAGCCGGCTGCTGGTCGAGCGCACCCGCGAGTCGCTGAACCGCGCCATCAAGGCGGTCAGGCCGGGCCGGCAGATCAACGTCATCGGCCGGGTCATCGAGTCGTACGCCAAGCGCTTCGGCTACGGCGTGGTGCGGGACTTCACGGGTCACGGCATCAACTCGTCGTTCCACTCGGGCCTGATCATCCCGCACTACGACAGCCCGCACGCGACGACGGTGATCCAGCCCGGGATGACCTTCACGATCGAGCCGATGCTGACGCTGGGCACCCACGAGTACGACATGTGGGACGACGGCTGGACCGTCGTCACGAAGGACCGCAAGCGCACCGCGCAGTTCGAGCACACGCTGGTGGTGACGGAGACGGGCACGGAGATCCTCACCCTGCCCTGACCCGGCCCGGCGCCGCGCGTCCGTCCACGACCCGTCCTCTGCGGAGGGCGGGTTTTCTCTGTACGCTTTTACCGACATGGCGTCGGCAAACCTATTGACTTAGGTAAGCCTAACTTCAGAAAATGCCACCATGGAATCCTTCTCCAGCGTCATCCGCACCGCGTCCCAGGAGCAGCACACCGAGGCCGAGACCTCGACGTTCATGAGCGACCTGCTGGGCGGGAAACTCGGCGTGGACGCGTACGCGCGCTACACGGAACAGCTGTGGTTCGTCTACGAGGCGCTGGAGACGGACGCCGGCAGCATCGCGGCGGACCCGGTGGCCGGCCCCTTCGTCCGCCCGGAGCTGTTCCGGCTCCCGGCGCTCGAACGGGACCTGGCCCATCTGCGGGGGCCCGAGTGGCGGGCCGGTCTGACGGCCCTGCCCGCGACGCGGGCGTACGCGGACCGGGTGCGCTCCTGCGTGGAGAGGTGGCCGGGCGGCTATCTCGCCCACCACTACACCCGCTACCTCGGCGACCTCTCCGGCGGCCAGATCATCCGCGACCGTGCGGAGCGGACCTGGGGCTTCGCACGCAAGGGCGACGGGGTCCGGTTCTACGTCTTCGAGGGGATCCCGAACCCCGCCGCGTTCAAGCGGGAGTACCGCGCGCTGCTGGACGGCGTCCCGGTGGACGACCTGGAGAAGCAGCGGATCGTCGCCGAGTGCAAGAAGGCGTTCGCGCTGAACACCGCGATGTTCCGGGCGCTCGGCGACGAGTTCCCGCTGAGCGCCTGAGCCGGCTCAGCGCTCCAGGACGACCCGGCCCCCCAGCTCCACCCAGTCCCCCGGCTGGGGTGCGGTCAGCAGCTGGGAGCCGGCGCCCTGGGTGATGTTGAGGGCGCGGCCGAGGCGATGGGTGAGCTGCATGGCCGCCGCGCCCGTCGCCTCGTCCTCCTCGATCCCGTCGCCCCGGCCGGGGAAGCCTCGGGCACGGATCCGCCCGGCGGCCTCGTCCTCCCAGGCCCAGGCGTAGATCCACTCCCCCGGCGGCGGCACCTCCAGGTCGTCGACCTCGGCGGCGGAGGCGTACTGCCGCAGCGTGCGCGGCGGGGCCCACTCGGGGCGGGCCTCGATCCAGCAGAACTCCCCGTCGATCCGGGTGCCCACGACCCCGGCGGGCGTGACCAGTTCGGGCACGTCCAGCAGCCAGGCGGCGCCGACGCAGGGGTGTCCGGCGAAGGGCAGCCGGTTGGACGGCGTGTAGATGTCGACGACCCCGCGCTCGGGGTCGTCCACGAACACCGTCTCGCTGAACCCGAGTTTCGCGGCCAGCGCCTGCCGGTCCCGGCCGTCCGGGAGCACCGAGCCGTCGCGCACGACGCCGAGTTCGTTGCCGTATCCGCCCCTGGGCCCGCAGAACACGCGGAGGACGTCGTAGTCAGTCACGAGGGCATTGAAGCACCGCCGCCCACGCCGGACGCCGGGCGCCTGCCGGAGGGGGCCGCCCTGCGTCGCGCGCCGCGACCTCACCCCCGCGGGAGCCGTCCTGGTGGCGCCCCGCCCGAACCTTTGACTTTCCTTTGACCTCCCCATGGGGACGTTTTTGGCCACTTAGGCCATCCTTAGCTTCGTTAGGTGAGCCTCACCTTGCTGGCCTGTGAGGCACGTCATGCGTCCTTTCCGGCCACCCTCGATTTGGAGCCTTCATGCGACCCGTCAGACTGTCCGTGGCCGCCGCCACCACCGTGGCCGCCCTGACCGCCGTCACCGGTTGCACCGAGAAGGGCAGTTCGGCCGGATCGGACCGGGTCGTCCGGGTGACCGCGACGGACGACAAGTGCGAGGTGTCGAAGAAGGAGTTCCCGGCCGGGCACATCGAGCTCGCCGTGGAGAACAAGGGCTCGAAGGTGACCGAGGTCTACGTCCTCTTCCCCGACGACCGCATCGTCACCGAGCGCGAGAACATAGGCCCCGGCACCAAGCAGACCGTCACCGCCGAGGTGAAGGCCGGCGACTACACCATCGCCTGCAAGCCCGGTATGAAGGGCGACGGCATCCGCCAGTCCGTCAAGGCCACCGGCGGCTCGGCCGCCAAGCGCGACCCCCGGCTGGACAAGGCCGTGGCCGCCTACCGCGAGTACGTCCAGCAGCAGGCCGACGAGACGCTGCCGCTCGCCGAGAAGTTCGCCGCGGCCGTCAGGTCCGGGGACGTCGAGGCCGCGAAGAAGGCGTACGCCCCGTCCCGCCTCGGCTGGGAGCGCACCGAGCCGGTCGCGGAGTCCTTCGGCGACATCGACCCGAAGGTCGACGTCCGCGAGGACGGCCTGGAGGACGGCCAGGACCCGGCGACCGACTGGACCGGCTGGCACCGGCTGGAGAAGTCGCTGTGGAAGGACAAGAAGATCGGCGACCGGGAGAAGGAGCTCGCCGACCTGCTGATCAAGGACCTGAAGGACTGGCAGAACCGGGTCGGCAAGGCCGAGATCACCCCGACCTCCATGGCCAACGGCGCGAAGGAACTCCTCGACGAGGTCGCCACCGGCAAGGTCACCGGCGAGGAGGAGCGCTACTCCCACACCGACCTGGTCGACTTCAAGGCCAACGTCGAGGGCGCGGAGAAGGCGTACGAGCTGCTGAAGCCCGTCGCCCAGGCCAACGAGCCGGAGCTCGTCACCGAACTCGACCGGCAGTTCGCCGCGCTGGACGGCCTGCTGGACAAGTACCGCGCCGACAAGGACTCGTACGCG
Source organism: Streptomyces sp. NRRL WC-3605 (assembly GCF_001509795.1). GTDB lineage: Bacteria > Actinomycetota > Actinomycetes > Streptomycetales > Streptomycetaceae > Streptomyces > Streptomyces viridochromogenes. The sequence goes on along the minus strand of NZ_LLZN01000127.1, from coordinate 51,089 downwards.
TTCACCTCGTACGACAAGGTCGGCGACGCCGACCGCAAGCAGCTCTCGGACGGGGTCAACGCCCTGGCGGAGCCGCTGTCCAAGCTCGCCGCCGCCGTCGTCGTCAAGTAGGGACGCCGTCATGACGGAACCGTCCGAGAAGACCACCTCCCGGCGTGCGCTGCTCGGCTGGGGCGGCGCCGGGCTGGCGCTCGGTGCCGTCGCGGCCGGCGGGGCCGTCGCGGCGACCCGGGCGGGCGACGACGCCGAGCCGGCCGGCGCCGGCACCGGCGCCGCGATCCCCTTCCACGGGGAGCGGCAGGCCGGTGTCGCCACCCCGGTCCAGGACCGGCTGCACTTCGCCGCGTTCGACGTGCGGACCGAGGACCGGGACGCGTTCGTCGAGATGCTGAAGGAGTGGACGGAGGCCGCGCGCCGGATGACCGCGGGGCACGCGGTCGGCGACGGCGCGTACGGCGGTCTCGCCGAGGCCCCGCCGGACGACACCGGTGAGGCGCTGGGCCTGAAGCCCTCCCGGCTCACCCTGACGATCGGCTTCGGGCCGTCGTTCTTCGACAAGTTCGGGGAGCGGTTCGGCATCGCGGACGCGCGCCCGGAGGCCCTCACCGAGCTGCCGCAGTTCGCCGGCGACAACCTGGACCGCGGCCGCAGCGGTGGAGACCTGTGCGTCCAGGCGTGCGCCGACGACCCGCAGGTCGCCGTGCACGCCATCCGCAACCTGGCCCGCATCGGGTTCGGCAAGGTCGTGGTGCGCTGGTCGCAGCTCGGCTTCGGCAAGACCTCGTCGACGACGCCCGACGCGCAGACCCCGCGCAACCTGTTCGGCTTCAAGGACGGCACCCGCAACATCGCGGGGACCGAGACCGACCGCCTGGACGAGTTCGTGTGGGTCGGCGAGAAGGACGGGCCGCAGTGGATGGCCGGCGGCTCCTACCTCGTCGCCCGGCGCATCCGCATGCACATCGAGACCTGGGACCGCACCTCCCTGCAGGAGCAGGAGGACATCTTCGGCCGCAGCAAGGGCGAGGGCGCGCCGGTCGGCAGGGCGAAGGAGCGCGACAAGCCGTTCCTGAAGGCGATGATGCCCGACGCGCACGTCCGGCTCGCGCACCCCGACTCCAACGGCGGCGCGACGATCCTGCGCCGCGGCTACTCCTTCACGGACGGCACCGACGGCCTCGGCCGCCTGGACGCGGGCCTGTTCTTCCTCGCCTACCAGCGCGACCCGCGCACCGGGTTCATCCGGATCCAGCGCAACCTGGCGAAGGACGCGCTCAACGAGTACATCCAGCATGTGGGTTCGGCGCTGTTCGCCGTCCCGCCGGGCGTCCGCGACAAGGACGACTGGTGGGGCAGCACGCTGTTCGGCAAGGAGGCGTGAGGCGTGTTCTCCAACTACCTGATCGGTCTGCGCGAGGGGCTGGAGGCCAGCCTCGTCGTCTGCATCCTCATCGCCTACCTGGTGAAGACCGGCCGCCGGGACGCCCTGCGGCCGGTCTGGGCCGGCATCGGCGTCGCGGTCGCCCTCGCGCTGGGCTTCGGCTGCGCGCTCGAGTTCGGCTCGCAGGAGCTGACGTTCGAGGCGCAGGAGGCGCTCGGCGGCTCCCTGTCGATCCTCGCGGTCGGCCTGGTGACGTGGATGGTCTTCTGGATGCGGCGCACCGCCCGGAATCTGCGCAGCGAGCTGCACGGCAAGCTGGACGCGGCCCTGCGGATGGGCACGGGCGCCCTGGTCGCCACCGCGTTCCTGGCCGTCGGCCGGGAGGGCCTGGAGACGGCCCTGTTCGTGTGGGCGTCGGTGCGGGCGGCCGGGGACGGCACCCCGCGCCCGCTGGTAGGAGTCGCGCTCGGCATCGCCACGGCCGTCGTGCTGGGCTGGCTGTTCTACCGCGGGGCCCTGCGCATCAACCTCGCCAAGTTCTTCACCTGGACCGGCGGCATGCTGGTGGTCGTCGCCGCGGGCGTGCTCGCCTACGGCCTGCACGACCTGCAGGAGGCGCGCTGGCTGCCGGGGCTCGGGAACAAGGCGTTCGACATCAGTGACACCGTCGATCCGGCCAGCTGGTACGGCACCCTGCTGAAGGGCGTGTTCAACTTCCAGCCCGACCCGACCGTCCTCCAGGTCACGGTGTGGCTGCTGTACCTGATCCCGACGCTCGCGCTGTTCCTCGCCCCGGTAGGGTTCGCCTCCGGGAAGGGGAAGGTGAAGGAACCGGATGAGCAGGGATCGCGGCCCTCGAAGGCTCCGCAGGCTTGACCGGAGCGCGCTGATTGCGGCCTCCTTGACCGCTTTGTCGTTGACGGCGAGCGGATGTGTGGTGGTCCACGGGGAGAAGGAGGTCCTTCCCTCGGCGACCAGGGCGGAGGCCGCGAAGGCGCTGAAGGAGTTCACCACCGCGTACAACGCGGCGGACAAGGCCTACGACAGCGCGCTGGACGCCGGCCGGGTCACGGGCGCCCTGGGCGCGATCGACGCGGCACGGCTGAAGGCGGGCCGGGCGACGAACCCCGGCGGCAACCCGGCGCACAGCCCGCTGGAGCTGTCGGACACCAAGTTCGCCATTCCCAAGAAGGCGGGCTGGCCCCGCTGGTTCGTCGCCGACGCGGCCGCGAACAAGGGCGGCCGGGCGCGCTGGGTCTTCGTGTTCACCCGCCACGACCTGGACAAGCCGTGGAAGGCCGCGTATCTGACGCTGATGGCCCCGGCGGACGTGCCCGAGTTCAAGACGGACGCGGACGGCTACGCCGAGGACGTCCCGGCGGACTCGCGTCAACTGGCCGTGCCGCCCGGGGATCTGAGCGAGCGGTACGTGTCCTACCTCAAGGACGGCGGGGACGCCTTCGCGGCCGGCGGCCAGACCAGTAAGTGGCGGCAGACTCGCAAGAAGCAGGCCGAACGCCCGGGTCTGGTCCGGCAGTTCATCGACGAGCCGATGACCGGCGGCGACTTCGCCCCGCTCGCGCTGCGGACGGCCGACGGCGGCGCGCTGGCGTTCTTCGCCTCGCGGCACTTCGAGAAGCAGACCGCGGCGCCGGGCGCGTCCGTGCCGGTGCCGGGCAAGTCGGTGCAGGCCCTGACGGAGGGCGAGATCAAGCAGTCGCTGACGCTGGAGTTCGTCTCCAACGAGGTGGCGCTGGTCCCGAAGGGCTCGGGCAAGGTGGACGTCCTGGGCCGTATCCAGGGCATGACGTCCGCGAAGGGCGAGTAGCGCGCGGCGCGGTCAGCGGCGCAGGGGCCAGGACGCGGAGGCGTGGTCGGGCTCCTCGCCGACATGGCGGGCGCAGGCGTCGGTGAGGACCTCGAGGATGCTGAGCGGGTCGGGCAGCGGGTGCTCGGGGCCGCGCACCCAGTGAACGGACCGGCCCTCGCCGGGCAGCCGGGAGGGCGGCATCAGGACGTAGGAGCCGCGGCAGTGCCAGCGCAGTCCCGGGTGCTCGTCCATGGTCTCGGGGTGGCAGTCCAGCTCGCAGGGCCACCACTCGTCCTCGTCCTCGGGGGTGCCCCGGGTGAGGGTGAAGAACAGCAGGCGTCCGTCGTCGCTCTCGGCGACCGGCCCGACCTCGATGCCGGCGGCGAGCAGCCGCTCCAGCGCCTCGCGCCCGGGTTCGAGGGGCACGTCGAGGACGTCGTGGATCATGCCGGTCGCGGTGATGAAGTTGGCCTGCGGGTGGTGGCGGGCCCAGCGCTCGATCTGACCGCGGTCGGTGGTGGACTGCGTCTGCCAGGCGAACGACACCGGGTGCCGGGCGGGGGTGGGGCAGCCGACGCGGTCGCAGGAACAGCGGTATCCGGCCGGGTGCGCGGCGGGCGCGAGGGGCAGTCCCGCCTCGGCGGCGGCGAGCAGCAGGGCCTCCCGGCCGCCGTCACCGGCGGTGTCCTCCAAGGGGCGGCCTCGCAGCCACTGGGAGATCTTGCCCCGAAGGCCGGACCGGCCGCCCAACTCCGCGCTCATCTATCCCCTTGCCTCGCCGTCGTGCGGAACAGCATGCCCTATGGTCCCACCATCGTGCGCCCCGGGGGGCCGTAGCGGACAAGAAGGCCAGGTGGGGCGAGCCGCGCACAACGCCGTGATCAGGGGTAATGAGGTCGCGGACGCGTTTTTCGTCACGCCTTCGGGCGGGGGGCGATGCCGTACAGCGCGTACTCGACCAGGGTGTCCGTGTAGTCGTGGGAGATCGGTCCGGTGTACTGGAGCCAGCGCTGGGCCAGCGGGGAGACGAACAGCTCCAGCGCGATGCGCGGGTCGACGTCGGGGCGCACCTGGCCGGCGTCCTGGGCGGAGCGCAGCCGCTCGACGTAGAGCTGGAGCGAGGGTTCCAGCAGCTTGGCCACGTACTGCCGGCCCAGCTCCTCGTTGACCAGGCCCTCGGCGGCGAGGGCTCGGGAGGGTGCGTCGAAGCGGGGGTCCTGGAGCTCGTCGACGGTGGCGCGCAGGACGGCCTTCAGATCGGCGGCGAGGTCGCCGGTGTCGGGGAAGGTGTAGGGCTGCTCCCCCGCCTCCCGCGCGGAGCGCTCGGCGAGGTCGAGGAACGCCTCCATCAGCACCTCCGCCTTGGAGGGCCACCAGCGGTAGATCGTCTGCTTGCCGACGCCGGCGCGGGCGGCGATGCCCTCGATGGTGGTGCGGGGGTAGCCGACCTCCACGACCAGGGCGAGGGCGGCGTCGTAGATGGCCCGCCGGGACCGTTCGCTGCGGCGGCCGGCGTTGGGCGCGGGCGGGGGGGTTTCACGTGCTGGCATGGCCTGAACTTATCAGTTGACAAGACGCTGCGTCTCGCCAGATCCTGAGGCGGTCAGGAAGCGAGACGATACGTCTCGTTCCTCATTCGGTTCGACGGCCAGGACGAAGGGAACCTCACATGACCCGCGGTGGAGCAGGAGACATGCTGGGCGTCGGCGGGACCCGTCGCCGCCTCGGCCGTACGGCGCTGCGCGGCGGCGCGCGGAACGGCCGCGTCGGCGGCGGGACCGACCCGGCGGCGCAGAAGCGGGAGCTGTTGCGCCGGCTGCGGGAGCGGCGGGCCGAGGAGGCCCGTACGGAAGGGAATTGACGGAGGAGAACCGACGGAGGAGACCTGACGGAGGGAAGGGCTCAGGAGGCCGTCTCGTCGGGGGCCGGCGGCCAGGCGTCGCCCCAGTCCGTGTCGCGGGCCGCACGGTAGAGGTCGCCGTGGCGCTTGGTGACCGTGGCCCGGCGCAGCGCCGGCTCGCTCTCGCACAGGTCGAGCAGGACCTGCCCCTTGCGGATCTGGGGCCTGCGCACGACCCGGGCGGGGGCCGGGCCGGCGGGCAGCCGGGTGGCGGCGACGTAGCTGAACTTCTCGTCCTCGTAGGCGAGGGAGCCGCCCTTGATCTGGCGGTGCAGCGAGGAGCGGCTCACCCGCGCCGAGAAGTGGCACCAGTCCGTGCCGGGCACGATGGGGCACGCGGCGCTGTGCGGGCAGGGCGCGGCGACGCGGAACCCGGCGGCGATCAGCCGGTCGCGGGCCTCGATGACGCGGGCGTAGCCGTCCGGGGTGCCGGGCTCGACGATCACGACCGTCTGCGCGGCGTCCGCGACGGTGTCCACGAGGGTGCCCCGGTCGGCGGCGGTGAGCTCGTTGAGGACGTAGGAGACGGTGACGAGGTCGGCGGCGTCGAGGGTGAGTCCCGCGCCGATCCGGGCGCGCTGCCAGCGGGCTTCGCGCAGCGCCGGGTCGGCCTGGGCGATCTCCCGGCCGACGGCCAGGGCGGGCTCGGCCCAGTCCAGCACCGTGACCTCGCGCCGGCCCGGCCAGGTCGCGCCGACCGCCCAGGTCGCCGCGCCGGTGCCGCCGCCGACGTCGATGTGCCGCTCCGGCGCCCAGCCGGGCACGGTCCGCGCGAACGCCTCCAGGGCGGAGCGGACGGCCGCGTAGGTGGCGGGCATCCGGTACGCGGCGTAGGCGGCCACGTCGGCGCGGTCCCGCAGGATGGGGCTGTCGGTCGGGGTGGCGCCCCGGTACGCGGCGATCAGCCGCTCGACGGCCTGCGCGGCCCGGCGCGGCGGAAGCCCGTCGAGCAGGGCGGCGAGGGCCGCGCGCAGGGTCTCGGCGGACGGCGGGGCTGGGGCGTTCACCCGGAGATTCTACGAGGCCCCGGACGGGCTCCCTACCGCCCCCGCAGGGCCCGCGCCACGCGGGTCCCGGCCGCCGCCCTCGGTCCGCTGTCGGGGCGCCGGCGGCGCGGGTGGACGGTGTTCGCCAGCAGGACCAGGAAGGTGTCCCGCGCCGGGTCGAGCACCAGCGACGTGCCCGTGAAGCCGGTGTGGCCGGCCGCGCCCCGCCCCGCCAGCTCCCCCATGAACCACGGCTGGTCGACCGCGAAGCCCAGGCCGGGCGGCGTCAGCAGCAGCTCCACGAAGTCCGGGCCGAGGATGCGGGCGGGCCCGTAGGCGCCGCCGGACAGCAGGGCGCGGCAGAGGACGGCGAGGTCGCGGCCCGTGGAGAACAGGCCGGCGTGCCCGGCCACCCCGCCCAGCGCCCAGGCGTTCTCGTCGTGGACGACGCCCCGCAGCATCCCGCGGTCGGCCTTCGCCCAGGGCCGCCGCTGGTCCTCGGTCGCGGCGGCGCCCGGGCAGGGGCCGAACCGGGTCGCGGTCATCCCCAGGGGGCGGGTGATGCCGTCGTGGACCAGGACGTCCAGCGGGCGGCCCGTGATGCGTTCCAGGACGTGTTGGAGCAGCAGCATGTTCAGGTCGGAGTAGCAGTACGTGCCGGGCACCCCGATGGGCGCCTCGGCGCGCAGCCGGTCCAGGCGCTCGGCGTCGTCCGCGCAGTCGTACAGCGGCAGTTCGGGGCGCAGCCCGGAGGTGTGGGTGAGCAGCTGCCGCACGGTGACGTCGTGCCGTGCGGCGGCCCGGAAGTCCGGCAGGTACGCCCCGACGCGCGCGTCGATGCCGAGCGTGCCGCGCTCGATCTGCTGCACGGCGGCCACCGAGGTGAACAGCTTGGTGAGGGAGGCCAGGTCGAACGGGGTGGCGGTGGTCATCGGCACGCGGGCCCCGGGGGGCAGTTCGACACCGGAGTCCGTGCGCTCGTCGTAGGACGCGTACCGCACCGCCCAGCCGGCCGCCTCCTCGACGGCCAGGTAGGGGCCCCGCCCGACGACCAGCACCGTCCCGGCGGCCCAGGGGCGCGGGCCGGTGCTGAGGTCGCGGACCTCGCCGACGAGCAGGCGGATCTCCTCGGGGTCGAGTCCGGCCTTCTCCGGTGCGTCCCCGCGCAGTCTCGGCGCGCTCAGCTGTCCTCCCCCGTGCTCGCGGCCGTGCCGGAGGCGGGGGTGGCCCCGTCCCGTGCGGCCGGACCTGGTGGTGTCCTCCAGGGACGGCACATTCCCATGAAGCAGGCGAGCGCCACCAGGCCCGCGGCCAGTTGGACGACGGCCATCGGGACGGCGGTGTCCTCGCCGGCGACGCCCACCAGGGGCGAGGCGATCGCGCCGATGAGGAAGGAGGAGGTGCCGAGGAGCGCGGAGGCGGAGCCGGCGGCGCGCCTGGTGCGCTGCAGCGCGAGCGCCTGGGTGTTGGGCATCGTGACACCCATCGCGGACATCAGGACGAACAGCGCGGCGGCCACGGGGGCGAGCCCGGTCTCGCCGAAGACGCCCAGGGACATCAGCAGCAACGCGGTGGCGGCGAGGACGACGACCACGAGGCCGATGCCGAGCACCCGGTCCAGGCTGACCCGGCCCACCAGCACCTTGCCGTTGATCTGGCCGACGATCACCAGGCCGACCGAGTTGAGCCCGAACAGCAGGCTGAACGTCTGGGGCGAGGCGCCGTATATCTCCTGGATCACGAAGGGCGAGGCGGAGATGTAGGCGAAGAGCGCGGCGAAGGCGAAGCCGCCGGTGAGCGCGTACCCGGTGAAGGCGCGGTCGGCGAGCAGCCCGCGCATCGCGTGCAGGGTCTCGCCCATGCCTCCGGCGTGCCGGTCCCGCTCGGGCAGGGTCTCGGGGAGCCGGAGAAAAACGAGGGCGCCCAGCAGCACCCCGACGACGGTCAGGACGACGAACACGCCCCGCCAGTCCGTCACCCGCAGGATCTGCCCGCCGATGAGCGGGGCCACGATCGGGGCGACCCCGGAGATCAGCATGAGGGTGGAGAAGAAGCGGGCCATGGCCACGCCGTCGTGCAGGTCGCGGACGACCGCCCGCGCGATGACGATGCCCGCCGCCCCGGCGAGGCCCTGGGCGATCCGGCAGGCGATCAGCGCCTCGACGGTGGGCGCGAACGCGCAGAGCGCGGTGGCGACGACGTACACGGCGAGCCCTGCGAGCAGCGGGCGCCGGCGGCCCCAGCGGTCGCTCATCGGGCCGACCAGCAGCTGCCCGAACGCCATGCCGGCCAGGCACGCGGTGAGCGTGAGCTGGACGGTGGCGGCGGGCGCGTGCAGCGAGCGGGTGACCTCCGGCAGCGCGGGGAGGTACATGTCCATCGCCAGCGGGGGCGTCGCCGTCAGCCCGCCCAGGACGAACGTGACGAGCAGTCCGGTGCGGCGCTGTGCCGCGACGGCCGGTCGCCGCGCGGGCGGCGCCGGCGGCCGTGCCGTGTCCCGTGCCGGTCCCCCACCGTCGCTCATGAGCCCCTCCCTCTCCGAGTGATCCGCCCTCTATGCTCTCAGCTCGAACAGAGTGCCGAGTGCGACATGAGCGAGGGGCGGGGCCGCAGTGGCGGAACAGAGCGTGCGGTGGGGGATTCTGGCGACCGGCGGGATCGCGGCCGCCTTCACGGCGGACCTGGTGGATCTGCCGGACGCCGAGGTGGTCGCGGTCGCGTCGCGGACCCGGGCCTCGGCGGACGCGTTCGCCGAGCGGTTCGGCATCCCGCGCGCCTACGGCGACTGGGCGTCCCTCGCGCGGGACGAGGACATCGATGTCGTCTACGTCGCGACCCCGCACGCCGCGCACCGCGAGGCCGCCGGGCTGTGCCTGGAGGCCGGCCGCAACGTCCTCTGCGAGAAGCCGTTCACGCTGAACGTCCGCGAGGCCGGGGAACTGGTCGCGCTGGCCAGGAAGCACGGCGGCTTCCTCATGGAGGCCATGTGGATGTACTGCAACCCGCTGGTGCGGCGCCTCAAGGCCCTCGTAGACGACGGGGCCATCGGCGAGGTCCGGCACGTCCAGGCCGACTTCGGGCTGGCCGGTCCCTTCCCGCCCGCGCACCGGCTGCGCGACCCGGCGCAGGGCGGCGGCGCCCTGCTGGACCTCGGCGTGTACCCGGTGGCCTTCGCACAGCTGCTGCTCGGGGAGCCGTCGGACGTGACGGCCCGCGCGACGCTGTCCCCGGAGGGCGTCGACCTGCAGACCGGCGCCCTGCTGTCGTGGGACGGCGGCGCGCTCGCCTCCCTGCACTGCTCGATCTCGGGCGGTACGCCGACCGTAGCGTCCGTGACCGGTTCCGCGGGCCGTATCGACGTGCCGGAGGGCTTCTTCCACCCGGAGCGGTTCGTGCTGCACCGCGACGGCCGTGACCCCGAGGAGTTCACGGCCGACCCGGCGGACGGGCCCCGCACCAGCATGCGGCACGAGGCGATCGAGGTGATGCGGGCCCTGCGCGCCGGGGAGACGGAGTCCCCGCTGGTCCCGTTGGAGGGCACCCTCGCCGTGATGCGGACGCTCGACGCGATCCGGGACCGCGTGGGCGTCCGCTACCCGGGCGAGGCCCCCGAGGAGGACCGGACGTCCGCGCTCACGCCGGCGTGAGCCCCTGGCCGCCGACCTGGGTGACGAAGGACGCGGCCGTCGTGACCGGCGCCCCCGGCGTGGTCACGTACGGCACGGTCCGGAAGTCGGCCCGCGCCAGCCGCTCCCCCAGCGCCACCCGCGCATAGCCGCGCCGGCCGTTGTAGAACCGCAGGTGCGGGTTGGCCTTCATGTACGTGTCCCAGTTGGCGGGCCTGTCGGTGCCGTCCCGGCCGCTGGCGATCGACGTCGCCACGATCTCCGTGCCCAGGGTGGCGGACGTGGCGTCGTCGAAGTCGTCCTTGATGTCGAAGGCGTAGCCGACGTGGACGTCCCCGGTGAGCACCATGAGGTTCTCGACGCCGGCGGCCTTCGCGCCGTCCAGCACCCGGCGCCGCGAGGCGCGGTAGCCGTCCCAGGCGTCCATGGACACCCGTGACGGCTCGGTCGGGTCGAACCTGCGCTGGGAGAACGTCACCTGCTGCGGGACGACGTTCCACAGGGCGGTGGAGGAGCGCCAGCCGTCGAGCAGCCACCGCTCCTGCGTGGCGCCGGTGATCGTGCGCGCGGGGTCGTCGATCTCCGGTCCGGGGACCTGGGCGCCGTCGCCGTACGCCTGGTTGGAGCGGTACTGGCGGGTGTCGAGGACGTCGAGCTGGGCCATTCGGCCCCAGTGCAGCCGCCGGTACAGCCGCATGTCGGGGCCGGTGGGCCGCTGCGGCAGGCGCAGCGGCTGGTTCTCCCAGTAGGCGCGGTAGGCGGATGCCCGGCGCAGCAGGAACTCGGCGGGCGGGACGCTGTTCTCCGGGGTGTCGCCGGCGTAGTTGTTCTCGGTCTCGTGGTCGTCCCAGGTGACGACGAAGGGGTGCGCGGCGTGCGCGGCCCTGAGGTCCGGGTCGGACTTGAACAGGGCGTAGCGCAGCCGGTAGTCCTCCAGGGTCACGGTCTCCCGGTTGAACACGGCGGGCAGCGTGCGGTCGGTGTAGTTGCGGTAGCCGCCGACGGAGTTGACGGCGTACTCGTACAGGTAGTCGCCCAGGTGGAGCACGACGTCCACGTCGTCCTGCGCGAGATGCCGGTACGCCGTGTAGTAGCCGTCGGCGTACGCCTGGCAGGAGACGGCGGCGAAGGTCAGCGGGGTCGTCGCCGAGGCCGCCGGGGCGGTGCGGGTGCGACCGGTCTCGCTGATCCAGGTGCCGGTGCGGAAGCGGTAGTGGTAGACGCGGCCGGCCTCCAGGCCGGGGACGTCGACGTGGACGGAGTGGTGGTACTCGGGGTGGGCGACGGTCTCGCCGCTCGCGGCGACCTGTGTGAACGCCTCGTCGTGTGCCACCTCCCATCGCACGGCGACCGGTTCCGCGGTCATCCCGCCGTCCGCCTGGAACGGCACGGGCGCGAGGCGGGTCCACAGGACCACGGAGTCGGGCAGCGGGTCGCCGGAGGCGACGCCGAGGGTGAAGGGGTTCTCGGCGATCCGGCGGGCGCCGCGCGCGGCCGCGCTCGCGGCGACCGGGGCGGGCAGCTGCACGGAGAAGGCCAGCGCGGCGGCCGCGCCGGTGAGGGTCAGAAAGCGGCGGCGGCCGATGTGCCGGGCCGCCGCGCGCAGTTCGGGGCTGTGCTGGGTCAGGTCGTTCGTGGTGGTCATCCGGTCCTCCCCTGCCCGATGGAGGCACGGGGCGCCGGGACGGGCCGGGACGACACGAGCTTGGCGCGTACACAACACCCGGATGGCGGACAGGCGGGTTCCGAATGGCGGACCGTCCCCTACGCTGCCGCTCCATGGACGACAAGCAGACGGGGACGAGGATCGCCGTGGTGACCGGTGCAGGCTCGGGCATCGGCCGCGCGGTCGCCGTGGAACTGCTGCGCGCGGGCTGGTCCGTGGCGCTGGCCGGCCGGCGCGTGGAGACTCTGGAGGCGACGGCGGACCTGGCGCCGGAGGCCGCCTCGCTCGCCGTACGGACGGACGTGGCGCGGCAGGAGGACGTCACCGCGCTGTTCGCGGCCACGGTGGAGCGGTTCGGCCGGGTGGACCTGCTGTTCAACAACGCCGGCACGTTCGGCCCCGGCGGGGTGCCGGTCGAGGAGCTGCCGTACGACGCATGGCGGCACGTGGTGGACACCAACCTCAACGGGGCGTTCCTGTGCGCGCAGGCGGCGTACCGGCAGATGAAGGAGCAGGATCCGCAGGGCGGCCGGATCATCAACAACGGCTCGATCTCGGCGCACACGCCCCGCCCGCACTCGGTGGCGTACACGGCGACGAAGCACGCGCTGACCGGGCTGACGAAGTCGCTGTCGCTGGACGGGCGGCCGTACGGCATCGCGGTGGGGCAGATCGACATCGGCAACGCGGCGACCGACATGACCGCCCGTATGCGGCAGGGCGCGCTCCAGGCGGACGGCTCGGTGGTGCCGGAGCCGGTGATGGACGTTGCGGACGTGGCCCGCACGGTGCGGCACATGGCGGAGCTGCCGCTGGCGGCGAACGTCCAGTTCGCGACGGTGCTGGCGACGGCGATGCCGTACGTCGGGCGGGGCTGAGGGGAGCCGGGACGGGCCGGGGCGATCCCGAGGGTGCGCGCGTCTTCACGATGTGCACAACTGGAATCTGTGATTCCGCTACATCGCCCCCGGTAGGCGGCTTATGCTCAGATCACTCTGCACGAGAGCTTCACATTCGGAGCAGCAGGGTTCGCATGCCATACCGAGGGGGGACGCGGCAGCCGTTCCACCGCACCGGGTGGGGGTGGACCTCGCGTGGGACCGCGAGGGACGCACCGGTGGGTGGGACGGCTGTCGTGCGTACGCCGAGGGCGCTCAGGCCTGACCCGTCTCGAAGCGGGAGATCCGGCCGTCGTCCTCGACCTCGAAGTGCCAGCGGGTCCGCATCTCGCCATACGTGTCGTTGCGGTACGAGGCGATGAGGTCGCGGCCCCGGTTGGACTCGTTGTCCACCTCCAGGTGCCCGTTGGACGAGAAGATCTCCCGGTCCACCCAGTCGGTCAGATCGCGGTCGGTGCCGTCGTCGGCCATGGTCGCGCCCGGCGCGAGGACGCCCATGAAGGCGTCGCGGTCATGGGCGTTGACCGCCGTGACGAAGGCACGGACCGTGGGGTCGCTGAGCTTGGACGTCTGAATGGTCATACCGGCAGCGTCACACCGGCCCCACCGGCCCGCCACCCGAACGGCGCCGCGGCGGGGCGGACGGGGGCCCCCGGTGTCACGGTGGAAGGGCGGGAGCTCCCCGCCGGGCCTGTCCCCGCCGACCTGTTTCCGGGAGTCGCTGTGACTGCTTTCAACCGACACGACGTGGGTCTGCTCCTGCTCCGGCTGGGAGCCGGCGGCGTCCTGATGGCGCACGGAGCACAGAAGTTGTTCGGCTGGTTCGGCGGCCACGGCATCGAGGGCACCGGCCAGTTCATGGAGTCGATCGGCTACAAGCCGGGCAAGGCCAGCGCGACGGCGTCGGGCCTGGCGGAGACGGGCGGCGGCGCCCTGCTGGCGCTGGGCCTCGCGACTCCCGCCGCGGGCGCGGCGGCCGCCGGCGGTATGGCGGGCGCGGCGGCCGTGCACGCCCCGAACGGCTTCTTCAACCAGGAGGGCGGCTACGAGCACGCCGCCATCCTCGGCCTCGCCGCGACCAGCCTCGCGATCACGGGCCCCGGCCGGCTCTCCCTGGACCACGCGCTGGGTCACGTCCTGGACCGGGGCTGGATGGTCCCGACGGCCCTCGGTGTGACGGCGGCGGCGACCGCGCTGGTGGTGGGCGCCCGCAACCGGCGCCTCGACCGCCCGGACAAGGACGGCGAGTTCGCGGACCAGGAGACGCTGTTCGAGGAGTGAACCGGGCGCCGGTACCGCACGGGTGCGGTGCCTAAGCTGCCCGCATGACGACTGACGAGGCCACCGCCGACCTGTGGAACGACGTCGACGCCCTGTGGGCGTGGCTGGAGGCCGGGCAACCGCATGGCGGCACGGAGGGCCTGCTCCTGCGGATGCTGAAGCTGTCGGAGGAGGTCGGCGAGGTCGCCCAGGCCGTCATCGGGGCGACCGGCCAGAACCCGCGCAAGGGCGTCACCCACACGTGGGACGACGTGCAGTCCGAACTGTGCGACGTGGTGATCACGGCCCTGGTGGCCCTGCGCACTCTGACCCCTGACGCGCGGGAGGTCTTCACACGCCACGTGGCGCGGGTGACGGAACGGTCGCTGGGGGCGGGGGCGTAAGAACTCGAGGGCTGAACTCGGGGCCCCTCAGCTCCACGGCGTGGCGACGAGCCGGATGCGGGCGTCGTGGCCGACCAGCGGGAGGGCGCTCTCGGGCAACGGGATGTGCGCGACCCACCGCCCGGGGGCGGGGTCCTCGTCCGACCGTGGCGCACCGGCGACCTGGTGGTCGCGGATGGCGCCCTCGATCTCCGAGTTCCAGGCGGCCCAGATACCGGGCCCGGCGTCCGGGGTGCCCACGTCGATGACGAGGGTGTCGGAGAAGTCGGCGGTGCGCTCGATGTGGTCACCGAGGCTGAGGATGCCCCGGTGCTCGCGCAGCGAGAGAAGCCGCAGCATGAGGATGAACCTCATCGGCCCGCCGGCCGCCGGCCGCAGCCCGCTGTTGAGGAAGGTGGTGGCGAGCGGGACGGCGGCCTCCGTGCCGTCCGCGGGCGGGTCGAGCTGGACGGGGCACCAATGGGCGGCCAGCCGCTCGTGCATGACGACGGGCAGCCCGCGCACCGACAGCCGCGTCTCGGCCTGCCACACGAGGTCGTCGTCATCGGGCAGCCGGTGCCCGACCAGCGACGCCTCGATCCGGGTGTCCCCGAACAGGAACCGCCGCAGGTTCTGGTACCCCTCCTCCGAGTTGACCATCCCGTACCGCCCGCTGTGGCTGCGGTGCACATACGCCCGGTGCGCGCCGGGCACGTAGGCCCGATCGATCTGCACGAGCCCGTCACTGTGCGGCCCGACGGCGGCGGAGGACAGCCCGAAGGCGACGTCGTAGTCGCCGGGGTCGGTGCCCACGAGGCAGAAGACCCGCTCCAGTGGCAGCGCCCCGGGCTCCGGGGGCATCCGGCGGGCGTCCCACCCCTCGGGCGGGCCGTCAGGGTCGAACTCGGCCTGCGGGGTCAGATACTCGTACATCCGCCGGGGCCCGAAGATGTCGGCGCCCTGGATCCCGACGGCGTCGCGGATCCGTTCCAGCCATCCACCGCCGACGTCGAAGGAGATGCCGCCGTGCGGGGTGCCGTAGGTGAAGAGTTTGCCGATGCACTCGGCGGCGTCGCGCCCGCGGTCCGGCAGCACCTTCTGCAGCAGGCACCGGCAGATCAGCCCGCCCATGGAGTGGGCCACGAGGTGGACGGCGGGGGCGCCGGTCTTCTCCCGCAGCCGGTCGACGAGGTCGAGCAGATCGGCGGCGGCCCGCTCCAGCCGGTACTCGCCGGGCTGCCCGCCCCAGGTGGTGGACGACCGGTCGTAGAAGCGGTGCACCCACACGGAGTTGGCGGGGACCTGCGTGTGCTGGTCGAGGTAGGTCTCCTGGCTCCCCTCGACGAGCAGCTCGTACCCCTCCTCGCGGATGAGCCGCAGCAGAGGGCTCTCGAACTGATGGAACAACGGCTGATCGTGCGCGCCGACCCGCACATGGGTGGACCCCTCGTTGAACCCGTAGAAGGGATCACCGACGGCCTTGTCGATCCCGGACGTCCCTCCGGCGAAGCCGCGGACGTAGACGAGGGGAAGACGGCGGGGGTCGTCCACGGCAACCTCCAGGGGACGGGTCACGTCTCCTGCCTAGCCGAAGCGGGGCCCGGGCGCCCGCGGGGACACCCGCGAGGGTGAACCCGCCCTACCCTGACGGCTGCCCCCACCCGAGGAGACACCCCATGCCACAGCCGCCGCGCCGGACGCCCGAGGTGACGGAGATCGTCGCGCACAACAGATCGGCCCGATCCCGGCACGTGCTTCTTCGAGCCGCCCTGGGCTCGGTCCTGATCGCACTGCCCTTCGCCCTGACCGGGGCGGGCGTACCGAACACGTTCCTGACGGTCCTGCCGATCGTGCCCGGCCTGTTCATCCTGCTCCTCCTTCTCCTCCAGGTCCGCCACGGCCGGCGCCTCGACGTCTGCGAGCGGGTGCTGCGGACGTACCCCCTGGAGTACCGGGACCGGGTGGACCGGCGCGGCTCCGACTGGCTGCTGCTGGGTACGGTCCACACGCTGAAGCTGCCGGTCCGCGGCGGGCACGGCGCCCACACGATGCGCGCGCTGAACGCCTCCCTGACCCGGCGCTGGCCCGAAGGTGCCGCGAGCGGCGCCTGGTTCGCGGGAGACCCGGCGTTCGGCGGCGTCATGGTCGTCCCCGACACGGGGGACATGCTGTTCCTTCAGCCCGCCGAGTGGCGGAAGTACGAGACCGAGCGCGACGAGGCCGACCCCGGGCGCCGGGCCCTGGCCGAACAGGCGGGAATCTCCGCCCTCCTGGAGAAGGAGCCGAACACGATCGCGGCGCTGGGCGGCTGAGCCCGGGGAACGGGGGCGGCAGACGAGTCGGGCTGTACGCCGGGTTCTGTTCCGACGGGTCCTCGCGGGCCCGTCGGCGACGGCCATCCATCTAGGGCCGGTGTTGCCACCGGCCTCGTGCGGTCTACCCGCGGACTCGGGCGGGCAGCCCTCGATCGTCCGCGCAGAGCGCCTTTTACAGCGCTCCTCTTGACCTTGCTCCGGGTGGGGTTTACCTAGCTGCCTGAGTCACCCCAGGCACTGGTGGTCTCTTACACCACCGTTTCACCCTTACCCGGCACCTGAGTGCCGGGCGGTCTGCTTTCTGTGGCACTGTCCCGCGGGTCACCCCGGGTGGCCGTTAGCCACCACCCTGCCCTGTGGAGCCCGGACGTTCCTCGGGAAGCCCCCTGAGGGACTCCACGCGGCCGCCCGCCCGGCTCGTCTGCCGTGTCGACTATGGTACCGGGCGGTCGGGGCCGCCGTCGCCGTGCGGCGTCAGAGCAGGTCCGTCGTCTCCAGTTCGAATGCAAACGGGGCGGGGAGGGCGAGGGGTTTGCCGAGCGGGCGGGTGCAGTGCCCTCGGTAATCGTCCTGCACCGGATCGCTGAACAGCGTGATCGAGCCCGCTTCACGATCGACGAGCAGATAGAGCGGGATACCGCCACGGGCGTAAGAGCGCCGCTTGGCTTCCCGATCGGCTCTGGGTTTGGTCGATGTCACCTCGAGCACCATGCTCACGCCGTCGCCCGGCATCCATGGGTCCGCACCTCGGTACAGGCGCCTTTCCCTGGGGGCGAATGTGGCGTCGGGGATTACCCGGTCCCTCGGGGAACCCTCTCCGCTCCGCAGCACCAACCCTTTGGTCCCGGCGAACTGCATCTTCGTACGGGAGTGCAGTATCACCTGCTCCACGATCAACCCGATGCAGTCCTCGTGATCCCCGTCCGGCGGCGGCGTCACAACAATCTCCCCCTCGACCAGCTCGGCCCGGAAACCCTCCGGAGTGTCCAGGGCGAGAAAGCCCTCCAGCAGGACGTCTTCCTGTGTGAGCGGCTCGTGGGCCATGGCGGTCATGTCACGCCCCTCCTTCTGTCGCCCGTCAGACTGGGACATCGGAAGATCACCTGTCCGGGAGATCGGAAACCGTTCCCTCGATCGTGGCACAGCGCCCGCCCCGCCGTCCCTTGACCCTGCCGCGACGTCAACGTCTCTACTGGTCCCATGCGGATCGGAGAACTCGCCGCCGCGGTCGGCGTCACCACGCGGGCCGTGCGGCACTACCACCATCAGGGGCTGTTGCCCGAGCCGGAGCGGCTGGCCAACGGGTATCGGGACTACACCCTGCGGCACGCCGTCGTGCTGGCGCGGATCCGGCGGCTGACGGAGTTGGGGCTGGGGCTCGCGGAGGTGCGGGACGTGCTGGCCGAGGATGCCGGGAAGGACCTCGCCGAGGTGCTGGGCGAGCTCGACGCGGACCTCGCCCGGCAGGAGGCCGCCATACGGGAGCGGCGGGCGCGGCTGAAGGCCCTGCTGGACACGGAGGGCGGGCTGCCCGCCGAGGGGCCCGTGTCGCCCCGGCTGGCGGCGCTGTTCCGGGACATGTCCCAGGTCACCGACTCCCCGATGGCCGCCAAGGACCGTGAGCTGCTCGCTCTCATCGAGACCGCGGCGGGGGACGAGACCGGCGAGGCCGTCATGGCCGCGCTGGGCGACGCGCTCGCCGTGCCGGGTGGGCAGGAGCGGGCCCTCGCCGCCTACGCCCTGCTCGACGACCTCGCCGACGCCGATCCGGCCGATCCCCGGGTGGACGAGGCGGCCCGTGCCCTCGTGGACTGTCTGCCCCGTGGGGTGCTGCCGGAGACGCTCGAGATCGACTCCGACGACGGTTTTCTGCGGGCCTTCTACGCCGATTTCCCGCCCGCCCAGGCCGAGGCTGTCCGTCGTGCGCTGGCGCTGGTCATGGAGCAGGGGTGAGGGCCGTCGCCGCCTTGATGCGGCATGAGCTGCGGCTGCTGGTCAGCATCGGGTTGTGGGTGGCCCGTCGGCGGCACGGGGTGCGGGGCGGGGTCGCGTTCCCCTACGCGCGGGGGCAGGGGGTGATGCTGCTCGGCTTCGGGTTCGTGGTCGTGATCGAGTCGGTGATGATGTCCGTGCTGCTGCGCGGCCATCCGGTCGTGCGGGGGGTGTGGTTCGCGGTCGACGTCTACACGCTGGTGCTCGTGCTCGGGATGCATGCCGCTTCCGTCGTACGGCCCCATGTGCTCCTCCCCGGCGTACTGCGGGTCCGGCAGGCCGGGCATGTCGATCTGCGGATACCGGTGGACCGTGTCGCGCGGGTGCGGCGTGAGCTGCGGACCACCCACGCGGCCGCCGAGGGCGAGCTGAATCTGGCCGTCGGCTCGCAGACCAACGTGACACTGGAGCTCGCGGAGCCCGTCGTCCACACCGGTCTCCTCGGGCGGCGGCGGGAGGTGGGGCTGGTCCGGCTGTACGCCGAGGACGCCGCCGGGCTCGTCAGCGGCCTCACACCGGCTCGAAGCGCACCTTCGCCGTCGTCGGGTCGGCCTGGGTGAGGCGGACGCGGAGAGGGTCGCCGAGAGGGAGGGGGGATGGGCCGTCGACGCGGCCGATGACCGCGGGGGTGTGGAGCTGGACCACGCCGGTGGTGGGGCGGTGGTCGTCCACCTCGATCACGCAGGCGTCGAACTCCTCCCCCACCCGGTCCTTCAGCAGTGCCGCCTCCACCAGGTCGACGCACTCCCGCTCGACCGTGCCCGCGCGCCGGGCGCCTTCGGTCATACGGGAGGGGAGGGTGTCGAGGGCCTCCAGGACCCAGTCGGGGACGGGGTCCCTCGCGGTGGCCGCGAGGCAGATCTCCGAGGCGTAGCGGTCGACCAGGCGGCGCAGGGGCGCCGTGCAGTGGGCGTAGGGGGCGGCCACCGCGGCATGGGTGGTGAGGGCGGGCAGCTCTCCGTCGCGGAACGGGGTGTAGCCGGCGCCGCGCAGCAGGGTCGTGCACTCCTGGAGGAAGGCCGCGTGGTGCGGCCGGTGCGGGTCGAGCGAGCGGACGAGCGCCGCGTACGACACGTGGTGCGGCCACTCGATGTGCAGGGCGCGGGCGGTGCGGCGCAGCCGGCCCACCGCGCCGTCGGGGGCGGTGGGCAGGGTGCGCAGGACGCCGGTGCCGTGGGCCAGCATCAGCTCCGCGGCGGCCATGCCGGTGAGCAGGGAGAGCTGAGCGTTCCAGGCGTCGGCGGGGTGGGGTGCGCGGTAGGCGAGCTCGTAGGTGTGGTCGTGCTCGACGATCTCCTGTTCGGGGACGTTCAGGGAGATTCCGCCGCGTTCCAGCTCCAGGCGCTCGCGCAGTTCGCCGATCTCCTTGAGCAGGGCCAGGGGTTCCTCGGCGGTCCCCGTGTCGATCTGCCGTTGCACACCCGCGTAGTCCAACTGGGCCCGGCTGCGCACCAGGGCGCGGTGGACGTCGACGGCGACCGTACGGCCCTCCGCGTCCAGGTCGATCGTCCAGAGGACGGCGGGGCGGTCCCGGTCCGGTAGCAGGCTCGCGGCGTCCTCGCCGAGCTGGGCGGGGTGCAGCGGGACGCGGGTGTCGGGGAAGTAGAGGGTCGTCACCCGCCGGTGCGCCTCCCGGTCGAGCGCGCCCGACGGTACGACGAAGGCGGCGACGTCGGCGATGGCGTACCGGACGCGGTAGCCGGTGTCCCGCCGGGACAGGTGCAGGGCCTGGTCGAGGTCGGTGGAGCCGGGCGGGTCGATGGTGAGGAAGGGGACGTCGGTGGCGTCGCGTGCGGGGAGGACGGGGGCCTTCGCGGCGCGTTCGGCCTCGGCCAGGACCTCGGGCGGGAAGCTCGCGGGGATGTCGAGCCGGGTGCGCAACGCCGTGAGGGCGGCGCGCAGGGGGGCCTCGGGGGCGCCGGTCACGCGGATGTGGCGGCGGGGCATGAGTCGAGCGTAGGGCGAGGGGGCCCGGCGGGCACGCCGTACCCTGAGCGGGGTTCGATCGAAGGAGTGTCTGTGCTTGTCCTGCTGCCGCCGTCCGAAGGCAAGGCCGCGTCCGGCCGGGGTGCGCCGCTGAAGCCGGAGTCGCTGTCCCTGCCGGGGCTGGCCGGGGCACGGGAGGCCGTGCTGACCGAGCTGGTCGACCTGTGCGCGGGTGACGAGGACAAGGCGCGGGACGTGCTCGGGCTCAGCGAGGGGCTGCGCGGCGAGGTCGCGAAGAACGCCGGTCTGCTCATGGCGGGTGCCCGGCCGGCCGGGGAGATCTACACCGGGGTGCTCTACGACGCGCTCGGCCTCGCCTCCCTGGACGCGGCGGCGAAGCGGCGGGCGGCCCGGTCGCTGCTGGTGTTCTCGGGGCTGTGGGGTGCTGTGCGGGTCACCGACCGCATTCCCTCCTACCGCTGCTCGATGGGCGTGAAGCTGCCCGGGCTGGGCGCGCTCGCGGGGCACTGGCGGGCGCCGATGGCCGAGGTGCTGCCGGAGGCCGCCGGGAACGGGCTGGTGCTGGACCTGCGGTCGGCTGCGTACGCGGCGGCGTGGAAGCCGAAGGGCGAGGTGGCCGGGCGGACGGCGACGGTCCGGGTGCTGCACGCGCCGACCCGGAAGGTCGTCAGCCACTTCAACAAGGCGACGAAGGGCCGGATCGTGCGGAGCCTGCTGACGGAGGGGGCGGCGCCGAAGGGCCCGGCCGAGCTGGTCGAGGCGCTGCGGGACCTCGGGTACGAGGTGGAGGCCGAGGCACCGGCCGGGGCTGGAAAGCCGTGGGCGCTGGACGTGCTCGTGGACGAGGTTCACTAGCGCGCACCTGCATGTCGCACCGTCGCATTGCAGTCTATGCAACGGGCTTTGCGCAGACTGCTTCCCGTCGGCAGGATGTGCGCCATGACATCGGTCCTGGATCTCGCACCCGTCGTCCCCGTGGTCGTGGTCGACAACCCCTCCGACGCCGTACCGCTGGCCCGGGCGCTGGTCGCCGGCGGGCTGCGCGCGATCGAGGTGACCCTGCGGACCCCGGCCGCGCTCGACGCGATCCGGGCCGTCGCGGACGCCGTGCCGGACGCCGTGGTCGGGGCCGGCACCGTGCTCACGCCCGAGCAGGTGACGCGGTCGGCGGAGGCGGGGGCGCGGTTCCTGGTCAGCCCCGGCTGGACGGACGCCCTGCTCGACGCCATGCGGGCGTCCGGGGTGCCGTATCTGCCGGGGGTGTCGACGGCGTCGGAGGTGGTGGCGCTGCTGGAGCGCGGGGTGCGGGAGCTGAAGTTCTTCCCGGCGGAGGCGGCGGGCGGCACGGCGTACCTCAGGTCGCTGTACGGGCCGCTGCCCCAGGTGCGGTTCTGCCCGACGGGCGGCATCGGTCCCGCGTCGGCTCCGGACTACCTCGCCCTGCCCAACGTGGCCTGTGTGGGCGGCAGCTGGATGCTCCCGGCGGACGCGGTGGCGGCCCGGGACTGGGGGCGGGTGGAGGCGCTGGCCCGCGAGGCGGCTGGTCTCGGCCGGTCAGCCGCGCAGGTGTGAGGTGTCGTTGAAGAGCCGCACGCTCGCATTGCCGTCCGCGTAGTACGCGATCGCGGACAGCGAGGCCGCCGACAGCTCCATGCGGAACAGGGACTCCGGCGGCGCACCCAGGGCCAGGCGGACGAGCGTCTTGATCGGCGTGACGTGCGTGACGAGCAGGACCGTGCGGCCCGCGTAGGCCGCGATCAGCTTGTCTCGGGCGGCGGCGACCCGTTCCGCCGTCGCCACGAAGCTCTCGCCGCCGCCGGTGGGGCGGGCCTCGGGGTCGGCCAGCCAGGCGGTCAGGTCGTCGGGGTACCGCTCGCGGACCTCGCCGAAGGTGAGGCCCTCCCAGGCGCCGAAGCCGGTCTCGCGCAGGTCCTCTTCGACGGTGACGTCCAGGCCGAGGCGGCCGGCGACGATGGCGGCGGTCTCCCGGGTGCGGGCGAGCGGCGAGGCCACGACCGCCTGGATCGTGCCGCGCCGGGCGAGGGCGGCGCCCACGCGCTCGGCCTGCTCCCGGCCGGCGGCGGACAGCGCCGGGTCGGTGCCGCCGCTGCCCGAGAAACGCTTCTGCGGGGTGAGGGGGGTCTCGCCGTGCCGCAGCAGGACGAAGGTGGCGGGTGCGCCCATGTCGGCGGGGGCCCAGCCGGCCGAGGGGGGCGCGGCCGTACCGGCGTCCCGGGCACCCCCGGAGGCCGTATCGGTATCCCGGGCACCCCCGGAGGCCGTATCGGTATCCCGGGCACCCCCGGAGGCCGTACCTGCATCCACGGCTCCCCCGGAGGCCGTACCGGCGGCAGCCCTCGCGTCGGCCGCCTCCAGCTCCGCCGTGGAGTCCTGCGGGCTCCACCGCTCCCCGCGCCTGCCCGCGTCCATGGCCTCGTTGGCGAGGCGGTCCGCGTGCTTGTTCCGCTCGCGCGGGATCCACTCGTACGTCACCTGGGCGGGCGGGAAGATCCGTGCCGCCTCGAACGCCAGCGGCTTCATGTCCGGGTGCTTGATCTTCCAGCGGCCCGACATCTGCTCGATGACGAGCTTGGAGTCCATGCGGACGTGCACCGTGGCCGACGGGTCCAGTTCGTGCGCGGCGCGCAGCCCGGCCACGAGGCCCCGGTACTCGGCGACGTTGTTGGTGGCGACGCCGAGGTACTCGGCCCGCTCGGCCAGGGTCTGGCCCGTGGCCGCGTCGATCACGACCGCGCCGTAGCCCGCGGGCCCCGGATTGCCCCGTGACCCGCCGTCGGCCTCGACGATGAACTCCCGCACGGCACCGGCTCCTAGAGGCCGGACTCGGCCGTGCGGACCAGGATGCGGCGGCAGTTCTCGCAGCGCACCACGGTGTCGGGGGCGGCCGCGCGGATCTCGTTGAGCTCGGTGATGGCGAGCTCCTGTCGGCAGCCCTGGCAGGTGCGCTGGTACAGCTTGGCCGCGCCGACGCCGCCCTGCTGCTCGCGCAGCTTCTCGTA
The DNA here is from genome assembly GCF_001509795.1 of Streptomyces sp. NRRL WC-3605. GTDB lineage: Bacteria > Actinomycetota > Actinomycetes > Streptomycetales > Streptomycetaceae > Streptomyces > Streptomyces viridochromogenes. The sequence continues at coordinate 27,904 of NZ_LLZN01000127.1, read as the reverse complement.
CAGCTTCAGCAGGTCGGCCGGGACGGCGGCGGCGACGACCTCGCGCTCCTTCGTCACCGTGGCCACCTCGGCGTCGATCTCCTCGAACGCGGCGTCCCGGCGGGCGACGGCGTCGTCGACCTTGCCCTGCACGGAGCCGACGCGCTCGGTCAGCTCGGCGACGCGCTCCTGGGCGGACTCGCGGCGCTCCATGACCTCCAGGACGACGTCCTCGAGGTCGCCCTGGCGCTTGGCGAGGGAGACGATCTCGCGCTGGAGGTTCTCCAGGTCCTTCGGGGAGGTGACGGCACCGGAGTCCAGGCGCTGCTGGTCGCGGGCGGCGCGCTGGCGCACCTGGTCCACGTCCTGCTCGGCCTTGGTCTGCTCGCGGGCGCAGTCGCTCTCCTCGGTCTGCGCGGCGACGAGCAGGTCGCGCAGCTGGGTGTGGTCCTTGCTGAGGGACTCGATCTCGGCGTGCTCGGGAAGCGACTTCCGCCTGTGCGCGAGCTGCTGGAGGCGGACGTCGAGATCCTGGACGTCCAGGAGGCGGATCTGGTCGGCGGGCGCGGCGTTCAGTTGGGGGCTCCCGTGGAATCGGTGGTGGTGGACGCCGCGTGGGCGGTCCAGGGGTCGGTGACCGTCGCGGAGACGTGGACGCGCAGGTCCCATCCGTGACGGTCGGAGATCTCGTCGAGCTGGGCTGCTGCCAGCTCGCACCAGGGCCACTCGGTGGCCCAGTGCGCCGCGTCGAGCAACGCGAGAGGACTGTGGGCGACCGCCTCGGACACCGGATGGTGGCGCAGGTCGGCCGTGAGGAAGGCGTCGACCCCGGCGGCCCGCACCTGGTCGAAGAGGCTGTCGCCGGAGCCGCCGCTGACGGCGATCGTGCGGACGACGGCCTCCGGGTCGCCGGCGACGCGGATGCCCTGCGCGGTGGCGGGCAGCCGCTCGGCGGCACGGGCGGCCAGGGCGCGCACGGTGAGCGGCTGGTCCAGCTCGCACACGCGGCCGAGGCCCCGGCGGCCGTCGGGGTCCGTCGGGTCGGGCACCAGGGGGCGGACGACGCGCAGGTCCAGGGCGCCGGCGAGGGCGTCGCTCACGCCCGGGTCGGCGGTGTCGGCGTTGGTGTGCGCGACGTGCAGCGCGATGTCGTTCTTGATCAGGGTGTGCACGACGCGGCCCTTGAAGTGGGAGGCCGCGACGGTCGTCGTCCCGCGCAGATAGAGCGGGTGGTGGGTGACCAGCAGGTCGGCGCCGAGTTCGACCGCCTCGTCCACGATCTCCTGGACCGGGTCGACGGCGAACAGGACCCGGGAGACCTCCTGGCCGGGGTCGCCCACGACGGTGCCGACCGCGTCCCAGGACTCGGCCCGCTCGGCGGGCCACAGGGTCTCCAGCGCGGCGATGACTTCAGACAGACGGGGCACGAGGGACAGGCTACCTGGCCGTTGTCGGGGGCCGTACCGGCTGTGGGGCGGCCGGTACGGCGTCCGCGTCCGCCGTTCCCGCCGGTCGCCCGGGTGCTCCCGCGCCGCGTGCGGCGCCGTCCAGCACACGGGTCCCCGTTTCCTCAGGCGAATCGTTCCTGTGCCACCCCTTTGTGTGAAGCGGAACCTGCTCGTGCCTCGGCTGTGCGGGCGAAAACTAGCGTCGTGACCGGAGGTGACCGGACCATGAGGGCCTGTGCGATCGAGTCCGCGGCGGAGTCCGACAGCGGCGACGCGCCTCGGACGGAGTGCATCATCACCGCGGACGGCTCCTACGCCGCCCGCCTCGCGCTGGACGGCGACTGCTGGTTCCCGGAGCGCTGGACCCTGGACGGCCCCGAGCCCTACGCCGTGCCCCTGCCCGGCCACCAGCCGGAGGAGCCGGGCACGCAGGTGCAGCCGATGGGCGACGGGCGGGTCCTCGTCCGCCGCCCGACCGACGGACGCCATGTCTTCTCCCTGCTGTACCCCACCGGCCCCGGCACCGGCGAGCTGCTGCTGGGCGCGGTCGAGTGCCCGGACGACGGGACCCGGCTGCGGATGCTGCCCCCGGCGCCGGGCGGGGAGCGGGCGTACGCGCTGGCGGTGGGGCGGCGCTCCAGCACGGTGTGGCTGGTGGCCGGCGGCGCCTTCGGGCCGGAGCGGCTCGCGCAGATCCCGGGGCGCTGCTCGGGCGGGGTGTGGCTGGACCGGGAGGGGCGGATGCTGGCCCTCGACCGGGAGTCCGGCGGGCGGACGAAGGCGGTCGTGGTGGATCTGGGGCGGGACGGCGAGGTGTCGCCGCTGCTGCAGATCACGGCGGACAGCGACGACCGGGTCCTGCTCGCCGACCCGGACAGCGGGCTGCTGCTGATCCGCTCGGACGCCCCGTCGCCGGGGCGGCCGCGGCTGGGCTGGGGCGTCCTCGGCAGCACCCTGCCGGTGCGTTTCCCGGAGTCGCTGCGGATGCCGGACCACGAGGTCACGCCGTTCGCGATCCAGCCGGGCCAGGTGCTGACGCCGGAGAGCTGCGGGGTGGCGCTGCGCGTCGACGGGCCGGTCGGCGGCTGGGTCGGGGTGTGGCGGCCCGCCGAGCGGACGGTCCGTCACTTCGCGGCGCCGGAGGGCTGGCTGGCGGGCGCCGGGGTGTGGACACGGGAGGGCGAGCTGCGGCTGCCGTACGCCACCGCGGACGTCCCGTGCGGGGTGGCCCGCGTGGAGGCGCCGGCCGCCCCCGTGGACGCGCGGACGGAACCGGAACCGGCGCCGTCGGCGGCCCGGGAAACGGAGCCTCCGGGTCCCGTCGTGACGCGTCCCGTGCCGTTGCAGCAAGCACCCTTGGGCGGTCTTGTAACGAACTAGTGCCGGTCGGCGCGACGCGTGGATCCGGCCCTCACGGGGTTGGTTAGACTCACCCGGCTGTTGGAAAGATCATGTTTACGGGGTGAACCTTACCGATGAGCAACGCCATCACGACCGAGCCGTCGTCCGAGGTCCAGGAGGCCGCCGGTCACGGCCGGCACCGGGGCCCGGTCTCGGCCAGTGACGTCTCGGCGAGCGAGTACCAGACGGCCCCCCGCGGCCGTCACCGCAAGCCGGCCGAGGAGAACGGGACGGCGGCCTGAGGCCGCACCGGGCACGGCGTACGGCCCCGATCCTCCCGGAGGGTCGGGGCCGTACCCCTGTCCGCACAGTCCGCTAACCGCGCCGCAGGCCCAGCACTTCGGCCGCCGCGAACGTCTCGCCGGGCGGCCGGTCCGCGAACCACCCGGTGAGCAGGGCGTCCAGCTCGTCGTGGGTGAACGTCTCCTGCTTGCTCTCGAACGTGGCCGCCACCCTGGGCCGTTCCACGACCGCCACCATGCCGCCGTGGACGACGAGGAGCTGCCCGGTGACATGGGCGGCGGACGGGGACGCCAGATAGCCGACGAGCGGGGCGACGTGCTCGGGCGCGAGCGGGTCGAGCACGTCGTCGGGCGGGGCCAGCGCGGCGAAGACGTCCTCGGTCATCCGGGTGCGGGCGCGCGGGCAGATGGCGTTGACGGTGACGCCGTACTTGCGGAGCGCGAGCGCGCTGGACGTGGTGAGCCCGACGATCCCGCCCTTGGCCGCCGCGTAGTTGGGCTGGCCGGCGGACCCGGCGAGGAACGCCTCCGAGGAGGTGTTCACGATCCGCCCGTACACGGGGGCGCCGGTCGCCTTGGCCCGCTCCCGCCAGTGGGCGGCGGCATGGCGGACCGTGTTGAAGTGGCCCTTGAGGTGGACCCGGATCACGGCGTCCCACTCCTCCTCCGCCATGGAGAAGACCATGCGGTCGCGCAGGATGCCCGCGTTGTTGACGAGGACGTCCAGCGACCCGAACTCGGCGATCGCCGTCGCGACCAGTCCGCCCGCCTGCGCGAAGTCGGCGACGTCCCCGGTGTGGGCGACGGCCCGGCCGCCCGCCGCGCGGATCCCGGCGGCGACCTCCTCGGCGGGCCCGGCCGACGCGGCGCCGGTGCCGTCCCGGCCGGGCTGCCCGTGGTCGTTGACGACGACGGCCGCGCCCAGCCGGGCCAACTCCCGTGCCTCGGCGCGGCCCAGGCCACGCCCCGCACCCGTGACGATCGCCGTGCGCCCCTCCAGTGGCAGTGACATCGGCACCCCTTCCGCGGCCGGTTCAGATCTCTATGCAGGTGCGCAGCGCGCTGCCGGTGCGCATCTGGTCCAGGGCCTCGTTGACCTCGGAGAGCGGCACCCGGTGCGTGATCAGACCCGCGAGGTCGATCCGGCCCGCCCGCCACAGGGCGATGGCCCGTTCGTAGGAGCGCAGGACGTCACCGCCGCCGTACAGGGACGGCAGGATGCGCTTCTCGTCGAAGAACAGCTCGAACATGTTGAGCTGGAGGACGTCGTCCATGGCCCCGGCGCCGACGATCACGAGGGTGCCGCCGCGCCGGGTCGCGTCGTACGCCGTGCGGGCCGTGGCCGACTTCCCGACGACCTCGAAGACGTGGTCGAAGCCCTCGCCGCCCGCCGTGATCTGCTGCTTGGCGTCTGCCAGCTGGTCCGGGGCGACGGCCCGGGTGGCCCCGAACCGCAGCGCGGCCTCACGGCGTGCGGCGACCGGGTCCACGGCGACGATCTCGGCGGCGCCCTTCAGCCGCGCGCCCTGGATCACGGAGACACCGACGCCTCCGCAGCCGATGACGGCGACCGACGAACCGGCCTCCAGGTCGGCCGTGTTGAGGGCGGCGCCGAGCCCGGTGGTGACGCCGCAGCCGATCAGCGCGGCGATGTCGAAGGGCACGTCGTCGGGGATGGGCACCGCGCAGCCGGCGTCGACGACGACCTCCTCGGCGAAGGTGCCGGTGCCGGCGAAGCCGAAGACGTCGCCGCCGGGGCGCCGGAAGTTGGGGGTGCCCGCGTTCATGAAACCGGCCAGGCACAGTTCGGTCTGGCCGCGCCGGCACGCCGGGCAGGCGCCGCAGGCGGGGAGCCAGCACAGGACGACCCGGTCGCCGGGCTTCAGGCCGCGGACGCCCTCGCCGACGTCGACGATCTCGCCGGCGCCCTCGTGTCCGGGGACGAAGGGCGCGGGCTGGGGCAGCACCCCGGACATCGCGGACAGGTCGGAGTGGCACAGCCCGGTGGCCCGGACCCGGACCCTCACCTTGCCGGGGCCGAAGCCCACCGCCTCGACGTCGTCGAGGACCTCGAGCTTGTCCTGGCCGGTCTCGTGCAGGACGGCTGCGCGCATGGTGCGGCTCCCCTCGGGCGGGCTGGCGGGACTGGGACGGGTCAGGTGTGGTCCACGACCGTGTCGGTGAGGACGGGTGCGTCGTCGCGGTCGGCCGCGGTCACGGCGACGCGCACGGAGCCCTCCCCGGACCAGGCGCGGACGTGCAGGGTCTCGCCCGGGTAGGCGACCCCGGCGAAACGGGTGCGGTAGGAGCGCACGCGGGTCACGTCGCCGTCGAGCAGGGTGTCGACGACGGCCTTGAGCGTGACGCCGTAGGTGCACAGCCCGTGCAGGATGGGCCGGTCGAACCCGGCGCGCTTGGCGAAGTCGGGGTCGGCGTGCAGCGGGTTCCAGTCGCCGGAGAGGCGGTAGAGCAGCGCCTGGTCCTCGCGGAGCGGCCGTTCCAGGACGCGGTCCGGCTCCCCGGTGGGGGGTTCGGGACGGTTCGAGGGGCCGCGGTCGCCGCCGAAGCCGCCCTCCCCGCGGATGAAGATCTCGGCGTCGTTGGTCCACAGCGGCCCGTCGGCGTCCTCGACGTCGGTGCGCAGCACGAGCACGGCCGCCTTCCCCTTGTCGTAGAGACCGGCGATCCGGTGGACGGCGGTGGCCGTGCCCTCGGCCGGGAGGGGGCGGTGGACGGTGAGGTGCTGGCCGCCGTGCAGGACGCGGGCGAGGTCGACCTCGATGCCGGGCATGGACAGTCCGCCGATGACGCCGGGTGCCCCGGAGCCGGCGACGGTGGCGAAGCTGGGCAGCACGTGCAGCCTCGACTCCAGGGTGTAGCGCAGTTCGCCGGGGTCGGTGGCGGGGACGCCGGCGCCGATGCCGAGGTGGTAGAGCTGGACGTCCTTGGAGTTCCAGGAGATCTCGCCGGTCCGGGGTCCGGCGGCGAGGGCCTTGGCTGCGTCGATGGGCATACGGCTCCTGACAGTGACGGCCGGCTCGGGCGGCGGACCGCGCGCGGGACCGTGCGGGGTCGGGCGGGGTGGGTCGAGACCTCGGTACGGCCGTCCGCACCGTCGGCCGCACCGAGGTCGTCACGGGGCCGCGGAACCAGCCGGTTCTAGAACGCGTTCCAGTGCGGCGCCCCCTGTATAGCCGAGGCCCCGGCACTTGTGAAGACTCCTGACGCTGTGTCAGTCAGGAGTCGGCCAGGACATTTGTCCTGCCGGACGACGGACACCCGCCCCTGGCCGGACCGCCGCCCGGGTCCGTACCGTCGATGACATCGCACATCGCACCGTGCACATCGGACGTCGGCGGCAGGGGACACGGAGATGGCCTGGTTGTTCAAGCACCACGGGACCTCGTGCGCGGGCGCCCGGGAGGAGACGCGCGCGCCGAACGGCTACAGCCTGCTGCCCTGGCTGCTCCTGGGCCTGGGCTCCCTGTCCAACCTCTTCCGCGGTGAGACGGCGGACCCCTTGATCGGCGGGCTGGGGCTGCTGGCCTTCAACTCGCTCTACGTCTACGTCGCGTTCCGCTCTTTCGCGAAGGAGACGCGGGAAGCACCCTCGACCAGGGTGGCCCTGGTCCTGATGACCGGGGTGACCTGTGCGCTGGCGCTGGCCTACGGCGGCACCTGGCTGCTGTTCTTCCCTCTGCTCGGGCTGGCCACCGGCGCGGCGGTGCGCTTCCCGCACCTGCGGCTGACCGGGGCGGCCCTGGGCGTGCTGGCCGGTGCGGTGGCCGTCTCCCGCGACGGCTGGGGCGGACTCGGCATCGCCTACGCGACCTGGATCTCGACGATGGTGACGGCGGCGATCCTGTCGCTCTCGGACGCGGTACGGCAGCTGCGGGCCGCCCGCGAGGAGCTGGCGCACCGGGCCGTCGAGCAGGAGCGGCTGCGCTTCTCCCGCGATCTGCACGACCTGCTCGGGCACACGCTGTCGGTGATCGTGGTGAAGGCGGAGGCGGCCCGGCGCCTGACCACCCGGGACGTGGACGCGGCCCAGGCGCAGCTCGCCGACATCGAGTCGGTCGGGCGGCAGGCGCTCACGGAGATCCGCGAGGCCGTGACCGGCTACCGGGAGGGCAGTCTGAGTCGGGAGATCGACGGCGCGGTCTCGGCCCTGCGGGCGGCCGGCGTGGAACCGGTCGTACGCCGCTCGGGGCCGCCGCTCGCCCCGCAGACGGAGGCCCTGCTGGGCTGGGTGGTAAGGGAGGCGGCCACGAACGTGGTCCGGCACAGCGACGCGAACCGGTGCGAGATCACGGTGACCTGTGACGGCGAGCGCGCCCGGCTGACGGTGACGGACGACGGCCGCGGCACCGGCACCGGCCGTCCCCGGACCACGGGAGGCACGGGCCTGCGAGGCCTCGCCGAGCGCCTGACCACCGCCGGAGGCACCCTGACGGCCGGCCCGGAACGCGGCGGCTTCACGGTGACGGCGGATCTCCCGGCGGACGTCACGGAGGGACCGGGGCACGTGGTCCGGCCGGTGGGCCCGGGCGCGGAAGCCGTTCCCGTCACCGCCGGGCCGCCTGCGCGCTGAAACCGCGCCCCCGTCACGACCGGCGCCTTCCTCCCCCCGCCCCCCTACGCTTGGCCCGTGAACGAGATGCCGTCGGATCGCCGGCCCGGGAAACACATCCGGGTGCTGCTCGCCGAGGATCAGGGCATGATGCGCGGGGCGCTCGCCTTACTGCTCGGGATGGAGCCGGACATCGAGGTGGTGGCGCAGGTGTCGGCCGGTGACGCCATCGTGGACGCCGCCCTCACGCACCGGCCCGACGTGGCCCTCCTCGACATCGAGCTGCCGGGCCTGAGCGGCCTGGACGCCGCCGCCGAGCTGCGCGACCAGGTGCCCGACTGCCGGGTGCTGATCCTGACGACCTTCGGCCGTCCCGGCTATCTGCGGCGGGCCATGGAGGCCGGTGCCGCCGGCTTCCTGGTGAAGGACGGCCCCGTGGAGGAGCTGGCGGTCGCCGTCCGCCGGGTGCTGACCGGTGAGACGGTGATCGATCCGGCCCTGGCCGCCGCCGCACTCAGCGCCGGCCCCAACCCGCTCACCGCACGGGAGCGCGAGGTGCTGAACGCCTCCTCGGACGGCGCGACGGTCGCCGACGTCTCCGCCCGGCTGCATCTGTCGGAGTCGACGGTCCGCAACTACCTGTCCTCCGCCATCGGCAAGACCGGCACCCGCAACCGGACGGAGGCACTGCGGGAGGCACGGCAGCAAGGGTGGCTGTGACCCCCGCCGCCGCGCCCTCGCCGCCGTACGCCCCTACTTGGTGACCGCCACGGATTTGAACGCCGTGCCCTCGGGCGCCACACAGGCGAACCAGGCATCCGGTGAGCCGTCCACGACCCGGATCAGCGGGTTCTCGCCGCCCATGTCGACCGACTTCGTGGGGGTGGCCCCGCCGGCCGCCTCGAAGAACGACGGCACCTCCGTCGTCGTCCCGTCCTTCCAGGTGCAGGTGACCTTCCGGGCGTCCAGGGCGACCCTCCCGACGACCAGCCGTTCCGCGCCCTCGGCGTCCTTCGCCCCAGGCACCAGCGGCAGCGCCACCGCCTCGATGTCCCCGCCGGACGAACCCGGCTCGTCCGTGAAGGCGCCCTCGCTGACGACACGTGCCGTGTCCGTCTCGCCGTACTCGCGCAGCACGAAGTAGGTGCTCCTGCCGACGAGGTCGGCGGCGTCGGCCACGTTCGCCGGCCGCTGCCCGAAGGAGCGCATCGCGGCGAGCTCGGTGGCGGCCTGACGCTCGGTGCGCGGGGCGTCCCAGAGGTCTACGAGGACCCGCCACCGCTGCCCGTGGTCGGTGCCGCTCGCGAGCAGCGTCCGCGAGGGCGTGCGCACGTCCGGACCAGGGGGTGTGGGCGGGGGCGCGGGGTTCGTGGCGACCGAGGTGTCCCCGGAGCCGTCCCCGGCGGGCAGCCCCGCCACCGCGAGGGTGCCGGCCGAGGCGACCAGGGCCAGGGCGGTCGCCGACGCCGCGGCCCAGCGGCGGGCCTTGCGGCGGCGCCCGCCGCGCAGCACCGCCGCGTACGGGGCCGTACCGACCTCGACGCCGTCAGTGGCGTCGGCGAGCAGCAGCGCGATGTCGGAGGGGGTGCGCTCGGAGTCCCCCGGCTCGTGGACGGTCAGGCCGTCGATCGACATGTGGTGGTTCGTCTCCCGCTTCGCGCTCATCGGCTCCGCCCTCCCTGCGTGACCATCTCCGCCAGTCCCGGCAGGGCGCGGAGTTTCGCGATGCCCCTGGCCGCGTTGCTCTTCACGGCGCCGACGGAACAGCCCATCGCCTCGGCCGTCTGCGTCTCGGTCAGGTCCTCCCAGTAGCGCAGCACCACGGCCTCCCGCTGCCGGGGCGGCAGCTGGGCCAGCGCCGCGAGCAGGGCGCCGCGGTCGTCGGCCTGGGCGATGCGGTCGCCGGTGTCCGGCACCTCGCGGGCCAGGCCGGAGTCGTCCTTCGGCGCCAGGAACTCCCTGAGCCGCCGCCGGTGTCTTCGCGCGTGCGCGTTGATCATCACGCGCCGTACGTAGGCTTCCGGGTCGTCCGCCGTCCCCACCCTGCGCCAGGCCACGTAGGCCTGTTCCAGTGTCGTCTGCGTCAGGTCCTCCGCGGCGTGCTGCTCACCGGTGAGGAGAAAAGCCGTCCGCAGCAGGCGCGGCCAGCGGCTGGTGACGAAGCTCTGGAACTCCGCGTCCCGGACCGCCTTGCGTTCCCCCATGGGCACCTCCTTGATGTCCAAAGGAGTCCACGAGCCCCTGGAACCGTTGCCTCCCGGCCGGAACGGATTTTCGCAGCCCTCCGTCGGCGGCCTCCTTCCCCGGCGGCCCCTTCCCCAAGAGAAGGTCAAGATTTCGTTAGTGTGCCAAAGCATCGGAATAGTTGCCCAGGCAGACGGAGTTCGACGTACACATGACACGAACGACCATCGACCGGCCCGCCGGCAGAGCGACCTCCGGGGCCCTGGTCCCCGTCCTGGCCTTCGCGGGCATCGTGGTCGCGGTGATGCAGACCCTGCTCGTCCCGGTCATCAAGGACCTGCCGCAGCTGCTGGACACCACGCCCAGCAACGCCACCTGGGTTCTGACCTCGACCCTGCTCTCCGGCGCCGTCGCCACCCCCATCATGGGCCGCCTCGGCGACCTCTTCGGCAAGCGGCGCATGCTCATGGCCAGCCTCTCCGTGATGGTGGCCGGCGCCCTGCTGAGCGCCGTCACCAGCGCCCTGCTCCCCATGATCGTGGGCCGGACCCTCCAGGGCTTCGCGATGGGCGCCATCCCGCTCGGCATCGGCCTGATGCGGGACATGCTGCCTCGCGAGCGGCTCGGCTCGGCGATGGCCCTGATGAGCTCCTCGATCGGCGTCGGCGGCGGTCTCGCCCTGCCGGCCGCGGCCCTGGTCGCCCAGCACGCGAACTGGCACGCCCTCTTCTACGGCGCCGCCGCCCTCGGCGTCCTCTCCATCGCGCTGACCCTCCTCGTCGTCCCGGAGTCCGAGGTCCGCGCGCAGGGCACCTTCGACCTCCCGGGGGCGCTGGGCCTCTCCGCGGGTCTCGTGCTGTTCCTGCTGCCCATCACCAAGGGCAGCGACTGGGGCTGGACGTCCGGCACGACGCTCGGGCTGTTCGGCGCCGCGGCGGCGGTCCTCCTCCTGTGGGGCGTGTACGAGCTGCGCGTCAAGGCGCCACTGGTCGACCTGCGCACCACGGCCCGCCCGGCCGTCCTGTTCACCAACCTCGCGTCGATCATGGTCGGCGTCAGCTTCTACGTCGTCTCGCTGGTCCTGCCCCAGCTGCTCCAGCTGCCGACGTCGACCGGCTACGGCCTCGGCCAGTCGATGGTCGTCGCGGGCCTGCTCGTCGCCCCGCTCGGCCTGACCATGATGGTGACGGCCCCGGTCTACGCCCGGCTGTCGGCGCGGTACGGCCCCAAGACCACCCTCATCCTCGGCATGCTCGTCATCGCGATCGGCTACGGCGCCGGCCTCGGCCTGATGAGCGCCGCCTGGCAGAGCCTGGTGATCGCTGTGGTCCTCGGCGCGGGCATCGGCCTCGCGTACTCGTCGCTGCCCGCTCTGATCGTCGGCGCGGTGCCGGTCTCGGAGACGGGTGCGGCGAACGGCCTGAACACCCTGATGCGGTCCATCGGCACGTCCGTGTCCAGCGCCGTCATCGGCATGGTGCTGGCCAACACGGCGAACGACGTCGGCGGGGTCGCGATCCCCACCATGCACGGCTTCCGGCTCTCCTTCCTGATCGCGACCGGCGCCGTCGTCCTCGGCCTCGCGTTCGCCCTGCTCCTGCCCCGGCAGCGCCCCTCCGCCCACCCGCAGCTGCGCGCCAGCAGCGAGGAGGACGCCAACCTGGAGCGCGCCGCGGAGGCCCTGCACGGCTTCCGCGGGCGCGTCCTGGACGCCGCCGGCGCCCCGGTGGCCCGCGCCAAGGTCACCCTGATCGACCGCCGCGGCCGGCAGGCCGGCGCCACCCTGTCCGCCCAGGACGGCAGCTACGCCCTCGCGGTCCCGGCCCAGGGCGCCTACGTCCTGGCCGCCCGCGCCGAGGGGCACGCGCCGCTCGCCTCGGCGGCCACGCATCCCGGCGAGGACGGCGCGGTGGACGTCGACCTCGCGCTGCCGGGCGAGGCCGTCACCGCCTGACACCCGCCTCCCCGGCCCGCCCGCACCCCCCGTCGCCCAGGTGACGGGGGGTGTGGTGCACCATGGGCGCCCATACGGTCGTACGACGGAGAGGACCCCCATGGCCCCGGCCCCCGAGCCCGACATCCTGGCCGCCTTCGAGGCCGCGAAGGGCTTCATGCCGACGGGTGAGGGCCTGGCCCTGTACGCGGCGGCCGTGGAGGCCGGACGGCTGGGGCTCCCCCTGCTGGAGGTCGGCACGTACTGCGGGCGCTCCACGATCCTGCTCGCCGACGCGGCCCGCGCGGCCGGGGTGACGGCCCTCACGGTCGACCACCACCGCGGCAGCGAGGAACAGCAGCCGGGCTGGGACTACCACGACCCGGAGACCGTCGACCCCGAGCTGGGCCTGATGGACACGCTGCCGACGTTCCGCCGCACCCTGCACCGGGCGGGTCTGGAGGAGCACGTGGTCGCCCTGGTGGGCCGCTCCCCGCAGGTCGCGAAGGTGTGGGGCACGCCTCTCGGGCTGGTCTTCGTCGACGGCGGTCACACCGACGAGCACGCCAACGCCGACTACGAGGGCTGGGCTCCGCATGTCGCCGAGGGCGGTCTGCTCGTCATCCACGACGTGTTCCCGGACCCGGTCGACGAGTTCACCGGCCAGGCGCCGTACCGCGTCTACCTGCGGGCCCTCGCCTCCGGCGCCTTCACGGAGGTGTCGGCCACCGACTCGCTGCGGGTGCTGCGGCGGACGGGTGACGGCCTCTGATGTGCCGCGAGGGCACGGCCCGGAACCGGCCCGTAAGGTGGCAGCCGTGTCGTACCTAGGTCCGGACCTCGATCCTCCGCAGCCCCGCCGCGGCCGTCGCCGCGCCCTGACCGTGGCCACCGCCGCCCTCGTCCCGGGGGCGCTGCTCGGCTGGCTGGTGTACGCGACGGTGGGCGACGACGGAGGCGGCTCCGGCGAGGCGGCGGTACGGCCGTCCCAGGCGAACACCCGCCCGGCGGCGCCCCCCACCGACGACGAGAAGCCGAGCCCGTCCCCCTCCGCCTCGGACTCGGCACCGCTCGCCGGCAAGGTCGTCGTCGTCGACCCGGGCCACAACCCCGGCAACTTCCGGCACACGGCCGAGATCAACCGCCAGGTGGACATCGGCACCAACCGCAAGGAGTGCGACACCACGGGGACGTCCACCAACGCCGGTTACCGGGAGGCCGAGTTCACGCTCGACGTCGCCCGCCGGATGCGCGCGCTGCTGGAGAAGCAGGGCGCCACCGTGGAGTTCACGCAGGACGGCGACCGGCCGTGGGGCCCGTGCGTGGACGAGCGGGCCCGGATCGGCAACAAGGCGCACGCGGACGCCGTCGTCTCGATCCACGCGGACGGCGCGGGCGCCGGACAGCGCGGCTTCCACGTCATCCTGCCCGGCAAGGTGGCCGAGGGCGACGCGAACACCGGCCCGATCGTGGCCCCTTCGCGGGCTCTCGGCGAGCGCGTCGCGGGCGCGTTCGTCCGCGTGACCGGAAGCGCGGCCTCCGACTATGTGGGCGACGGCACCGGTCTCGTCACGCGTCAGGATCTGGGCGGTCTCAATCTGTCAACGGTTCCCAAGGTCTTCATCGAGTGCGGCAACATGCGCGATAGCAAGGACGCGGCACTGCTCACCAGCGGCGCCTGGCGTCAGAAGGCGGCGCAGGGAATCTCTGAGGGAATCGTGAGTTTCCTGCGAGGGTAGTGGTCTTCGGGTGGATCCCGGCGGACAGACGTGTCGGACGGACGATAAGGTCGTCCTTACGATGAGGGGCCACCCCCACGCTTCACACCGGGGCCAGACGGCGACATGGTGACAGCGACGCCTCCAGCGATGCCGATGTTGAGACGACTGACGAAGGATCTGAAGTGAATATCCGCTCCCTCACTCGAGGCGACGGCGTGGTGATCGGAGCAGCGGTGTTGCTCTTCATCGCGTCGTTCCTCGACCTCTACACCGTCTCCGGGTTCGACGTGGACCAGAACGCGTGGGACTCCCTCGGCCTCGGACTCGGCGTGTACATGGGCGGGGTCATCGGCGCCGCCCTGATCGTCGTGAACCGCCTTCTGCCGCAGCCGCGCAAGGTCGCCGGTCTCGACCTCGGCACCGTCGGCACGGGCTTCGCCATCCTGACCGCATGGGCCCTGTTCTGGTCCCTGGTGGGCGTCGACGACCGCGCGAGCGCGGCGGCCGGCTTCATCCTCGGCTTCCTCGCCGCCCTGATCCTCGCCGCCGCCGCCGTCGCGACGCCGCTCGTGCCGGCGTTGCAGGCCGCGCTCGTGCCGGCGCCGCGTCCGGCCGCGCCGCAGCCCTACGGCGGGCAGCCGCAGGGCGGTTACGGCTACCCGGGTGCGCCGGGGCAGCAGCAGCCGTTCGGGGGCGGTCAGCCGCAGGCGCCCGCGCCCGCGCCGGCCGGTGACTTCTCCCCGTTCTGGTTCGCCGTGCCGGTGGCGCGTCCCCTCTTCGCGGAGGACGGCTCGCCCAACCCGATCGCCGAACTGGCGCCGGGCACCTGGTACCTGGCCGTCGAGCAGCGCGGCGCGGCCCTGGTCGCGCAGACGCAGGACGGCCGTCGCGGTGTCCTCCAGGACACGAGCGGCATCCAGCGCGGCTGAGTCCCCACGCCGTACGACGGCCCCTCGCCCTTCCGGGCGGGGGGCCGTTGCCGTACCCTCACCGTCTCGACTGACGGAGCGTCAGGAGGCTGGTATGCGACTCGGGCTCGCTCTCGGATACTGGGGCCGCGGCCCCTCCGCCGACCACGTGCCGCTCGCCGTGGAGGCCGAGCGGCTGGGGTACGCCACGGTGTGGACGGCGGAGTCCTGGGGGTCCGACGCCTTCACTCCCCTGACCTGGATCGCCGCGCACACGTCGAGGATCGGACTGGGGACCGCCGTCGCGCAGATGGCCGCCCGCTCCCCCACGGCCACCGCCATGCACGCCCTGACCCTGGACCACCTCTCGGGCGGGCGGGTGCTGCTGGGGCTCGGGCTGTCGGGGCCGCAGGTCGTGGAAGGGTGGTACGGGCGGCCGTTCCCCGCCTCGCCGCTCACCGCGACCCGCGAGTACGTCGACGTCGTACGGCAGGTGCTGCGGCGCGAGGCTCCGGTGGAGCTCGACGGGCGGTTCCACGCGCACCCGTACCGGGGGCCGGACGCCACCGGACTCGGCAGGGCGCTGAAGTCCATCACCCATCCTCTCCGCCGCCACCTGCCGGTCCTGCTGGGCGCCGAGGGGCCGAAGAACGTGGCGCAGACGGTTCACATGGCCGACGGGTGGCTGCCGTTGTACTGGGCGCCTGGCCGGCCCGAGGTGTACGGGGACGCGGTGCGCGACCTCCCGCCCGGGTTCCGGGTCGCTCCCCTGGCCCAGGTGCGGGTCTGCGACGACGTGGCCGAGGGGCTGCTCCCGGTGAAGGCCATGCTGGGGTTCTACATCGGCGGCATGGGCCACGCGGCCCGCAACTTCCACGCCGACCTCATGGCGCGCATGGGGTACGAGGAGGAGGCCCGGCGCGTCCAGCGGCTGTTCCTGGAGGGGCGCCGGGAGGAGGCCGTGCGGGCGGTGCCGGACGCCTTCGCCGACGAGATCTCCCTGGTCGGCCCGCGCGAACGGATCAGGGAGCGACTGGAGTTGTGGCGCGAGGGCCCGGTGACGGATCTGCTGGCGCTGGCCCCGGACCCCCACAGCCTGCGGGTGCTGGCCGGGCTCAACTCATAGGTGCGGGGCGGGTTTCAAGCCGGGTTCCGGGGTCAAGCGAGGAGCATGTCCTCTAGATATCGCGGCGCCAACCAGGCCGGCACGGTCATCGCGATCGTCGCCGATGTCATGGCCCTCATCCTGGGCCTGTGGATCCTCATGTACCTGCTGGATGCCAACCCCGGCAACGACTTCGTGCAGTTCGTCCACGACGCCGCCCGCTGGCTGGCGGGCTGGTCGCACGACCTGTTCACCTTCGACGAGGAGTGGGCCCGCGTGGTGGCCGGGTACGGCCTGGCCGCCGTGGTCTACCTGTTCGTCGGCCACGCCATCGCCGGCCGGGTGCACCGCCACTGACACCCGGCCCCGGCCGTCAGGCGCAGCAGTCCGGGTCCAGTCCGGCCGGCAGGCGGTCCCCGCCGAACACCGCGCACGTGGCCTCGTGCCCGCCGAGCGCGGCGACGGCCAGCAGGACGGATCCCGCTGTCCACGTGGTGAGTTCGCGCGGCCAGATGGCGTCGTCCTCGAAGACGTACCCGGTCCAGTACAGCCCGCTCTCGGCGTCCCGCAGGTGCTGGATGGACTGGAGGATCTCCAGCGCGCGGTCGGACTCGCCCATCGCCCACAGCGCGAGGGCGAGTTCGGCGGACTCGCCGCCGGTGACCCACGGGTTGGGCACGACGCACCGCACGCCGAGGCCGGGCACGACGAACCGGCCCCAGCCCCCGCGCATCCGGGCCTCGGCCTCGGCGCCGGTGAGCGCTCCGCCGAGCACCGGGTAGTACCAGTCCATCGAGTAGCGGTCCTTGTCGAGGAACCGCTCGGGGTGCCGGCGGATGGCGTGGCGCAGCGCGCCCGCCGCGAGCTCCCAGTCCGGCTGGGGCTCCTCGCGCTGCTCGGCGATGGCCAGCGCGCACCGCAGTGCGTGGTGGATCGACGAGGAGCCGGTGAGCAGGGCGTCCACGGTGGGGGTGCCGTCGTCGTCGCGCCGCCAGCCGATCTGCCCGCCGGGCTGCTGGAGCCGCAGCACGAACTCGATCGCGGCGTACACGCTGGGCCACATGCGGTCCAGGAACGTGTCGTCGCCCGTGGACAGGTAGTGGTGCCAGACGCCCACCGCCATGTAGGCGACGAAGTTGGTCTCGCGCCCGGTGTCGGTGACGTCGTCGTGGGCGCCGTCGCGGTAGGCGGCGTACCAGGAGCCGTCGTCGTTCTGATGGGTGGCCAGCCAGGTGTACGCCCGCTCGGCGGCGGTGTGTTCACCGGCGGCGTCCAGCGCCATGGCGGCCTCGACGTGGTCCCACGGGTCGAGGTGGTGTCCGCGGAACCACGGGATCGCCCCGTCCTCCCGCTGCACCGCGAGGATGCCGGCCACGGTCGCGGCGGCCTGCTCGGCGGTGAGGACCCCGGGCAGGACGAGGTGTTCTGTCCGGGGAGTGGTCACCGCGCGTCCACCCGGGGCAGGTGCGGCTTGGTCGCGTACGCCACGAAGCTCTTGCCGATCAGCGGGTTCAGCGCCTGTTCGGCGACCCGGGTGGCCAGCGGCTTCTTCATGATGTCCCAGACGAGGAGCTTGTGGTACGCCTTCACGGGCAGCGCCTTGTCGTTGTCCACGCCGAACGCGCACTTCAGCCACCAGTACGGCGAGTGCAGCGCGTGCGCGTGGTGGGTGCCGTACGGCCTCAGGCCCGCCTCGCGGATCTTCCCCAGCAGCTCGTCCGCCTTGTAGATGCGGATGTGGCCGCCCTCGACCTCGTGGTAGGCGTCGGACAGCGCCCAGCAGACCTTCTCGGGGCCGTAGCGCGGAACGGTGATGGCGATGCGGCCGCCGGGCTTGAGGACCCGGACCATCTCGGCGAGGACGCCCTTGTCGTCGGGGATGTGCTCCATGACCTCGGAGATGATCACGACGTCGAAGGACTCGTCCGGGAAGGGCAGCGCGAGCGCGTCGCCCTCCATGGCGGTGGCGGTGGCGCCCTCGGGGGCCTCGCCGGCCTCCTTCATCGCCGCGAACCACTTCGCGACCTCGCGGATCTCCTCGCCGTTCTGGTCCAGCGCGACGACCTGGGCTCCGCGCCGGTAGCACTCGAACGCGTGCCGTCCGGCACCGCAGCCGAGGTCCAGGACACGGTCGCCCGGGGCGAGCGGGAACCGGGAGAAGTCGACGGTCAGCACGTGGCCCTGCTTTCGGTGTCGGCGCCCTCGACGAGGGGGGAGGCCGGGGCGGTGACGGGTGGGGTCGTGGAGCGGACGGGGGTGGCCGGAGCGGTGTCCGCGGCCGTGGCGCGGGGGTGCCGGCCGGCGGCGATCGCCTCGCGGTACCGCGCCACCGTGCCCTCGGCGGCCTTGGCCCAGGTGAAGTGCTGGAGGACCCGCTCGCGTCCGGCCGCTCCGAGCCGGTCGCGCAGGCCGGCGTCGCCCAGCAGCCGGGTCAGCCCGGCGGCCAGCGCACCGGGGTCGCCGGGCGGCACCGCGAGGCAGGTCTCGCCGTCGCGTCCGGCGACCTCGGGGATCGCCCCGCCGGTCGTGGCGACCAGGGGGGTGCCGGTGGCCATGGCCTCGGCGGCGGGCAGCGAGAAGCCCTCGTACAGCGACGGCACGCAGGCCACCTCCGCCGAGCGGACCAGGTCGACGAGTTCGGCGTCGGAGATGCCCTTGACGAAGTCGACGGCGCCTTCGAGGCCGTAGCGCTCGACGGCGCGGGCGACCGGGCCGTCCTCGGGGCGCTTGCCGACGACGACGAGATGGGCGTCGGGGTGTTCGGTGCGGACCTTGGCGAGCGCCTCGACGAGGAACACCAGGCCCTTCAGCGGCACGTCGGCGCTGGACGTCGTCACGATCCGGCCGGGCACCCGCCGGACCGACGGATCCGGCGAGAACAGGTCGGTGTCGGCGCCGATGTGGACGACGTGGATGCGGTCCCGCCGTACGCCGAGGTCGTCGACGATCTCCCCCCGGGAGGTGCCGGAGACGGTGAGGACGGACGGCAGGCGGCGCGCGACCCGCTTCTGCATCCGGGTGAAGGCGTACCACCGGCGGACCGACATCCGCCGCTGCCAGGTCGTGGCGGCGTCCAACTCCAGCCGGCGGTCCACCGTGATGGGGTGGTGGATGGTGGTGACGAGGGGGGCGCCGACGTCGCCGAGGAGGCCGTAGCCGAGGGTCTGGTTGTCGTGCACGACGTCGAAGTCGCCGCGGCGGGCGCGCAGCAGGCGGCGGGCGCGCAGCGAGAACGTCAGCGGCTCGGGGAAGCCGCCGGTCCACATGGTCGCCACTTCCAGCGCGTCGACCCAGTCGCGGTACTCGTCGCGCCCGGGGGTGCGGAAGGGGTCGGGCTGGCGGTACAGGTCGAGGCTGGGCAGCTCGGTGAGGGTGAGGCGGCCCGCGTAGTCCTCGTGTTCGTCGAGCACCGGATAGGGCTGGGAGCCGATGACCTCGACGCGGTGGCCGAGGCGGGCGAGTTCGCGGGAGAGGTGCCGTACGTAGACGCCCTGACCGCCACAGAACGGGTTCCCTTTGTAGGTGAGAAGCGCGATGTCGAGCGGTCGCCCGCCGTCGGCGGCAAGGTCCGTCGGAGACCCGGCCTCCCTGGCCTCAGCGGTCACTCCGGGCCCCTCTCTCCCTGCTCTGTCCCGCGAGGTTACGCCGGGACGTTAATCTAGAACAAGTTTCAGACTTGATCGTTCAGGAGGCTCTGAATCTACCGGCAGGTAGCGCCGCTGTGAGCGATGGATCAGGTGATTCACGCCACGGCCGACCCCTGGCATGCTCTGTCCGGTCACCCACCCTCACCGACTGTCACGGAACGGGATCCATGCCTGCGGAAGTCAGTAGCGCGAGCCCTCCCTCACCGCCTCTCACCGAGCGGCAGGAGGCCCGCCGCCGACGCATCCTGCACGCCAGCGCGCAGCTCGCGAGCCGGGGCGGCTTCGACGCCGTGCAGATGCGCGAGGTCGCGGAGTCCTCCCAGGTGGCGCTCGGCACGCTGTACCGCTACTTCCCGTCCAAGGTGCATCTGCTGGTCGCCACGATGCAGGCCCAGTTGGAGCACATGCACGGCACGCTGCGCAAGAAGCCGCCGCAGGGCGCGACGGCGGCCGAGCGGGTCGCGGAGACCCTGATGCGGGCGTTCCGCGCACTGCAGCGCGAGCCGCATCTGGCGGACGCGATGGTGCGGGCGCTGACGTTCGCGGACCGCAGCGTCTCCCCGGAGGTCGACCAGGTCTCCCGGCAGACCACGATGATCATCCTGGACGCGATGGGTCTGGAGGACCCGACGCCGCAGCAGCTGTCCGCCGTCCGCGTCATCGAGCACACCTGGCACTCGGCCCTGATCACCTGGCTGTCGGGGCGCGCCTCGATCGCCCAGGTGAAGATCGACATCGAGACGGTCTGCCGGCTGATCGACCTGACGGCCCCCGAGGAGCCGCGGCGCCGCTGAGGGGTTACTCCTCGGGCGGGAAGACGGGTTCCCCGGTGCCCAGCAGGGTGATCGCGATGGCCTCCACGGGACAGCTCTCGGCCGCCGCGAGGACCGACTCGTCGGCGTCGGTCTCCGGGTCGGCCGGATGGGACTGGCGGGCGCGGTCGAGGCGGAAGCCGCCGGGGGCGCGGTGGAGGCACTGGGCCGAGCCGACGCACAGCGACCGGTCGACCTCGACGTGCCAGCGGTCGCCCATCGTCACGCCTCCCAGCCGGCGGGCAGATGGATCATCTTCTGCTCGAAGTACTCGCCGAAGCCCTCGGGCCCGAACTCCCGTCCCAGCCCGGAGTTCTTGTAGCCGCCGAAGGGGCCGAGCATGTCGAGGCTGAAGGTGTTGACGGAGTAGGTCCCGGTACGGACCCGCCGGGCGACCTCGATGCCGCGCTCGACGTCGCCGGTCCACACGCTGCCGGACAGCCCGTACTCCGAGTCGTCGGCGATCCTCACGGCCTCGTCCTGGTCGCCGTACGGCAGCAGGCAGACGACCGGGCCGAAGATCTCCTCGCGGGCGACGCGCATCGCGTTGTCGACGTCACCGAAGAGGGTCGGCTCTACGTACCAGCCCTTCTCCAGGCCGGCGGGGCGTCCGCCGCCGGTGAGGATCTTCGCGCCCTCCTCCTGCCCGATCCGTATGTAGTCGAGGCTGCGCCGCTGCTGGCGCCGCGCCACGAGCGGGCCGACCTGGGTGGCGGGGTCCAGCGGGTCGCCGACCAGGAGGGCGCCGGCCGCGGCGGCGAACGCCTCGGCGAACTCGTCGTAGCGGGAGCGCGGGAGCAGGATGCGGGTCTGGGCCACGCACGCCTGGCCGTTGTTCATCCAGGCCGCCGGGACCACGCCGGCCACCGTCGCCTCGACGTCCGCGTCGGGCAGGACCACGGCCGCGGACTTGCCGCCGAGTTCGAGGGTGACGCGGGTCAGGTTGCGGGCGGCGACCTCCATGACGCGCTTGCCGGCGGCGACGGATCCGGTGAAGGAGACCTTGTCGACGCCGGGGTGCCCGACCAGATACTCGCTGACCTCGCGGTCGGCGGGCAGGACCGACAGCACGCCCTCGGGCAGCCCGGCCTCGGCCGCGATCTCCGCGAGCAGGTAGGCGTCGAGCGGCGACTCGGGGGACGGTTTGAGGACGACCGTGCATCCGGCGAGCAGGGCGGGCGCGAGCTTGGCGGCGGCGACGAACTGCGGGACGTTCCAGGGGACGACGGCCGCCACGACGCCGACCGGCTCGCGGCGCACGAGGATCCGCCCGAGGACGCCGTCGCGTGGCTCCTCGTAGGGGAAGCCGCGCGCGACGGTGATCGCCGCGTCCCACACCATCATCGCGCCGAGGGCCTGGGCGAGGACGCTCCAGGAGTAGGGGGAGCCGTTCTGGGCGGAGATGACGCGGGCGATCTCCTCGTGCCGGGCGGCGATCCCGTCCTTGATCCGGCCGACGACCTCGATGCGCTCGTCCAGGCTCGTGCGGGGCCAGGGCCCCTCGTCGAAGGCCCGGCGGGCCGCGCCGACGGCCCGGTCCACGTCGGCCCGGGAGGCGTGCGGCACCCGGCCGATGACCTCCTCGGTGTGCGGTGAGACCACCTCGATGACGTCACCGCCCAGGGGGTCGGCCCACTGCCCGCCGATGAACAGCTGTCCGTGTTCCACGAGTTCGGTCATGACCGACTGCCTCCCCGGAGCCGCACCCTGAACGCGCCAGGCACCCTGACGACCCATCAGATACAGGGGAACTGATACCAGTTCCACCCAGAGGAGTCCACGGACCGTGCACGACCGGACCGACGGGCGGATGGATGACTCGGGCTCCCATCGAAACTCGTTCTAGTTACTATGGCCGGGCGGCCGGTCCGTGCCGCGCGACGGTCGCGGCGATGGGGGAGCCCATGACGCAGGTGTACGACCACGGCGGCGGGGTGCGGTCCCTCCGGGTCCCGATCCCGGACAACCCCCTCGGCCACACCCTCGTGCACGTCGTCGACACCGACCGCGGCCCCGTGCTCGTCGACACCGGCTGGGACGACCCGGCCTCCTGGGACACCCTCACCGACGGCCTCGCGGCCTGCGGCACCACGCCCGCGGATGTCGTCGGCGTGGTCGTCACCCACCACCACCCCGACCACCACGGCCTGTCCGGCCGGGTGCGTGAGGCGTCCGGCGCCTGGATCGCGATGCACGCGGCGGACGCGGCGATCGTCCGGCGCACCCGGGCGACACGCCCCGAGACCTGGTTCGCGTACATGGCCGGCAAACTCGCGGCGGCCGGCGCCCCCGAGGAGCACGTGGCCCCGCTGCGCGCCGCCCGCCGCCCCGGCTCCCTGCCGGGCTTCTCCCCCGCCGACCCCGACCGGGAGATCGTCCCGGGCGAGCTGCTGGACCTCCCGGGCCGCCGGCTGCGCGCGGTCTGGACGCCGGGCCACACCCCGGGCCACGTCTGCCTGCACCTGGAGGAGGACCACCCGGCCGGACTCCCGGGCCACGGCCGGCTGTTCTCCGGCGACCACCTGCTGCCCGGGATCACCCCGCACATCGGCCTGTACGAGGACCCCGACGACACCACGGCCACCGACCCCCTCGGCGACTACCTGGCCTCACTGGAACGCGTCGCCGCCCTCGGCCCCGCCGAGGTCCTGCCGGCACACCAGCACGCGTTCACCGACGCCCCGGCGCGCGTACGGGAGTTGCTCGACCACCACGAGGCACGGCTGACGGGTCTGCTGGCGCTGCTCACCACCCCGCTGACCCCGTGGCAGCTCGCCGAACGCATGGAGTGGAACCGCCCCTGGGTCCGGATCCCACCGGGCTCCCGCACCATCGCGGTCGCGGAGGCGGAGGCCCACCTGCGCCGCCTGGTGAAGCTGGGGCGGGCGGAGGCGGTGACGGGGAGCGAGCCGGTGGCGTACGTGGCGGTCTGACCTACCCGGGAAGGAACGTGCGGATCAGCTTCTCGGCGGCGCCCAGGAGGCCGGTCTCCCGCTCGGTCATCGTCGGGTTGGCCGCCCGTTCGCGCAGGGCCTGGGACAGCCCGGCGTCGGTGAGGTCCGAGGGGTCGGCCAGCAGGGCGGCGAGCAGTGCGTGGGCACTCGCCGCCAGGACCTCGTCGCCGACGGCGACCTGGGCGAGGATCACCGCGGAGGCGCCCCAGTCGAGACCGGGGTCGCCGTCACGGGCGTTGCTCCAGTCGATGACGTACGGCCCGTCCGGGGTGAGGATCACGTTGTCGGGGTGCAGGTCCAGGTGGAGGACGCGGGTCCCGGGGCGGCGTCCGGGCAGGCCGTGCAGCCGCCGCAGCAGACGGGCGAGTTCCGCACCCGCCTCGTCCGGGCCGAGGGTGCCCGCCACGAGCGCGCCCAGCATCGTCGGCCCCGTGAGGCGCTCCATCACCAGCTCGGTCCGCGAGGAGCCGTCGAGGCGGACGCGGGGCGCCGGGAAGCCGTGGCCGCGCACGTGCGCCATCACCTCGCCCTCGGCGAGTGCGTCGCCGTACCCCTCCCGGTCCCGGCGCAGCACCCAGTGCCGGTCGACCTCGTACACGTCGGCGGTCCGCCCCGAACCGATCAGTCGCCCCATCGTCCTGCCCCCTCGCGTCGGCAGGACGGTACCCGGTGCGAGGTGCCCCGGAGAGCCCGGGTTACGGCCGGGTACAGTGTCCCGGTCGTCATCACTCACCCGTTCAGGGGAAAGCCGGTGCAATTCCGGCGCTGACCCGCAACCGTGAACCGGTCCCCGCGTCCCCGCCCCCGTGGCGGACGGTCCGAGGCCGGTGAGCCGGACCGCCCTGGACGGACGTGACCGGCTCACGTGTCCCGGCAGCCTGCCGGAGCACGGCACCGTCGAGGTATACGGAGCCGAGCCGCCCGGGGGTCCTCCCGTGCTGTCCGGCTCCCCACAGGGAGAGGGCACCCGCCGATCATGAACGTCCGCCGCAGCGCCGCGGCCCTGGCCGCCACCGTCGTGCTCGGCGCGACCGCGCCCGCCATGGCCGCCGACTCACCGTCCCCGTCGCCGTCTGCGGCCCTCCCCAAGGGGCTGTACGGCACCACCGACCCGACGTACGACGGGGTCTGGCGGCAGTCCCTCGCCCTGCTCGCCCAGCACACCGCGAAGGTGCGGCCCGCCGCGTCGGCCGTGGACTGGCTGACCGGGCAGCAGTGCGCGAACGGCGCGTTCGCCGCGTACCGCGCCGACACCGCCAAGGCGTGCGACGCCAAGGTGATGGTCGACAGCAACAGCACCGCCGCCGCCGTGCAGGCCCTGACGGCGCTCGGCGGCCACGACACCGTCACCGGCAAGGCCGTGACCTGGCTGAAGTCCGTCCAGAACAAGGACGGCGGCTGGGGCTACACCCCGGGCGGGGCCAGCGACACCAACTCGACGTCGGTCGTCGTCGGCGCACTGGCCGCCGCGGGCGAGAAGCCGGCCGAGGTCACCAAGGACGGCAAGTCGCCCTACGACGCCCTGCTCTCCCTCGCCCTGCCCTGCGAGGGCGACGACGCGGGCGCCTTCGCCTACCAGCCGGACAAGAAGGGCGAGCTGGCCGCCAACGCCGACGCCACCGCGGCCGGCGTGATCGGCGCACTCGGCAAGGGGCTCGTCGCGAGCGCCGGCGAGAAGGCGGGCGCCACCTGCGCGAAGGCCGGCTCCCCGGAGCAGGCCGCCGCCAACGGCGCCGCCTACCTGACGCGGGTGCTCGGCAAGGACGGGCACCTGGTCTCCGCGCTGCCCGGCGCCGACGACCAGCCGGACTACGGCAACACGGCCGACGCGGTGGTCGCGCTCGCCGCGCAGGGCGGGGCCGGCGCCGCCGCGAAGCCCCTGAGCTGGCTGGAGGGCAACGCCGCGAAGTGGGCCGCGCAGAACGGCCCCGCCGCCTACGCCCAGCTGATCTTCGCCGCGCACGCCACCGGCACCGACCCGCGCGACTTCGGCGGCACCGACCTGGTCGCGAAGCTGAACGCGACCGGCCCGGCGCCGCAGAAGGCGGCCGGGAAGAGCGCGGACGCCCAGGAGGACAAGGACGACGACAGCCCGTTCGGCGTCTGGTGGTACATCGGCGTCTTCCTCGTCGTCGGCATCGGCATCGGCTTCCTGCTGAGCCACCGCAACAAGGGCGGCCGGGCGTGATCCGGCGCGCCCTCGCGGTTCTGCTGGCCGCGCTGGTCCTGACGGCCGGCGCGGCCCAGGCCGCCCAGGCCACCGGGTACCGCTACTGGTCGTTCTGGGACCGCGACGGCGGCTCCTGGTCGTACGCCTCCCTGGGCCCCTCGCTGTCCCGTCCCGACGACGGCGATGTGCAGGGCTTCCGCTTCGCCGTGAGCGAGGACTCGAAGGACGCCACGCGGCCCCGGGGCGCGGCCGAGTTCTCCGTGATCTGTGCCCGTACACCGGCGCGGGACGGCAAGAAGCGGATCGCGCTGGTGCTGGACTTCGGCACGGCCGCCGACGCCCCCTCGGGCGAGAGGCCGCCGGCCCGGCGCACCGTCTGCGCTCGCGTCGACCCGGACGCCACGACCGCGGACGCTCTGGCGGCCGTCGCCGGTCCGCTGCGGTACGACTCCAACGCCCTGCTGTGCGCGATCGACGGCTACCCGCGCAAGGGCTGCGGCGAGCAGGTCGCCCAGGGCGAGAAGCCCGCGGCCACCGAGCCGGAGGACGACGCGGAGGGCGGTGCCTCGGTCGGTCTGGTCGCCGGTGTCGCGGCCGTCGTGGTCCTGGCGGGCGCGGCCGTCTGGCAGGCACGACGGCGGCGCGGCTGATGGCAGGGGGGCGCGGCGGCACACGGAGCGGGGGCGGCCCGGAGGGAGCGATCGCCCCCGGCCCGGCCGTGCCCGACGCCGAGCGGCCCGTTCGCGACCCCCTCCACCCCGGCGCCTGGTGGGTCTGGGCGCTGGCGCTCGGCACCGCCGCGACCCGCACCACCAACCCGCTGCTGCTCGCCCTGCTCGCCGCGACGTCCGCCTACGTGGTGGCGGCGTGCCGCCCGGACGCCCCCTGGGCCCGCTCCTACGGTGCCTTCGTCAAGCTCGCCCTGGCCGTCCTCGTGATCCGGCTGTTCTTCGCGGTGGCCCTCGGCTCCCCCATCCCCGGCACCCATGTGCTCGTCACCCTGCCCGAGGTGGCCCTGCCCGACTGGGCGCAGGGCATCCGGCTGGGCGGCCGGGTCACCGCCGAGACGCTCGTGCGGGCGCTGTACGAGGGTCTGAAGCTGGCCACGCTCCTCATCTGCGTGGGCGCGGCGAACTCCCTCGCCAACCCGGCCCGGCTGCTGAAGTCCCTGCCGGGCGCCCTGTACGAGATGGGTGTCGCGGTGGTGGTGGCCCTGACGTACGCCCCTCACCTGATCGCCGACGTGCAGCGCCTGCGGGCCGCCCGCCGGCTGCGCGGACGGCCGGACCGGGGGTTGCGCGGCCTGGTCCAGGTCGGCCTGCCGGTGCTGGAGGGCGCGCTGGAGCGTTCGGTCGCGCTGGCCGCCGCGATGGACGCGCGCGGCTACGGCCGGACCGCCGACGTCCCGGACCGGGTCCGTCGCACGACGGCCGCGCTCACCCTGGGCGGACTGCTGGGCGTGTGCGCGGGCACGTACGGGCTGCTGACCGCCGCGGGCGGCACCTACGGGCTGCCGGTGCTGCTCGCCGGTCTCGCGGCGGCGCTGGCGGGGCTGCGCCTGGGCGGGCGCCGCTCCCCGCGCACCCGCTACCGGCCCGACCGCTGGGGTCCGCGCGCGTGGCTGGTCGCCGGGTCGGGCGCGGCGGTCGCCGCCCTGCTGACCCTGGCCGCGAGCCGTGAGCCGGCGGCCCTGAACCCGGGTGTGGTGCCGCTGGTCGCGCCCACCCTTCCGCTGTGGCCGGCGGCCGCCGTCCTGCTCGGGCTGCTCCCGGCGTTCGTCGGCCCCGCACCGAGGAAGCCCGCACCGAGGAAGCCGGCGCCGCGCGGTGCCGTCGCCCGCGAGGAGCCGTCGTGATCCGCTTCGAGAACGTCTCCGTGACCTACGACGGGGCCGCCGCGCCCACCGTCGACGGGGTGGACTTCGTGGTGCCCGAGGGGGAGCTGGTGCTGCTCGTCGGGCCGTCGGGGGTCGGCAAGTCGACCGTGCTGAACGCGGTCAGCGGACTCGTGCCGCACTTCACGGGCGGCACCCTGCGCGGCCGGGTCACGGTGGCCGGGCGGGACACCCGTACCCACAAGCCGCGTGAACTCGCCGACGTGGTGGGCACGGTGGGCCAGGACCCGCTCTCCCACTTCGTGACCGACACGGTGGAGGAGGAGCTGGCCTACGGCATGGAGTCGCTGGGCCTGGCCCCGGACGTGATGCGGCGCCGGGTCGAGGAGACGCTGGACCTGCTGGGTCTGGCGGATCTGCGGGACCGGTCGATCGCCACCCTGTCCGGCGGGCAGCGGCAGCGCGTCGCGATCGGCTCGGTCCTGACCCCCCACCCGAGGGTGCTGGTGCTGGACGAGCCGACGTCGGCGCTGGACCCGGCCGCCGCCGAGGAGGTCCTGGCCGTCCTTCAGCGCCTCGTCCACGACCTGGGCACGACGGTGCTGATGGCCGAGCACCGCCTGGAACGCGTCGTGCAGTACGCGGACCGTGTCGTCCTGCTGCCCGCCCCGGGAGACCCGCCGGTCCTCGGCGACCCGGCGGAGATCATGGCGATGTCCCCGGTGTATCCGCCGGTGGTGGCCCTGGGCCGGCTGGCCGGCTGGTCCCCGCTCCCGCTGACGGTCCGGGACGCCCGGCGCCGGGCGTCCGACCTGCGGCAGCGCCTCGGCGATCACGACGCCCTGCCCGGACCCGCGCGCTCGGAGCCGCCCGCCCCGCCGCCCGCCCCGCCGCCGGCCCGCAACTCCGCCGCGGACGAGAAGGCCGGGGGCCCCCCCGGCGTGTCCCCGGCCCCGGCCCAGCCCCGCCGGGCGGGCGGGGGGGGCCCGGCCGGGG
>NZ_LLZN01000126.1 GCF_001509795.1 Streptomyces sp. NRRL WC-3605 | reverse complement strand
GTACTGGCTCTGGGGGCAGCAACCGGTCGACGTGCATAGCTCCCCCTCGCAGCACTGCCCGCCACCGCACAGCGGACCCGGCTTGCAGCACTTGCCACCTATACATTTCTCCCCTGGGAGACAGCACCGTTCGCCACAGGCGTTGTCCTGAGGACAAACAGTTCCGTCTCCCGTGCACACCGTCCCTTGACCTGGCGTGTAGCACACGCCGTCGCAGCATTTCTGGCCTGGTGGACAGCACCTGCTCGGACCAAACCCGCGCGGAGCACAACAAGAGTGCCCGGGTTCACAGCACTTGCCTTCCCCGCAGCATTCCCACCCGGGCGAACAACAGCCGATGATCTGGCGCGCTGATGGGTACTCGTAGCCATAGCAGCAGGTGGTTCCGTGGGGACAGCAGCGGCGCTGCGGACCGAACAGGCAGAGTTCTCCCAAACAAGGTGGAGGCCGGGTGCACTGCTGATTGCAATGCGCCTTGCATTCGAGCTTCTCCACGGGGTCCTGCGGGTCGCAATCCTTCATGCAGTCGCTGTAACAGCTGTCAGCCAGCGTCACCCCGGGGCTGGAGTGAACCTGGCCGTGGGGTGAGCGGTAGGCGCCCTGGCCGTGGGGTGAGCGGTAGGCGCCGCTCGTACGGTACAGAGAGGCGTCCGCCGTAGCGGTCGGGACGGGCATGTCAGCCGACCTCCTCCTGTCCGGACCGGTCTGGAAGACCGCTTCGTGGCGCTGCTGGTGAACGCTTGCGTCCCGTCCCGGCCGTCCGGCTGGTGCCTTACAGTTGCGTGCACGCCGTGCGCTCTCCCGCCGCGTTTTTCTCACCGCTGGCGCCGGGCGGGAGAGCGGGGCTCGCCGGCGCGAGGACGACCGGCGGCTGGAACCGCGTTTCGATGTTCGCTCGGCTCGAGGTCGATGTCCGATCCAGCCGGACCCGCTCGCCTGGTGTGCGCGAGGTGCTGATCGGTAAGGGAAGGCCTGTCGCGCCCTCCCCGGCCGCGCAGGGGGCGCTTCACCGAGTGGAGCCGATCCCTGGTTGAGGGGTGACATCGGTTGGGCGTTTCCTGCACAGCGCAGGATCAGATCGTCAACTGACCTCGTAGTAGATGTCGTAGTACGAGCCGTCGCCGGTCAGGACTTCCGCTTGCTCTCCGGTGTTGGCCTGGCTCTTGTGAGCCCAGAAGGCGCCGAGGAAGTCGTCGGGACTCGGTGCGTCGTCCGCGTCCCAGACGGAAACCTTCACCTTCGTTCCGAAATTCTTCGAGACGTCGATGTCCTCCCCGTCTTCGTCTCCCATCTCTGCTTCGCCCCAGACCCTGAGGCCGTCGACCTTGATGTAGACGTCGTCGTCGCCGGGACCCGACGTGGTGTGGTGGCAGTAGATTCTATTCAGTGTGAGCGTAGCCATCACGTGGCCCCTTTCGCTGTGGAATTGCCTTCAGATGCGAGGTCCGGCCGGGAGAGAATGGATCTGCATCATTCGCTGGGAGTGTTCATTCAGCAGCACCTGAAAATCCGCCATGGCGGGGCACCGGCGCCCACGAGAACGCTTCGATCGAGTCAGACACAGTCCATCTTCCCTGAGCTGTCATTGAATTTTGCCTTCTTTCCCTGGGGACAGCATTTATTCTTGTCGCAATGTGTGCCGGGAGAGCAGTCCGCGTTGTTCCTGCAGCAGTCCCCGAGTGTGCAGCAGGCTTCCTCGAGGCAGATCTGGCCGGGCGGGCAGCATTGCTCGACGATGTAGGGCTCGGGGTCGCCCTCAAGGCCCGGCGGTGGCCAGACTTTCACCTTGCAGGCCTCACCCCCCTGCGGGCAGCAGCTCATCGTCGCCGTGTTGTACTGGCTCTGGGGGCAGCAACCGGTCGACGTGCATAGCTCCCCCTCGCAGCACTGCCCGCCACCGCACAGCGGACCCGGCTTGCAGCACTTGCCACC
>NZ_LLZN01000125.1 GCF_001509795.1 Streptomyces sp. NRRL WC-3605 | reverse complement strand
GTAGGGGCCGTCGGGGTCCTTGCGGGACTCCTGGAACCACGGGTGCTGGTCGCTGGTGTGGTTCATGACGAAGTCGATGATGACCCGCATGCCGCGCTGGTGGGCGGCGTCCACGAACTCCACGAAGTCCGCGAGGTTCCCGAACTCGGGGAGCACCGAGGTGTAGTCGGAGACGTCGTAACCGCCGTCGCGCAGGGGCGACTTGAAGAAGGGCGGCAGCCACAGGCAGTCGACACCGAGCCATTGCAGGTAGTCGAGCTTGGTGGTCAGGCCCTTGAGGTCGCCCACGCCGTCGCCGTTGCTGTCCTGGAAGGAGCGGACCAGGACCTCGTAGAAGACGGCGCGTTTGAACCAGTCGGGGTCACGGTCCTTGACGGGGGTGTCCTCGAAGGTGTCCAGGACGGGCTCGTTGACGGTCATGACGTGGGGGACCCTCCGATCTGCGGTGGCGATGCCTGGACGTGGAACACGTGCGCGGGGGCCCTTCCGGGCTCCAGCCGTACGTAGTTGGTCCTGCCCCAGCGGTAGGTCTCACCCGTCAGTTCGTCGAGCACGGACAGGGAGGCGTCCCAGTCCAGGCCGAGTTGCGGCATGTCCAACGAGACCGTGGCCTCCTGGGCGTTCTGTGGATCGAGGTTGGCGACCACCAGCACCGTGTCCGGGCCCGTGCGCTTGCTGTACGCGATGAGGGCGTCGTTGTCGGTGTGGTGGAAGCGCAGGGTGCGCAGCCGGTGGAGAGCCGGGTGGCACCTTCGGATGGTGTTGAGCCGGGTGATGAGGGGGGTGATGGTGCGGCCCTCGCGTTCGGCGGTCTCCCAGTCGCGCTGGCGCAGCTGGTACTTCTCGCTGTGGAGGTATTCCTCGCTGCCGTCGCGCAGGGGGGTGTTCTCGCACAGTTCGTAGCCGCTGTAGACGCCCCAG
>NZ_LLZN01000124.1 GCF_001509795.1 Streptomyces sp. NRRL WC-3605 | reverse complement strand
CGGTATCCGGTGCGGGATCTGGTGACGGCGTCGGAGCCGTTGCCGCTGCTGGTGGAGCGTGAACGGGCCCTGTACGGGGCCTGGTACGAGTTCTTCCCGCGGTCGGAGGGCACTCGGGAGCGGCCGCACGGCACGTTCGAGACGGCGGCGCGCCGCCTGCCGGCGATCGCCGCGATGGGTTTCGACGTGGTGTACCTGCCGCCGATCCACCCGATCGGCACGACGTTCCGCAAGGGCCCGGACAACACCCTGTCCGCTGGGCCGGAGGATGTGGGGGTGCCGTGGGCGATCGGGTCGCCGGAGGGCGGCCACGACGCCGTGCACCCGGACCTGGGCACGATCGAGGACTTCGACCGGTTCGTGGCCCGGGCGAAGAAGCTGGGCCTGGAGATCGCGCTGGACTTCGCCCTGCAGTGCTCGCCGGACCATCCGTGGGTGTCGAAGCATCCGGAGTGGTTCCACCACCGCCCCGACGGCACCATCGCGTACGCGGAGAACCCGCCGAAGAAGTACCAGGACATCTACCCGATCGCGTTCGACGCCGACATGGACGGCCTGGTCGCCGAGACCCTGCGGATCCTGCGGCACTGGATGGGCCACGGAGTGCGGATCTTCCGGGTGGACAACCCGCACACCAAGCCGGTGGTGTTCTGGCAGCGGGTCATCGCCGACATCAACGCGACCGACCCCGACGTCATCTTCCTGGCGGAGGCGTTCACCCGGCCCGCGATGATGCACACGCTGGCCCAGATCGGCTTCCAGCAGTCGTACACGTACTTCACCTGGCGTACCGGCAAGCAGGAGCTGACGGAGTACCTCACCGAGCTGTCCGGGGAGGCGGCCGCCTACATGCGGCCCAACTTCTTCGTCAACACCCCCGACATCCTGCACGCCTACCTCCAGCACGGCCACCGCCCCGCCTTCGAGGTCCGCGCCGTCCTCGCCGCCACCCTCTCCCCCACCTGGGGCGTCTACACTGGGGCGTCTACAGCGGCTACGAACTGTGCGAGAACACCCCCCTGCGCGACGGCAGCGAGGAATACCTCCACAGCGAGAAGTACCAGCTGCGCCAGCGGGACTGGGAGACCGCCGAACGCGAGGGCCGCACCATCACCCCCCTCATCACCCGGCTCAACACCGTCCGGCGGGAGAATCCGGCCCTCCAGCAGCTCCGTGACCTGCACTTCCACCATGCGGACAAGGAGGAGGTGATCGCCTACTCGAAGCGCAGCGGTTCGAACACGGTTCTGGTGGTCGCCAACCTCGACCCTCACCACACCCAGGAGGCCACGGTCTCGTTGGACATGCCGCAACTCGGCCTGGAATGGCACGAGTCGGTGCCGGTGCGCGACGAGCTCACCGGCGAGACCTATCACTGGGGCAGAGCGAACTATGTGCGCCTCCTGCCCGGCGGCGCGCATGTGCTCGTCGTCGGCCGGGAGCCCGGGGGGCGACCCCGGGATGCGCACGGCCAGGCTCTGCGACCGTCCACCCCGCAGATCGGAGGGTCACCCGCCACATGATCGTCAACGAGCCCGTCCAGGACACCTTCGAGGACACCCCCGCGAACGACCGTGACCCCGATTGGTTCAAACGCGCCGTCTTCTACGAGGTCCTGGTCCGTTCCTTCCAGGACAGCAACGGCGACGGCGTAGGGGACCTCAAGGGCCTGACCGCGAAACTCGACTACCTGCAATGGCTGGGCGTCGACTGCCTGTGGCTGCCGCCCTTCTTCAAGTCGCCCCTGCGCGACGGCGGTTACGACGTCTCCGACTACACCTCGGTGCTCCCCGAGTTCGGCGATCTCGCGGACTTCGTGGAGTTCGTGGACGCCGCCCATCAGCGCGGCATGCGGGTCATCATCGACTTCGTCATGAACCACACCAGCGACCAGCACCCGTGGTTCCAGGAGTCCCGCAAGGACCCCGACGGCCCCTAC
>NZ_LLZN01000123.1 GCF_001509795.1 Streptomyces sp. NRRL WC-3605 | reverse complement strand
TTCCAGGTGGCCAGGACCTTTTCGGGTGAGGGCACCTTCATCGTGACGGTCCAGTTGTTGGATCCGCTGACGGAGACGTTGAGGTTGTAGCGGTCGTTGAACTTGGTGCCGGCCGACAGCGTCGCCGTGCAGCCACCGCCCCCGCCACCACCGCCCCCGCCGCCGGAACCGCCATCGGGTGCGACAGCGCGGCCGGTGCTCGGGGAGATCATGCCGGCGCAGAGGTTGCGGCTGGCCA
This sequence comes from Streptomyces sp. NRRL WC-3605, assembly GCF_001509795.1. Lineage (GTDB taxonomy): Bacteria > Actinomycetota > Actinomycetes > Streptomycetales > Streptomycetaceae > Streptomyces > Streptomyces viridochromogenes. The sequence goes on along the minus strand of NZ_LLZN01000123.1, from coordinate 909 downwards.
GGGACTGTGCGATGCGGGGGATGGCGGCGAGGGTGTTGGGGGGCCACTCGTGCATCAAGATGACCTGGCCATTGGTGAGGCGGCCGACAGCTTGCACGATGGCGTCGGTGCTGGCGTTGTTCCAGTCCTGGGAGTCGACATCCCAGATGACTTCGGTGAGGCCGTAGCGGGATTCCACCGACCTCAGGGTCGAGTTCGTCTCGCCGTACGGAGGGCGGAACAATTTCGGTGTGCCGCCGCCTGCCGCGGCGATGGCCTGCTGGGTCCGGGAGATCTCGGAGTCGATCTGGGATTCGCTCTGCTGGGTCAGGTGGGGGTGCGTGTAGCTGTGATTGCCGACCCACATTCCAGCGTTGACCTGTGCCTGGACTTGCGCGGGGTAGGCCGCTGCGTATTGGCCCTCGTTGAACATGGTGGCCCGGAGACCATTCTGTTTCAGGGCGTTGAGCAGGGCGGGGGTATGGTCGTTGGACGGTCCGTCGTCGAACGTGAGGGCGACGTAGCCGTTGCAGCTGGCAGCCTGGGCCGGTGCGGCACTTCCTGCGACAAGGGAGCTGGCCATGAGTATCCCGGCAACAAGCGCGTAACCGGTGGTGATGGCTGCCAGTGGCTTCCGGGGTGTGCGAGGCATGGGGCGTTTCCCTCCTGGGGGGAGTACGGGCAGGCCGGGGGCGGGGTGGCCTGCCCGTTGTGGTGAGGGGTTGGTGTTAGCTGGTGCTGCAGGTGACTGTGGGCCAGGTCCAGGTTCCGTTGGTCTGGATGGTGGCGCCCCAGTCGTTGCCGTTGCCGTTGGGTTTGGCTACGAGAGTCTGTGCGTCGGGGTAGCTTGCGCTGATGTTCCAGGTGGCCAGGACCTTTTCGGGTGAGGGCACCTTCATCGTGACGGTCCAGTTGTTGGATCCGCTGACG
>NZ_LLZN01000122.1 GCF_001509795.1 Streptomyces sp. NRRL WC-3605 | reverse complement strand
CCTCGTCGGTGCCGGTGTCGGTGGGGGCGGTGAAGGGCTTGATGTCGTTGACGAACTCGGTCTCGATCCACCGGGTGTGGACCGTGAACGGGTCCGCCGAACCGGTCAGCTCGGGCGCGAACGCGGGGTCCTTCACGACGGCCCGGTGGAACGGGATCGCCGTGGCCATGCCCTCGACCTGGAACTCCTCCAGCGCGCGGGCGGCCCGCTGCAGCGCCTGCTCACGGGTGGCACCGGTGACGATCAGCTTCGCCAGCAGCGAGTCCCACGCCGGGCCGATCACACTGCCGGACTCCACGCCCGCGTCCAAGCGCACACCCGGACCCGACGGCGGGGCGAACGTGGTCACGGTGCCCGGCGCGGGCAGGAAACCGCGGCCCGGGTCCTCGCCGTTGATACGGAACTCGAAGGAGTGCCCGCGCAGCACCGGGTCGCCGTAGCCGAGTTCCTCACCGTCGGCGATGCGGAACATCTCCCGTACCAGGTCGATCCCGGCGACTTCCTCGGTGACCGGGTGCTCGACCTGCAGACGCGTGTTGACCTCCAGGAAGGAGATCGTGCCGTCCACACCGACCAGGAACTCCACCGTGCCCGCACCGACGTAGCCGGCCTCCTTCAGGATGGCCTTCGACGCCGCGTACAGCTCCTCCACCTGGGCGTCGGAGAGGAACGGGGCGGGGGCCTCCTCCACCAGCTTCTGGTGGCGGCGCTGCAGCGAGCAGTCACGCGTGGAGACGACCACGACGTTGCCGTGGGTGTCGGCCAGGCACTGGGTCTCGACGTGGCGGGGCTTGTCGAGGTAGCGCTCGACGAAGCACTCCCCGCGCCCGAACGCGGCGACGGCCTCACGCACGGCCGAGTCGTACAGCTCGGGGACCTCTTCGAGGGTGCGGGCGACCTTCAGGCCGCGGCCGCCGCCACCGAAGGCGGCCTTGATCGCGATGGGCAGGCCGTGCTCCTTCGCGAAGGCCACGACCTCCTCGGCACCGGACACCGGGTCGGGGGTGCCCGCGACCAGGGGGGCGCCGGCCCGCTGGGCGATGTGCCGGGCGGCGACCTTGTCACCGAGGTCACGGATGGCCTGCGGAGGCGGGCCGATCCAGATCAGCCCGGCGTCCAGGACCGCCTGGGCGAACTCGGCGTTCTCCGACAGGAACCCGTACCCGGGGTGGACCGCGTCCGCCCCCGCCTCACGGGCGGCGGTCAGGACCTTGTCGATGTCCAGGTAGCTGGTGGCCGGGGTGTCACCGCCCAGGGCGAACGCCTCATCCGCGGCGCGGACATGCAACGCGTCACGGTCCGGATCCGCGTAGACGGCCACGCTCGCGATCCCGGCGTCCCGGCAGGCCCGGGCCACGCGGACAGCGATTTCGCCACGGTTGGCGATGAGCACCTTGCGCACGA
>NZ_LLZN01000121.1 GCF_001509795.1 Streptomyces sp. NRRL WC-3605 | reverse complement strand
CGTTGTCGATGTCGAGGCATTTGCCGAGGGCGCGGAGGGTGTTGTCGGTGCCGACGGTCCAGCGCTGGGCGGCGGTGGTGTTGCAGGTCCAGATCTGCACCTTGGTGCCGTCGGCGGTGTTCGCGTTGTCGACGTCCAGGCACTTGCCGTTCACGCCCCGCACCTCACCCGTGCGTGGGCCGGACGGGCCTTCGGCCTGCTTGATCCGGATGTTGCGGAACGCCACCTCGTCACCGTCGCCGTGGTTCTGCAGCCCGATGTGCCCCTGCCGCAGACTGCGCGCCGGATCCGTGTTCGTGAAGTCGTTGATCTTCCGCCCGTTCAGGAACACCTCCAGCCGCTCCCCGGTGACCCGGATCTCGTACGTGTTCCAGCTGCCCGGCGGGTTCAGCGCCGCGTCCCGGGCGGCCAGGTCGGCCGACTTGAACCCGTACACGGCCCCCGTGGTCCGGTCGGTGCTGTCGGTGGCGTCGATCTGGATCTCGTAGCCGTTGTCCACGGCCGACCACGGGTCGTCGGAGGCCGGGAAGCCCACGAAGACACCGGAGTTGGCGTCGCCCGTCATCCGCCAGTCCAGCTTGAGCGAGTAGTCGCCGGTGAACTCCTTGGCCTCGTACCAGAGCAGGCCCAGCCCGCCGTGCGAGGTGAGTGTGCCGTCGGCCAGGGTGAAGCCGCCGGGGCCCGCCTGCCTCCAGCCGGACGTGCCGCCGCCGTCGAAGAGGGACGTGTAGCCGGTCTCCGGGCGGCAGTCGGCCTGGACGAGCCCGGCGGCCCAGCGGACCCCTCCGAGCAGATGCCGTCGGAAGGCCGGGTCCGCGTACGACTCCTCGGTGTGTCCGCCGCCGGTGTAGAAGGCGCGGCCACCGGCGTAGTCCTTGCACCAGGCGATCGGATGGTCGCCGGACATGGTGCCGCCGGAGTAGCTGGACTCGTCGAGGGAGGCCAGCACATGAGCGGAACCGCGCGGGTTGGTGCGGTAGTTGTACCACTCGTCGGTGCGCTGCCAGGTGCGGCCGAGATGAGCGGTGGCGTCGTGCGACCGGTCCTCGACCCTGACGGTGGCGGGCTGGATCGCGGGGTGGGACTGGAAGAGGGCGCCGGCCAGGCCCTCGTAGAAGGGCCAGTCGTACTCGGTGTCGGCGGCGGCGTGGACGCCGACGTACCCGCCGCCCGCGCCGACGTACTGCTCGAACGCCGTCTGCTGGGTGCCGTTCAGCACGTCACCCGTGGTCGACAGGAAGACGACGGCACGGTACTGGCCGAGGTTGGCCGCGGTGAACGCGCCCGCGTCCTCGGTGGCGGTGACGGTGAAGTTGTTCGCCGCGCCGAGGTCACGCAGCGCGGTGATGCCCTCGTCGATCGAGGAGTGGCGGAATCCCGCGGTCTTGGAGAAGACCAGGACGCGATAGGCGGGGTCGGCCGCCGGTGCCGCGACGGGCGCGTCCGACGCGCCGCCCGGCAGCGCGATGGCCTGGGGAGACATGCAGAGCGCGGCGCCGGCGAACAACGCGGTGGCCGCTTTGAGCAGAGTACGCATCACGAGGTGCCTCCCTTCTACGGCAGGGTCCATTTCTGGTTGGGGCCGGTGTGGCAGGTCCACAGGTGGACGGGGGTGCCGTCGTTCCAGGTGCCGCCCGAGGCGTCGAGGCATTTGCCG
>NZ_LLZN01000120.1 GCF_001509795.1 Streptomyces sp. NRRL WC-3605 | reverse complement strand
AACACAGTGGACGCGAGCAACTGAGGACAAGCCCTCGGCCTATTAGTACCGGTCACCTCCACACGTTACCGTGCTTCCAGATCCGGCCTATCAACCCAGTCGTCTACTGGGAGCCTTACCCCATCAAGTGGGTGGGAGTCCTCATCTCGAAGCAGGCTTCCCGCTTAGATGCTTTCAGCGGTTATCCCTCCCGAACGTAGCCAACCAGCCATGCCCTTGGCAGAACAACTGGCACACCAGAGGTTCGTCCGTCCCGGTCCTCTCGTACTAGGGACAGCCCTTCTCAAGACTCCTACGCGCACAGCGGATAGGGACCGAACTGTCTCACGACGTTCTAAACCCAGCTCGCGTACCGCTTTAATGGGCGAACAGCCCAACCCTTGGGACCGACTCCAGCCCCAGGATGCGACGAGCCGACATCGAGGTGCCAAACCATCCCGTCGATATGGACTCTTGGGGAAGATCAGCCTGTTATCCCCGGGGTACCTTTTATCCGTTGAGCGACGGCGCTTCCACAAGCCACCGCCGGATCACTAGTCCCGACTTTCGTCCCTGCTCGACCCGTCGGTCTCACAGTCAAGCTCCCTTGTGCACTTACACTCAACACCTGATTGCCAACCAGGCTGAGGGAACCTTTGGGCGCCTCCGTTACTCTTTAGGAGGCAACCGCCCCAGTTAAACTACCCATCAGACACTGTCCCTGATCCGGATCACGGACCCAGGTTAGACATCCAGCACGACCAGACTGGTATTTCAACGACGACTCCCCCTGAACTGGCGTCCAGAGTTCAAAGTCTCCCAGCTATCCTACACAAGCCGAACCGAACACCAATATCAAACTGTAGTAAAGGTCCCGGGGTCTTTCCGTCCTGCTGCGCGAAACGAGCATCTTTACTCGTAGTGCAATTTCACCGGGCCTATGGTTGAGACAGTCGAGAAGTCGTTACGCCATTCGTGCAGGTCGGAACTTACCCGACAAGGAATTTCGCTACCTTAGGATGGTTATAGTTACCACCGCCGTTTACTGGCGCTTAAGTTCTCAGCTTCGCCGAGACGAATCTCGACTAACCGGTCCCCTTAACGTTCCAGCACCGGGCAGGCGTCAGTCCGTATACATCGCCTTACGGCTTCGCACGGACCTGTGTTTTTAGTAAACAGTCGCTTCTCGCTGGTCTCTGCGGCCACCCCCAGCTCA
>NZ_LLZN01000119.1 GCF_001509795.1 Streptomyces sp. NRRL WC-3605 | reverse complement strand
CCTACACCCTTACCCCGGGACAACCACCGCCCGGGATGGACTACCTTCCTGCGTCACCCCATCACTCACCTACTACCAGCTCGGGTCACCGGCTCCACCACTCCGACCTCGTCCGAAGACTCAGCCGGCGGCTTCACGGGCTTAGCATCACTGGATTCGATGTTTGACGCTTCACAGCGGGTACCGGAATATCAACCGGTTATCCATCGACTACGCCTGTCGGCCTCGCCTTAGGTCCCGACTTACCCTGGGCAGATCAGCTTGACCCAGGAACCCTTAGTCAATCGGCGCACACGTTTCTCACGTGTGAATCGCTACTCATGCCTGCATTCTCACTCGTGAACCGTCCACAACTACCTTCCGGTGCTGCTTCACCCGGCACACGACGCTCCCCTACCCATCACGATCCCCGTTGGGGGTATATATCGCAATGACACGACTTCGGCGGTACGCTTGAGCCCCGCTACATTGTCGGCGCGGAATCACTAGACCAGTGAGCTATTACGCACTCTTTCAAGGGTGGCTGCTTCTAAGCCAACCTCCTGGTTGTCTCTGCGACTCCACATCCTTTCCCACTTAGCGTACGCTTAGGGGCCTTAGTCGATGCTCTGGGCTGTTTCCCTCTCGACCATGGAGCTTATCCCCCACAGTCTCACTGCCGCGCTCTCACTTACCGGCATTCGGAGTTTGGCTAAGGTCAGTAACCCGGTAGGGCCCATCGCCTATCCAGTGCTCTACCTCCGGCAAGAAACACACGACGCTGCACCTAAATGCATTTCGGGGAGAACCAGCTATCACGGAGTTTGATTGGCCTTTCACCCCTAACCACAGGTCATCCCCCAGGTTTTCAACCCTGGTGGGTTCGGTCCTCCACGAAGTCTTACCTCCGCTTCAACCTGCCCATGGCTAGATCACTCCGCTTCGGGTCTTGAGCGCGCTACTAGA
>NZ_LLZN01000118.1 GCF_001509795.1 Streptomyces sp. NRRL WC-3605 | reverse complement strand
CCGACGCTCCCACGGCTTGTAGGCACACGGTTTCAGGTACTATTTCACTCCGCTCCCGCGGTACTTTTCACCATTCCCTCACGGTACTATCCGCTATCGGTCACCAGGGAATATTTAGGCTTAGCGGGTGGTCCCGCCAGATTCACACGGGATTTCTCGGGCCCCGTGCTACTTGGGTGTCTCTCAAACGAGCCGCTGACGTTTCGACTACGGGGGTCTTACCCTCTACGCCGGACCTTTCGCATGTCCTTCGCCTACATCAACGGTTTCTGACTCGTCTCATGGCCGGCAGACCATGAAAGAGAGATCCCACAACCCCGAATGCGCAACCCCTGCCGGGTCTCACACGCATACGGTTTGGCCTCATCCGGTTTCGCTCGCCACTACTCCCGGAATCACGGTTGTTTTCTCTTCCTGCGGGTACTGAGATGTTTCACTTCCCCGCGTTCCCTCCACTTGCCCTATGTGTTCAGGCAAGGGTGACAGCCCATGACGACTGCCGGGTTTCCCCATTCGGAAACCCCCGGATCAAAGCCTGGTTGACGACTCCCCGGGGACTATCGTGGCCTCCCACGTCCTTCATCGGTTCCTGGTGCCAAGGCATCCACCGTGCGCCCTTAAAAACTTGGCCACAGATGCTCGCGTCCACTGTGCAGTTCTCAAACAACGACCAACCACCCATCACCCC
>NZ_LLZN01000116.1 GCF_001509795.1 Streptomyces sp. NRRL WC-3605 | reverse complement strand
GGGGGGGTGCCCCTATGTCTCTGGTCAAGGTAGATGGGTGCTGGTTCGGCGTCTGGGACGATGTGCCTGTGCATGCTGATGACGAGGTTGGCGAGGGTGTCTCTGCGGACCTCGCAGTGTTTCTCCGGAACGTTGACGACGACCGTCGGGTGAAGATCGTTCCGTCCGTCTGTGGCGGGTGTGACGGGCGCGTGTTCTTTGTGCTCGTTGACGATGTCGAGGGCGGAGCCGAGCGGGTGTGCGCTGGTTGCGGCGGCCGCGCGTTCATCGCGGATAGCGAGGAGTTCTGGGAGGACGCTGATCCTGGCGAGGCCGGCTGCCCTTGCGGGAGCGAGGAGTTCGAGACGGCAGTAGCGTTTTCGCTAGCCGGCGACGGCTCGGTCCGTTGGGTGACCGTGGGCCTGCGGTGCATCAAGGACGGATTCTGCGGGGTCTATGCCGACTGGAAGATCGACTACGGTCCAACCGATCAACTCCTGACCATGGTCTAGGTCTGCGGAGCGACGGCCCGGGCGGGCTGGGGTTCGTAGAAGGTGCCGTCTCGGAGCATCGCGAAGAGGACGTCGGCCCGGCGTCTGGCGAGGCAGAGGAGGGCCTGAGTGTGGTGCTTGCCCTGGGCGATCTTCTTGTCGTAGTAGGCCCGCGATGCCGGATCGCCCAGGGCCGCGAACGCGGAGAGGAAGAAGGCCCGTTTGAGCTGCTTGTTTCCTCTCCTGGAGGGCTGTTCGCCGCGGATCGAGGAGCCCGAGTTCCGGGTCGCGGGAGCGAGTCCGGCGTAGGCGGCGAGGTGGCCGGCGGTCGGGAAAGTGCTGCCGTCGCCGACCTCGATCAGGATCCTGGCTCCGGTCCTGACGCCGATGCCGGGCATCGACGTCAGGACCTTGGAAAGAGGGTGTTCCTCCAGGAGCTCCTCGATCCGCCCAGCCAGGAGCTTCCGCTGGTCGAGCACGGCCGTCAGGGACCCGGCAAGGCTCGGGACGATCAGCGCGGCCGCCTCCGTCCCCGGGACGGTGACGGTCTGCTCGTCCAACGCGGCGAAGATCTCGTCGACGAGCCGCTCGGCCATCCGCGGCGCCCTCGGCCGTAACAACGTGACTAAGCGCCGCCTGCCCGCTTTGCGGATCTGTGCCGGAGATCCGAAACGCTCCAGCAGCGTGAGGACGGCCGGGTGCTGCAACCGTGGCCCCAGCACCCGTTCCAGCGATGGATGGATCTGGGTCAGCAGGCCGTGCAGTCGGTTGGCGACCCTGGTGGCTTCGCCGGCCAGGTCGTCGTCGAACCCGACGATCATCTCCAGCTCGGCGATCGTTTCGTCCTCGCCGTCGATCGTCCGCAGCGTGTGAGGCATCGCGCGGGCCGCGTCGGCGATGATGAACGCATCCCTCGCGTCCGTCTTGGCTTCGCCCGGGTAGAGGTCGGCGATCCGCCGCATCGTCAGACCCGGCAGATAGGCGACCGGGCAGCCCATGTCCCTCGCAACCGCCAGTGGTAAGGCGCCGATCGAGGCTGGCTGGTCGACCACGACCAGCACGGTTCCGTGCTTGGCCTGGAGTTTGGCGAACAGCTCGCGGAGCTTGGGTTCGGTGTTGGGCAGCCGCTTGTCGAAGGCTTTCTTGCCGGCTTGGGTGATGGCGGTGGCGTGGTGTTCGCCCTTGCCGACGTCCAGGCCGAGGAAGACGTCGATGTCGCCGGTGTCGATCACGTGCAGGGCCCCTCCATCACGCTTTCGTCCGGCCTTGCCAGGGCACCGAGCTGCCACATCCACGTTACGGAGAGCTCTTCCGGCTTGGGTGAAGCCGGTGCTCAAGCCCCTCATCAGCGGTCCGTCGATGCCTCCGGACCCGGTGACACCACCCCCCAGATCATCAACAACAGGAGGGGGAAGTCATGCCGGACCCGAAGGCCGGAAGCCCCATTGCGGAGCCACGAAAAAGGTAACGGGGGGG
>NZ_LLZN01000115.1 GCF_001509795.1 Streptomyces sp. NRRL WC-3605 | reverse complement strand
CCGCCCCCGACGCCCCCCGCGACCTCGTCGGCATCGGCATCGGACCCTTCAACCTCTCCCTCGCCGCCCTCGCCCACCCCCTCGCCGAAGTCGACGCCGTCTTCTACGAACAGCGCCCCGCCTTCTCCTGGCACCCCGGACTCCTCCTCGACGGCGCCCGCATCCAGGTCCCCTTCCTCGCCGACCTCGTCACCCTCGTCGACCCCGCCAGCCCCTGGACCTTCCTCAACTACCTGCGCGGCCGCGACCGTCTCTTCCCCTTCTACTTCGCCGAGCGCTTCCACATCCAGCGCGCCGAATACGACGCCTACTGCCGCTGGGTCAGCGAGAACCTCCCCGGACTGCGCTTCGGCCACAACGTCGACGCCGTCCGCTTCAACCCCGAACGCGACGTCTTCGAGGTCGACCACATCCGGCGCGACCCCGACGACGGCACCGAGGAACTCAGCCGCACCTACGCCCGCAACATCGCCGTCGGCATCGGCACCGAACCCGACGTCCCCGACGCGCTCAGACCCCTCGTCGACGCCCCCGGGGTTCCCGTCGTCCACGCCGCCGACTACCTCACCCACCGCGACACCCTGCTCGCCGCCGACCACATCACCGTCGTCGGCTCCGGACAGTCGGGCGCCGAGATCTTCCTCGACCTGCTCCGCAAGCGCCCCGCCGGACGCGAACGGCTCCACTGGCTCGGCCGCACCGAGTCCTTCGCCCCCATGGAGTACTCCAAGCTCGGCCTGGAGCACTTCACCCCCGACTACACCCGCTACTTCCACAGCCTCGCCGAACCCGTCCGCGACCGGCTCGTCGCCTCCCAGTGGCAGCTCCACAAAGGCATCGACGCCGACACCCTCGCCGCCATCCACGACGAGCTCTACCGCCGCACCCTCGACGGCGGCTGGCCCGACACCGTCCTCACCCCCGGCGTCACCGTCCGCACCGCCGGACGCCTCGCCACCACCAAGATCGAACTCCATCTGGAGCACCCCGGCCAGAACGCCCGCACCCGCCTCACCACCGACGCCGTCGTCCTCGCCACCGGCTACCGCGAACGCCCCCTGAACCGCCTCCTCGCCGGACTCGACCCCTACCTGCGCCGCGACAGCCGGGAACGCCCCCGCGTCGACGACACCTACCGCCTCGTCATGGACCCCGCCGTCACCGGCTCCGGCTGCCACGTCTACGTCCAGAACGCCGAACGCCACACCCACGGCGTCGGCACCCCCGACCTCGGACTCGCCGCCTGGCGCAGCGCCACCATCCTCAACGCCGTCACCGGCAAGGAGACCTACCCGCTGCCCGGCCGGACCGCCTTCACCACCTTCGGCCTGGAACAGCGAGAGCCCCGGATCCCGCGAGCGCGGCGCCCAGAGGCACTCACACCACTCACCGACGGGATCCGGGGCTCCTAGCCGGCCTCTCGTCAGAACACCGGAGTGCCCTCACGGGTCAGCTTCCAGTCCACCGACGCGAAGTCCTTCGGGTCCAGCACACCCTTCGCGGTCACCCACTCCGCGATCCGGGTCCGGATCTCCGTCGACTCCGACCACAGCTCCTGGGCCGACGCCACATGCGGGAACGCCCCGCCACCGTTGGCCCGGTAGTTGTTCACCGCGAACACGAACTTCTGCGCGTCGTCCAGCGGCGCACCCTGATACGACAGGTTCTTGATCCGCTTCCCGGCCGGCTGCGCGATGTCGATGTCGTACGACAGCCCCGACACGTAGTCGTAGTTGTAGTCCGGCCGGTTGTTCGCGTTCGTCAGCTTCTCCACGTCCACCGGCGCACCCGGCGCCGTCTGCACGAAGTACTCCGCCGAGAACTCCAGGTACGCCCTCACCTGCGCACCCGTCATCAACTTCGCGACCAGCGTGTTGTCGTACACGTACAGACTCGACAGATCCCGGATCGTCACCTCACCGGCCGGGATCTCCGACGTCCGCGAGAACGGCGACGCCTGCGAGATCACCGGCAGCGCGGCGTGCTCCGTACCCGCCAGAGCCGCCTTCACCACGTCCTCCTGGACCTTGGTGATCAGATCGATGATCGGGGCGTCCTTGTAGCGGGCGTCCACCGTCGTCAGCGTCTCGGTCGCCGAGCCCACCACCTGGTTGACGTACTCCACGACCAGGTCGTGGTCGTCCTTCAGCAGCCGCGTGATCCGCGGGTCGTCCGGGACCGACCGCGAGTCCCGCAGCGACGCCTTGACCGACTCGACCGTCCAGCAGCCCCGCTCGAAGACCAGCTCGAAGTCGAACACCGACAGCCGCTGCGCGTAGCACAGCGGCTCCGACAGCACGACCGTCCGGCCCGTCTTCTCGTTCGTGACCTTCAGCTCCGCGATCTCCGTGTGCGCGTGCCCGACGAGGATCGCGTCGATCCCCGGCACCTGCTGCGCCACCAGCGCCGCCGAGTTCTCCACGTACGGCAGCTGGTCACCGTACGACGACGTGCCCGACGCACCCGAGTGCGCCGACACCACGACCACGTCCGCGCCCATCGACCGCAGCTTCGGCACCCACTTCGCGGCCTGCTCCTCCAGACCCGGGAACACCAGCTTGCCCTCGACGTACGCCTTGTCCCAGATCGCGATGCCCGGGTTCGTCAGACCCAGCACCGCCACCTTCACCGGCGGCGCGCCCTTCACATGGAACGTCTTCATGAAGTACGGCGGGAAAGCGGGCTTCAGCGTCCTCGCGTCCAGCGCGTTCGCACCCAGCAGCGGGAAGTCGCACTGCGACTCGAACTTGCGCAGCGTCTCGATGCCGTAGTTGAACTCGTGGTTGCCGAGGGCCACCGCGTCGTACCCGATCGCGTTCATCGCCGCCGCCATCGGATGGACCGGGCCGCCCTTCGCGGTGATCGGGTCGACCTTCGCGTAGTAGTACGTCAGCGGGGTGCCCTGGATCGTGTCGCCCGCGTCGATGAGGAGCGTGTTGCCGCGCCCCTTCTCCTCGCGGACCTGGTTCACCAGCGTCGAGACCCGCGACAGGCCCTTCGCGTTGCCCGCGGTGTCCGAGTACTCCGCGTCCTTGAAGTAGTCCCAGTTGAAGACGTTGCCGTGCAGGTCCGTCGTGCCCATCACGGTCAGCGCGTACCGCTTCTTCTTCGGGCCCTTCGCCTGCGCCGGCTGCGCGGCCTGGGCCGCCGGGGCGCCCACCGCGCCGGCCACCGCCACGCCCGCTCCGGTCACGGCCGACTTCATCAGGAACTTCCGGCGGTCCAACGGCATGAGTGCATCTCCCGAGGGGAAAGGGCCAACAACGCGCGTAGATTCTGACCTGGACACGGCAGCCGGCAACAGCCCCCGCAGGTTTCGAATTGATGACCCGCCGGGCCCGTAACCGAGCAAGCGATGACAGAGTGGGACGTATGGCCACGCCTTCAGAGGACCCCCAGCCCGCCGCCCCCTACGGAAC
>NZ_LLZN01000114.1 GCF_001509795.1 Streptomyces sp. NRRL WC-3605 | reverse complement strand
CTCCAGATCCCGCACCTTCGCCCACAGGTGGTTCACCATCCCCGACCGCTGGACCATCGCCCCCTTCGGACGCCCCGTCGACCCCGACGTGAACATCACGTACGCGAGATCCGGACCGTCGCCGACGGTGGGCGGCAGGGCGCGGTCGGTCAGCGTGTCCTCCAGGACGAGGACCGTGGCGTCCCCGGCGATCTCGCGGGCCTGGGCCGCATAAGCCCGGCCCACCAGGAGGTGGCCGGCGCCGCTGTCCCGCAGGAGCCCGGAGTTGCGGGCCGCCGGGGCGGCCGGGTCCAGCGGCAGATAGGCGCCGCCCGCGCCCAGCACGCCGAGCACGCCCGTCACGAAGGGCGCGCCGGGGTCGGCGAGCATCGCGATCACGGAGCCGGTGCGCACGCCGTCCCGGGTGAGCCGGGCGGACAGCCCGCCGGACGTCTCGACCAGTTCCCGGTAGCCGAGGGTGCCCGTGGCGTCCGTCAGGGCGGGCTCGTCCGGGATGCGGTCGGCGACCGCGCGCACCCGCTCCACGACGCCGAGGGTCTCCTCGGGGATCTTGGGGTCCCAGGTGCCGAGCAGTCCGCCGAGGTCGCCGGGTGTCCCCGGTCCGGCGAGGCCGGCCGGCGCGGTGACGTCGATCCGGGCGAGCGGCAGCGCGGGGTCGGCGGCGACGGTGTGCAGGAGGTGCCGGAACATCACGGCGACGCGTTCGACGTCGGCGCGGGTGAACAGGCCGGGCGCGTAGTCGAACCGCAGCCGCAGGGACTCGCCGGGGAACACGGCCATGCTCAGCGGGTGGTGGCGGGCGTCCCTGGCCTCGGTGCGCAGCACCCGGGTGCCGTCGGAGCCGGCGTCGGTGCCGGCCGCGTCCAGCGGGAAGTTCTCGAACAGGACGACGGTGTCGAAGACCTCGCCGGTGAGTCCGGCGGCCTTGTGGATGTCGGCGAGGCCCAGGTGCTCGTGCGGCAGCAGCGCGGCCTGCTGCTCCTGGAGCGTGGACAGCAGCTCGGCGAGGGTGGTGCCGGGGCTCAGCCGGACCCGGACGGGGACGGTGGTGAGGAACATGCCGATCATCGACTCGACGTCGGGCACCTCGGCGGGCCGCCCCGAGGTGACGGCGCCGAAGACGACGTCCTGGCGGCCGGTGAGGCGGCCGAGGAGCAGCGCCCAGCAGCCCTGGACGACCGTGTTGAGGGTGAGTCCCCGGGCGCGGGCCCAGCCGGACAGGGCGGCGGTCAGCTCGCGCGGCACCTCGGCGTGCACGGTGTCGGGCAGCGCGGGCGCGCGGTCGGGGTCGGCCGGCACGAGCAGCGTGGGCTCGTCCACGCCCTCCAGTGCTGCCCGCCAGGCTCGCCGGGCCGCATCCCGGTCCTGGGCGGCGAGCCAGGCCAGGTAGGCGCGGTAGGGGGCCGGGTCGGGCAGCAGGGTGGCGTCCGCGTCGGGACGGCATAGGGCGAACAGCTCACGGACCAGCAGGGGCATCGACCAGCCGTCGACGAGGATGTGGTGGCTGGTCCAGATGAACCGGTGCCGTCCCTCGCCATGGGTGACCAGGGCGAACCTGAGGAGCGGCGGGGAGGTCAGGTCGAAGCGACGGGTGCGTTCGGCCTCGGTGATCCGGTCGAGCTCGGCGGTGCGCTCCGGTTCCGGCAGGTCCCGCAGGTCCGTCTCCTGCCAGGGCAGTTCGGCGTGGCCGGGCACGATCTGCACGGGGTCGCCGGTGGCGCGGGCGCGGAACGCGGCGCGCAGGTTCGGGTGCCGGTCGAGCAGGGTCTGACCGGCGGCGCGCAGCACGGCGGGGTCGAGGTCGCCCTCCAGTTCGGCGACGATCTGCAGGGTGTAGACGTCGGTGGTCGCGCTGTCGTAGTCCGCGTGGAACAGCAGGCCCTGCTGGAGCGGGGTGAGCGGCAGGACGTCGGCCAGGGCGGTGCCGGCGGCGGCGAGTTCGCTCTCGTACGTCTCGATCTCCGTCTGGGTCAGGTCGACCAGGGGCAGGTCGGACGGGGTGCGGCCGCCCGCGCCCGGCCCGGCGGTGTGCCGGACCAGCAGGTCCAGGGCACGGAACCAGGTCTCGGCGATGTCCTGGGCGTCCTCCTCGGCGACCACCTGGCCGGCCCACGCCCAGTTGGCGATCAGGTGGGGGCCGTCGTGGCGGTCCTCGGTGGCCGGGGTGACGTCGAGGAGGTGCGGCAGCGGCATACCGGGGTGGGCGCCGGTGCCGACGACGCCGTCGCCGCCCGCCGGTTCCCACAGCCGGTCCTCGCGGGCGTCGAAGCGGCCCATGTAGTTGAAGCCGAGCTGCGGGCGGGCGTAGGGGGCGAGGACGCGGGCGGCGTGCGGGTTGAGGTAGCGCAGCAGGCCGAAGCCGACGCCCCGGTCGGGCAGGGCGCGCAGCTGTTCCTTGACGCGCTTCAGCGCGGTGGACAGCGCGGGGCCGCCCGCCCACACCTCGTCCCAGTCGAGGGCGCCCGGGTCGAGACGGACCGGGAAGGCGCTGGTGAACCAGCCGACGGTGCGGGACAGGTCGAGGTCGTCGGTGAGCTGCTCGCGCCCGTGGCCCTCCAGCTCGATCAGGGTCTGTGCGTAGGGGGCACGGCCGTGCCGGCGCCGCCAGTCGGCGACGGCCAGGGCGAGACCGGTGAGCAGGACGTCGTTGACCTCCGCGTGGAAGACGGCGGGCACCTCGGTGAGGAGCGGGCCGGTGACGTCGGGCCCGAGTTCCAGCCGGAGGGTGCGGCGGGTGCCGTACACGTCCTTGGCGGGGTCGAGGCGGCGGGTGCCGATGAGCGGGTCGGGGCCGTCGAGGATGCCCTGCCACAGGGCGAGTTCGGTGCCGCGCCGCTCGGTGCGGGCCTGGTCGGCGAGCGTGCGCGACCAGGCGCGGTAGGAGGTGCCGACCGGGTCGGGTGCGGGGGTGCGCCCGTCGGTGAGGGCCGCGCAGGCGGCCGCCAGGTCGGGCAGCAGGATGCGCCAGGAGACGCCGTCGACGACGAGGTGGTGACCGCACAGCAAGAGCAGCGCGGTGCCCGCCCCGGGGGCCGGTGCGATCAGCACGGCCTGGAGCATGACGGCGGCGGACGGGTCGAGCCGGGCGCGGGCGGCGGCGGCCTGCCGCTCGGCGAACGCGAGCAGGTCCTTGCCGTCGGCGCCGCCCGCCTCGGCGCTCGCGACGAGGCGCACGCCGGCCAGGGCGCCGGGTTCCAGCACCTCGGTGTGCCACAGGCCGGGCGACGGCTCGGTGGCCCGGGTGCGCAGGGCGTCGTGGTGGTCGACCAGGGTGTGCAGGGCGGTCTCCAGCACCTCGGCGCCGAGGTCCGCGGGCACGTGCACGACGACGTGCTGGCTGTACTTGACGACCGGCCCGGTCAGGCTGCGGACGTCCTCGTGCAACTGGCCCATGATCGGCGTCAGTTCGTACGGTCCGACGCCCGGCTCACGGTCGTCCGGCTCGGGTGTCCCGGCGGTGCCGGGGCCGCCGGTGGCGCGGGCCAGCGCGGCGACGGTCTTGTGCTCGAAGACGTCCCGGGTGGTGAGGGCGAGCCCGGCCTTGCGGGCACGGCTGACGACCTGGATGGACCGGATGCTGTCGCCGCCGAGCGCGAAGAAGTCCTCGTCGACGCCGACCTCGGGGGTGCCGAGGACGTCCCCGAAGATCCCGCACAGGATGCGCTCCCGCTCGGTACGGGGAGCGCGCAGGCTCTCCTGTCCGGCCAGCGCGGGCTGCGGCAGGGCCTTGCGGTCGAGCTTGCCGTTCGCGGTGAGCGGCATGGCGTCGAGGACGAGCCAGGTGGACGGGATCATGTAGGCGGGCAGCAGCTGGGCCAGCTCATGGCGGACCTGGACGGCGTCGACGCCGGGACCGGTCAGATAGCCGACCAGGCGCGGGTTGCCCGAGGCGTCGGGCAGGACGGCGACGGCGGCGTCGACCACGCTCTCCAGGGAGCGCAGGACGGCCTCGATCTCACCGGTCTCGACGCGGCGTCCGCGGATCTTGACCTGGTGGTCCCGGCGCTCGATGAACTCCAGCTGCCCGTCCCCACGCTGCACTACCCGGTCACCCGTGCGGTACATCCGCGCACCCGAACCCGCGAACGGATCCGCGATGAAGGTCGTGGACGTCCGGCCCGGATCGTCCAGATAGCCGCGC
>NZ_LLZN01000113.1 GCF_001509795.1 Streptomyces sp. NRRL WC-3605 | reverse complement strand
CCGTCCGGGGCGGCGCCCCCCGGCGGAGGGCCCCCCCCCGCCACGACGTCGAGATCGTGTCGGCGCGCTCCCGCTACTGGCCGTTCCTCGCGGAGGCCGTCGTGAAGGCGCCCGTCGTCCGCGAGTTCGCCACCTGGAACCTCCTCCTCATCCTCAGGCGGTGTCCACCATGACGACGACCACGGTCCAGGCCCCGCCCCCGGCGGCCGTGCCCACCCCCGCGCCCGCCGCCGGCCCGCCCGACGGCCCGCGGTCGCGGCGCTGGCTGCTGGGGTTCTGGGCCGTGGTGTTCGTGCTGTTCCTCGCGGTGCGGCCGGGGCGGCAGACCTTCGACACCAAGCTGGGCGTGACCACCGATCCGGGGCGGTTCCTCGGCGACCTGGGCCAGCTCTGGCACGACCAGGGCGGTTTCGGCGGACTGCAGGACCAGTACGCGGGCTACCTGTGGCCGATGCTGCCGTTCCACTGGCTGGCCGACGCGGTCGGGCTGCCGGTGTGGCTCGCCGAGCGGCTGTGGATGTCGCTGATCGTGTCGGTCGCGTTCTGGGGAGCGCTGCGGCTGGCCGAGCGGCTGCGCGTGGGCAACGGGGGGTCGCGGCTGGTGGCCGGGGCCGCGTACGCGCTGTGGCCGGTGTTCACCGTCGTCATCGGGTCGACGTCGGCCGCCGCACTGCCGGGCGCCTTCCTGCCGTGGGTGCTGCTGCCGCTGGCCGACGAGCGCTACGGCGCGCGGGTCGCCGCGCTGCGCTCGGCGCTCGCCGTGCCGTTCATGGGCGGGGTCAACGCCGCCTCCACGCTGGCCTCGCTGCTGCCTGCCGCGCTCTACCTGTTGTCCCGCCCGCCCGGCCCTCGGCAGCGCAGGCTGATCGCCTGGTGGGTGCCGGGGGTGCTGCTGGCCACCGCCTGGTGGGTCATCCCCCTGCTGCTGCTCGGCACCTACGGCGAGAACTTCCTTCCTTACGTGGAGAGTTCACAGACCACGACCGACACCATGGCGGCGACGGAGGCACTGCGCGGCGCCGGTAACTGGGTGGCCTATCTGCACTTCGGGGAGGCGTGGCTGCCGGCCGGCTGGACCGTCGCCTCGTCCGCCGTGGTCGTCGTCTGCTCGGCGCTCGCGGCCGGGCTGGGCCTCGCGGGGCTGGCGCGGCGGGACATGCCGGAGCGCCGGTGGCTGGTGGTGACCGCGCTGACGGTCGTTCCGGTCCTGCTCGCCGGCTACGGCGGGGCGTTCGGCGGCCCCTTCCACGGGGTCGTGCAGGACTGGCTGGACGGCGGGCTGGCCCCCTTCCGCAACGTCTACAAGTTCCAGACCGGGCTGGCGCTCGCCCTGGTGCTGGGCCTCGCCCATCTGGCGGGCGTGGCGGCCGAGACGCGCGGCGCACGGCCGGTGCGCGGACGCCGGTTCGCGCCGCTGGCCGCGGCCGTGCTGGTGCTGCCCGGGCTCCTGTGGCCGTATCTGAACGGCTCGATCCTCAACCCGGGGTCGTTCAAGGAGATCCCCGCGTACTGGCGGGCCACGGCCGACTGGATGGAGAAGTACTCCCCGGACGCCCGGGTGCTCCTCACCCCTGCGACCGCGCACGGCATCCACACCTGGGGCACCACGATCGACCAGCCGCTGGACGTGGTCGCCGGCTCGCGCTGGGCGCAGCGGGACTACGTGCCCTTCGGCACCCCCGGCAACCGGCGTGCGATGGACGCGGTCGAGCAGGCCCTGATGACCGGGAGCCAGGTGCCGGGTCTCGCCGACTTCCTGGGCCGGGCCGGCATCCACTACGTCGTCGTCCGCAACGACCTCGACCCCGACCAGATCGGTGCCGTCCCCACCACCACGGTGAAGCGGACCCTGGAGCAGTCCGGATACGAGCGGGTGACGGGGTTCGGGCCCGTCATGACCGGCGGGCGGATCGCCCCGGACACCCCGCTCCAGGTGGAGGGGCTGTACCCGCGGCAGCGGGCGGTGGAGATCTACCGGCCCACCGGCGCGGACGTGCCGCGCCCGCACCAGGCCGGGCTGCTGCCGGTGGCCGCCACGGCCGTGGTGTCCGGCGGACCGGAGGCGCTGCTGCCCCTCGCGTCCGAACTGCGGGGCCGTGCGGCGGTGCTGGCCGGCGACCGGCATCCGGGGCTGGGCTCGCCGGGGGTGCGGGTGACCGGTGACGGGATGCGCCGGGCGGACACCCGGTTCGGGCTGGTCGACGCGAACACGTCGTACACGTACACGGCCGGGGAGCGGAACGCGCCGGGTGCCGCGCAGGACGCGGGCGAGCGGCCGCACCAGATCCTGCCGCTGACCGGGCTCGCCCACCAGACCGTGGCCCAGCTGCGCGGCGCCCGGTCGGTGACGGCGTCCTCGTACGGCAACTGGCTGTTCCACCTGCCGCAGTTCGACCCGGTGAACGCCTTCGACGGCGATCCGGCGACGGCGTGGGCCGAGGGGTCGGCCGGGTCGCCGGACGGCGAGTGGCTGCGGATCGGCTTCGCGGGCGGACGGTACGACATGCCGTCGTCGTTCGAGGTGGCGCCGCTGCCGCAGGACGGGGTGCGGGCCGCGCCGACCCGGGTGCGGGTGGAGACGGAGAAGGGCGCGCGCGACAGCGTCCTGCGGCCCGACGGGTCCGCGCAGTCGGTGAGGGCGCCCGCGGGCGCGACCCGCTGGATGAAGCTGACCATCACGGACTCCGTGTCCCGGCGGTCCGGGCTGACCGGCGCGGGCTTCTCGGAGGTGTCCCTGCCGGACGTGCGGGTGACCCGGATGCTGCGGCTGCCCACCGACGCCGAGGGCTCCCCCGCCGACGCGGAGATCGTCTCCCTGTCCCGGGCCGCCGACCCCACCGGCCTGTCCGCGACGGGCACGGAGGCGGGCCTGCACCGGCGCTTCACGACCGCCACGGCCGGGACGTACGCACTGCGGGCGCAGGCGGTGCCGGTGCCCGGCGAGGCCCTGGACCGGCTGCTGTACGCGGTGGCGCCCGAGCAGCGCGAGCGGATCGTCGCCACCGCCGACTCCACGGCCAGGCTCGGGGCGGGGCTGTCCGCGCGCAACCTCACCGACGGCGACCTGACGACGGCGTGGATCGCGGGCGACCGGCCGGTGATCCATCTGAGCTGGCCGGGGAAGCAGGCGGTCGGCGAGCTCGTGCTGGCCCCGGCCGGCGGCCTGTCCACCCGGGCCACCGAGGTGCACATCTCCTCGCCCGACGGCGCGGCGATCGCGGGCGTCGACGAGAACGGCATGGTCCGCTTCCCGCCGATCACCACCGACCGGCTGGACGTCACGATCACCGGGACGGCGCCGCTCACCCTGCACAACCCGGTCGTCGACGAGGACCTGCGGCTCCCGGTGGGCCTGACGGAGGCGTACGTCCCGGCGCTCGACCGGTACCGGGCCCCGCAGCCGGAGGCCGACCGGCCCTTCACACTCCCGTGCGGCAAGGGTCCGGTGGTCGCGGTGGACGGTGAGCTGTACGAGACGGGGGCGCGCGGGACCGTACGGGACCTCGTGGAACGCCGGCGCATCGACGTGACGCCGTGTCAGCAGGGGCGGGAGGAGGCCGGGGTGCGGCTGTCCGCCGGGGAGCACCGGGTCGAGGGCGGCGACGCCGGCCCGCTCGCGCTCACCGGGGTGACGCTGACGCGCGGCACGGTCGCCGAGGCCCCGGCGTCCGCGCGGGAGCTGACGGTCCGGGACTGGCTGGGCGACCGGCGCACCCTGTCGGTGGGCTCCGGGGCGGCGAGCTACCTCACCATGTACGAGAACTTCAACGACGGCTGGCGCGCCACGCTGCACGGCGAGGAGCTGACGCCGGTCCGGCTCGACGGCTGGCAGCAGGGCTGGCGGATCCCGGCGGGCGCCGGCGGCACGGTACGGCTGTCCTACGAGCCTGCGGTGACGTACGAGGCCGGGCTGATCGGCAGCGCGGTCGGGCTCGCGCTGCTCGTCGGGCTGGTGCTGTGGCGGCGCCGGGAGCCGAACCAGGACGGGCCGCTCCCCGCGCCTCCGCTGCCGGGGCTGTGGCCGGGCACGGTGGCGCTGACGGTGGTGGCCGTGCTCGTCGCCGGGTGGCCGGCACTGCTGGTGCCCGCGCTGGCACTGCTCGCGTGGCGCCGGCACACGCTCCTCGTGCCGCTCGCGTTCGTGGCCCTCGCGGGCGCGGGCATCGTCGCCGCCGTGGGCGGCGGGGAGCCGGTGGGCGCCGGACGGGGCGCGTTCGGGCACACGGCCCAACTGCTGGCGCTCCTCGGGCTGTTCGCGGCACTGGTGAGCGTCCGCGAGCGGCCGGAGGAGACGAGGGCACCGGCCGGTGTGCCACCGGCCGGTCCGCTGCCGGACCTGCCCCACCGGGAACGCGGGCACAGCCCCCTGGGCACACCTCCGCAGACACCGCCGCGCCCCGCCTCGGGCCCGACGCTGTCGGCGCGCGGCCCCGGCGCCCCCGGCCCGGACCTCCCGGCCCCGCGTACCGGGCCGGGCGGCCCGCGGAAGAAGGACGGCACGCCGACGGACGACTCCCCGGAAGGCCAGGGCACATGACCGCGCTCCAGCGCCGCGCGCGCGACGCCGCCCCGGTACGGGTGCCGTTCCCCGTCGTCGACGAGGTCGCCCGGCACTGCCTCCAGGAGGAGGAGCCCGAGACCGTGCACATCGAGGTGCATCTGCCGGGCCGGCTGGACGAGGCACGGCTGCGCGCCGCCTTCGCCGAGGCACTGCGCCGGCATCCGCGCGTCCTCATGCGGGAGGCGCCGGGGCGCTGGTACCGGCTCCGGTACGCCTGGGAGCTGACGGCGGAGCCCGACGTGGAGGTGGTGCGCTTCCCGGCGCCGGGGCGCAACGCCCTGCGGGACGCGCGGACCCGGGCACTGACCGAGGCGCCCGCGCTGTCGTCGTCCCCACCGGTCCGCCTGGAGGTGGTCCGGGCGTCGGGGCCGGTCGAGGGCAGCGAGGCGGGCGACGCGGTGGGGGTGCCACCCAGGGGCGCGGACCGCCCCGTGCAGGACGCCGGGTGCGGCACGATGCGGGACCGTCCCACGCCGGACACCACGTCCGACACCGTGCCGGACCACCCCGCACCCGACACCACTTCCGACACCATGCGGGGCCGCCCCGCACCGGACACCGGGCCCGAGACCATGCGGGGCCGCCCCGCACCGGACGCCGGGTCCAACACCATGCCGGACCGCCCCACGCCGGGCTCCACGTCCGGCACCGTGCTGTTCCTGACCATCAACCACACCGCCCTCGACGGCCCGGCCTGTCTGCGGGTGCTGGCCACCGCCGCCGAACTGTACGGCGGCCGGGACAACTCCCCCGCCGCGCCCCCGGTGCGCGGCGCGCCCGGGACGCCGCCGCCCGCCGTCGCCGCCCCGTCTCCCTGGTCGCGGCCCGCGCGGGTCGCCCCCGGCACCCCGGAGCCCTCCCCGGGCAACGGCCTGCTCGTCACCGAACTGCCGCTGCCCCGCCGCCCGCAGGGCGCCCCCTACACCGTCAACGACCAGCTCATGGTGACCACGGCCCTGACCCTCGCCCACTGGAACCGCGAACACGGCGCCCGCCCCCGCCCCCTGCGCGTCACCATGCCGGTGGACGACCGCCCCCGCGACGCCGGCATGCCCATCGGCAACGGCACCCGGCTGGTCGAAGTCGCCTTCGCGCACGAGGAACTGACGGCGGACGCCGACCGGATGCCCGCACTGCTCCAGCGCACGGCCGCGCGGACGCGGGCCCTCAAGGCCGTACCGCGACCCCAGCTCGGGCGCGGGGCGGCGCTGCTGACGGCCCCGGTGACACCGGTCGCCTGGCGGGCCGCCCTCACCCGGGGGCTGCGCCGGGCCGCCGCGCCCTGGACGTCCACCACGCTGCTCAGCAACATCGGCCGGATCCCGTACGCCCTGGACTTCGGCGAGGAGGCGGGCCGCGCGCACGCCGTGTGGTTCTCCGCGCCCGCCCGGATGCCCCGCGGCCTCACCGTCACCACCGCCTCCACCGCGGGCCGGCTCCACCTCGCCCTGCGCTGGTCGCGCGCCCTGCTCGGCCACGGCGACGGCGCCCATCTGCGGGACCTGTTCGAGCACTATCTGCACACCACGGAGGTCGCCCCGTGAACACCACAGCGCCCCCGCGCCACGGCGGCCTCCGCGACTTCTACGAGGACCCCGCCGTCCCCGTCGCCTCCGGCACCCCCCGCTCCCTGCGCCAGGCCGGCATGCTGGCCGCGGCCCTCGGGACGGCCGGTACGGCACCGTGCACCGTCCTCGACATCGGCTGCGGCGACGGCACCGCGGCCGCCACCGCCGCCCCGCTCCTCACCGGTCACCGGATCGTCGGCGTCGACTGGTCCCAGGACGCCCTCAGGCGGGCCCGCGCCCGGCTGCCCTACGCGGTCCGGGGCGAACTGACCGGCACCGGGCTGCCGTTCCGGGACGGCTGTGTGGACGCCGTGCTGTTCAGCGAGGTCGTCGAGCATCTCGTCGACCCGGACTCGGCGCTGGACGAGATCCGCCGCGTCCTGCGCCCCGGAGGCCATCTCATGCTGTCCACGCCGAACCTGGCCGCCTGGTACAACCGCGGCCTGCTGCTCGCCGGGGTCCAGCCGGTGTTCTCGGAGGTGAGTCTGCGGGCGGTCCACGGACGGCCGGGCCGGGAGGTCGTCGGGCATCTGCGGCTCTACACCGCGCGGGCACTGCGGGAGTTCGTGACCGCGTCCGGCTTCGAGGTCGTACGGCTGGCGGGGGCGCCGTTCCACGGGGTGCCGCGTCCGCTGCGGGCGCTGGACCGGCTGGCGTGTGCCAGACCGTCCCTCGCGTCGATCCTGCTGCTGCACGCGCGCAGGACGTAGGGGGCGTGGACCATGTGGTGGGGAGTGGCGGCGGCCCTCGTGGCGAACACCCTGTACAGCGTCGGATTCGTACTGGAGAAAAGGGCGTTGGGCGCCCTGCCGGAGGTGAGCGTCCGGCAGCCGGCCCGGCTGCTGGGGCTGGTGCTGCGCAGCCCCATGTGGCTCGGCGGGTCGCTGGCGCTGGCGGCCGGGTTCGGGGCGCAGCTCGCGGTGTACCGGACCCTTCCGATCGCGGCCGCGCAGGGCCTCTTCGTCTCCGGTCTGGTGCTGCTGGTGCTGCTGTCGGCGCGGCTGCTGGGCGAGGAGACGACCGGCCGGGAGCGGTACGCGCTGGCCGCGATCCTGCTCGCCCTGCTCATGGTCGTGCTGTCCCTGCGGGAGGGCGCGGACCAGGTCGGCCGGGACGCCCCGTACCCGCTCGTCCTGCTGGTGTGCGTGCCCACGCTGGCGGCCGGCGTATGGCTGTACGGCTCCGCCGAGCGGCGCATCCGGCACCGGCACCGCATGCCGACCACCGGTGTCGAGTACGGCGTGGCGGTGGGCCTGCTGTACGGGGTCAGCTCACTGGCCATCAAGGGGGTGTCGAGCCGTCTGTCCTCGACGGGACCGGCGGGTGCGGTGGCCGACCTGCTGCGCTCCCCGTACCCGTATCTGCTGCTGTTCACCGGGGCGTTCGGCCTGGTCATGTCGCAGGCGGCGCTGCAACGCTGCCGGGCCTCGCTGATCGTGCCGGTGTGCACGACGGTGACCTGCCTGTACACGGCGGTGCTCGGCACGCTCTCGTTCGGCGAGTCCCTTCCGCACGACCCGCTGCGGCTCGCGCTGCGCCTCGCGGGCACGGTGCTCGCCGTCGCCGTCCTGCTGACCCTGCCCAGGCACGACCCCGCCCCGCGACCCTCCCCCCTCGGCGCCGAGGAGTTGACGCCCCCGTGAAACCCGACGACCCGCTGCTCCAGATCCTGGCCTGCCCGCTCGACAAGGGGCCCCTGCACCTCGTCCCGCCGGACGAGGCCCTCTACAACCCGCGGCTGCGGCGGCGCTATCCGATCGTGGACGGCGTCCCGCAGCTGCTGCCGGACTCCGGTGAGCAGGTCACCGACGACGAGCACGAGGAGCTGCTGGGACGGCTCGCCCCCTGACCGCCCCGACGACGACCCGGACGGACCCATGACCCCCACCCTCACGGCCCGGCTGGCGCCACTGCTGCCCGCGCGGCTGGTCGCGGCGGCCGCGCGGGCCGTCTACCCCCGCTTCGAACCGGAGCTGGCCCGGCTCGGTGAGCTGTGCCCGCCGGACTGCGGCACGGCGGTGGACGTCGGCGGCTGGTACGGCCCCTGGACCCGCCGGCTGTGCGGCCGCGCCCGGCAGGTGGTGGCCGTCGAACCGGTCCCCCGGCTGGCCCGGCTGCTCGCCGCGGGCGCCCCGGCGAACCTGCGCGTGGTGCAGGCCGCCGCCGCCGACCGCCCCGGTACGGCACGGCTGTGGCTGCCGCCGGACGACGAGGGCGACCGGGGTGTGTCGTCGCTGGTGCGCCGGGACATCCACGGGCGGGCGCTGCGGGTGCACTGTGTCGCCCTGGACGATCTGGGGCTGCGGGACGTCGGCTTCGTCAAGATCGACGTGGACGGCGCCGAGCTGGCCGTCCTGCGCGGCGCGACCGGCATCCTCGCCCGCGACCGGCCCGCCCTCTTCGTGGAACTGGAGTCCCGTATCCAGCCGCTCGGCCCGGTGCTGACCTATCTGTCGCTGCTCGGCTACGAGGGCTGGGTGCTGCCGGGCCGCTCCTGGGTGCCGCTGGCGTCGTTCCCGCTCCAGGCGCACCAGGCGGCGACGTCGTACGTCGTCGC
The DNA here is from genome assembly GCF_001509795.1 of Streptomyces sp. NRRL WC-3605. GTDB lineage: Bacteria > Actinomycetota > Actinomycetes > Streptomycetales > Streptomycetaceae > Streptomyces > Streptomyces viridochromogenes. The sequence continues at coordinate 214,010 of NZ_LLZN01000113.1, read as the reverse complement.
GCTGGGCCTGCTGCGCCGGGTGCTGCCGTTCCGCGGGCCCCGCTACGTCAACTCGGTGCTGTTCCTGCCCGACGGCCGCCGTCCCGGCGGGCCGGTGCGCGAGCATGGGTCCCATGCCCTCCGGAAAGCGCCCCGCTAGCGGACCGCACGCCGCCGGTCCGTTCACCCCGCTGCACTTCCAGCTCGTCCTGCTGCGCCGCATGGCCGACCACAACCCCGGTCTGGTCGAGGACGCGCGCCGCGAGCTAGGGGTGTCCCTGGCCGAGATGCGCGAGGCGAACAAGCGCTGGCAGGCGATGGTCCGCTCGCCCCGGGCGCGCGGCTCCGCCGCCCGCTACCGCTCGGTGCTGGGCGCGCCCGAGTCGGTGGTGTCCCGCAGAGTCGGCGACCTGGACTGCGAGGCGTGGCGGTGGCCGGTGCCGCTGTGGCCGGCGCTGCGCTTCGAGGTGCTGCTCGCGCCGGGCGGGGCGGTGTGGAACGAGTGGCTGGTGCGCGCCCCGGACGCCCCGGCGCCGGTGCTGCGCACCCTGGAGGACCTGACGCCCTGGTCGTGCACGGTCGACGAAGCGGCCCGCGCCTTCGCGCCGGCCCGCCCGCTGGAGGGCAGCGCCCCGACCCGCTGGGGCCTGGCGTTCACGGCGCCGGACGGGTCGGGGACGCGGCGGGAGGTGGCCGCCGAGTTCACGTGGGGACTGCTGCAACGGGTGGCGGTCGCCGGTTAGCCCGCGGCGCCGAGGATCGCCTCGGTGACGCGGGGCACCGAGGCCGGGTGGACGGACAGGAAGAGGTTCGGCTCGACGAGTTCGAGTTCCATCACCTGCGGCCGCCCGTCGTCCCCGTCGACGAGGTCCACGCGTGCGTAGAGCAGCCCGGCCGCGTCCGGAACGGCCGCCAGGGCGCGTTCGGCGACGTCGCGTTCGGCCGGGGTGGGCGTCCAGGGTTCGAGGCCGGGGTGGGCGACCTTGCGCTGGTCGTAGGGGGTGCCGGCGGTGAGGACGGCGCCCTTGCGGCTGGCGTGCAGCAGGCGCCCGCCGTAGTACTGCAGGGCCCGCTCGCCGCCGGTGTCGATGGCCCGCACATACGGCTGGACCATCGCGGTGAGGCCGTCGGCGTGCATGCGGGCGAGCTGCCGCAGCGCTGTGCCGTGCTCGTGCGGCGCGTACCGGGCGGCGAACCGGGCACCGGCGCCGGACGTGGGCTTCACCACGAACTCGTGCCCGTCGGGCAGGCCCGGGGTGTCGCCGGGGGCGACGTAGCGGGTGGGGACGACGGGGACGCCGGCCGCCGCGAGGTCGCCGAGGTAGCGCTTGTCGGCGTTCCAGCGCACGACGCCCGCCGGGTTGGCGAGCCGGGTCGCCGCGCCGCACCGCTCGGCCCAGTCCAGGAACTCGGCGGCCCGCCAGCTGTAGTCCCACGTGGAGCGGATCACCGCGAGGTCGTAGGCGCCCCAGTCGACGCCGTCGTCGTCCCAGAACACGGCGTCGGCGTCGGCACCCGCCTCGCGCAGGGCCCGCACCAGCACCGGCAGGTCCCGGTCCTCGCTGACGTCGGGCCGGGGACGGCAGGTGACCAGGGCTATGCGGGGCACGACGGGTTCCTCCGGGCGGCGGGGGCGGACGGGCGAAGCGCAGGCTAACAAGCGCGCCGGAGGGAACCGGCACGGGCCGCTTGACCTTCCCCTTCGGGGAAGCCACAGCATCGGTGCGAACGGACGAGGGGAACCGGATGCGCGAGGACGAGCTGACGATCGGGGCCTTCGCCCGGGCCTGCCGGCTGTCGCCCAAGGCACTGCGGCTCTACGACGAGCTGCGGCTGCTGCGGCCGCGCCGGGTCGACCCGGACACCGGCTACCGCTACTACGCGGTGGACCAGTTGGAGCAGGCCCGCCTGGTGGCGTGGCTGCGCCGGCTGGGGATGCCACTGGCCCGTATCCGCGAGGTGGGCGCGCTGCCTCCGGCCGGGGCCGCCCGGGAGATCCGCGCCTACTGGGCGGGGGTCGAGGCGGACACGGCCGCGCGGCGCGATCTCGCCGGGTTCCTCGTCGGACATCTGCTGACGGGACCGAGGAAGGACGACACCATGCTGGAACTGCGCTACAGCGCTCGATCGGACCGGGGCCTGGTCCGCCCCGCCAACCAGGACACCGCCTACGCGGGCGGCCGGCTGCTCGCGGTGGCCGACGGCTTCGGCCCGGCGGGAGCGCGCGCGAGCGCCTCCGCGGTGGAGGCGCTGCGCTTCCTGGACACGGACGAGCTTCCGGCCGGCAATGTGCTGAACGTGCTGGAGGAGGCGGTCCGGGGTGCCACGGAGGCGGTCCGGGACGCGGCCGACGGCGGCGAGGAGGCGGGGACGACGCTGACGGCCCTGCTGTGGACGGGTTCGCGGCTGGCGCTGGTGCACATCGGGGACAGCCGCGCCTATGTGCTGCGCGACGGGGCCCTGTTCCGCATCACCGAGGACCACACGATGGTGCAGTCGCTGATCGACGAGGGCCGGCTGACGCCGGAGGAGGCCGTCACGCATCCGCAGCGGTCGCTGCTGGTGAAGGCCCTGTCCCCCGGCACCCCGCCCGACCTGCGGCTCCAGGACGCCCAGCCCGGCGACCGCTACCTGGTCTGCTCGGACGGCCTGACGACCGCCGTCCCCGACGCCCGCGTCCGCGACCTGCTCGCCTCCGCCGGCGGCCCCGACGACGCCGTACGGGCCCTGATCGAGGCGGCGAACGGGGCCGGCGGCCCGGACAACGTCAGCTGTGTGGTGGCGGACGTCATCGACCGCGCGGCCTGATCGCGCCCCCGGCCGGCGGCCGGTACGGCAGGATCGCTGCCATGTCGCTCGCCGGAACGGCCGCCTACGCCACGGAGGTTCAGTACCCGCCCCTGGTCCGACGTGCCCTCGCCGTGGCCCGCGCCCACGGGTTCGTCCACTCCTGCCGCCCGGAGCAGGGCCGGCTGCTGTACACCCTCGCGGGCGGCGCCGACCGGCTGATCGGCGAGACGGGCACGGGCTGCGGGGTGGGCCTGGCGTGGCTCGCGGAGGGTGCCGGGCCGGGGGTGCGGCTGGTCAGCGTGGAGCGGGACGCGGCGCGGGCCCGGCTCGCCGCCGAGGTGTTCGCCGGCCGGCCCGAGGTGGAGGTCCTGCACGGCGACTGGCGGCGGATCGGGGAGCGGGGGCCGTACGACCTGCTGGTGCTGGACGGGGGCGGTGCCGCCAAGGGCGGGGACGGCGCGGCCGACCCGACCCGGCTGCTCGTGCCGGGCGGCCGGGTCGTGGTCGACGACTTCACCCCGGCCGCCGGCTGGCCCCCGCGGTACGGCGGTGAGGTGGACCGGCCCCGGATGCACTGGCTGCGGCACCCGGCGCTGGACACGGTGGAGCTGCCGCTCGCCGGGGACCTGGCGGCATTGGCGGGCGTCCGGCGCAGGGGCCAGGACTGACGTACACCGGCGTGCCGCATGTCCCGCCGCCGCCCGCCGCGCCCGGTGGGGACCGGGGGCGTTTCCTCCGCCGGCCGATGGTGTACGGAGGGATCGTGGTGCCCGCGGTGATGTGTGGCCGGGGGTAGCCCGTTGTTCCGGCGGGCACGGTGTCCGTCGGACGGTCAGCCGGCCGTCCCCGTCGAGCAGTCAAGGAGTACGACGCGTGTCCTCTCTCTTCCCGGCCCTCGTGGACGCCCCGGCGGGGCGGGCCGCCCTGCGGTTCGGCGACCGCGCCCTCACCTACGGCGAGCTGGGCGCCGCCGCCGGTGCCCTCGCGGCGCGGATCGGCGGCGCGGACCGCGTCGCGGTCTGGGCGACGCCCGCGCTGGAGACCGCCGTGGCGGTGGTGGCGGCGCTGGAGGCGGGGGTCGCCGCCGTCCCGCTCAATCCGAGGTCCGGGGAACGGGAGCTCGGGCACATCCTGTCCGACAGCGCGCCCTCGGCGGTGCTCGCCGCCCCGGGCGACGAACTGCCCGCCGCGCTGGCCCCTCTGGAGCGCGTCGACGTCGACGTACACGCCGCCGGTCCGCTGCCCGGCACCGAGGTGCCCGACGGGGAGGCGGCGCTGGTCGTCTACACGTCCGGCACCACCGGCCCGCCCAAGGGCGCCGTGATCCCACGCCGGGCCGTCGTCCACACCCTGGACGCGCTCGCGGACGCCTGGGCGTGGACCGGCGAGGACGTCCTCGTGCACGGGCTGCCCCTGTTCCATGTGCACGGTCTCGTGCTCGGCGTGCTCGGCCCGCTGCGGCGCGGCGGATCGCTGCGCCACCTCGGCCGGTTCGGCACCGAGGGGGTGGCCCGGGAGCTGGACGACGGGGCGACCATGCTGTTCGGGGTGCCGACGATGTACCACCGGATCGCGCAGGCGCTGCCGGGCGATCCGGGCCTGGCGCAGGCGCTGGGCAAGGCCCGCCTCCTGGTCTCGGGTTCGGCGGCGCTCCCCGTCCACGACCACGAGCGGATCACCGCCGCGACCGGGCAGCGGGTCGTCGAGCGGTACGGCATGACGGAGACGCTGATGAACACCAGCGTCCGCGCCGACGGCGAACGCCGCGCCGGCACGGTCGGCGTCCCGCTGCCGGGGGTGGAGCTGCGCCTGGTCGAGGACGACGGCACCCCGCTGACGTCGTACGACGGGGAGAGCGTCGGCGAGATCCAGGTGCGCGGCCCGAACCTGTTCACCGCGTACCTGAACCGGCCCGACGCCACCCGGGACGCCTTCACGGCGGACGGCTGGTTCCGCACCGGCGACATGGCGGTGCGCGACCCCGACGGCTACGTCCGCATCGTCGGCCGCAAGGCCACCGACCTGATCAAGAGCGGCGGGTACAAGATCGGCGCCGGTGAGATCGAGAACGCGCTGCTGGAGCACCCCGGGGTGCGGGAGGCGGCCGTCACCGGGGAGCCCGACGCGGACCTCGGCGAACGGATCGTGGCCTGGGTGGTCCCGGCGGACCCGCAGGCGCCCCCGTCGGCGGAGGAACTCGCGGACCATGTCGCCGGGCGGCTCGCCCCGCACAAGCGCCCGCGCCGGGTGCGGTACCTCGACGTCCTGCCCCGCAACGACATGGGGAAGATCATGAAGCGGGCGCTGGGCGCATGACGGAACGCCTGACGGCCCGCCAGGTCATCTCGCTGGTGGTCGAGGACTTCACCGAACTGCCCCCCGGGGGCCCGCCGCCCGGCGACGGCCCCGACGGCCCGCTGGACTGGCGGGGCTACGGCGACGCCCGCGCCCTGGCCGCCGCCCGCACCGGCGAGCAGGAGTCCGTGGTGTGCGGCACCGGCAGCGTCGAGGGCACCCGCGCGGTGCTGATCGCCTTCGAGTTCGGCTATCTCGGCGGCTCGCTCGGCGTGCGCACCGGGGACCGGCTGGAGGCGGCGTACCGGCACGCCCGCGCCCACCGCCTCCCGGTGGTGCCGCTGGTGGCGACGGGCGGCAGCCGGATGCAGGAGGGCATGCTCGCCCTCACCCAGCTCCAGCGGGTGGCCCGGCAGTCGGCGCTCACCCGGGAGGCCGGGCTGGCGCAGATCGCGGTGCTGCGGGACCCGACGACCGGCGGCGGCTGGGCGACGCTCGGCGCGGGCGCCGACGTGACGCTGGCCCTGCCCGGCGCCCAGGTCGGCTTCGCGGGCTCCCGGGTCCGCCCGCCCGACGCGGACCCGGCCGCCTACACGGCCGAGGCCCAGCTGGCGTGCGGCGCGGTGGACGCGCTGGTCCGGCCCGGCCGGCTGCGTCATGAACTGGGCCGCTGGCTACGGCTGCTGACGGCACCCTCCGGCGAGGCGGCACCCCCGCCGCGCGCGCTCGGCGGCGACACGGGGGCGCCCGGTTCGGGCCGGGACGCCGTGCGGCGCGCCCGTGCGCCCGAACGCCCGCGCGCGGCACGCTATCTGGACGCCTACTTCACACACCGCGTCACCCTCACCGGCGACCGGTGCGGCGGCGCGGACCCCGAGGGCATGCTGTGCGGGTTCGGCGAGCAGGGGGGCCGGACGGTGGCGTACGCCGCGCAGACCGGGACGGCCACCCGGCCCGCCGGGTACCGCACCGCCGCGCGCCTGATCCGGCTCGCCGACCGGCTCGGCATCCCGGTGCTCACCCTGGTCGACACGCCGGGCGCCGCGAACGACGCGGAGGCGGAGCGCGCGGGCGTCGGCGCGGCCATCGCGGACCTCTTCACGGTGCTGGCGTCGGCCCGCACCCCGGTGACGACCCTGCTGATCGGCGAGGGCGGCTCCGGCGGCGCGCTGGCCCTCGCGGCACCGGGCAACACCTGGGCGACGCCGGACAGCTACTTCTCGGTGATCGCGCCGGAGCTCGCGGCGGCCATCCTCAAGCGCGGCCCGGACGAGGTGGACGTGACGGCGGACCAGCTCCGCCTGCGCCCGCAGGACCTCCTCGAGGCAGGGCTGATCCGGGGCGTCGTCGAGGGGTAGGGCCTCTCGTTTGGATCATGCCGGGCGCGGTGGCCGTACCCGAACCGGCCCCGCTCCCCGCGCTCCGACACGCCGCCTGACGCCCCATCAGGGACAGGACCCCCCATTCAGCGGCACCCCGCCCGGCCCCCTCCAGAAGGCGCCCGGCACCCGGCGGCGCGCACGATGCCAGGGAGGCCGCCACACGCACGGCCTTGCGACACCACGACCACGCACCCCACGCGAGGCCCGCCACCCACCCGGCGGACCCATGGTCTGCGCTCTCGGGAGGACCGCCATGACCGCCACGCTGGAGCAGCTGCGACGCTGCCACTTCGCCGTCGACCTGGGGGCGGCCAGGACCCGCGTCTATGTGAAGGGCGCCGGGCTCGTCGTCGACCAGCCCTCCGCCGCCGCCGTCAACACCCGCACGGGCGCGCTCATCGCGGTCGGCGAGTTCGCGGAGCGGATGACCGGCCGCACCCCGGACTACATCCGCGTCGTACGGCCCGTCTCCGGGGGCACCGTCGTCGACATCGAGATGGCGCAGCGCATGCTGCGGCACCTCCTGGGCGACAAGATGCGCCGCAGTCTGCGCCGCAGGCCCTTCCTGCGGGCCGCCGTCTGCACCCCGCACGACGCCGATCCGCTCGCGCAGCGCGCCGCCATCGAGACGCTGGTGGGACTCGGCGCCCGCCGGGTGGAGCTGGTGGACACCCTGATCGCCGCCGCCGTCGGCTGCGGACTGCCCGTGGAGCAGCCCGAGGCCAGCATGATCATGGTGTGCGGGGCGGCCGCGACCGAGGTGGCCGTGCTGTCGCTGGGCAACATCGTGGCGGCCGAGCGGATCCGGGTCGGCGGCGAGGCCGTGGACCACGCGATCGTGCAGCACCTGCGGCACCAGCACGAACTGATGCTGCCCAGCCAGAACGTGCGCCCGCTCCAGCTCGCGCTGTCCGGCAACGGGCTCACCGCGCAGGGCCCGGCCTCCACGGAGATCCACGGCCGGGACGTCTGTACCGGGCTCGCCCGGTCGGTGCGGGTCGACACGGCGGCCGTGCGGGACGCCATCCAGACGCCGCTGACCGCCGTCCTGGACAGCATCGGCAAGGTGCTGCGGGACTGCCCGCCCGACCTGGTCGCCGACCTCGCCGACCGCGGGATCATGATGGTCGGCGGCAGCGCCCTGCTCCCCGGTTTCGACGAGATGCTGCGGCAGGCGACCAGCATGCCGGTGCACATCGCCGAACGGCCCGACGTCTGCGCCGTGCAGGGCCTCGGCACCATGCTGGAGGGCCGGATCGAGCCGCTGGAGCTGGACCCGGCGACCTGAGCGTGAGCCGGTCAGTAGGGAAGGATCCGGCCCGAGGGAGTGCGCCGGTCGATCTCGCCCCGGGTGTCACGGGGAGCGGCCGGCCGGCGGGTGACCCGAACGCGTACGTACGTCTGGCCCTTCATGGCGCCCTCCTGGTCCGTCGGGTCCGTTGCGACCAGCCTTCTCTTCGCAACCTTTCGGCACATCGTGCCCACGGAGGCAGTTGTCATGCCTCCGCGGTGGGAGCGGATCGGAGCGGACGTCCTCCCGTGGGAGGAGACGGCCGCCCGGGAAGGCGGGGTGGACCGGCCGGGGGAACAGGCGCACGCTCGTCCGTAGGGACCTCTTCCCACGGAACGCAGGGACCTCTTCCCACGGAAGTGATCGCGATGGATGACAAGAAGATGGATGACAAGAACTGGACCGTCCGCATCCACATCACCGAGGACGGTGACGACACCCTCGCCGAAGCCGTGCTGACCACACCGGACACGTCGACCGTCACGGGCCGGGGCGCGGCCCACCGCAATCCCGTCGACCGCAGCGTCCCCGAGATCGGCGACGAGCTGGCCGCCTGCCGCGCCCTGGAGGACCTGGCGCTGCGGCTGCACGACGTCGCCTCCGACGACATCGTCGCGCTGGCCGGCCCGGCCGACCGTGTGACGGGAGGCGCCTGGGAACTCCCCTGAGCCGCGCCGGCCCGGTTTACACCGTGATCCCCCTGGTACTGGTGGGGCCGTCGTCCGTCCGCCGCGCGCGCCGAGCGCCGCCCGACCCCCTGGAGAGCGATGCTGCTGAGGACCTTCGGCTGGTCGATGGGCGTCACGGTGATCGGCCTCGTCCTAGCGGCGTGGCTGTGGGGCTGGGAGGCGTTCGGGGTCGTACTGATCCTGTCCGTGCTGGAGATCTCGCTGTCCTTCGACAACGCGGTCGTCAACGCCGGGATCCTGAAGCGGATGAACGCCTTCTGGCAGCGGATCTTCCTGACCGTCGGCGTGCTGATCGCCGTGTTCGGCATGCGGCTGGTGTTCCCGGTCGTGATCGTCGCCATCAGCGCCCGGGTCGGTCCCGCCGAGGCCGTACGGCTGGCGGTGGACGATCCGGACCGCTACGAGTCCCTCGTCACCGACGCGCATCCGGCGATCGCCGCGTTCGGCGGCATGTTCCTGCTGATGATCTTCCTGGAGTTCATCCTGGAGGAACGGGAGATCACCTGGCTGTCCCGGCTGGAGCGCCCGCTGGCGCGGCTCGGGCGGATCGACCTGCTGGCACCCTGCGTGGCACTGATCGTGCTGCTGGTCGCGGCCACGACGGTCGCCGGGCACGCGCACGTCAGCGGCGGCCACGCGGACAAGGCGGCCACGGTCCTGCTCGCCGGGGTCGCGGGACTGATCACCTATCTCGCCGTCGGCGGCCTGTCCTCGCACTTCGAGAACCGCCTGGAGGCGGAGGAGGAACGCGAGCACGAGGAGGAGGAGCGGGCCCGGACCGAGGGCGGACGTCCGGTGGCCGCCCTCGCCGGCAAGGCGGCGTTCTTCCTCTTCCTCTACCTGGAGGTCCTGGACGCGTCGTTCTCCTTCGACGGGGTGATCGGCGCCTTCGCCATCACCAACCACATCTTCTGGATGGCGCTGGGCCTCGGCATCGGCGCCCTCTACGTCCGGTCCCTCACGGTCTACCTGGTCCGCCAGGGCACCCTCGACGACTACGTCTACCTGGAGCACGGCGCCCACTACGCCATCGGCGCCCTCGCCGTGATCCTGCTGGTCACCATCCGGTACGAGATCAACGAGGTGATCACCGGCCTGGTCGGCGTGGTCCTGATCGCCTCGTCCTTCCTGGCGTCCGTCCGCCGCAACAGGGCGCTCGCGGCGGCCGGGGGCGAGGAGCCGGAGCGGGCCGAGAAGGCCCGGACGGGGACGTGAGACGGATCACGCCACGGACGGTGTGAGGGCGTGTTCCCGGGCCGGGCCGCTACGGCGGCGGCGTGATCCGGCCCATACGTGGTGTTCGACATAGGCGTTTTCATCCGCTTATGGCTAGCTGGATGTGTTTGCCTTCGCGCACAGCGCCGCACCTGCGACGCTCCGTCCAGCCTCGTCCGCCCGGGAGACCCATGCGCCTGCGCGCCCCCTCATCGCCGCGAAAGGGCCCGTCGTCCCGCGCGGCCTCCGCCCGTCCCTACCTCCTGGCCGGCGGCACCCTGGCCGTGGGCTTCGGCGGCCTGTATCTCGCGGGCCTCCTCGCGGCCGGCGGGGACATAGAGGACGGGACGACCGTGCGCGGCGTGGACATCGGCGGGCTGAGCCGCGCCGAGGCCGTGCACAGGCTGGACGAGGGCCTCGCCCCGGACGCCGCCCGCAAGCTCCGGGTGACGGTCGGGGAGCGCGAGGGCACCGTCGACCCGCGCCGGCTGGGCCTCGCCTTCGACCACGAGCGGACCGTCGACCGGGCGAGCCGCAGCGGCGCCCTCGACCCGTTCACCGTGATCGGCGGCCTGTTCCGCTCGGGCGGCCCGGTCGAGCCCTCGGTGAGCGTCGACGAGGACAAGGCCCGGGCCGAGCTGAGGAAGGTCGCGCGGGACGCCGACCAGAAGGTCCGCGAGGGCGCCGTCACGTTCGAGGACGGCGAGGTCCGCACCGTCGCACCGCACCCGGGGCACGCCCTGGACACGGCCGCCGCTCTCGACCCGCTGCGCGACGCCTTCCAGCGCGGCGACGCAGCGGCCGTCACGGCCCTGCCGGCCCGCGAGGCCGCGCCGAAGGTGACGGAGCGCGAGCTGGACCGGGCGGTGCGCGAGTTCGCCCGCCCGGCGATGTCGGCGCCCGTCACCCTCACCGCCGCCGGGCACCGCTTCACCGTCGAGCAGCCCGTCCTCGGCCGGTACCTGACGATGCGCCCGGACGCCGGGGGCCGGCTCGAGCCGAAGCTGGACGCGGCGGGGCTGCGCGCCGATCCGGCGGTGGCCAGGCCGCTGTCCGACCTGCCCACCCGGGCCGCCAATGCCGAGCTGCGCCTGGTCGGCGACCGGGTCGGCGTCGCCGAGGACGGGCACGCGGGCCATGTGGTCACCGACAAGGCGCTGGGCAAGGCCGTGCTGCCGCTGCTGACGCGACGGGGCGCCGCCCGCAGCGGTGAGATCGCCACGCGGGTGAGCGAGCCTCAGGTGACCCGGGCCAACGTGGAGCGGCTGGGGCTGCGCGAGCGGATGTCGTCGTTCACGGTGAACTTCGAGCCGGCGCCCTACCGCACCCGCAACATCGGCCGCGCGGTGGAGCTGATCAACGGCTCCGTCGTGATGCCCGGCGAGACGTGGAGCTTCAACCGCAGGGTCGGCGAACGCACCCCGGAGAACGGCTTCGTCGACGGCATCATGATCTACGACGACGAGTTCCGGAAGGCGCCCGGCGGAGGTGTCTCGGCCGTCGCCACGACCGTCTACAACGCGCTGTGGTTCGCGGGCGTCAAGCCGGTCGAGCACGGCGCCCACTCCTTCTACATCGAGCGCTACCCGGAGGGCCGGGAGGCCACGGTCGCCTGGGGCAGTCTGGACCTGCGCTTCACCAACGACTCGGGGCACGCGCTGTACATCCAGGCCGAGTCCACCGACCACTCGGTGACGGTGTCGTTCCTCGGCACCCGCAAGTACGACGAGATCGGCTCGGTGAAGGGCCCGCGCGACAACGTCAAGCAGCCGGAGCGGAAGGTCCTGAGCGGCGACCAGTGCGTCCCGCAGACTCCACTGGAGGGATTCGACGTCACCGTGCAGCGGGTCTTCGTCCAGGACGGGCGGGTCGTGAAACGGGAGCCGTTCCGCACGCACTACGACCCGCGGGACGAGATCGTCTGCGAGTGATTCCCCCGGCAACGGCCTGGTCGCATCGTTTCTGCACGGGTGGCGCCTGGTGGGGCGGGTGGGACTCGAACCCACGGCCGACGGATTATGAGTCCGCTGCTCTAACCGGCTGAGCTACCGCCCCATAGCGGCGTGTCGCGTACATGTGTGCGCGCCGTCTGCCGCAGCATAGCCGCTCATACGATCTCCTGCTTCGTATGGTCGACTTCGCATGCCCTGAAGGACACCGCTCCGACCTGCACGGTTCCCGCCGCACGTGGGAAGGCATGAAAAAGGACCCCTTCGGGGGTCCTCGTTCAGCATGCTCCCCCGACTGGACTCGAACCAGTAACCTGCCGGTTAACAGCCGGCTGCTCTGCCAATTGAGCTACGGAGGACCGAGCTCCCCCGACTGGACTCGAACCAGTAACCTGCCGGTTAACAGCCGGCTGCTCTGCCAATTGAGCTACGGAGGAATGCCTCGTTGCATCGAACGCACCTACCTGGGTATTCGCCAGGGGGCGTGCGCTCGCTGCGACACATACATTAGCGCAAGCAGGGGGGTGCTCCGCCAATCGGTTCCCCCCGGGGCGCCGACGCCGCATCAGGGACCTAGGCAAGGAAAGGGTGGCCGCCATGCGCTACCGGCTCACGTTCGTCGTCGGACTCGCCGTCGGTTACGTGCTCGGCACTCGCGCCGGACGCGAGCGCTACGAGCAGTTGAAGAAGACGGCCCGGGAGATCTCCCACAACCCCGCGGTGCGCAACACCGTTGAGACGGCCGCCCAGCAGGGCCGCGTCTTCGCGGGCAAGGCGTACCACACGGTCAGCGACAAGGTCGGGGACCGCGTTCCCGCCTCCGTCGCCGATCGCGTCCGCAACCTCCGCGAACGCAGCGCGCACAACGGAGGCGCCGAGGACGACTGGGGTACCAGCAACACCTGAGCGGCCCCCGGCCCGGGCGGGCGCGATACTGCGGCACAATCTGGGCCATGGGGATAGTCGCCGGGCTGGACAGTTCGCCCGATTTCACTCGCATCGTCGTCTGTGACACGGACACGGGTGCCGTGCTCAGGCAGGGGTATGCCCCGCACCCGGTGGAGTCGCCGGACGGCGGGCGCCCCTCCGACGTCGACCCGCAGGCGTGGCTGCTCTCCCTCGGTGAGGCCGCCGGCGGCGGACTGCTGGAGGGCGTGCAGGCCATCGGCGTGTCCGCGCAGCAGAACGCCCTGGTGCCGGTGGACGCGGCGGGCGGCACCGTGCGCCCCGCGATGGTCGGCGGCGACAAGCGGGCCCAGGTCGCGGCGGCCGATCTGATCGACGCGCTCGGCGGGCGCGAGGCGTGGGCGCAGGCGGTGGGGTGCGTGCCGCAGGCGGCGCAGCCGGTCACCAAGCTGCGCTGGCTCGCGAAGACCGAGCCGGAAAACGCGGCGCGCACCGCCGTCCTGCTGCAGGCGCACGACTGGCTGGTGTGGCAGCTGCTCGGCCGGCCGGTGCGGCGGACCACGGACCGGGGCGGGGCCTCCAGCACCGGGTACTGGTCGGCGGCGGGCGGTGTCTACCGTTCCGACCTGGTGGAGCTGGCGCTGGGCCACGCGGCCATGCTGCCCGAGGTGATCGGCCCCTCCCAGGCGGCCGGTACGACCCCGGAGGGGCTGCTGATCTCCGCGGGGACCGGCGAGACCATGGCCGCCGCGTTCGGGCTGGGCATCGGGCTGGGCGACGCGGTCGTCTCTCTCGGCGCGTCCGGCTCCGTGATGGCCGTGCACCCCGAGGCGCTGATGGACGGCTCCGGGATCATCACCTCTCTGGCCGACGCGACCGGTATGCATCTGCCGGTCGTCACCACGCTCAACGCGGTGCGTACGCTGCGCGGCACCGCCGAACTCCTCTCGCTGCCCGACCTGGAGAGCCTGTCCGACCTGGCGATGAAGTCGACGCCGGGCGCCCACGGTCTGGTCCTGCTGCCCTATCTGGAGGGTGAGCGGACGCCGAACCTGCCGCACACCGCGGGCACGCTGTCGGGGCTGCGCCGGGAGTCGATGAAGCCGGAGCATCTGGCGCGGGCGGCGTTCGAGGGCATGCTGTGCGGGCTCGCGGACGCGCTGGACGTGCTGCGCGGCCGGGGCGTGGAGGTGCGCCGGGTCTTCCTGCTGGGGGCGGCCGCCGAGCTGCCGGCCGTGCAGGCGGCGGCGCCGTCGCTGTTCGGGGCGCAGGTCGTCGTCCCGCAGCCCGCCGACTACGCGGCGATCGGCGCGGCCCGGCAGGCGGCGTGGGCGCTGGGTGCCACGCAGGGCACCCTCGACCCGCGGACCCCGCCGCTCTGGCAGGGCCCGGCGGGGCAGGTGCTGGAGCCCGGCGACGAGCTGGCCGTGGGCCAGGCGGTGCGCCAGCAGTTCGTGTCGGTGCGGGAGCAGACGCACCCGGGGGCGTTCCGGTAGGGCGCCCGGAGGGCCGGAGGGGAGCCGGAAGGTAAGAGACCGGTAGGAAGGCGCACCCGTAAGGCCGTACGGGGCGCCGCCGACGGCTTAATCGGTTGAGGTAACGCCGCGGGAGTGTCGGACGATAGGGGCCAGGGGCAACCAAGCCACCGCCCCGTCGCCGACCCGATCACTCCGAGAGAAGCAGCGTGCTCATACGACTCCTGCGGACCTATCTCAGGCCCTACCGAAAACCCATCGGCTGGCTGGTGCTGCTGCAGTTCCTGCAGACCTGCGCCACCCTCTACCTGCCCACCCTGAACGCCGACATCATCGACAAGGGCGTCGTCAACGGCGACACCGGCTACATCATGTCCTACGGGGCGCTGATGATCGGCATCTCGCTGGCGCAGGTGGTGTGCAACGTCGGAGCCGTGTACTACGGCGCCCGCACCGCCTCGGCGCTGGGGCGGGACGTGCGGGCCGCCGTCTTCGACCGGGTGCAGTCGTTCTCGGCGCGCGAGGTGGGCCAGTTCGGCGCGCCCTCGCTGATCACGCGGACCACCAACGACGTCCAGCAGGTGCAGATGCTGGCGCTGATGACGTTCACGCTGATGGTCTCGGCGCCCATCATGTGCGTCGGCGGGATCGTGCTCGCGCTCGGTCTGGACGTGCCGCTGTCCGGGGTGCTGGTCGCGGTGGTGCCGGTCCTCGGCATCTGCGTGACGCTGATCGTGCGCCGGCTGCGGCCGCTGTTCCGGGCCATGCAGGTGCGGCTGGACACGGTGAACCGGGTGCTGCGCGAGCAGATCACCGGCAACCGGGTGATCCGCGCGTTCGTCCGCGACGAGTACGAGCAGCAGCGGTTCCGGAAGGCCAACACCGAGCTGACCGACATGGCGCTGGGCACGGGCCGGCTGCTCGCGCTGATGTTCCCGATCGTCATGACGGTGGTGAACCTGTCGTCCATCGCGGTCGTCTGGTTCGGCGCCCACCGGATCGACAGCGGCGGGATGCAGATCGGCGATCTGACGGCGTTCCTCGCCTATCTGATGCAGATCGTGATGTCCGTGATGATGGCCACCTTCATGTTCATGATGGTGCCGCGCGCCGAGGTGTGCGCCGAGCGCATCCAGGAGGTCCTGGACACCTCCTCCAGCGTGATCCCGCCGAAGGCGCCGGTGACCGAGCTGCGCCGGCACGGGCACCTGGAGATCCGGGGCGCGGGCTTCCGCTACCCCGGTGCCGAGGAGCCGGTGCTGAAGTCGATCGACCTGGTGGCCCGGCCCGGTGAGGTGACCGCGGTGATCGGCTCGACCGGCAGCGGGAAGTCGACCCTGCTGGGGCTCGTCCCCCGCCTGTTCGACGCCACGGACGGCCAGGTCCTGGTCGACGGCGAGGACGTGAGCGGCATCGACCCGAAGCTGCTCGCCCGGACGGTCGGCCTGGTCCCGCAGAAGCCGTACCTGTTCGCGGGCACGGTCGCCACGAACCTGCGCTACGGCAATCCGGACGCCACGGACGACGAGCTGTGGCAGGCGCTGGAGGTGGCGCAGGCCAGGGAGTTCGTGGAGCGGCTGGAGGGCGGGCTCGACGCGCCGATCGCCCAGGGCGGCACGAACGTCTCGGGCGGGCAGCGGCAGCGGCTGGCGATCGCGCGGACGCTGGTGCAGCGCCCGGAGATCTACCTGTTCGACGACTCGTTCTCCGCACTCGACTACGCCACGGACGCAGCGCTGCGCTCGGCGCTGTCGCGGGAGACCGCCGACGCGACCGTCGTCATCGTGGCCCAGCGGGTGGCGACGATCCGGGACGCGGACCGGATCGTCGTGCTCGACGAGGGGCAGGTCGTCGGCACCGGCCGGCACCACGAGCTGATGGCGGACAACGAGACGTACCGGGAGATCGTGCTCTCCCAGCTGACGGAAGCGGAGGCCGCCTGATGGCCGGGCCCATGGGACGGATGATGGCCGGCGGCGGTCCCGACCAGCGTTCGCTGGACTTCAAGGTGTCGGGCCGCAGGCTCGTCGCCCGGTTCAAGCCGGAGCGGCTGACCATCTGGACGCTGCTGGTGTGCGTCGTGGTGAGCGTGGGTCTGTCGGTCGCCGGGCCGAAGATCCTCGGCCGGGCCACCGACCTGGTCTTCGCGGGCATCGTCGGGCGGCAGTTCGAGCCCGGGATGACCAAGGAGCAGGTCCTCGCGGCGATGCGGGAGCGCGGTGACGGCCGGATCGCCGACATGCTGCGCAGCACCGACTTCACGCCGGGTCAGGGCATCGACTTCACGGCCGTGGGGGACGTCCTGCTGGTCGCGCTCGCGGTGTTCGCCGTCGCCGGCCTGCTGATGGCGGTGGCGACACGGCTGGTGAACCGGGCCGTGAACCGGACGATGTACCGGATGCGTGAGGACGTGCAGACGAAGCTGTCGCGGCTGCCGCTGTCGTACTTCGACAAGCGGCAGCGCGGTGAGGTGCTGTCGCGGGCGACCAACGACATCGACAACATCGGGCAGACGCTCCAGCAGTCGATGGGGCAGCTGATCAACTCGGTGCTCACCATCATCGGCGTGCTGGCCGTGATGTTCTGGGTGTCGTGGCTGCTGGCGCTGGTCGCGCTGGTGACGGTGCCGCTGTCGTTCGTCGTGGCCACCCGGGTCGGCAAGCGCTCGCAGCCGCACTTCGTGCAGCAGTGGCGGACGACGGGCAAGCTGAACGCGCACGTCGAGGAGATGTACACCGGGCACACGCTGGTCAAGGTGTTCGGCCGGCAGGAGGAGTCCGCGCGGCAGTTCGCCGAGCAGAACGACGCGCTGTACGAGGCAGGGTTCAAGGCGCAGTTCAACAGCGGGATCATGCAGCCGCTGATGCTGTTCGTGTCGAACCTCAACTATGTGCTGGTCGCCGTGGTCGGCGGGCTGCGGGTCGCGTCGGGCGCGCTGTCCATCGGTGACGTGCAGGCGTTCATCCAGTACTCGCGGCAGTTCTCGATGCCGCTGACGCAGGTCGCGTCGATGGCGAACCTCGTGCAGTCCGGTGTGGCGTCCGCCGAGCGGATCTTCGAACTGCTGGACGCCGACGAGCAGTCGGCGGACCCGGTGCCGGGGGTGCGGCCGGAGGAGCTGCGCGGCCGGGTGGCGCTGGAGGAGGTGTCGTTCCGGTACGAGCCGGACAAGCCGCTGATCGAGGACCTGTCGCTGACGGTGGAGCCCGGGCACACGGTCGCCATCGTCGGCCCGACCGGCGCCGGCAAGACGACGCTGGTCAACCTGCTGATGCGGTTCTACGACGTGTCGTCGGGGCGCATCACCCTCGACGGCGTCGACATCGCGCGGATGTCCCGGGACGAACTGCGGTCCGGGATCGGCATGGTGCTGCAGGACACCTGGCTGTTCGGCGGCACCATCGCGGACAACATCGCGTACGGGGCGGCCCGGGACGTCACCCGGGGCGAGATCGAGGAGGCGGCGCGGGCCGCGCACGCCGACCGGTTCATCCGTACGCTGCCCGACGGGTACGACACGGTGATCGACGACGAGGGGTCGGGGGTCAGCGCGGGTGAGAAGCAGCTCATCACGATCGCGCGGGCGTTCCTGTCGGACCCCGTCATCCTGGTGCTGGACGAGGCGACGTCGTCCGTCGACACCCGGACCGAGGTGCTGATCCAGAAGGCGATGGCCAAACTGGCGCACGGGCGGACGTCGTTCGTCATCGCGCACCGGCTGTCGACGATCCGGGACGCGGACACCATCCTCGTCATGGAGAACGGCGCGATCGTCGAGCAGGGCGCGCACGCCGAGCTGCTGGCGGCGGACGGGGCCTACGCGCGCCTGTACAAGGCGCAGTTCGCGCAGGCCGTGGCCGAGGTGGACTGAGGAACGGTCACAGGGGGCCGCTCGCCGGGTGTGAGCGGCCCCTTCTCAGTCCAGATAGCCCCGCAACTGGTCCGCGAACGCGTGGTCGCGCAGCTTGTTGAGGGTCTTGGACTCGATCTGGCGGATGCGTTCGCGGGTCACGCCGAAGATGCGGCCTATCTCCTCCAGGGTGCGCGGGCGGCCGTCCGCGAGCCCGTACCGCAGCTGCACGACCTTGCGTTCGCGCTCCCCCAGGGTCGACAGCACCGCCTCGAGGTGTTCGCGCAGCAGCAGGAACGCCGCCGACTCCACCGGCGAGGCGGCGTCGCCGTCCTCGATGAGGTCGCCGAGTGCGACGTCCTCCTCCTCGCCCACCGGGGCGTGCAGCGAGACGGGCTCCTGCGCGAGCCGCAGCACCTCGCTGACCCGCTCGGGCGGCAGGTCGAGGTGGGCGGCGACCTCCTCCGGCGTCGGCTCGTAGCCGCGTTCCTGGAGCATGCGGCGCTGGACGCGGACGACCCGGTTGATCAGCTCGACCACGTGCACGGGCACGCGGATGGTGCGGGCCTGGTCGGCGAGGGCCCGGGACATGGCCTGGCGGATCCACCAGGTGGCGTACGTGGAGAACTTGTAGCCGCGGGCGTAGTCGAACTTCTCGACGGCGCGGATCAGTCCGAGGTTGCCCTCCTGGACGAGGTCGAGCATGGTCAGGCCGCGTCCGACGTACCGTTTGGCGACGGACACGACGAGCCGCAGGTTGGCCTCGATGAGCCGCCGTTTGGCCATCCGGCCCATGACGACCAGCCGGTCCAGGTCCTGGGCGAGCCGGCTCTCCAGGTCGGGGGTGCGGGCCAGCTTCTCCTCCGCGAACAGGCCGGCCTCGACCCGGCGGGCCAGCTCGACCTCCTCGGCGGCGGTGAGCAGCGGGATACGCCCGATCTCCCGCAGGTACTGGCGGAACAGGTCGGAGGTGGGGCCCGCGGTGTCGGGGCGGACCCGGGCCGGGAGGGGCGCCTCGACCGGCTCGGTGGCCTCGTCCAGCGCCTCCGCGGGCGGCTCGGGCGGCTCGGGCGAAGCCTGCGGCTCCGACTCCGGGTGGTGCGCGGCACGGTTCTGCGGGGGGACCGCGGCGAGCACGTCGTCGTCCGCGTCCGGCGCCGCGCCGTCCGGACGGGTGTCGGTCTCGACGAGGGTCTGGGTCTGCACGGGGGCGACCTCCAGGGTGATCGCTGCCGAGGCGTACGGCAGCGCTGCTTCGAGGGCGGAGTCGGCGGCCTCGCCGCTGTCCGTCCCGTACGCGATGAGCGGAACCGCGGGGGTGTGGGATCCGTGGGGGACGGACCGGCCGCGCTCCGAGGACTCAGGCACCGCCCCCCAGTGTGGGGTACGACACATCGCTGCCACGAGGGGCGTGCGGTGACTTTTTGCGATCGGGCCGTGACCACGGGGTGATGTCGGCCGGGAAACCCGGATGCCCGTCCTCGGCGGGGTCTGGCACGATGCGGCGGTGTCCGGATCCCTGTACGAGACCCATGTGACGGTGCGTTGCGCCGACGCGGCCGAGGCCGGGCGGCTGCGCCGCTGGTCGGCCGCCGCGGGTCTGAAGCTGACCTGTATCGAACTGGCCCGCGGCCGGGTGCCGTCGCAGCCGATGCTCACGCTGACCGGTGCCCCCTCGCGGGCCGCGGCGGCGGCCGGCGCCGAGGAGATGGCCGCGCGGCTGCGGGCGGGCGGGTTCAGCCCGGTGCGCGTCAAGATCGAGTCGGCGCCCTGGGCGCCGGAGGTGCCGGTGGGGCCGTGCGGCGGCGGGCAGTACTTCGAGCACCATGTGCGGCTGCGGCTGCCCGCGGACACGGACCTCGGGGCGCTGGCCGCCCGGGTGGTGCCGCACGGCGCGCATCTGTCGTGGAACGCGCGCCGGGTCGTCGGCGCCCTCCACGAACGGTTCGCGACCCAGCGGTGCCACGGGGCGGACGCCGCCGGCGCCGGACGCGCCCTGGAGGCGCTGCTGTCCGAACTGGCGGGGTTCGACGTGGTGGACGTGGAGCGGGAGTTCGTGCTGTACGACAGCGATCTGTCCGTGGACGACGGCTGGATCGAGGAGCGTCCCGGACGGACCGGGGACGTCATGACGCGGGAGACACGGCGATGAGCGGGACGTGGCGGAAGTGGGGTCTGTGGAGCGAGATGCCCCGGGAGGAGCTGGACGACGCCACGCGGCGGGCCAAGGACCTGCCGATGACGCTGCGCACGGTGCCCGGCGAGGACGTCTCGCAGCGCCTGGTCTTCGACCCGAGCATGAAGCAGCATCACAACGCCTACCGCGCCACCGACCCCGCGTTCGCCGACCCCGCCCGCACGGACGCCTGGCGCGCGGCCCGGCGCCGGGCGCTGGACCTGGTCCTCACCGCGATCGCCGGATCGGAGTGGGCCGACGCGCTGGTGCTGCGCGGCAGCGTGCTGATGTCCGCCTGGTTCGGTGAGGCCGCGCGGGAGCCCGGCGACCTGGACTTCGTCGTCGTGCCGGAGACGTGGCGGATGGAGGAGGAGCGCACCGCGCGGATGCTCGACGGGATCGCGCGGGCGGCCGAGGAGGCGTCCGGGGACGGCGTGCGGGTGTCGGCCGAGGGCGCCGCCGTGGAGGACATCTGGACCTATGAGCGGGTGCCGGGCCGCCGGATGGTGCTGCCGTGGAGCGCGCCGGGCCTGCCCGAGGGGCACGTCCAGCTCGACTTCGTCTTCAACGAGCGGCTGCCCGAGCCGCCCGAGCCCGTGGAGCTGCCGGGGGGTGCCGTCGTGTGGGCGGCCACGCCCGCGCTGTCGCTGGCCTGGAAGCTGATGTGGCTGATCAACGACGCGTACGCGCAGGGCAAGGACCTGTACGACGCGGTGCTGCTCGCCGAGCGGTATCCGCTGCCGTACGAGCTGCTGCACGAGGTCTTCCGGCTCTCGGGCGAGTGGCCCTACCCGTACCAGGAGTACGTCGGCTTCGACGACGTGGTGGAGGCGCTGCGGTTCGTCGAGTGGCGGCACTTCGTCACCGAGTATCCGCGGTACGCCGACGCCGAGCAGGCGTTCGTGGACCGGCTGGTCCGGGCGGTGGCGCCGACCTTCGCGGGCCGGTCAGAGGGCGGCGGCCCCGTGGGCGCGTAGCGCCTGGTCGTACTGCTGGAGCACCCACAGCTCGTTCTGCACGGCGGCGAGCTGGGCCGGGTCGCCGCCCGCGCCGAGACGGGTCAGCTGGCTCTGGACGTCGCGGACCCGGCGCTCGACGGCGCGGCGGCGGACGGTGACGAGCTGTTCGCCCGCGTAGTTCTCGTCGACGGTCCTGCGCATGATCGCCTCGACGGCGAGTTCGGTGACCATGGCGCGGACCTGGTCGTCCGGGGCCGCGTCCCGGACCCGGACCAGGTACTCCTGCGGGTCCTGGATGCCGTACTCCGCGCCGCCCGCGTCCATGATCGCCTGGCGGACGGCGGCGTAGGGGGCGGCGGTGAACTCGTCGACGCCGTACGCGTCGAAGGCCGGGGAGACCAGCTCGGGGCGCTGGAGGGCGAGCTTCAGCAGCTCGCGCTCGGTGGCGTAGACGGGGTTGCGCAGGGTGAGGGCCGGGCCGGTGGCGCGGGGCCGGGGCGCGGCGTCGTACGGCTGCTGCTGGCCCCGGGAGGAGGGGGCCGGGCCGCGGCCGCCCCGGTCGCGGGCCCACCGGGCGAGCTGGGCGACCCGCTTGACCACGAACTGGGTGTCGAGGATGCCGAGCATGCCGGCGAGCTGGACGGCGACCTCGTGCTGGGCGCCGCTGTTCTTGATGCGGGCGACGATCGGGGCGGCCTCGTCCAGCGCGGCGGCGCGGCCCGCCGGGGTGTCCAGGTCGTAGCGGACGACGATCTGGCGCAGCGCGAACTCGAAGAGCGGGGTGCGCGGTTCGACCAGGTCGGAGACGGCGTCGTCGCCCTTGGCGAGACGCAGCTCGCAGGGGTCCATGCCGTCCGGGGCGATCGCGATGTAGGTCTCGGCGGCGAACTTCTGGTCGTCCTCGAAGGCGCGCAGGGCCGCCTTCTGGCCGGCGGCGTCGCCGTCGAAGGTGAAGATCACGCGGGCCGAGCCGTTGTCCATCAGGAGCCGGCGCAGGATCTTGATGTGGTCGCCACCGAAGGCGGTGCCGCAGGTCGCGATCGCCGTGGTGACGCCGGCGAGGTGGCAGGCCATGACGTCGGTGTAGCCCTCGACGACGACCGCGCGGGACGCCTTGGCGATGTCCTTCTTGGCGAGGTCGATGCCGTACAGGACCTGGGACTTGCGGTAGATCGCCGTGTCGGGGGTGTTGAGGTACTTCGGGCCGTTGTCCGCCTCGTAGAGCTTGCGGGCGCCGAAGCCGACGACGTCGCCGCCGATGTCGCGGATGGGCCACATCAGGCGGCCCCGGAAGCGGTCGATGGGGCCGCGGCGGCCCTCCTGGGCCAGTCCGGAGAGGATGATCTCCTTGTCGGTGAAGCCCTTGCCGCGCAGGAAGCGGGTGAGGTGGTCCCAGCCCTGCGGGCTGTAGCCGACGGAGAAGCGCTGCGCGGCGGCCTGGTCGAAGCCGCGCTCGGCGAGGAACTTGCGGCCGGTGTCGGCCTCCGGGCTGGTGGCGAGCTGCTCCATGTACCAGTCGGCGGCGATCTTGTGGGCCTCGACCAGGCGGATGCGCTCGCCGCGCTGGTGGGAGGGGTTGTAGCCGCCCTCCTCGTAGCGCAGGGTGATGCCGGCCTGGCCGGCGAGGCGCTCGACGGCCTCGGAGAAGGAGAGGTGGTCCACCTTCATCACGAAGGTGATGGTGTCGCCGCCCTCCTGGCAGCCGAAGCAGTGGAAGAGACCCTTGCTGGGGCTGACCTGGAAGGACGGCGACTTTTCGTCGTGGAAGGGGCACAGCCCCTTCAGGTTCCCGCCGCCGGCGTTGCGCAGCTGGAGGTACTCGGAGACGACGGCGTCGATCGGGACCGCGTCCCGTACCGCCTTCACGTCGTCATCGTTGATCCGTCCTGCCACGCGTGAATTCTACGGGGCGGGACGGACACTCAAGGGATGAGGTCTTCGAGCGGAATATGGGGATTCGCGAGGTTCTCGGTGTTCACCTGGGCCCGGGAGCGGATCAGTTTCTGGATCGGTTCGGTGACGTCCCACACGTTGACGTTCATCCCGGCCAGCACCCGGCCCTCCTTCACCCAGAAGGCGATGAACTCGCGCTTGCCGGCGTCCCCGCGGATCACGACCTGGTCGTACGACCCGGCCGGCGCCCATCCGCTGTACTCCATGCCCAGGTCGTACTGGTCGGAGAAGAAGTAGGGCACGCGGTCGTAGGTGACGTCCTGGCCGAGCATCGCGCGGGCCGCGGCCGGGCCGCCGTTGAGCGCGTTGGCCCAGTGCTCCACCCGCAGCCGGGTGTCGAACAGGGCGTGCGGGAAGGAGGCCACGTCTCCGGCCGCGTAGATGTCGGGGTCGGAGGTGCGCAGCCGTTCGTCGACCACGACCCCGCGGCCGTGCGCGGCGTCGGCGATCTCCAGGCCGGCGGCCTCGGCGAGGGCGGTGCGCGGGGCGGCGCCGATGGCCGCGAGGACGTCGTGCGCGGGGTGCTCCTCGCCGTCGTCGGTGCGGACGGCCAGCACCATGCCGTCCTGGCCGACGATCTCCGTCAGCCGCCGCCCGAAGTGGAACCGCACCCCGTGCTCGCGGTGCAGCTCGGCGAAGAGCGCGCCGAGCTCGGGGCCGAGCACACCGTGCAGCGGGGTCTGGCCGTGCTCGACCACGGTGACCTCGGCGCCGTACTCGCGTGCCGCCGCCGCGATCTCCAGGCCGATCCAGCCGGCGCCGGCGATCACGAGGTGCCCGTTGTCCCGGCCGAGGGAGGTCAGGACGCCCTTGAGGCGCTCGGCGTGCGCGAGCCGCCGCAGGTGGTGCACGCCGGCCAGGTCGGTGCCGGGGATGTCCAGGCGGCGGGGTTCGGCGCCGGTCGCGAGGAGCAGCTTGTCGTAGTGGACGACGGTGCCGTCCTCGCCGAACCGGACCGTCTTCGCGGTGCGGTCGATGGCGTCGACGGTCTGCCCGAGGTGCAGCTCGATGTCGTTGCGCGCGTACCAGGCGGGCTCGTGCACGAAGACGGTGTCGCGCTCCTCCTTGCCGAGGACGTAGCCCTTGGACAGGGGCGGCCTCTCGTAGGGGTGGTCGCGCTCGTCGCAGATCAGTATCACCCGCCCGGTGAAGCCCTCCGCGCGGAGTGTCTCGGCCGCCTTGGCGCCGGCCAGCCCGCCTCCGACGATGACGAATGTCTGATCCGCGTCGACCACTTCATGCCTCCTCGTAAGTGCCGCCCCACGAGCGTCCCGCACGCAGCGTGATGCGGGAAGGGGGGGTGACCCGATCAGGCCACGCAGGGTCACTTTCGGGTGGCCGGGTCCCCGGGCGCGGTGGGTTCAGGCCCGGCCGCTGAGGCGGGCGTGCAGGGCGCGGGCCGAGGCGTCCGTCAGGTTGGCGATCTGGTCGACGACGACCCGCTTGCGGGCGCGGTCGTCACCGGCCTCGTCGAACAGCGCGCGGAACTGCGGGTCCAGCCCGTCGGGGGCGCGGGCGGTCAGCGCCTCGGCCAGCTCGGCGACGACGACCCGCTGGTCGGCGCGCAGCCGCTCCTGCTCGGCGCGCTGCATGACGTACCGGTCGGCGACGGCCTTCAGGACCGCGCACTCCATGCGGGTCGCGCGCGGCACGACGAGTTCGGCGGCGTAGCGGGTGAGCCGTCCGCCGCCGTGCGCGGCGCGGGTCGCGCCCTCGGCCGCCAGGCAGAACCGGCCGATGAGCTGGCTGGTGGCGTCCTTGAGGCGGCCCTGGGCGACGGCCGAGCCGTCGTAGCCGTGCGGCCACCACTCCTGGTCGAGGAGCCGGTCCAGGGCCTCGGCGAGCTCGGCGGGGTCGGTGTCCGCGGGCACGTACCGGCCGACGGCGACGGCGAAGACGGCATCACGCTCCGGCTCGGCGTGCAGGCAGTTGGGGTCGATGTGGCCGGCGTGCAGGCCGTCCTCGACGTCGTGCACGGAGTACGCCACGTCGTCGGCCCAGTCCATCACCTGCGCCTCGAAGGTGGTGCGGGTGCCGGGGGCGTCCTTGCGGATCCAGTCGAAGACGGGCCGGTCGTCCTCGTAGACGCCGAACTTCCGCGAGAGCGGGTCGGTGGGGTGGGCACCGCGGGGCCAGGGGTACTTGGTGGCGGCGTCCAGGGTGGCGCGGGTGAGGTTGAGGCCCACGGAGCCCTCCGGGGTGAACCGCTTGGGCTCGATCCGGGTGAGCAGGCGCAGGGACTGGGCGTTGCCCTCGAAGCCGCCGCAGTCCTCGGCGAACTCGTTGAGGGCGACCTCGCCGTTGTGGCCGAACGGGGGGTGGCCGAGGTCGTGGGAGAGGCAGGCGGCCTCGACCAGGTCGGGGTCGCACCCGAGCGCCTCGCCGAGCTCCCGCCCGACCTGGGCGCACTCCAGGGAGTGGGTGAGGCGCGTCCGGGGGCTGGGGTCCCAGGCGTTGCTGTGCGTACCGGGTGTCACGACCTGGGTCTTGCCGGCGAGCCTGCGCAGCGCGGCCGAGTGCAGGACCCGGGCCCGGTCACGTTGAAAGGCCGTGCGCCCGGGGCGCTTGTCGGGTTCCGGTGCCCATCGTTCGACTGCCGACTCGTCGTAGTGCATGCACCGACAGTACGGCCAGACGAGCGGCGAGGGGGTCTGGCGGGGTGGGCGCCCGGGGTTCAGGCCGAGGCCAGGGACGGGGTCGTCGTCGCCGGGGTGGTCGTGTGGTCGTAGCGGTGGAGCAGGAGGTGGGCCATGGCGGGATGGGTGCCGAGGGGGGCCGACGCGATCCAGGGGGCCTGGTCCGCGCACTGGGTCGCGAAGCGGCCGGGGGCCGTGAAGTACGACGCCACCGCGACCCTGGTGCGGCCCCGCGCGGCGAGGGCCGCGAGCGCGTCGGGGACGGACGGGGACGCCGTCGTCGCGTAGGCCGGCACGACCGGGACGCCCAGGCGGGCCGCGAGGAGGCGGGCCGTGCGGGCGGTGTCCACCTTGGACTCGGGGTCGCGGGAGCCGGCCGCCGCCAGGACGACGGCGGTCGTGCGGCGGCCGGCCTCGTCGTCGGGCGTGCGCCAGCCGGCCTCCGTCAGACGGGCGTGCAGCGCCTCCGCGAGGAGCGGGTGCGGGCCGAGCGCGCCGGCCACCCGGCCGCGGACCCGGGAGGCGGCGACCGTCTCCGGGATGTCCCGCTTGATGTGGTAGCCGCGCCCGAGGAGGAGCGGCACCAGGATCGCCTCCCGGTCGCCGAGCGTGGCGAGCGTGTCGGCGAGCAGCGGCTCGTTCAGCTCGATGTGCCCGAGGTGCACCGGCAGTCCGGGGCGCAGCGCGCGGACCTCGTCGAGCAGCGCGGTCACGGTCCGCAGGGCGCGCGGGTCACGGCTGCCGTGGGCGACGACGACGAGCGCGGGAAGGCTGGGGCGGCGCCTGCCGTCGGGGCCGACGAGGGTGAGCTGGCGGGCGAGCTGGCTGCTGATCCGGTTCATGAGGTGCGCCGTACTGTCGAGGGGGGCCGTCGGGGACTCGTCGTGCAGGGGGTTCGACGCCGTCATGGACCGATCGTGGCCGGGCGAGGTTGCTGCGCCGTTTCACGGGGGTGACGGGTTCTTACGCCGGGTTCACGGTCCGGCCCGGGGCCGGTGTGAGGGGACCTGACCTGCGGTTCCGGAGGAGCGGGGTGAAGACCGTCACGCGGGGGCCGGTGAACCGCGCCCGTCCCGGGGGCGTCCTGGGAACCGGGGGCTCACGGGGAGCCGTACCGGAAGGGGGCCGGCATGCGTCTGCGGAGGCCGCGTCTGCCGCGTACCCGCGCCGGGCGCCGGCGGCTGGTGCGGGCCGTGATGGCGGTGAGTGTCCTGGCGCTGCTGCCGGCGACCTGGACGCGGCTGGCCACGGACGGCCGGCTGCGCACCGCGGCGGACGTGCCGCGCACCGATGTCGCCGTCGTCTTCGGGGCGGGACTGTGGGACGGCGAGCCCTCCCCGTATCTCGCGCACCGGCTGGACGCGGCGGCCCGGCTGTACCGGGCGGGACGGATCGAGGTCGTCCTCGTCACCGGGGACAACAGCCGCGAGGACTACGACGAGCCCGACGCCATGCGCGCCTACCTGATCCGGCACGGGGTGCCCGACGCACGGATCGTCAGCGACTACGCGGGCTTCGACACCTGGGACTCCTGCGTCCGGGCCAAGAAGATCTTCGGTGTCGACGAGGCGGTGCTGATCAGCCAGGACTTCCACATCCGGCGGGCGGTGGCGCTGTGCGAGGAGGCCGGGGTCGCGAGCTACGGCGTCGGGGTGGCCGCCCGGCACGACGTCACCTGGTACTACGGCGGCGTGCGGGAGCTGTTCGCGGCCGGCAAGGCGGCGCTGGACGCCGTCGTCGAACCGGACCCGCGCTTCCTCGGCCGGCGCGAGACCGGGGTCGCGGACGCGCTGGCCACGGGCAGGTAGCGGAAGCCTCACGGCGGCCCGCCGCACGCGGGGAGGTCACCGTGCCGCCCGTGTAACCGGGGAGCCGCCGCGCACGTAACACGGCCGACGCACGCTGAACGGCATGCCGAACATCGCGACGCCCACGCACTGCCCGTACTGCGCCCTGCAGTGCGGTATGAACCTCACGCCCACGCGGGACGGGGGCGTCGCGGTGGTCGAGCGCCCGGACTTCCCGGTCAACCGGGGCGCGCTGTGCGGCAAGGGCCGTACGGCGCCCGCGGTGCTGGCCTCCGGGGTCCGGCTGACCTCGCCGCTGGTGCGGTCCGGCGGCACGCTCGTGCCGGCGAGCTGGCCGGAGGCCCTCGACCGGATCGCCGAAGGGCTGGCCCGCACCCGCGCCGAGCACGGCCCGGACGCGTGCGCGGTGTTCGGCGGGGGCGGGCTGACCAACGAGAAGGCGTACAGCCTCGGCAAGTTCGCGCGGATCGTGCTCGGCACCTCGCAGATCGACTACAACGGCCGCTTCTGCATGTCGTCGGCGGCGGCGGCCGGGATCAGGGCGTTCGGCCTGGACCGGGGGCTGCCGTTCCCGCTGGAGGACATCCCGCGCACCGGCTGTGTGATCCTCGTCGGCTCCAACCTCGCGGAGACCATGCCGCCGTCGCTGCGCTTCTTCCAGGAGCTGCGGGACAACGGCGGCACCCTGATCGTCGTCGACCCGCGCCGCACGAAGACGGCCGAACAGGCCGATCTGCACCTCGCGCCCCGCCCCGGCACGGATCTCGCACTGGCCCTCGGGCTGCTGCACCTGGTCGTCGCCGAGGGCCGGGTCGACGAGGAGTACGTGCGCGAGCGCACGGTCGGCTGGGAGGACGCGCGGGCCGCGGCGATGGCGCACTGGCCGGAGTACGTGGAGCGGATCACGGGGGTGTCCGTTCCGGAACTGCGGGAGGCGGTGCGGATGTTCTGCGCGCCGGAGCACGCCATGGTGCTGACCGCGCGCGGGCCCGAGCAGCAGTCCAAGGGCACCGACACGGTGGGCGCCTGGATCAACCTGTGCCTGGCGACGGGCCGGGCGGGCCGGCCGCTGTCCGGCTACGGCTGCCTGACCGGGCAGGGCAACGGGCAGGGCGGACGCGAACACGGCCAGAAGGCCGACCAGTTGCCCGGGTACCGCAAGCTGGACGACCCGGCCGCCCGGCGGTACGTCGCCGGGGTGTGGGGCGTCGACCCGGACCGGCTGCCGGGGCCCGGCCGCAGCGCGTACGAGCTGCTGGACGCGCTGGGCGGTGACATCAGGTCGCTGCTGCTCATGGGCTCCAACCCGGTGGTGTCGGCGCCGCGCGCCGCACACGTCGAGGAGCGGATCAGGTCGCTGGACTTCCTCGCCGTGTGCGACGTCGTGCTGTCGGAGACGGCCGAACTCGCGGACGTGGTGCTGCCGGTGACGCAGTGGGCGGAGGAGACGGGGACGACGACGAACCTGGAGGGCCGGGTCCTCCTGCGCCGCCGGGCGATCGACCCGCCGCCGGGGGTGCGCAGCGACCTGGAGGTCCTGCACGAGCTCGCGGCGCGGCTCGGCGCGGACGAGGGGCTGGAGAAGGGCTTCCCCGTCGACGCGGAGGAGGTCTTCGCGGAGCTGCGGCGGGCGAGCGCGGGCGGTGCGGCGGACTACTCGGGGATCACCTACGAGCGGCTGGCGGAGGAGAACGGCGTCTTCTGGCCGTGCCCCGCGCCACCGGACGCCGACGGCGTCACCGAGCACGCGGACGATCCGGCCCGCGAGGACGACGCCGCCGGCGACGAGGCGGGGGCCGTCCCGCACCCGGGTACGCCCCGGCTGTTCCTGGACCGGTTCGCCACGCCCGACGGGCGGGCCCGGTTCGTGCCGGTGACACACCGGGCGGCGGCGGAAGAGCCCGACGAGGAGTACCCGGTGCTGCTGACGACGGGCCGGGTCGTGGCCCAGTACCAGTCGGGCGCGCAGACCCGCCGGGTCGAGGAGCTGAACAG
The DNA here is from genome assembly GCF_001509795.1 of Streptomyces sp. NRRL WC-3605. Taxonomy (GTDB): domain Bacteria; phylum Actinomycetota; class Actinomycetes; order Streptomycetales; family Streptomycetaceae; genus Streptomyces; species Streptomyces viridochromogenes. The sequence goes on along the minus strand of NZ_LLZN01000113.1, from coordinate 184,662 downwards.
TGCGGCGCCGGGGCCGTTCGTGGAGCTGCATCCGCGGCTGGCGGCGCGGCTCGGGGTGGCCGAGGGCGACCGGGTGGCCGTGGTCTCGCGCCGGGGCCGGGCGGTGGCCCCCGCCCGCGTCACGTCCGGCATCCGCCCCGACACGGTGTTCATGCCGTTCCACTGGCCGGGCGAGGGCCGCGCCAACACGCTCACCAACCCGGCGCTCGACCCGACGTCCCGGATGCCGGAGTTCAAGACCTGCGCGGTGCGGCTGGAGAGGGCCGAACGCTAGGGGGTGCGGACACGACCAAGACACGGCCTAGGAGCCCTCACCGGGCCTTCCAGTCGCCGCCCGCCAGCGGTGTGCCGTGGGTGCGCAGACGGGCGGCGACGGCGGGCGCGGCGACGTACACCCAGGCCCGGACCGCCGTGCCGTCGCCGGTGCGCAGCACCTCGCGGGCGATGCGCTCGTAGAGGTTGCGCGGGTCGCCCGGGCGGTACTCCTCCAGCCGGTCGAGCGCGGCCAGCAGGTCCGGGTAGTCCTCGGGGCGGACGGTGACGAGGTCGCCCTCGACGGTGCCGGCGCCCCGCTCCTCCACGGCGTACGGGTAGCCCGGGCCGTCGTACAGCAGCGCTCCGCGCAGGCGTCCCGGCTCCTCGGTGAGGGTGCGGCCGCGCAGCAGGGTGTCGTGGTGGGGCTCGCCGGGGCGCAGCGTGCCGTAGACGAAGAACGGCAGTCGGGGAGAGAGGGTCACGGAAACGATTCTCTCCCCTCACACACCTCCACGGCGTCACCCTGGTCATGGCATGTGCACGCCCTCTTGAATCTTGGTCACCGCCGAGATCGAGGAGAGCGATGAGCCGAATACGGCCGTACTTCAGGGGTTCCCGTCCGGCCGTGGCGGGCGTCGCCGTCGCGGTCGCCGCGCTGATGGCCACCGCCCTGTCCCCCACCGCCGGTGCGGACGAGACACCCACCCGGGCCACCGCGCTGCGGAACGCGGCGGCGGTCCTCAAGGACCTTCCGGGGGCCCTGGGCCTGACGTCCCGCCAGGACACGTCCGTACGGGACGTCGTCGTGGACGCCGACGGCACCCAGCACGTCCGCTACGACCGCACCTACCGCGGACTGCCCGTCCTCGGCGGCGACTTCGTCGTCCATCTCGCGAAGGACGGCACCTACCGGAGCGCCTCCCGCGCGACCCGGAGCACCCTCTCCCTGGCGAGCGTCACCCCCCGGATCGCCGCGCCGAAGGCGGCCGACCTCGCGGCGGGCGTGCTGCGCGCCGTCAACGCCGGGCAGACACTGCGGCGGCTCACCGCCCGCCCCGAGCTGGTCGTCGACGCCCTGCACGGCACGCCGAGGCTGGCCTGGCGGACCGACGCCGCCGCCCAGGACTCCCTCGGCAACCCGGTCGCCCGCACGGTGCTCACCGACGCCCGCACCGGCGCCCGGATCGACGCGTGGGACGGCATCGAGACCGCGACCGGCGACGGCAGGTCGCTGTACGCGGGCACGGTCCCGCTCCAGACCTCCGGCTCGCAGCCGTCGTACCAGCTCAAGGACCCGACGCGCGGGAACACGTACACGGGTGACGCCGCGAACAAGACGGACCTGTGCATCCTGACGATCTGTCTGGACCGCGCCCCGGCCACGGTGTTCACCGACGCCGACGACCACTGGGGCGACGGCACCACGGGCGACCGCTCGACGGTCGCGGTGGACGCGCAGTACGGCACGGACGTCACCTGGGACTACTACCGGGACGTGCACGGCCGGAACGGCATCGCCGGCGACGGCAAGGGCTCGTTCAACCGGGTGCACTACGGCAACGACTACAACAACGCGTTCTGGGACGACAGTTGCTTCTGCATGACCTACGGCGACGGTGACGGCACCCAGCTCGGCCCGCTGGTGTCGCTCGACGTCGCCGGGCACGAGATGTCGCACGGCGTGACGTCCAAGACGGCGGGCCTGACGTACTCGGGCGAGTCGGGCGGCCTGAACGAGGCGACGTCCGATGTCTTCGGGACGCTCGTGGAGTTCCACGCGGACAACGCCGCCGAGCCGGGCGACTACCTGATCGGCGAGCGGGTCGTGCGCCCCGGGCTGGGCCGGGACGCCCTGCGGTACATGGACAAGCCGTCGCGGGACGGTAAGTCGGCGGACTGCTGGAGCTCGTCGGTCTCCGGGCTCGACGTCCACTACTCGTCCGGGGTCGGCAACCACTTCGCGTACCTGCTGGCCGAGGGCAGCGGCGCGAAGACGATCAACGGCGTCCGGTACGACTCCCCCACCTGCGACGGCTCGACGGTCACCGGGATCGGCCGGGCCAGGCTCGGCAAGATCTGGTACCGGGCGCTGACGGTCTACATGACGTCCTCCACGAACTACGCGGGCGCCCGCACGGCCACCCTGAACGCGGCGAAGGACCTGTACGGGGCAGGCGGCGCGGAGTACGCGGCGGTGGGCGCAGCCTGGAAGGCCGTGAACGTGGCCTGACGGTACGGGTGGTGAGCGCGGCCGGCGGGGGCGAAAACCGCTGGCCGCGCCGGCGTGCCAGCCCGTACCTTGGCGGCCGTCCCCGACCGTTCCGGGTGCCCCGAGGAGCCGTATGCCGTCCCGCCCCGAGTCGCCGCCGGTCCGTATGCACGCCGACGAACTGGACATCGACGAGGCGCTGGTGGAGCGGCTGGTCGCCGGGCGGTTCCCGCACTGGGCCGGGCTCGCGGTGCGGCGCGTGGCGTCCGCCGGGACCGACAACGCCATGTTCCGGCTCGGCCCCGACCTCGTCGTACGGCTGCCGCGGCTGCCCGGCGGGGCGCGGCAGGTCGGCGCCGAGCACCGCTGGCTGCCCCGGCTCGCCCCGCACCTGCCGCTCACGGTCCCGGCGCCGCTCGCGCTGGGCGGGCCGGGCGCCGGGTACGGGCTGCCGTGGGGGGTGTACGCGTGGCTGGAGGGCGCGGACGCCTTCGAGGCCCCGCCCGCCGACCTCGCCGCGGCCGCCCGGGAGCTGGGGCGTTTCGTCGCGGCGCTGCGGTCGGTGGACGCCGCCGGCGGGCCGCCGTCGTACCGGGGCGGCCCGGTCTCCGAGGGCGACGCGGACGTGCGGGCCGCGATCCGCGGCCTGGGGGCGGCGGACGCGCTGGACGCGCGGGCGGCCACCGGGGTGTGGGAGGACGTGCTCCGGGTTCCCGGCTGGGACGGCACCCCCGTCTGGCTGCACGGCGATCTCCTGCCGGGCAATCTACTGACCTCCTCCGGCCGGCTCACCGCCGTCATCGACTTCGGCTGCTTCGGGACCGGCGACCCGGCCGCCGACCTCATGCCGGCCTGGACCGTCCTGGACGCCGGAACCCGCCAGGTCTTCCGCTCGGCGGCCGGCGCGGACGACGCCACCTGGGAGCGGGGCCGGGGCTGGGCCCTGCGGTTCGGGCTGACGGCGGAGCACTACTACGGCGACGTCTGCGGCAACGGCACCAACCCGGTCCTGGCGGCCGTGGCCCGGCGGACGGTGGCCGAGGTGCTGTCGGACCGGTGACGCGGGCCGCCCCCGTGCCCCCGGTCCCCAGGACGCCCCGGGCCGGGCGCGGTTCACCGGCCCCCGCGTGCCGGTCTTGACTCCCCCCTCCGGCCCCGCAGACACGGCAACCTCGCCCCGCCCGCCATCGGTCCAGAACGCCGTCGAACCCCGTGCACGAGGGCCGGACCGGGGGGCGGGGGCCCGAAGGCGGGACCGGACGCGACGACCCGGACCAGGGACCCGAAGGCGCCGGCCGGGAACCGGCGCCCTGGGGCAGGGGTCGTGTCACCCGTTCACACGCGTGTCCCCCCGGACAGCCGATTCGCTCCGGGCGATCCGGCCGAATCGCCGGTGACCTGCTGAAACGAAGTCCACGGCAGGCTCACGGGCGGTTCCTGCGGCACCCGTTCACCCCGCTCCCGGCCCGGTCTCGACAAGCGCTCCCGCGCCGCTGCGACTTTCCTCGGAAGGGCAGGGGCTCGGCCGAGACGGCGGCACATGGGGATGCCGCGGGCCGTGTTCCGCTCGGAGGAGCATCGATGCGACGTACCACCCGTCTGCTGACCGGGGCCGCGCTGGCCGCCGGCGCCGTGGGGCTCGTCGTCACCCCCGCGTACGGCGGGGACAGCGGCGGCCTGGAGGTGTTCCCGTCCTCGGTCGAGCCGGGCGGGGAGGTCACCGTGCACACGGAGTTCTGCCCGCGGGGCGCCGCCGCCGGCGACGCCAGCGCGGTGGGCGCCGGATCGTTCTCCCTGGTGCCCAGCACCCACGACGAGCAGGCGGCCGGACGGTTCCGGGTGCCGCCGAGCGCGCAGCCGGGCACGTACGAGATCGTCGCGACCTGCGCGGAGGGCGGCAAGCGGGTCGCCGGCGACCTGGTGGTCACGCTGACCGCGCCGCGCGGGCAGACGCATCCACGGGGAGGTGTGAAGACGGGGGTCGGCGGCGCGTTCGGCCACGACCCCGTGCGGACCGCGGCCGGTGTGACGGCTCTCGCCGTCGCCGCCGCGGGCGGTACCTGGCTCCTGCATCGCCGGGCGAGAGGCGACGGGATCTGACGGACACCCTCCGCTGTCCGTCCGCCGGTACCGCACGTCCCCTCCCCCTCCGGGTCCGACGCCCCTCGCGGCCCGGAGGGGGATGAGGGCCGATGAGGCACATCCGAGGAGGCACAGGTGCGCAATGACCGCAGGACGGGCGACGTCGCGATAGCGGCGGCCAGTGTGCTGGCGCTCGGCTGTGCCGTGCTGCTGCTGGCCGGCGGCACCGAGCACCCGCCGCCGCAGCCGTCGACGGCGCAGGCCGCCCGCACGGACGCACCGGGCGCCGGCGCCCGGGCCGCCGGAACCGCCGCGCGGGCCCTGCCACCCTCCCCGCCCGACCGCATCCGCATCCCCGCGATCCGTGTCGACGCGCCGCTGACCGGCCTGGGGCTGACGTCCTCCGGCAGTCTCGACGTACCGCCCGCCGGACGCCCGGACCTCGCCGGCTGGTACGAGTCGGGGACCACACCCGGTGAGAAGGGCACCGCGATCGTCGCCGGCCATGTCGACAACGCCGACGGGCCCGCCGTGTTCTACCGCCTCGGTGCCGTGCGCAAGGGCGGCACCATCGAGGTGGACCGGCGCGACGGCGGCACGGCCGTGTTCACCGTGGACGCCGTGGAGGTGTACGACGCGAAGCACTTCCCGGACGAGAAGGTGTACGGCCCGGCGGCCCGCCCCGAGCTGCGGGTGATCACCTGCGGCGGCGGCTACTCCCGGGCGACCGGCTACCGGGGCAACGTGGTCGTCTTCGCCCACCTCACCGGCAGCCGCTGAGGGCGTCCGGGCGGGTCAGGCGAGCCACTGCTCGTACGCCAGCTTCGCCACCAGCGAGAACACCACCGTCAGCAGCACGATCCGGACGAAGCCGCTGCCCTTCTTCAGGGCGGTACGGGCCCCCAGCGTGCCGCCCGCCAGGTTGAACAGGGCCATCACGGCGGCCAGTTGCCACCAGACCGTGCCCTGCCAGGCGAAGGTGGCCAGCGCCCCGGCGTTGGTGCAGCAGTTGACGATCTTGGCGGTCGCGGAGGCCGTGACCAGGTCCTGGTGCAGCACGGCGGTGAGCGCGAGCACCAGGAACGTGCCGGTGCCGGGGCCGATGAGTCCGTCGTAGAAGCCGATGCCGAGGCCCGCGAGGCCGATCGCCGCGAGGACGCGGCGGCGCGAGGCCGGGCCGGGCGCCGGGGCCGTGCCGAAGGCGGGGCGCAGGATGACGAAGGCGCCCACCGAGAGCAGCACCACCATGATCACGGGCTTGAGGACCTCGGTGCTCATGCCGGCCGCGAAGAAGGCGCCGCCGCTGGAGCCGGCGAGCGCCGCGAGTCCGATGCGCACGGCGAGCCCGACGTCGACGGGCGCCTTGCGGACGTAGGTCACGGCGGCACCCGTCGTGCCGACGATCGCCACCGCCTTGTTGGTGCCGAGCGCGTACGCGGCCGGGCTGCCCGCGGGCAGGCCCAGCAGCAGGGCGGGCAGGAGCAGGAGGCCCCCGCCGCCGACCACGGCGTCGATCCATCCGGCCGCGAGGGCCGCGAGGCACAGGACGGCGACCATGGTCAGGGATATGTCGGGCATGATCGGGACCCTAGACGGCCGATGTGTGCACGGTCCACGCACATGAGGGACTTCTGAGCTTCGGTGCCTCTCGCCCGGCCCCCTCACACCGCCCCCGACCTGGCCCGTCGAACCCTCACATCCGCACCCCGCCCCCGCTGAGGGCAGCGTTCCGCACGGGAAACAGAGGGGATGCTGCCGGGAAACACCCGGCCCGCAGGCTCGTCGGCATGACCTCGAATACGCGTGTGGTGGTGATCGGCGCCGGCCTCGCGGGCGTACGGCTCGCCCGGCGGCTCGGCGAGCTCGGCACGGACGTGACGCTCGTCGGCGACGAGGAACACCGCCCGTACAACCGGGTCCTGCTCGCCGAGGTGCTCGCCGGGCACTACAGCCCGGACGTGATCGCCCTGCCGGAGCCCGCCGGACTGGTCCGCGGCCGGGTCACCGGCATCGACCGCGCGGCGCGCACCGTGCGCCTCGCCGACGGGCGGGCGATCGACTACGGCACCCTCGTCCTGGCCACCGGCTCCAACCCGGTGCTCCCGCCGCTGCGCGGCCTGTTCACCCCCGACCACGTGCTGCCGGAGGGCGTCCACGCCTTCCGCACCCTGGACGACTGCCTCGGCCTGTCCAAGGCGGTCCGGCCCGGCGTGCGGGCCGTCGTGATCGGCGGCGGGCTCCTCGGGGTCTCCGCCGCCCGGGCGCTGGCACTGCGCGGCGCCCAGGTCGTGCTCGCCCAGCAGTCCGAGCGGCTGATGGAACGCCAGCTCGACCCGGCCGCCTCCGCGCTGGTCCGGCGGCATCTGACCGGCCTCGGCGTCGAGGTCCACACCGAACTGCGCGTCCGGGACGTGCGCTGCGTCGGCGGGGCGGTGCGCTCGGTCGAGATGGCCGACGGGTACGCGCTCGACGCCGACCTCGTCGTACTGGCCTGCGGCGTCCACCCCCGGGTGGGGCTCGCCACGACGGCGGGCCTGGAGGTCGCCAAGGGCGTCGTCGTCGACGACGAGCTGCGCACCTCCGACCCGCACATCCGGGCCGTCGGCGACTGCGCGCAGCACGCCGGGACCGTCTACGGGCTCGCCGCGCCCGCGCTGGAACAGGCCGACGTGCTCGCCGCCTCGCTCGCCGGGGACGGCACCGCCCGCTACACCGGCACCCGCGCGCTGACCCGGCTGACGCTGGCCGGCGAGGGCTTCTTCGACCTCGCCGCGTTCGGCGAGACGGAGGCCCGGCCCGGCGACGACGTCGTCCAGCTCGCCGACGCCACCCGCGGCACCTACCGCAAGGTCGTCGTCCGCGACGACCGCCTGGTCGGCGGGGTCCTCGTCGGCGAACTCGGCACCGTCGGCGCGCTCGCCCGCGCCTGGGAGGGCGCCGAGCCGCTCCCCGGTGACGCCCCTCTGCTGCACCTGCTCACCAACGATGGAGGCTCCTGATGACGGCCACCCCCGGGGCGACCCCCACGATCGTGCTCGTCGGCCACGGCATGGTCGGCCAGCGCTTCCTCGAGGCGCTCGCCGAGCGCGGCCTGACCGCCACGCACCGCGTGGTCGTGCTGTGCGAGGAGCCGCGTCCGGCGTACGACCGCGTGGCGCTCACCTCGTACTTCTCGGGCCGCACGCCCGAGGACCTGTCGCTGACGGACGCGGAGTTCATCGCGGCGCACGGCATCGAGCTGTACGTCGGCGACCCGGCGGTCCACGTCGACCGGGAGACCCGCAAGGTCACCGCCCGCTCCGGTGAGGTCTTCGCCTACGACACGCTCGTCCTCGCCACCGGGTCGTACCCGTTCGTGCCGCCGGTGCCGAACAAGGACGCCGACGGCTGCTTCGTCTACCGCACGATCGAGGACCTGCTCGCGATCGAGGAGTACGCGAGGTCCCGGGCCACCACGGGTGCCGTGGTCGGCGGCGGTCTGCTGGGCCTGGAGGCCGCGGGCGCGCTCAAGGGCCTGGGCGTGGAGGCGCACATCGTGGAGTTCGCGCCGCGCCTGATGCCGGTGCAGGTCGACGACGGCGGCGGCGCCGCGCTGCTGCGCACCATCGAGGACATGGGCCTGAGCGTGCACACGGGGGTCGGCACGCAGGAGATCGTGGTCGACTCCTCGGGTGCCGTGACCGGTATGAAGCTGTCCGACAGCTCCGAACTCGCCACCGACATGGTGGTGTTCAGCGCCGGTGTCCGCCCCCGAGACCAGCTGGCCCGCGACTGCGGCCTCACGGTCGGCGAGCGCGGCGGCATCGCGGTCGACGAACGGTGCCGTACGGTGTCCGACCCGTCGGTGTTCGCGATCGGCGAGTGCGCCCTGGCCGTGGACGGCCGGGTGTACGGCCTGGTCGCCCCCGGCTACGAGCAGGCCGAGACGGCCGCCGCGACGATCGCCGAGGACGAGGCGTCCTTCACCGGCGCCGACCTGTCCACCAAGCTGAAGCTGCTCGGCGTGGACGTGGCCTCCTTCGGCGACGCGCACGGCACCACCGAGGACTGCCTGGACGTCGTGTACTCCGACTCGCGTGCGGGCCTGTACAAGAAGCTCGTCGTCGGCCGGGACGGCACCCTGCTCGGCGGCATCCTGGTCGGGGACGCGGAGGCGTACGGCACGCTGCGCGCCTTCACCGGGTCGGTCCCGCCGGTCTCCCCCGAGTCGCTGGTGCTGCCGGCCGGCGCGGGCGCCCCGGCGCAGCTCGGCCCGTCGGCCCTGCCCGACGACGCGGTGATCTGCTCCTGCCACAACGTCACCAAGGGCACGATCCGCGGCGCGGTCACCGAGCACAGCTGCACCACCGTGCCCGAGGTGAAGAAGTGCACCAAGGCCGGCACCGGCTGCGGCAGTTGCGTGAAGGTGCTCGGACAGCTCGTCACCGCCGAGCTGGAGGCGTCCGGCGTCGAGGTCGACAAGGGCCTGTGCGGCTGCTTCGCCCAGACCCGCGAGGAGCTGTACGAGATCGTCCTCGCCCTGCGCATCACCACCTACCAGGACCTGCTCGACCGCTATGGCCGCGACGGCGCCCGCGGCGGCGACGGCTGCGAGATCTGCAAGCCCACGGTCGCGTCGGTCATCGCGTCCCTCGCCCCCACGATCGGCGCGAGCGGCTACGTCCTGGACGGCGAGCAGGCGGCCCTGCAGGACAGCAACGACCACTTCCTCGCCAACCTCCAGAAGAACGGCTCCTACTCGGTCGTCCCGCGCATCCCCGGCGGCGAGGTCACCCCCGAGGGCCTGATCGTGATCGGCGAGATCGCCCGGGACTTCGGCCTCTACACGAAGATCACCGGTGGCCAGCGGATCGACATGTTCGGCGCCCGCGTCGAGCAGCTGCCGCTGATCTGGGCCCGGCTGGTCGACGCCGGCTTCGAGTCCGGCCACGCCTACGGCAAGTCGCTGCGCACGGTGAAGTCCTGCGTGGGGCAGACCTGGTGCCGCTACGGCGTGCAGGACTCGGTCCGCATGGCGATCGACCTGGAGCTGCGGTACCGGGGGCTGAGGTCGCCGCACAAGCTGAAGTCGGCGGTCTCCGGCTGCCAACGCGAGTGCGCGGAGGCCCAGTCGAAGGACTTCGGCGTGATCGCCACCGCCAACGGCTGGAACCTGTACGTCGGCGGCAACGGCGGCGCCACCCCGCGCCACGCGGACCTGCTGGCGCAGGACCTGTCCGACGCCGAACTGATCCGGCTGATCGACCGGTTCCTGATGTTCTACATCCGCACCGCGGACCGCCTGGAGCGCACCAGCGTGTGGCTGGAGCGCATCCCGGGCGGCCTGGACCACGTCCGCGAGGTCGTCGTGGAGGACTCCCTCGGCATCTGCGAGGAGCTGGAGTCCCTGATGGCGGCCCACGTGTCGCACTACCGCGACGAGTGGGCCGAGACCATCAACGACCCCGAGAAGCTCGCCCGGTTCGTGTCCTTCGTGAACGCGCCCGACACCCCCGACCCGGTCGTCGGCTTCGTCCCGGAGCGCGACCAGATCAAGCCCGACCTGCCCCTGCTGTCCATCGGCATGCGTCCCCGCGCCGAAGACGTCCTGGAAGGAAGCGCCCAGCGATGACCCTGGCTCCCGAGATCACCGATGTGAAGGTCCACGTCCGGGTGGGCGGCCACTGGCTGCCGGTCTGCGACCTGACCCGGCTGCTGCCGGGCCGGGGCGTGGCGGCCCTGCTGCCGGACGGCGGCCAGGTGGCCCTGTTCCGGGACCGCGCCGGCCGCCTGTACGCGATCGACAACCGCGACCCGTTCGGCGGCGCGGCGGTCCTCTCCCGCGGCCTCATCGGCACCCACCGGGGCCGCCCCTTCGTCGCCTCCCCGCTGCTGAAGCAGCGGTTCGACCTGGAGACGGGGCGGTGCCTGGACGACGAGGCGGTGCGGGTGGCGACGTACGAGGTGCGCGCGGCCTGACGGAGCTTCGTCAGGGCTTCAGAACCTCGCGGCGGGCCGTCAGGGCCGCAGGGCCTCGGGGTCGACCCCGGTCAGCCGGGCCGAGTGCTCCCACAGCAGGGCGCTCGCCCGGTCGTCCGTCGTCCAGGGGGCACGCCGCGCGGGGGCGGGGGCCCCGCGCCAGTCGAGGAACGCCGGCCCCGTGAAGGAGTCGGGGCGTACGCCGGGGGCGGTGGCCGCGTACAGGACCGGCAGCGCGCCCGCCGTCGCCGGCTGGGCGAACAGGCGGTTGCCGAGGTGCGCGAGCCGTTCGCCGGTCCGGTCGCCCGCCATGCGCGGCCCGGCGGCCTGGAGCCCGGTGTCCGCGTACCCGGGGTGGGCCGCGGCGGCCACCACGTCCGCGCCGCGCGCCGCCAGTCTGCGCGCCAGCTCGTGGGTGAAGAGCAGGTTGGCCGACTTGGACCGGGCGTAGGCGGTCCACCGCCGGTACCGGCGCTCGCTGTTGAGGTCGCGGATGTCGACGTTGCCCATCAGGTGCGCCGAGCTGGAGACGGTCACCACGCGGGCGCCCGGCGTCGCGAGCAGGACGGGCAGCAGCAGCCCGGTGAGCGCGAAGTGCCCCAGGTGGTTGACGCCGAACTGCGTCTCGAACCCGTCGGCCGTCGTCCCGTACGGCAGGGCCATCACCCCGGCGTTGTTCACCAGCAGGTCGAGCCGGCCGTACGGGAACGTGTCCGCGAACGCCCGCACCGATCCGAGGTCGGCCAGGTCCAGGCGCAGCACCTCGACCCGCGCTCCGGGGACCTCCGTCACCAGCCGGTCCCCCGCCGCCGCGCCCCGGGCCTCGCTGCGGCAGGCGAGCACAACCCGCGCCCCGTGGGCCGCCAGCTCCCGTGCCGTGGCGAGGCCGATGCCTCCGTTGCCGCCGGTGACGACGGCGGTCCGTCCGTCGAGGGCGGGGATGTCACGGGTGCTCCAGCGGGACATCCGGGGCTCCTTCCGCGCGGTACCGGTCATACCAGCCTACGAACGACCGGACCGGCCCGCCGCACGTCAGCGGTTCGTACGCCGCCGCTGCACCGCCAGCATCACCGTGCCCCCGGCGAGGACGGCGACCAGGCCGCCCGCCGCGATGTACGGGGTGCTGTCGGAGCCGCCGGTCTCGGCGAGGTCGGTGCCGTCCCGGCCACCGTCGTCCGCGGCGGCACCGACCCCGGACTGTGTGTCGTCGGACGCTGTGTCGTCGGACTTCTTGTCATCGGGCTTCTTGTCATCGGCCGGGACGAAGCCGGCGGGCGGGCTGTCGCAGCCGAGGCCGTCGCCGTCCCGGTCCAGGTGGGACCCGTAGTGCCGGTCGCCGCGGGGGATGTCCGAGTACCCGCTCGCGTACGCCTCGGAGCAGTTCGTGAAGGGGTGGTTCCCGTCGTGGGCGACGGCGGTGGCGGGCAGCGCGGCCAGTGCCAGCGCGGCGACGAGGGCGCCGGGGGTGCGGAACGGGTTCACGGCGGGTCCTTCCCTGGTGACTCGGACGGCGCGCGTGACAGAGGTGGTCCGAGCGGTGTGCGGGGTTCACGTGGTGCGAACGCATCCGAGGGGTGGTTCAAGAGGTGACGAACCTAGCCAGGGGCCGTGGCGGCGGCGGGGCGATATGGGAGACCCGTGACCCTAACGTGACGTGACCGGGCGGTAGCTCTCCGCATGGATCACGCCGTCCACGGACAGCGTCGCCGGGTCCCAGGCAGAACCACTCCGCGTCGGGGCGTGGGGCACCCCGGCCGGGTCGCGGCGGGTGGGGGGCCTGCCGGAGGAGACGGTAGCCTCCCGGCCTCGCGACTCGCTTGTGCCGATGAAAATCCCGCCGGTCAGGCCATTCGGCGCTCAACGTTCCGTCTGGCACGGGCAGTTGACGAACGGGAAGCGGCTCCGCGAGTCACCTGTTGTTCTCGACGCGCTGAAGCGGAACCTCGGAGCTAGGGTGAAACTCGCAGCATGTAACCACTCTCGTCACAGCCCTGGACGGCGTGACGCAGCGGGTACAAGCCAGCTTCGAGAGGAAAGCAGATCATGCCTTTCGCCACCACCAGTGACGGCACGCAAATCTTTTACAAGGACTGGGGTGCTGGACAGCCCGTGGTCTTCTCCCACGGCTGGCCGCTGACCGCGGACGCCTGGGATCCGCAGATGAAGCTCATGGCGGACAACGGCTACCGGGCCATCGCACACGACAGGCGCGGGGGCGGACGTTCCGGGCAGACCTGGGACGGGAACAACCTCGACACCTATGCCGATGACCTGGCCGCAGTCATCGAAGCCGAAGACCTGCAGAACGTGATCCTGGTCGGTCACTCCACCGGGGGCGGCGAAGTCACCCGATACATCGGCCGTCATGGTACGAGCCGGGTCGCGAAGCTGGTCCTCCTGGGGGCGATTCCGCCTCTCATGCTCAAGACGGAAGCGAACCCCGAGGGTCTGCCGATCGAGGTGTTCGACGAGATCCGCGAAGGCGTGGCGACGGACCGGTCCCAGTTCTACAAGGACCTGAGTGCCCCGTTCTACGGCGCCAACCGCGAAGGGTCCACCGTCTCCCAGGGCACGCGCGACGAGTTCTGGCTCTGGAGCATGACCGTCGGGATCAAGGGCGCCTACGACTGTGTCAAGGCGTTCTCCGAGACGGACACCACCGAGGACCTCAAGAAGGTCGACGTGCCCACCTTGATCGTGCACGGTGACGACGACCAGATCGTTCCGATCGTCTCCGCGGGCGCCAAGTCCTCGAAGATCGTCAAGGACGTGGTGTACAAGGTCTACGAGGGCGCTCCGCACGGTCTCGCCATGGTGCCCAAGTACGCCGAGACCTTCAACAAGGACCTCCTCGAATTCGCCCGCGGTTGAAGACGCCCGCGGCCCCGCCGCCGTGGGCCGACGCTGCGCTTTGAGGGATCCGTATGAGTGCCGCCGATCAACCCCCCTTCGCCTACAGCCTGCACAACGTCACGACCTCCGTGAGCGACCTCGACGCCTCCATCGCCTGGTGGCGCCGGGTGTTCGGCCTCACCCTCCTGGCGAAGTCCCGCTTCGAGGCCATCGGAGCCGACGTCGCGTTCCTGGAGGGTCCGGGTTTCCGGCTCGAGCTGCTCCAGCCTGCCGACGGCGTCCGCGTCCCCGAACTGACGGCGGATCCTCCCGACCACGTCCGTGCGATCGGCAACAAGGCCCTTGTGTTCCGTGTCGAGGACCTGGCGAGCGTGACGCAGACGTTCCGCGAGTTGGGCGTGACGACAGTCTGGGAGCAGATGGATCTCGGAGACGGCAGCATCTCCACCGCGATCCGGGACTCCGAAGGAAACCTCATCAATGTGTTCCAGGAAGGCGCGAGCCCCATCGGCTAGGGGGTGTCTTGTCGATCAGGCCGGGTCGGCTCCCGGTGTCTGGTGCCGTGCATCGCAAGGCGGAGGAGGGAGTCGATGCGGCGCATGAGGGAGTCGATGCGGCGCATCGGCGACCGACGACAACGCGGCGAGGCGCGGTGCCAGGCGCCGGGAGCCCGGCCTGATCGGCAAGACACCCCCTAGGGGCCGGGGGAAAGGCCCCTTGTGCGGGAACGGCGAACGACCCGTGACACTCGGCCTCCGTCTGTGATGGGAGATCATGATGGCCGCTCCCATACTGATAGCAGCCGGTGCCACTGCCACCACCCTGCTCGGGGGCTGGGTCGCACAACATGTGGGTGACCGACGACATCTCGTGCTCGGCCTCACGGCGGGCCTGATGCTGGGGATAGTCGGGTTCGACCTGCTGCCCGAAGCGCTGGATACGAACGAGACGGAGACGTTCGGGGTCCCTGTCCCGTTGCTTCTTTTCATCGCCGGTTTCCTCGTACTGCACATAACGGAACGCTGTGTGGCCATCCACCGCGCGCATGAGAAGGAGTACGCGCCTCACTCGCACCCGTTCTCACCGCCTCATCACCACGGTCACGCATCGTCGGACAGACCGGTCCACGGACTGGGAATCGTCGCCGCGGGCGCGTTGGTGGGACACAGCTTTCTTGACGGATTCGCGATCGGAGCGGCGACTCAGGCGGGCGGGACCACGGGCACTGTGGTCGCCATCGCCGTGATCTCCCACGACTTCGCGGACGGGTTCAACACCTTCACCATCACCCAGCTGTACGGCAATGACCGACGGAAAGGTCTCGCACTTGTCGCGGCTGATGCCGCGGCTCCGCTCGCAGGCGCGTCGGTGACGTTGGCCTTCACGATCTCCGAAAAAATCCTGAGCATATTCCTGGGCTTCTTCGCCGGTTTCCTTCTCTACCTGGCGACTTCGGACATTCTGCCCGAGGCGCACAGTCCGCATCCGACCCGGGCGACCCTCTTGTTCACGATTGCGGGAGTGGCGTTCATGTGGCTGGTCATCGGACTGGCCAGCTGATCTCGAGTCAGCCGGCGACGCGCCCCACAGTCGCCGCAGTTGACGCACAAAGGGCGGCACCCCCGCACAGGGTGCCGCCCTTCTTCGTGCTCCGGAGTCGCCGCCCATCGGTACTGAGGGTCGGGGACGGACGGCGACTCCGGGTTCGGGGTGGGTCAGCGGTGGTCGCTGCCCTCCGACTGGGTCGCCGCGCGGCCGGCCTCCAGGCGGGCCACCGGGATGCGGAACGGGGAGCAGGAGACGTAGTCCAGTCCCACCTCGTGGAAGAAGTGGACCGACTCCGGGTCACCGCCGTGCTCGCCGCAGACGCCGAGCTTCAGGTCGGGGCGCGTGGCGCGGCCGGCCTTCGCGGCGGCGGCGACCAGGGAGCCGACGCCGTCCTTGTCGATCGTCTCGAACGGGCTGACGCCGAAGATGCCCTTCTCCAGGTACGCCGTGAAGAAGGAGGCCTCCACGTCGTCGCGGCTGAAGCCCCACACCGTCTGGGTGAGGTCGTTCGTGCCGAAGGAGAAGAACTCCGCCGCCTCCGCGATCTGACCGGCGGTCAGCGCGGCGCGCGGCAGCTCGATCATCGTGCCGATCGACAGCTTCAGCTTCGTGCCGGTCGCGGCCTCGACCTCCGCGATCACCGCGTCGGCCTCCTCACGCACGATCTCCAGCTCCTGGACGGTGCCGACGAGCGGGATCATGATCTCGGCGCGCGGGTCGCCCTTGGCGTTCTTGCGCTCGGCGGCCGCCTCCGCGATGGCCCGGACCTGCATGGTGAACAGGCCGGGGATGACCAGGCCGAGGCGTACGCCGCGCAGGCCCAGCATCGGGTTCTGCTCGTGCAGGCGGTGCACGGCCTGGAGGAGGCGCAGTTCGTTCTCGTGGGGCTCCTGGCGGGACTCCGCCAGCGCCACGCGGACCGACAGCTCGGTGATGTCCGGCAGGAACTCGTGGAGCGGCGGGTCGAGGAGGCGGACCGTCACCGGGAGGCCGTCCATCGCCGAGAACAGCTCGACGAAGTCCTTCTTCTGCAGCGGCAGCAGCTCCGCGAGGGCGGCCTCGCGGTCCTCCTGCGTGTCCGCCAGGATCAGGCGCTCGACCAGCTCGCGACGGTCGCCGAGGAACATGTGCTCGGTGCGGCACAGGCCGATGCCCTGGGCGCCGAACCGGCGGGCGCGCAGCGCGTCCTCGGCGTTGTCGGCGTTGGCGCGCACCCGCAGGCTGCGCTTGCGGTCGGCGAACGCCATGATCCGGTGCACGGCCTCGACGAGCTCGTCGGCGTCGCTGGCACCGGCGTGCATCCGGCCCTCGAAGTACTCCACGACCGGGGACGGGACGACCGGGACCTCGCCCAGGTAGACCTTGCCGGAGGAGCCGTCGATGGAGATGACGTCGCCCTCCTCGACCACGTGGCCGCCCGGCACCGTCATCCGGCGGCGCTTGGTGTCGACCTCCAGCTCCTCCGCGCCGCAGACACAGGTCTTGCCCATGCCGCGCGCCACGACGGCCGCGTGGGAGGTCTTGCCGCCGCGCGAGGTGAGGATGCCCTCGGCCGCGATCATGCCGTCGAGGTCGTCGGGGTTGGTCTCACGGCGGACCAGGATGACCTTCTCGCCCGAACGCGACCACTTGACGGCCGTGTACGAGTCGAAGACCGCCTTGCCGACCGCCGCGCCCGGCGACGCCGCGATGCCGCGGCCGACCTGCTGGACCTTGGCCTGCTCGTCGAACTTGGGGAACATCAGCTGCGCGAGCTGGGCGCCGTTCACCCGCTGCAGAGCCTCCGTCTCGTCGATCAGGCCCTGGTCGACAAGCTGCGTGGCGATGCGGAAGGCGGCGCCCGCGGTGCGCTTGCCGACGCGGGTCTGGAGCATCCACAGCTGACCGCGCTCGATCGTGAACTCGATGTCGCAGAGGTCCTTGTAGTGGTTCTCCAGCGTCTCCATGATCTGCATCAGCTGGTCGTACGACTTCTTGTCGATCGTCTCCAGCTCGGCGAGCGGCACGGTGTTGCGGATGCCCGCGACGACGTCCTCGCCCTGCGCGTTCTGGAGGTAGTCGCCGTACACGCCCTGGTGGCCGGAGGCGGGGTCGCGGGTGAAGGCGACGCCGGTGCCGGAGTCGGGGCCGAGGTTGCCGAAGACCATCGAGCAGACGTTCACGGCGGTGCCGAGGTCGTGCGGGATGCGCTCCTGGCGGCGGTAGAGCTTCGCGCGGTCGCCGTTCCACGAGTCGAAGACCGCCTTGATGGCGAGGTCCATCTGCTCGCGCGGGTCCTGCGGGAAGTCCCGGCCGGCCTCCTTCTTGACGATCTTCTTGAAGGCGGTGACCAGCTTCTTGAGGTCGGCGGCCTCCAGGTCGGTGTCGACCGTGACCTTCTTGGCCTCCTTGGCCTTCTCCAGCGCCTCCTCGAAGAGGTCGCCGTCGACGCCGAGGACGGTCTTGCCGAACATCTGGATGAGGCGGCGGTAGGAGTCCCACGCGAAGCGGTCGTCGCCGGCCTGCTTGGCGAGGCCCTGCACCGACTTGTCGGAGAGACCGATGTTGAGGACGGTGTCCATCATGCCGGGCATCGAGAACTTGGCGCCGGAGCGGACCGAGACGAGCAGCGGGTCGTCGGCCTGGCCGAGCTTCTTGCCCATCTTCTGCTCGAGGGCGTCGAGGTGCGCACTCACCTCGTCACGCAGTGCCGCCGGCTCCTCGCCGCTGTCGAGGTAGACCTTGCAGGCTTCGGTGGTGATGGTGAAGCCGGGAGGTACGGGAAGTCCCAGGTTGGTCATCTCGGCGAGGTTGGCGCCCTTGCCACCCAGGAGGTCCTTGAGGTCCTTGTTTCCCTCGGTGAAGTCGTAAACGAACTTCGTTACGTGAGGATCTTTGTTTTCCGACACGGCTCGACTCCCTCGAGGACGTGGTGGCTGCCCTGACGGCGAGGAACATACCCAGATCGAAGGCGCCTGGGTACGTCCACTGACGCGTCATGCGCCTGTAACCACCCGTCCGCCAGTGGATCGAAAGTCAAAGCTTGGCAAGCCGGGACGGGCGTATGTTTTCACTTCTTGAACGCAGGACCGCCCAGAAGCGGACTTCATTGCTCAGATGAGCGAGCTTGCCGCACGTCTGAGTTCGATCGATGAACGATCAAGGGGTGGCACCCAGTGCCACCCCTTGGAGAAGTGCAGCCGCTCAAGATCCGCTCATCTGAGCGTCACCCTTATCAGGGGTGGCGAGAATCACGCTGTCACACCGCCGCGGATTTCACCATGCGGACGTGTCGCGGAGTGGAAACGCGGCCGTCACACCCCCAGCGCCACCAGCCGCTCCTCCACCCGCTCCGGCGCGTACAGATGCTCCACGACCAGCGCCCCGGCGCCCACCAGCCCCGCCCGCTCCCCCAGCCGCGAGGTCATCACGTGCAGATGAGCGGTGGAGCGCGGCAGGGCCCGCTGGTACAGCAGCTCCCGCACCCCCGTGAGGAACGCCGTTCCGGCCAGATCTCCGGCGATCATCAGCACCCCGGGGTTCAGCAGCGTCACCACCGTCGCCAGGACGTCCCCGACCTGCCGCCCGGCCTCCCGGGCCAGCGCGGACGCCGCCGGGTGCCCGGCCGCGAGCAGGTCCCGCACGTCCGAGCCGGAGGCGGCCGGCACCCCGTCCTCGGCTAGCCGCCGGGCCACGGCACCCCCGCTCGCGACGGCGGCGAGACAGCCGTACGAACCGCACCGGCACCGCGCCTCCGCGCCGACCCGGATGTGCCCGATGTCGCCGGCGCCGCCGTCGACGCCCCGGAAGAGCGAGCCGTCCACGACGACCCCGGCGCCGATTCCGGTCGAGACCTTGACGAGCACGAACGCCGAGCAGTCCGGGAAGCCGGTGCGCTGTTCGCCGTACGCCATGAGGTTGGCGTCGTTGTCGACCAGGACCGGGACCGGCGGAGCGCCCGTGGCCTCGGTGAAGGCCCTGGCCAGCCGCTCTCTCGTGTCGTAGCCGTCCCAGCCCGGCATGATCGGCGGTTGGACGACGCGTCCGGACGCGGTGTCGACGGGGCCGGGGACCGCGAGCCCGATGCCGCAGACCTCCTCGGCGCGGTGCCCGGCCTTCTCCAGCAGTTCGCCGAACCAGCGGCCGAGGTCGCCCAGCACCACGTCCGGCCCGTCCTCGACGGCCAGGGTGCCGCTGTGCTCGGCGAGGATCTCTCCGGTCAGCGACAGGACGGCGGCGCGCGCGTGCCGGGTCTCCAGGTCGGCGGCGAGGACGACGGCGTGGGAGTCGTCGAACTCCAGGGTGATGGAGGGGCGCCCGCCGAGCGGCGAGTCCACC
The DNA here is from genome assembly GCF_001509795.1 of Streptomyces sp. NRRL WC-3605. Taxonomy (GTDB): domain Bacteria; phylum Actinomycetota; class Actinomycetes; order Streptomycetales; family Streptomycetaceae; genus Streptomyces; species Streptomyces viridochromogenes. The sequence continues at coordinate 165,440 of NZ_LLZN01000113.1, read as the reverse complement.
GGCCCTCCGGCGCCCTCGCGCAGCCAGCCCGCCCGGAACAGCCGGTCGAGGCGCTGTCCGACGGTGGCCCGGGACAGCCCGGTCGCCTGCTGGAGCGCACCGCGTGTGACGGCCCGTCCGCTCCGCACCAGCTGGAGCAGCTCGCCGGCGCTGACCTGACCCCGTGCGCTCATGCACACCCCCTTGTGCTTCTCAAGTTTGCACCACATATTGAGTTTTGCGTGTTAAATGGACGTAACTCTACGGTGGCCCTGACCGAACCCGGTCGGCCGGACGTCTTTCGGGGAGTCCCGAGTGGATCGCACCGCCCAACTCACGGCGCTTCGCGCGGCAGCTGACATCGCATACGATCCACCCCCGGACGCGGACGCGCCGCACATCAGGGCGGCCCGCGTGCTGGCGGACAACTGGACCGGCGCCTCCACCGTGCCCGCCCGCAGCCTGTATCCCCACCAGTGGTCCTGGGACTCGGCGTTCATCGCGATCGGCCTGCGGCACGTCTCGCCGTTACGGGCGCAGACCGAGCTGGAGACGCTGCTCGACGCCCAGTGGGGCGACGGGCGGATCCCGCACATCGTGTTCAACCCCTCCGTACCGCTCGACGCGTACTTCCCGAGCCCCGACTTCTGGCGCTCCTCCACCGCGGGGCGCGCGGCGGGCTCCCCGCGCACGGTACAGACCTCCGGCATCGTGCAACCACCGGTGCACGCCCTGGCGGCCTGGCTGGTGCACCGCGCCGACCCCGGGCTGTCCCGCGCGCGCGGCTTCCTCACCCGGGTGTATCCCCGGCTCGCCGGCTGGCACCGCTATCTGCTGCACCGCCGCGACCTGGGCGGCGGCGGTCTGGCGTCGGTCGTGCACCCGTGGGAGCAGGGCATGGACAACAGCCCGGCCTGGGACGCCCCGCTCTCCCGGATCACCCCGGCCCCGGCCCGTACGTTCCGGCGTGCCGACCTCGACCACGGCGCCCCGGAGGACCGTCCGACGGACCTGGACTACGGACGGTACGTGCGGCTGGCCGCCGGCTACCGGGACGGCGGATACGCCGACGGCGGCGGGGAGTTCGCCGTCGAGGACCCGGCGTTCAACGCCCTGCTGATCGCCTCCGAGCAGGCGCTCGCCCGGATCGCGCGGGAGCTCGGGGCGACCGGCACGGCCCGGTGGGCGCGCGCCGAGCGGCTCACGGCGGCGCTGATCGAGCGGACCTGGGACCCGGCGCGCGGGATGTTCCTCTGCCGCGACGTGCGCGGCGGCGGCCTGATCCCCGAGCGCTGTGTGTCCGGGCTGATCCCGCTGCTGCTGCCGACGCTGCCCCGGGACATCGCCGCCCGGCTGGTGCGCACGGCCCACGGGCCCCACTTCGGCCTCGGCACCACGACCCGCCTCGCCCCGTCCTACGACCTGCTCGGCGAGGCCTTCGACCCGCACCGCTACTGGCGCGGCCCGGCCTGGTTCAACACCAGCTGGCTGCTGGAGCGGGGCCTGCGCGTCCACGGCGAGCACGAGCGGGCCGGCGCCCTGCGCACGGCCCTGCTGGACCTCGCCGCCGCCTCGGACTTCGCCGAGTACGTCGACCCGTACACCGGCGCCGCCTGCGGGGCCACCGGCTTCGGCTGGACCGCCGCGCTCACCCTCGACCTGCTCCACGACGAGGCCGACGGGGCCGGCGGTGCCGGCACGTCCGCCGCCGTCGGGGAGCTCGAGGACGTCAGGGAATTCAGGGGAGTCAAGGGAGGGGACCGGCGATGACGGACCGGCATCATCTGCTCGTGTACGGAGGGACGTTCGCGGCCGTCGGCGACGGCGGGGACATCAGCGGGGTGCGAGGCATGGGGTCCCCGGACGGGCTGTTCGTCCGTGACGCCCGGCACCTCAGCCGCTGGCAGCTCACCGTCGACGGGGCGGTGCCCGAGGTGCTGACCCCGGTCGCCGAGGGGGACACCACGCGCTGTGTCCTCGTTCCGCGCGGCGGGCGCTCCGAGCCGCCCGCGTACACGCTCTTCCGTGAACAGGCCGTGGGGGACGGGTCGTTCGTGGAGTGCCTGCGGGTGACCAGCAACCGGCCCGTCCCGACCACGATCCGTCTCGCGGTCACCGCCGACGCCGACTTCGCCGACCAGTTCGAACTGCGCTCCGACCACCGCACGTACGTGAAGTCGGGAGCCACGCGTTCCCGTCACGTCCTCGACCACGGCGTGGAGTTCGGCTACCGGCGCGGCACCTGGCGGTCGACGACGACCGTGACGGCCGAGCCGGAACCGGACGCCGTCGAGGAGACCGGGACCGGGGCCCGCCGTCTGGTCTGGTCCCTGGACCTGGAGCCGCACGGCACGACCGAGCTGACCCTGCGCGTGATGGCCCGCCCGCACGGCGACACGCGGGCCTTACGCGTGCCCCGCTCCCCCGGCGCGCTCGCCGAACAACTGCTGGCGCAGGAGGGCGAGTTCGCGGAGGGCGTGGCCTTCCCCACCGGCTGGCCCGAGCTGGCCGCCGCCTGCGCCCGGGGGCTGGCGGACCTGGCCGCGCTCCAGGTCCCGGCGACCGGTCTCGACGGGGAGGACCTGCGGGTGCCGGCGGCCGGTGCCCCATGGTTCCTGACGCTGCTGGGCCGGGACGCGCTGCTCACCTCGCTGTTCGCGCTGCCGTACCACCCGCGCCCCGCCGCCGCCGTGCTGTCCGCCCTGGCCGCGACGCAGGCGACGACGACCGACGCCGAGTCCGTCGCCCAGCCCGGCAAGATCGTGCACGAGGTGCGGCACGGCGAGCTGGCGCACTTCGGGCAGGTCCCGTACGCCCGTTACTACGGCTCGGTCGACGCCACGCCTCTCTTCCTGGTCGTCCTCGGCTCGTACGTGGAGCGGACCGGGGACGCCGCTCTGGCCCGGCGGCTGGAGCCGCACGCCCGCGCGGCCGTCGGCTGGATGCTGGACCACGGCGGGCTGACCTCGCGCGGCTACCTGGTGTACCGCGCCGACCGGGGCGGCCTCGCCAACCAGAACTGGAAGGACTCCCCCGGCGCCATCTGCTCCGCCGACGGCACCCGGCCCGGCGGCCCGGTGATGGCCGCGGGCGCCCAGGGCTACGCGTACGACGCCCTGCGCCGCACGGCGGTGCTCGCGCGCACGGCGTGGGCCGACGAGACGTACGCCGCGCTGCTGGAACAGGCGGCCGGTGATCTGCGCGACCGTTTCCAGCGGGACTTCTGGATGCGGGAGCACGACTTCCCCGCGCTGGCCCTGGACGGCGACGGCAACCGGCTCGACGCGCTGGCGTCCGACGCGGGGCATCTGCTGTGGTCGGGGCTGCTGGACAAGGAGTACGGGGAGGCGGTGGGGCGGCGGCTCCTGGAGCCGGACTTCTTCTCCGGCTGGGGCGTGCGCACCCTGGCCTCGGGCCAGGCCGCCTACCATCCGCTCTCCTACCACCGGGGTTCGGTCTGGCCGCACGACAACGCGCTGATCGCCCTTGGCCTGGCCCGCTACGGGCTGCACGACGAGGCGCGCACGGTCGCGCACGGGCTCGTCGACGCGGCGACGGCGAGCGGGCACCGGCTGCCGGAGGTCATCGCCGGGTACGGCCGCGACACACATCCGGCGGGCCCGGTGCCGTACCCGCACGCGTGTGTCCGCGAATCCCGGTCGGCGGCGGCCCCGTTGGCGCTCCTGACCGCGGTCGGGGGTGCCTGACACCGGGGAGCCGCCGGAGTTGGCCGAGTGTTTGCGCGCTGTTTGCCGGGTTCCGGCCCAGCCGCCTGAACGCCCCCGGTCACCCGCCCGTACGGACTGACGGCGGACCCGGGCCCCCACGCCGGGTCCGCCACCCCACCGGGTTTCGTACGGGAAGGACCTCCGGGTGCCTGTCTTCACACGCCTCAGCCGACGCCGCCCCGACGACGACTCCGGCGGAGCGGCGGCCTCGGCGGACGGCGGGAGCTCGGACGGGGCCGTGGGGGCGGCCGAGGAGGGCCCGCTCCCCTCCGGGTCCCGTCTCGCCCGCCTCCGCGCCTGGCGCATCCGGTATCCCACGGCCGCCCGGGTCCTGAGCCTGTCGGTCACGGCGCTCGCCGCGCTCCTCGTGCTCGGTGCGCTGCTCCTGCCGAACACGTTCCCCGGGCTGCGGCCGGACCGGTTCACCCGGATCCCGGCGGAGGCGATCCTCGGCGTCGCCGTGATGGTCGTGCTGCCCCGGCGGCCACGGCTGGTGGCGGCGGTGCTGTACGGGGTGGGGCTCGCCGTGGTGACCCTGCTGAACCTGCTCGACATGGGGTTCAACGAGTACCTGGGCCGCGGCTTCAACGCGGCGCTGGACTGGAGCCTGCTGCCCGACGCCAAGTCGTACGTCGCCGACACGCTGGGCGGTGCCGTGGCGACCGGCGCCGCGGTCGGTCTCGCCGTGCTGGCGCTGCTGCTGATCGCCGTGATGGCGGCGGCGACGGTCCGGCTGGCGGAGGTGCTGGCCCGGCACCGGGTCCGGGCCGGCCGGGGCGCGCTCGCCGCCGGGGTGGTCTGGGTCGTCTGCGCCGCGCTCGGGCTGCGGATGGCGGGGCTGCCGGTGGCCTCCGACCGCGCGGCCGGCGTCCTCAAGGCGCACGCGGTGCGGACGGTGGAGTCGCTGCGGGACGAGGCCGCGTTCGCCGAGACCGCCAAGGCGGACACGTTCGGGAACACCCCGCCCGATCAGTTGCTGCGTGATCTGCGGGGCAAGGACGTGATCTTCACGTTCATCGAGAGCTACGGCCGCAGCGCGCTGGAGGACCCGGTCATGGCGCCCGGCGTGGGCCGTACCCTCGACGCGAGCACGGAGGAGCTGGCGGCGGCCGGCTATCACGCGCGCAGCGGCTGGCTGACGTCGGCGACGTACGGCGGCGGCAGCTGGCTGGGGCACTCCACGACCATGTCGGGGCTGTGGATCGACAATCAGCGGCGCTACCGCACCGTCACCGCGGGCGACCACCTCACGCTGACCCGCGCCTTCCAGAAGACCGGCGCCTGGGACACGGTCGGGGTGATGCCGGGGGTGCAGAAGGGCTGGCCGGAGTCGGAGTGGTACGGCCTGGACCGGGTGTACGACGCCCATCAGCTCGGGTACCGGGGGCCGAAGTTCAGCTGGTCGACGATGCCGGACCAGTACGCCCTGGAGGCGTTCCAGCGGCAGGTGCACGGCCGCCCGCACGACCGGCCGCTGATGTCGTTCGTCATCCTGACGTCCAGCCATCAGCCGTGGGCGCCGATCCCGGAGATGGTCGACTGGGACGACGTCGGCGACGGCTCGGTGTTCGGGCCGATCGAGAAGGCGGGGCGCAGGCCGTCGGACATCCTCACCGACTCCGGCGAGTCCCGGAAGGAGTACGGCCGGTCGATCCAGTACTCGGTCACCAGCCTCACGCAGTGGCTGGAGCGCTACGGGACGAAGGACACCGTGCTCGTCTTCCTCGGCGACCATCAGCCGATCGCCCGGGTCAGCGGCGAGCGGGCGAGCCGTGACGTCCCGATCTCCGTGGTGGCGAAGGACCCGAAGGTGCTGGACAGGATCGCCGGCTGGCACTGGTCGGAGGGCCTGAAGCCCGCGAAGGACGCCCCGGTGTGGCGGATGGACGCCTTCCGGGACCGGTTCCTGACAGCGTTCGGCTCGACCCCGCACCGGTCGAAGGGCTGACCCGGGGGGCCCTTCCCGAGGGCTGACCCGGGGGGCCGACCCGAGGGGCTGACCGAGGCGGATGGCCCGCAGGGCCGGCCCGAGGGGGCCGGTCAGCCGCCAGAGGTGTCCAGCTCGGCGTCCTCGCCGACGCCCGCGCAGTCGTAGGGGTCCTTCAGCCAGCCGTCGGGCAGGACGACCCGGTTGTTGCCGGAGGTACGGCCGCGGGGGCCGTCGGCGCCGGTGGGCCAGGGCTGGTCGAGGTCCAGCTCGTCCAGCCTCGCGCGCAGCTCCGCGAGGGAGGACGTGATGGCGAGCCGCTTGCGCATCTCGGAGCCGACGGCGAAGCCCTTGAGGTACCAGGCGACATGCTTGCGGAAGTCGATGACGCCGCGAGCCTCGTCACCGATCCACTCGCCGAGCAGGGTGGCGTGCCGGACCATGACGTCGGCGACCTCGCGCAGCGACGGGCGGGCGATGTCGTCGGTGCGCCCCTCGAAGGCGGCGACCAGGTCGGCGAAGAGCCACGGCCGGCCCAGGCAGCCGCGCCCCACCACGACTCCGTCGCAGCCGGTCTCGCGCACCATGCGCACGGCGTCCTCGGCGGACCAGATGTCGCCGTTGCCGAGGACGGGGATCTCCGGGACGTGCTCCTTCAGCCGGGCGATGGCGTCCCAGTCGGCGGTGCCGCCGTAGTGCTGGGCGGCGGTGCGGCCGTGCAGGGCGATGGCGGTGACGCCCTCCTCGACGGCGATCCGGCCGGCGTCGAGGTAGGTCATGTGGTCGTCGTCGATGCCCTTGCGCATCTTCATCGTGACCGGCAGGTCGCCGGCGCCGCTGACGGCCTCGCGCAGGATGGCGCGCAGCAGGTTCCGCTTGTACGGGAGTGCGGAGCCGCCGCCCTTGCGGGTCACCTTGGGGACCGGACAGCCGAAGTTCAGGTCGATGTGGTCGGCGAGGTCCTCTTCCGCGATCATGCGGACGGCCTTGCCGACGGTCGCCGGGTCGACGCCGTACAGCTGGATGGAGCGGGGCCGCTCGGTCGCGTCGAAGTGGATGAGCTGCATGGTCTTCTCGTTGCGCTCGACCAGGGCCCGGGTGGTGATCATCTCGCTGACGAACAGCCCCTTGCCGCCGGAGAACTCCCTGCACAGGGTGCGGAAGGGCGCGTTGGTGATCCCGGCCATGGGGGCGAGGACGACGGGCGGCCGGACGGTGTGCGGGCCGATCTGCACGGGCGGGACGATCGTGGGCATCCACCCATTGTCGCGTACGGCGAAGGGTGCCGAAGGATGCCCCTGTCATTAGTTAGACGCACTATTGAAGTCGGCGTACGCTGAGCCGCATGCCCGAGCTGTCCCACCGCCGACGTCTGCTGGTCCTCGCGATCTGCTGCATGAGCCTGCTGATCGTGAGCCTCGACAACACCGTGCTCAACGTCGCCCTGCCCGCGCTCCAGCGCGATCTGCACGCGAGCACGTCGGGCCTGCAGTGGACGATCGACGCCTACACCCTCGTCCTCGCCTCCCTGCTGATGCTGGCGGGCTCGACGGCGGACCGCATCGGCCGCAAGCGGGTCTTCATGGCGGGCCTCGTCGTCTTCACGATCGGCTCGGCCCTCTGTTCCCTCGCCCCGGACCTGAACGCGCTGATCGCCTTCCGCATGGTCCAGGCCGTCGGCGGGTCGATGCTCAACCCGGTCGCCATGTCGATCATCACCAACACCTTCACGGACCCGCGCGAACGGGCGCGGGCGATCGGGGTGTGGGGCGCGGTGGTCGGCATCTCCATGGCGGCGGGACCGCTGATCGGCGGCCTGCTCGTGGAGACGGTGGGCTGGCGGTCGATCTTCTGGGTCAACCTGCCGGTGGGGCTCGCGGCGCTCCTGCTGACGCTGCGCTTCGTCCCCGAGTCCCGGGCCGCGAAGCCGCGCCGTCCCGACCCGCTCGGGCAGGTGCTGGTCATGGTGCTCTTCGGCACGCTGACCTACGCGATCATCGAGGCACCGACCGCCCCGATGGCCGAGGTGGTGACGTTCGGCGCCATGGCCCTGGCGGCCCTGCTGACCCTCCTGGTCCACGAACCCCGCCGCGCCGAACCCTTGATCGACCTGCGGTTCTTCCGCTCGGCGCCGTTCAGCGGGGCGACGGTGATAGCGGTCAGCGCGTTCGCGGCGCTCGGCGGGTTCCTGTTCCTGTCGACGCTGTACCTGCAGAACGTGCGCGGCCTGGACGCCCTGCACGCGGGCCTGTGGATGCTCCCGATGGCCGCGCTGTGCTTCGTGTGCGCCCCGCTCGCGGGCCGCGTGGTCGGCAACCGGGGACCCCGCCTTCCCCTCCTGATAGCGGGCGTGTCGATGACGGTCTCGGGGGTGCTGTTCGCCGCGTTCGAGGCGGAGACGTCCGACGTGACCCTCGTCCTCGGCTACGTCCTGTTCGGCCTCGGCTTCGGCTTCGTGAACGCCCCGATCACCAACACGGCGGTCTCCGGCATGCCCCGCGCCCAGGCGGGCGTCGCCGCCGCCGTCGCCTCCACCAGCCGCCAGCTCGGCCAGGCCCTCGGCGTCGCCGTGGTCGGCGCGGTCCTCGCCTCCGGCGTCGGCACGGCCACCTACCGCACCGCCTTCGTCACCGCGGCCCGCCCCGCCTGGTGGATCGTCGCCGCCTGCGGCCTCCTCGTCCTCCTGGTCGGCCTCCTCACCACCGGCCCCTGGGCCCGCAGAACAGCCGCCCGCACGGCGAAGTCCCTGGAGGCCCCGGAGGTACGGGAGGCTTCCCGGGCGGGGGCGTAGCCGTAGGGGGGATCGCCCCGGTTGAAGCATCAATGACCGGGTGTGCAGGGGCTGTTACTGTTCCGCGCTGCCGATGATCACGAAGTCATCGCACGACCCAGGGCCCGGCCTGACCAGTCGGGGCCCTTTGGCCTTCGGGGGACACGATCAACAGCCGTGCGTCCAGTTCCATGTCCGGGTCCTCGCCCGTCCTGCGCGCTCAGGACGTCGCCTTGGCCTACGGCTCCACGCCTGCCGTGCGGGAGGCGGATCTCGCGCTCGCGCGGGGGGAGGTCGCGGCGATCACCGGGGCCAGTGGTTCCGGGAAGTCGTCGTTGCTCTACTGCCTGGCCGGGGTGCTGCCCGTGGACCGGGGGACGATCAGCTTCGAGGGCCGGTCGCTCGCGGAGCTGGACGACGACGGGATCAGCGCGCTGCGCCGGGAGCGGTTCGGGTTCGTCTTCCAGTACGGCGAGTTGCTGCCCGAGCTGACCATCGAGGAGAACACCGCCCTGCCGCTACGGCTCGCCGGCCGGCGCAGGCGGCCCGCGCTGAAGGCCGCCGTCGAGGTGCTCGACCGGCTCGGGATCGCCGATCTGCGGGAGCGGCGGCCGTCGCAGGTGTCCGGCGGGCAGAACCAGCGCGTCGCCGTCGCCCGGGCCCTGGTGCACCGGCCCGCCGTGGTGTTCGCGGACGAGCCGACCGGCGCCCTCGACAGCGCCAACGCCGGCACGGTCCTCGAGGAGTTCCTGGAGCTGGCCCGCTCGCAGGGCACCGCCGTGCTGCTGGTGACCCATGACCCGTCGGTGGCCGCCCGCGCCGACAGCCGCTACACGATGACCGACGGCGTGCTCGCCCCCGAGGGGTCGGCGCGATGAGGGAGTTCCTGCTCGGTCTGCGGCTGCTGCTGGGCTCCGGCAGGGGTAACCGCGCCCGGTTCGCGCTGATGGCGCTGGGCGGATCGCTCGGTGTGTGCTGTCTCGCCCTGGTGCTCACGATCCCGGCGATTCTCGACGCCCATGACGGCCGGGCCGCCGCCCGTTCGCCCCGCCTCCACATCGGCCAGCCCGGGGCCGGGCGCACCTGGGTGCAGGAGTTCCGGGACCCGCACGGCTCCCGGCCGTTCGGCCGCGTCTTCGTCGCCCTCGGCCGCGAGGACATCCCGGCCCCGCCGCCCGGCCTGGACCGGCTGCCCCGCCCGGGCGAGGTGTACGTCTCCCCCGCCCTGCACGAGCAGCTGCGGCGCGAGCCCGGTCTGAGCGGTCTACTGCCGGGCGTCGAGAAGGGCCTGATCGGCGCGGCCGGTCTGACCGGTCCCGACGAGCTGTACGCCTACGTCGGCGCGACGCGGTCCCAACTGGGCGCCGAGGCACGGGCGCTGAAGGGGTTCGGCAAGGACTACCCGCCCTCCCGGGTGGTCGACCCCTCCACCCTGGAGGCCCTCCGCTTCACCCTGGCGACCCTCGTCCTGCTGCCCCTCGCGGTCTTCCTGTCGGTGTGCGCGAGGCTCTCCGCCGCCAGCCGCAACCGCCGGCTCGCCGCGCTGCGCCTGCTGGGCATGAGCTCCAAGGGCACCCAGCGGGTCAACGCCGCCGAGACCGTCGTGGCGGCCCTGCTCGGCGCCGCGCTCGGCCTCGGCGAGTTCTGGCTGCTCAATCAAGTCGTCGCCCGGACCGGCCTGCCAGGCCTGAAGTGGTACGCCGCCGACGGCGCCGTGTCGGCGGGGACGGCGGCCGTCTGCCTTCTCGGCTGCCCGGCACTGGCCTGGTTCGTGGGCCGGGCGAGCGCACGCGCGGCGGCCCGCAACCCGCTCGCGACCCGCCGTACGGCGGCTCCGCGGGCGCCCCGTGTCCGCTGGGGCCTGCTGTTCGTCACCGGCCTCGGCATCACCGCCGGTTTCGCCGCGACCGGTCTCGGCGAGCACCCGGCGCGCAGCGACGGACTCAACGCCCTGTTCATGCCGGCCGGGGTCCTGATGACCGGCCTCGGTCTGATCCTCGCGCTGCCCCTGCTGTCGTACCTGCTGGCCAGACGTCTGGCGCGGTCCGGCAACCTCGCCCTCAGCCTGGCCATGCGTCGCAACGAGGTCGAGCCGGGCAGTGCCCTGCGCGTGGTCTCCGGCCTGGTCCTGCTGGTGTTCTCGGCGTCGCTCGCCCAGGGCGTCCTGGTGGAGCTGAGCCAGGTCTCGCGCACCACCTCGCCCACCCAGGAGTACGGGCTGCCGACGGCGCAGCTGAGCGGGGACCAGCAGCGGCGGCTGCGGGAGATCCCCGGCGTGGACGTCTCCACCGTCGTGATGGCCTTCGACGACGACCTGGACAGCGACACCGACGACGACCAGGCCGACGCCCTGGTCGCCACCTGCGCCCAGCTGACCGCGCTGACCCGGCGGGTGGAGGGCTGCAAGGACGGCGAGGTCATGCGGCTGCTCGACCCGAACACCGGGGACGAGCCGTTCGGGGCCTCCGAGTTCGCGCTGAAGAAGGACGGCAGGCGGCTGACCCTGCGGGTCCCGGTGCCGAAGGACGTCGTGCGCTACTCGGGCCGAGGCGTGACGCACGTGTCCAACGCCGCCCTGCTGGTCCCGCCCGGCAAGCTGCCGCCGGGGGCCGTCCCGACGGCCGCCACCCTGGTCCTGGCCTCGTCCTCGGACCCGTCCACGGTCCGTGCGGTGCTGGACGCGATCGGCGCGATCGCGCCGACCGCCGACGTGGACCCGGCGGGCATCAACATCGAGGCGCTGCGGCAGCTCACGGTCATCAAGACGCTCCTCGTGGCGGGCATGGTGATGGGGCTGGTCATCGGGGTCGCCGCGTTCCTGGTGTCGGTGACGGACCGTGCCGTGGAACGCCGGTCGCAGGTCACCGCGCTGGCGCTCATCGGCGCTCGGCCCCGGGTCCTGCGCGCGGTCCAGTGCCTCCAGGTCGTCCTGCCGCTCGCGGTCGGTCTCGTCCTGGCCCTGGTCGCGGGGAAGCTGGCGGAGACCGCCTACCTGGTCACGGGCGGCGGCGAGGTCTTTTGGGACGGGGCCGGCGTGCCGGTGCTGCTGGTCTGCGCCGGCGGTGTCCTCGTCGCCGCCGTCGTCGGCACGCTTCCCCTGACGGGCCGGCGTATCGACCCCGAGCTGATCCGCCGGGACTGACCCGGAGGGGTATCGCCCGTCCGGGGCGTTACTGCACACTCCTTGCTGCGCGGCCCCGCCCCACGGGCCGTTGTCCCCGGACGCTGGAGGCGTCATGCTGGAGATCAACACGAGCAAGGTGAGCCGCTGGGACCAGCACGGGCGGGTGCATGTCGTGCGGGTCGTGCGCAAGGGGCCGCAGCGCACGCTGAGATGCGAGACCTGCGGGTGGCGCAGAGCGGCGCAGTTCCTGCCGTGGCTGAAGGCCGAGGAGCACCTGGCGGAGGCCCACCAGGCCACCGTGGACCCGACGGAGACGCAGCGCGAATGACGAGTCATGTCCGCCCGTACGAGCCCGGTGACCGCGTGGCGGTCGAGGACATCTGTGTGCGCACGGCGCATCAGGGAGGGGACAGCCGGCCGCACTACACGGACCCCGGTGTCTTCCCGGCGGCCTTCGCGCTGCCGTACGTCGTCCTGGAGCCGGAGCTGGCGTTCGTGCTGGACGACGGCCGGGGGCGGGCCGTCGGCTATGTCGTGGGGACGGCGGACACCGCGCGGTTCGTGAAGGACTACCGGGCGGAGTGGCTGCCGCGGATCGCCGGCCGCTATCCGGACCCGGCCGAACCCCGCACCCCGGACGAGGAGATCGCGCGTCTGCTGCACACCCCGGAGCGCATGCTGGTGCCGGAGGTGGCCGCCTATCCGGCCCATCTGCACATCGACCTGCTGCCCGGCTGGCAGGGCAGGGGGTACGGGCGGACGCTGATGCACAGCCTGTTCGGGGCCTTGCGGGCACGGGGTGTTCCGGCGGTCCACCTGTGCATGGTCACCGCCAACACCGCCGCGCGGGCCTTCTACGACCGGCTGGGCTTCCACGAGATAGCGGTGCCGGACGCCGGTCCGGTGACCTATCTCGGGCGGACGACGGAGGTGCCCGGCGCCGGGTGACGGCTCAGGCGCGGGCCCGCAGTCCCCGCAGCAGCAGGCCCACCAGGGCGTCGAAGTCGTCCTGCACACCGGGCTGTTCCCACTCCCGGGCGTAGTGCGGGTCGTGGAAGCGGTCGGTCGCCCGGAACAGGGCACGGGCGGCGACGGACGGGTCCGCGGCGGTGAAGGCGCCGGACGCGACGCCGTCCCGCACGATCGCGGTGAGCTGGCCGGTGAGGTCGGCGATGTGCTCGCTCACGACCGTCTCGGCGGTCTCGGTGGTGAGCACCGAGTACGTGGCGAACAGCTCGGGGTCGTCGAACGCCTTGCGGCGCTTGGCGGCGAACAGCGCCGCCAGCCAGTCCCGCAGCCGGGTCTCCGCGTCGAGGCCGGGCGCGCCCGCGATCTCCGCCAGGAGGTCCGTCGTCCGGTCCAGCCAGCGCTTGGTCACGGCTTCCCGCAGTGCCGCCTTGGTACGGAAGTGCCGGTAGACGCTGCCATGGCTGACGCCGAGCGCGCGGGCCACGTCGACCACGGTGGCCTTGGCCGGGCCGTGGCGGCGCAGCACCTCCTCGGTCGCTTCGAGGATGCGCTCGGCGGTCAGGGTCGGAGACGTCGGTGGCATGTCCTAGACGGTACCCGGCGGCTCGTGCGGGGCCGTGGGCACTACTCGGATCCCAGGTGCGCCATCTGCTGGGTCGGGTAGCGGTCGCCGGCCGCGGCGCCCGGCGGCACCGCCTCCTCGATCGCCGTCAGGTCCGCCTCGTCCAGCGTGACGTCGAGGGCGCCCAGGGATTCGGTGAGCCGCTCGCGGGTGCGGGCGCCGACGAGCGGCACGATGTCCTCGCCGCGGGACAGCACCCACGCGATGGCGATCTGGGCGACGGAGGCGCCCTTGCGCTCGGCGATCTTCCGCAGCGCGTCGACGAGGTCCAGGTTGTGCCGGAGGTTGTCGCCCTGGAAGCGGGGCGAGTGGGCTCGGAAGTCGTCCGCGGCGAGCTGCCGGTCGCGGGTGAAGTGCCCGGAGATCAGGCCGCGGGAGAGCACGCCGTAGGCGGTGATGGAGATGCCCAGCTCGCGTGTGGTGGGCAGGATCGCCTCCTCGATGCCGCGGGAGATCAGGGAGTACTCGATCTGCAGGTCGGTGACGGGCGCGGTGGCGGCGGCACGGCGGATCGTCTCGGCGCGCACCTCGCTCAGGCCGACGTGCCGGACGTGGCCCTTCTCGATCAGCTCGGCGATGGCGCCCACCGTCTCCTCGATGGGCACGTCGGGGTCGAGCCGGGAGAGCCGGTAGACGTCGATGTGGTCGACGCCGAGGCGCTGCAGCGAGTAGGCGGCGAAGTTCTTCACGGCGGCGGGCCGGCCGTCGAAGCCGCTCCATTCGCCGTCGGGTCCGCGCAGCGCGCCGAATTTCACGCTGACCCGGGCCTTCTCGCGCAGTTCCGCGGGCGCAGAGCGCAGGGCCTCGCCGATCAGGAGTTCGTTGTGGCCCATGCCGTAGAAGTCGCCGGTGTCCAGCAGGGTCACGCCCGCGTCCAGGGCGGCGTGGATCGTGGCGATCGACTCGGCCCGGTCCGCGTCGCCGTAGAGCGCCGACATGCCCATGCAGCCGAGGCCGAGGGCGGAGACCTGGGGGCCGGTGGTTCCGAGGGGTCGGGTTGGCATCGTCATGTCCTCCACTCTGCCGTAACAGCTGACAGAATTCAATATCTGTCAGCTGTTACTTGTCAGTCGACTTCGAGAACACTGGTCCAGACCTCTTGACGAAAGGTCTGGACCACGAGCACTGTCATGCCTACGACACCTCACCGCACCCCCCACCGGGAGGCCCGTATGCTCCGCCGCGCCCTGCGCGTGCTCGCCGTCGCGCTGACGACGGCCGCTCTCGCCCAACTCCCCGTCGCCGCCCCCGCGTCCGCCGCCGACACCTGTGCCGTGAAGCCGAAACCGGCCGGCAAGGTGCTCCAGGGCTACTGGGAGAACTGGGACGGCGCCGCCAACGGCGTCCACCCGCCGTTCGGCTGGACCCCGATCACCGACTCCCGTATCGCGCGGCACGGCTACAACGTGATCAACGCGGCGTTCCCGGTCATCCGCTCCGACGGCACGGCGCTGTGGGAGGACGGCATGGACAGCGGGGTGAAGGTGGCCACGCCCGCGGAGATGTGCGCGGCGAAGGCGGCCGGCGCCACGATCCTGATGTCGATCGGCGGCGCCACCGCCGGGATCGACCTCAACTCGACGGCGGTGGCGGACCGGTTCGTCGACACGATCGTCCCGATCCTGAAGCGCTACAACTTCGACGGCATCGACATCGACATCGAGACGGGCCTGACCGGCAGCGGGAACATCGCGCAGCTGTCGGCGTCGCAGGCCAACCTGATCCGGATCATCGACGGCGTCCTGGCGCGGATGCCCTCCGGCTTCGGCCTGACGATGGCCCCGGAGACGGCGTACGTCACGGGCGGCAGCGTCGTCTACGGCTCGATCTGGGGCGCCTACCTGCCCATCGTCAAGAAGTACGCCGACAACGGGCGCCTGTGGTGGCTGAACATGCAGTACTACAACGGCAGCATGTACGGCTGCTCCGGCGACTCCTACCAGGCCGGCACCGTCCAGGGCTTCGTCGCCCAGACCGACTGTCTCGACAAGGGCCTTGTAGTGCAGGGCACCACGATCCGGGTCCCCTACGACAAGCAGGTGCCGGGCCTGCCCGCGCAGCCGGGTGCGGGCGGCGGCCACATGACGCCGGCCCAGGTCGGCGAGGCCTGGCGGCACTACGGCGGTGCCCTCAAGGGCCTGATGACCTGGTCGCTCAACTGGGACGGTTCGAAGAACTGGACCTTCGGCGACAACGTCAAGGCGCTGCAGGGCCGTTGATCAGCCCAGTTCCCTGACGTACCGGTCGAACAGCGTCCCGTCGTCCGCGAACCGCTGCCCGCCGGGTGCGAACCCCGCCCGGCGGGCCACGGCGACGGACGCCGCGTTGCCGGGCTCGACCTGGATGACGGCCGCCCGCGCGCCCGCGGCGGCCGCGTACCCGCAGACCAGGAGGACGGCCCGGGTGGCGAGGCCCCGCCCGCGCCAGGCCGGGTAGAGGCCGTAGGCGACGTTGACCTGCCCCGGGGTGAGGCCCTCCGCCGCGAAGCGCAGGTCGATCGTCCCCGCGAGCGTCCGGCCGCCGTCCACACGGACACCGAAGGCCCGCAGGGAGCCGCCGTCGGCCCATTGCCCGGCGCAGTGCCGCACGTAGGCCGCGACGCCCTCGGGGGTGCCGGGGCCGCCGCTGAGCCAGCGGATCAACTGCTCGTCCTCGCCCGCGAGATGGGCGGACGCGTCGTCCGGCCCGAGCGGGGTCAGGGTGATCACCCCGTCGGAGAGGTGCGCGCCGGGCGTGGGCGTCTCCACAGGGCTCAGTCCTGGCCGGTTCCGGGGTGCAGGGTGACGAAGAGGCCGTGGGCGCGGGTGCCGTCGGGCAGGCTCCAGACGCCGCCGACGTGCCCGAGGGCACCGTCGGGCAGCTCAGGGGCGCCCTGCGGGGCCGGGCTCAGGGCGCGGTGCAGCAGGAGCGAGCCGTCGGCCGTGGCGACGCGGGTGCCGTGCGCGGAGTCCTCGGCGACGGGGAGGCCGGCCTGCTCGCCCTTGAGGGCGGGGCCGGTGCGGGAGCGGGTGACGTCCCGGTCGACGGCGTCGGAGACGCTCTGCGCCTGTGCCTCGGCCCGCCCGTCGATCAGGGCGAGCAACTCGGCGACCAGCACCGGGTCGTGGCAGCCGTCGTACACCCAGCGCCGGCCCAGGACACCGTGCTCCGTGGTCCCGATGAGGGCGTGATCGGCCCCGTCGAGGGGGGCGCCGCGGTAGGTCATCGGGACGAGGTACCCGGCCGTCGCCGGGCCCGACGCGTCGGTGATCACCATGAACTCGATCCCGACCTCGCCCCGCGGGTCGTCCAGCCGGAAGCCGCCGGCCTTCTCCGGCCGGGGCTCACCGGAACCGGCGTACCAGGGGCGCGAGGGCAGCCAGGCGGCGAGCAGTTCCAGTTTCGTCGGCGTGAGGGTGGTGCGGTGGATGATGGCCATGCCGCAGATTCTCACGGACGCGCGGTGGATACGACGCGGGGTCCCCGCCGCCCATGACGGACGACGGGGACCCCGTGACGGTGTTCCGGGCGGTCAGGCGCCGATCAGGCGGCTCGCCAGGTAGCCCTCGATCTGGTCGAGGGAGACGCGCTCCTGCTTCATGGAGTCGCGCTCACGAACGGTGACCGCGTTGTCCTCCAGCGTGTCGAAGTCGACGGTGACGCAGAAGGGCGTGCCGATCTCGTCCTGGCGGCGGTAGCGGCGGCCGATGGCGCCGGCGTCGTCGAACTCGATGTTCCAGTTCTGGCGCAGCGCCTGGGCGAGGCCCTTGGCCTTCGGGGACAGGTCGGCGTTGCGGGAGAGCGGCAGGACGGCCACCTTCACCGGGGCGAGGCGCGGGTCGAGCCGCAGCACGGTGCGCTTCTCCATCTTGCCCTTGGCGTTGGGGGCCTCGTCCTCGATGTAGGCGTCGAGGAGGAACGCCAGCATCGCGCGGCCGACACCGGCCGCGGGCTCGATGACGTACGGCGTCCAGCGCTCGCCGGCCTCCTGGTCGAAGTAGGAGAGGTCCTGGCCGGAGGCCTTGGCGTGGGCGCCGAGGTCGTAGTCGGTGCGGTTGGCCACACCCTCCAGCTCGCCCCACTCGTTGCCGCCGAACTGGAAGCGGTACTCGATGTCAGCGGTGCGCTTGGAGTAGTGGGAGAGCTTCTCCTTCGGGTGCTCGTACCACCGCATGTTCTCCTCGCGCAGGCCGAGACCGGTGTACCAGTTCCAGCGCTGCTCCATCCAGTACTCCTGCCACTTCTCGTCCTCGCCCGGCTTGACGAAGAACTCCATCTCCATCTGCTCGAACTCGCGGGTGCGGAAGATGAAGTTGCCGGGAGTGATCTCGTTGCGGAAGGACTTGCCCATCTGGGCGATGCCGAACGGCGGCTTGCGGCGCGAGGTGGTCTGCACCTGGGCGAAGTTGGTGAAGATGCCCTGGGCGGTCTCGGGGCGCAGGTAGGCGACGGAGCCGGAGTCCTGGGTCGGGCCCAGGTGCGTCGACAGCAGACCCGAGAACTGCTTGGGCTCGGTGAACTGGCCCTTGTTGCCGCAGTTCGGGCAGTTGATGTCGGCGAGGCCGTGCTCGGGGGCGTGGCCCTTCTTGGCCTCGTACGCCTCCTCCAGGTGGTCCGCGCGGAACCGCTTGTGGCAGGAGGTGCACTCGGTCAGCGGGTCCGTGAAGGTGGCGACGTGACCGGAGGCGACCCACACCTCGGGGGCGAGGATCACGGACGAGTCGATACCGACGACGTCCTCGCGCGAGGTCACCATGTAACGCCACCACTGGCGCTTGAGGTTCTCCTTGAGCTCGACACCCAGCGGTCCGTAGTCCCAGGCGGCCTTCGTGCCGCCGTAGATCTCACTACTGGGGAATACGAAGCCACGGCGCTTGCTCAGGCTGACGATGGTGTCGATCTTGTCGGCGGCCACGGTGCTCTCTTCATTACGACGACGGGCGACGAAGCGAGGCGCTTCTACAGCGAATGCTTCAGGGTACCGGCGGGGGCTCCCCTCCAATCAAATCGGTAGCGCTCCGTGGACGTCCCAACACGCTTGTTGACAATGGTTTCCAGTGCAGTTGAAAATGAGTGTCATGAACGTACGACGACCTCACATATCCGGGGCCGCCCTCGCGGCTGTCGCCGTCCTCGGGATCGGCTCCCTGTCCGCCTGCTCGACGGACAGTGCCGCCGCCGGCGGCGGGAGGTTCGACGTCGTCGCGTCGTTCTATCCCATGCAGTTCCTCGCCGAGCGCATCGGGGGGGACCATGTGCACGTCACCACGCTCACCGAACCCGGCCAGGAACCGCACGAGCTGGAGCTCAGCCTCCACCAGCGGGCCGAGCTGGAGGAGTCCGACGCGGCGCTGTTCCTCAGCGGACTCCAGCCGTCCGTCGACGAGGCCATCGAGCAGTCCGGTCTGAAGACGAAGATCGACGCCGCGGACCTCACGAAGCTGGAGGACCACGGCGACGTCGAACACGACCACGGCCACGGCGGGGGGCACTCCGGCGAGGAGCACTCCGCGGAGGAGCACTCCGAGGAGGACTCGCACCACCTCGACCCGCACGTCTGGCTCGACCCCGTGAAGTACGCGGAGATCGCCGAGGGCGTCGGGACCGCGTTCGCCAAGGCGGACCCGGAGCACGCGACCGACTACCGCGAGAACACCGACGCACTGGTCGACCGGCTGCACGCGCTGGACACCGAGCTCCGCGACGGCCTGAAGAACACGAAGACCAAGGTCTTCTTCACCAACCACGCCTCCTTCGGCTACTTCGCCGAGCGCTACGGCCTGACCCAGGAGGCCATCTCCGGTGTCGACCCGGAGAGCGAGCCGAGCCCCGCCCGGATCAAGGAACTGCGCGACGAGGCCCGGGCGGACGGGGTGACCACCGTGTTCTACGAGACCCTGGTGTCCGGCAAGACCGCGAAGACCCTCGCCCGCGACGCAGGGCTCAGGACGGACGTCCTCGACCCGCTGGAGGGCATCACCGGCAAGTCCCGGGGCGACGACTACTTCGCGGTCATGGAGGCCAACCTCACGGCCCTGAAGAAGGCGCTGGGCGCCCGATGACCCACTCTCTGGAGGACGGCATGAGCGAGTCCGTCATTTCGCTGCGCGGCGTCCGTGCCGAGCTGGGCTCGCGCCCGGTCCTGCGCGGCATCGACCTCGCGGTGCGCCGCGGCGAGGTCGTCGCCCTGCTCGGCGCCAACGGCTCCGGCAAGTCGACGGCCGTGCGCAGCGTCATCGGCCAGGTGCCGGTCAGCGCCGGCGAGATCGAGCTGTTCGGCACCCCCCGGGCCCGCTTCCGCGACTGGGCGCGGGTCGGCTACGTCCCGCAGCGCACGACGGCCGCGGGCGGCGTGCCCGCCACGGTCGGCGAGATCGTCTCCTCGGGCCGGCTCTCGCGCACCCGCTTCGGCCTCTTCCGCAAGGCCGACCGCACGGCCGTACGGCACGCCCTGGAGCTCGTCGGCATGGCGGACCGCGCCAGGGACTCGGTCGACGCGCTGTCCGGCGGCCAGCACCAGCGGGTGCTCATCGCACGCGCCCTGGCCGCCGAGCCGGAGCTGCTGATCATGGACGAGCCGATGGCGGGGGTAGACCTGGCGAGCCAGGAGGTCCTCGCGCACACCCTGCGCGAGCAGGTCGGGGCCGGTGCCACGGTCCTGCTCGTCCTGCACGAACTGGGCCCGCTGGAGCCCCTGATCGACCGGGCGGTCGTGCTGCGCGACGGCTGTGTCCTGCACGACGGCCCGCCCCCGAAGGCGGTCGGCCAGCACGCGCTGCCCGGCCACGACCACGTCCACCCGCACGCGGCTCACGACGCCGAACCGATCCGGACGGGACTGCTGAGCTGATGGAATTCCTGAACTACGACTTCATGCAGCGGGCGCTGCTCGCCGCGATCCTCGTGGGCATCACCGCACCGGCGATCGGCATCTACCTCGTGCAGCGCCGCCAGGCGCTCATGGGCGACGGCATCGGCCACGTCGCCATGACCGGCGTCGGCCTGGGCTTTTTGCTGTCCTGGTCGCCGGTGTGGACGGCCACGCTGGTGTCGGTGGTCGGCGCGGTGCTCATGGAGCTGATCCGCTGGTACGGCAAAACGCGCGGCGACATCGCCCTGGCGATGCTCTTCTACGGCGGCATGGCCGGCGGCGTGCTGCTGATCAACCTCGCGCCCGGAGGGGCCAACGCCAACCTGCTGTCGTTCCTGTTCGGGTCGCTGTCCACGGTGTCCGAGTCGGACGTGACGGCGATCTGCATTCTCGCGGCGTTCGTGGTCCTCATCACACTGCTGCTGCGCCGCCAGCTGTTCGCGGTCAGCCAGGACGAGGAGTTCGCACGGGTCACGGGCCTGCCGGTGCGGGCGCTGAACCTGCTGACGGCGGTGACGGCGGCCGTGACCGTGACGGTCGCGATGCGGGTGGTCGGGCTGCTGCTGGTGAGCGCGCTGATGGTGGTGCCGGTGGCGGCGGCCCAGCAGCTGTCCCGCAGCTTCGCGGCGACGTTCGCGATCGCCGTGGCGATCGGTGTGACGGTGACGATCGGGGGCACGGTCACCTCGTACTACCAGGACGTCCCGCCCGGCGCGACGATCGTGCTGCTGACCATCGGCGCGTTCATCGTGCTGACCGCGCTGGCGACGCCGCTGGCCCGGCGACGCGCTCGGGCCCTGGCGGCGGCGCAGCCGGCCGGGGACCCTGTGGAGTGCGCGGTTCCGGACAGCGGGGACGGCGCGGGCAAGGTCGGCGTCTGACCGGGCACAGGTCGGGCTGGCACAATGGCCCGGGCAAGGCGCAGACGTGAGGAGGCAACGGTGACGACGGCAGGACCGCCCGTGAAGGGCCGAGCCACCCGGCAGCGCGCCGCCGTGGCGGCAGCCCTCGACGAGGTCGACGAGTTCCGCAGCGCCCAGGACCTGCACGACATGCTCAAGCACAAGGGCGACTCGGTCGGGCTCACCACCGTCTACCGCACCCTGCAGTCCCTCGCCGAGGCCGGCGAGGTCGACGTCCTGCGCACCTCCGAGGGAGAGTCCGTCTACCGCCGCTGCTCCACCGGCGAGCACCACCACCACCTCGTCTGCCGGGTCTGCGGCAAGGCCGTCGAGGTCGAGGGCCCGGCCGTCGAGAAGTGGGCGGACGCCATCGCCGCCGAGCACGGCTTCGTGAACGTGGCCCACACGGTGGAGATCTTCGGCACCTGCGCGGACTGCGCTTCCGCCAGCTGCTGAGCCGTGCCGGGCAGTTGCCCGGATCACATATCCAAGTGACCTGTTTTCGATCATGTGTTTGTATGATCGTCATGGCTCCTGCGACCACAGGAGTCACACAGAAAACAGGGGAGTACAACTTGAAACTGGGACGTATCGCTGGTGTGACCGCCGCGAGCGCCGCCATGGTGCTGGCCGTCGCCAATTCGGCGGTGGCCGCGGACCACACCATGCACACGGGGGATGCCTGGGGGAACGTGCCGGGTGTCGACTGGAGCGGCACCGGCTTCTTCAACGAGTACGGTGACGTTGTCACGATCAAGGACAACGACGCCGACGGCCGCGGTGTGACGATGAACGTCTACATCGGCAGCCCGAGCGGCAACCCGCGCTACTCGTTCACCGTCGGCGGCGAGGGCAACACCGCCACCCGCAAGGCCAGCATGGGCGGCAATTTCGACCTGCCGGAGAACACCCGCATCGGCTTCAAGTTCTGCCGGGCGCCCGACGGCGAGTGCAAGGACTACACGTTCCTCAACGACCACTAAAGGTCCGACGGAACCGCGAACGGCCCCGTCCCGCCTCGGTGGGACGGGGCCGTTCCCGTGCGACGGGAAAGGTCAGGCCTCCTCGGGGCGGCCCTTCATGGCCAGCAGTTCCTCGTTCGGGATGGCGCCGCCGAAGCGGCGGTCGCGGGAGGCGAACTCCAGACAGGCGCGCCACAGGTCACGCCGGTCGAAGTCCGGCCACAGCACGTCCTGGAAGACCATCTCGGCGTACGCGCTCTGCCACAGCAGGTAGTTGGAGGTGCGCTGCTCGCCGCTGGGTCGCAGGAACAGGTCCACGTCCGGCATGTCCGGGTAGTACAGGTACTTCGCGAAGGTCTTCTCGGTGACCTTGGACGGGTCGAGCCGCCCGGCCCGTACGTCCTCGGCGAGCGCCTGCGCGGCGTCCGCGATCTCGGCCCGGCCGCCGTAGTTCATGCAGAAGTACAGGGTCAGCCTGTCGTTGTCCTTGGTCTGCTCCTGGGAGATCTCCAGCTCCCGGGCGACCGACTTCCACAGCTTGGGCATCCGGCCGACCCACCGCACCCGCACGCCCAGCTCGTCGAGCTGGTCGCGGGTCTTGCGGATGAAGTCCCGGTTGAAGTTCATCAGGAAGCGCACCTCGTCGGGCGAGCGCTTCCAGTTCTCGGTGGAGAAGGCGTACAGCGAGATGGCGCCGACACCCATCTCGATCCCGCCCTGGAGGACGTCCAGCACGCGCTCCGCGCCGACCTTGTGTCCCTCGGTGCGCGGCAGGCCCCGCTCCTTGGCCCAGCGGCCGTTGCCGTCCATGACGATCGCCACATGGTTCGGGACCAGCTCGCCCGGCAGCTTGGGCGGGCGGGCACCGGACGGGTGCGGCTCCGGCGTCCTGTACTCACGGCGCCGGCGCCCCAGGAACCCACTCACGGCCATGTGTTTCTCGTCTCCCTCTGACTTCTTCTACTTCTCGACGTACCGGAGCGAGCGCAGCCCGCGCTCCAGGTGCCAGTGCAGATAGGCGGACACCAGCCCGCTGCCCTCCCGGACGTACCGCGGCTCACAGGCGTCCGCGGTCTCCCAGTCACCGGTGAGCAGCGCGCCCAGCAGGTCCAGGGTCTGCGGCGACGGTACGACGCTACCGGGCACCCGGCAGTCGACGCAGACCGAGCCCCCCGAGGCCACGGAGAAGAAGCGGTTCGGTCCCGGCATGCCGCATTTGGCACAGTCGCCGAAGCTTGGGGCGTATCCGTTGACGGCGAGGGAGCGCAGCAGGAAGGCGTCGAGCACGAGGTGCGGTTCGTGCTCCCCGCGCGCGAGGGTGCGCAGCGCCCCGACCAGGAGCAGGTACTGCTGGACGGCCGGCTCGCCCTCGTGGTCGGTGAACCGTTCGGCGGTCTCCAGCATGGCCGTCCCGGCGGTGTAGCGGGCGTAGTCGGTGACGATGCCGCCGCCGTAGGGAGCGATGGTCTCGCTCTGCGTGCACAGCGGCAGCCCGCGTCCGATCAGCTCGCTCCCCCGCGCGAAGAACTGCACGTCGACGTGGGAGAACGGTTCGAGCCGCGCCCCGAACTTCGACTTGGTGCGCCGCACGCCGCGTGCCACGGCCCGCACCCGCCCGTGCCCGCGGGTGAGCAGGGTGATGATCCGGTCCGCCTCACCCAGCTTCTGGGTGCGCAGCACGATGCCGTCGTCGCGGAACAGACTCATGCCCTCATTGTCGCGTACGCGGGTGACCGGCGGGTGCGGTCGGGGTCCCCCCCCGCCCCGCCGGTGCGGACGGTGCCGGGGTGGTGGCGCTGTGTGCCGGGGGCACCCCCTCAGGGCACCTCGCCCCTGCTGCGGGCGTTCGCGTACGCCGTCGCCACGCGCAGCCGCTCGGACGGGGTGGCGGGGCGCACGGACGCCGGGTCGGCGTCCCACTCCCTGCCGCCACCGTGCGGCCGCAGCTGGACGTACGGTCCCTCGTGTCCCATCACCACGCCGATTCGACCCGAAAGAGTGTCATAGACATACGACCCGATGGACGGCTTCACCGCAGCACCGCCGCGAGGCGCCGCGCGGTGTCCACCGGGCAGCGTCCCAATTCGACGAGCGGGCACGGCGCCTCACGCGCGAGACTCGCCGGATCGATCCGGAGTGTCGGGAGCGTAATTCCTGCCTTCTCCAGCGCGGCCCGCAATTCCTTCACCACTTCCTCCGCTTCTTCGACGCAGTGCGCCGAGTGCCGTTCCGTCACCTTGCTCCCCTCGAATTCGGATTTCACGCATCTCCGGTCCATAGTGACGCGTGGCGCCTACACTCGGCGGGAGTCCGTGCACTACAAGTGCACCGCAGGGCTGGGGGGTTGCCATGGCCAACGGTTCACGTCAGGCGGCGTGGGAGTTCTTCGGGGCGGAGCTGAAGAGGCGCCGGGAGAACGCCGGTATTACGCAGTCGGAACTGGGGGCGCGGGTTTTCGTGTCCGGCGGATACGTCGGCCAGTTCGAACAGGCGATTCGAAAGCCTCAGCTGGATATCGCTCAGAGGATTGACGACGCCCTGCAAACCGACGGTATTTTCGAGCGCCTCTGGCAGAACCTCATCAGGGACCGGCGGTACGCGGATTACTTCGCGAAGACGGCAGAGCTGGAGAGACTGGCGACGAGGATCTGCGACTGGGAGCCCTCCGTCGTTCCGGGGCTCCTCCAGACACCGGCGTACACGAGGGCACTCGTCGTGGCGACGCAGCCGTTCGCGACCGACGACCTCGTCGACGAGCGGGTCGCGGCGCGCGCCGAGCGGTCGGCGATCCTGGAGGACGCCGCACGGCCCGAGTACTGCGCGATCGTGCACGAGACGGTGCTGCGTGTGCCGGTCGGCGGCACGGAGGTCGCGGCGCGTGCGCTGGAGCATCTGGCGGCGGCCGCGCGCAGCCGCAAGGTGCTGCTCCAGGTGCTGCCCTTCGCGGCGGGAGCGGCCGCTAACAACGGCTCGCTGCGCCTCATGGAGTTCGATGACGCACCGCCAACTGCCTATACGGAGACGTCCTTTTCGGGCAGTGTCCTGGATGACCCGGCGGTGGTGAAGCGTGCGAGCCGCGCCTACGATCTGCTCAGGGGCGCCGCGCTGTCTCCGGACGCTTCCCTGGCCTTGATCGAGTCGGCAGCTGAGGACTTCAGACGATGCACACGGACGACCTGAGCGGCGCTCACTGGCACCGGAGCAGTTACAGCAACGGCGACGGAGGCAACTGCCTCGAGATCGCCGCCGGAGTCCCCGGTACCGTGCCCGTCCGGGACTCCAAGCTCGCCTCGGACGGCCCCGTCCTGCTGTTCCCCGCTCACGCCTGGGAGGGCTTCCTCACGTCTCTGAGGTGACCCTCGGCGTCTGCTGGCGCTCCGCCTCCGCCCACAGGTCCGTGAACTGCGTGACGTGGTCCTCGATGTGGTCCGGGTCGGCACTCAGCAGGGTGCTGTCCGGGTTGTTCTCCTGGTCCGGCTTGGTCTCGTGGCACAGCTCGCCGTCGAAGACGATGAAGTCGCTCACCCTCGGGTTGGACTCCATCAGCGACCGCACCGCGATCCGCGCGTCGATGCCCCGCCTGCGGTGGTCCTCGCACAGCGCCCGCAGCTCCGGGGTGACCTCGTCCTCGGTACGGACGATGAACAGGCGGCGGATCTCCACGCCCCGCCTCCTGATGGCCTTCTCCTGCGCCGCGAGATACCGCACGGCCGGTCCGCTGTACCAGAACTCCCGGTCCACCGAGGTGCTGGTGGCGTCCAGGGTCATCTTGGTGCAGTCGGTGAGGTCGATCAGCCACTCGTGGTTCTCACCGGGGCAGTCCGCGGTGCCGCTGCCCAGCCCCTCCATCATCCGTGCGAGACGCCCGAGTTCCTTCTCCGCGAAGGCCTGCATGATGTCGCCGCCCTGCTCCCGGACCCGGGTGTAGCCGAGGACGAGCCGGGTCACCTCCTCGGAGCGCAGCACCGATCCGTCGACCTGGCTGAACAGTTCGGTGGCGGAGAGGATCTCGGCGAAGCCCTGGTCGACCTTCTCGAACCGCTCGCCGAAGTCGACCAGGTACTGCACGATCAGCACCGTGCAGCCCAGGGAGATGGACATCGTCCACTCCCACAGGTTGTCGTCCTCCTGGTTCAGCAGACCGCTCAGGAGGAAGGTCACGGCGCCCGCGACGCCCGCGACCAGCACTCTCAGCAGCACCTTGTGCCGCCCCGCGTTCTGCGTCTGCGGCTGGTTCCTGCCGCCGTTCCCGTTCCCTAATGACGTCGTGCTCATCTGTCATCCCCCGTCGGTTCCGGTTGTGCTGCGGTGACACCCCTCAGCGCGCGTCGCTGAGCGCCTGCTGCGGCGCCGCGACGGCCTGCAGGGCCAGTCGGTCCCTGATGCGCCGGCTCAGGTTCTCCCACTGACGGGAGAACCCCGGCCGCTCTTCCAGTACGTCCCACAGGTGGGCCAGCGCGGGGTCCACGTGGGCCCGCGGCATCCACAGATGCAGCAGGTGGACGACGACCGGTTGCAGGGTCTCGATGACGGACGGGCCCCCCGCCGCGCCGAGCCTGCTGTTGTCCAGCATGTGCTGAACGGTCGTCAAAAGCCAGTCGTGCAGGGCGAGATCCTCGCAGAGGCCGGCCGCGGACGCGGCCGGCACGTCGGCCGGGAGGCGCAGTTCCATCGTGCGCAGTCCGGCCTCGGCGAGCGTGAAACTCGTCAGCGAGGCCCGCTCCCCCGCCGGTTCCCGCCGGGCCACCCAGCGCAGCCGGGTGGGGCTGGACTTGAACGGCACCCGGCGGTCGAGCAGCGCG
The DNA here is from genome assembly GCF_001509795.1 of Streptomyces sp. NRRL WC-3605. GTDB lineage: Bacteria > Actinomycetota > Actinomycetes > Streptomycetales > Streptomycetaceae > Streptomyces > Streptomyces viridochromogenes. The sequence continues at coordinate 138,805 of NZ_LLZN01000113.1, read as the reverse complement.
TGCCGCCGCAGCTGGGCCAGCAGTCCCTCGGCGATCACGCCGAGGTCGAGCTCGCCGCGTCCGGCGCCGCGCAGCACCCCGTCGGCGGTGGCCTGTTCGGGCAGTTTGCCGAACGGTTCGACGAGGCCCGGCCGCACCAGGTACTGGCCCCAGGGCCGGCGCAGGTCGGGACCGGTGGCCGGCACGCTGAACCAGGCGGTCGCCTGCAGGAGCCGGCCCTCGGTCAGCGCGGCGCGGGCGGCGACCGTGCCGACGCCCCGGACCTTGCTGCCGTTGGACGAGGGCAGCCGGCAGTCCACGCCGGTCAGCATCGCGGGCGAGAGCGCGTGCATGGAGGGCCGCTCGGAGAGCCGTACGGGTTCGTCGGCGCGGAGCCGGAGCAGTTGGGCGGCGGCCCGGATGTCGAGGGCCTGGAGCGACGGCAGCAGACAGGTGCGCACCTCGCCGCAGGCGAGGACCGAACGCGCCGGGTGGACCGGGGCCGCCGTCATCTCAGGTCTCCTCGGCCTCGGAGGAGTCGCCGGGCTCCTCGTAGAAGACGTAGGTGGCGCGCTGGGCGACGGCGGCGGGCACCGGCATCCCCTCGGCGGCGGACCGTTCGGCGACCTGCCGCAGCGCCCCCGCGTCGACGTCTATCTGGTCGAGGACGAGCCGTACGGCGTCCTCCACGGCGACGAAGCGGTTCGGCATCAGGCTGCACGTGCGGTAGGCGCTGAACGCCGCGTTGGTGTCGCTGAGCTTGACCACCGGCGGCAGCCGGTCCCACTCCTGCGGGAAGTCCGAGCCCGCCCACACCGTGGGCACCAGGACCGGCTCGCCCAGGTGCCGCAGCAGGCCGAGCCGGGCGAGCTGCCACACGGCGGCCAGGAAGGGGCAGGACCACAGGCGCCGGCCGTCCTTCTCCGACCACAGCTCGACGTCCATGAAGATGGAGTGGTTGCGGGCGGCCGTCTCCTGCGGCGGCTGCCAGCCCTTGACCGCGCCGAGGGCGCTGCGGGACGTCGAAGGGCTGCGCTCGCCGTTGGCCAGCCAGCCGGTACGGCTGACGGGCGGGCGGGAGCCGTGGCTGCCGGGTGGCGGCGACTCGACCAGGCGGTGCATGACGGACTCGGCGAGCTCGACCCGGTCGGCGACCGCGCAGGCCGACTCGCGGGCCAGGTAGTCGATGACCAGGCCCGCCTTCTCGGCCTCCTTGAGGATCATGGGGACGAGTTCGGCCGGTGTGGAGAAGCGGCTGAAGTAGTCGTCGATCAGGAAGCATGTGCTGATGCGCGGGCGCTTGCCGCGCCGGGCCGCGGAGGCCCGTACGGCGTCCGCCCAGACGCGGACCTCCGCGAAGTGCTCGCCCAGCCGTTTGGGCCCGGCCTCGTAGTCCTCCATGTAGAGGTGACCGATCTCCAGGGAGAGATGGGCCAGCGGCACGGACTGGGTGCGCGGCTGAGCGGTGGTCTCCTGGAAGACGGCGTCGCTCATGCCGGCTCCCAGTACTTGTCGTCGGTCAGGCGTCCGGCGAGGCGGCTGAGGGCCTGCCAGGTCTCCTGGTTGGCGATCTGGCTGTCGAGCACGTCCTCGTCGGTGATGAGCTGCTCCCGCCACTGCAGGACCGGTTCGAGCGGCACGGACCCGAGGACCATGCTGTAGCCGATGCCGTGGGTGGAGGCGAGCTGCTTGAGGTCGCCGTCGGTCTTTCGCATCCACGCCGACTGGGTGGGCGAGACCTGGGACCACAGCGGCGACTCGGGGTCGGGCACGGCGGCCCGGACGAAGCGGATGGCGTTGCGCAGCTCCTCCTCGCCGTGCCCGCGTTCCACGCCGCCGGCGAGGATGCCGCGCTTGCCGAAGACCAGGCTGGCGGCGGCCGCCACATGCTGGCGGGTCCAGCGGTGGAAGACCAGCCAGCGGGCGGTGACCTCGCTCATCTCGGGCTGGGCGGTGGCCTCCAGGACCATGTCGACCGCGTAGGAGCGGCCGGCGCTGAGGTCCACGATGACCAGGTCGAACTCGTAGGAGAGGTTCATCAGGAGGTCGACGCAGCGGTGCAGGTTGTCCTCGCTGGTGGCGAACTCGCCGCCGCTGACGTCGCCGGGCATCAGCACCAGCCGGCCGGAGCCGGGCGGCGGGAAGCGCAGCACCTGGTGCTCGGTCTCGGCCCAGACGTCGATCCGGGCGGGTTCGCCGACCTCTCCTATCAGGTAGGCGTGCAGACCGTGGTCCTCGGTGGCCTGGCGGGCGTCGGCCACGTCGAAGACGGCCGCCGCGGTCGGCGAGCCGAAGTCGAAGTCCAGGTAGCAGACGTCGTCACCGGCCATGGCGCGGTGGTAGGCCAGGTTGGCGCTCGTCACCGAGCGGCCGGTGCCCCCCTTGTCGGAGGCGGAGAAGATCAGCACGTCTCACACTCCCCGGTCCGCGGCCTCGCGGGCGCGGGCGAGCGAGTCGAGCTGTCCGAGGACGTCGAGGGTGAGGGCGTAGGCCGTGCCGGGCTGCTCCTCGACGAGGCTGCGGGCGCGGCGCAGCTTCACCTCGATGTTGCGCAGCTGCATGCCGTGCCGGCCGGCGTCGGCGGGGGCGGGCTCCATCTGTTCGTTGCCCAGCAGGTGGGCGGACTCGCTGAGCAGCGCCCGGGCCAGTTCGGTCAGGTCGTTGCTGCGGATCGGGGGCTGCCGGTACATGACGTTGGCCTGCACCATGACCTCGGTGACCCGCTCGGTGATGCTCCAGGAGACCGGCACGCGCCGCTGGTGGATCTCCGCCTCCGGGTAGGCCGCGTGGATGTTGTCCCACAGGCCGACACCCTCGCCGTCGCGGATGCGCCGGCGCCACATGTGGTCGAAGACGTCCTCGGCGAGGCGCAGCAGCCGGTCGTGGGAGGCCAGGTTGCGTGAGAGGGTGCACAGCTGGACGGTCCGCTTGAGGAGCTGTGCGGAGAAGTCGGTCATGGCCCAGGTCATGGGCGGGCCGAGGCGCTCGCTGCCCTGCAGCGGCAGGGAGACGCCGACGTTGTGCAGGTCGTGGACGATCGGGTCGTCGCGGACCATGCGGCTGGTGATGCGGCCGCGCTCGGCGAGACGTTCCATGACGCCGACGGTGCGGGTCAGGTCGTCGTCGGTGGCCCGGCGGCGCATCAGGTCGTGCACGAGGATGGCGGCGACGGAGAGGGAGAAGTACTCGGACTCCAGCTTCTGTCCCGTCGTGCGCCAGGGGATGTCCTCCAGGGGCCAGCGGTCGGCGTCGAAGCGGGCGATGCCGGACCAGTACTGCTGGGTCAGCTCCCACCGCAGGCGCAGCGACTCGGCCAGTCTCTGCTGTTCGGTGTTGAGCAGGCCGAGGGTGAGGGTGCGGTCGGAGAACAGGTCCTGGATACCGTCGAGGGCGACCACGGTGAAGTACAGGTACGGCACCGGGTTGGCGACCCCTTCGGGCTGCGGCCCGATGGGTTCGCTGGTCTCGACCTCGGGGGCGTCCTTGACCATGGTCCAGGAGAAGCCGCACTCGAAGAGCTGGTTCTCGTCCTTGAGGCCTTCCTGGACGTCGATGCCGAGGAACACGCTCTCGTTGATCGCCGCGCGCAGGGGGCGGAAGCGGGTCTGGAACTTGTTCAGCACCTGGCGCTGCGACATCCGCTGCTGGCCGAGGAGTTCGGTGAGGGTGCGGCCCTGGGAGGAGTCGGTGTCGAAGACGTTGACGACGAAGGAGCGCAGCAGGCTCACCATGGCGGCGGTGAGGCGGTTGCTGGTGGCGTTGCGCAGTTCGGCGATGGTCTCCTTGATGTCGCTGCGCCGGGTCCTGGTCTCGTAGACCTTGAGGAAACCGAGCAGGGCGAGACACAGGGTGATCGACATGGAGTAGGAGTCGACCACGCCCAATTGGCGCTGTTCCTCCGTGAGTTCCTTCTTCTTGTCCCCGGAGCCGAAGTAGTAGCCGCCCGCGAACGTGGGCCTCTTGTCGTCACCGGTGTGCGTCCGCATGAAATCGGCCGCGGCGGTCACGAGGTTGGCCGGGATGTCCAGACGTCCTCCGGCCTTCTTCAGGACCTGCTGGACGTCCTCCTGTGTGGTGTCGGGGTCGTCGAGCCGGAAGGCGGGGATCTCGGTGGCGGGATAGAGCAGGCAGAGCAGCCGCTCGGCGTCGGCGACGCTGCTCTCCTTGCCCCATTCGCCCCATTGCCACTCTCCCCCGTCGAAAGAGTGGCGGGCAATCGCCTGCCAGATGTCCAGCAGATGCTGGCGTGGCTTGATCTGCATCCCATGCCCCTCACACAGGCCGCACTGCCATGACTTGAGGAATACCGCTGTGCTGTTGTGAAGCCTCGTCGATCAGCCGACCGGAATGGTTGAATCCGAATTCGCCCGCCAGCCGTAGGCCACGATCATCCCCGAATATCCGTCGCGTACGGCTGCCGCGGATTCGAGTCGTTGGACCTTGAAGTCACCCGCGAATGCCTCGAGGCTCGCGCGCACCTCGGATTCTCCCACGTCACACGCCGGGAAGAAATGCTCTCCCGCGTGGTAACCCTTCGAATGTGCCATGAAGGCCGTGGCGAAGGGGGCGCCCGGGGCGAGCGCGCGCATGAATCGCTCGACGCCGAGCGCGAACTCCTCGTGCACGGCGGTCATCGACTCGGCGACGAAGAACATGGTGCCCACGGACCAGCGTCCCTCGTGCCGCCAGAGGTCGAAGATGTCGCCCTGCTCGACCCGGACGACCTTGCGGAAGCGCTCACGCGGGTCCATGTCCAGGGAGCGGTAGCAGTCTTTGAGGCAGAGGGCGGACCAGAACGGGTCCCAGGTCTCGTCGTAGCCCTCGATCTGGCTCGTCAGGTAGTCCACGTTGGACACCGAGCGCTCGAACAGGGTGATCTCGTCGCACCAGGGCATCATCGCCAGGGCCGGGTACAGGTTCACCCCCGCGCCCACGTCGATCCCGCTGACCGGTCCGGCGCCCTGCTTCCGGAAATGGTCGCCGAAATGGTCCCGGATGATGTGCAGGATCTCCGCGTCCTCCGCCTGTAAGGCGCGGTAATTGTGATCAAGGTAGGCGATCGAGTCGAATGCCGCGTCCCATGGCACATCGGCATTCATCACCTGGACGCCCCCCGACGATCTCTGGGTCATTCCACCAACGGTACCAAAAGGAGGCGCACCGGGAGCGCGTTGGGGCATAGGCACAGTGCGGTCTTGTCCAGCGGGAACGGCGCTGCTCAAGATGGGGCGGACCTCGGTGGGCACCAGAAACGGCGGGCAACGGGTACTCACCTGCACGAGTGACGGCATTCCATCACACAGGGGGCGGCTGATGGCGCTACCGGAGGAACGTTTCCCTTTCCCGGGACACCACACCGACCAGGCGTTGTTCGCCAACCGCGCCGAACGGCACCTGACCATGCGGGGCGTCACCGAGGCCGATCTGCCCGAGCTCCTGCGCGTGGACCGGGAGGTCTTCCCCGAGGAGCCGTACCCGTACTTCGTCCTCCGGCAGCACATCGACGTGCACGGGGACCGCATCCTCGTCCTCGACGACGGGGAGTGCCTGCACGGCTATGTGCTGTTCGTGACCACCTCGGACGGCTATGTGTGCTGGGTCCTCAGCCTCGCCGTCAGCGCCGACCAGCGGGGCCGGGGCCTCGGCAGACGGCTGATGCTGGAGGTGCTGCGGCAGCTGCGCCGGGAGCGGGTGCACGAGGTCCGGCTGACCGTGGAGCCGACGAACGCGGCGGCGATCACGCTCTACCGCACCCTGGGCTTCTCCACCGACGGCCGCGTGCACCGCGGCTACCTCGGGCCCGGCGAGGACCGGCTCATCATGGTGCTGGAGATGGGGCCGGGCTAAGGGTGTTCCGGGGCGGGGGCACCGGGCGGCAGGCGATCGTCCGGGGCATCGCAACCAAGGGACGGGCGAGCGGCGTCGATGATCAGTAGATCGTCGACGTCCCTCGAACGAAGGAGAGCACGATTCCCTCCCCCACACCCTCCCCTCTGAGCCGCCGCCGCGCCCTGCTCCTCACGGCGGGCACCGCGGCCGCCGCCCTGGCCGCCGGGCCGGCCCACGCCACGGCCGGCGGTGACGTCCGGGCCCGGCTGCGCGAACTGGAGCGCGGCCACGGTGCCCGGCTGGGCGTGTTCGCCCACAACGTGGCCACCGGCCGGACCGTGGCCCACCGCGCCGACGAGCGCTTCCCGGTGTGCTCGCTGTTCAAGCCGCTCGCCGTCGCGGCCGTGCTGCGCGACCTGGACCGCGACGGCGAGGTGCTGGCCCGGCGGATCCACTACACCGAGGCCGACCTGGTGGCCAACTCCGACGTCACCCGGGCGCATCTGGAGACCGGCATGACCGTCGCCGAACTCGCGGACGCGGCGATCCGGTTCAGCGACAACACGGCCGGCAACCTGCTGCTGCGCCAGATCGGCGGCCCCACCGCGGTGACCCGTTTCGCCCGCTCCCTCGGCGACCGGGTGACCCGGCTCGACCGCTGGGAGACCGAGCTGAACTCGGCGGAGCCGTGGCGGGTCACCGACACCACCAGCCCGCGCGCCATCGGCCGCGACTACGCCCGGCTGGTCCTCGGCGACGCCCTCGGCGCCCGCGACCGGGCCCGGCTGACGCACTGGCTGCTGCACAACACCACCAGCGCCAACCGGTTCCGCGCGGCCCTGCCGCCGCCGTGGACGGTCGCCGACAAGACCGGCGGCGGCTCCTACGGCGCGAACAACGACGCCGGGATCGTCTGGACGGAGGCGGGCGTCCCGCTCGTCCTCGCGGTCATGACGACCCGGCCCGAGCAGGACGCGGCGTACGACCACGCGCTGATCGTCGAGGCGACGCGGCTGGTGGCGGACGCCCTCACCTGAACACCGCTCACCTGAAGGTCCGCACGTAGCGCCGCTGCCACGGCGTCTCCACGGCGTGCCGGTCGTAGTGCCGCCGCACGAAGTCCACGGCCTCCCCGGCCGGTACGCCGTCCAGTACCGCCAGACACGCCAGCGCCGTCCCCGTACGGCCGCGTCCGCCGCCGCAGGCGATCTCGACGCGCTCGTGCGGGGCCCGCTCCCAGGCCGCCGCGAGCGCCGCGCGGGCGGCGGCCCGGTCGGCGGGGAGGCGGAAGTCGGGCCAGCGGATCCAGTGCGTCTCCCAGTCGGCCTCGGGCGGTCTGCGGCCCAGCAGGTAGACGCCGTAGGTGGGCGGCCGTGCCGCCGGGTCGAGGGGGCGGCGCAGGGCGCGGCCCCGCACGAGCCGCCCGGACGGCAGCCTCAGGACCCCGGGGTCGCCCTCGTGCCATTGCTTCTCGGTCTCCACCGTCCCATTCGAACCGGGCGCCGCGCGCCGGGCAACCGATTCCGGGGCGGTGGTGGTCTGTGGGGCGAGGGAGGGTGCTTGATGCAGGCCGAACTAGAGGCCCAGTTCCAGGAATTCGTCAGAGCGCGCTGGTCGCACCTCGTGCGGACCGCGTATCTCCTCACCGGGGACGCGCACCACGCGGAGGACCTGACACAGACGGCTCTGGCGAAGGCGTACCGCTCGTGGCGGCGGGTGTCGCGCGCCGACAGCCCGGAGGCGTACGTCCGGCGGATGCTGGTCAGCTGCAACAGCGACCGGTTCCGCAAGCGGCGCGTCTCCGAGTCGCTGACCGACGCCCCACCGGAACGCGCGGGACGTGACGAGGGCTACGCGGGGGTCGACGAGCGGGGTGCGCTGCTCGGCGCCCTGGCCCAACTGCCGCCCAAACAGCGGGCGGTGGTGGTCATGCGGTACTGGGAGGACCTGTCCGAGACGGAGGTCGCCGAACTGCTCGGCTGCTCCGTGGGGACGGTCAAGAGCCAGGCGTCCAAAGGGCTGGCGAAGTTGCGTACGTATCCGGGGCTCGCCCGGAGGACCCCGTCCGGTCAGGGAGGCAACCGGTGAACGACGACGAGAAGCGGCAAGCGGCGCACGACGAGCGGGAGTTCGAGGAGGAACTGAGGGAACTGCTCGCCGAGGACGCCTACACGATCCGGCCGTCCGCGGCCCCCTACCCGCGGATCCGGCGGCGGGGCGCGCTGGAGCGGCGGCGCCGGGTGGCGGTGGCGGGCGCGGCCCTGGCGACGCTGGCGGCGGTGCCGGCCGCGGTGTACGGACTGGGGGCCGGGAGCGCGCAGGGCAGCACGGCGGCGGCCCCGAAGCCGTCGGCTGCGGCTTCGGCTTCGCCTGGCGCGTCCTCGACGCCGAGCGCCGAGCCGGACCGGGCGACGGCGGCCCTGTTCGACGGGATCACCTACCGGCAGGCCAGGGAGGGACTGGGGAACTGCCTGGACTCGGAGTTCACCCGCGACCGGCCCGGCGGCCCGGGTCTCGCCCCGCCGGACACGTACGCGATCGTCCTGGCGATGCGCAGCACCGGTGACTCCAACACGGGGGGCGACGGCGTCTTCGTGGTCGCGCAGGCCGACGACGAGGAGCGGTCCTCGCTGATCTGCCGGCTCGAGGACGGGGTGACGCAGGGCATCACCGGGTTCACCGACGACAGCGAGGACATCCCGGACGCGGGCGCGGTGCTGGTGAACCCCAACGGCAACCGGCTCTTCAAGCAGACGGTCCTGGACCACGGCCGCTGGCGGCTGCCGTTCCGCTGGGCGGTGATCGGCACGGCCGAGCCGTCGGTGGCCCGGGTGACCGTCTCCTACGGTGACTCCAGCGCGGAGGTCACCGTGCACGACGGCCGGTTCGTCGCGTCCGGGGTGCTGAACGAGCAGGTCACGCGGGCTCCGCACATCAAGGGCTACGACGCCGGGGGCGAGCTGGTCTACGACTCCGACGACGACAAGTACTGGGACAAGGCCCTGTAGGACGTACCGCGAAGGTGGTGGGCCGGGGGCGCCGCGCCGGGGAGGGCGCCCCCGGCCCTCCGTCATGTGGCGGCGCGGGCGCCCGCCGGTGCCGTGCCGTTGACGGCGGCGGCCAGGGAGAACGGCGCCTCCCGGTTCCGCATCGGCCGCGTCACCTGCTTGGCCACGCAGGACGGGATGCCGGCCACGGCGCCGGTCTCCTGCCGCCGGTAGGCGCTCGGCGACATGCCGACCAGCTCCGTGAAACGGGTGCTGAAGGTGCCGAGGGACGAGCAGCCGACCTCGAAGCAGACCTCGGTGACGCTGAGGTCGCCGCGGCGCAGCAGGGCCATCGCGCGCTCGATGCGCCGCGTCATCAGATAGCCGTAGGGCGATTCTCCGTAGGCGGTCCGGAACTCACGGCTGAGGTGGCCGGCCGACATGTGGACGCCGCGGGCGAGGGCCTCGACGTCGAGTGGCTGCGCGTACTCCCGGTCCATCCGGTCGCGGACGCGACGCAGCGCGACCAGGGTGCGCAGGCGCTGTTCGTCGGGTGTGGAGCGCTGGGACGTCACCCTCACATCTTGGCCGGGCGCCTCCTGGGACGTCCACTCCCGCAGCCGGCGGGAGCGGGACGTCAGCAGGGCCATGGCCGGTGATCCGGTCAGGCACATCGGCGCTCAGCCGCCCACGTAGGCCGCGAGGTGCTCACCGGTGAGGGTGGAGCGGGCCGCGACCAGGTCGGCGGGGGTCCCCTCGAAGACGATCCGGCCGCCGTCGTGGCCGGCTCCGGGGCCGAGGTCGATGATCCAGTCGGCGTGGGCCATGACCGCCTGGTGGTGCTCGACGACGATGACGGACTTGCCGGAGTCCACCAGCCGGTCCAGCAGGCCGAGCAACTGCTCGACGTCGGCCAGGTGCAGACCGGTCGTCGGCTCGTCGAGGACGTAGACGCCGCCCTTGTCGGCCATGTGCACGGCCAGCTTGAGGCGCTGGCGCTCACCGCCGGACAGGGTGGTCAGCGGCTGGCCGAGGGTGAGGTAGCCCAGCCCGACGTCCGCGAGCCGCTGGACGATCCGGTGCGCGGCGGGGATGCGGGCCTCGCCCTCGCGGAAGTACTCCTCGGCCTCGGCCACCGACATCGCGAGCACCTCGCTGATGTCCCGGCCGCCCAGGCGGTACTCCAGCACCGAGGCGTCGAACCGCTTGCCGCCGCAGTCCTCGCAGGTGGTGGCGACGCTCTGCATGATCGCCAGGTCGGTGTAGACGACCCCGGCGCCGTTGCAGGTGGGGCAGGCGCCCTCGGAATTGGCGCTGAACAGGGCCGGCTTGACGCCGTTGGCCTTGGCGAACGCCTTGCGGACCGGCTCCAGCAGCCCGGTGTAGGTCGCCGGGTTGCTGCGGCGCGAACCGCGGATCGGCGTCTGGTCGACGGAGACGACACCCTCGGGCGCCGGGATGGAGCCGTGCACGAGGGAGGACTTGCCGGAGCCGGCGACGCCGGTGACGACGCAGAGCACGCCGAGCGGGATGTCGACGTCGACGTTCTGGAGGTTGTTGGCGTCCGCGCCGCGGATCTCCAGGGTGCCGCTGGGGGTGCGCACCGTGTCCTTCAGCTTGGCGCGGTCGTCCAGGTGCCGGCCGGTGACGGTGTCGGACGTCCGCAGGCCGTCGAGGGTGCCCTCGAAGCAGACGGTGCCGCCGGCCGTGCCCGCGCCCGGGCCGAGGTCGACGACGTGGTCGGCGATGGCGATGGTCTCCGGCTTGTGCTCCACGACGAGGACCGTGTTGCCCTTGTCCCGCAGGCGCAGCAGCAGGTCGTTCATGCGCTGGATGTCGTGCGGGTGCAGTCCGACGGTGGGCTCGTCGAAGACGTAGGTGACGTCGGTGAGCGAGGAGCCGAGGTGGCGGATCATCTTGGTGCGCTGCGCCTCGCCGCCGGAGAGCGTGCCCGAGGCGCGGTCCAGGGCGAGGTAGCCGAGGCCGATCTCCACGAACGAGTCGAGGGTGTGCCGGAGCTTGGCGAGCAGCGGCGCGACCGACGGCTCGTCGAGGCCGCGCACCCACTCGGCGAGGTCGCGGATCTCCATGGCGCAGGCGTCGGCGATGCTCAGCCCCTTGATCGTGGAGGAGCGGGCCTGCTCGCTGAGCCGGGTGCCGTCGCACTCGGGGCAGACGGCGAAGGTGACGGCGCGGTCCACGAAGGCGCGGATGTGGGGCTGCATCGACTCGCGGTCCTTGGACAGGAAGGTCTTCTGCAGCTTGGGGATCAGGCCCTCGTATGTCAGATTGACGCCGTTGATCTTGACCTTGGTGGGCTCGCGGTAGAGGAAGTCGTGCCGTTCCTTCTTGGTGTACTCGCGGATCGGCTTGTTCTTGTCGAAGAAGCCGGACTCGGTGATCACCCGCACGACCCACCCGTCTCCCGTGTAGGTGGGGATGGTGAAGGGACCTTCCGCGAGCGACTTCGAGTCGTCGTAGAGCTGCGCGAGGTCGATGTCGGAGACCCGTCCCCGGCCCTCGCAGTGGGTGCACATGCCGCCGGTGCGGCTGAAGGTGACCTTCTCGGTCTTCGTCCGGTCCGTGCCCCGGTCGACGGTGAGGCCGCCGCTCGCGGAGACGGAGGCGACGTTGAAGGAGTAGGCGGAGGGCGGCCCGATGTGCGGCTCGGCGAGCCGGCTGAAGAGGATCCGCAGCATCGCGTTGGCGTCGGTGGCGGTGCCGACGGTGGAGCGCGGGTCGGAGCCCATGCGCTGCTGGTCGACGGTGATGGCGGTGGTCAGTCCGTCGAGGACGTCGACCTCGGGCCGGGCCATGTTCGGCATGAAGCCCTGGACGAACGCGCTGTAGGTCTCGTTGATCAGCCGCTGCGACTCGGCGGCGATGGTGTCGAACACCAGCGAGCTCTTGCCGGAGCCGGAGACACCGGTGAACACCGTCAGCCGGCGCTTCGGGATCTCGATGCTGACGTCCTTCAGGTTGTTCTCCCGCGCCCCGTACACACGGATCAGATCGTGGCTGTCGGCGGCGTGCGGCTCGGTCATCGTGAGGTCTCCATCTGCGGCTGCGGCTCGGTGAGGGGACGGCGTCCGGTGGGGCGGTGGGCCGGTTCAGCCCCTGGCCTGGATGCGGATCAGGTTGCCCGCGGGGTCGCGGAAGGCGCAGTCGCGGATGCCGTACGGCTGGTCGGTGGGCTCCTGCACGACCTCGGCGCCGGCGGCCTGCACCTTCTCGAAGGTCTCGTCGACGTCGGCGGTGGCCAGCAGCAGCCAGCCGTAGGTGCCCTTGGCCATCATCTCGGCGATGACGCGGCGCTCGTCGTCGGTGACACCGGGGTCGGCGGCCGGCGGCGCGAGCAGCAGCGAGGTGCCGGGCTGCCCGGGCGGCCCCACGGTGATCCAGCGCATCGTGCCCTGCCCGACGTCGTTGCGGACCTCGAAGCCGAGGACGTCACGGTAGAAGGCGAGGGAGGCCTCCGGATCGTCGTGCGGGAGGAAGCTGGCGTGAATGCTGATGTCCATGCCCGTCACGCTAGCGGCGGGCGGGGGGCGGCGCTTCTCGATTCCTGACCTCGTCGCCGGAGCACCCGGTTCCGGCTCAGGAGGGCGTCCGTGCCGCCGCCGCCAGCAGGCCCGCCACGTCGTCCGCGCACAGGGTGAGGGCGGCGCCGACCGTCGCGAGGGTGTCGCGTTCGGCGGGGGTGTAGGGGCCGTCGGCCAGGGCGATGCGGGCGCCCTGGAGGAGGATCGACTCGCGGCCGGCGGGCGCGAGGTGCGGGGCGAGCGGGTCCAGGGCCTCGTGGAGCTCTATGGCGAGCCCGGGGCCGCCGGGCTCGGACAGGACCCGGCCGGTGTCGGCGGCCAGCGCGTCCACCAGGGCGCTGAGCTGTTCCTCGGTGCAGTCGTCGAAGCCGGCCGCGCTCACCGTGGCGGCGGCGGTCTCCAGGGCGGGGCGGGCGCAGGTGCCGCCGGCGGACAGCACCGCGAGGGCGACGGTGTGCACGGCGTCGCGGAGCATCGCGGAGAAGCGGGTGGTGGTCGGGTGGTCCAGGGCGTCGGTGCCGAAGTGGCGGCGGCAGGCGGCGCACTCGACGACGGGGCCGGTCTCGCCGCGCGGCAGCACCGGGACGCCGAGCAGGGTGAAGCGGCGGTGTCCGGTCAGCCGCTGGTAGTTGCGGTCGCCTCCGCACCCCGGGCAGAAGAACTCGCCGTCGCCGGCGGCCGTCCACACGGTGCGGGTGCCCAGGAGGCGCGCAAGCCTGGCGGCACGGCCGTCTCGTCCCCGTCCTGGCAGCACGTCGCACCTCCGTAACGCCACGGCAACATCGCCGCGCTTGCGTGATGTTAGCCACATCTTGGACGTGGAGTCAGTACCCCGGAAGAGACCTCTCCGTGACCTGCACGTTCGCCTGGCCGGAAATGAGCGTGGCCCCACCCGCCGGAGCACGGCGGGCGGGGCCACGGTTCCCCGTGTGGGGGACCGTCAGCGGGCGGCCCGGTTGACGGCCGACACGACCGCCTTCAGCGAGGCGCGGGTGGTGTTGGCGTCGATGCCGATGCCCCACAGGACCTGGCCGTCGATGGCGCACTCGATGTACGAGGCGGCCTGCGCGGAGGCGCCCTCGCTCATCGTGTGCTCCTGGTAGTCCAGCAGTCGCGCGTCGATGCCGATCTTCGCCAGGGCGTCGAAGAAGGCCGAGATCGGACCGTTGCCGCTGCCTTCCAGGATCGTGTCGGTGCCGTCGACGGTCGCCTCGACCTTGAGGGTGTCCACCCCGTCGGTGTCGGTGGTCGACTGGCCGTTCCTGACCTGCAGCCGGCCCCAGGGGTTCTCCGGGTTCGGCAGGTACTCGTCCTGGAAGGTGGCCCAGATGTCGGCGCCGGTGATCTCGCCGCCCTCGGCGTCCGTCTTCGCCTGGATGATCTTGGAGAACTCGATCTGCATCCGGCGCGGCAGGTCCAGCTTGTGGTCGTTCTTCAGGACGTAGGAGACACCGCCCTTGCCGGACTGCGAGTTGACGCGGATGACGGCCTCGTAGGAGCGGCCGACGTCCTTCGGGTCGATCGGCAGGTACGGGACCGCCCACTCGATGTCGTCGACGGTGACGCCCCTGGCCTTCGCGTCGGCCTCCATGGCGTCGAAGCCCTTCTTGATGGCGTCCTGGTGGGAGCCGGAGAAGGACGTGTAGACCAGGTCGCCCACGTACGGGTGGCGCGGGTGGACCTCCATCTGGTTGCAGTACTCCCACGTACGGCGGATCTCGTCGATGTCGGAGAAGTCGATCTGCGGGTCGACGCCCTGGGAGAACAGGTTCATGCCCAGGGTGACCAGGTCGACGTTGCCGGTGCGCTCGCCCTGCCCGAACAGGCAGCCCTCGACGCGGTCGGCGCCGGCCATCAGCGCCAGCTCGGCGGCGGCGACGGCGGTGCCGCGGTCGTTGTGCGGGTGGACGGACAGGCAGACGTACTCGCGGCGGGACAGGTTGCGGTGCATCCACTCGAAGCGGTCCGCGTGCGTGGACGGCGTCGAACGCTCCACGGTGGCGGGCAGGTTGAGGATGATCTCGCGGCCGGGGCCCGGCTGGTAGACGTCCATCACCGCCTCGCAGACCTCCAGGGCGAAGTCCAGCTCGGTGTCGGTGAAGATCTCGGGGCTGTACTGGTAGCCGAATTCGGTCTCGGGGCCCAGCAGTTTCTCCGCGTACTCCATCACCAGGCGGGTGCCGTCGACGGCGATCTGCTTGATGTCGTCCTTGGAGCCGCGGAAGACCACGCGGCGGAAGACGGGGGCCGTGGCGTTGTACAGGTGGACGGTGGCCCGCCTGGCGCCCTTCAGGGACTCCACCGTGCGCTCGATCAGGTCCTCGCGGGCCTGCGTCAGTACGGAGATGGTGACGTCATCCGGGATGGCCTCGGGGTCCTCGATGATCGACCGTACGAAATCGAAGTCCGTCTGGCCCGAGGCGGGGAAGCCGACCTCGATCTCCTTGTAGCCCATCTTGACCAGCTGGTCGAACATCCGGCGCTTGCGCTCGGGCGACATCGGGTCGATCAGGGCCTGGTTGCCGTCGCGCAGGTCGGTGGAGAGCCAGCGGGGAGCGGTGGTGACACGCTGGTCCGGCCAGGTCCGGTCAGGGATGTCGACCTGCTCGTAGCGGCCGTACTTGTGGATCGGCATGGTGCTGGGCTGCTGGCGGTTCGCCATGTCTGCGGGGCTCCTCAGGATGTCCGGAAGGACGGCCGACGACGCAACGCGAAGCTCCGCGGGGAGGGAGTCGACCTGGACTACAGGCCCTCGCCGCGGCAGCTAAGAAGAAGCAGCCCGAAAAACATGATGCGAAGCATGCTAGCCGAGCCCTCCGGTATGCGGCGGTCCATATCAGTATGCGGGACCGACGGCCTCGCGGGAGCCCCGAGAGCTTGTGCGAAAAGCCACAATCCGGACACCGATCCATAACACAGAGCGACCACGCAGGGTGACCAGATCCGCTTATTTCACCAATCATGGTCGCCGCTAGTGACACCGCCCTCACGCAGTGCGATGGTGCCGCACATGACGACCAACGGGGGCTTCGAGCCCGTCTTCTGCACCGTCGTACCGCCGCACGTCCTCGACCGGCTGGCCCGCAACGACGACCCCGCGCTCTCCGGCCCGGCCCGCAGGACCCTGGTCCGCGACAGCGAGCTGCGCGGCAGGCGCCGCGTGACGACCGAGTTCGCGCTCGCCTCGGCGCCGCTCGCGAAGGCGCCGTCCGACCAGCCGCTGCGCACGGTCTACGACGCCGGGCACGGAACCGCCCTGCCCGGTACCCAGGTCCGCGGCGAGGGCGACGACCCCGGCCGGGACGCCACCGTCAACCGCGCCTACTCGGGGCTCGGCGCCACCTTCGAGCTGTTCCTGAAGGCGTACGGCCGGCACTCCATCGACGGCGACGGGCTGCCGCTGGACGCCACCGTCCACTACGACGAGGACTACAACAACGCCTTCTGGAACGGCGAGCAGATGGTGTTCGGCGACGGGGACGGGGAGATCTTCCTCGACTTCACCATCCCGATCGACGTCATCGGCCACGAGCTCACCCACGGCGTCACCCAGTACACGGCCAACCTCACCTACTACGGACAGCCGGGCGCGCTGAACGAGTCGATGTCCGATGTCTTCGGCGCCCTGATCAAGCAGTACACGCTCGGCCAGACCGCCGCCGAGGCCGACTGGCTGATCGGCGCCGGCCTGCTCGCCCCCGGCGTCACGGGCAAGGCGCTGCGCTCGATGAAGGAGCCGGGCAGCGCGTACGACGACGACGTCCTCGGCAAGGACCCGCAGCCCGCCACGATGGACGACTACGTCCGCACCGGCCGGGACAACGGCGGCGTCCACATCAACTCCGGCATCCCCAACCACGCCTTCTACCTGGCCGCCACCGCCCTCGGCGGGAACGCCTGGGAGCGGGCGGGGCAGATCTGGTTCGACGTCCTCACCGGCGGCGAGCTGCCGGACCGGGCGATGTTCACCGACTTCGCGGCGCTCACCGTGAAGGCGGCGCGGGAGCGCTTCGGTGACGCCGGTGACGAGTTCCGGGCCGTGGCGAAGGCGTGGGAGCAGGTGGGGGTGCGGATCCCGTAGCGGCGTAATAGACAGGTCCCATGCGTATTCAGGTACGGCGCACGGGCGGGTTCGCGGGCATCGAGCGGCACGCGGAGGTGGACACCGCCGGGCGGCCGGACGCCGAGGAGTGGCACGCCCTGGCCGAGGACGTGCTGGCGTCCGGCCGGGGCACACCGCCCGTCGGGGTGCCCGACGGCTTCAGCTATCAGATCACCGTGGACGGCCGGACGGTGTACTGCTCCGACCCCCGCCTCACCGACGAGCAGCGCGCGCTCGTCTCCCGGGTGCTGAAGGAGGGCGCCTAGGGGGTGCCGGACACCCCCCACACGGGAACGGCCGTTTTCCGTGCGGGCGTTGACTTACCGCGCCGCCGGTGCCGATGATCCGGCGCATGGCGATCGACGAGCGCGGTGCGACCCGGCCGGTACCCCGTTTCCCGGACGGCTTCCTGTGGGGGGTGTCCACCTCGGCCCATCAGATCGAGGGCGCGGCGGATCTGCGTGAGCGGTCCGTGTGGGACGCGTTCACGGCCGAGCCGGGGCGGGTGAAGGACGCCTCGACGGCCGAGGTGGCCTGCGACCACTACCACCGCTACCGCGAGGACGTGGCGCTGCTCGCCGGTCTCGGCGTGGACGCGTACCGGTTCTCGGTCTCCTGGCCGCGGGTGAACGCACCGCAGGGGCTGGACTTCTACGACCGTCTGGTGGACGAGCTGTGCGCGGCCGGCGTGCGGCCGGTGGCGACGCTCTTCCACTGGGACCTGCCCGTCGCGCTGGACTGGCTGGAGCGGGACACGGCCGCCCGGTTCGCCGCGCACGTGTCCCGGGTCGCCGACCGCCTCGGCGACCGGGTCGACAAGTGGATCACCCTGAACGAACCGGCCGAGCACACACTGCTGGGCCACGCCCTGGGCACGCACGCGCCCGGCCGGCGGCTCCTGTTCGACGCCCTGCCGGTCGCCCACCACCAGCTGCTGGCGCACGGGCTCGCCGTGCGGGCGCTGCGCGCTGCCGGCGCGACGGACGTCGGGATCACCAACTCGCACGGGCCGACCTGGCCGGCGTCGCGGGAGCAGGCGGACCTGGAGGCGGCGGACTTCTACGACCTGCTGCTGAACCGGCTGTTCGCCGACCCGCTGCTGCTCGGCCGCTACCCGGACGGCATCGAGGCGCTCATGCCGGGGGACGTCGAGGCCGACCTGAAGGTCATCGCCGAGCCGCTCGACTTCTACGGCGTCAACTACTACGCGCCGACCCGGGTGGGAGCGCCGCAGGGCACCGAGATCGAGTTCGGCGGGATCAGCATGCCCGCCGAACTGCCCTTCTCCGTAAGGGACATCGAGGGCGTGCCGACGACCGACTTCGGCTGGCCGGTGGTGCCGGAGGGCCTGACCGAACTCCTCACCGGCTTCAGGGACCGCTACGGCGACCGCCTCCCGCCGGTCGTCGTCACCGAGAACGGCTGCTCCTACGAGGGTGTCGACGACCAGGAGCGGATCGACTACCTCGACGGGCACGTCCGCGCGCTGCACGAGGCGCTGGAGGCGGGCGTCGACGTGCGCGGCTACTTCGTGTGGTCCCTGCTCGACAACTTCGAGTGGGCGGAGGGCTACGCGCGCCGCTTCGGCCTGGTGCACGTCGACTTCGCCACGCAGAGGCGCACCCCCAAGGCGTCCTACCGCTGGTTCCGCGACCTGGTGCGGGCCCAGCGGCAGGAGGGGACCCGGACCGGCTGACCGGTCCGGGCCGGGGTCACAGCGCTCCGGCGTCCCGGGCGGTCCACACGCTCGGGTAGATCGGCCGGAAGCCGAGCTCACGGCGGATGCGCCGGGTGTCCACGATGTTGTGCCAGGGGTCGGGGTCGGTGTTGTCGTACAGCTCGGCGGGCACCTCCATGCCGTTGAGCTGGTACAGCTCCACGGTGGTGACAGGGGCGTCGTCGCCGACGTTGTAGATCCGGCCCCCGATGCCCGGCGTGTACAGCAGCCGCGACAGGGCCTGGGCGACGTCCGCGTGGTGGGCCATGTGCAGCCGCTGCTGCGGGGCCCAGCGCGGCGCCCACGCCATGACGTTCGCCAGGTGCGGGTCGCCCTCGCCGTAGACGAACGGGAGCCGGGCGATGCGCACGTCCAGGCCCTCCATCCCGAGCAGCGCCCGCTCGGCCTCCGCCTTGGAGGCGGGGTAGGCGCCCCACATGTGCCCGCCGGGCCTGCTCTCGTCCTCCTCGACCAGCGGGCGCCCGCGTCCGGTGCCGTACACGTTGTTCGTGCTGATCTGCACGAACCGCTCCACCCCGGCCGTCCGCGCGGCCCGGCCGAGCGCCACCGCGGCGTCCCGGTTGACCGCCCACGCCTCCTCGTCGGGCACGCCCCGGAAGGACGCCGCCACGTTGACGACCGCGTCGACGCCGGCGACCGCCTTGCCGAGCGCCTCGGCGTCCCGCAGGTCGCCGACGACGACCTCGGCGCCCAGCTCGGCGAGCCGCTCGCCGCGGGCCGCGTCCCGGACCAGGACCCTGACCCTGTCCCCCGCCCCGGCCTGCGCCAGCAGCCTCGGCACGAAGCGCCGCCCGACCTGTCCCGTCGTACCCGTCACCAACGTCTGCATGATCTGCTCCTCTCGTCACCCACCACCCTCGGTGGGGTTCGGCGCGGGCGGGAGAGACCCGTCGATCGGGGGATCGGCGGTCCCTGGATACGGGGCGCGCCATGGAGCACGCTGGAGGGATGAACCGAGCGGAACTCGCCGACTTCCTGCGCCGCGGCCGCGCCCGGCTGGCCCCGTCGGACGTGGGTCTCACCCCCGGCTCCCGGCGCCGTACGCCGGGGCTGCGCCGCGAGGAGGTGGCGCAGCTGGCGGGCATGTCGGTGGACTACTACACCCGGCTCGAACAGTCCCGCGGCCCGCGCCCGTCCCGTCAGATGCTCACGGCGCTGGCCCGCGCGCTGCGGCTGACGGACGACGAGCGGGATCATCTGTTCCACCTGGCCGGCGAGGAGCCGCCGCGGCACGAGACCGCCTCGGAGCACGTGCGCCCGGGGCTGCTGCTGATCCTGGACCGGCTGCACGACACACCGGCCCAGGTGGTGAGCGACTGCGGTGAGGTGCTGGCGCAGAACGCGCTGGCCCGGGCGCTGGTCGGGGACGTGATGTCCCGCCCGCGGCGCGAGCGCAACCTCACCCGGAACTTCTTCCTCGACCCGGACTCGCGCGCGCTGTTCCCCCCGGAGGACTTCGACGGCCTCGCACGGTCCCAGGTGGCCAACCTGCGCGCGGTCGCCGCGGCCCGCCCCGACGACCCGGAGCCGGCCGGGCTGGTCGCCGAACTGCGGTCGGGCAGCGCGGAGTTCGCGCGGCTGTGGGACGAGCACGAGGTGGCGCGGCGCGACCACGCGACCAAGCGGTTCGTGCACCCGCTGGTCGGTGTACTGGAGCTGGACTGCGAGGTCATGGTCAGCCACCAGCACCGCCACCTGCTGGTCGTGCACTCCGCCCGCCCCGGCACGGAGGCGCACGAACGCCTTCAGCTGCTGCGTGTGGTGGGGCTGCAGGACATGACGGCCGGCGCGAGGTAGGGGGTACTACAGGGCGTCGGGGCCGCGCTCGCCCGTGCGGACCCGGACGACCGTCGCGACGGGCTGCACCCAGACCTTGCCGTCGCCGATCTTCCCCGTGTGCGCGGCCCTGAGGACGGCGCCGACGACGTCGTCGGCGACCGCGTCCTCGACGACCACCTCGATCCGTGTCTTCGGTACCAGGTCGACCTGGTACTCGGCGCCCCGGTACACCTCGGTGTGCCCGCGCTGGCGGCCGTGACCGCTCGCCTCCGTCACGGTCAGACCGTGCACGCCGAGCTCCCTCAGGGCGCTCCTGACCTCGTCGAGCCGGTACGGCTTGACGACCGCGGTGATCAGCTTCATGCCTGCTGGGTGGCCTTCCGGGCGGGGGACGGACACGGGACGTGGCCGGGGCGCGGGGCACCGGGGGCGCCGGGCCCCGTGATCGTAGGCGCTCCGCGCGCGCGGCGTAAGAGCCCGGGTGTGCGGCGGGGCTCCGGGGATCAGGGACAATGGGCGCCATGAGCGTTCGCAGCAAGTCTTCCGAGCCGTCGGCCCAGTCCGAGGCCCCCCACCGCGCGGGCTTCGCCTGCTTCGTGGGCCGTCCCAACGCGGGCAAGTCCACGCTGACGAATGCTCTGGTCGGCCAGAAGGTGGCGATCACCGCCGACCAGCCGCAGACCACGCGGCACACCGTGCGCGGCATCGTGCACCGGCCGGACGCGCAGCTGATCCTGGTCGACACCCCTGGCCTGCACAAGCCGCGCACCCTGCTGGGCGAGCGGCTGAACGACGTGGTCCGCACCACCTGGGCCGAGGTCGACGTGATCGGCTTCTGCCTCCCGGCGAACGAGAAGCTCGGTCCCGGTGACCGCTTCATCGCCAAGGAGCTCGCGTCGATCAAGAAGACGCCGAAGATCGCGATCGTCACGAAGACCGACCTGGTGGACGGCAAGACGCTCGCCGGGCAGCTCATCGCGATCGACCAGCTCGGCAAGGAGCTGGGATTCGAGTGGGCGGAGATCATCCCGGTGTCGGCGGTCTCCGGCACGCAGGTGGACCTGCTGGCCGACCTGATCGTCCCGCTGCTCCCGGAGGGCCCCGCCCTCTACCCGGACGGCGAGCTCACCGACGAGCCCGAGCAGGTCATGATCGCGGAGCTGATCCGCGAGGCCGCGCTGGAGGGCGTCCGCGACGAGCTGCCGCACTCCATCGCCGTCGTCGTGGAGGAGATGCTGCCCCGCGAGGACCGGCCCGCCGACAAGCCGCTCCTGGACATCCACGCCTTCGTCTACATCGAGCGCCCCAGCCAGAAGGGCATCATCATCGGCCCCAAGGGCAAGCGCCTGAAGGATGTCGGCATCAAGTCCCGCAAGCAGATCGAGGCGCTGCTGGGCACGCCGGTCTTCCTGGACCTGCACGTCAAGGTGGCCAAGGACTGGCAGCGCGACCCCCGGCAGCTGCGCAAGCTGGGGTTCTGAGGGCCCCTCCTTTCCTCTGCTCTCCTTCCTCCTCCTCCCACGGCGCCCCGGTAAAAGCCCTACGGCGTTGTCGGTCCCCCGGCGTACCCTGGAAAACGCCAGGCCGCCCATGTGGCGGGCGAGTCGTTTCGAGGAGGACGAGCAAGGCCTTCAGAGCCGGCCCATGACTCAGACACCCACATCGCACACACCCGCGCAGGGGCAGGCGAGAGCACAGTTCACCGTCCCCGCCCAGCACCCCATGGTGACCGTGCTGGGGTCCGGCGACTCCCTGCTGCGCGTGGTCGAGAAGGCCTTCCCGGCGGCCGACATCCATGTCCGGGGCAATGAGATCAGCGCGGTCGGCGACGCCGCGGAAGTCGCCCTCATCCAGCGCCTGTTCGACGAGATGATGCTGGTGCTCCGCACCGGGCAGCCGATGACGGAGGACGCAGTGGAACGCTCGATCGCCATGCTCAGAGCGAGTGACAACGGCGAGGGGGACGGCCAGGAGACCCCGGCCGAGGTGCTCACGCAGAACATCCTGTCCTCGCGCGGCCGCACCATCCGCCCCAAGACGCTCAACCAGAAGCGGTACGTCGACGCCATAGACAAGCACACGATCGTCTTCGGCATCGGCCCCGCCGGTACGGGCAAGACCTATCTGGCCATGGCCAAGGCGGTGCAGGCCCTGCAGTCCAAGCAGGTCAACCGCATCATCCTGACCCGGCCGGCGGTCGAGGCGGGCGAGCGGCTGGGCTTCCTGCCGGGCACGCTCTACGAGAAGATCGACCCCTATCTGCGCCCGCTGTACGACGCGCTGCACGACATGCTCGACCCCGACTCGATCCCGCGGCTCATGGCGGCGGGGACGATCGAGGTCGCGCCGCTCGCCTACATGCGCGGCCGCACGCTGAACGACGCCTTCATCATCCTGGACGAGGCGCAGAACACCAGCCCCGAGCAGATGAAGATGTTCCTCACCCGCCTGGGCTTCGACTCGAAGATCGTCATCACCGGTGACGTCACCCAGGTCGACCTCCCTGACGGCACCAAGTCCGGTCTGCGGCAGGTGCAGGACATCCTGGACGGCGTCGACGACGTGCACTTCTCGCGTCTGTCCTCGCAGGATGTCGTCCGGCACAAGCTGGTGGGCCGTATCGTCGACGCCTACGAGAAGTACGACAGCACGCACGGCACCCAGAACGGCACCCACAAGGGCCCGGGCCGGGGCAAGTCCGCGCACAAGGGGAAGTAGACCGAGCACCAGCATGTCGATCGACGTCAACAACGAGTCCGGCACCGAGGTCGACGAGCAGGCGATCCTCGACATCGCCCGCTACGCCCTGGGGCGGATGCGCATCCACCCGCTGTCCGAGCTCTCGGTGATCGTGGTGGACGCCGACGCCATGGAGCAGCTCCACATCCAGTGGATGGACCTGCCCGGGCCCACCGATGTCATGTCGTTCCCCATGGACGAGCTGCGGCCGCCGTCCAAGGACGACGACGAGCCCCCGCAGGGGCTGCTCGGCGACATCGTGCTGTGCCCGGAGGTCGCCGCGAAGCAGGGCGCCGAGGCGCCCACGCAGCACAGCATGGACGAGGAGCTGCAGCTGCTCACCGTCCACGGTGTGCTGCACCTGCTCGGCTACGACCACGAGGAGCCCGACGAGAAGGCCGAGATGTTCGGTCTGCAGGCGGCCATCGTGGACGGCTGGCGCGCGGAGAAGGGCCTGACCGGCCCCTCGCCGGCCCCGACCGTGTCATGAGTCTGCCCCTCGTCGCCGGCGCGATCGCCCTGGTCGTCGTCGCCTGGCTCGCCGCCTGCGCGGAGGCGGGCCTGGCGCGCGTCTCCAGCTTCCGTGCCGAGGAGGCCGTGCGCGGCGGCCGGCGGGGCAGCGCGAAGCTGGCCCAGGTCGCCGCCGACCCGACCCGCTATCTGAACGTGGCGCTGCTGGTCCGCGTCACCTGCGAGATGGCGGCGGCCGCCATCGTCACGTACGCCTGCCTCCAGGAGTTCTCCGGTACGACGCAGGCCCTGCTGGTCGCCATCGGCGTCATGGTCCTCGTGTCGTACGTGGCCGTCGGCGTCTCGCCGCGCACCATCGGCCGGCAGCACCCGCTGAACACGGCGACGGTGGCGGCGTACGTGCTGCTGCCGCTCGCGCGGATCATGGGCCCGATCCCGTCTCTGCTGATCCTCGTCGGCAACGCCCTCACCCCCGGCAAGGGCTTCCGCCGCGGGCCCTTCGCCTCCGAGGCGGAGCTGCGCGCGCTGGTCGACCTGGCGGAGGCGG
The DNA here is from genome assembly GCF_001509795.1 of Streptomyces sp. NRRL WC-3605. Classification (GTDB taxonomy): domain Bacteria; phylum Actinomycetota; class Actinomycetes; order Streptomycetales; family Streptomycetaceae; genus Streptomyces; species Streptomyces viridochromogenes. The sequence goes on along the minus strand of NZ_LLZN01000113.1, from coordinate 115,092 downwards.
AGTCGCTGATCGAGGCCGAGGAGCGCCGGATGGTGCACTCGGTCTTCGAGCTCGGCGACACCCTGGTGCGCGAGGTGATGGTCCCGCGCACGGACCTGATCGTGATCGAGCGGTACAAGACGATCCGGCAGGCCCTCACCCTCGCCCTGCGCTCCGGGTTCTCCCGGATCCCGGTCGTCGGGGAGAGCGAGGACGACGTGGTCGGGATCGTGTACCTGAAGGACCTGGCCCGCAAGACGCACATCTCGCGGGACGCGGAGAGCGAGCTGGTCTCCACCGCGATGCGCCCGGCGGTCTTCGTGCCGGACACCAAGAACGCCGGCGACCTGCTGCGCGAGATGCAGAAGGAGCGCAATCACGTCGCCGTCGTCATCGACGAGTACGGCGGCACCGCCGGCATCGTCACCATCGAGGACATCCTCGAGGAGATCGTCGGCGAGATCACCGACGAGTACGACCGTGAGCTGCCCCCGGTGGAGGTGCTCGGCGAGGACCGCTACCGGGTGACCGCCCGCCTGGACATCACCGACCTGGGCGAGCTGTACGGCCTCGACGAGTACGACGACGAGGACGTGGAGACGGTCGGCGGTCTGCTCGCGAAGGCGCTGGGCCGGGTCCCGATCGCCGAGGCGTCGTCCACGGTGGAGCTGCCCGACGGACGTGAGCTGCGGCTGACGGCGGAGGCCGCGGCCGGCCGGCGGAACAAGATCGTGACGGTGCTCGTGGAGCCGGTGGGCCCGGTGGCGGCCCCCGCGGAGGAGACGGGCCGGGAATGACACCTCAGGAGCTGCGGGCGCTGTGTCTGTCGTTCAACGCCGTGGCGGAGGAGTTCCCGTTCAACCCGGACACCTCCGTCTTCAAGGTGGCCGGCAAGCTGTTCGCGCTGACGAACCTGGACGCCCGGCCCCTGACGGTGAACCTGAAGTGCGACCCGGAGGACGCGGTGCGGCTGCGTGCCGATCACCCCGGCCTGATCATCCCGGGCTACCACATGAACAAGCGGCACTGGAACACGGTGACGGTGGACGGCGAGCTCCCGGACCGGCTGGTCCGGGAGCTCGTGGAGGACTCGTACGACCTGGTCGTGGCCGGACTACCGCGTGCCGAGCGGCTCCGCCTCGACCGTCCCTGAGGCCCGCGTCCGGCGGGTGCGCAGACCGACGGCGACGAGGGCGGCGGCGGCCAGCACGATGCCGGTGTCCAGCGCCATGACGGTCCGGGTGCCGCCGAGCAGATCGCCCGAGGTGGTGGCGAGGACGCCGAGCAGCGGGACGCCGACGGTGATGCCGACCTGCTGGGTCGAGGTGACCAGGCCGGTGGCCAGTCCCTGTTCCTCGTCGGGGACCCCCGAGGTCACGGTCAGGCCGTAGGAGATGATCGCGCCCAGGTGGAACATGCTGGCCACCGACACGGCCGCGGTGGCGAGCCAGACGGACCAGGAGTGCGCGTCCAGGAACAGCAGACCGCCGGTGAAGAGGCCCTGTCCGGCGAGGGAGACGACGAGCGTGCGGCGTGCCCCGAGCCGGCTGACGAAGCGCGGCGTGAGCGATCCGGCGACCACGGACACGATGCCCTGGACGCCGAAGACCAGGCCGGTCTCCCAGGCCGTCAGGTGCAGGACGCCCTGCAGGTAGAGGGTGAGGACGAAGACGACCGTCGACATCATCGAGAAGGTCACGAGACCGCCCAGGTTGCCCCAGGCCACCGTGCGGCGGCGCAGCATCGGCAGGGAGACCAGCGGTGCCGTGGTGCGGGACTCCACGACCGCGAACGCCGTGAGCAGGGCGGCGCCCAGGACCAGTGTGGCGAGGACGTCGGCGCGGGCGAAGCCGTGGTCGGCGGCGGTCGTCAGGGCGTAGATCAGGGCCAGCAGGCCGCCGGTGACGGTGACCGCGCCGGGCACGTCCAGGTGGGGCCGCGAGGGCGTGCGGGACTCCGGCAACAGGCCGGGCGCGAGGGGCAGGACGACCAGCGCGAACAGGGCGAGCAGGCCCATCGTGGAGCGCCAGCCGAGGGTGTCGGTGAGAACGCCTCCGGCGACCACGCCGATGGTGAAGCCGAGGGACATCAGCGTCCCGGAGATGCCGAGCGCCCGGTCGCGGGCGGGGCCCTCGGCGAAGGTCGTCGTCAGCAGGGACATGCCGGTCGGCACGATCATGGCCGCGCCGAGGCCCTGCAGGGCCCGGCCGGTGAGGAAGGACGCCGGGTCCCAGGCGAGGGTCGCGAGCACGGAGGCCGCGGCGAACAGGCCGAGCCCGGTGAGGAAGAGGCGGCGGCGGCCGTAGAGGTCGCCGATGCGGCCGAACAGGAGCAGGAAGCCGCCGGACGGCAGGGCGAACGCGGTGACCGCCCACTGGAGCGCCGACCGGTCCATGCCGAGGTCGGCCCCGAGGACGGGCAGGGCGACGTTCAGGACGGAGAAGTCGAGGGCCACCATGAACTGGGCGGCGCACAGGACGAACAGGACGAGCTTGTCGCGCCGCGACATCCGGGGGGTGCCGAGCGGTGGGGACGAGAGGGGGGTGAGGTCGGTGTCGATCGCCATGGACAGGAGCCTCCCGCTGGCGGAATAGTCGTGGGGAGCGGCAAGTTGTCCTGGTGGTGGCACCACCAGCCGACGCGACAGGGGGGATCGGCCGTGTCCGGGGGCACGCTGAAGAGTCATCGGCGGCGCGAGCTGCGTGAGTTCCTGATGAGCAGGAGGGCCCGGGTCTCCCCGGGCGAGGCCGGGCTGCCGGACGGCGGTGCGCGGCGCCGCACACCGGGGCTGCGGCGCGAGGAGGTCGCCGTGCTCGCGGGTGTGGGCGCCTCCTGGTACCAGTGGCTGGAGCAGGGCCGGGACATCTCGGTCTCCCCGCAGGTGCTGGACTCGGTGGCGCGGGTGCTGCGGCTGAGCAACGCCGAGCGCCGGCATCTGTACGTGCTGGCCGGGCTCAACCCGCCGGCGGCCGAAGTCGCCCCGGACAAGCGGGAGATGTGCGACGGGCTGCAGCGGCTGATCGACACGTGGATGCCGAACCCGGCGCACATCATGGACCGTTACTACAACGGCGTGATGTACAACGAGGCGGCCTCGACCGTGCTCGGCATGCGGCCGGGCCTGCGGTGGAACTGCCTGATCGACTTCTTCACCGACCCCATGTACCGGACCCGGTCCCGGAGTTGGGCGGAGAACGCCTCCTCGGTCGTCGCCCAGTTCCGCGCCCTGTGCATGGCCAACCCGGACGACGAGGGGTTCCAGGAGGTGCTGGCCGAGGCGCGGGCGTCCAGCCCGGAGTTCGCCGAGCTGTGGGAGCGCAGGGACATCGAGGACGCGGGGCAGATCCGCAAGGAGCTGGACCACCCGCTGGTCGGGGTGCTGACCATGGAGTCGAGCGTGATGCAGATGCCGGTGCGCCCGGATCTGTCGATCGTGCTGCACACCCCGCTGGACGAGGCGACGGCGGCGAAGCTCCAGTGGCTGGCCTCGCCGGAGGCGCGGCGCGGGGCGATGTACCCCGTGGCCGGGTAGGTCCGGCGGTGCTCCGTATGCTCGGGGACATGACCGACAGCAGCGCGCTCGACCCCGAGGACCGCAAGATCGTCACCCTGGCCCGTTCCGCGCGGGCCCGCAACGGCGTGCCCGAGGGGGCGGCCGTACGCGACGAGACCGGCCGGACGTATGTCGCGGGGACCGTCGCCCTGGAGTCCCTGGAGCTGAGCGCGCTGCGCACGGCGGTGGCGATGGCGGTGGCGTCGGGCGCGACGTCGCTGGAGGCGGCGGCGGTCGTGACCGAGGACGCCGGCGCCCGCGCCGAGGACCTCGCGGCGGTGCGCGACCTGGGCGGATCCGGGACCCCGGTCCTGGTGGCGGGCCCGGACGGCACCGTCCGCACGACGGTCCAGGCCGGCTGAGGCCACCGGCGCGCGGGCGTCCCTCGCGGCGGGCGCGGGCCGGTGCGGGATGTCAGGCTGGTGCCGAGAACCCGCGAAAGGGGTCGTCATGATCACCACCGACTCGGCACCCGGCTCCCCCTGCTGGCTCGACCTCGGCGCCCCCGACGTGCGGGCGGCCGCGTCCTTCTACGGCGCGGTGCTCGGCTGGGACCACGAACCCATGGGCGAGGCCGGGGACCTGGACGGCGGGATGTTCCGGAAGGACGGCCGGGCCGTCGCCGGGCTGGGTCCGCTCACCGAGGAGGGGGCGCGGCCGGCCTGGATGCTCTACTTCGCCGTCGAGGACGCCGACGCGGCGACACGGGCGGTCGAGCAGGCAGGCGGCTCGGTGCGCGTGGCGCCGACCGACCTCGGCGACTGGGGTCGCATGGCCCAGTTCAGCGATCCGCTGGGCGGGCAGTTCGCGGTCTGGCAGCCGGGGAGCAATGCGGGCTTCGAGCTGGCGGACGCGCCGGGCGCCCTGGCGTGGACCGAGCTGTACACGAGTGACGCCGCCGCCTCCAAGGAGTTCTACGGCGGGCTCTTCGGCTGGCGGTACAGCGCCATGGAACTGCCGGGCGACGGGGGCTCGTACAGCCTGATCACGCCCGCGGGGCTGCCCGAGGAGCGGATGCAGGGCGGCGTGATGGAACTCCCGAAGGAGAACCTCGCGCTCGCGGACGGCCGCCCGTACTGGCATCCGGTGTTCGGCGTCGAGGACTGCGACGCGGCCGTCGCGCAGGTCACGGGGAACGGCGGCGGCGTGCAGATGGGCCCGGTGGACGCCGAGGGCGTGGGCCGGCTCGCGGTCTGCCTGGACCCGGCGGGCGCGGACTTCGTGCTGCTCACGCCGGTGATGGCGGGCTGACGCCGGTCATCGCGAGCTGACCCCGTTCAGGCCGGGCGGCTCCGTCAGGCCGAGCGGCGGAAGCCGATCGTCGGGACCGCCCGGCGCAGGGGCCACGGCCGGCCCGCCTCCCGCGGGACCAGGTCCGCGAGGAAGGCGTACCGGCGCAGGGCCTCGCGGTCCTGGCTCTCCAGGGACCGCACCTGGCGCCACCAGGCGCCGATCTCCGCCCAGCCGGGCGCCGACAGGGAGCCGCCGAACTCCTGGACGGAGAGGGCGGCGGTCAGCCCGGCGAAGGCGAGGCGGTCGGCGAGCGGCCAGCCCGCGAGGCTGCCGGTGACGAACCCGGCCACGAAGACGTCACCCGCGCCGGTGGGGTCCAGGGCCTCGACCGCGATCGCGGGCACCACGGCCGTCTCGCCGGTCCGCCCGTCGACCGCGTACGCGCCCTCCGCGCCGAGGGTGACCACGGCGACCGGCACGTGCTCCGTGAGGGCGTGGGCGGCCTCCTGCGGCGACCTCGTGCGGGTGTACCGCATGGCCTCCTCGGCGTTGGGCAGGAACGCCTCGCAGTGCTCCAGGTCGGCGAGCCCGGCCAGGTCCCAGGCGCCGGTGTCGTCCCAGCCGACGTCGGCGAAGACCCGGGTGCCCTTGCTCGCGGCCTGCGCGATCCACGGGGCCCGGGTGCCGGGGACCAGGGAGGCGACGGCGGCGCGGGCGTGGGGCGGGCAGTCCGGCGCGGGCTCCTCCGGGGGCGGTTCGTGCCCGTGGGAGACCATGGTGCGCTCCCCCTCGTACGCCATGGAGACGGTGACCGGCGAATGCCAGCCGGGGACCGTCCGCGAGGGCGAGAGGTCGATGCCCTCGCCCTGCTCCAGCGCGTCCCAGCAGTAGTCGCCGTAGTGGTCGTCGCCGAAGGCCGCCGCGAGGGACGTTTTCAAGCCGAGGCGGGCGAGCGCGGTCGCCATGTTGGCCACGCCGCCGGGGCTGGAGCCCATGCCGCGCGCCCAGGACTCGGTGCCGCGGACCGGGGCCGAGTCGAGGCCGGTGAAGATGATGTCGAGGAAGACCGTGCCGGTCAGATACACGTCCCAGGGCGGGTCGGCGGGCGTCCGCAGGCCCCCGAGGGGGTCGACCTGGGCACGCCGGTACGGCCCCTTGGTCGGGGGCGGCGGCCCCTGCGGCGGGGCTCCCACTCCGGTGGGCACGGAGGGCGTGGTCACGGTGCGCTCCCTGGCGTGGTCCTGATCTGGCCAGTGTGCACCACGCCACGGACAACGCCACGTGTTCCCCGTCCGGCGCGACCGTCAGGTCACGGGGCCGCGCCCACGAGGGCGAGTCCGGTGGTGAGGAGGGCGCGCAGATCGGCCAGGTCGCCGGGGGACGGGTCGGTCAGCGGGGCGCGCACCGGGCCGACGGGGCGCCCGCGCAGCCGGGCGGCGGCCTTGACCAGGGACACGGCGTAGCCGGGCACGCGGTCGCGGATCTCGGCGAGCGGGACGTAGAAGTCGCGCAGCAGGACGGTGGTGGTGCCGTCGTCGCCGTCCCGGAGCGCGGCGAAGAAGGCGTTCGCGATCTCGGGGGCGAAGGCGTGGACGGCGGAGGAGTAGGCGGGCACGCCGACGGTGGCGTAGGCCCGGGCCTGGAGTTCGGCGGTGGAGGCGCCGTTGAAGAACAGGAAGCCCTCCGGGGCGGCGAGGGTGAGGCGCTGGAGGCGTTCGAGATCGCTGTGGCCGTCCTTGAGGCCGACGACCCCGGGGACGCGGGCGATGCGCCGCAGCGCGGCGGGGGTGTAGGCGACCGGTCCGCGCTGGTAGGCGATGAGCGGCAGCCGGGTCCGTGCGGCGAGCGCCTCCAGCTGGGCGACGAGGCCGTCCTGCGGGGCGGCGACGAGGTAGTGGGGCAGCACGAGGAGGGCGTCGGCGCCGGCCTCCTCGGCGACCCGGGCGAACCGGGCGGCCTGCGCCCAGCCGTAGCCGACGCCGGCGACGACGGGCACGCGGCCGGCCGTCTCCTCGACGGCGGCGGTGACGACGGCCCGGTACTCGTCCTCGTCCAGGGAGAAGAACTCGCCGGTGCCGCAGGCCGGGAAGACGGCGCCCGGCCCGGACGCCAGCTGGACGGCCAGGTGCGCGCGGAAGCCGTCCTCGTCGAGCGATCCGTCGGCGTGGAAGCTGGTGAGCGGGAAGGACAGCACGCCGCGGGCCATGCCGTCCCGAAGCCGCTCGACGGTGTCCGTGGCCCTGTCGCCGGCCGTGTCCGTCCCCCTGCCGAGAACCACACCGATCATCTCCCCTTGTGAACGCTGTCCATGTATGAGAACGCAGATTAGGTGAGTGAACGGCGGGCCGTCAACGGCCGGGCCCGCCGATTACGATCGCCCCATGTCGGATACAGGCGGCGTCCGCGAGGTGAAGTCCGCGGCGCGCACGGTCGAGCTGCTCGAACTCCTCACCGCGCGCGGGGACCGCCCGGCCCGCCTCCAGGAGCTCGCCGACACCCTCGGCGTGCCGCGCAGCTCCATGTACGCGCTGCTCCAGACCCTGATCGCGCGGGGCTGGGTGCGCACCGACGTCACCGGCTCGCTCTACGGCATCGGCATCCACGCCCTGCTGACCGGCACGGGCTACCTCGACTCCGACCCGCGCGTCCGCCTCGTCCGGCCCTACCTCGACGAGGCGTCGCAGGCGCTCGGCGAGACGGTCCACCTGGCGCGCCTGGACGGCCGGGACGTCGCCTATCTGGCCACCCGCGAGTCGCACGCGTACCTGCGGACCCTCAGCCGGGTCGGCCGGCGCCTCCCGGCGCACGCGGGCGCCCTGGGCAAGGCGCTGCTCGCCGAACGCCCCGACTCCGCCCTGCCCGAGGGCCCGTATCCCGCGCTCACGCCCCGCACCCACACCACCCGCGCGTCCCTGGCCGCCGACCTCGCCGAGGTGCGCGCACGCGGTTGGTCGCTCGACCGCGAGGAGAGCGTCCCCGGCATCATCGGCCTCGGTTTCGCCCTGCGCTACGACACCCCCGCGCAGGACGCGATCAGCTGCTCGGTGCCGGTGGCCCGCTGGTCGCCCCGGCACGAGGAGCGGATCGTCGCGGTGATGCGGGAGATCCGGACCAAGATCGAGGCGACGGCCCCCGGCGGGGCGGGCGGATCGGTGCACTGGCGCAGGTGAGAGGCACCGGCGGGGCCGAGTGAGGCACCGCTGTTACCCCGCTTCTCCCCCGCCAAACAGAACGTGCCTCAGATCACACCGGCCGCCCTTCTTCGCGCGACCCCGTGCTTGATACAAATTGCCCGCGCGTTCCTGTCCGTCGACGGCCTGCGCCCCTCCCCCTTCTGTGCCTCTCCTTTCGCATGCCCTGGGAACGCCCGTGCTCGCCCCTCGCACCACCCCCTGGCCTCTCGTCGCCCTCTTCACGGCCGGGTACCTCGCCCCGTATCTGCTGCCGACCGTCGTCGGCCGACTCGACGCGGGTCTTCCGCTCACGCCGACCCAGGCCGGCGCCATCGGCAGTGCCCTGCTGCTGAGTTCGGCGGCGGCCGGCTTCCTGCTTGCCTCCCGCGTCGAGCGCCTGGGCGCCCGCCGGCTCGCCCGCGCCGGGCTTGCCCTGATGCTGCTCGGCTACGGCGGGGCCGCGCTCGCGCACGCCGTACCGGCCGTCGTCCTCGGCGTCATGGCCGGCGGCCTCGGCTCCGGCACGGTCACCGCGGTCGCCGCCACCCGGATCGCCGCTCTCGGGGCCGGCCCGGCCCGGACGGGACGCGGGACCTGGAGCACCGATCCGCACCGGGTCACCACGGCGGGCCTGCTCGGTGTCTCCGCCCTCGCGGGCGCCCTCTATCTGACGGTCCCGCACCTCGGCCCCGGCCACGACCGGCCGCTGGCGGCGATCGCCCTGACCGCGCTCGCGGTGTGGCCTCTCACCGGCCGGCTCCCCGCCGCCGAGGTGCCGCAGATGTCGGCCGCCGTGCGGCCCCTGGGACCGCTCCCCCACCGGCGGCACGGGCTCGTCCTCGCCGGCTGCATGCTCCTGTGGTCCCTCGCGCAGAACTCCCTGTGGGGCGTCAGCGGCCGGATCGGCCTGGACCAGGCCCACTTGACGGAGGCCGCCGTGGGCGCGGTGTTCGCCGTGGCGCTCGGCGCCGGACTGCTCGGGGTGACCGGGGCGGGTGCGCTCGGGCCCCGGCTCGGCCGCGCGCTGCCCGTCGGCGGCGGCACCGCCCTCATCGCCGTCTGCATCGCGCTGAGCGCGTCCGCGACGGACCTGACGACGTTCGCGACCGGCGAGATCGCCTGGAACGCCGTCTACCCGGTCGTGCTGTCGTACGTCATCGGACTGGCCGCCTCCCTCGACGGCCGGGGCCGCTGGGCGGTGCTCGTCGGCTCGGCGTCCTCGCTGGGCACGGCCGCGGGCCCGCTCACCGGGAGCGTGCTGTCGGCCGGGGCGGGCTTCCCCGTGATGGGTGTCGTCCTCGCGGTGGGGCTGCTGCTGGTCGCCGTACCGCTGACCCTGGTGGCGCTGGGCCGCCGTGTCCCGGAGACTGCCGGGACCGCGGACGTCGAGGTCGTCGCCGTCCCGCTGGACACCGCCGAGGCCGTCCCGGCCGCGCCGGAGCGCCTGGCCCCCGCCAGCTAGGGGCGACGCTTGGGCAAGGGCACACGCAGCAGGTCGTGCGCCACGGTCAGGTCGCCGTCGAAACCGGCGGCGCGCGCCTGCCGCTCGAACTCGCCGGGGTCGGTGTAGCGCTGGCTGAAGTGGGTGAGCACCAGGTGTCCCACCCCGGCGTCCCGCGCCACCCGGGCGGCCTGACCGGCGGTCAGGTGCCCGTGCTCCTCGGCGAGGGCGGTGTCCTCGTCCAGGAACGTGGACTCGATGACGAGCATGTCGCAGCCGTCGGCGAGGGCGTACACCCCGTCGCACAGCCGGGTGTCCATGACGAACGCGAACCGCTGCCCGCGCCGGACCTCGCTGACGTCGTCCAGCGTGACCCCGCCGAGCACGCCGTCGCGCTGGAGCCGGCCGACGTCCGGTCCCTTGATGCCGTGCGCGGCGAGCCGCTCGGGCACCATCCGGCGGCCGTCCGGCTCGACCAGGCGGTAGCCGTACGACTCGACGGGGTGCGACAGCCGGGCGGCGTGCAGCGTGTACGCGCCGGTGTCGGCGACGACCCCGTCGGCGTCGACCGGGGCCGGGACGATCTCGGCGGTCTCCCGGTAGGCGGTGGCGTACCGCAGCCGGTCGAAGAAGCGCTGCCCGGAGCGCGGGTAGTGGGCGGCGACGGGGTGCGGCACCCGGTCCAGGTTGATCCGCTGGATCACCCCGGCCAGTCCCAGCGAGTGGTCGCCGTGGAAGTGGGTGACACAGATGCGGTTCAGGTCGTGGGCGGCGACCCCGGCCCGCAGCATCTGCCGCTGGGTGCCCTCGCCGGGGTCGAACAGGATGCCCTCGCCGTCCCAGCGCAGCACATAGCCGTTGTGGTTGCGGTGCCGGGTCGGGACCTGGCTCGCCGTCCCGAGGACGACCAGTTCACGTACGGACACGGCCGTCTATCCGGGGGGCCACTCGAGACCGCGGCCGCCGAGGACGTGCGCGTGCGTGTGGAAGACCGTCTGGCCGGCGCCCGCACCGGTGTTGAACACGACGCGGTAGCTGTCCAGCTTCTCCTCGTCGGCGACGGCCTGGGCCTCGCGCAGGAGGTCGGCGGCGAGCGCCGGGTCGGCGACGGCGAGCGCGGCGGCGTCCTTGTGGTGGGCCCTGGGGATGATCAGGACGTGGGTGGGCGCCTGCGGATTGATGTCGCGAAAGGCGACGGTCGTCTCGGTCTCCCGCACGATCGTCGCCGGCACATGCCCCGCGACGATCTTGCAGAACAGGCAGTCGTCCTGCGGCTCCCCAGCCATGGTCCCTCCGGGCGTTGGACGGCGATGGTGTGACCGGGGCATCGTATCGCCGCCGGGTGCCGCCGCGCGGAGGGTGATCGCGCGGCGGTCCCTCAGCGCCCGGGCAGTGCCGGCGGGGTCTTCGCGGGTGTGGTCTCCAGTGCCTCCAGCGCGATCCGGATCGCCTCGTCCAGCTGGGCGTCCCGGCCCGCCGCCCAGTCCTGCGGGCGCTGGACGACCTCCACGTCCGGGTCGACCCCGTGGTTCTCCACGTCCCAGCCGTACCCCTCCAGCCAGATGGCGTACTTGGGCTGGGTGACGAGGGTGCCGTCGACGAGGTGGTAGCGGCTGTCGATGCCGATGACCCCGCCCCAGGTGCGGGTGCCGACGACCGGCCCGAGGCCCAGCGCCTTGATCGCCGCGTTGACGATGTCGCCGTCGGAGCCGGAGAACTCGTTCGCCACGGCCACCACGGGACCGCGCGGCGCGTCCATGGGATAGCTGTTCGGCCGCATGCCGCGCGGGAGTTCCCAGCCGACGATGCGCCGGGCGAGCTTCTCCACGACCAGCTGCGAGGTGTGCCCGCCGCCGTTCTCCCGCACGTCCACGACCAGGCCCTCGCGGGCCACCTCGACCCGCAGGTCGCGGTGGATCTGGGCCCAGCCGGGCGCCTGCATGTCCGGCACGTGCAGATAGCCCAGCCGGCCGCCGGACCGCTCGTGGACGTACGCCCGCCGGTCCGCGACCCACGCGTGGTAGCGCAGCGGCTGCTCGTCGGCGACCGGAACGACGACGGTGTGCCGGACCTCCCCGCCGCCGGCCGGGGAGATCGTCAGCTCCACGGGCTTGCCCGCGGTGCCGACGAGCAGCGGGCCGGGCCCCGTCACAGGGTCCACCGGCACCCCCGCCACCGCGGCGATCGCGTCGCCGGGGCGCACCGCGACGCCCGGTGCGGCCAGCGGCGCCCGGGCCTCCGGGTCGGAGGTCTCCGACGGCAGGATCCGGTCGATGCGCCAACTGCCGTCCTCGTGACGGGAGACGTCCGCGCCGAGCAGGCCCTGCCGGGGCCCGCCGCCGTGCCCGTGCCCGCCGACGTACGCGTGCGAGGTGCCCAGTTCGCCCTGGACCTCCCACAGCAGGTCGACCAGGTCGTCGTGGGTGGCCACCCGGTCCAGCAGCGGCCGGTAGCGGTCGAGGACGCCCGCCCAGTCCACGCCGTTCATGTCGGCCCGCCAGAAGTGGTCGCGCATGATGCGGCCGGTCTCCTCGAACATCTGCCGCCACTCCGCCGACGGGTCGACACGCTGCCGCACCCGGCCGAGGTCCACGGTGACGTTGGAGTCGCCGTCCTCGTCGCCGGAGGCGCGGCGGTCGCTCGGGACGACCTTGAGCCGCCCGTCCGTCCACAGCAGCACCCGTCTGCCGTCGCCGCTGACCTCGAAGTGGTCGGCGTCGTCGGCGAGATGCTCCACGCGCCGCTGCACGAGGTCGTAGCGCTCCAGCTCGGTCTTCGGCTCGGGGTCGTCGAGGCTGGCCCGGGCCGCCCCGAGCGCGCCGCGCACCGGGTGCCGCAGCCACAGCACCCCGTCCTTGGCGGCCCGCAGGTCCGAGTAGCGGCCGGCCTCGACCGGGAACGGCACGATCCGGTCGGCGAGCCCTTCGAGGTCGATCCGGGTGGCCGGGGTGCCCTCGCTGTCGGGGGTCTCGTCCTTGTCCGGGGCGTCGAAGGACCGGCCGTGCCGCTGCGGGCCGAACGGGGACGGCGTGGTCGCGGCGAGGGTGATCAGATGCGGCCGGGAGCCCACGACGAACGCGAGGTCGAAGACGTGCTCGTCGTAGACCGGGTCGAAGGCCCGGGTGGACAGGAACGCCAGGTGCTTGCCGTCGTGCGTGAACGCGGGCGCGTAGTCCCGGAACCGCAGCGGGGTCGCCTCGGACACCGACAGGTCCGTGGTGTTGGCCAGTTTCAGCTGGGACAGCGGGTCGGGGCCGGGGTGCGCCCAGGCCAGCCAGGCCGAGTCGGGCGAGAACACCAGCCCCGAGACGGGACCGTCGGCGCTGCGGTCCACCTCGCGCACCTCGCCGCTCTCCCGCTCGACGAACAGGAGCCGTCCGTCGTGCGCGGCGACCGCGGCCCGGCTGCCGTCGGGGGCCACGGCCAGTTCCAGCACCCGCCCGAGCCGTCCCGCGGCGAGCCGGCGCGGGGTGGCGCCGGGCGCGAGACCGGTCGCGGGGGCGAACTCGAGGGCGTCCTCGCCCTCCGCGTCCGTCACCCACACCACCCACTCCTCGCCGTCCGTGCGGAAGGTGCGCGGCAGCCGGGCCCGGACGCCGGGCTCGGCGGCGAGCGCGCGGGCGGGGCCGGCGCGGTGGGTGACCCAGTGGACGCTGCCGCGGACGGCGACCGCGCTGCCGCGCGCGGTGTGGCCGGGGGACGCGGAGCCGAACCAGCGGGCCGCGTTCAGGACGTACGGCCGGCGGTCGGTGCGCTGTCCGCCGAGCCGGACGTCGAGGCGCCGCGGCTCGGCCGTGTCCAGGTCGTCCAGCAGCCACAGCTCACCGGCGCTCGCGTAGACGACCCGGGTGCCGTCCCCCGAGGCGTGCCGGGCGTAGAAGCCTTCCCCGCCCGGCGTGTGACGCCGCAGGTCGGAGCCGTCGGCGAGGGAGGAGTACACGGCGCCGACGCCCTCGTGATCGGAGAGGAACGCGACCCGGTCGCCCGCCCACAGCGGACACTCCAGGTTCCCGTCGAGGTCCTCGTGCAGCCGGACGAATTCGCCGTCGCCCTCACGGTCGATCCACAGCTTGCCCGCCGTGCCGCCCCGGTAGCGCTTCCAGCGGGCGGCCTCCAGCCCCATCGGCGCGGAGGCGAGCACCGGGTGCGGCCCGTGCACGACGTCGCCGACGGGCCCGTACGGCAGGGTGGTGGCGGGTCCGCCGTCGAGCGGGACGGCGTGCGCCCAGGTGCGGCGGCTGCTGCCCTGGCCCCAGGTACTGATGGCGAGGACCCGGCCGTCGGGGGTCCAGCCGCGCACCCGGGTGCGCGGGCTGCCCCAGTGGGTGAGGCGGGTTGAGGGGCCGCCGTCGACCGGCGCCATGTGCACCTCGGGCGCGCCGTCGCGGGTGGACGTCCAGGCGACGGTCGTGCCGTCGGGCGAGATGCGCGGCGAGGTGACGGGGACGTTGTCGGCGCTGACCCGCCAGGCGCGGCCGCCGTCGAGCGGGGCGAGCCAGACGTCGTCCTCCGCCGTGAACGCGACGAGGTCGCCGTGCAGATGTGGGTAGCGCAGATAGGCGGGCGGGGGCGGAACGGAGGGCGCGGGCTGTGTCACGCGATCACCCTAGGCAAGAGGGGGCGGCCGCGGACAGGGCTTCGGGGCAGATCCCCACGTCCGGTGGCCGACCGCTCACTTGCCCTCCGGCCAGCAGTTCGGGCGCTGTTGGCAGTAGACGGTCTTCGTGACGGTCACGGTGACGGTCGGACCGGGCTGCCCGCCGTCGCCGGGCCCCACCGGGGACGGGGCGGTGTCGCACTTGCCGAGCCCGTTGACGTGGAACCACTCCTTGCCGCCGACCTTCGCCACGAGGTCGCCGCGCACGCAGGAGCCGCTGACGGCCCGGGTGATGCGGCCGGTGACGGTGATGTCCTTGCCGTCGGAGGTCTCGCCCTCGCAGTCGACCTTGACGACCGTCCGCTCACCGGCGCTCGGCGAACTTCCGCCGCCACGGCCGTCGTAGGAGCCGGTGCAGTTCAGCCACTGCACGTCGGCCTTCTGCCGCTCCAGCTCCTTGGTGACGGTCTGGTCGGTCGTGAACGCCACGGACGCGGCGCTCAGGCCGCCCGGATCGCAGGCGGCCATGCCGCCGGCTCCCAACGCGGCGAGCGCCGTCACGGCGACCCCTCGTGCCGCACGGCCCCGGATCCTGTGCGAAACCCCCATGGAAGGGCAGCCTGCCACTGTCCCGCGTGACGCGGTAGAGCGCATACGGCCACGCCGTGTCAGGACCAGCGGCCGGTGCGCCCCAGCAGCAGCGCCGTCGCCGCGGTCCCGGCGGTGGAGGTGCGCAGCACGGAACGGCCGAGGCGGTAGGCCCGCGCCCCCGCCTCCTCGAACACGGCCAACTCCTCGGGGGAGACGCCGCCTTCGGGTCCGACGACGAGCACCAGGTCGCCCTCGGCGGGCAGTTCGGCGGTCGCCAGCGGCTCGCTGCCGTAGTCCCGGTCCTCGTGCAGGACGGCGGCGAACGCGGCCCCGGCGAGGAGGCCGGCGACCTGCCTGGTCGTGGCCGCGTCCGTGACCTCGGCGAACCGCACCCGACGCGACTGCTTGCCGGCCTCGCGGGCGGTGGCCCGCCACTTGCCGAGGGCCTTCGCGCCGCGCTCGCCCTTCCACTGGGTGATGCAGCGGGCGGCCGCCCACGGCACGATCCGGTCGACACCGGTCTCGGTCATCGTCTCGACGGCCAGTTCGCCCCGGTCGCCCTTGGGCAGGGCCTGCACGACGGTGATCCGCGGCCGGGGCTCGGGCTCCTCCTCGACGGCGCCCAGGTCGACCACCAGCCGGTCCTTGCCCTCGGCGGCGGCGACGACGCCCTCGGCCCAGCGCCCCAGCCCGTCGGTGAGGACGACCTCCTCGCCGGCCCGCAGCCGCTTCACGGACACGGCGTGCCGGCCCTCGGGCCCGTCGAGGACGTACGGCCCGCCGGCGTGCTCCAGGGAGTCGGCGACGAAGACGGGCGCGGTCATCGGGTGGGTCCCTTCGGGTGGGCGGAGAACGCTGTCGAGGCGGCCTCCAGCTCTGCGGCCAGGACCTCCACCAACTGGCCGGCGGGCAGCTCGCGGGCCTGCCGGTGGCCCTGTCCCGCCCACAGCGCCATGCCCTGCGCGTCGCCGGACGCGGCGGCCTTCTTGCGCAGCGGCGCCGTCAGGTGGTGGACCTCGGGGTAGGCGGCGGGCGCGTACGGGCCGTGCTCGCGCAGGAAGCGGTTGACGAGGCCGCGGGCCGGGCGGCCGGAGAAGGCGCGGGTCAGCTCGGTCCGGGTGAACAGCGGGTTGGTGAGCGCCTGCTTGTGCACGGCGTTCGCGCCGGACTCGTGGGTGGCCAGGAAGGCGGTGCCGAGCTGGGCGGCGTCGGCCCCGGCGGCGAGGACGGCGGCGATCTGGCCGCCCCGCATGATGCCCCCGGCCGCGACGACGGGGATGCCCACGGTCTCGCGGATCTGGGAGACGAGGGTGAGCACCCCGAGTCCGGCGCACTCCGCCTCGGGGTTGTCGCGGTGGGTGCCCTGGTGGCCGCCGGCCTCGACGCCCTGGGCGATCACGGCGTCCGCGCCGGCCCGCTCCACGGCGAGGGCCTCGTCCGGGGTGGTGGCGGTGACCAGGGTGAAGGTCCCGGCGCGCCGCAGGGACTCCAGCACGTCGGCGCCCGGCACCCCGAAGTGGAACGAGACGACCGGCACGGGGTTGTCTAGCAGCACGGCGAGCTTGGCGTCGTAGCCGTCGTCCCGGCCGCTGTCGCGGTCCCCCAGCTCGGTCTCGTACCAGGCGGCCTCACCGGCGAGCTGGTGGGCGTAGACGTCCACAGCGGCGGGGTCGGCATACTCCGGCTGGGGCATGAAGAGGTTGACGCCGAACGGGCGCTGGGTCAGGCTCCGCAGCTGCTTGATCTCCTGGTACATGCCGTCGGCGGTCTTGTACCCGGCGGCGAGGAAGCCCAGCCCGCCGGCCTCGGACACGGCAGCGGCGAGCCGCGGCACGGAGACACCGCCCGCCATGGGTGCCTGCACGATCGGGTGAGGCAGGAGATCGGTCAGTGCGGAGGACATGCCCGCATGTTGTCACGTCCTCCGAACAAGTCCGAATCGGCCCTTCCCCTTGCGGCGGAAGGGATCGGGCCGCTCGGGTCACCGTCCGTTGAAGGCGTCCTTCAGCCGCGAGAACAGCCCCTGCTGACCGGGCTGGAACTGGCCCTGGGGCCGCTCCTCGCCGCGCAGCTTGGACAGCTCGCGCAGCAGGCGCTCCTGCTCGGGGTCGAGCTTGGTGGGGGTCTGCACCTCGACGTGCACGATGAGGTCGCCTCGGCCGCCGCCGCGCAGATGGGTCACACCGCGGCCGTGCAGCGGGATCGACTGGCCGGACTGGGTGCCGGGCCGGATGTCGACCTCCTCCATGCCGTCCAGCGTCTCCAGCGGGACCTTGGTGCCGAGCGCCGCCGCCGTCATCGGGATGGTGACGGTGCAGTGCAGGTCGTCGCCGCGCCGCTGGAAGGTGCTGTGCGGCAGTTCGTGGATCTCGACGTACAGGTCGCCGGCGGGACCGCCGCCCGGGCCGACCTCGCCCTCGCCCGCGAGCTGGATGCGGGTGCCGTTGTCGACGCCGGCCGGGATCTTGACGGTGAGGGTGCGGCGGGACCGCACGCGTCCGTCGCCCGCGCACTCCGGGCACGGCGTGGGGACGACGGTGCCGAAGCCCTGGCACTGCGGGCAGGGGCGCGAGGTCATGACCTGGCCCAGGAAGGACCGGGTCACCTGCGACACCTCGCCACGGCCGCGGCACATGTCGCAGGTCTGCGCGGAGGTGCCGGGGGCGGCGCCCTCGCCGTTGCAGGTGTTGCAGACGACGGCCGTGTCGACCTGGATGTCCTTCGTGGTGCCGAAGGCCGCCTCGTCGAGCTCGACCTCCAGCCGGATCATCGCGTCCTGGCCGCGCCGGGTCCGCGAGCGCGGGCCCCGCTGGGACGCGGTGCCGAAGAAGGCGTCCATGATGTCGGAGAAGTTGCCGAAGCCACCGGCGCCGAAGCCGCCCGCGCCGCCGCCCGCCTGGGACAGCGGGTCGCCGCCGAGGTCGTAGACCTGCTTCTTCTGCGGGTCCGACAGCACCTCGTAGGCGGCGTTGATCTCCTTGAACCGCTCCTGGGTCTTCGGGTCCGGGTTGACGTCCGGGTGCAGCTCGCGGGCGAGCCGCCGGAAGGCCTTCTTGATCTCTTCCTGCGACGCGTCGCGACGCACGCCGAGCACGGCGTAGTAGTCCGTGGCCACCTACGACTCCGCCAGGATCTGTCCGACGTAACGTGCCACTGCGCGTACCGCTCCCATCGTTCCCGGGTAATCCATGCGGGTCGGTCCGACCACGCCGAGCTTGGCGACTGCCTCGCCGCCCGAACCGTAGCCCACCGACACGACGGACGTGGAGTTGAGTCCCTCGTAGGCGTTCTCGTGCCCGATGCGCACGGTCATGCCCGAATCCCCCGCCTCTCCCAGCAACTTGAGGAGCACGACCTGCTCCTCCAGGGCTTCGAGCACCGGCTGGATGGTGAGGGGGAAATCATGTGTGAAGCGGGTCAGATTGGCGGTGCCGCCGATCATCAGCCGCTCCTCGTTCTCCTCGACGAGCGTCTCCAGGAGGGTGGAGAGCACGGTCGAGACGGTGCCGCGGTCCTCGACGTCGAACGCATCGGGCAGGTCCTCGACGAGCCGGGGCACGTCGGTGAAGCGCCGGCCTGCGACCCGGCTGTTCAGCCGGGCGCGCAGGTCCGCGAGCGAGGCCTCGCCGACGGGCGCCGGGCAGTCGATCATCCGCTGCTCGACCCGGCCGGTGTCCGTGATCAGCACGAGCATCACGCGCGCGGGCGCGAGCGAGAGCAGCTCGACGTGCCGGACGGTGGACCGGGTCAGCGAGGGGTACTGCACGACGGCGACCTGCCGGGTGAGCTGCGCGAGCAGCCGCACGGTCCGCGCGACGACGTCGTCGAGGTCGACGGCGCCGTCGAGGAAGTTCTGGATGGCGCGCCGCTCGGGCGGTGTCATCGGCTTCACACCGGCGAGCTTGTCCACGAAGAGCCGGTAGCCCTTGTCGGTGGGGATGCGCCCGGCACTGGTGTGCGGCTGCGCGATGTAGCCCTCGTCCTCCAGGGCCGCCATGTCGTTGCGTACGGTCGCCGGGGAGACGCCGAGGCCGTGCCGCTCGGTGAGCGCCTTGGAGCCCACCGGCTCCTCCGTCCCGACGTAGTCCTGGACGATCGCGCGCAGCACCTGGAGCCTGCGTTCACTCAGCATCTCGCGCACACCTCCAGCGGTCGGTCCCCTTGGCGCCGTTCCTGGCACTCTGTCCGTCCGAGTGCCAGCCGTCCCCGGCCAGTGTACGGCGGTGGGGTACACCCCGGGCAAGGCCGGTCGGTTTCGCCGTCGTGCTCCGCGGGGGTGTCTTGGCTAGCGTCGCGGTATGAGGGTGACTTGGGAAGAGCTGGGGTGGGAGCGGTTGGCGGACGGGGTGGGCCGGTGCCGTCTGCCGGGGTGGGACTGCACCGTGGGGCTGGTCGTGGGCGACGGCACCGCCCTGGTCGTCGACGCCGGTTCGAGCCTGGCGGAGGGGGCGCGGGTGCGGACGCAGGCGCAGTGGCTCACGGGTCACCGTGTGACCCATCTCGCGCTGACCCACCCGCACTTCGATCATGTCTTCGGCGCCGCGGCGTTCGCGGGCGCGGAAACCTACGGGCCCGTGGGCGTGGAGACCGTGCTGGAGGGACCGCGGGCGCGCGAGGAGCTGCGCGCGGACGCGGTGCGCCACGGCCTGGACGCGGGCGCGGCGGAGGAGGCGGCGGACGCGCTGGCCGTGCCCCGCCATCCGGTGAGCGGCGAGTGGACGCTGGACCTCGGCGGCGGACGCCAGGTCCTGCTGGCGAATCTGGGTCCGGCGCACACGGCCCACGACCTGGTGGTCCTGGTGCCGGGCCTGCTCCCCGGCGACCCGGAGGTGGTGTTCTGCGGCGACCTGGTGGAGGAGTCGGGTGAACCGCAGGCCGGCCCGGACGCCGTGCCGTCGCGCTGGCCTGCCGCGCTGGACCGCCTCCTCGACCTCGGCGGCGAGCACGCGCTGTACGTGCCAGGTCACGGAGCGGTGGTGGACGCGGAGTTCGTGCGGCGGCAGCGCGACGAGCTGGCCTCCGGATTCGGCGTGTCGCGGTGACCGGGGGACGGGTTCTCCTATCGTCATCCGAATGCGCCAGTACTCCCCGGATCTGACCCCGCCCTGGAAGAAGTCCACGTCCGTCCCCGAGGTCCCGGCGGAGCCGGGGCTGGTGGTCGAGGAGCCCGGCACGGGCTTCTGCGGCGCGGTGATCCGCTGCGAGGCGGGCACGGTCACCCTGGAGGACCGCTTCGGCAAGCACCGGGTCTTCCCCATGGAGCCCCGGGGCTTCCTGCTGGAGGGCCGCGTGGTGACCCTGGTGAAGCCGGCCGCGGGCCCGGTGCGCCCGACGCGTACGGCGTCCGGGTCGGTGGCCGTCCCGGGCGCGCGGGCACGGGTGGCCCGCGCCGGGCGCATCTACGTGGAGGGCCGGCACGACGCCGAGCTGGTCGAGAAGGTGTGGGGCGACGACCTGCGCGTCGAGGGTGTGGTCGTGGAGTACCTGGAGGGCGTCGATGACCTGCCGGCGATCGTCGACGAGTTCGCGCCGGGCCCCGACGCGCGACTGGGCGTCCTGGTGGACCACCTGGT
This sequence comes from Streptomyces sp. NRRL WC-3605, assembly GCF_001509795.1. GTDB lineage: Bacteria > Actinomycetota > Actinomycetes > Streptomycetales > Streptomycetaceae > Streptomyces > Streptomyces viridochromogenes. The sequence goes on along the minus strand of NZ_LLZN01000113.1, from coordinate 94,952 downwards.
GCCCGGCTCGAAGGAGTGGCGGATCGCACAGGCGGTGACGAGTGAGCACGCGCTGGTCGTCGGCCACCCGTACATCGACGTCTGGGAGGCCGTGAAGCCCTCGTCCCTGGGCATCGAGGCGTGGCCCCGGGTGCCGCACGGGCAGGACTGGAAGCAGGGCGTCTGCCGGGCGCTGGGCTGGCCGGCGGACAACACCGGCGCGGTGTGGCAGGCGATCCTGAAGCGGGTCGGCTCCTACAGGGACCTGGAGCCGGAGCTGCTGGGGCGCGTGGAGGAGCTGATCGACTTCGTCACGGCCGGCGGTGGGGACTGACGATCAGTCCACCAGGTCCCTGACCACCGCGTCCGCGAGCAGGCGTCCGCGCAGGGTCAGCACCGCGCGCCCCTCGTCGTACGGCCCCTGCTCCAGCAGTCCTTCGGACAGGGCGCGGCGGGACGCGCGCAGGCCGTCCTCGCGCAGCAGCTCCAGCGGTACCCCCTCGCGCAGGCGCAGCTCCAGCAGGATGCGCTCGACGCGCCGGTCCTCGTCGGTGAGGAGTTCACGGCCGGCCCCCGGTGAGCGTCCCTCCGCGAGCGCCGCCGCGTAGGCGCCGGGGTGCTTGACGTTCCACCAGCGCACCCCGCCGACGTGGGAGTGGGCGCCCGGTCCCGCGCCCCACCAGTCGGCGCCGCGCCAGTACAGCTCGTTGTGCAGGCAGCGGCCGGCCTCGGTGGTGGCCCAGTTGGACACCTCGTACCAGTCGTAGCCCGCCTCGGACAGGACGGACTCGGCGATCAGATAGCGGTCGGCGTGGACGTCGTCGTCGGTCATCGGGACCTCGCCCCGGCGGATGCGCCGGGCCAGCTGGGTGCCCTCCTCGACGATCAGCGCGTACGCCGACACATGGTCGGGCCCGGCGCCGATCGCCGCTTCCAGGGACGCCCGCCAGTCGTCGTCGGACTCCCCCGGGGTGCCGTAGATCAGGTCGAGGTTCACATGATCGAAGCCGGCCGCGCGGGCCTCGGCGACGCACGCCTCGGGACGGCCGGGGGTGTGGGTGCGGTCCAGGACCTTCAGGACGTGCTGCCGCGCGCTCTGCATGCCGAAGGAGATCCGGTTGAAGCCGCCCTCGCGGAGCGTGGCCAGGTAGGCGGGGTCGACCGACTCCGGGTTGGCCTCCGTGGTGATCTCGGCGTCCGGCGCCAGCCCGAACTCGTCGCGGATGGCGCCGAGCATCCGCACGAGGTCGCCGGCGGCCAGCAGGGTGGGCGTACCGCCGCCGACGAACACGGTGCGGACCTCGCGCGGGTCGTCGCCGAGCACCTTGCGCGCCAGGCGGATCTCGTCGACGAGGGTCCCGGCGTAGTTGTCGCGGGACGCCAGGACGCCGCCGCTGCCGCGCAGCTCGGTCGCCGTGTAGGTGTTGAAGTCGCAGTAGCCGCAGCGGGTCGCGCAGTACGGGACGTGCAGATAAAAGCCGAGGGGGCGGTCGGCCGCGCCGGTGAGCGCGTGCGGGGGCAGCGCGCCGTCGGCGGGGACGGGCTCGCCGTCGGGGAGTGCGGAGGGCATGGGCTCCATTGTCCCGCACCGCGCGGGCTACACCGCCTGGAGCACCAGCAGCGCGAGATCGTCCTCCGGCGGGCGCCCGCCGAACTCGTGCACGAGCCTGCGGATGCGTTCCGCGATGAGGTCGGCGTTCAGGCCCGCGCAGCCGGCCAGCGCGGTCGCGAGCCCGTCGCCGTCGTCGAACTGGCGGGAGCCGCTGCGCCGCTCCGTCACCCCGTCCGTCACACAGAGCAAGGTGTCGCCGGAGCGCAGCTCGAAGGTCTCGCTGGTGTAGGTGGCGTCCTCGAACACCCCGAGCAGGGTCTGCGGCTGGGCGGCCGTGAGGACCTCGCCGTCCGCGCCGAGCAGGAGGGGCAGCGGGTGCCCGGCGGAGGCGAGCGTGCAGCGGACGCCGCCGTCGAACGGGGTCAGCTCGCCGTACAGGAGGGACAGGAAGCGGGTCTGCGGGCCGTCACCGGGGGCGACGGGTCCGACGAGGGCGCGGGCGGCGGCGTCGGCGGCCTCGGTGGCGTCGTCGAGGAGAAGCTGGTTGAGGCGGTCGAGGACATCGGCGACGCGGTAGCCCTCCCGGGCGAGGAGCCGCAGCCAGGGGCGGGCGATGCCGATCACCACGGCCGCCTCGGGCCCCTTGCCCTGCACGTCGCCGATGGTGAAGCACCAGCGGCCGTCTCCGGCCGGGAAGAGGTCGTAGAAGTCGCCGCTCGGGCCGCCCTTGTCGCACGGCTCGTACACCAGCGCGCTGGCGACACCGGGGATCTCGGCGACGGCGCCGGGCAGCAGGCCGCGCTGGAGCACCCGGCTGATGGTGGCCTGCCGGGCGTACTGGCGGGCCGCGCCGATGGCGAGGGCCACCCGCCGGCCCAGATCCTCCACGAGCCCGGTGATCTCGTCGGGGAAGCTCGTCACACCGGCCCGCCCGATGACCAGCGTGCCGAGCGGGCGGCCCCCGGCGACCAGGCGGTAGGCGAGCGCGGTGCCCCGGGCGCCGTGCTCGCCGAGCGCCGCGCTCGGCCAGGGATGGGTGACGGGCCCGGTGAGGTGGTCGTCGGCCGGGCGCGGGGGCTCCTTCTCCAGGACGCGGCGCAGATCCTCGATGTGGGTCTCCGAGGCGTGCCAGACGCGGGCCAGGCGGGGGCCGGTGCCGTCCGCCGGGCCGCTCTCGCCGGGCCCGTGGTGTCCCCAGCGCCCGGCGACCTCGTCCTCCAGCCACACCGCGCACCAGTCGGCGAGGCGCGGCACGATCAGCTGGCCGGCGAGCGCGGCGACCAGGTTCTCGTCGAGCTGCCCGGCGAGCAGGTCGGACGCCTCGGCGAGGAAGGAGAGGGCGCCCCGGTTGAGCCAGTCCCGCTCCCGCTCCCCGCGGTGGGGGTGCTCCCCCGCCGTGTCGGGCGGCGCGGACGGGGGCGGCTCCGGCGCGAGGATCTCGGCGACGCGCAACCCGCCGTCCGGCCCGTGCTCACGGCCGTGGGGGCGCGGGCCGTCCGCGTGCGCCTGGTCCTCGGGGGGCAGCCGGGCCCACACGGTCTTGGCCCCGGTGCGGTAGGTGACGCCCCAGGACTCGGCGAGCCGGGCCACCAGGCGCAGTCCGCGCCCGTGCTCGGGGGTGTCGTACGGGCCCTCGGCCTCCGTGTCGCGCGGGGCGCGCGAGGGGTGGTGGTCCAGGACCTCGACGACCAGGGCACCGGTGTCCGGCTCCAGCCGGCAGGTCAGCCGGACGTCCGTGCCGGCGTGCACGACGGCGTTGGTGACGAGCTCGCTGACGGCCAGGACGGCGTCCTGGATCTGCCGCTCCTGGATGCGGTCGGCGCCGGGGAGGCCGGAGGACGCCCACTCGGTCAGGGCGGTGCGCACGAGGGTGCGGGCGGCGCCCGGGGAGAGGGGGCTGCCCGGGAGGAGTGCGCGGCTCTCCAGGGGCGGGCCGGTCGGCGCGGGGGCGTCCGGTGAGTGCGCGGGCGCGTCCGTCTGCTGCGCGGGCGCGACGCCGTGCGGGCCTGCGTGCTCCGGCGCACTCGGGGCGTGCGCGGGCGTGTCCTGGGGGCACGGGGGCGCGTCCTCCGCGTGCGCAGGCGCGCCGGAGGCACGGGTGACGGTCTCCCGTTGCACCGGAATGGCCCCCATGGACAGCTCCCCGAGCAGTTCGAACGAATACGCCTCAGCCGACGCCGACAGAGTGACAGACTGGCCCCGCCCATAAGCACCGAGTTACCGAAGTGCGCCGCCATGAGTGAGAACCGTGCTACGCCTCTGCTCGAAGACGGACCGAATGAGGGCCGAACTCGAGCGGCGGAGCCGCGTCGGCGCGGCCGGGGCCCCCGGGGGGAAGAGGTCTCGGCACCATCACCGAATGAGGCTTTTCCCATGATCGCTGAGGCAACGGCCGACGAGCGTGCCGGCATCCTTCTGGTCGACGACATGGAGGACAACCTGATCGCCCTGGAGGCCGTGCTCGGGTCCCTCGACGAGCCCCTCGTCCGGGCGCGGTCGGGTGAGGAGGCGATGGAGGCGCTGCTGCGGCAGCCGTTCGCCGTGATACTGCTCGATGTCCGGATGCCGGGCATGGACGGGTTCGAGACCGCCGCGAACATCAAGCGGCTCGACCAGGCGAAGGACGTCCCGATCATCTTCCTGACCGGCGCGGACGACGACCCCGGCTTCGCGTTCCGCGGCTACGCGACGGGGGCCGCCGACTATCTGGCGAAGCCGTTCGACCCATGGGTGCTGCGCGCCAAGGTCCGCGTGTTCCTGGAGCTGCACCGCAAGAACCAGCAGCTGGCCCGGCTGCTGGCGCGCAGGCCGCCGCGCGGCACGGAGTTCCTCATACGCCTGGACGCCCTGGCGCGGGACCTGGACCGGGAGGACCCCCCGGACACCGCGACGCTGCGCGACCGGGTCCGGGAGCTGCGGGAGCTGGCCGGCGGGCCGCACGGCTCCTGACCCCGGCGCACACGAGGACCGCACACATACGCGAGGACCGCACGGCACAGGCCGTACGGTCCTCCGCGGGAAGGGTCAGGCCTCCCGCGTCCCCGCGTACATCTCCTCGATGAGGTCCTTGTACTCGCGCTCCACGACGGGGCGCTTCAGCTTCAGGCTCGGCGTGATCTCGCCGTGCTCCACGTCGAGGTCGCGCGGCAGCAGCCGGAACTTCTTGATCGTCTGCCACTTCTGCAGCCCGGCGTTGAGCTGCTGCACGTAGGCGTCGACCATGGCGACGGTCTGCGGCGCGGCCACGATCTCGGCGTACGGCTTGCCGGCGAGCCCGTTCTCCTCGGCCCACGCCTGCAGGGCGATCTCGTCGAGCGCGATCAGCGCGGTGCAGAAGTTCCGGTCGGCGCCGTGCACCAGGATGTTCGAGACGTAGGGGCACACGGCCTTGAACTGGCCCTCGACCTCGGCGGGCGCGATGTACTTGCCGCCGGACGTCTTGATGAGGTCCTTCTTGCGGTCGGTGATGCGCAGGTAGCCGTCCGGGGACAGCTCGCCGATGTCACCGGTGTGGAACCAGCCGTCGGCCTCCAGGACCTCGGCGGTCTTCTCGGGCAGCCCGTGATAGCCCTCCATGATGCCGGGACCGCGCAGCAGGATCTCGCCGTCCTCGGCGATCCGGACCTCGGTGCCGGGCAGCGGCTTGCCGACCGTGCCGGTGCGGTAGGCCTCGCCGGGGTTCACGAAGGACGCGGCGGAGGACTCGGTGAGGCCGTAGCCCTCCAGGATGTGGATGCCGGCGCCGGCGAAGAAGTAGCCGATCTCCGGGGCGAGCGCGGCGCTGCCCGAGACGCAGGCGCGCAGGTTGCCGCCGAAGGCCTCCCGGATCTTGGCGTACACGAGTGTGTCGGCGACCTTGTGCTTGGTGGCCAGGCCGAAGGGGGCGGAGTGGGTGCCGGTGCGCCGGAAGTTGTCCTGGGTGACCTTCGCGTACTCGCGGGCGACCCCGGCCGCCCACTGGAAGATCTTGTACTTGGCCCCGCCGCCCGCGCGGGCCTTGGCGGCGACCCCGTTGTAGACCTTCTCGAAGATGCGCGGCACGGCGGCCATGTAGGTCGGCTTCACGACCGGCAGGTTCTCGATGATCTTGTCCACGCGGCCGTCGACGGCGGTGACGTGCCCGACCTCGATCTGGCCGGAGGTGAGCACCTTGCCGAAGACGTGCGCGAGCGGCAGCCACAGGTACTGCACGTCGTCCCCGCTGACCAGGCCGGTCGCGGCGATCGCCTTCGCCATGTACGACCAGTTGTCGTGCGGCAGGCGCACGCCCTTGGGGCGGCCGGTGGTGCCGGAGGTGTAGATCAGGGTGGCGAGCTGGTCCTTGGTGATCGCGCCGACCCGCTGCTTGATCAGCCCGGGCTCCTTCTCCAGCCGGGCCGCGCCGCGGGCCTCCAGCTCGGCGAGGCCGATCACCCAGTCGTCGGTCTCCACACCGGCCGTGTCGATCACGACCACCTGGAGGAGCTGCGGCAGTTCGGCGCGCTTCTCGCGTGCCTTGGCGACCTGCGCGGCGTCCTCGGCGATCAGCACCCGGCTGTCGGAGTCGGCGAGGATGAACGCCGACTCCTCGGCGTTGGTCTGCGGGTACACGGTGGTGGTGGCCGCGCCGGCGCACATGATGCCCAGGTCGGCGAGGATCCACTCGATCCGCGTGGAGGAGGCGAGCGCCACCCGCTCCTCGGGCTGCACACCCAGCTCGATGAGGCCGGCCGCGATGGAGTGCACGCGCTCGGCGGCCTGCGCCCAGCTCAGCGACCTCCAGTCGTCCGGGCCCTCCCCGGATGCCGGCGGTGTGGGATAGCGGTACGCCTCGGCGTCCGGCGTGGCGGCCACGCGCTCCAGAAAGAGGGTCGCCACGCTCGGCGGACGGTTCTCGATCAGTGTCTGTGTGTCGCTCACGACATCCTCCGGGGGCCCCGCGACGGTGCGGCTGGTTCCACGTTCGACTCGCGTTGTTTAACTCGCGAGTAACTATCGAGCAGGCATCAGGTTAAGGGTCGACAGCCCCCCGCGTAAGAGCCTGCGCCCTGTCACTTCCTCCGAATGGTCACGACCCGCACACAGAAGGGTCCGTCGCGCTTTCGCACGACGGACCCCCCGATGCGGCGATTTGCCGGGTCACACAGGGTTACCCGTGGTCACTTCTTGCCCTTGCCCGACCCCGCGCTGTCATCGCTGCTCAGCACCGCGATGAAGGCTTCCTGGGGAACCTCCACGGAACCCACCATCTTCATCCGCTTCTTGCCTTCCTTCTGCTTCTCCAGCAGCTTGCGCTTCCGGGAGATGTCACCGCCGTAGCACTTGGCGAGAACGTCCTTGCGGATGGCGCGGATCGTCTCGCGGGCGATCACCCGGGAGCCGATGGCGGCCTGGATCGGCACCTCGAATGCCTGCCGCGGGATCAGCTCGCGCAGCTTGGCGACGAGCCGCACCCCGTACGCGTACGCGGCGTCCTTGTGGGTGATCGCCGAGAAGGCGTCCACCTTGTCGCCGTGCAGCAGGATGTCGACCTTGACCAGGCTGGACGTCTGCTCGCCGGTGGGCTCGTAGTCCAGGGACGCGTAGCCGCGCGTCTTGGACTTCAGCTGGTCGAAGAAGTCGAAGACGATCTCGGCGAGCGGGAGCGTGTAGCGGATCTCGACGCGGTCCTCGGATAGGTAGTCCATGCCGAGCAGGGTGCCGCGCCGGGTCTGGCACAGCTCCATGATCGAGCCGATGAACTCGGTCGGCGCGAGGATCGTGGCGCGTACGACCGGCTCGTACACCTCGTTGATCTTGCCCTCGGGGAACTCGCTCGGGTTGGTGACGGTGTGCTCGGTGCCGTCCTCCATCACCACCCGGTAGACCACGTTCGGCGCGGTGGCGATCAGGTCGAGGCCGAACTCGCGCTCCAGCCGCTCCCGGATCACGTCCAGGTGCAGCAGCCCGAGGAAGCCGACGCGGAAACCGAAGCCGAGGGCGGCCGAGGTCTCCGGCTCGTAGACCAGGGCGGCGTCGTTGAGCTGGAGCTTGTCCAGGGCCTCGCGCAGCTCCGGGTAGTCCGAGCCGTCCAGCGGGTACAGGCCGGAGAAGACCATGGGCTTGGGGTCCTTGTAGCCCCCGAGCGCCTCCGTGGCCCCCTTCTGCTGGCTGGTGACGGTGTCACCGACCTTGGACTGGCGGACGTCCTTCACACCGGTGATGAGGTAGCCCACCTCACCGACGCCCAGGCCGTCGGCCCCGAGCATCTCGGGCGAGTTCGTCCCGATCTCCAGCAGCTCGTGGGTGGCGCCGGTCGACATCATCCTGATGCGCTCGCGCTTGTTGAGCTGGCCGTCGATGACACGGACGTACGTCACGACACCGCGGTAGGAGTCGTAGACCGAGTCGAAGATCATCGCGCGGGCGGGGGCGTCCGCGACACCGACCGGCGCCGGGACCTCCTTGACCACCTTGTCGAGCAGCGCGTCGACGCCGACGCCGGTCTTCGCGGAGACCCGGAGCACGTCGTCGGGGTCGCAGCCGACCAGGTTGGCGAGCTCCTCGGCGAACTTCTCGGGCTGCGCGGCCGGCAGGTCGATCTTGTTCAGCACGGGGATGATCGTGAGGTCGTTCTCCATCGCCAGGTAGAGGTTGGCGAGGGTCTGCGCCTCGATGCCCTGGGCTGCGTCGACGAGGAGGATGGTCCCCTCGCAGGCGGCGAGCGACCGCGAGACCTCGTAGGTGAAGTCGACGTGCCCCGGGGTGTCGATCATGTTGAGGATGTGCGTGTTGCCGGGTTCGTGGGTGGGAGCCCACGGCAGACGCACCGCCTGGGACTTGATCGTGATGCCGCGCTCGCGCTCGATGTCCATCCGGTCGAGGTACTGAGCACGCATCTGCCGCTGCTCGACCACACCGGTCAGCTGGAGCATCCGGTCGGCGAGTGTGGACTTGCCGTGGTCGATGTGCGCGATGATGCAGAAATTGCGGATCAGAGCCGGGTCGGTACGGCTCGGCTCGGGCACATTGTTAGGGGTCGCGGGCACGCAGGGTCCTGTCTCTTGAGGCGCCTTATGCCTCGGGTCGGATCGATACGTAGGTTCCATGGTCCCATGGGCGGCGACCTGGAGCGGGTTTGGGCCATTCTTCGGCCCACTGGTAGCCTGGGTGGCTGTGTCTCATGCCCTCTCAGCGCGAGGCACACCTTCAAGAAATCACCTGGCACGGGACCGGTCTCCGCTTCGGGAGGCTCCTGGCCCGTGCCTGAACCTGAAAAGGCTCATTCGTGGCGAACATCAAGTCCCAGATCAAGCGGATCAAGACCAACGAGAAGGCCCGGCTGCGCAACAAGGCCGTCAAGTCCTCCCTGAAGACCGCGATCCGCAAGGCCCGCGAGGCCGCTGCCGCGGGTGACGTCGAGAAGGCCACCGAGTACCAGCGCGCTGCCGCGCGTCAGCTCGACAAGGCCGTCTCCAAGGGCGTCATCCACAAGAACCAGGCCGCCAACAAGAAGTCGGCGCTTGCTTCGAAGGTCGCGACCCTCAAGGGCTGACACCTCTCTGATCTGACCGCCGGAGGGAATCGAGCGGGCCCTCTCTCATCCGCTCCCGTCCGGCACCCCCGGATCCGCACGCGGCCTGCGTTCGCCACGCGGGTGCGGATCCAGCAGCTCGATCCGAAGGCCCCGGCGCCCACCCTTCCCCAGGGCGGGCGGCGGGGCCTTCGGCATGCCAGGGGGGCGGCTCTTCGGAGTGGGTCGGCTTCCTCGGAGTGCGTCGCCCCCCGGAGCGGGTCGGCTTCCTCGGAGCGGGTCGGCCTTCTCCAAGCGGTCAGCCCCAGAAGTCGTCGGCCATGTCGATGTCCGCGACGCACTCGTCGAGGTCGGTGATCTTCTCTCCGACGATCCGGAAGACGATGCATCCGTTCTGGTCGATGTGCTTGCCGCCCCGGTCGGCGGTGAAGTGGTGCGCGGACACGGCGTGCCCTCGTCCGTCGACGAACACGTCCCTCAGCTCCACCCGGAACGATCCGCCGGTCTCCGACCTCAGCCGGCCGTAGTAGTCGAAGATCGCGTCGAGCCCCTTGTGGTCCCCGGATAGCGCGTGCGAACCGGGCACATGGTTGGTGCAGTCCCCGGTCATCATGCCGCGCAGGGTCTCCATGTCCCCGCGCTGGAACGCCGCGTACCCCTCACGGACGAGAGCCGCGTGCGGATGCTCAGCCATCGTGATCGCCACCTTTCGCGTAGGGCGACAACAGCTGATACACCCGATTCTCCTCGCCCCGGTGACGCCTGTCGTTCGGACGCGTGTTCCTCGGAGGAGAAGGGCGAGCGGTGGGCGTCAGGCGCGACCTCGGGAGCGGGCGGCCCGGGCGATCGTCACGACCGCCTTCTCCAGGGCGTACTCCGGGTCGTCCCCGCCACCCTTCACCCCGGCGTCGGCCTCGGCGACCGCCCGCAGCGCGATCGCCACACCGTCGGGCGTCCAGCCCCGCATCTGCTGACGCACCCGGTCGATCTTCCAGGGCGGCATGCCCAGTTCACGGGCCAGATCGGCGGGCCGACCACCACGGGCGGACGACAGCTTGCCGATGGCCCGCACACCCTGCGCGAGCGCACTGGTGATCAGGACGGGCGCGACCCCGGTCGACAGCGACCAGCGCAGCGCCTCCAGCGCCTCCGCCGCCCGGCCCTCCACGGCCCGGTCGGCGACGGTGAAACTCGACGCCTCGGCGCGGCCCGTGTAGTAGCGCCCGACGACGGCCTCGTCGATGGTGCCCTCGACGTCCGCGACCAGCTGACTCACCGCCGACGCCAGCTCCCGCAGATCGCTGCCGATGGAGTCGACCAGGGCCTGGCACGCCTCGGGCGTGGCCGACCTGCCGGTGGCCCGGAACTCCTGCCGGACGAACGCCAGCCGGTCCGCCGGCTTGGTCATCTTCGGGCAGGCCACCTCACGCGCCCCCGCCTTGCGGGCGGCGTCGAGCAGCTTCTTGCCCTTGGCCCCACCGGCGTGCAGCAGCACCAGCGTGATCTCCTCGGCGGGAGACCCCAGATACGACGTGACGTCCTTGACGGTGTCCGCCGACAGGTCCTGCGCGTTCCGCACGACGACGACCTTGCGCTCCGCGAACAGCGACGGGCTGGTCAGCTCAGCCAGCGTGCCCGGCTGCACCTGGTCGGCGGTGAGGTCCCGTACGTCCGTGTCGGCGTCGGCGGCCCGCGCGGCGACCACCACCTCCCGCACGGCACGGTCGAGCAGCAGCTCCTCCTGACCCACGGCGAGGGTCACGGGGGCGAGGGGATCGTCGTTCGCAGTCTTCCTGGCCATCGCGTACAGCATGGCACGGGGGTACGACAACGACGGCCGGCGCCCGGAGCCGCCCGCGCGGCCGTGCGGGTCACGGCTCCTCGCGCCAGCCCTCCCACTCCCCCGCGAACGCGTCGAGCTCCTCGGGGTCGAGGCGCTCCCGCTCGTCGCGCAGCACCAGCAGCCACTGCGCGTCCTCGGCGTCGTCCTCCCCGGCCAGGGCGTCCCGCACCAGGTGCGGCTCCTCCTCGATGCCGAACCGCTCCCGCAGCGCCTCGGCGGCCTCCTCGGCCGCGTCGCGGTCGGGCAGCACCAGCACATGTCTCACATCACTCACGGGCCAATTCTCCGGCACCGGGGAGGGCAGGAGGCGGGGGCCCCGGGTGCGCGCCCGGGGGGCTCGTGACCGTGGGGCGCCGTCACCCGTTCCCGCCGGCCCCGCGGACCGCCGGCACCCGGTCCAGGACGATGCCGAACCGCTGCCGGTAGACCTCCAGCACCTCCTCGTCCGTGCCCAATTCGCGCTCCTCGCGGCTGCCGTCGGCCGCCGTCTCCTTGAACGTGCGGCCGCTGAGCGTGATCCGCCCTCCCTCCTCCGTGACCCGTGAGCACACCAGCGACTGCGTGAAGTGCGACTGGAGCGAGGTGCTGTGCCACCACGCGCCGGACACGAAGTCCGCGAGCACCCGCGGCCGCCGTTCCAGCCGGTACTCCGGCCTGCCGTCCATGGCGACCTCCAGGTCGGCCGCCTGGCCGGCCCCCGCCTCGCCTCCCCCCGCCGTCACGTCCCCGCCGCGCACCCCCGCCGCGTCAGGCCCGGCCTCGGTGATCCGGAACACCCCCGCCGGGTCCGCCTGCTCGTCGCGGACGTCGAGCGCGAGCGGATGGTGGCTGTGCGCCCCGAAGCCGACGTCCGCCAGCCAGCTGCCGCCGTCCGCCGTCCCGACCTTCAGCGCCATGTGGTCGTAGGGGATGCCGAGCTTCCGCTCCTTGCCGTGCACGCGCGCCGCGAGCAGCGTCACCTCGAAGCCGAGTGCGCCGAGCAACGCCCCGAACACGCCGTTGAGTTCGTAGCAGAACCCGCCGCGCCCGGCCCCCACCACCTTGTCCAGCAGCCGCTTCTCCTCCAGGACGATCTCCTCGCCGAGATGGATCGACAGGTTCTCGAAGGGCACGGTGCGCAGATGGCGCAGATGCAGCTCGCGCAGGGCCTCGGCGGTGGGCCGGACGGGGCGCTCGGCACCGAGACGGCTCAGGTAGGCATCGATCTCCACGGAATCCATGCCCTCAGTCTCCCGCCACGGCCAGCTCCGCACCCTCACCGGTCACCGCCAGCGCCCCGTCCCGGTCCGTGCTCAGCACCACCGCGCCCTGGGCCCGCAGCGCCGCGACCGTCCCGGGGGCGGGATGCCCGTACGGGTTGTCCACGCCCGCGGAGATGAGCGCCAGCCGCGGCGCCACCCGGCGCAACAGCCCCGGATCCTGGTACGCGGAGCCGTGGTGCGCCACCTTCAGCACGTCCACCCCGCCCAGCAGGGCCCCGGCCGGCGATCTCGACAGGGCGCGCTGGGCCGGGGGTTCGAGGTCGCCGAGCAGCAGCAGCCGCAGGCCCGCCGACCGGACGAGCAGCGTGACGCTCGCGTCGTTCGGCCCTTCCGGGGTCATCGCCGGAGCCGGTGGCGGCCACACCACGCGCCAGCTCAGGCCGCCGGTGCGGCGCTCCTCCCCGGCGGTGGCCCGTGTCACCGGGACGCCCCGCGCCGCCGCCTCCCGCCGGACGAACTCCGCCTGGTCCGCCGGTTCCTGATGGCCCGTCGTCTCGATCGCCCCGACCTGCCGGCCCCGCAGGACGCCGGGCAGGCCCGCCACGTGGTCGGCGTGGAAGTGCGTCAGGACGACCAGCGGAATGCGCGTGATGCCGAGGGTGCGCAGGCACCGGTCGGCCAGCACCGGGTCGGGTCCCGCGTCCACGACCACCCCCGTCCCCTCGCCCGCCGCGAGCACCGTCGCGTCGCCCTGCCCGACGTCGCACATCACGAACCGCCACCCCGGCGGCGGCCACCCCGTGACCACCCGGGTCAGCGGTGGCGGCTGCACCACGGCCAGCACCAGCAGCACCCCGAACGCCCCGCACCACCACGGGTGCCGCAGCAGCCGGCGCCCCGCGAGCAGCACCGCCACCGTGGCCAGGGCGAGCAGCGCCGCCCCCGTCCAGCTGCCCGGCCAGTCCACGCCCGCACCGGGCAGCGCGGCACCGGTCCGGGCGACGTCCGCGATCCACCCGGCGGGCCACCCCGCGCACCAGGCGAGCGCCTTCGCCCCCGGCATCGCCCACGGCGCCGCGGCCAGCGCCGCGAACCCCAGCACCGTCGCCGGGGCGATCGCGAACTCCGCGAGCAGGTTGCAGGGCACCGCCACCAGGCTCACCCGTGCCGACAGCACCACCACGACCGGCGCGCACAGCGCCTGCGCGGCGGCAGCGGCGGCCAGCGCCTCGGCGAGCCGCGGCGGGACCCGGCGTCTGCGCAGGGCCGTGCTCCAGCGGGGCGCGAGGGTGAGCAGGGCCCCGGTGGCCAGGACGGAGAGCAGGAAGCCGTAACTGCGGGACAGCCACGGGTCGTACAGCACCAGCAGCAGCACGGCCGTCGCGAGCGCCGGGATCAGCGACCGGCGGCGCCCGGTGGCCAGGGCGAGCAGGGTCACCGCCCCGCAGGCCGCGGCCCGCAGCACGCTCGGATCGGGCCGGCACACGACGACGAATCCGAGGGTGAGCGCCCCGCCGAGCAGCGCGGTCGTCCGAAGGGGAAGGCCGAGGCGGGGTGCGAGCCCTCGGCGCTCGGCACGCTGGGCGAGTCCGGGTGGGCCGACGAGCAGGACGAGGATGATCGTGAGGTTGCTCCCGGACGCCGCCAGTGTGTGGGCCAGGTCGGTCTCCTTGAACGCCTCGTCCAACTCCGGGGTGATCCGCGCGGTGTCCCCCACGACGAGCCCGGGCAGCAGGGCACGGGCGTCGGCGGGCAGCCCGTCGGTCGCCTCCCGCAGCCCCGCCCGCAACCGCCCCGCCAGCCGCTGGGCCGCCGACGGCTCCCCCACGACCTCCGGCACCGCGGGGTCCCGCACCCGCAGCACGGCCGCGATGTCACCGCTCTCCGACGGCGGCACGACACGGGCCGTCACCCGCACCCGGGTGGACGGCAGCAGGGCAAGCCAGGGGGAGGGACGGTCCACCGCGGTGCCGCGCGGCCGCGAGCCTGTGGAGGGCGGGGTCCGGCGCTCGACGCCGACCACCATCAGGACCGGTGTCCGGGTCACCACGGCCGTGCCGTCCCGCGTCTCCACGCGCCGTACGTCCGCGTCGAACAGCACGGCGGTCGGCGCCGGTGCCGGGCCTCGCGCCTTGGGCCGGAAGAGCCGGGGATCGGAAGTGACCTCCGCCTCGGCGATCACCGTGGCGTACCGCTCGGCGAGCCCCGGCAGCGGCCCGCGCCGCAGATCGGCTCCGTGCAGCCCGGCGGAGACGGCTGCCGCGGCGACACAGAGCAGGACGGCGGCGACCGTGACGCGCGGCCAGCGCGACCGGCCCGGCACCCCGCCCGGAGTCCGGCCGTGCCTCCGGCCCACCCGCAGGGTCAGCAGGACGCCCGCCGCAAGCAGGCAGCCGACCGCCGTGCCGGTCACCCATTCCGGTGCGGCGTCCAGCATCGTCGCGGACGTGGCCCAGGCGGCCAGGGCGGGCGGCACCAGCCGCAGATCCGTCGGCCCCTCCTGCCGGGGGTGGGACGCCCCGAGCCGACTGCCGGCCGCCGCGTGCACGGGGGCACGGGTGCCGGTGCCGTGCCGGTCCTCGATGTCCATGGAGCCCTGCTGATCGTCCCCAGCCCGCCCGCCGTACCCCTCCCCCCTCATGGCCGTACGAGGTTCCGCAGGTCGGCGAAGCGGCGGTCGCCGATGCCGTTCACGTCGCGCAGTTCGTCCACCGAGCGGAAACCGCCGTGCCGGGTGCGGTGGTCGATGATGTGCTGGGCCAGCACCGGACCCACACCCGGAAGCGTGTCGAGCTGCTCCAGCGTGGCCGTGTTGAGCGACACCGGTGCGGTGGGCGCGCCCCCGGGACCGGCGCCGCCCGACCCCACGGCCGGGGCAGGCGCGGCGGCACCCGGCGGAGCGCCGACGATCACCTGCTCACCGTCCACCAGGAAGCGGGCCTGGTTCAGCCCGTCCGTGTCCGTACCCGGCCGCACCCCACCGGCCGCGCGCAGGGCGTCGGCGACGCGCGAACCGGCGGGCAGCCGGTGCACGCCCGGTTCACGGACCTTGCCGCCCACGTCCACCACGATCTCGGCGCCGGGCGATCCCGCGGCACCCGGCCCGGCGGCAACCGTCGCGCCGGGCCCGTCCGCCCCGCTCCGCGCTTCGTCGCCGTGGGAGGCCGCCGCGCGCACCACCTCGGGTGCCCGTACGGGCTGCACCCGGCCGGCCCAGAAGTGCTGCACCGCCAGAGAGGCGGCGAGGGCGAGCACGGCGACGAGCGCGATCACACTGCGGCGCTCCAGACCGCACCGCGCCTGCACCCACACCGGCATCCGCTCCCGCAGCGCTGTCCCCAGCCTCCCCCGAAGACCTCGAGCGACCGGGCCGGCGGAAGCGGGAGCGCCATCGGGCCCAGGATCGACGCGAGCCCCGGCGCCCAGGTCCGACGCCACCGCGCCCGCCGCACCCACATCGCCCGGAGGCCCCGTCCCCGACTCCCGCCAGTCCCCGCCCCGTTCGGCGAAGATCAGCTCGGCCCGGCGGCGTAACTCCTGCGCCGAAGCCCGGCGCTGCCCCGCCCTGCCCCGGCCGCCGTCATGCGCGCCGCGCCGATGACGGACGCGGCCGTCGGAGGCGGGGCCGCGCCCGGGCCCGCTGGTGACCCTCGCGGAGCGGACCCGCGGAGATGTACCCGTCGAAGTGCGTGATCGAAGTGCCATGCGACGAGCATCCGGCACCCGTCGCATTCGCGATGATCTTGCTCAATTTCCGTGGACGGCAGGTCGGTTGTGGAGAACCGCGCCACCCCTACGAGTGACCCGCGCCCTGGTCACCCGCACGTCTATGACCCCCGCCCTGGTCACCCGCACGTCTATGACCCCCGCCCTGGTCACCCGCGCTTAGATGACCTGCGCCCGGTCACCGGGGCGAGACCACGACCCCCAGCAGACCGGGCCCGGTGTGCGCCCCGATCACCGCGCCGACCTCGCTGACATGCAGGTCGGCCAGCCCCGGCACCCGGGTGCGCAGCCGGTCCGCGAGCGCCGACGCCCGTTCGTGGGCCGCGAGATGGTGCACCGCGATGTCGACCTGGGCGCCGCCCGCCCGGTCGGCGGCGATCTCCTCCAGCCGGGCGATCGCCTTGGACGCCGTCCGCACCTTCTCCAGGAGGTCGATGCGGCCCCCGTCCAGCTGGAGCAGGGGCTTCACCGCGAGCGCGGAGCCCAGCAGCGCCTGCGCGGCCCCGATCCGGCCGCCGCGGCGCAGGTATTCGAGGGTGTCGACGTAGAAGTAGGCGGCGGTGCCCCCGGCACGCTTCTCGGCGGCGGTGACGGCCTCGTCCACGGTGCCGCCGGCCTCGGCCGTCTCGGCGGCGGCGAGCGCGCTGAATCCGAGGGCCATGGCGACCATCCCGGTGTCCACCACCCGTACCGGCACGGGTGCCTCGCGCGCCGCTAGGACGGCGGCGTCGTAGGTGCCGGAGAGTTCGGCGGACAGGTGCAGGGAGACGATGCCCGTGGCTCCGGACTCGGCGACCTTGCGGTAGTGCTCGGCGAAGACCTGGGGGCTGGGGCGCGAGGTGGTGACGGGGCGTCGCTTCTGCAACGCCTGGGCGAGGGAACGCGTCGAGATCTCGGTGCCCTCGAGGAGCGCCTGGTCGCCGAGGACCACGGTCAGGGGGACCGCGGTGATGCCGTGGCGCTGCATCGTCCGGGGCGGCAGGTAGGCCGTTGAATCGGTGACGATCGCGACATGGCGGGACATGAGCTGGAGGTTACCTGGCGTAGTGCCCGGGCGGCAGCCCGACCCCGCTCAGCCGGTGCCGTCGTGACCGGAACGGATCGTGCCGCGGGCTCAAGTCGTGCTCTCCGGGCGGGGTTTCTTCTGCCACGGATACGTCGGCCGGGCGGCCGGCGGCGTGATGGCGGGCCTCGTCGGCTCCTCGGCCTGCCGGGTCCGGGGGGTGTCCGGCCAGGTCTGCTCGGGTGCCGCCGCGGAGTCCGTGGCGGGGGCCTCGGGCCACGGGGGCGGCGCGGGGCGCTCGGAGGTGCCCGACGCCGACGGCTCGGACGTGTCGTCGGTCTGCCAGTGCCGCAGGGCCCCGGCCTCCATGTCGATCTGGGCGCCGAGGGAGTCCAGGTCGTCGTCGGCGAAGCGGCGGGCGCGGTCGCGGGCCGCCCAGCGCAGCGAGTCGGCGGAGTGCGTGATGCGCTCGGTACGTTCGCGCAGGTCCGGGAGCCGGGCGGCGAGCGTGGCGCGGTCCGGTTCGGACTCCAGGCGGCGCAGCTCGCCGTCCAGTTCATGGCCGTGGGCGCTGAGCCGCTGGAAGAGGGCGAGGGACTCCTTGACGGACCCGTCCTCGCCGGCGAGGGCCTCCAGCGCCTCCTGGGTGGCCCGCATGGAGGTGCGCAGGTCGAGGCGGAGCTGGGCGACCTCCCCGGCGGGGCCGGGGCGGCCGAACGCCTTGGCCTTGAGGGTGTGGTCCTCGACGGTGCGCCGGGCCTGGGTGATGTGCCGGTCGGCGCTGCGCTTGGCGGCGCCCACGACCTTGACGGTGGCGAACACGCCGAGCGCGACGAAGAGCACGAAGAGCAGGGCGATGACTGCGATCACTGCTTCCACGGGCTCCTCCTCCTGCCTGCCGGGACATGCCTGCCACGACATGCGACACGTCGCTTCTCCACGGTAAACGCAACGGGCAGGTCCGGAGTTCCACCGGAACCCCGAACCTGCCCGTAGGGGATCACCCCGACACGTCGTGGCGGTGCCTACGCCGGGACGATGTTCACCAGCTTCGGCGCCCGCACGATGACCTTGCGGATGCCGGCCCCGCCCAGCGCGGCGACGACCTTCTCGTCGGCCAGCGCGGCCTTCTCCAGGTCCTCGTCGGAGATCGACGGCGCGACCTCCAGGCGGGCCTTGACCTTGCCCTTGATCTGGACGACACAGGTGACGGTGTCGTCCACCAGGTACGCCGGGTCGGCGACCGGGAAGTCGTGGTGGACGACCGAGTCCGCGTGACCCAGCTTGCGCCACAGCTCCTCGGAGATGTGCGGGGCCAGCGGCGCGACCATCAGCACCAGGGCCTCGGCGACGGAGCGGGAGACGGCGCCGCCCGCCTTCGTCAGGTGGTTGTTCAGCTCGGTGACCTTGGCGATGGCGGTGTTGAACCGCATGTTCTCCAGGTCGCCGCGCACGCCGTCGATCGCCTTGTGCAGGGCGCGCAGCGTCTCCTCGTCGGGCTCGGCGTCGACGACGGTCACCTCGCCGGTGGTCTCGTCGACGACGTTGCGCCACAGGCGCTGCAGCAGCCGGAACTGGCCGACCACCGCGCGGGTGTCCCACGGCCGGGACACGTCCAGCGGGCCCATGGCCATCTCGTACAGGCGCAGGGTGTCGGCACCGTACTCGGCGCAGATCTCGTCCGGAGTGACGGCGTTCTTCAGGGACTTGCCCATCTTGCCCAGCAGCCGGGAGACCTTCTCGCCCTGGTACCAGTAGGCGCCGTCGCGCTCCTCGACCTCGGCGGCCGGTACGGCGATCCCCCGCGCGTCGCGGTAGACGTAGGCCTGGATCATGCCCTGGTTGAACAGCTTGTGGAACGGCTCGGCGGAGGAGACGTGCCCCAGGTCGTACAGCACCTTGGACCAGAAGCGGGCGTACAGCAGGTGCAGCACGGCGTGCTCGGCGCCGCCGACGTACAGGTCGACACCGCCGTGCGGCATGCCCGCGCGCGGGCCCATCCAGTACTGCTCGATCTCGGGGTCGACCAGCCGCTCGTCGTTGTGCGGGTCCAGGTAGCGCAGCTCGTACCAGCAGGAGCCGGCCCAGTTGGGCATGGTGTTGGTCTCGCGCCGGTAGCGCTTGGGGCCGTCGCCCAGGTCCAGGGTGACGTTCACCCAGTCCTCGTTGCGGGACAGCGGCGTCTCGGGCTGGGTGTCGGCGTCGTCCGGGTCGAAGGTACGCGGGCTGTAGTCCTCGACCTCGGGCAGCTCCAGCGGCAGCATCGACTCGGGCAGCGCGTGGGCGATGCCGTCCTCGTCGTAGACGATCGGGAAGGGCTCGCCCCAGTAGCGCTGGCGGCTGAACAGCCAGTCGCGCAGCCGGAAGTTGACGGTGCCCTCGCCGTGGCCCTCCTTCTGCAGCCACTCGGTGATGCGCGCCTTGGCCTCGACGACACCCAGGCCGTCCAGGGAGACGTGGTCGCCGGAGGAGTTGACGATCTTCGCGTCGTAGGAGACGAAGGCGTCGTCCCACGCCGAGGGGTCGGTGCCGCGGCCGTCGGTGGGCTCGACCACGCAGACGACGGGCAGTTCGAAGGCGCGCGCGAACGCGAAGTCGCGCGAGTCGTGGGCCGGGACGGCCATGATCGCGCCGGTGCCGTAGCCCATCAGGACGTAGTCGGCGATGAAGACGGGGACCTTCTCGCCGTTGACCGGGTTGGTCGCGTACGAGCCGGTGAAGACGCCGGTCTTGTCCTTGGCCTCGGCCTGGCGCTCGACGTCGGACTTGGAGGCGGCCTGCGCGCGGTAGGCGGCGACGGCCTCGGCGGGCGTGGCGTGGCCGCCGGTCCACACCTCGTGGGTGCCCTCGGGCCAGGCGTCCGGGGTGAACTTCTCGACCAGCGGGTGCTCGGGCGCCAGCACCATGTAGGTAGCGCCGAACAGGGTGTCGGGGCGCGTGGTGAAGACGGTGATGTTCTCTCCGTCGATCGGGAAGTCGACGCGGGCGCCCTCGGAGCGGCCGATCCAGTTGCGCTGCTGCAGCTTGATGGCCTCGGGCCAGTCCAGGGCGTCCAGGTCGTCCAGCAGCCGGTCGGCGTAGGCGGTGATGCGCATGTTCCACTGGCGCAGCTTGGCCTTGAAGACCGGGAAGTTGCCGCGCTCTGAGCGCCCGTCGGCGGTGACCTCCTCGTTGGCCAGCACGGTGCCCAGCCCGGGGCACCAGTTGACCGGCGCGTCGGAGGCATAGGCCAGCCGGTACTCGCCCAGGACGTCGGCGCGCTCGGCGGCGCTCAGCTCGCTCCACGCGCGCGTGTGGCCGGGGACGCCCCGCTCACCCGACTCGAACGCGGCGACCAGCTCGGAGATCGGCCGGGCCTTGCCCGCCTCGTCGTCGTACCAGGAGTTGAAGATCTGCAGGAAGATCCACTGGGTCCACTTGTAGTAGTCCGGGTCGATCGTGGCGAACGACCGGCGCTTGTCGTGGCCCAGGCCCAGCCGGCGCAGCTGGACCTGCATGTTCTTGATGTTGGCCTCGGTGGAGACACGCGGGTGCGTGCCCGTCTGCACCGCGTACTGCTCGGCGGGCAGGCCGAAGGCGTCGAAGCCCAGGGTGTGCAGGACGTTGTGCCCGGTCATGCGCTGGAAGCGGGCGAAGACGTCGGTGGCGATGTACCCCAGCGGGTGGCCGACGTGCAGGCCGGCCCCGGACGGATAGGGGAACATGTCCATGATGAACTTCTTGGGCTTGGCGGCCAGCTCGGGGTCGCCCGCCAGATCGCCCTTGGGGTTGGGAGCCGCGTACGTGCCCTCGGCGTCCCAGAAGTCCTGCCAGCGTGCCTCGATCTCGGCCGCCAGGGCAGCCGTGTAGCGGTGCGGCGCGGCCACCTCGGCGGCGGCAGCGGGGTTCGTCTCGCTCATGATCCTCAAAGCTCCATCGATCGTCTCTGCCCGCGGCTGCGATTGTCGAAAAACGAAAAATCCCCTCGCACAGGAGGGGACGCCGCGCCGATGCCGACCATCCGAATCGCCCGGTGGTCGGGAGTGATCAGCGCGGCTCGCTAAGCAGAAGGCGTACGGCACGCATGGCGTCAGGGTACCGCAGCGCCGGAGCGGGGAGCGACGGACTTCCGGTGGGCGCGCGCGTGAACATCCGCGCCTCCGGCTGCGTACCTGAGAGTTGTGAAGACATGGAAAAGCTGAACGATGTTCAATTGTTACCTGGCGTAACAGACGCTAAGGGACATCGGACGCCCCTCGCGGCCCGTAGATAACAACGCAATAACTCAAACGCCGTACCCCCCGGTATGGAGCCACTTAGAGTGCGGCACCGGGACCGCCTTCCCGAACCGCTCGGAGTTGCCCCCATGAACCCTCGTCGTAGTAACAGTTCGCTCCCCCAGCCGGGCCGGTCGGCCTACGGGGTGGCGACGGCCGCCGTTCTGCTGCTCATACCCCTGGTCGTCCTGCTCGGCGGCGCCTGGCTCCAGGAATTCCTCAACTTCGGCGCCGGCGTCCTGTCGCTCGTGTGTCTCACCTGCTCGGTGATCTGGGGCCTGGTCGCCCAGGACCGGATGATCCTCGACACCCGCCAGCGGATCATCGCCCAGGGTGTCCACCGGGTCACCGCCGTGGCCTCGATCGCGTTCCTGCTGGTGCACATCGGCGTCAAACTGGCACTGGACCATGCCAGCTTCATGGCCGCGGTCATCCCGTTCAGCCTCGTGTTCTTCGGCGGCGACGAGATCCCGGGCAGTGCCTTCCTGATCGGCCTGGGCTCGATGGCCGCTCTGCTCATGATCTTCGTCGGCGTCACCGGCGCCCTGCGCAACCGGTTCGCCTCCCCCGCGCCGGTCGCCGCCCGCTGGCGCGCGATGCACATGCTGGCCTACCCGGCCTGGTGCGCCGCCCTGATCCACGGCCTGTTCGCGGGGCGCCCGGCGAAGACCTTCTTCATGGTCAGCTACGAGCTGTGCGTGGTCGGCGTGGCCGCCGCCCTCGCCCTGCGGGCCGCGCCGCGCCCGGTCAAGCGGAAGTTCGCCGACCGGCTCGCCCAGATCATCGGCAACGAGCCGGGCGTCCGCGAGGGCCTCGAGGAGAGCCGCGCGCGGGCGGCGGCCGGATCGGCCGCGGCGGGCTCCGACAGCCCGCGCGCCGAGCGGCGCTCCTCGCGTGAGGACCGCGGCGGCCGCGGCGGACCCCTGCCCGGCATGCCGGCCCAGCCCCCGTCGGCCGCCGAGACCACGGGGGGCTTCGCCGCCGCCTACCGGGCCGTCTCCCCGCGCTCCGGCGGCGGCCAGGAGCCGTACGCGGGAGACCGGACGGCCCGGATGGACCTGCCGTTCGACACCCAGCCCACCCAGGCCGTCCCGCGCGACGGCGGCACGGGCAGCTGGCCGATCCCCTCCCCGCCGCCGGTCGGCGAGGCACCCCCCTCGGCCTACGACCCGCTCAACGACACCGGCTTCAACAACATCCCCGCCTACGGCAGCCAGGGCGCCCCGTCCTACGGTGGCGGCGCGGCGGGCTACGGGTCGAGTGATGTGTACGACACCTCCGAGACAAACGCCGTCTTCGGTACGTACAACCAGAACGACACGTACAACAACAGCGGTCCCGCCACCCAAACGATGCCCGGTGCCCCCTACGACTTCGACGCACCGGGTCCGGGCGAACCTTGGAACACGCCTTCCGGAGGCTTTAAGTGAACGAGGCCCTGCCCGACGTTCCCGAAGTCCGCGTGGTCGGTCTTCCCCAGCTCACGTCGGGCTTCGACCTTGTGGAACGGCTCGACCTGCCCATGCACCTCAAGGTGCACGGGCCGCTGGAACCGATGGGCGGCGAGCAGCTCGCGAAGCTCGCCGAGAACATCAACCTCAAGGGGCGCGGCGGCGCGGGCTTCCCCTTCCACAAGAAGCTGCGCTCGGTCGCCGAGTCCGCGATCAAGCGCGGGGTGCGGCCGGTCGTCGTCGTCAACGGCAGTGAGGACGAACCGGCCTGCCGCAAGGACACGGTGATGATCAACCGTGCCCCGCACCTGATCCTGGACGGCGCCCTGCTGGTCGCCGAGGCCCTGGGAGCCCGCACGCTCGTGGTGGGGGTCACCCGGGAGTCCACCCAGCGGTCCATGGAGGCCGCGCTCGCCGAACGCGGCCTGAGCAACAGCCGCCGCTCGGCGCTGCGCGCGTTCGTGCAGCGCAACCCGGTGCGCATGGTGACCGGCGCGGCCGCGTCCCTGATCCGCTCCATCGACGGCGGCCCGGCGATCCCGCCCGGCCGCAAGGTCAGCGCCTCGCAGAACGGCGTCGGCGGCGCGCCGACCCTGCTGTCGAACGCCGAGACGTTCGCCCAGCTGGCCATCGCCGCCCGCATCGGCCCGGAGCGCTACGGCAACACCGGCCTGTACGACGAGCCGGGCACCGTGATGCTCACGGTCTCCGGCGCGGTGGCGCGCCCCATGGTCATCGAGGTCCCCACGGGCGTGCCGCTGCGCTACGTGCTCCAGCTCGCCGGGGCCCCGCCGATCCCGCAGGGCGTGCTGACCGGCGGCTACCACGGCAAGTGGATCGACGCGGCGACGGTGAACGAGGCGATCGTCTCCCGCAACTCACTGGACGCGGTGGGCGGTTCGCTGGGCGCCGGCGCCATTCTGCCGATCAGTCAGGAGACCTGCCCGCTGGGCGAGTCGCTGCGGGTGGCGCAGTGGCTGGCCGAGGAGAGCGCCGGCCAGTGCGGGCCGTGCTACCTCGGTCTGCCCGCCGCGGCGCGCGGCCTGGAGGACATCATCAACGGCGGTGGCCCGGCCGCCCTGGAGGCGCTGAAGCAGGTCGCCAAGAACGTGAAGCGGCGCGGCGCCTGCTCGCACCCGGACGGCTCGGCGATGTTCCTCGAGTCGACCATCAAGGCGTTCACGGACGACCTCGCCGCCCATGTCCTCGGCAACGGCTGCGGACGGCCCGTGGAGGGCGTTCTGCCGCTGTTCGAGGGCGGCAGGGCTCCGACGGGCATCCCGGGCGGCGCCGAGGCCGAGGAGAGCGGCCCCAGCCGGCAGAAGATCTTCGTCGACTGGACGCTGTGCCGGGGCCACGGCCTGTGCGCGGACATCCTCCCGGAGGTCTTCCAGCTCGGCGCCGACGGCTTCCCGACCGTCGCCCAGGCCATGGTGCCGCGCTACGCGGAGGCCAAGGCCCTGCGGGCGGTGCGGCGTTGCCCGGCGCTCGCCCTGCGCATCGAGGAGGACACCCGGACGCAGGCTCCGACCCGCTCCAACCTGCCGGTGCTGTCCCAGGGCCGCGAGGGCCGGGGCCGGCGGGCGCTGGGCCGCTGAGGGGCCGTACACGCGCGTGCAGGGGCCGTCCGATCCGGGCGGCCCCTTCGTGCGTCCCGTTCCCGCGTCGCCGGCGCAACGGCACCCGCGCGGCGGGCACATGAAAAAGATCCCCCGGGTCTAGTCGACCCGGGGGATCTCACTGTGGAGCTAAGGAGAATTGAACTCCTGACCTCCTGCATGCCATGCAGGCGCTCTACCAACTGAGCTATAGCCCCTTGCTTCGTCCGCCCGGTTTCCCCGGCGGCGACGCCAACTTTACCGGTCGAGGGGGTGCAGCACCAAATCCATTACCCGCGCGCCCGATGTGTCCATCAATGTCGGATTTCATGACAGTTGAGGGACCCGCGGGACGCGTCACGCCGTGACGAAGGAATAGAAGCGCTTGAGCGTGCAGTGCTCCTCGAGCAGCCGTCCGTAGATCGGCTCCCCCTCGAGTTCCCGGTAGGTCTCGATGGGGTCGCCTTTTATGATCAGCGCCCGCGCGCATTCCTCGCACCAGTACTGGTAGTCGGGGTTCACCGGTTCCATGTCACGGACGATCGGCGTTCCGCTGCCGCACCAGTCGCACTTTCGCCTGTGTGCACCCATCGATCAGCTCCAGCTGTGGCCGCAGGCCGTGCACACGTAGGAGATCCCGCCGTTGTCCCCGAGAAGCTGGGCGACGTGGGCGGAACCGCAGGAAGGGCAGCTGAGGCGAGTGATCGTGTCCCGTGCCAATGCCGTCTCGGAGAGGTGACCGACCTCTCCGAGGATGCTCGCAGGCATCACTGCTCCCTCCCGTCGGGACGCGCCCCCTTCCGGCCGTTTGATTCTGCCACGGCCGGGCCAATACGGTCAGCGACGCCTCAGTACCAGTCCGGACACGGCGGGCCCGGCGGCGTACGGGACCGCGCGTCCACCGCGCCTGGACGCCTCCTGAAGAGGTATACGCCTGCGGGGCCCAAGTCACTCAAGCAGGAGCGGAACAGTTCGCGAGGGACGTGTCCCGTGCGAACCGGCCTCGTACCGGAGGACGTTGGTCAGGGCACCCGTGCCGGATACCAAAGATCCCGCCGATCTGATCGATCGGCGGGATCTTGTTGTCTCGCTGTGGAGCTAAGGAGAATTGAACTCCTGACCTCCTGCATGCCATGCAGGCGCTCTACCAACTGAGCTATAGCCCCTTGTCGCCGTTCTTCCCGCTCAGCGGGGCGAACAAGAAGAACTTTAGCCTGCGACCTGCCGGAAAGTGAAATCCGGGTCCCGGGCCGCCCCGGCCGGGACCGTCGGCGTCAGTCGTCGTCGCCGAGCACCGGCTCCGGCAGGGTGCCGGCGTTGTGCTCCAGCAGACGCCAGCCGCGGGCGCCCTCGCCGAGGACGGACCAGCAGCAGTTCGACAGGCCGCCCAGGCTCTCCCAGTGGTGCGGCTCCAGACCCAGCAGGCGGCCGATGGTCGTACGGAGCGTGCCGCCGTGGCTGACCACGACGAGCGTGCCGTCCGCGGGGAGCTTCTCGGCGTGCCGCAGCACCACCGGGGCGGCGCGGTCGGCGACCTCGGTCTCCAGCTCGCCGCCGCCGCGGCGGACCGGCTCACCGCGCTTCCACGCGGCGTACTCCTCGCCGTACCGGCCGATGATCTCCTCGTGCGTCAGGCCCTGCCAGACACCCGCGTAGGTCTCCCGCAGAGCCTCGTCGTGGGTCACTTCGAGGCCGGTGAGTTCCGCCAGCTCGGCGGCGGTGCGGGCGGCGCGCCGGAGGTCGGAGGCGATGATCGCGTCCGGCTTGAGACCGGCGAGCAGCCGGGCGGCGCGGCGGGCCTGGGAGACGCCCACCTCGGTCAGGTCGACGTCCGTGGAGCCCTGGAAGCGGCGCTCCACGTTCCACGAGGTCTGGCCGTGCCGCCAGAGGATGAGCCGGCGGCCCCGGCCGGGGCGGCCGGGGGTCACCTCACCGGTGGCGCTCACCGCCACTCACCGTCCAGCTCGGCAGCCTCCTCCGCGGCCTGGAGCTTGGCGTGCTCGGCGGCCTTGCCGCGGGTCGCCTTGGCGTCCTCGGGCAGGTCGAGCTCGGGGCAGTCCTTCCACAGCCGCTCCAGGGCGTAGAAGACGCGCTCCTCGCTGTGCTGGACGTGGACGACGATGTCGACGTAGTCCAGCAGCACCCAGCGGGCCTCGCGGTCGCCCTCACGGCGCACCGGCTTGGCGCCGAGCTCCTTGTTCAGCCGCTCCTCGATCTCGTCGACGATCGACTTGACCTGGCGGTCGTTGGGCGCGGAGGCGAGCAGGAAGGCGTCGGTGATCGACAGGACGTCGCTCACGTCGTAGGCGATGATGTCGTGCGCGAGCTTGTCGGCGGCGGCCTGCGCGGCGGTGCGGACGAGCTCGGTCGAACGGTCGGTAGCGGTCACTACAAGGCTTTCGGTCGGTGGACACTTGCCTCCAAGGGTCTCACGGACCGGTGACAGCACCCCACGCGATGAGCGCCGCGCGTGGGGTGCCGGGTGCTCACGGGGACGGGTCGTAGTCCTGTCCGAGGACCACCGTCACATCCGCGTTGGCGGACACCTCGCCCTTGCGGACCGCGCCCGCGGGCAGGCCCAGGGTCTTGGCGACCTCGGCGGCGTCGGCCTTGTCGGCGGCGTCGGCGTAGCGGACCTGGCTGGCCGCCGCGGCGGACGCGGTGCCGCCCTCCAGGAAGGTGAAGCCGCCGTTGAGCAGCACCACGCGCGCCTTGGCGGAGTTGTCCTTGACGCCGGTGGCGTTGCGGACGGACACGCGGACCGCGGCGTCCTTGTCGGGGCTCTTCGCGGTGCCGCCCAGGACGTCCTTGACGACGCTCGCGCTGGCCTCCTGACCGAGGGTGCCGTCGTCCTGCACGGGCAGCAGGGCCGTCTTGTAGTCGCCGCCCTTGGCCAGGTCGGCGAGCCGGGCGAGGAACGCGCCGAGGTCCTTCTCGGTCAGCGGCGGCTCGATGATCATGCCGAGGGTCCGCACGGTGGTGGTGGCGCCGCCCGCGTCCGAGGTCAGCTTGCGCAGCACGGCCTGGACGACCTGTCCGAACCGCTGGAGCTGGGCGTTCTGGGCCTCGCCGGAGCCCTGGTAGGTGGCGTAGGCGACGGCCGTCTTGCCGCTGAGGGTCTGCGCCTTGCCCTTGCGGACGAGGGGGGCGGCGCCCTTGGACTTGGCCGAGGGGTCGGGCACGTTCGTGTCGGTGTCGACCTCGATGTTGCCGATCAGGTCGACGAGGTTCTGCAGATAAGGGGTGTCCAGCCGCCAGGTGCCCTGGATCTCGGTGCCCAGGACGGTGTCGATGGCGTCGCGGGTGCCGGAGGAGCCGTCGTCGTCGACGGACTTGGCCAGGGTGGTCGTGCTGCCGTCGTCGGAGCCGAGGGCGAGGGAGTTCGGCAGCAGGACGGTGGTGCCCTGCTGGGTGGTGGTGTTGTCGACGAGCAGGGCCGTGGAGGTGCCGCCCTTGGCGGTGTTGTGCAGATGGACGACGATCACGTCGCGCTTCTGCGCGCCGGCGGGCGTCGCGCTGTTCGTCTTACCGTCCGACGAGCCGAGGCCGGGGAGCTTCCCGGCGTACCAGAGGTAGCCGACGCCGCCGGCCGCGACGAGGGCGAGGACGACGACGAGCGCGATCACGCGCGCGCGTGCCCGCCGCTTGGCCTCCTCGCGCCGCTCGGTGCGGTTCTCGGTGAACTTCAGCCAGTCGATGACGTCCTCGGAGTCCTGGTCGGGCTCCTCGACGAACGCGAACTGCTCGGTGCGGTAGTCCCGGTCGACGCGCTCCTCGGTGCCGGTGTCCGGCTCCTCGGCGGGGCCGGCCTGCTGCGGGATGTAGGCGGTCTGCTCGGCGACCTGGGGCCGGCGGCCACTGGCGGCGGTCTGCCCGTACGGGTCGTAGGGCGCCTGCGTGCCGGTGTCGTACGGGTCGTAGGCGGAGGCCGGCGCCTGCGGACCGGTGTCGCCGTAGGGGTCGTACGGCGGGGTCTGCTGCTGGGCGCCGGTCGCGTACGCGTCGTATCCGTAGCCTTGCTGAGCGTAGGGGTCGTAGTGCTGCTGGGGCTGCTGCTGCGCCGGGACCTGCCGGTACACCGGCTGCCCGTACTCGTCGTAGCCGACCAGTTCGTACGGGACGTCCCCGTAACCCCCGTCCCCGTAGCCCGCGTCGTATCGGTCGTTCACCGTAGCCCCTCTCGGCTCACTCGCCTCACTCGCCGCGGTACAGCTCGCGCTTGTCGATGTAGCGCACGACACCGTCCGGCACCAGATACCAGATGGGGTCCTTCTTCGCGACTCTCGCCCGGCAATCGGTGGACGAGATGGCCAGCGCGGGGACCTCGACCAGGGAGACGCCGCCCTCGGGCAGGCCGGCGTCGTCGAGCTGGTGGCCGGGGCGGGTGACCCCGACGAAGTGCGCGAGGGAGAACAGCTCCTCGGAGTCGCGCCAGGTCAGGATCTGGCCGAGGGCGTCGGCGCCGGTGATGAAGAAGAGGTCCGTGTCGGGGTTCAGCGCGCGCAGGTCGCGCAGCGTGTCCACGGTGTAGGTCGGGCCGCCGCGGTCGATGTCGATGCGGCTGACGGAGAACTGCGGGTTCTCCGCCGTGGCGATGACCGTCATCAGATAGCGGTCCTCGGCCGGGGAGACGTGCCGGTGGCTCTTCTGCCACGGCTGGCCGGTCGGCACGAACACGACCTCGTCCAGGTGGAACCGCGCGGCGACCTCGCTGGCCGCGACGAGGTGGCCGTGGTGGATCGGGTCGAACGTTCCGCCCATGACGCCGAGACGGCGCTTGCCGGGGTTCGTCGGTCCGTTGCCGGGGTTCGTCGGTCCGTTGCCGGGGCCGGTAGGCATGTCCTGCTCTCCCATGCGTGCAGACCCTACCGGCCCCGCCTGAGAGCCCCGGCCGGCGGTCGCGCGGGCGGAGCCTGAGGACCGGCCGGGATCAGCGGTCGCGGTTGAAGCGGGTGGTGATCCACAGCAGCAGCAGGAGGATGACGAAGGCACCGCCGCCGGTGAGCAGCGGGCTGATGCTGTCGTGGTTGCCGCCGTGCTCCTCGCCCTCGGCGGCGAGAGTGACCAACTGGGCAGCTGCGCTGTGGAAGCTCATCTTCGGCGTGACCTATCGGTGTGGGCGGGATAAAGACGTCGGCTCATCGTATGCGGCCGCCATGACGGCGATCACGCCGACTCCACCGTTGGTGGTGCTCCGGCCCACCCGGGGAACCTTCCCCGGGGCTCAGTCGTCCTTCTGCCTGTAGCCCCGCAGCAGGAACCACGCGGTCAGCACACACCCCACGACCATCACGATCAGCACGATCCGGAGCAGATTGCCCGACCCCGGCTGCTCGGCCGCGCGTGCGGCCTCGGTGACCCAGGCGGCCGCGGTGGTGTGCTCCATGACGCCGAACTCCTTCGCTGTAGTGCCCGTCCACGGTAACTCCGCCTAGGCTGGGCCCAGCCTCGGGGACGCAAAGGGCCGCACAAGGGTCCGCAAAAGGCCACACTCACGCACATGGGGGAAAGACATGTCCGACGGCCACGAGCACAGCGGGCGGGAGCAGGTGCCGAGCAGGCGGCGCACGCGTTTCCCGGGGATCTCCTCGCGGGCGTACGAGCACCCCGCGGACCGCTCCGCCCTGGTGGCCCTGCGCAAGCTCACCGGCTTCGACACGGTCTTCAAGGCGCTCAGCGGCCTGCTGCCCGAGCGCAGTCTGCGGCTGCTGTTCCTGTCGGACTCGGTCCGGGTCTCCGACGAGCAGTTCGCGCACCTGAACGACATGCTGCGGGACGCCTGCTACATCCTGGACCTGGAGAAGGTCCCCCCGATGTACGTCAACCAGGACCCGGTGCCCAACGCGATGTGCATCGGCCTGGACGAGCCGATCATCGTGGTCACGACCGGGCTGCTGGAGCTGCTCGACGAGGAGGAGATGCGGGCCGTCGTGGGCCACGAGGTGGGCCACGCGCTCTCCGGCCACTCGGTGTACCGCACGATCCTGCTGTTCCTGACCAGCCTCGCGGTCCGGGTCGCCTGGATCCCCCTGGGCAACCTGGCGATCATGGCGATCGTGACGGCGCTGCGGGAGTGGTTCCGCAAGTCCGAGCTCTCCGCCGACCGGGCCGGCCTGCTCGTCGGCCAGGACCTTCAGGCGTCCATGCGCGGCCTGATGAAGCTCGCGGGCGGCCACCATCTGCACGAGATGAACGTGGACGCCTTCCTGAAGCAGGCCGAGGAGTACGAGGCGGGCGGCGACCTGCGCGACTCGGTCCTGAAGATCCTGAACGTCCTGCCCCGCTCGCACCCCTTCACCACGGTCCGCGCGGCCGAGCTGAAGCGGTGGGCGGAGTCCCGCGACTTCCAGCGGATCATGGACGGCCACTACCCGCGCCGCTCCGAGGACAAGGACACGTCGGTGACGGACTCCTTCCGTGATTCGGCGTCCCACTACGCCGGCCATGTGAAGTCGTCCAAGGACCCGCTGATGAAGCTGGTCTCGGACATCGCCGGCGGCGCGGGCGACCTGGGCGGCCGGGTCCGCAGGGGCTTCGGCGGCTTCACCGGCTCGGGTCCGGCGCCGAAGGACGGGCCGGCGCGCGAGGACGGGGACGCGCGCGAGGACGGGGAGGGCGCCGCGGGCGGCACCGCCTGAGGCGTACGGCTCAGACCTTCGGCTGGGACCCCGGCGCCAGCGAGCCGCACAGGGCCGTCGCCCCGCCGGTGGCGTAGGGGTCGGTCCCGGCCGGTCCGCCCTCCTTGGCGGTCTGGCCGGCCAGGAGCGGGTGCAGCCGGTTCACGGAGTCCTCGGCGCAGGACAGCGGTCCGGCCTGGACGTAGGAGACGACCAGCTGGGCCTGGTGCAGCCGCAGGTCCTCGCGGTCGAACCGGAAGTGCAGCTCCCGCCGCAGGGTGAACAGCGAGGCGTCGGCCTTCCGTCCGCCGGTGGCCTCGCGCACGGGGCGCAGGGCGTAGACGAAGGTGTGGTCGGCGGTGACCTCCAGCGTGGCGGCGTCGGTCTCGGCCGCCTGGAGGGTGCCCTGCACCCGGATGCCGCGGTCGGCGAGCTCCGCCTGGGTGGGGTCGAAGCGCACCAGCCATCCGGTCGGCGCGTGCCGGCCGTCCGGGGCGGGGTGGCTGAAGCTCCGGTCGAACTGGTCGAGCTGGTCGGGGTCGAGGAGCATCCGCACCGGGCGGGTCTGGTCGCCGGTCAGCACCTCGGGGTAGAGGGCGGACCGCACGATGTAGTCCTTGGCGATCGTCAGCGCGCCCGTGACCTGGCTGTCCGAGAAGTGCGCGGTGCGCCGGGCGGCCGGCAGCGGGATGCCCTCGGCGCCGATGCGGAACTGCGCGGCGGGGCTGCGCGCGTACAGCAGGTCGGTGTCGTCCGCTCCGGGCACCTCGCCGCGAGGGGAGAGCGGGATGACGGTCATGCGCAGCGGCTCGGCGGGCGGCCCGGAGCCGTCCGGGGCCTGGTAGGGATGCCGTACGCCCATGTAGATCGCGGTGCCGAAGGCGACGGCCATCAGCAGGACGAGGATCAGGGCCTGCCGGGACAGTCCCTTGCGCAGCGGCGGGAGGCGGCGGACGGCGGGTGCGTGGTCGGTGATGCGCTCCTGGGCGGAGAACTCCTGGAGGCGGGCAGCCCGCACGAACGATTCGTCGAAGACGACGGACCGGTATTCGTCCTCGCCACCTCCGGGGCCGCCTTCGGGTGTCCCCTCAGGTGGGTCTCCTGACCCTCCCATATCTTCAGGGTAGGTCGCGCGGAGCCCGGGTAAACGCCCGCCCACAGGACAACTTCTGACAGGTACTCATCGGATTCGGCCGGTCGGCCGAAAGGGGGCGGTCCCCCCTTCGTCCGGGGTCCGAGCCCCTTCCGTCAGGGGGTGCGCGGGATCGCCGAGACGGTCGGCCGGGAGTAGTCGGCGGAGGCCGAGGGCACCGGTCCGCCGCCCTGCTCCAGTCCGGTGGTGGCCGGGACCGGCGCCTGGTCGCCGCTGCTGGAGGAAGCGCCCCGGTAGACGGCGGCGAAGGCCAGCGCGACCATGCCGACGCCCATCACGACGGCGAGGACCCAGGCGACCGGGCGATGCCAGCGGACCTGCTTGCCGAACGCCCCGGAGCCGCCGTAGCCGTCCTCGAGGCGGTCGCGGTCGTCCAGGTCGTCGAAGTCAGGGGCGTGGCCGAAGCCGGTGAGCTCGCCGTAGGCCTTGTCGAAGCGGTCGCCGCGGCCCAGCGCCCTGCGGGCCTCCGCCTCGGAGGCCTCGGCTCTCGCCTGCGCGGCGGCCAGGAGGCGCTCCACGGCGGTGGGCTCGTGCACCACGGCCGCGCGTACGAAGGCCTCGTCGAAGACCACGGAGGCGAACTCTTCGTCCGGCACCCCGTGGTCGTGGTCGTCGTCGGGCTCCCAGCCGTCAGGGAACGGCGTGCCCCCCACGTCCTCCGGCACGGATCCAGCGTAGACCTGGGGGGTCATTTTGGGCAGACGGTATGGAAATTCATCCGCCTGCTGAGACGCCTTCCCGGGGCGCGGATGCGTGCGGGGGCGCGTGTCGGACGCATATGCCCCGGCTGTGCGCCGGGCGCCCCCGAGGATCTTCGCGGGCGCCCGGCGGCCGGGTGGGAGAGGGCCCCGGATCAGCGTCGGATGTGCCCGTCACCTGTGACGATGTACTTCGTGCTGGTCAGCTCGGGCAGTCCCATCGGACCGCGTGCGTGCAGCTTCTGGGTGGAGATGCCGATCTCCGCGCCGAAGCCGAACTGACCGCCGTCGGTGAACCGGGTGGAGGCGTTCACCGCGACCGTGGTGGAGTCCACCAGCTGGGTGAAGCGGCGGGCGGCCTGCTGCGAGGTGGTGACGATGGCCTCGGTGTGGCCGGAGGTCCACAGGCGGATGTGCTCGACCGCCCGCTCCAGCGAGTCCACGACCGCTGCGGCGATGTCGTAGGAGAGGTACTCGGTCTCCCAGTCCTCCGCGGTCGCCTCGACGACGGTGGCCTTGGAGTCCTTGGCGTACGCCATCACCCTGTCGTCGGCGTGCACGGTCACCCCGGCCTCCGCGAGGGCGTCCAGGGCGCGCGGCAGGAACTCGGGTGCGATGTCCTGGTGGACGAGGAGGGTCTCGGCGGCGTTGCAGACACTGACGCGCTGGGCCTTGGAGTTGATCAGGATGTCGATGGCCATGTCGAGGTCGGCGTGGGCGTCGACGTAGACGTGGCAGTTGCCGGTACCGGTCTCGATCACCGGGACGGTGGATTCGGCGACGACCGTCTGGATCAGTGAGGCACCGCCGCGCGGGATCAGCACGTCGACCAGGCCGCGGGCCCGCATCAGCTCGCGCACGCTCTCCCGGCTCTCGCCCGGCACCAGCTGCACGGCGTCGGCGGGCAGCCCGGCGCCGCCGACGGCGTCCCGGATCACCCGGACCAGCGCGGAGTTCGACTCGTACGCGGAGGCCGAGCCGCGCAGCAGCACGGCGTTGCCGGACTTGAGGCAGAGGGCGGCGGCGTCCACGGTGACGTTCGGGCGGGCCTCGTAGATGATCCCGACGACACCCAGCGGGACGCGGACCTGGCGCAGGTCGATGCCGTTGGGCAGGGTCGAGCCGCGGACGACCTCGCCGACCGGGTCGGGCAGCGCGACGACGTCCCGCACGTCGGAGGCGATGGCCCGGACCCGCTCGGGGGTGAGGGTGAGCCGGTCGACGATCGACTCACTGGTGCCGGCCTCGCGGGCCTTGGCGATGTCCTTGGCGTTCGCCTCGACGATCTCGCTGGTGCGGACCTCCAGGGCGTCCGCGATGGCCAGCAGCGCGTCGTCCTTCTCGGCCCGCGGCAGGGGGGCCAGGTCGGCCGCGGCGGCCTTGGCGCGATAGGCGGCCTGGGTGACCGGGGTCATGGCGTCGTACGGGGAGAGCGAGGTCATACAAGAAAGGGTAGTGCGCCCGCCGCGCGGTTCCCGCGCGTATTCCGCACCGCGAGACGGGCCCGCGGGACGCGTCCGCGGGCCGGGCGGCGGTCAGAACGGGTGGACGCCCACCGGTGTGGCCGGCAGCGGCCCGTACCCCTCGGCGATGCGCTGGTGGTACGTCTCCCGGTCGATGACCTCGAGACCCACGATCTCCCACGGCGGCAGGCCCGCGCTCTGGCGGTGCTCGCCCCACAGGCGCAGGGCGACGGCGGCCGCGTCGTGCAGGTCGCGGGCCTCCTCCCAGTAGCGGATCTCCGCGTGGTCGTTCGCGTACCGGCTGGTCAGCAGAAAGGGGTGGTCGTGGGCCAGCTGTTCGAGCGAGCGGCGGACGTCCTTCAGCGGGGCCTCCGTACCGGAGACGCTGAGGGTGACGTGCCACAGGCGGGGCAGTTCCTCGGGCCGCTCGAACCGGTCGCCGGCCGCGACGCTCGTCAAGGCGCGCTCCTCACCGGCCGCGCGGGACGAGGCCCCACCGGCACTGCGGGGCGCCGTTCCAGGGCGCACTCGTCTCACGACGGCCTCCTTCACGCAGTGACCGACCGGACGGTCGGCGGAATGTGTCCGTGAGACAAAGTTGAGCAGGCCGCAAGGGCCCGCGGGGCGGTTTTGCGGAACGTCCACCTCATGACGACGTTCGCAACGGGGTGTTCCCCCTGTTTTCGGCCGTCCGGCGCGGCGGCGGGGCGTGCGGGACGGCCAACAGACGGAACACGGCCCTCCTAGGACGTCAGCAGCACCAGGTCGTCGCGGTGGACGACCTCCCGCTCGTACTCGGCGCCCAGTTCCCGTGCCAGTTCGCGAGTGGAGCGGCCGAGCAGCTGGGGGATCTCCTTGGCGTCGAAGTTGACGAGGCCGCGGGCGACGGCGCGCCCGGTGCGGTCGCGCAGCTCGACCGGGTCGCCCGCGCTGAACTCCCCCTCCACGGCGGCGATTCCGGCCGGCAGCAGCGACGTGCGGCGCTCGACGACCGCGCGGACCGCGCCGTCGTCCAGGGTCAGCGAGCCCTGCGGGGTGGAGGCGTGCTGGAGCCAGAGCAGACGGTCGGCGGAGCGCTTGCCGGTGGCGTGGAAGTACGTGCCGGTGTCGCCGCCGGAGAGCGCCTCGGCGGCGTGGACCGCGCTGGTGAGGACGACGGGGATGCCGGCGGCGGCGGCGATGCGGGCCGCCTCGACCTTGGTGACCATGCCGCCGGTGCCGACGCCGGCCTTGCCCGCGCTGCCGATCTCGACGTCGGCGAGGTCCTGCGGGCCGTGCACCTCCGCTATCCGCGAGGTCCCGGGCCTGCTGGGGTCTCCGTCGTACACGCCGTCCACGTCGGACAGGAGCACCAGCAGGTCGGCGTGGACGAGATGGGCGACGAGAGCGGCGAGCCGGTCGTTGTCGCCGAAGCGGATCTCGTCCGTGGCGACGGTGTCGTTCTCGTTGACGATCGGGAAGGCGCCCATCGCCAGCAGCTTGTCGAGGGTGCGCGAGGCGTTGCGGTGGTGGGCGCGGCGGCTCATGTCGTCGCTGGTGAGCAGCACCTGCCCGACGCGGACGCCGTAGCGCGCGAACGAGGCGGTGTAGCGGGCGACGAGCAGGCCCTGGCCGACGCTGGCGGCGGCCTGCTGCCGGGCCAGGTCACGGGGGCGGCGGCGCAGCCCCAGCGGGGCGAGACCGGCGGCGATGGCGCCGGAGGAGACGAGGACGATCTCCCGCTCCCCGCCGCTGCGGCTCTTGGCGAGGACGTCCACCAGCGCGTCCACCCGGTCGGCGTCCAGGCCGCCGGACGCGGTGGTCAGCGACGACGAGCCCACCTTGACGACGATCCTGCGGGCCTCGCGCACGCCCTGCCTTGCCCCTGCCACCTCTGCTCTTTTCCCTCGTGTCCGCCGTTTCCCCTTCCGGCAATCTACGCGAAGGGGATCGTGCGGCGCGCGGGCATTCCAGCTCCCGGACAGGGCCGGGGGTAACCGCTTGCTCACGACCCGCGTACGGGGAAAAGGTTGCGTCGGTTGCCTATGGAAATCAAAGTTGCGGCAAATCTAGGGTGACGTCGTGTCACAAGCTCCCCAGGATCATCGCAGCACACGGCGCCTTCTCCTCCGTTCGGGCAAGAGTCCGTACGACGTCGTCTCCGTCGAGGAGGCGCTCGAACAGGACGTCATCGCCACCAACTCCGGCAACCTGATCTTCAGCGACGCCACCCACAAGATCCTCGAGACCCCGCGCACGGAGGTCGTCTCCAACGGCATCCGCACGGACGTCTCGGCGGCGGGCAGGATCAACGAGGAGTTCGACGCCTTCGTCATTCCACTGGCGAACGCGTTCCGACCGTCGTTCGAGCCGCAGCTCAAGCGGCTGACGCGGCTGGTCGAGAAGCTGCGCATCCCCGTGGTCGTGGTCGGCGTCGGGGCGCAGGCCGGGCTCGGCTACAACGCGGCACGGCTGAAGGGCATCGAGCCGGCCGTGCGCGCGTTCGTCTCCGCCGTGCTGGACCGCAGCGCCTCGATCGGCGTGCGCGGCGAGTTCACCGAGAAGTACCTCAACGGCCTCGGCTTCCGGGACGTCGAGGTCATCGGCTGCCCGTCGCTGTTCCTGTACGGCAAGGAACTCACGGTCACCAAGAAGGAGCCGGCCCTCGGCCCCGGCTCCCGGATCGCCGTCAACGGCTCGCACAGCGCCGTGAAGTCGCAGGGCCTGGACACGGTGCTGAACCGGGCGCACGCCCGCTATCCGCACCTGCGCTTCATCGGGCAGAACCTCAGCGACGCCCGGCAGCTGTACTGGCGGGACCTGTCCGACCCGAACGGGCGGGTCACGGCGATGCCGACGCATCCCGAGCACCCGATGTACCGGGAGGACAAGGTCCGCGTCTACATCGACCCGGTCACCTGGATCGACGACCTGCGCGGCTTCGACTTCTCCTTCGGCTCCCGCATCCACGGCAACATCGCCGCGCTGCTCGCCGGCACCCCGGCGACCGTGCTGTGCGGGGACTCGCGGACGCTGGAGCTGTGCCGGTACTTCGGCATACCGCACCACCGGATCGACAAGCTGCCCGAGGACCTCGACCCGGCGTCGCTGTACGAGCAGGCCGACTTCGGCCCGCTGATGAGCGGGCACCACGAGCGCTTCGAGCGGTTCACGGCGTTCCTGGACCGCAACGGCCTGGAGAACACCTTCACCCACGGCGACGGCGGCGCCGCCTTCGACGAGCGGATGCGGTCGCTCACCTTCCCGGCGGGCATCCGCCCCTGGAACGAGTTCGACCTCGCGTCGATGGCGGGCCGGTTCGCCTTCCTGCAGCGCCGGGTCGGTGAACTCGCCAAGGACAACGAGCGGTTGCGGCGCGACCTGGACCGGGCCACGCCCGGCGGCGGCGCGCTCCCCAAGTCGGTCTACCGGCGGGCGCGGCGAGTGGTCGGCGCCCCCATCCGCCGGGCGCTGCAGCGGTAGGCACCCCGCGGCACCACGGTCACTCCAGGCGTCCGGCGACGCGAGCGTGTCGTCTCCGGGCCACCGAGCGTTGAACCGGACGCACGACGTCCCGCGCCGACCTTGGAGTGACCGCGTTGCCCGCACCCCTGTCCCGCGTCCCGGCGGGAGCACTCGTCACGGCCCTGCTGGCCGCCGCCTTCTGCGTCCAGGCCGGCGCGGCGCTGCGCCCGCACGTCCCGCTGCTGCTCGCCGCGACGGCGGTCTCCCTGGCCGTCGAGGGCGTGCTGCTGCGCTGGCAGCGGGTCGTGCTGACGGCGTTCGCCAAGTCGCACGCGGACATCACCGTGCGGCACGTCCTGCGGGACCTGCTGCTCGTCGTGGCCCTGCTGCGGCTCGGCGAGCAGCAGGAGCCGCTGTACACCCCGCTCGTCGGGGGCCTGCTCGCCTTCTACGCCCTGCACTGCGCGATCCAGGCCGTGTCCGTCCTGGTCCGCCGCACTCGCACGCTGCCGGTCGTCACCCGCAACATCGACGCCTCGGCGCTGCGCCTGTCCCCCGCGCCTCCACTGCTGCTGCGCCGCCCCGGCCCCCGGCTCCTGCTGTTCGGGCTGCCCGCCACGGTGGGCCTGCTCGTCACTGCGGCCACCGGCGACCCCCGGTGCGCGGCCCTCGGTGTCGCCCTGTCCCTGGGGCTGGCCGTCCTGGGCCTGGCCGACCTGCTGCTGCGGCTGCTGCCGAGCCGCCGCCCGGTCGGTGAGCGGGCGGCGCTGGAGTGGCTGGACGCCTGGCTGGCGGAGTACCGGCCGACGGCGGGGCTGTACTTCTCCGGCGGCGCGTCCTCGGCCTACCAGGCGAACATGTGGCTCGAGCCGCTCGCGAAGCTGGAGGGGCGGCCCCTGATCGTGTTGCGCGAGCGGTTCATGGTGCAGAAGATCGCGCCGACCGACGTCCCGATCCTGTGCCTGCCGAAGGTGTCCACGCTGATGCGCCTGGAGGAGTCGTCGCTCCAGGTCCTCATCCACCCCTCGAACTCCGGGAAGACCTCGCAGGTCCTGCGCATCCCCACGCTGAAGCACACCTTCGTCAACCACGGGGAGAGCGACAAGCTGTCGTCGTGCAACCCGTACGCGAAGGCGTACGACGAGGTGTGGGTGGCCGGTCCGGCGGCGCGTGAACGGTACGCGTACGCCGAGGTCGGCGTCGAGGACAAGGACGTCGTGGAGATCGGCCGCCCGCAGCTGGACGGCGTCCTGCCGTACCAGGGGCCGCCCGCCGGGCCGTGGACGACCGTCCTGTACGCGCCGACCTGGGAGGGCTGGGACGGCAACCCGGCCAACACCTCGGTGATCGAGGCGGGCGAGAACGTGGTGCGGGCGCTGCTCGCCGACCCCGCGGTGCGGGTGCTGTACAAGCCGCATCCGCTCACCGGTTCGGTGGACCCGCGGGCCGGGGCGGCCGACCAGCGCATCCGTGACCTGATCCGGGCGGCGAACCGTGAGCGCGCCGTGCCCCGCACCCGCGACACCGGTGAACTCGCCGCGCTGACCGGGGAGCTGGACCGGCTGACCACGCTCGCCGGGCGGCCCGGCGCCGACCAGGTCGAGCGGATGCTGGTCCAGTCGGCGCCGGAGCCGGGGCGGGCGGAGGCGGTGGCGCGGGCCACGGCCGCCTGGGAGGAGGCGTACTGGGCGTCACTGCCCGAGGGCGAGCACCAGATCGTCCTCGACGCCCGGCCCACCCTGTACTCCTGCTTCAATCAGGCGGACCTGCTGATCAGCGATGTGTCGAGTGTGATCAGCGAGTTCCTGGTCAGCGGGAAGCCGTACGCGGTGGCCAACACCAGCGGACTGGCGGAGGACGTGTTCCGCAAGACCTTCCCGACCGTGCGGGCGGCGACCGTGCTCAGCCCGGACGCGGCCGGGGTGCCCGCCCTGCTCGACGCGGTGCGCCACCCCGGCAAGGACGAACTGGTCCAGGAGCGCGCCGAGTTGAAGCGGCACCTGCTGGGACCGGACGAGCCTGCGGCGCAGGAGCGCTTCAACCGGGCGGTCCAGGAGCTGTGTTCGGCCGCCCTGGCGCACCGGGCGCGGATGACGGAGCGGACGGCGGCGGAGGCTCCCACCGAGATCCCCGACCAGCGGCGGTCCGCTACACCGCCGCAGCGCGCCCACCCGTAGCGGCGGCGGATCTCAGCATCCGCCGCGCCTTGCGCGCCGCTCTCCTCAGCAGCGAGCCCGCGCCGCCCTCCCGGTATCCGGGGTAGGCGCGGGCCTCGCGCGGTTCCGCGAGGTACACGGAGTCGGGGATGCCGGCCGCGGCGTCGCGGAAGTGCGGGTAGGCGAGGTAGAGGCGGCGGCCGCCGCGTTCCAGGAGGGCCGCCGGCTGCTCCTTGTCCTTGAGGAACTTCGCCACGGGCACCAGGAGTTCGGGCTGTTGCTCGGCCACGAGGTGCAGCCGCAGCCTCTCCTCGACCTTGAGCCGGCGGGCGATGCCGGGGGTCCAGTAGGCGTCCATGAGGGGCTTCGCCAGTTCGAGTTTGCGCCGGCGGACCTTCTCACTGTCCTTGGCGAACCGGGGCCCGAACTGCGGGAGCAGGGTGACCACTAAGGGGCGGGTCATGAGCAGGTCGCGGTGCTCGCCCGCCGGTACGTGCTCGGCTATCAGGTGCATCAGGGCGCGCGCCGAGTCGAAGCGCAGCTCGTAACCGCCGCTCTTCGTCACGTGCTTGCCGTCGTCGCGGCCCACCAGGTAGTAGCAGGTGTAGTCGGCGATCACGGAGACCCCGTCCGCCCGCAGGTACGCCTCCATGGTGAACAGTGCGTCCTCGCCGGTCCACAGCGACTCGTCGAAGCGCATGCCGTGCCGGGTCAGCAGCTCGCGGCGGAACAGCTTCTGGGCGCTCAGGGTGTACCGGATGTTGGACGAGAAGACGTCGGTACGATCGAGCGTCCGGCCCCACATCGACTTGGGCGCACCGCGGTTGACGCCCTCGATCCGGCCGAGCACCACGTCGGTGCCGTTGCGGTCGGCCATCGCGACCATGCGTTCCAGCGCCTCGGGACCGAGCCGGTCGTCGGCGTCCAGGAAGAACACATAGCGTCCGGTGGCCTTCCCCAGGCCGACGTTGCGCGGGCCGCTCGGGCCTCCCGAGTTCTCCTGCCTGATCACGGTCACCGGCATGGCCGACCGGGCCGCGAACTCCTCCAGGTACTCCCCCGTACCGTCCGTCGAACCGTCGTCGACGGTGATGACCTCGATGCGCCCCTGGTCGATGGTCTGTGCCTCGACCGACGCGAGGCACTCGACCAGATACGGCATCGCTTCGTACGCCCCGATGATCACTGACACATCAGGCTGCGGCACGTTTCCCCCTCGTCAATGGCATATTTCCCCCGTATCGCCTCATTCGCTACCTACTAGACGGGCGGTCGATGCGACAGGTTGCCTCCGGGGCGGGTTTTGGTGAGTCAGATCACAACCCGAAGGCGGATCGGGAAATCAGCCGACGGGAAAAGTAAGAAGTTCAAAAGAAAAGGCGCGGCCCCCGAGGAATGATTTCCTCGGGGGCCGCGCCGCGTTTCCGCGTTTCCGCGCCGGCTAGGCCGTCACATCGTCCCCGGCCGCCGCGACCCGCTGTGCGGGTACGGCCGCCGTGCGCGACTCCTGGCCCACGTTGCGGGTCTCGGCCTTGATGCCGAGGTCCGCCACGGCCGCGTTGAACTGCTCGATGGACGTCGGCTCGTCCGGGCCCAGCAGGTAGCGCTTCAGCTCGGTGCGGTCGGCGGCCAGCGGGTCGGCGGACGGGTCGCGGACCGCGTCCAGCAGCTCGCCCAGCGGCTCCGCCCGGTTCGACAGGATCGTCGCGGCGCGCACGGCCGTGTTCTGCCGCTTGAACTCCTCCACGCCCAGCTCGGCGGAGTCCGTGACGGCGTACGGCTTGCCGCTGGCGATGAAGTCGGAGACGACGCTGGAGATGTCGGAGACCATCGCGTCGGAGACGTTGAAGCAGTCGTACAGGCGTGGCTCGGCGCCCGTGATCACGCGGTGCTCGTGGGCCGGGAAGGAGCGCCAGTAGGCGTCGTTCCACTCGGCGCGCAGCCGGGCGACCTCCTCGTGGCGGGCCGGGTCGAGCAGTCCGTCGCGGGTGGCCTCGGCCTCGTCGCCGCTGGTGCCGGCCTTGCCGGACAGCTCGGCCAGCCGCGCCTCGATCCGGGTCAGCTCGGCCTTGGCGGCGGCCTGCGCGGCCGCGTCGGCGGGGAAGCGCGGGTCGGCCGCGCGCTCGGCGGCGGCCTTCTCGACCAGGGCGGTGATCCGCTGGTGCGCGGCGCCGGCCTCCTTGTTGACGGTGCCGGTGAAGGGGTGCGGCTTGTACAGCACGCGGACCGGCGGGTCGGCGGCGACGAGCTTGCGGACGATGGTCTCGCCGGCGAGCACGATCGAGGTGTTGCCGGGGTTGCCGTCCCAGCCCTCCCAGGTGGGGGCGTACAGCACGGTCGGGATACGGCCCTCGGGGACGCCCTGCCAGGTCTGGATGGGGGCGAGCTGCGGGCGGCCGACCTCCACTATGTCCTCGTCGCGGACGCCCACGTCGGCTATGGCGTAGCGGTCGCGGCCCGCGCGGCCGGCGGTCCACACCTCGTCGTACGCCTTGCTGAACGGGTTGACGCTGGCCAGCTTGTCGCTGTCGCCGTGGCCGATGAAGACGTGCTTCATGGTGGGCACGCGCAGCAGGTGGATGTTCTTGCCGACGTTCGCGGCGTACAGGGCGACCCGCACGGTGCTCAGGTCGAGGTTCATCAGGTGCACACCGCCGGGCACGCAGACGACGGGGACCGTGGTGGGGGCCAGGTTCGCCAGGATGGCGCGCTCGCGCAGGATGATCAGCGGCTTGGAGTCCAGCTGCTCCATGGTCTCCAGCCACATGTTGACCTGGTACGCGGAGTCCTTGGAGCCGGAGAAGTACAGCACCGTCTCGGGCCGGTAGGCGCGCAGCCAGTCGTCCACGGCGGCCAGGACCAGCTCGGCCTTCGGCGGGACCTTCCGGCCGCGCACGTACGGCATGAGCGCGAGGACGTAGAGCAGGCCGAGGCCCACCGTGACGCCGATGCCGACGAAGCCGATGGCGGAGTGCTCCAGCCAGGCGGAGACGATGATGCCGACGACGGCCGCGAGGTCGAGGTGCAGCATCTTCTCGGCGGAGCGGTGCAGCAGCCGGCGCGGCGGGGCGTCCGGGATGCGGATGCGCGAGGCGAGGTCGACGTTGCGGGTGGCGACCGGCATCCGGCGCCGGTTGCGGATCAGGGTGACCAGCGCGCCGTGCGGGGCCTGGAGGCCGTAGAAGGCGATGAAGCAGGCGACCGCGCCGTAGTAGACCAGGTTGTCCGCCAGGCTGAGGCGGGCGAGCAGCAGGAGCAGCAGCAGCTCCCTGATCAGGAAGCGGATCGACAGACCGGCCCGGACCTTGCTGAGGCGGTTGACCAGGTAGCTGCCCTTGCGGTGCAGATAGTGGTCCGCCAGGTACGTCACGGCGGCCGCCGCCGCGAAGGCGGGAATGCTCGGGACGAGCGCGGCCAGCATGAGTGCCGGGAATCCCAGCATCATGAGGACCGCCGCGGCCAGCTCGGCCGCACTGCCCACCCGGGCGACGCGAATAGCGGTGGATATCACGGAGAACCTGCTCAGGGAGAGGGGCCGGTCTGAAGAGGGAAGGACTCAGGCCCCTGTGAATTCTTTGTGAACAAAGAATCGCAGAGGCCTGAATTCCATAAGGCTATTGATGAGTGATTATGCCACGCCGTCCTGGCGGTCCAGGACACTGGCCAGTGCCTGCTCGAAGCCGGACGCCTTGCCGGCCGCCGCGGTCGGGTCCTGCTGGCGGACGTCGATGACGTGTCCGGTCAGCTCGGAGAGCAGGACGTCGAGCGAGGTGCGGGCCACGGCCTCGGAGGAGAGCAGCGAACCCGCGGGCTCCTGGCCGAAGGCCTTGGTGCGCATCGGGGTGGCGGTCCGCTCGGGGTTGATGCAGTTCACGCGGATGCCGTCGCCGGCCCACTCGTCGCTCAGCGCCTGGGTGAGGTTCACCATGGCGGCCTTGGTCGAGGAGTAGAGGCTGTACTCGGCGCGGCCGCGGGTGTAGCTGCTGGAGGTGTAGAGGAGCAACTGGCCCTTGGTCTCGGACAGGTACTTGTACGAGGAGCGCGCGATCTGCACGGGAGCCAGGTAGTTGACCTTCAGCGCCTCCTCGATGGTGGCGTTGTCGGTCTCGGCGAGCTTGCCTATGCGCAGCACACCGGCGGTGTTGACGACGTAGTCGATCCGGCCGGTCTCGCCGTACGCCTTGGACAGCGCGTCGTCGACCTCCTCCGGGTTCTCCACGTGGGTGCCGGTGGTGGAGCGGCCCAGGGCGTAGACGTGGGCGCCGTAGGACTCGGCGAGCTCGGCGATGTCCTTGCCGATGCCGTAGGAGCCGCCGAAGACGACGATCGTCTTGCCGGTGAGCAGTTCGCGGTACGCCGCCTCGTCCACCTGCTCGGGGGCGGCGGTGGAGGCGAGCTGGAAGAGCTTGTCGGCGATGAAGACGTCGACGGGCTGGGTGACCTTCATGTTGTACTCGTCACCCGCGACGACGTGGATCGGCACGT
The DNA here is from genome assembly GCF_001509795.1 of Streptomyces sp. NRRL WC-3605. Lineage (GTDB taxonomy): Bacteria > Actinomycetota > Actinomycetes > Streptomycetales > Streptomycetaceae > Streptomyces > Streptomyces viridochromogenes. The sequence goes on along the minus strand of NZ_LLZN01000113.1, from coordinate 50,834 downwards.
CCGGCAGGTACTTGAGCACGACGGAGCAGTCGTCCGTGGCCTGGAAGTTGGGGTCGCCGGAGGCCACCTCGTAGGCGCGCTTGATCGTGGACAGCTTGAAGGCCTGCGGGGTCTGGCCGCGGCGCAGGCGGGAGCGGTCCGGGATCTCGGTGATGAACTCGCCGTCCTCACCGTGGGTGCGCGTGACGATGATGGTGTCCGCGGACGGGATGGCGACGTCGACGGCCTGGAAGCGGTCCAGCGCGGTGACGCAGTCGTCGATGACGCGCTGCGAGAGCAGGGGGCGCACGGCGTCGTGGAAGAGGACGTTGAGGTCCTCGCCCTCGGCCAGGCCCTCGCCGAGGGCCTCGATGGCGCGCTCGGTCGTCTCGTTGCGGGTGGCGCCGCCCTCGATGATCTTCTTGACCTTCGTGAACCCGGCCTTGGTGACGATCTTCTCGATGTCCGGGACGTATCCGGGTGCCATCAGCACGATGATGTCGTCGATCGAGTCGGCCTTCTCGAAGGTGGTCAGGGTGTGCTCGATGACGGCCTTGCCGGCGATCTTCAGCAGCTGCTTGGGGATCGACAGACCCACGCGCTGACCGGTTCCACCGGCCAGGATCACTGCGGTGGTACGGGGCTTGGCTATGTGCTGGGACACAGGTGACCTACCTTGTGGCGACTGGGAACTTCGAAATGGTCCCACTTGGGGTTACCGCAGTGCAAGGTGAGCGTCCTCGGCCGCATATGTGCGCGCAACCTGTCATTCACCTTGTACCCATGGTCCTTGCCGAGAGGCACTCCGAAGGTCCCTGGAATTGCTGTGAGTAACGGCACAGGCTCACCGCGGCCGTGGCGCGGGGGCTTCGGGCCATGGTGTCCGGGCGTTCCCACGGGATCCCTGGACGATGTCCCCCGAACCGTACGCGACGTGGCGGCCGCGGTGTACCGCGCGACCGCCACGGTGTGGGTGCGTATCTTCACATCCGTACGGAATGCCCCGTCCCAGCCGGCACCCGGGCCGCACAATTCACCGCCGGTCCGCAATCGGGAATTCCGAATGGAGATTTCGCAGCGATCGGGTCACGGTGCGGTGACCCCGGAGACGCCGGACTCCGGGGCCACGGCCGGGTGTTATCTGGGTCACACCACCTCGACGCCGGGTCTGCCCGCCTCGACCCGCAGCCGGGCCAGCGTGCTCGCGGTCGCCGTCGGCGTGCGGACCGTGTCCACGATCCGCACGCGCGCGTCGATGCCGTCGCGGCGGATGTCGAGGAGGTGGTAGCCGCGGTGGGCGTCGATCAGCTTCCAGTGCGGGTTGTCCGGCACCCTGGGGTCCCACTCCCGGTGGAAGGCGTCCTGGTCCTGGTCGCCGTTGCTGGAGACGGACGTGCCGACGAACTCGGCGCCGACGACGTCGGACTCGGGGTCGGCGAAGTCCCGCTTCAGATCGCTGACCATCGTGAAGTGCCGGTCGCCGGTGAGCACGACCGGGTTGCGGACGTGCCGCAGCTCCTCCAGAAGCGCGTTGCGCTCGGCCTGGTAGCCGTCCCAGGCGTCGTAGTACCAGAGCTTGCCCTCGCCGGCCTTCAGGTCGGTCTCCGCCATCATGATCTGCGAGCCGATCAGGTTCCAGCGGGCCGGCGAGTGGCGCAGCCCGTCGAGCAGCCACCGCTTCTGCCCGGCGCCGAGCATGGTGCGCGCGGGGTCCTGGGCGCCCTCCTGCGTGGTGGCCTGGTCGCTGCGGTACTGGCGGGTGTCCAGCACGTTGAGCCGCGCGAGGCGGCCGAACTCCAGGCGGCGGTGCATCCGGATGTGCGGGCCGTCGGGGACGGCGCTCGCGCGGACCGGCATGTGCTCGTAGTACGCCTGGTAGCCCGCCGTCAGCCGGGCCACGAAGGCGTCGTGCGGCTGCTTGTCCGGGTCCTGCGGGATCTCGCCGGCGAAGTCGTTGTCGATCTCGTGGTCGTCGAAGGTGACGATCCAGGGCGCGGCCGCGTGCATCGCCGCGAGGTCGGGGTCGGTGCGGTACTGGGCGTACCGGTTGCGGTACTGGTCGAGGGTGTACGGCTCACCGCTCCCCTCGTGCCGCCGCACTCCGGTGGACGACGGGGTCGACTCGTAGATGTAGTCGCCGGCGAACAGGACGACGTCCGGGTCCTGGGCCAGCATGTCGGCGTACGGCGTGAAGTAGCCGTGCTGCCAGTTCTGGCAGGAGGCCAGGGCCAGGCGCAGCAGGCCGCCGGAGCTCGCGGGGTGCGGCGCGGTGCGGGTGCGGCCGGCGGGCGAGAGCTGGCCGCCGGCGCGGAAGCGGTACCAGTACGTCCGGCCGGGGCGCAGCCCGCGGACGTCGACATGGACGCTGTGGCCCAGCTCGGGCCGGGCCTGGGCGGTGCCCCGGCGCACGGGCTTGCGGAACCGCTCGTCGTCGGCGATCTCCCAGTCGACGGGGACGGTCCGGCCGGGCATCCCGCCGCCGTGCAGCGGGTCGGGGGCCAGCCGCGTCCACAGCACGACACCGTCGGGCAGCGGGTCGCCCGAGGCGACGCCGAGGCTGAACACCCCGTCCGGCAGCGGTTCTTCGGTGGCACGGGCGGCCGCCGGCAGCCACAGCTGCGCGGTGGCCGCCGCGCCGAGCACCGCGGCACCCGCGGTGAGCACTCGGCGCCGGTCGAACGACGTGGATCCGGATATCCCGGTCATCGGTGAACTCCCCTGCCTGGCTTGCCTCGTGGACACTTCGGATGCTCGCGCTCCCGGGCGGACCCGGCGCTGAACGGCGAGCTTCGCGTGCATGACAAATGGGGAGACATCAGAGGACCCGTCACGGCTCGGCGGTGTGCTCCGGCGCGTCTGTGGGGTGCGCCGGTGCGGGGGCGCCGCGACGGGGTCCGGTCGCGCGGTCGGCGGCCGGGGCCGCCGGGGTCAGTCCTCGAAGTTGGCGCCGAGCCTCGCCTTCGTCGCGACCGTGCCGAGGGTTCCGGCGCCGAAGGTGGACGAGCCCGTCGCGCCGATCCCGGCGGACGACGAGGGGAACAGCCACACCGACCCGGCGTTCTCGTTCTCGCCGGGCGCCCCGACGACGAGTTCGGCGCGTCCGTCACCGTTGCCGTCGACGAGGTGCGTGGCGCCGCCGAACACGTCGTTCGTCTCCGCCACGCCCGGCACCGAGGCGGTGTCCTGGTTGACGCCCTGGGCGCCGGCCCCGGTCAGACCGGCCCGGCCGCCGCGCAGGACCACGGTGCCGCCGGCGTTGCTCAGCCCGTCGAAGTCCTCGCCGGGCACGCCCACGGAGACGTCGGCGTAGCCGTCGCCGTTCACGTCGGCCACCGTCACGTCGGTGCCGAAGCCGTCGCCCCGCTCGGCGGCACCCGGAACCCCGGCACTGTCCTGGTTGACGTACATCGCCTGGGTGCCGACCGGGCCGGTCGCGGAGCCGGGGACGAACGCGACCCGGCCGCCCAGTGGGATCGGGGTGTCGAGGTCGCTGTCGTACCCGTCGACGGAACGGCCCACGACGATGTCCTCGAACCCGTCGCCGTTCACGTCGCCGACGTCGGCGAACTCACCGCCCTGCAGCCGCCATCCCCGCGCGTCGCGCGGGACGGTGCCCTCGGCGAGGCCGTCGCGCGTGCCCCGCCAGTAGACGATGTGCCGGGCGTCGTACTCGTCGCCCTGGTTCAGGGTGCCGACGACGTCGTCCACGCCGTCGCCGTTCACATCACCGGTCGCGAGGTCCAGGAACCGGGCGTCGGAGTCGTCCCGCACGGTCTCCTCGCCGCCCCGCGCGGCCCCGTCCCGGCCGAACGGCCCCCGGACCACCCGCAGATCGGCGCTGCCCTGCACGACGACGAGGTCGGCCTTCCCGTCGCCGTTCACATCGCCGACGGCGAGCTTGCCCCGGCCGCTGAGCCGGTCGTACGTGTCCTTCCCGTACGCCAGCGCCGCCCCGCCGGACAGCCCGTTCGCGCCGCCCCACACGACCTGCACGAGGCCGGTCTCCGCGCCGCCCTCGACCGAGTCCTCCCCGGTGACGCCGACGACGAGGTCGGTGTAGCCGTCGCCGTCGAGGTCGGCGCCGCTCACCGCACTGCCGAAGTGGTCGGCCGTCTCGGCGGAGTCGGGGACGCCGGGCGTGTTCTGGCTGAGGACCAGCCTCGACGCGGGCTTCAGCCCGGTCGCCGAGCCGTACACGACGGCGACGTACCCGGCGCCGGTCTTCCCGTCCACGGTCGCGTCGGGCGCGGCCACCGCGAGATCCTCGTAGCCGTCGCCGTTGAAGTCGGTCCTGATCCCGGTGGTGCCCGAGGGGGTGGCGCCGGCCGCGTGGGCCGCGGGGAGGACGGCGGCGCCCGTCGCGGCCGCCACGACCGCGAGGGTCACCCGCCATGCCCGTCCATGAGTGCGCATCTCGGTCTCCAGTTCTGTGCGGTGAGGGGAGGTGGTGGGCCGTCAGCCGGAGACGGCGGCGCCGAAGCGGGCCTTGCTCGCGGTGAAGCCCATGGTGGCGGGGCCGAACGAGAAGGAGCCGGTCGCGGTGATGCCGGTGGACGTCGTGGAGAGGACCCACACGGAGCCGTCGGTGGCGTTCTCGTCCGGGTCACCGACGACGAGCCCGTTCCGCTTGTCGCCGTCGGCGTCGACGAGCGCGGTGTCCGCCCCGAACCTGTCGCCCTTCTCGGCGGTGCCGGGCACCTTGGCGGTGTTCTGCGTGAACGCCTTGGCGCCGGTGCCGGTCAGGCCGGACGCGCCGCCGCGCAGCACGAGCACGGCGCCGGCGTCGGTGACGGAGTCGAGGTCCTCGCCGGGCAGGCCGGTCGCCACGTCGAGGTAGCCGTCGCCGTCGGTGTCGCCGATGGACAGCCCGGTGCCCATGCCGTCGCCCTTCTCGGCCGCGCCCGGCACCCCGGCGGTGTCCTGGTTGATCCACACCGCCTTGCGGCTGGTGGACACGCCCTGCGGGCCGCCGTACACGACGGCGACGGCGCCGCCCTTGGTGGGCAGTCCGGTGGTGCTCTCCGAGGAGTGGCCGACGACGATGTCGCCGTAGCCGTCCTTGTCGAGGTCGCCGATCGCCGCGTCCTCACCGGGGACGGTCCGGCCCTGGGCGTCCTTGAGCAGGCCCTTGCGGGTGAAGCCGCCCGTGCCGCCCAGGAGCAGTTCGACGCCTCGGGTGCCGTCGGCCTTCGTGGTCCGCACGGCGAGGTCGGCGGCGCCGTCGCCGTCGACGTCCCCCGCGGTCAGCGACTGGTAGCTCTGGGTCTGCCCGGCGATGGTGAAGTAGTCCTTCTTCGCGGGACGCCCCTCGCGGTCGAACGGGCCGTGGAACACCGTGCCGTCGCCGTTGCTCTTCTCCGGGTCCCAGCTCTGCCAGTCGTCGTTGCTGAGCGTCACCAGATCCGGGTGCTTGTCGCCGTCGACGTCCGCCACGGTGAACAGTCCGGTCGCGGCGGGCACCAGCGGCGTCCACATCAGGGTCGTCGGCTGGGCCGACAGCCCGTCGGGGCCGCCCCAGTTGACCTGGACCGTGTAGCCGTCCTCGATGTCGACCTTGTAGTCCTGGATCACCGAGACCAGGTCGGCGTAGCCGTCCCCGTCGAGGTCCCCGCTCTCCAGATGGCTGCCGTACAGGCCCCGCCAGCCCTCGGGGTCCTTGACGCCCGGGCCCTTGAGCACCTGCTTGCGGGAGGTCGACAGCCCGCTCGCCGAGCCGTACAGCACGCTCACCGATCCGGCACGGGCCTGGGTGTTCACGGTGGTGCCCGGCGCCCCTATGGCCAGGTCGGCGTACCCGTCGCCGTTGAAGTCGTCGTGCAGCCGCTTCGCGCTCGCCTTGGCGGTCACCGCGGACTCCGTGGCGGCGTTCACGGCGGGGACGGCGATCGCCCCGGCGACGAGCACGGCCCCGGTGGCGAGCCCCAGCCGTCTGCGGTGCGAGTTCGGGGTACGACGGTGGGAACGCGAGGGCACGGCAACTCCGTTGGTCGGACGGCGACGGAAACGCGGCGAGGTTCAAGATCCTCCTGCGCGCCGCCCAGTACGACTCGCCGGGCCGCCCGGGGGTTGCCCTCAGGAACCCCACGGGTTTGCCCGCGGTTCACCGATCCGGCCACCGTCTCCGGCCGGAGGGTGCGGACACGACGACGCCGGGACCACCCGTGGTGGCCCCGGCGTCGCTCACACCGGTCGTATCGGCGTCGGCTAGAACGGCTCGAAGTCGTCGAACTCCCGCGCCGCCTCGTCCCGTTCGGCCTGCCGGTCGCGCCGGCGCTGCGCGGCGGGCCGGGGCTCCTCCAGGCGGTGGTCCTCGCCACGGCGGCCCAGCATCTCCGCGCCGGCCATCACCGTCGGCTCCCAGTCGAAGACGACCGCGTTGTCCTCGGGGCCGATGGCGACGCCGTCGCCGGACCGGGCGCCCGCCTTCATCAGTTCCTCTTCCACACCGAGGCGGTTCAGCCGGTCCGCGAGGTAGCCCACGGCCTCGTCGTTGTTGAAGTCCGTCTGCCGCACCCAGCGCTCGGGCTTCTCGCCGCGCACCCGGAACAGGCCGTCGTCCTCGCGCACGACGGTGAAGCCCGCGTCGTCCACGGCCTTGGGCCGGATGACGATCCGCGTCGCCTCCTCCTTCGGCTTCGCAGCCCGCGCCCTGGCGACCAGGTCGGCGAGCGCGAACGACAGCTCCTTCAGCCCCATGTGGGCGACGGCGGACACCTCGAAGACCTTGTAGCCACGGGCCTCCAGGTCCGGCCGCACCATCTCGGCCAGGTCCTTGCCGTCCGGTACGTCGATCTTGTTCAGCACGACGAGCCGCGGACGGTTGTCGAGGCCGCCGTACTCGCGCAGCTCGGCCTCGATGATGTCCAGGTCGGAGACGGGGTCGCGGTCGGACTCCAGCGTCGCGGTGTCCAGGACGTGCACGAGCACGCTGCACCGCTCGACGTGGCGCAGGAACTCCAGGCCCAGGCCCTTGCCCTGGCTGGCGCCCGGGATCAGACCGGGGACGTCGGCGATGGTGTAGACGGTCGAGCCGGCGGTCACCACACCGAGGTTGGGCACCAGCGTGGTGAACGGGTAGTCGGCGATCTTCGGCTTGGCGGCGCTCAGCACCGAGATCAGCGAGGACTTGCCCGCGCTCGGGTAGCCGACCAGCGCCACGTCGGCGACGGTCTTCAGCTCCAGCACGATGTCCTGGAGGTCGCCGGGCTCGCCGAGCAGCGCGAAGCCGGGCGCCTTGCGCCGGGCCGAGGCCAGCGCGGCGTTGCCGAGGCCGCCCCGGCCGCCCTGTGCGGCGACGAAGGACGTGCCGTGCCCGACCAGGTCGGCGAGGACGTTGCCCGCCTTGTCCAGCACCACCGTGCCGTCCGGCACCGGCAGGATCAGGTCCTGGCCGTCCTTGCCGGAGCGGTTGCCGCCCTCACCGGGCTTGCCGTTGGTGGCCTTGCGGTGCGGGGAGTGGTGGTACTCGAGCAGCGTGGTGACCGACTGGTCGACGGTGAGGATCACGTCGCCGCCGCGCCCGCCGTTGCCGCCGTCGGGCCCGCCGAGCGGCTTGAACTTCTCACGGTGGACGGAGGCACAGCCGTGGCCTCCGTTACCCGCGGCGACATGCAGTTCGACGCGGTCCACGAAGGTGGTCATGGTCAGTGCCTCCAGAAAGTACGGGGTGGTTCTTCGATAACACGCGAAAGGCGGACCCGCCTTCCCGACCGGGAAGTGAGGTCCGCCTCGCGAATCGTTCGGTCGAAGCCCTGCGCACAGGGCCGTGAGTCGGAGGACTCAGGCGACCGGGACGATGTTGACGACCTTGCGGCCACGGCTGGAGCCGAACTCCACCGCACCGGCCTGCAGCGCGAACAGCGTGTCGTCGCCGCCACGGCCGACGCCCGCACCGGGGTGGAAGTGGGTGCCGCGCTGACGGACCAGGATCTCACCCGCGTTGACGACCTGACCGCCGAAGCGCTTCACGCCGAGCCGCTGGGCGTTCGAGTCGCGACCGTTCCGGGTGGACGATGCGCCCTTCTTGTGTGCCATGTCTCCTCAGTCCCTTACTTCGCAGCCGCGGGGATCTCAGTGACCTTGATCGCCGTGTACTGCTGGCGGTGGCCCTGACGACGGCGGTAGCCGGTCTTGTTCTTGTAGCGCAGAATGTCGATCTTCTGCCCCTTGTGGTGGTCCACGACCTCGGCCTGGACCTTGATGCCGGCCAGCACCCACGGGTCGCTGGTCACAGCGTCGCCGTCGACAACGAGCAGGGTCGAGAGCTCGACCGTGTCGCCAACCTTGGCGGTGGAAATCTTGTCAACCTCAACGATGTCGCCGACAGCAACCTTGTGCTGGCGACCACCGCTGCGCACGATGGCGTACACGCGGATCTCACTCTCTCGCTCGGGAACGGCACCCCCGCAGTCCAGCCGCCCGGCACGCGGACAGCCTCTCCGAAGCACCCGGTGCGTCGGAGGACGAGGTTTACGGGGATGTGGCGCGTCCTATATCCACGGACACACCGAGGGTCAAGGTTACGGGGCCGCTGCCGAGGGGGTCAAACCGGGCCCGGCCCCGAACGAGTGCGGCCGGTCACAGGGACCGGCCGCACTCGTGTCACACGGGACGCGTCACTCGTCGGTGCTCGCGGAGACCGTGGTCTTCTTCGCCGTCGACTTGGCCGCGGCCGTCTTGGCGGTCTTGGCCGCCTTCTTGGCCGTGGCCTTCTTCGCGACCGTCTTCTTGGCCGCCGTCTTCTTGGTGGCGGCCTTCTTCGCGGTGGCCTTCTTGGCCGTCTTCCGGGCCGTCTTCTTGGCCGGAGCGGCCTCCTCGGCGCCTTCCTCGGCCACCGGAGCCTCGTCGGCGGCGGGTGCCTCGTCGGCCGCCGGTGCCTCGTCGGCGGCGGGGACGACCATGACGGCCGCCTCCTCCGACGCGGTCGGCGCGGTGGCCTTGCGCACCGCACGGCGGCGCGGGCGGGCCGGGGCGGCACTCTCCGCGACCGGCTCGGCGGGCGCCTCGGCCTGCCCGGCCGGGGCCTGGTCGGCGACCGGCTCCGCGACCGGCGCGGGCGCCGTCTCGGCGACCGTCACCACGGCGGCCTCGGCCCCCGCGGGGGACCCGGCGGGCGCGGACACCTTGCGGGTGGCCCGGCGCCGCGTCCGTCCCTTGGGCGCGGCCTCCTCGGCGATCGCCTCGGTGCCGGGCTCCTCGGCGGCGGGTGCGGCCGGCACGACCGCGTCCTCCACGGCCGCCGGCTGGGCGGCCGCCTCGGCGGCCGGCTCCGGCTGGACCGGACGGGCGATCTCCTCGGCCACGGTCACGTCCTGGGCCGTCGGGACCGCCTCGGCCCTCCGCGGCGCACCGGCCGGAGCCGACGCGCGCCGGCCCCCGCGGCGCCGGGAACGCCCGCCGCGCGCGGCGGCCTCCGCCTCTGCGACGCTGCTGTACAGCTCCTCGTCGGGCGAGAACGCGGGCTCCGCGAGCGCGGCCGGCTCGGCGACCTCGGCGGCGACCTCGGCCTCCGTCTCCGCCTCCTCCTCGGCCGTCTCGGCCGGCTCGGTGGCGACGGACGCCTCGTGCACGTGCTCGGGACCGGCACCGGCCCGCGCGCGCTTCTTTCGCTTGCCACCGCCGCCGCCACCGGCGGACGTGGGCTGCTCCATGTGCACGATGACACCGCGGCCGTTGCAGTGGACGCAGGTCTCGGAGAAGGACTCCAGCAGGCCCTGGCCGACCCGCTTACGGGTCATCTGGACCAGGCCCAGCGAGGTCACCTCGGCGACCTGGTGCTTCGTACGGTCCCGGCCCAGGCACTCCAGCAGGCGCCGCAGCACCAGGTCCCGGTTGGACTCCAGCACCATGTCGATGAAGTCGATGACGATGATGCCGCCGAGGTCGCGCAGCCGCAGCTGGCGCACGATCTCCTCGGCCGCCTCCAGGTTGTTCCGGGTGACGGTCTCCTCGAGGTTGCCGCCCTGGCCGGTGAACTTGCCGGTGTTGACGTCGACCACGACCATCGCCTCGGTCCGGTCGATCACCAGCGAACCGCCGCTCGGCAGCCAGACCTTGCGGTCCAGCGCCTTGGCGAGCTGCTCGTCGATCCGGTACGTGGCGAAGACGTCGACCTCGCTGGTCCACTTCTGGAGCCGCTCGGCCAGGTCGGGCGCCACGTGCGAGACGTAGCCGTGGATGGTCTCCCACGCCTCGTCGCCGCTGACGACGACCTTGGAGAAGTCCTCGTTGAAGATGTCCCGGACGACCCGGACGGTCATGTCCGGCTCGCCGTAGAGCAGCGTCGGGGCGTTGCCGCTCTTGGCCTTCTTCTGGATCTCCTCCCACTGCTGCTGGAGGCGTTCGACGTCTCGGCGCAGCTCGTCCTCGCTCGCGCCCTCGGCGGCGGTGCGCACGATGACGCCCGCGTCCTCGGGGACGATCTTCTTGAGGATGGTCTTCAGCCGGGCCCGCTCGGTGTCGGGCAGCTTGCGGCTGATGCCGGTCATGGAGCCCTCGGGCACGTACACGAGGTAGCGGCCCGGCAGGGAGACCTGGCTGGTCAGACGCGCGCCCTTGTGGCCGATCGGGTCCTTCGTCACCTGGACGAGGACCGACTGGCCGGACTTCAGGGCGGACTCGATGCGGCGCGGCCCGTTGGCCATGCCGAGCGCCTCGAAGTTGACCTCACCGGCGTAGAGCACGGCGTTGCGGCCCTTGCCGATGTCGATGAAGGCGGCCTCCATCGACGGCAGCACGTTCTGGACCTTGCCCAGGTAGACGTTGCCGACGTACGACGTCGACTGCTCCTTGTTGACGTAGTGCTCCACGAGCACGTTGTCCTCGAGGACGCCGATCTGCGTACGGTCGCCGTGCTGACGGACGACCATCACGCGCTCGACGGCCTCGCGGCGGGCCAGGAACTCGGCCTCGGTGATGATCGGGACGCGGCGGCGGCCCTGCTCGCGGCCCTCGCGGCGGCGCTGCTTCTTCGCCTCCAGGCGCGTGGAGCCCTTGATGGACTGCACCTCGTCGGACGGCTCGGGCTTCGGCCGGGGCTCGCGGACCTTGACGACGGTGCGCTCGGGGTCGCCGTCGCCGGGCTCGGCCTCCACGGACGTGTCACCGGCGCGACGGCGCCTGCGGCGGCGCCGGCGGCTGCTGCTGGACCCGGACCCGGCGGAGTCGTCGTGCGCCTCCTCGGCGTCCTCCTCCTCCTGCTCGGCGGTGTCCTCGGCGTCCTGCTCGGCCTGCGCGGCGGCGGTCTCCTCGGTGGCGGTGTCGTCGGAGTCGCTGCCGTCGGCATCGGCGTCCGGCTCGCCGGAGTCACCGCGACGGCGGCGACGGCCACCGCGGCGGCGGCGACGGCGCGAACCGGTCTCCTCGGACTCGTCGCCGTCGGCGGAGTCCTCGGCACCGTCCTCGGTGTCGTCGGACTCGTCCTCGGCGGCGGGCTCGACGGCAGCGGCCTGCGGCTCCACGTCCTCGCCACGGCGGCGGCGACGGCGGCGCGGAGCGGCGGGCTGCTCCTCGCGGAGCTCCTCGTCGTCCTCGGTCTCCACCTCGGCGGCGGCCTCGGCGGCGGCGCGCTGCGGCGTCTGGAACTGCGGCTCGGTGAACACGGGCGCCTGGAAGACGGCCACGGCGGGCCGCGACGGACGCGGCGCCTCGTCGGACGCCTCACCGGCGGCGGACCGCGCGGGCTCGGCGAAGCCGGTGGCGGCACGGCGGACGGCGCGGCGACGGCGGCGCGGGGCGGCGTCGTCCTCGGCGGCGGCACCGGTCGCGGCGGGGCTCTCGATGTCGACACCGGACGTCACCGGGGTCTCGGCGGTCACCGGCGTCCCCGCGGCGGTCTCCTCGGAGACCTGCTCGGAAGCCGTCTCGGAGACCTCCTCGGTGGCGGCCGGGGCGGCCGTACGGCGGGTGGCGCGGCGGCGCGTGCGACGCGGGGCGGCCTCGTCCTCGGACGCGGCGGCCTCGGCGCTCTCAGCGGGCGTCTCGACCGGGGCGGGCTCCGGCTCGGTCACCGGCGCCTCGTCGGCCGGGGCGGCCTGGACGGCTTCCGGCGCGGCGGAGCCACGGGTGGCGCGGCGGCGCGTACGGCGCGGGGCGGCCTCCGTGGTCTCCTCGACGGCGGCGGCCTCAGGGGCCGCGGCGGTCTCGGCCGTCTCGGCGTCGTTCTCGGCGGGCTTGATGTCCTCGGCCTCCTGCGCGGGGGCGGGGGCCGCGGCGGGCGCGGTCACCCGGCGGGTGGCCCGGCGGCGCGTGCGCGGCGGGGCGGGCTCCTCGGCGGTGGCCGGGGCGGGCTCCTCGACGACCGGCTCGGCGGCCGTCGCGGGCACCACGGTCTCGGCGGCCGCCTCGGCCGCCGGCGAACCGGTGGGCGCGGACGCACGGCGCACCGCACGCCGGCGCGTACGGGCCGGGGGCGCGGGCTCGGGGGTCTCCTCGGCCTCGGCGGTGACGTCTGCCTCGACGGCCTCGACGTCGTCCTTCTCCTCGTCGACCTCGTCGACCTCGGCGGCCGGTATGGCCGGCTCGACCACCTCCGCGGGCTGCGTCCCGGCGGCAGCGGCGGGCGGTCCCGCCGGCCGGGAGGCGGCACGGCGCCGGCGGCGCGGCGGCAGGGTGTCGCTCGGAGTGTTCAGTTCGGAGTCCGTGGCGGACTCTGTGGGTTCGGTCGGTTCGAGCATGCGGGCGTTTCTCCCGTCAGGCTCCCGGGCGCCGCGCCTGGTCCGGTGGTGTGCCGGTGACGTCCGCGGCTCGCGCGATGCGCGACTGCCGCCGTCCGGGGCGCGGGCGCCGCACGGGAGCTCTCTGTGTCCTGTCTCGCCGGTTCCGTACGCCTCATGCGCACGGCCTGGCGAAAGTCTTCTGGTCGGTGCGCTGCCCGACCCAGGTGGCTCCCGAGTACGAGGGCGGCGCTTCGACGTCCGTCCCTACGCGGAACTTCCTTACGCCGACGCCGTCGCGGTGGCAGCGGTCCCGGCCTCGGTTGGGGCCGTCGCTGCCTCGCGGTCGGGCGCGAGCGGGTCGGTCACCGTGCCGGTCTCTTCATCGAGCAGCCCCTGCGCCAGCCTGGTCACCGCTGCGGGGACCGGCGGCGCCAGGTCGGCCACGGCGCGGAGACCGGACAGGACGTCGTCGGGTCGTACGGCAGGCGTCACGTGCCGAACAACCAGCCGCAGTATCGCACAGGGCCGGTCCGTCGGCCTATCAGCCTGCGAACTGTGTGTTTCCGAATGCTGGACGCTCTCGAGATGGGCGACCGCGGGACGGGCGTCGAAAGTGCGTACGCCGTTCTTGGTCATGCGCTGGACCTCGACGGTCTCGGCGGCCTGGAACGCGGCGACCGCTCGCGCGGCGTCGGCCGGCTCCACCCCGTCGAGACGCAGCTCCCAGACGGACGCCGTGAGACGGTCGGCGAGCCCGGAGGTCCGGGCCTCGACCGCGTCCACGACATCGAGCCCGGCGGGCAGCGACTCGTCGAGCAGCGCCCTGAGCTGCTGCGGATCCCGCGCCTCGGTGAGCGCGATCTCCAGGTACTCCGCCTCACTGCCCGTGCCGGTGGGTGCGGCATTGGCGTACGACACCTTCGGATGCGGCGTGAACCCCGCCGAGTACGCCATGGGCACCTCGGCGCGGCGCAGCGCACGCTCGAAGGCGCGCTGGAAGTCACGGTGGCTGGTGAACCGGAGGCGGCCGCGCTTGGTGTAACGCAGTCGGATGCGCTGCACCGCGGGTGCGGGCGGCGGGCCTTCGGGCTGTCGCTTGCCCAGTGTCGTTCAGTCCTTCGTGAGAGCGGTCGTACTGCTACCAAGAGTACGTGTCTCGCGGGCCGGAGGTTCCCGCCGGTCCACCATCTCGCGCTGCTTCGGCTCCCCGAACAGCATCCGGCGCACGTCGGCGCGGGCCTGCCGGGCCGACTCCCGGACGGACGCCAGGGCCTGCCGGGTCGCCCGCCCGACAGCACGCGCGGCCTGGGCGGCGGGCTGCAGAACGAGATCCCGTACGACGTGTCCGACCGGCGTGAGCACGGTCCGGTACACCCAGCGCACCGGCTCCACGAAGATCCACCGCAAGAGGGTCCCGAGGAAGCGCCCGACGGCGCGCGAGATGTGTCCCGCGACCCTCCAGGCGTGCCCGAGGGCCTCCCCGACCTCCCTGCCGATGACGGCGAGGACCCGCCCGACGGGAGCCAGCACCCAGCGGTACAGCCCCACGGCGGGCAGCACGAACAGCACCCGGAGCGTCCAGTAGAGGCCGGCCCCGATGCCGGTGGCGACGATCCGCACGGTCCAGGCGATCGCGCGTCCCACGGGTGCGAGGATCCACGTGTACAGCCACATGGCGGGGACGACGAGGAGGTACCGCCCCAGCCAGCCGAGCGCCGCGAGGACGCCGAGTCCGGCCGCCGCGAGGACCGCGCCGATCCCCCGCAGGACCCACATGACGGCCCGGCCGACCGGCGCGAGCACGCGCGCGTAGAGCCACGTCAGACCGGCGGCGATCCCGTGGCCGAGCGGAGTGAGCACGTACCGGTACAGCCAGACGAGCGGTACGACGAACAGCGCGTTCCCCAGCCAGGCGAGCCCCCGGCCGAGGGGCGCGAGGACGTACCGCCACAGCGCGACGAACGGCCATACGAACAGGGCCCGCCCCAGCGGGCGCAGCACGACGTCCCGCAGGAAGCGCCCGCCGACGACGAGCGCGTCCCACACCATCCGCACCGGCACGACCAGCAGCAGGACGACGATGCGCACGGGTATGCGGATCGCGACCACCAGGCACCCTTCGGGCTCCTCGCGCGGCGGCGGCGCTTTCTCCAGATCCATACCGGCGTAGACGCGGCGCCGGCCTGGACGGATGCACGCGCGAGGGAGAGATCTGCCTCAGTACGAGCGGGTCCGGTTGAAGCTGGTGATGTTGAGCTTGACGCCCTGGGCGGTCTTCAGGGTGGTCGGCGTCTCACCCTTGGTGGTCTGCCCCGGCTGGACCGCCGTCTCCAGCTCGGTCCCGTTGGCCAGCCGCGTGCCACCGGAGTCGACGGCCTCCCATGCCCACAGGCAGCCCCGGCTACGGCGCTTCTTCTGCGGCGGTCCGGACGGCGGCGGCCACCCGCGCCGGGCGACTGACCACTGTCGCGCGGACCCCACTGAGGACCACCCGCGGGCGGCTGGTTCGCCGGCATGTGCCCCACCTCCTCGACGGCTGAGGCCAAGCTGGGGAGGGGCGATCACCCCGGCGATCGGAGCGCCGCCACTCAGGCGAAGGCGAGGCCGCGCTGTCAGTGCCGGTCGGTAGGGTGCGCGCAACGAGTGGGAGGGGGACCCATGGGATTTTCGGGGCATCTGGTCTTCGCGCGCAGCAGCCGTCCGCTGCGGGAGATCCCGGTGTTCGACGGCGCCGCGGAGGCCGTCGGCCCGGAGGAGCGGCGGCCCGGCGGCTGGCGGACGGTGCAGCTCCGGCAGGGCACCTGGAACGTGGAACGGCTCCCGGCCCTCGTCGACCGGACCGGCGCCCCCGCCTGTGTCGCGGACGTCTCCGACAGCGACCTGGCCCTCGTGACCGGGCTGGACACCACGGGCCGCCGCTGGCAGGCGTGGCTGAACCTGGACGCGGTGGCCCGGCTGCTCGTGGAGGAGCCCGACGACGTGGACGACCCGATCACCTGGCTCTACACCCCGGCGTTCCACGAGGCGGTGCGCCGCAAGCGCGCCGAACTCGACGAGGCCGTCCCCGAGGACGCCGAGGGCGCCCTCACCTGGGCCACCGCCGCCGGCGTCCACCCCCCGGCCGAGCGCGCCACCATCGAGAAGGTACTGCGCTCCCAAGAGCCTTTCGCCGAGGACTTGTTCAGAGCGCTCCTGAACACCCTGGGCTTCCCCGGACCGACAACCGTCTGACCCCTCACCCGGCCGGACCGACAACCGCCTGACCCCTCACCCGGCCGGAGCGAGCACCATCACGACGTGCTCCACCTGCCCCGGCACCAGGGCCAACCGGAACTCCCCCTCACCGGAAGCGCACTCCACCACCAGCGCCCGGTGATGAAGCCGGTTCCGCTCCCGCCCGTCGGGCTTCCGCACCCGCACGAGCCGCGCATCGGACGGCAGACCCGGCCCGCCAACGTGCGACGGATGCCGCTCCCACGACCAGACCCCCGACGCGATCACGAAGGACCCACGCACCCACCGCTCGGACCCCGCCGCACTGATCCGGCAGGGAATCGCGATGCGCCGCCCGTCGAGAAACCGAGCGGCGAGCCGCCCCTGCCGCTCGTTGAGATACACGGCGGCCACCAAGGCCCCGAAGAGGGCACACATCACGAACGGCAGGACACTCGACACGCCCGCATCCAAACAGCCCGCACGCCGAAGATCCAGACCGCTGACGCCCTCGCCCGCCGCGCTGCTCCGCCACGCCGGCTCAGCGCCCCGGAACAGCCGCGAGCCCCCTCCCGTCCGGAAGGGGGCTCGATGGGGCCGTACGCGTGTGCGGGTCAGTGGGAGTGACCGGTCGGCGCCGGTGCCGCGTTCTTCACTGTCAGGGGCAGCAGCTTCTTGCCCGTCGGGCCGATCTGGATGTGGGTGTCCATCTGAGGGCAGACGCCGCAGTCGAAGCACGGCGTCCAGCGGCAGTCCTCGACCTCCGTCTCGTCGAGGGCGTCCTGCCAGTCCTCCCAGAGCCAGTCCTTGTCGAGGCCGGAGTCCAGGTGGTCCCAGGGCAGGACCTCCTCGTACGTGCGCTCGCGCGTCGTGTACCAGTCGACGTCCACGCCGTACGGGGCCAGGGCCTTGTCGGCGCAGGCCATCCAGCGGTCGTAGGAGAAGTGCTCGCGCCAGCCGTCGAAGCGTCCGCCGTCGTCGTAGACCGCGCGGATGACGGCGCCGATGCGGCGGTCACCGCGGGAGAGCAGGCCCTCGACGATGCCGGGCTTGCCGTCGTGGTAGCGGAAGCCGATGGAGCGGCCGTACTTCTTGTCGCCCCGGATCTTGTCCCGGAGCTTCTCGAGGCGGGCGTCCGTCTCCTCCGCCGAGAGCTGCGGGGCCCACTGGAACGGGGTGTGGGGCTTGGGGACGAAGCCGCCGATCGAGACCGTGCAGCGGATGTCGTTCGAGCGCGAGACCTCGCGGCCCTTCGCGATCACCTTCGTCGCCATGTCGGCGATCTGCAGGACGTCCTCGTCGGTCTCCGTCGGCAGGCCGCACATGAAGTACAGCTTCACCTGGCGCCAGCCGTTGCCGTACGCGGTGGCGACCGTGCGGATCAGGTCGTCCTCCGAGACCATCTTGTTGATGACCTTGCGCATGCGCTCGGAGCCGCCCTCGGGGGCGAAGGTGAGACCGGACCGGCGGCCGTTGCGTGTCAGCTCGTTCGCCAGGTCGACGTTGAAGGCGTCCACGCGGGTGGAGGGGAGGGAGAGGCCGATCTTGTCTTCCTCGTAGCGGTCGGCCAGACCCTTGGCGATGTCGCCGATCTCGCTGTGGTCCGCCGAGGAGAGGGACAGCAGGCCGACCTCCTCGAAGCCGGTCGCCTTCAGGCCCTTCTCGACCATGTCGCCGATGCCGGTGATGGAGCGCTCGCGGACCGGGCGCGTGATCATGCCGGCCTGGCAGAAGCGGCAGCCGCGGGTGCAGCCGCGGAAGATCTCCACGGACATGCGCTCGTGGACCGTCTCGGCCAGCGGGACGAGGGGCTGCTTGGGGTAGGGCCACTCGTCGAGGTCCATGACCGTGTGCTTGGACACGCGCCACGGGACGCCCGACCGGTTCGGGACGACGCGGGCGATCCGGCCGTCGGGCAGGTACTCGACGTCGTAGAACGCCGGGATGTAGACCCCGCCCGTCTTCGCGAGACGGAACAGGACCTCCTCGCGGCCACCGGGCCGGCCCTCCGCCTTCCACTCCCGGATGATCCGGGTCATGTCCAGCACGGCCTGCTCGCCGTCGCCGATGACGGCGGCGTCGATGAAGTCGGCGATCGGCTCGGGGTTGAACGCCGCGTGCCCGCCGGCCAGGACGATCGGGTCGTCGATCGTGCGGTCCTTGGACTCCAGCGGGATGCCCGCGAGGTCCAGGGCGGCCAGCATGTTCGTGTAGCCGAGCTCGGTGGAGAAGGAGAGGCCGAACACGTCGAACGCCTTCACCGGGCGGTGGCTGTCCACCGTGAACTGCGGCACCCGGTGCTCCCGCATCAGGGCCTCCAGGTCCGGCCACACGCTGTAGGTGCGCTCGGCGAGGACGCCCTCCTGCTCGTTCAGGACCTCGTAGAGGATCATGACGCCCTGGTTGGGCAGCCCGACCTCGTAGGCGTCGGGGTACATGAGCGCCCAGCGGACGTCGCAGGACTCCCACGGCTTGACCGTGGAGTTGAGTTCTCCGCCGACGTACTGAATCGGCTTCTGCACATGCGGGAGCAGAGCTTCGAGCTGCGGGAACACGGACTCGGCGGCCGCAGCGGTTTCGGCAGACATCTCGCGAACCTTCGTGAGCTGGACTGGACTGACAGCTGGACTGGACTGACAGCTGAACTGACAGGGGTGACCATCTAGCCTAACGCGGCCCCGGACGCCCCCGGCACGGCCCGAGGGTCACAGGGCGTCCGCCCGGCCCTCCGTTCCGGCCCAGATCGCGGGCAGCTCGGCCTCCACGACGGCCGCCCGTCCCTCCTCCCGCCCGTACAGCAGCCCGAAGGTGAAGGCGCTGTGGCCCGCGGCGTGCGCGAGCGCGGCCAGCTCGCGCAGGGTCCGGCGGGCCATGACGCTGTCCTGGTGCTCGCCCAGCAGGTTCTGCAGGGCCTTCATGGACTTCACGAGGTCCTTGGCCGGGCCGCCGAGGGCCGGTAGGGCCGCCTCCGCCGCGTACCGGGTGCGCTTGGTCTTCTTCCGCGCCTCGTGGATGGCGACGTCGCGCTCGGTGCCGGGCTCCAGCTCCAGTGCCTGCCGCACGAGCGCGGCCACCTTGCCGAAGTCCTTGCGTACGGCCTTGGCGAGCACCTTGCCCGGCTTCTTCCCGGCCGCCTTCAGCAGCGGCGGATCGGCGAGGACGTCGTCGAGGGCGTCGAGCAGCGCCAGATAGCGGCGGGAGTCGAGGATGCCGATGAGGCGGGCGCTCGCGCCGCCCGGCCGGTCCCCGGCCCAGGTGCTCAGCCGCTCGGCGACGGGCCCGGCGACCAGGGTGGTGGGCACCTCGGCGAGGGCGGCGGAGAGGCGTTCGTCCAGGACCTCGCGGTCCCGGTCCACACCGAGCTCGCCGGCCAGCCATTTCAGCTCGTCGGCGATCGGGTCGGTGACGGTCCGGTCCAGGACCTTGCCGAAGGACTTGAAGGCGCTGCGGGTGCGGCGGGTGGCGACGCGCATGCTGTGCACGGAGTCCTCGGCGTCCTGGCGCACGGCCGGGTCGAGGGCGACGATCGTGTCGCGCTGGGTGCGCAGATACGCGAGGACGTGGTCGCCCGCGGTCTGGGACCGCTCCGCGGACGCGGGGGCGAGCGGCTTCGGCGCGGTCTCGGCGAGGGCGCGGGCGAGCTTCGACGGTGACGCCGACGGCCGTACTCCCGCCTTGCGCAGCCGTTTCTCGACCCGGTCGAGCAGGGCCGGGTCGCCGTCGTCGGCCAGTTCGACCTCGATCTCGGTCCACCCGGTGCGGCCGCCCCCTCCGGTGAGCCGCTCGGCCCGGACGGTGTCCACGCTGAGCTCGGCGAGGACCCGCCCGTCGGCGTCCACGAGGTCACGGGCGTCGCGGTCGGAGCGCAGCCGGATCACCGGCACCAGCTCGGCGTGGCGGACGCGGGAGCGGACCAGGGCGGCGAGGTCGTCGGGGAGCGTGTCGGAGAGCGGGGCCTGGATCTCGTCCCGGACCCCGGGGGACACGGGGAACTTCAGGTGCCAGCCGGCGTCGGAGCCGCCCGTTCTGCGACGGAGGGTGACCGACGCTCCGGCGAGGCGCTCGTCGGTGGTGTCGTAGTAGGTGGCGTCGAGATGTGCGACACCTTTCTCGATCACGGCCGCGACCCCGGCGACACCGGTCAGGTCGGGCAGGCCGCCGCCGTCGGATTCGTACTTCCGCTCGATCTCCCGCTTGGTGTCCGCCATGAACCGAATGTAATCGGACTCGGGGGAAGGCGACAGGTTCTGCCTGGCCCGAACCGCCCGGCGTACGGGCGGCTCAGGCCGACATCGGGCGTTGCACCCGGATGGACTGGAGCAGTCCCACCGCCACCCAGACGGCGAACATCGACGATCCTCCGTAGGACACGAAGGGCAGCGGCAGACCGGTCACCGGCATGATCCCCAGGGTCATCCCGACGTTCTCGAACGCCTGGAAGGCGAGCCAGGCCACGATGCCGGCCGCGACGATCGTCCCGTACAGCTCGGTGGTCTCGCGGGCGATTCGGCAGGCCCGCCACAGGATGACACCGAGCAGCAGGATGATCAGTCCGCCGCCGACGAAGCCGAGCTCCTCCCCCGCCACCGTGAAGACGAAGTCGGTCTGCTGCTCCGGGACGAACTGGCCGGTGGTCTGCGAGCCGTGGAACAGCCCCGAGCCGGTCAGGCCGCCGGAACCGATCGCGATACGCGCCTGGTTGGTGTTGTAGCCGACGCCGGCTGGGTCGAGCTCGGGGTTGGCGAAGGCCGCGAAGCGGGCGATCTGGTAGTCGTCCAGGACGCCGAGCTGCCATACGGCGATGGCGCCCGCGGTGCCCGCGCCGATCAGCCCGAAGACCCAGCGGTTGGAGGCGCCGGAGGCCAGGAGCACCCCGAGCACGATCACCACCATGACCATGACGGAGCCGAGGTCGGGCATGAGCATCACGATCAGCATGGGCACGGCGGCCAGGCCCAGGGCCTGCACCACCGTCCGGTGGTCCGGGTACTGCTTGTCGCCCGCGTCGACGCGCGCGGCCAGCAGCATCGCCATGCCCAGGATGATCGTGACCTTGACGAACTCCGAGGGCTGGAGCGAGAAGCCGCCGGGGAGCTTGATCCAGGAGTGGGCGCCGTTGATCGTCGAGCCGAGCGGGGTGAGCACCAGCAGGATCAGGAACACGGACAGGCCGTAGAGGATGGGCACGGCCGTGCGCAGGGCGCGGTGGCCCAGCCACACGGTCCCGACCATGAGGGCCAGCCCGATCCCGGTGTTCAGCACGTGCCGGATCAGGAAGTAGTACGGGTCGCCCTGGTTGAGCTCGGTGCGGTTGCGGGTCGCCGAGTAGACGAGGACGGCTCCGATCATCGACAGGGCGACACCGGCCAGCAGTATCGGCCAGTCGAGCCGGCGGGCGAGGGAGTCCCGGGCGAGCAGGCGGGACAAGCCCGCCCGCTGCGGCCCGTACCCGGAGACCTGGAAGCTGTTGGCGCCGGTCATGTGAGCATCCTCCGGCCTCCACGCCTACGGCTTCTGCGCCTGCGGCGCCGGGTGTCCCGGTTCTCGGGGGACTGTGTCGACACGGTCCCGGCGAGCTGCTGCGGGTCCGGGTCGGCCTCGTTCTTCTGGGTGGCGCGCTGCTCCTTCGCCGGGTCCTTGGGGACCTTCGGCGAGGTGATGGTGCCGTCGGTGCGGACCTTCGGCAGCTTCTTCTGCGGGGTGGGCAGCAGCGCGTTCTTCTTGTCGATGGTGCCGTCGTCGGAGACGCCGTACAGGGCGTCGTAGATGTTGCGTACGGCCGGGCCGGAGGCGCCGGAACCCGTACCACCCTGGGAGATGGTCATGACGACCGAGTAGTCCTTGGTGTAGGTCGCGAACCACGAGGTGGTCTGCTTGCCGTGGACCTCGGCGGTACCGGTCTTGGCGTGCATCGGGATCTTGTCCTGGGGCCAGCCGACGTCGGCGAACCGCCAGGCGGCGGTTCCGCGGGTGGCGACGCCGGCGAGGGCGTCGTCCATCCGGGCGAGCGTCTGACGGCTTATCGGCAGCTTGCCGTGCGGCTTGGGCTCGATCTCCTCGACGCTCTTCCCGTCGGCGCTGACGACGGCCTTGCCGACGGACGGGTCGTAGAGCGTGCCTCCGTTGGAGATGGCCGCGTAGATGGTGGCCATCTGGATGGGGGTGACGAGCGTGTCGCCCTGTCCGATGGAGTAGTTGACGGAGTCACCTGCGCGCAGCCGGTTGCCTTCGAGGCAGTTCTCGTACGCGATCTGCTCGACGTAGGAGCCGCCCTTCTTGCCGTACTTGCACCAGGCGTCCTTGTTGGCCTTCCAGTAGTCCTGCTTCCACTTGCGGTCCGGGATGCGGCCGGTGACCTCGTTGGGCAGGTCGATGCCGGTCTCGGCGCCGAGGCCGAACTGGTGGGCCGTCTTGTAGAACCAGTCCTTGGCGTTCTTCTTGGGCTTGGTGCCGCCGTCGCGCTTCCACTCCTCGTGGGACAGGCGGTAGAAGACGGTGTCGCAGGAGACCTCCAGGGCGCGGCCGAGGCTGATGCCGCCGTAGCCCTGGGACTCGAAGTTCTTGAAGACCTGGTTGCCGATGGAGTACGAGCTGGAGCACTCGTAGGGGCCGTCGAAGGAGTAGCCGGCGTTGACCGCGGCGGCGGTCGGGATGACCTTGAAGATCGAGCCGGGCGCGGACTGGCCCTGGATCGCGCGGTTGAGCAGCGGGTAGTTGGAGGACTTGCCCGTCAGCCGCTTGTAGTCCTTCGCGGAGATGCCGCCCACCCAGGCGTTGGGGTCGTAGGTCGGGTTGGAGGCCATCGCGACGATGCGGCCGGTCTTGGCCTCCATGACGACGACCGCGCCCGAGTCCGCCTTGTACGGCTCGTTCGTGTTGCGGTCCCACTCCTTGCGGGCTTCCTTCATCGCCTCGTTCAGCTCGTACTCGGCGACCCGCTGGACGCGGGCGTCGATGCTGGTGACGAGGTTGGCACCGGGCTGAGCCGGGTCCGCCTCGGCCTCGCCGATGACCCGGCCGAGGTTGTCGACCTCGTAGCGGGTGACGCCGGCCTTGCCGCGCAGCGCCTTGTCGTACTGCCGCTCCAGGCCGGACCGGCCGACCTGGTCGGAGCGCAGGTACGGCGACTCGGTGTCCTGGGCCTGCTGGAGCTCCTGGTCGGTGACCGGGGAGAGGTAGCCGAGGACCTGGGCGGTGTTGGCGCCGCCGGGGGCCGGGTACCGGCGCAGGGCCTGCGGCTCGGCGGTGATGCCGGGGAAGTCCTCGGCCCGCTCCCGGATCTGGAGGGCCTGCTTGGGGGTGGCCTCGTCGGTGATGGGGATGGGCTGGTACGGCGAGCCGTTCCAGCAGGGCTGGGGGGTCTTGGCGTCGCAGAGCCGGACCTTCTCCATGACCTCGGCGGGCTTCATGCCCAGCACACCGGCCAGCTTGGTGAGGACGGCCTTGCCGTCGTCCGGCATCTTCAGCAGGTCGGTGCGGGAGGCGGAGACCACGAGCCGGGTCTCGTTGTCCGCGAGGGGCACGCCGCGGGCGTCCAGGATGGAGCCGCGGACGGCGGGCTGGACGACCTGCTGGACGTGGTTGCCCGACGCCTCCTTGGCGTAGGCCTCTCCCTCACGGATCTGGAGGTACCACAGGCGTCCGCCGAGGGTGCCCAGGAGGGAGAGGACGAGGATCTGGATGACGACGAGCCGGATCTGGACGCGGGGCGTCCGGCCGGTCTCGGGGATGTTGCTCACTGCGGCTGCCTCCCCCTCTCAGTGTGTGTGCCGGTGGGCGTGGGCCGGTCCCAGGACATGGGACACGAGGACGGACGTCTGTGCGGATCGTCCGTACGGCTGTGCGTGTACGAGTGTGGAACGTCCCACCGGCGAGCCCGGGTTCCCTCCCGGCTCACCCGTCCGGGTGAACTCCGCTGGCCTCACAGGCGCTTGACCCCCTTGATGCGCCCGGCGCGTGCCGTGCGCGCCCGGACCGTCCTGACCTTCAGTCCGCCCCGCTGGCCTCCGATCCGCAGACCGGTGCCGCCGGAGAGCCAGCCGGAGGAGATGTCGGACTTCTTCGCCTGGCTGCTGGTCTCGGCGAGCGGGTCGTTCTCCGCGCGCCGGGCGAGCGCCATGATCCCGGGGACGACGAAGGGCGCGAGCAGCAGGTCGTACAGGGCCGCCGTGAACAGGAGGCTGCCGAGCCCGACATGACGGGCGGTCGTGTCGCCGACGAGCGCGCCGACGCCCGCGTACAGCAGCGTCGTGCCGACCGCGGCGACGACCACGACGACCATGGGCCCGGTGGCCGACTTGAGCTTGCCGTTGTCCGGTTTGAACAGGCCGGCGAGATAGCCGATGACGCACAGGACGAGCGCGTAGCGGCCGGCGGCGTGGTCGGCGGGTGGGGCGAGGTCGGCGAGCAGACCGGCGCCGAAGCCGACGAGGGCGCCACCGACATGGCCGTAGACGAGGGCGAGGCCCAGGACGGTCAGGAGCAGCAGATCCGGTACGGCGCCGGGCAGATGGAGCCGGGCGAGGACGCTGACCTGGACGACCAGGGCGACGACGACCAGGGAGGTGGAGAGCAGGATCCGGTTGACGCGCATGAGGGCTCAGCTCCTACTGGTCTTGCTCGTACTGGTACAGGTCGTCGGCGCGGGGCTGGAGGCCCCCGGCCAGGGGCTGGTCCTGGGTGTCGCCCTGCTGCTGTTGCCCGCCGCCGTCCTGCACCTCGGCGCCCGGCGTCACGGTCACCGTGACGGTCGGCGTGGGCTTCGGCTTCGGCTTGGCGGGCAGCACCGTGTCGCGCGGGTCCTTCTTCGGCGCCTGGACGACGACGCCGACGACGTCGAGCTTGGAGAAGCCGACGTACGGCGTGACGTACAGGGTGCGGGTCAGGCCGCCGCCGGACGGGTCGACACGGGAGACGACGCCGACCGGGACACCGGGGACGAACGGCTTGTCGGCCTGCGAGCCGAAGGTGACGAGACGGTCGCCCTTCTTCACCTCGGCCTTGCCGTTGAGGAGTTCGACCCGCAGCGGGCGGTCTCCCTGACCGGAGGCGAAGCCGAGCTCGTCGCTGGCCTCCATGCGGGTGCCGACGGTGAAGTCGGGGTCGTTGGCGAGCAGGACCGTCGCGGTGTTCGGGCCGACGGTGGTGACGCGGCCGACCAGTCCGTCGCCGTTCAGGACGGTCATGTCGCGCTGGAGGCCGTCGTTGGCGCCGGCGTCGATGGTGATGGTCCAGGAGAAGCCCTGGGCCGCTCCTATCGCGATGACCTGGGCGCCCTTGATGCCGTACTGGCCCTCGCCCGCGACCTTCAGCATCTTGTCGAGCTGCTTGAGGCGGCTGCGGCTGCGGTCGTCGCTGCCGAGCTTCGCCTTGAGGGCGGCGTTCTCCTGCTCGAGCCGGGCGAGCCGGTCGTGGCGCTCACCGGAGTCGCGGATGGCGGAGACGGCGTTGCCGACCGGGTTCACCGCGGCCGACACGCCGTCCTCGACCGGGCCGAAGACCGCGGCGGCGGCCTGGCGGGCACCGTCGACCGGGGAGTCCTCACCGCCGCGGATGTCCACCGTGATCAGTGCGAACGCGATGGCGACCAGCAGCACCAGGAGCAGCCGGCTCTCTCGTGTGTCCCTCACGTGCGGCGGCCGTGCCCTTCCTCATTGGAATGTGCGGGGGTTGGGGTGTTCAGCTGTGCGGAGGCATATGCGCGAGCTTAAGCCTCCGAATCGACGATCCGCCGCACGAGAGGAGATCATCTCGTACGGCGGAACGAAAGAGTTACGTCATCTGCGCGGCTGGGCGTCGAGCACCTGCTGCAGCGCCTCGAACTCCTCGACGCACTTGCCGGAGCCGAGCGCCACGCTGTCCAGCGGGTCCTCGGCGATGTGGATCGGCATGCCCGTCTCGCGGCGCAGCCGCTCGTCGAGACCGCGCAGCAGGGCGCCGCCGCCGGTCAGAACGATTCCTCGGTCCATGATGTCGCCGGACAGCTCCGGCGGGCACTTGTCGAGGGTCGTCTTGACCGCGTCCACGATGGCGTTGACCGGTTCCTCGATGGCCTTGCGCACTTCGGCCGCGGAGATGACGACGGTCTTCGGCAGCCCGGAGACGAGGTCCCGGCCGCGGATTTCGGTGTGCTCGTCGGAGTCGAGGTCGTACGCGGAGCCGATCGTGATCTTGATCTGTTCGGCCGTGCGCTCACCCAGCAGAAGGGAGTACTCCTTCTTGATGTGCTGGATGATCGCGTTGTCCAGCTCGTCGCCCGCGACCCGGATGGACTGGGCGGTGACGATGCCGCCGAGGGAGATGACCGCGACCTCCGTGGTGCCGCCGCCGATGTCCACCACCATGTTGCCCGTGGCCTCGTGGACCGGCAGGCCGGAGCCGATGGCCGCGGCCATGGGCTCCTCGATGATGTGCACCTGGCGGGCGCCGGCCTGGGACGACGCCTCGATGACGGCGCGGCGCTCGACGCCGGTGATGCCCGAGGGCACACAGACGACGACCCGGGGACGAGCGAGATACCGCCGCTTGTGGATCTTCAGGATGAAGTAGCGGAGCATCCGCTCGGTGATCTCGAAGTCGGCGATCACGCCGTCCTTCAGCGGCCGTACGGCCACGATGTTGCCCGGCGTGCGCCCGATCATCTTCTTCGCCTCGGCGCCGACCGCGAGGATGCCACCGGTGTTCGTGTTGATCGCGACGACGGACGGCTCGTTGAGTACGATCCCGCGACCCCTGACGTACACCAGCGTGTTGGCGGTCCCGAGGTCGACAGCCATGTCACGGCCGATGAACGACATTGAGTTCCCCATCAGGATTCGTCTGGCCTTCCTGGGAGCGTTTGACGGCATTTCAGGACGGCGAAGTGGGTGCTGTGACGTGAAGGCTTCCATCGTAGACGCGCCTGCACGAACACTGCGGGAGGGTCTCCGCCATTGTCAGCAGATGGCGAGGCGCCCCGCTTGTGGAGACGGTCCATCGGGGGCACTCGTTCCCCCGATCGCCCGGCATATGCCACGGGCGGCAGATTACCTGGGGCCGCCCCTCTTGGGGAGCGGCCGGGGGGATCAGGCTCGGCCGGGGAAGAAGATCTTGACCTCGCGCTCGGCGGACTCCTCGGAGTCCGAGGCGTGGATCAGGTTCTCCCGCACGATGACGCCGTAGTCGCCGCGGATCGAACCGGGCGCGGCGGCGATCGGGTCGGTCGGCCCGGCCAGCTGGCGCAGCCCCTCGATGACCCGCTCGCCCTCGACGATCAGGGCGACGACCGGACCGGACGCCATGAACTCCACGAGCGGCTCGTAGAAGGGCTTGCCCTTGTGCTCGCCGTAGTGCTGCTCCAGCGTGTCCTGGTCCAGGGAGCGCAGCTCCAGCGCGGTGATCTGCCAGCCGGCCTTGCGCTCGATACGGCTGATGATCTCGCCGGTCAGGCCCCGCCGGACGGCGTCGGGCTTGAGCAGGACGAGGGTGCGCTGGGTCACGGGAGGGCTCCTTCTTACTGCCGGTGTGCGGTGGGAAGAGGTTACAGGGCGTGTCCAGGCGCCCGTTACGCAGCGTCAGGTGTGGAGGAGTCCGCCTGCGCGGCGAATCTCGCCTTCGCCTCGTCGACCTTGCGGCCGTAGTGCACCGAGGCCCACCACAGGGCCGCGAAGACCACGCCCAGGATGAACATCATGGGCACGATGAAGCCGGACGCGATCAGCGCGACCTGCAGGGCCCAGCCCAGCGCCACGCCGCCGGGGCGGGTCACCAGGCCGCACAGCAGCACGCACAGGAACATCGCGATGCCGCTGACCGTCCACACCGTCGCCATGGACAGGTCCGGGTCCTTCATGGCGACCAGACCGGCGAAGCCGATGACGAAGAACTCGCCGATCAGCGTCGAGGAACAGAGCGTACGCATCTCGGACTCAGCCCTTCCCGAGCAGCAGCCGGGCTTCGCCGACCGTGATGACGGAGCCGGTGACGAGGACGCCGCCGCCGGTGAACTCGCCCTCCTCCTCGGCCAGCGTGATCGCGGCCTCCAGGGCGTCCGGCAGCCGCGGCTCGACCTGGACGCGCTCGTCGCCGAACACCTCGACGGCGATGGCCGCGAGTTCGTCGGCGTCCATGGCGCGGTGCGAGCTGTTCTGGGTGACGACGACCTCGGCGAAGATCGGCTCGAACGCCTCCAGCAGGCCCCGGACGTTCTTGTCGCCGCTCGCGCCGACGACGCCGATCAGCCGGCTGAAGTCGAAGGCCTCACCGATCGCGTCGGCGGTCACACGGGCGCCCGCCGGGTTGTGCGCGGCGTCCAGCACGACGGTCGGGGAGCGCCGGACGACCTCCATACGGCCCGGGGAGGAGACGGCGGCGAACGCCTTGCGGACGGTGTCGATGTCCAGCGGCTCGGCGCGGGCGGCGCCGACCCCGAAGAACGCCTCGACGGCGGCGAGGGCGACCGCCGCGTTGTGCGCCTGGTGGGCGCCATGCAGCGGGAGGTAGACCTCGGGGTACTCGCCGCCCAGGCCGCGCAGGGTGACGACTTGCCCGCCGACGGCGACCTGGCGGGCGACGACCCCGAACTCCAGGCCCTCGCGGGCCACGGTGGCGTCGACCTCGACGGCCTTCTTCAGCAGCACCTGCGCGGCGTCCACCGGCTGCTGGGCCATGATCACGGTGGCGCCCTGCTTGACGATCCCGGCCTTCTCCCCGGCGATCTCGCCGGGGGTGGTGCCGAGCCGGTCGGTGTGGTCGAGGTCGATCGGCGTCACGACGGCGACATCCGCGTCGATGACGTTCGTGGCGTCCCAGGAGCCGCCCATGCCGACCTCGACGACGGCGACGTCGACGGGCGCGTCCGCGAAGGCGGCGTACGCCATGCCCGTGAGCACCTCGAAGAACGACAGGCGGAACTCCTGCGAGGAGTCGACCATCTCGATGTACGGCCTGATGTCCTGGTACGTCTCGATGAACCGCTCGGCGGAGACGGGGGCGCCGTCCAGGCTGATCCGCTCGGTGATCGACTGGACGTGCGGCGAGGTGTAGCGCCCGGTGCGCAGCTCGAAGGCGCCGAGCAGGGCCTCGATCATGCGGGCGGTCGACGTCTTGCCGTTGGTCCCGGTGATGTGGATCGACGGGTACGACCGCTGGGGCTCGCCCAGGAGGTCCATGAGCGCGGCGATACGGGCGACCGAGGGCTCCAGCTTGGTCTCGCCCCAGCGGGTCGCCAGCTCCGCCTCGACCTCACGCAGGGCCTTGTCGACCTCGGGGTCCTCGGGGCGGGCGGGCACGTCCGCCTGCTGAGGGCCGCCCTGGGTGCGCAGAGTGCGGCTGCCGGCCTCGATGACGGCGAGGTCGGGGTCGCGGTCGGTCTCCTCCGCGATGATCTCGTCGAAGAGGTCGAGTGGGTCGGGCTCGTTCTGGTCGCTCACGGGGCCAGTCTACGGAGGCCGACTGACAGAGCGCCCAGGGAGTGGGGGTGGCGCCGGGGACGGACGGTTCCCCGTGCCCCGATCCGGTGTACGGCAAGGCCTCCGGTGCCCGAGAGCACCGGGGGCCTCCTGGCCGTCGTAGCCCCTACGCCTGCGGCAGGCGCTCCAGCTGGGCCGTGATGCGGGCGATGTCCTCGTCCGCCTTCGCGAGGCGGCCGCGGATCTTGTCGACCACCTGGTCGGGGGCCTTCGCGAGGAACGCCTCGTTGCCGAGCTTGGCCGTGGCCTGCGCCTTCTCCTTCTCGGCGGCGGCGAGGTCCTTGGCCAGGCGCTTGCGCTCGGCCGCGACGTCGATCACGCCGGACAGGTCGAGGGCGACCTCCGCGCCCGCGACCGGCAGCGTCGCCGTCGCTGTGAAGGCGTCGCCCTCCGGCTGGAGGCGCAGGAGCTGGCGGATGGCCGGCTCGTGCGCGGCGAGGGCCGTGCCGTCCAGGGTCAGCCGGGCCGGGACCCGCTGGCCGGGCTGGAGGCCCTGGTCGGCGCGGAAGCGGCGGACCTCGGTGATGACGGACTGGAGGGACTCGATCTCCCGCTCGGCGCCCTGGTCGCGGAAGCCGCTGTCGGCCGGCCAGTCGGCGATCACGATGGACTCGCCGCCGGTCAGTGTGGTCCACAGGGTCTCGGTGACGAACGGGACCACCGGGTGCAGCAGCTTCAGCGTGACGTCGAGGACCTCGCCGAGGACGCGCTTGCTGACCTCGGCCGCCTCGCCGCCGGCCTGGAACGTCGTCTTGGACAGCTCGACGTACCAGTCGAAGACCTCGTCCCACGCGAAGTGGAACAGGGCGTCGGACAGCTTCGCGAACTGGAAGTCGTCGTAGAGCGCGTCGACTTCGGCGACGACGGAGTTGAGGCGGGACAGGATCCAGCGGTCCGTGGAGGACATCGCCGACGGGTCCGGAAGGGGCCCGTCCACCGTCGCGCCGTTCATCAGCGCGAAGCGGGTGGCGTTCCAGATCTTGTTGGCGAAGTTCCGGGAGCCCTGGACCCAGTCCTCGCCGATCGGGACGTCGACGCCCGGGTTGGCGCCGCGCGCGAGGGTGAAACGGAGCGCGTCGGAGCCGTACTTGTCCATCCAGTCCAGCGGGTTGACCGCGTTGCCGAAGGACTTCGACATCTTCTTGCCGAACTGGTCGCGGACCATGCCGTGCAGGGCGATGGTGTGGAACGGCGGGGTGCCGTCCATCGCGTACAGGCCGAACATCATCATCCGGGCGACCCAGAAGAAGAGGATGTCGTAGCCGGTGACCAGGACGGAGTTCGGGTAGAACTTCTCGAGCGACTGGGTCTGTTCGGGCCAGCCGAGCGTGGAGAACGGCCACAGGCCGGAGGAGAACCAGGTGTCGAGGACGTCGGTGTCCTGACGCCAGCCCTCACCGGTGGGCGGCTCCTCGTCGGGGCCGACGCAGACGACCTCGCCGTTCGGGCCGTACCAGACGGGGATGCGGTGGCCCCACCACAACTGCCGCGAGATGCACCAGTCGTGGAGGTTGTCGACCCAGTCGAAGTACCGCTTCTCCATCTCCTGCGGGTGGATCTTGACGCGGCCGTCGCGGACCGCGTCACCGGCGGCCTTGGCGAGCGGGCCGACCTTGACCCACCACTGCATGGACAGGCGCGGCTCGATGGTGGTCTTGCAGCGCGAGCAGTGGCCGACGGAGTGGACGTACGGCCGCTTCTCGGCGACGATCCGGCCCTCGGCGCGCAGCGCGGCGACGATGGCGGAGCGGGCCTCCAGCCGGTCCAGGCCCTGGAAGGGGCCGTGGGCGGTGATGACCGCGTGCTCGTCCATGATCGTGATGGCCGGCAGGTCGTGACGCTGGCCGATCTCGAAGTCGTTCGGGTCGTGGGCCGGGGTGACCTTGACGGCACCCGTGCCGAACTCGGGGTCGACGTGAGTGTCGGCGACGACCGGGATCGAGCGGTCGGTCAGCGGCAGCTTGATGAGCTTGCCGACCAGGTGCCGGTAGCGCTCGTCGTCGGGGTGGACGGCGACGGCGGTGTCGCCGAGCATCGTCTCGGCGCGGGTCGTGGCGACGACGATGGTGTCGTCGCCGTCGCCGTACTTCATGGAGACGAGCTCGCCGTCGTCGTCCTGGTACTCGACCTCGATGTCGGAGATCGCGGTCAGACAGCGCGGGCACCAGTTGATGATGCGCTCGGCGCGGTAGATCAGCTCGTCGTCGTAGAGGCGCTTGAAGATGGTCTGGACGGCCTGGGACAGGCCCTCGTCCATGGTGAAGCGCTCACGGGACCAGGCGACGCCGTCGCCGAGGCGGCGCATCTGGCCGGAGATCTGGCCGCCGGACTCGCCCTTCCACTTCCAGACGCGCTCGACGAACGCCTCACGGCCGAGGTCGTGGCGGGACTTGCCCTCCTTGCCGAGCTCGCGCTCGACGACGTTCTGCGTGGCGATGCCCGCGTGGTCCATGCCGGGCTGCCACAGCGTCTCGAAGCCCTGCATGCGCTTGCGGCGGGTCAGGGCGTCGATGAGCGTGTGCTCGAAGGCGTGCCCGAGGTGCAGGCTGCCGGTGACGTTCGGCGGCGGGATGACGATGGTGTACGGAGGCTTGTCGCTCTTCTCGTCCGCCTCGAAGTAACCGCGCTCTACCCAGCGCTCGTACAGCGGCCCCTCTACGTCGGCCGGCGCGTACTGGGTCGGCAGTTCGGTGTCGGGCGCTGGTGGCTGCTGCTGAGCGTTCTCGGTCACGAGGTCAGTTTAGGGGTGTCTCGGGCGTGTCCCGAAACGCCTTTGTTCTGTAACGGTGGGCACCCCGATGCCGTGGGACCGACGACTCTGCGCCAGGATGTCAGGAACACATAAGCATCTGGAGGGGAACCCAGAAATGAGCTACAACCAGCCGGGCCCGTACGGCGGGCAGCCCCAGCAGCCCGGCCCGTACGGTCAGCCGGGTCCATACGGCCAGCAGCCGCAGGCGCCCCAGCCCGGTTACGGCTACCCGCAGCAGACGCCGCCGCCCCAGCCGGGCTACGGCTACCCGCAGCAGGCTCCCCAGGGTGTCCCCCCGCAGCAGCCCCCCTACGGCCAGCAGCCGTACAACATGCCGCATCCCCCGCAGCCGTCCGGCGGCGGCAAGAAGACCGGCCTGATCATCGGCGCGGTGGCGGTCGTGGCGGCGATCGGCGTCGGCGCGTACTTCGTCCTGGGCAGCGGTGGCGGCGCGGCCGGCGTGGAGGACGACGGCGCGCACAAGTTGGCCACGCCGGACAAGCTGCTCAGCGAGTACACGCGTGCGACCAAGGTCGGCGAGAACCTCGGCGACTCCAACGACACCGCCGACGACCTGGAGAAGAGCGGCGTCAAGAACGGCAAGAGCGTCGTCGGCGTCTACTCCACGGCGGACCTGAGCTCGTACGACCCCAGCGACCCGAGCTCGACGCCGGATCTGTCCGACCTCGCCACCGCGAAGGGCATCACGTACTTCGGCGCCTACGGCGAGATCGCGGACCCCGAGGCGGCGCTGGACAGGTTCTTCGCCGACTTCAAGAAGTCCGCCGACAAGGACTCCTCCGGTTCCTCCTCGGGCAAGACCAAGCTGGTCGGTGAGGCCGAGTCCGTCGACCTCGACGGCGCGGTCATGAAGTGCCAGGCGGCCCAGGGCACCGACCTGGCCACCAAGAAGGAGAAGACGGACTGGTTCTGCGCGTGGGCCGACTACAGCACCATCGCGATGGTGTCGCCGGGTGACGCGACGAAGGGCATCACCAAGGACATCGCCGTGGACATCACGACGAAGGTCCGCTCGGAGATCCGCGTCAAGGCCTGACGCGGCACCGTCGGAGCAAGCGGAAGGGCCCGGTCTTTCGACCGGGCCCTTCCCCGTTGGTCCGTGGTGGCGGTTACGCCGACTTCTGCTCCCCCGGGCCGCGGCGGGCGTCGCGGGGGATCAGGGTGGGGTTCACGTTCGAGTGGACGACGTCCGCCGTGATGACGACGCGGGCCACGTCCTTGCGGGACGGGACCTCGTACATCACCGACATCAGGACCTCCTCCATGATGGCGCGCAGGCCGCGCGCGCCGGTCTGGCGGAGGATGGCCTGGTCGGCGATGGCCTCCAGCGCCTCGCGCTCGAAGTCCAGCTCGACGCCGTCGAGTTCGAAGAGGCGCTGGTACTGCTTCACCAGCGCGTTGCGCGGCTCGACCAGGATCTGGAGCAGGGCCTCGCGGTCCAGGTTGTGGACCGAGGTGATGACGGGGAGGCGGCCGATGAACTCGGGGATCATGCCGAACTTGACCAGGTCCTCGGGCATGACGTCCTCGAACTGGTCCTTGGACTCCAGCTCCCGCTTGGAGCGGATCGTCGCGCCGAAGCCGATGCCCTTGGCGCCGGCCCGCGACTCGATGATCTTCTCCAGGCCGGCGAACGCGCCACCCACGATGAACAGGACGTTCGTCGTGTCGATCTGGATGAACTCCTGGTGCGGGTGCTTGCGCCCGCCCTGCGGCGGCACGGAGGCCGTGGTGCCCTCGAGGATCTTCAGCAGGGCCTGCTGGACGCCCTCGCCCGACACGTCGCGCGTGATGGAGGGGTTTTCACTCTTCCTCGCGACCTTGTCGATCTCGTCGATGTAGATGATCCCGGTCTCGGCCTTCTTGACGTCGTAGTCGGCGGCCTGGATCAGCTTCAGCAGGATGTTCTCGACGTCCTCGCCGACGTACCCGGCCTCCGTCAGCGCCGTGGCGTCGGCAATGGCGAAGGGGACGTTCAGCATGCGGGCCAGCGTCTGCGCGAGGAGCGTCTTGCCGGAACCCGTCGGACCGAGCAGCAGGATGTTGGACTTCGCCAACTCGATGGCGTCCTCGCGGTTCTGACCGCCGCCGTTCTCGCCGGCCTGGACGCGCTTGTAGTGGTTGTACACGGCCACGGAGAGCGCCTTCTTGGCCGCTTCCTGACCGACCACGTACCCCTCGAGGAACTCGTAGATCTCGCGCGGCTTCGGGAGTTCCTCCCAGCGGACCTCACTGGTCTCCGCGAGCTCTTCCTCGATGATCTCGTTGCAGAGATCGATGCACTCGTCGCAGATGTACACACCAGGGCCTGCGATGAGCTTCTTGACCTGCTTCTGGCTCTTGCCGCAGAACGAGCACTTGAGCAGATCGCCGCCGTCACCGATGCGTGCCACGGTGTGCTTCCCCTTCGCCGTGGAGACGACTGGACATCGCGTCCAGCGGCTCCTGGTGCTGCCTTATGTCGACGGTACCTTGCCTGGGCCCCCGTTCGGGCCCCCCTTGGCGCGGTTCACTTTGACGTGCACCATCCCAAACCGTGCCAAGGGGCAGCAGACGATACCCGGTCCGCGTCAGCGGACGTCGCTGTTGTTCATCTTCCGGGTGGAGATGATCTGGTCGATCAGCCCGTACGACAGCGCGTCCTCGGCCGTGAGGATCTTGTCGCGCTCGATGTCCTCGCGGATCTTCTCGATCGGCGTGGTGGAGTGCTTGGCCAGCATCTCCTCCAGCTGCGCACGCATCCGGAGGATCTCGTTGGCGGCGATCTCCAGGTCGGAGACCTGGCCCCGGCCGGTCTCGCTGTACGGCTGGTGGATCAGCACGCGGGCGTTGGGCAGCGCCATGCGCTTGCCGGGCGTACCGGCGGCCAGCAGGATGGCGGCGGCGGAGGCCGCCTGGCCCATGCAGACCGTCTGGATGTCCGGCTTCACGAACTGCATCGTGTCGTAGATGGCCGTGAGCGCGGTGAAGGAGCCGCCCGGGCTGTTGATGTAGACCGAGATGTCCCGGTCGGGGTCCATCGACTCCAGGCACAGCAGCTGCGCCATGACGTCGTTGGCGGAGGCGTCGTCGATCTGCACGCCGAGGAAGATCACGCGCTCCTCGAAGAGCTTCGCGTACGGGTCGTACTCGCGGATGCCCTGCGAGGTGCGCTCGACGAACCGCGGGATCACATAGCGGGACTCGGCGCGCGGGCCGGTGTACTCGGCCTCGGTGCGGGCGTACAGGCCGCTGCCGGGGAAGTCGTTCACTGTCTGTCTCCTAGGGGCTGTGGCGGTCGGCTGAGGGCTGTGCAGGGGGCCGTCAGGCCGCCCCGGTGCCGCCGCCGCCCGGCATCCCGGCGGCCGTCGGGATGACGTCGTCGATGAGGCCGTACTCCTTGGCCTCGAAAGCGTCGAACCAGCGGTCGCGGTCCGAGTCGCGGGTGATCTGCTCGACCGACTGGCCCGTGTGCTGGGACGTGAGTTCGGCCATGCGCTTCTTGGTGTGCAGCAGCCGCTCGGCGTGGATCTTGATGTCCGAGGCAGAACCGGCCAGACCGGCCGACGGCTGGTGGATCAGGATCTCGGCGTTCGGCAGCGCGAAGCGCTTGCCCGGGGTGCCCGCACTGAGCAGGAACTGCCCCATGGAGGCCGCGAGACCCATGGCGATCGTCACGACGTCGTTCTTGATGAACTGCATGGTGTCGTAGATCGCCATGCCGGCCGTGATCGAGCCGCCGGGGCTGTTGATGTAGAGGTAAATGTCCTTGTCCGGGTCCGCGGCAAGGAGCAGCAGCTGCGCGGTGATCTTGTTCGCGATGTCGTCGTCGACCGGCTGGCCGAGGAAGATGATCCGCTCGTTGAGCAGCCGGTTGTAGACCTGGTCACCGAGGCCACCACCGATGGAAGGCTCACCGGCGGCGGAGGGCATCAGATTCGTCACGTATCCACCTGCTCGTCTTACGACGGCGCCGGGCCGTCTCACGTGTCCTGCGAGGGCAACGGGGACTCCCCTGCCCTCATACTCATGGACCCTAACGCGCTGGTCCCTTCGGGGAATCCCGGAGCGGCAGGTGTTCGCCGGGGGCGTAGCGCCACGGGGTGCGCGGTGGGCGGCGGCGCGCCGGGAGCATGCCGGAAGGGCCCGGGGATCATGTGATCCTCCGGGCCCTTCACAGGTGTACTGGCGCTGCCGCCGGCTCAGCCCTCGGACTTCTCCGCGGCGGACTCGTCGGCGGTGCCCTCGGCGGCCTCGACGGCCTCCGTGGCCTGCTCGACCTCGTCCTCGTCGTCGAGGTCGACGACCTCGCCGTTGGTGTCCTTGACCGTGGCCTTCTCGACCACGACGGCCAGGGCCTTGCCGCGGGCGACCTCGCCGACCAGGAGCGGAACCTGGCCGCCCTCGACGACCGCCTGGGCGAACTGGTCGGGGGACATGCCGGAGGAGGCCGCGCGGCGCATGAGGTGCTCGGTGAGCTCCTCCTGGTTGACGTTCAGCTTCTCCTGCTTGACGAGCTCGTCGAGGACGAACTGCGTCTTGATGCCCTTGACCGCGGCTTCCTTGGTCTCGGCGTCGAACTCCTCCTCGGTCTTGCCCTGGATCTCCAGGTACTTCGCGAGGTCGAGGCCCATCTGGCCGAGCTGGTGGTGCTCGAGGTTGTGCTTACGGGTGTTGATCTCGTCCTCGAGGAGCTTCTCGGGGACGGGCACCTCGACCATCTCCAGCAGCTTCTCCAGGACGCGCTCCTGGGCCTGCGTGGCCTGGTCGTACTGCTTCATGTTCTCGAGGCGCTTGCGGCTGTCCGCCTTGAGCTCGTCGAGGGTGTCGAACTCGGAGGCGAGCTGCGCGAACTCGTCGTCCAGCTCGGGCAGTTCGCGGGCGGCGACCTGGGTGACCTTGACGGTGACCTCGGCCTCCTTGCCGGCCGCCGAGCCGCCCTTGAGTTCGGAGGTGAAGGTGGCCTCGCCACCGGCCTCCAGGCCCTTCACGGCGTCGTCGATGCCGTCCAGCAGCTCGCCGGAGCCGATGGTGTACGAGACACCGCTGGCGATGCCGTCCTCGAGGACCTCGCCGTCGACCTTGGCCTCCAGGTCGATGGTGACGACGTCGCCGTCCTGGGCGGCGCGCTCGACCGGGGAGGTCGACGCGAAGCGCTCGCGCAGCTGCTCGACGGACTTCTCGACGTCGTCGTCGGTGACCTCGACGGCGTCGACCTCGACCTCGATGCCGGAGAAGTCCGGGATCTCGATGGCGGGGCGGACGTCGACCTCGGCGGTGAAGTTCAGCGTCTCGCCGTCCTTCAGCTCGGTGATGTCGACCTCGGGCTGGCCCAGGACGTCGATCTCGGCCTCGTTGACGGCCTCGGTGTAGAACTTCGGAAGCGCGTCGTTGACGGCCTCCTCCAGCACGGCGCCACGACCGAACCGCTGGTCGATGACGCGGGCGGGGATCTTGCCCTTGCGGAAGCCCTTCACCGTGACCTGCTGGTTGATCTTCTTGTACGCCGCGTCGAGGCTGTCCTTGAGCTCCTCGAAGGGCACCTCGACAGTGAGCCGAACCCGGGTCGGGTTCAGGGTCTCCACGGCGCTCTTCACGGTTCGGTCTCCTTGTGGCTGACTTCTCGGGTTCTGCCGGCACCAGACTGGTCCGGCGGATTCGCCGCCCGGAGGACTTCGTGACTTACGGAGAGACACACGGGCGTGCAGCTTGCATAGTAACGGCAGCGAGGACACGCCCCAAAGGCGATCATCGGCCGTGATCACACGGGGTGGCCGTGCGGAGGCCGGCGGTGACCGGTCGTGGTCGGGGTGGCGGGATTTGAACCCACGGCCTTCCGCTCCCAAAGCGGACGCGCTACCAAGCTGCGCCACACCCCGTGCTGGTGCGACACGTAGGGTACATGCCCGCAGCTGGCGCGGCCTCCGCATTGACGGGGTGTGCGACGAGGGGGGCCGACCCGCTACGATGCCTCCAGTGCCGCGGTCACCGACCTGCGGCGCGTCGATGTGCGGGCGTAGCTCAATGGTAGAGCCCTAGTCTTCCAAACTAGCTACGCGGGTTCGATTCCCGTCGCCCGCTCTGTACGGCTCAGGGCCAGGCCGGAGGGTTTCTCCTCCGCCTGGCCCTGATCGTTTTCCGGGGCGGTGCCCCGGTCAGTCGCGGCCGGGCCAGGTCGGGCCCTCGTCGGTCCAGACGACGCCCTTGTTGCGGCACAGGCAGAAGGGGTGGCCGACCGGGTCGGTGTAGACCTGCCAGCCGTAGCCGTCGGGGCGGATGAAGTCCTGCTTCAGTGTGGCGCCCAGGGCGAGGACGCGGCGCTGCTCGGGCTCGATCTCGTCCACCTCGAAGTCGAGGTGGAACTGCTTGGGGTGCTCGCTGTCGGGCCACTGCGGGGCGCGGTAGTCGTCCACGCGGATGAAGGCCAGCTCGATCTCGCCGAACCGGATGCCGGCCCACTCCTCGGTGCTGCCTTCCTTGATCGGACGGCCGGTCACCTCGGAGTAGAAGGCCGCCAGCTTCATCGTGTCCGGGCAGTCGATGATGAAATCGGTCAGTCGCAGCATCCGGCGATCTTGGCACAGGCCCGCGCCGCCGTCAGCCCTTCAGGGAGTCGAGGAAGGCGGCCACCACGGCCGCGTAGCCTTCGGGGTCCGTCTCGTGGACCGTGTGGCCGGTGGGGAGCTGGGCGAGGCGGGTGCGGGGGCGGCGGGCGACCAGGTCCTTCGCGTGGGCCTCGGTGAGGGTGTCGCTCCGGGTGCCGTGGACGAGGAGGGCCGGGCAGTCCGTGGCCAGCCAGTCGTCCCAGTGGTCGCCGTTGACCTGGCCGACGGAGGTGACCATGTCCTCGGCGCGGAAGGCGAGGCCCCAGCCGTCGGCGTACTCGCGCAGGGCGTCGGTGAGGTAGCGGGCCGAGTCCCCCAGCTGTTCGACCAGGGCCGCGCGGGTGGGTGCCCGGTGCGGCCAGGACAGGCAGAAGGACAGGTCGTCGTCGATCTCGGTACCGATGTCCTCGATGACGAGCGCGCTCACCAGCTCCGGGTGGCGTGCGGCGAGCTGGTAGGCGTTGACCCCGCCCATCGAGTGCCCGAGCACCACCGGACGCTCCAGGCCGAGGTGGGCGAGGAGCGCGGCCGCGTCGCCGACGTAGCCCTCCCGGGAGAAGTCCGGTCCCCGGTCCGAGAAGCCGTGCCCGCGCTGGTCGGGCGCGACGACGCGCCAGTGCGGGAACAGCGCCCGTGCGAGGCGGGCGAACGTGCGGCCCTCGTTGAAGTGCCCGTGCAGCGCGAGCAGGGGCCGCCCCGGGCCGCCGAAGTCGAGGTAGGACAGGCGGCGGCCGTCGATCGTGAGGGCGGCGCGGGCGGGCTCGGGGACGCGTGCGGTTGTCATGGACCCGCAGGATGCCAGAGGCGGGGGCCTGGACCGGCGCCTTTTCACAGGGCGCGGACGTCCACGCTGTAGACGGAGCGGACGCCGTACGGGACGTACAGGGCGTCGCCCACGAGGGTCAGGGGGGCGCCTGCGCCGGCGTCCGCGGTGCCGCCGTCGTCGCGCCCCTGGAGCGTGGCGGTGACCCTGCCGGTGCGCAGGTCGAGGGCGGCGAGGCGGCCGCTCGGGGACGCCAGGTAGAGGTGGGTGGCGGAGGCCACCGGGACGCCGGGCGACTCCACGGTGGAGTTGCTCTCCCAGAGCCTGCGTCCGTCCTCCGGAGCGAAGGCGCGGACGCTGCCGCTGGGCCGGGTGTACAGGAGCCGGCCGCCGAGCAGGGTGGGGGTCGACGTCTCGGGCTGGGCCTCGGACAGGCGTACGGCCGTCACGATGTGCGAGTCGGCGTCGATGAGGGTCAGGGTGCGGTGGGCGCCCGTCGTGGGGAGCAGGACCAGGCGTCCGCCGGTCTCGCCGACGATGTCCAGGTCGCCGTCGAGGGGGACCGTCCAGCGGGGCCGCCCGGTGGCCGGGTCGAGCTGGGTGACGCTGGTGCCTGAGACGTGTTCGTCGTCGAGGGACCAGTTCTGGCAGACCACGTACGCCTGGCCGCCGGCGCCGCGCAGCAGGCATATCCGGCTGTCGGGGTCGGGGAGCGGGTGTCTCCAGCGGACCTCGCCGTCGTCGGCGCCGAGCAGGGCGTACTGCTGCCCCTTCGGTCCGTGGACGGTGACGATGCCCTCGGGGACGGCGACGGCGTAGCCGAGCTCGCTGTTGGGTTCGGACGCCTCGGGTCCGTCGCCGGTGACCGTGGACCACAGCACCTCACCGCTGTCGGCGTCGAGTGCCCGCACGGTGTAGCGGTAGTGGTTCTCGTCGCGCACGGTGCGGTCGTCGGAGCCGTAGACGAAGACGCGACCGGCGCGGGCGGCGAGGATCGTGCCCTGGTCGCCGAGGCCGAGCTCGTCGGGGGTCTCGTCGACGGGGCGGGCCCAGGTGTTGCGGCCGTCGGCGAGGGCGAAGCGGGTCGCCATGACGTCGTCGCCGGCGCACACCAGGGACGCCCCGGTGGCCGCGCAGCGGGCGAAGGGGCCGTCGGGGGCGGTCGGCTCCTTGTCGACGCCGGGGTCCTTGGACTTGCTGCGCCAGGGCTGCCAGCCGGCGGGCAGGTTCCCGGGGGCGGCCTCCTCGGAGGTGAGGGTGAACGTCAGGGCGGCGAGGGCCGCCAGGGCCAGGGCGCCCGCGGCGGGGGCGAGCCAGAGGCGTCCGCGGCGGCGGGGCGGGGGCGCGTCCCGCGGCACGGCCTGAGTGGCGTCGCCGGGGCGCGGGTCGGGCAGGCGGCCGTCGCGCAGGAGGGCGAGGAGTTCACCGGTGGTGGGCCGGGAGGCAGGGCGCTTCTCCAGGCACAACCGGACGACAGTGAGCAGTTCGGGCGGTACGCCGTCGAGTTCGGGGGTGCCGTCGACGACCCGCAGGGCCGTCTCGTAGGGGCTCGGGCTGTCGAACGGGCCCTTGCCGGTGGCGGCGTACACCAGGACGGAGCCGAGGGAGAACACGTCGGCGGCGGGGCCGACGTCCTGCGGTGAGGAGAACTGCTCCGGGGACATGAAGGGCGGCGTGCCCATCACCCGGCCGGTCTGGGTGAGGACGTCCGCGGCGCCGGAATCAGTGGCCCGCGAGATGCCGAAGTCGATGACGCGGGGCCCGTCCTCGGCGAGCATCACGTTGGCCGGTTTCAGATCCCGGTGGACCATCCCGGCGCGGTGGATGTCGCGCAGTGCCTCCGCGAGTCCGGCGGCGAGTTCGCGCAACTTCGGCGCGGGGAGCGGGCCGTGGCGGCGGACGTGGGTGCCGAGGTCCTCGCCGGGGATGTAGAGCGTGGCCATCCAGGGGCGGGCGGCGTCGGCGTCGGCGTCCACGACGGGGGCCGTGAAGGCGCCGCTGACCTGGCGTGCCGCCGCGACCTCTCGGCGGAAGCGGGTGCGGAACTCGTCGTCGTCGGCGTACTGGGCGTGCACGACCTTCAGGGCGAGCCGGCGGCCGGAGGCGGAGCGGGCCAGGTAGACGACGCCCATGCCGCCGGCGCCGAGGCGGTCCTCGATCGCGTAACCGCCGACCTCCGCCGGGTCGGTCTCGCGCAGCGCCATGCCGTACGTCCCCCCGTTCCGCACCGTTCGACGATCTCGAACGAGGGTATCCGTAGGTGTCCGGGCGGCCCGACGGCCCCTGGGCCCGACACCTCTAGAACTGGATGGAGTTGATGGTCTCCGCTATGGAGTTGAGGAACCGCTGGATGTCGTCGGCCATGCCCGTCGAGGCCAGGAAGAAGCCGAACAGCACGGCGACGACGGCGGGGCCGGCCTTCAGGGATCCGCCTCGGATCAGTACCACCAGCACGATCGCCAACAGCAGCACCACTGACAGCGAAATGGCCACAACAGATCACACCCTCGGTCGGTCCGCTCTCCCGGCCCGGGGACGCGACCCCGCGCACCCCC
This sequence comes from Streptomyces sp. NRRL WC-3605, assembly GCF_001509795.1. Taxonomy (GTDB): domain Bacteria; phylum Actinomycetota; class Actinomycetes; order Streptomycetales; family Streptomycetaceae; genus Streptomyces; species Streptomyces viridochromogenes. The sequence continues at coordinate 8,863 of NZ_LLZN01000113.1, read as the reverse complement.
GCCAGAACCATCGTGCCACCAACCGGGCCCGCCTATGCGGCACGTGACGTTTCGTTCGCCACACGCGTGCCGGGCGTGCCGGGCGTGCCGAGGGGTGAACGCCTCTCCCCGCCCCACCCGTACAGCATTTCGAGGCGACACCCGCGGAGGCAATTCGACGGGATCGTTTCCATCGCCACACAAGGTGTTCGCAGCTATTTCGAATTCATGGAGGGTTGATCATTACATCGGCGACATCTCCTGGCCATATGGCTTGCCTTGTCGGTATGAATCCGGACAAGGCGGGCGCCCAACAAGGGTCTGCCAAGGGGTGCGTTGGCCGCCCGTGCGAGGTTGCGCACAATAAACGTTAATGACCTCGCGGGTTTTACGAAATCACTCAGACAACGCTAGGGTGCCTCAGATGTTCCACGCTGCCTCGTCCCCCGCATGCGCAGCGCGGTCCGGGATCCTCTCCCCCGGTTTCCGGCGGGAGGGTCTGTGACGGACTCGCTGCGACCGCACGGCCACAACAGAGCGCCACTCCCCCCGGCCCAGCAGCCGGCGGACGGAGTGCCGAGTCCGCGCTCACCGCAGAACAGGAAGGCTCAGGACACCACCAGAGCCGCGTCGAACGGCGCCAAGCAGCGCGACGCGTTCTTCGACAACGCCAAGTACCTGGCGATCGTCCTCGTCGCCATAGGACACTCCTGGGAGCCGATCAAGGGCGGCAGCCGGATCCTGGAGACGATGTACACGGTCGTGTACACGTTCCACATGCCGGCGTTCATCATCATCTCCGGCTTCTTCTCCCGCAGCTTCGACGCCAGCCCCAGCCGGATGAAGCGGCTGATCACCGGCGTCGCGGTGCCGTACATCGTCTTCGAGACGGCCTACCCGCTCTTCAAGCGCTGGATCGACGACGACCCCGGCATGGACGTCAGCATCCTGGATCCCTGGTACCTGACCTGGTTCCTGTGCGCGCTGTTCATCTGGCGGCTGACCACACCCCTGTGGAAGATCGTGCGCTGGCCGCTGCCCATCGCGCTCGGTCTCGCCATGATGGCGACCGTCACCCCGGAGATCGGCGACGACCTCGACCTCCAGCGGGTCCTGCAGTTCCTGCCGTACTTCGTGCTCGGTCTGATCATGAAGCCGGAGCACTTCCACATGGTGCGCACGCGCACGACACGTCTGCTGTCGCTGCCCATCGGCGTGGTGACGCTCCTGTTCGCCTACTGGGCGGTGCCGCGCATGAACACCGCGTGGTTCTACCACCGCGACGCCGCGCAGGAGCTCGCGGCCCCGTGGTGGACCGGCCCGGTCATGGTGCTGGCGATGTTCGGCTGCTCGCTGCTGCTGACGGCCTGCTTCTTCGCCTGGGTGCCGCGCCGGCGGATGTGGTTCACCACGCTCGGCGCCGGCACGCTCTGCGGCTACCTGCTGCACGGCTTCGTCGTGAAGGCCGGTGACTACCAGGGCTGGTTCGAGCCGGCCTGGCTGCACCGCCCGCTCGGCGCGGTCTTCGTCACCGTCCTCGCGGCGGTCGGTGTCACTCTGCTGTGCACCGCGCCCGTGCGCCGGGTCTTCCGGTTCGCCATGGAGCCGAAGATGGAGTGGGCGTTCAAGCGGGACGCGGCCGAGATGGCCCGCGCCCGCGAGCGGCGGGAAGGCTCCTCCGCCCGCGAGAAGGTCGACGCCTGACCCCAGGGGCTCACGTTCCCGGCAGACCGAGGAGTGCGCGCATCCGCGTGTACTTCTCGGTCAGTCGTCTCCGGGTCGCCTCGTCCAGGACCGCGAGCCGCGCCGGATCGGCGTTGTGCGCCAGATCGGCCTCCTTCACCAGCAGCGCGCCGGGCGTGGCGAGAATGCGGGACGCGTAGTCCTCGGGCGGTTCCCCGGCCCGCTTGGTGACGGCCCGCACGATGTCCTTCGTACGGCTGCTCAGCGCGGCCCCCGCCAGCCACTCCTCGGACAGCGCGTCGTCCTCCACGGCGTCGTGCAGCCAGGCCGCCGCGATCTGGTCGTCGTCGCCGCCCCGCGTGCGGACACCCTCCGCGACGGCGCTCAGATGCTCGCTGTACGGCCGCCCGGCCTTGTCGGTCTGCTCCGCGTGGGCGGCGCGGGCGACGGCCTCCACCTCGGCGAGGGACAGCGTGGGCTGCGGGGTGTCCCGCGGTGTCTCGGTCACCCGCACAGTGTGCCGCTCAGGGCGCCACCGACGCCGTCGGCCCCTCACGGCAGATCAGCAGCAGCGCCCGGTCGTCGTTGACGTCCTTCGCGACGGCCTCGATGAGGTGCCAGGCCGCACCGTGGAACCCGCCCGCGACGTACCGGTCGGCCTCCCCCGTGAGGCGGTCGATGCCCTCGGTGATGTCCCGGTCGGACGTCTCGACCAGACCGTCCGTGAACAGCATCAGGACGTCGCCGGGCCGCAACGAGCCCTTCACCGGGTCGAACTGGGCGCCGTCGTACACACCGAGGAGCGGGCCCTCGGCGGCCTTCTCCTCCCAGCGCCCGCTGCCCGCGCTGAGCTGGAGGCCCGGCGGATGCCCGGCCGAGTAGAGCTCGTAGTCGCCCGAGTCGAGGTCCAGGACGAGGTGGATGGAGGTCGCGAAGCCCTCGTCCCAGTCCTGCCGCAGCAGATAGCCGTTGGCGGCGGGCAGGAAGGCGTGCGGGGGGAGGCTGCCCAGCAGGCCGCCGAAGGCGCCCGACAGCAGCAGCGCGCGGGAACCGGCGTCCATGCCCTTGCCGGAGACGTCGGTGAGGACGACCTCCAGCGTGCGGCCGCCGTTGGTGCGGGCCGCGACGACGAAGTCACCGGAGAAGGACTGGCCGCCGGCCGGGCGCAGCGCCATCTCGCGGTGCCAGCCGTGCGGCAGTTGCGGCAGCTTGCTCTGCACCCGGATGCGCTCGCGCAGGTCGAAGAGCATGGTGCCGCCGCGCCGCCAGGGCACGCCGACCCGGCTGCGGAACTGCGCGATGAGCAGCCCGAAGAAGCCGCACGCGGCCACGACGAGGACGACGCCCGGGGTGACCCGCGACGGCCCCTCGGTGTAGGGGCCGAGCTGGACGGACTCGACGATGAGCGCGGTGGCCGCCGCCGCGTACAGACCGAGCAGGCTCGCGGGGCGCAGCAGCACCCCGCCCGCCACGATCGGCAGGACCAGCGCGGCCGGGGAGAACCAGACCGGGTTCATCATCGTGGCGGAGCAGATCAGCGGCACGGTCACGAGCAGTCCGGCGAGCGCGACCCAGTCCGAGCCGTCGCCGCGGAAGTAGTCCACGGCGCTTCTGCGCAGGGCGGTCCGGACCCGGTGCCACTGCATCTTCGACCGGGCCGTGAACGTCTCGGCGGCCGTGCGCCGCTCTCGTCCTGCTGCCATCAGTTCGGGACCCTATCCATCGGACCAGTCGCTTGGCACGGGAGGTCCCACTTGTCCCCCGTCCGAGGTTCAACTTCACAGTGAACTTCACACATGGCCGTCGCGTCGCCGTCACCGGGAAATTGCCTCGCCCCCGTCCGCACCGCGCTGGTACGCATGGTCCATGGTGAAAGAGAGCGCGGGCGACGCGGGCGGACTTCGGCCACGGCCGTTGCGGCAGGACGAGTGGGACATCTGGTACGACTCCCTCGTTCGCGCCTTCGGCGGGGTGCCGGAGGCGGCCGAGGAACGGGAGCTCTTCCGGTCCCTGACCGAGGTCGAGCACTCCCTCGGCGTCTGGGACGGGGACGCGTGCGTGGGCACGGCCGGCGCGTTCAGTTTCCGGGTGACCGTGCCGGGCGGGGCGTCCGTGCCCGCGGCGGGCGTCACGATGGTCGGCGTGGCCGCCACGCACCGCCGGCGCGGTGTGCTGACGTCGATGATGCGCCGTCAGCTGGACGACGTACGCGCGTCGGGCCGTCCGCTGGCGGTGCTGACCGCGTCCGAGCCGGCGATCTACGGCCGGTTCGGCTACGGCGTCGGCACGTTCGCGGCGAGCGCCGAGATCGACACCTCCCGGGTACGCCTGTCGGTGCCGCCGGGCACCGATGACGTACGGCTGCGGTACGCGGGTCCCGCCGACGTCCTCGACGTGTGCGAGGCGGTGTACGCGGCCGCGGTGCCGCGGCGGCCGGGGATGATCGCGCGGCTCCCCGGGTGGGAGCGGCTCGGGATCCTGGACCCGGAGAGCGACCGCGGCGGCGGCTCGCCGCTGCAGTGCGTGGTGGCGGAGCGGGACGGCGCCGTCGTCGGCTACGCGCGGTTCAGTGTGCAGCCGGAGTGGGGGCACGGCGGACCCGACGGGACCGTGCGGCTGCGGGACCTGCAGGCGCTGGACCCGGCCGCGGAGGCGGCGTTGTGGCGGTTCCTGTTCGACGTCGACCTGACGTCGAAGGTGGTGACGCGGTCGCGGGCCGTGGACGAGGCGTGGCAGTACCAGGTGTCGGACATCCGGCGGTGCGACATCCGCGTGAAGGACGCCCTGCACGTGCGTCTGGTGGACGTGGGCGCCGCGCTGGAGGCGCGGACCTACCAGGCCCCGGTGGACGTGGTGTTCGACGTCGAGGACGCCTTCTGCCCCTGGAACGAGGGGCGTTGGCGGCTCACCGGCGACGCCAAGGGCGCGTCGTGCGGGCGTACGACGGAAACGCCCGATCTCGTGCTGTCCGTACGGGAGTTGGGGGCGGCGTATCTCGGCGGGGTGGGCCTGCGGGCGCTGGCCGCCGCCGGGCGGGTGCGGGAGCTGCGGCGCGGGGCGCTGGACGAGGCCGCGACGGGCTTCGCCTCCCCGGTGGCGCCCTGGCTGCCGCACGGCTTCTGACGCGCGGCCGGCTAGTGCTGTGACCGGGAAGGTTCGCTGCATCGCAAGGCGGAGCATGACCCGCGTACTGGATGTACTCGGGTCATGCGACAACGCGGCGAGGTGCCGTGCCGGGCGCCGCGAGCCGGTGAACCTTTCCGGTCACAGCACTAGGTCACGGCGTCTGGCAGCCGGGGCACCAGAAGAGGTTGCGGGCGGCGAGGCCGGCGGTGCGGATCTCGCCGCCGCACAGGTGACAGGGCTGGTTCGCCCGGCGGTAGACGTAGACCTCGCCGCCGTGGTCGTCGACGCGGGGCGGGCGGCCCATCGCCTCCGGGGTGTGCTCGGGGCGGACGGTGTCGATGCGGTTGGTGCGCACGCCCTCGCGCATGAGGGCGACGAGGTCCGCCCAGATCGCGTCCCACTGGGCCGGGGTGATGTCCCGGCCGGCGCGGTAGGGGTCGATGCCGTGCCGGAAGAGGACCTCGGCCCGGTAGACGTTGCCGACGCCGGCGACGACCTTCTGGTCCATGAGCAGGGCGGCGATGGAGGTACGGCTGCGGGAGATCCGCCGGTACGCCTCGCGCGGGTCGGCGTCGGCGCGCAGCGGGTCGGGGCCGAGGCGGTCGTGGACCGCCTGCTTCTCGCTGCCGGTGATCAGGGCGCAGGTGGTGGGGCCGCGCAGGTCGACGTGGGCGGCGGTGTTCGCGAGGCGCAGCCGCACGGTGTCCGTGGGCGGGGGCGCGGAGGCGGGGCCGAAGGCGACCTTGCCGAAGAGGCCGAGGTGGATGTGGACCCAGTCGGTGTCGCGGAAGCCCAGGAAGAGGTGCTTGCCGTGGGCGTCGGTGCGGGTGAGCTCGGCGCCGTCCAGGAGGGCCGCGGCGTCGGAGAACTTGCCCTGAGGGCTGGTGACCCGGGGTGACGTGCCGCGGAAGGCGGCGGCGTAGTCCTGGGCCAGCCGGTGGATGGTGTGCCCCTCAGGCACGGTGGCTCCTTCGTCGTCTCCCGGGGCGGGACCGGGCCGTCCGGTCCGGCCGGGGGGCGGTGCTCCCCCGGCCTCCGGTCGGCGTTACTGCTCCTGCTGCGGGTGGTGGGCCGGGATCGGGGGCAGCTCGCCCGTCGTCTCGTAGGCGCTGAGCATCTCGATCCGGCGGGTGTGACGGTCCTCACCCGAGTACGGGGTGCCGAGGAAGGTCTCGACGAACTTCGTCGCCTCCTCGGTCGTGTGCATGCGCGCGCCGACGGCCACGACGTTGGCGTTGTTGTGCTGGCGGCCGAGCGCCGCCGTCTCCTCGCTCCAGGCGAGCGCGGCGCGGACGCCCTTCACCTTGTTCGCGGCGATCTGCTCGCCGTTGCCGGAGCCGCCGATGACGATGCCGAGGGCCTCGGGGTCCGCGGCCGTCCTCTCCGCCGCGCGGAGGCAGAAGGGCGGGTAGTCGTCCTGGGCGTCGTAGATGTGGGGCCCGCAGTCCACCGGGTCGTGACCGGCGGCCTTCAGCCAGTCGACGAGGTGGTTCTTGAGTTCGAAGCCCGCATGGTCGGAGCCGAGATACACGCGCATGCCACGAGTGTGACACGGCCGCGACGGGGCAGCAGCGTCGGGTGGTCAACGCCGGAAAATGTGACCTGGACTATGGAACCTCAAGGAAAGCTCAAGTAACAATCCCGAATCAAAGGTTCCCGAATCGGTTCTCCTCCGATTCACTGGTCCGGCTCGTACGCCGACGTGATCCGTTCCGTACGAGGACCGCTCCCCACGGCGCAAAGGAAATTCCGTTCCATGACTTCGCAGCCGACAAAGAAGACGGCCGCACCGGCTGTCGGCGGCCACGGCCTGCAGGCCGGGCTCAAGGACCGTCACCTCTCCATGATCGCCATCGGTGGCGTCATCGGCGCCGGGCTCTTCGTCGGGTCCAGCTCCGGTATCGCCACGGCAGGACCCGGCATCCTCCTCTCGTACGCGCTCGTCGGCACGCTCGTGGTGCTGGTGATGCGCATGCTCGGTGAGATGTCCGCGGCCAACCCGACCTCGGGTTCCTTCTCCGCCCACGCCGACCGGGCGCTCGGGCGCTGGGCCGGCTTCTCCATCGGCTGGCTGTACTGGTTCTTCTGGGTGGTCGTGCTGGCGGTCGAGGCGACCGCCGGCGCGGTGATCCTGGAGGGCTGGATCCCGGCCGTCCCGCAGTGGGCCTGGGCCCTCATCGTGATGATCGTGCTGACCGCGACGAACCTGGTGTCCGTCGGGTCGTACGGCGAGTTCGAGTTCTGGTTCGCCGGGATCAAGGTCGTCGCGATCGCCGGCTTCATCGTGGTCGGCCTGCTGGCGATCTTCGGTGTGCTGCCGGGCGTCGACAGCGACCAGGCCGGGTTCGGCAACCTCACCGGGCACGGCGGCTTCCTGCCGCACGGTCCGGGAGCCATCCTCACCGGCGTGCTGCTGGTCGTCTTCTCCTTCATGGGCAGCGAGATCGCCACGCTGGCCGCCGGTGAGTCGGAGAACCCGCAGAAGGCCGTCACCAAGGCCACCAACAGCATCATCTGGCGGGTCGCCGTCTTCTACCTGGGCTCCATCCTCGTCGTGGTGTCGCTGCTGCCCTGGGACAGCAAGGCGATCGCCGACGACGGGTCCTATGTCGCCGCGCTGGACTCGCTCGGCATCCCGCACGCCGGTCAGATCATGAACTTCATCGTGCTGACCTCGGTGCTGTCGTGCCTCAACTCCGGCCTGTACACGGCGTCCCGGATGGCCTTCTCGCTCGGCCAGCGCGGCGACGCGCCCCAGGCCTTCGGCCGGACGACCGGAAACGGTGTGCCGCGCACGGCGATCCTCGCGTCGGTGGCGTTCGGGTTCGTGGCCGTGTTCTTCAACTACAAGTTCCCGGACTCGGTCTTCCTCTTCCTCGTCAACTCCTCCGGCGCGGTCGCCCTGTTCGTCTGGCTGGTGATCTGCTTCTCGCAGCTGCGCATGCGGCGGATCATCCAGCGCGAGGCGCCGGAGAAGCTCGTCGTGAAGATGTGGCTGTACCCGTACCTGACCTGGGCGACGGCCGCGCTGATCGTGTTCGTCCTCGGCTACATGCTCACCGACACCGAGCACGACGGCCGGCAGACGGTGCTGCTGTCGCTGCTCGTGGCCGCGCTGGTGCTGGTGGTGGCCTTCGTGAAGGAGAAGGCCGGCGCCCGGCGCAGGGCCGCTGCGGCGGTGGCGGGTGCGGACGCGGAGGACGCTCCGCTGGATGAGGTCAAGGCCGGCTGACGCCACGACTCCGAGTGCCCTGGGGAGGGGCGGTGGACGCGCTGAGGCGCGCCCGCCGCCCCTCCCCCCTTCGTTCTCCGCACGGCCCGGTCACAGCACCGTGAAGCTGTCCCTGACCTGGCCGTAGGTCTCCAGGGCCCGCTCCTCGGCCTCCGGGCGGTACCAGGTGTTGATCTGGTACGACTTGCCGTCCACGGTGAAGCCGAGCAGCCGGGCGTGCCAGGGCTCGCCCTGGAGCGTGAAGGAGTACTCCCAGACGACCGCCGGGTGGTCCCGGAACGTGGTGCGCTCCAGGCGGATCTTGCGGTAGTCGGCGCCCCGGCGGGCGTCCTGCTCGGACTGCTCCCAGGAGTCCATGAGGTCGCCGCGCGCGAGCGACGACTTGGCGGCGAGTTCCTGGGTGCCGTCCGGTGCGGTGTAGTGCACCTCGGCACCGGTCTTGACGTCGCGCTTCCAGCCCTTGGGGGTCGCCCAGGCGAACCCGCCCGCCTCCCGGTGGGCGCCGGGCGGCAGGCTCTGCGGGCGTGAGGTGCCCTCGACGGTCGGCGACGAGGACACGCTCGCGGACGCCGACGCAGACGCCCCCGACCCGGCCTTGGCGCCGCCGGGCGACCCGCCCCCGTTCAGCAGGACACCGGCGACGACCGCACCGGAGACCACGACGGCTCCCAGGGCGACCCCTACGGCGATACGGCGGCGCTTGGACCGGGAGGGCTCGGCCAGGGCGCTGCCGGGCCGCCGCTGCGTGAGGGCCTCGGAACGGACGAGGGAGACGTCGGGGGGTGTGGAGGAGGGTTCGTGGGTGGCGGGGGTGGCGGTCCCGGCGGGGGGGGGGCCGGGGGT
>NZ_LLZN01000112.1 GCF_001509795.1 Streptomyces sp. NRRL WC-3605 | reverse complement strand
CCCCCGCCACCCCCCGTCGCCCCGCCATCCGGGGGACCATGGCCCCATGACGGCCCCCTCCCACGCAGCCCGCGCTCACTCCTTCAACTCCGCCGCCGCCCAGTACGCGGCGAACCGCCCCTCCTACCCACCCGCCCTCCTCGACGCGGTCGAGGACCTCGCGGGGCGGTCCCTGACGGGTGCGCGGGTCGTCGACGTGGGCGCCGGCACCGGGATCGCCACCGCCCTGCTACGCGATCGCGGTGCCCACGTGCTGGCGGTGGAGCCCGGCGAGGGCATGGCGGCCCAGTTCCGCCACAGCCACCCCGGCATCCCGCTCGTGCGGGGCACCGGCGACGCCCTTCCCCTGGCCACCTCCTCCGCCGACTTCCTCACCTACGCCCAGGCCTGGCACTGGACCGACCCCGCCCGCTCGGTGCCCGAGGCCCTGCGGGTGCTGCGCCCCGGCGGCGCGCTGGCCCTCTGGTGGAACATCACCCCGCTCGACATCCCCTGGCACGTCGAACAGGCGGTCCGCATCGAGCGCCGCTTCGGTCCCCAGTCGGGCGTTCCCGCGCCCGCCACCGAACAGCAGGGCAGGAGTGGCCGGGCCGCCGAGGCCGATCCCACCGGCCGCCTCGCCTTCACCTCCCGCACGGTCCGCTGGAGCCGCCGCGTCCCCGTCGACACCCACCTGGCCAACCTCGGCAGCCACTCCGTCTTCCTGGTCCACGGCCCCGAGGCGAGCACCGCCTTCTTCGACGAGGAGAGGCGCCACCTCCTCGACGCCTTCCCGGACGGGACGGTCGAGGAGACGTACGACGTGGACCTGATCGTCGCCACCACGCCTGCGCACTAGCAGGGCGTGCCGAGCACCGACAGTCCGTACGGCGCTTGACGCTCCCGCTCCGGCGCGAGCATTATTCATCGCATGATGAATTATGACGCCGTCCGCACCGACCCTCCCGACGGCACCCCGGACGAGCCCGCCGTCCGGGCCGACTCCCTCAACGTCGTCCGCGGCACCCGCCACGTCCTGCGGGACCTGGCCTTCACCGTCCCGCGCGGGCAGATCACCGGCCTGCTCGGCCCCTCCGGCTGCGGCAAGACCACCCTCATGCGGGCCATCGTCGGCACCCAGGCCAAGGTCACCGGCACCCTGGACGTCCTCGGCCACCCCGCCGGACACCCCTCCCTGCGCACCCGCATCGGCTATGTCACCCAAGCCCCCTCCGTCTACGACGACCTGACGGTCCGGCAGAACCTCGACTACTTCGCGGCGATCCTCGACCCCGGCCGCTCCGCCGCAGACCGGCGTGCCGACCACGTCACCCGCGCCATCGCCGACGTCGACCTCACCAGCCACGCCGACGCCCTGGCCGGTGCCCTCTCCGGCGGACAGCGCAGCCGCGTCTCCCTGGCCGTCGCGCTCCTCGGCGCCCCCGACCTCCTCGTCCTGGACGAACCGACCGTCGGCCTCGACCCCGTCCTGCGCCGCGACCTCTGGGCTCTCTTCCACGACATCGCCGCCTCCCGCGGCGCCACCCTCCTCATCTCCTCCCACGTCATGGACGAGGCCGAGCGCTGCCACCGCCTCCTCCTCATGCGCGAGGGCCGCGTCCTCGCCGACGACACCCCCGACGCCCTCCGCGCCCGGACGGACTCCGAGACCGTCGAAGCGGCCTTCCTGCACCTGGTCGACGAGGCGGCCGCCGCCGCCCGCGCGAAGGAGACCACCCGATGAGCACGACCGCGAGCACACCCACCCCGCTCCGCCCCGCCCCCGCCGGCGTCCTCAGCCCGGCCCGCACCCTCGCCACCGCGGCCCGCGTCCTGCGCCAGCTCCGCCACGACCCCCGCACCATCGCGCTGCTGATCCTCATCCCGTGCGTGATGCTCTTCCTGCTGCGCTACGTCTTCGACGGCAGCCCGCGCACCTTCGACACCATCGGCGCCTCCCTCCTCGGGATCTTCCCGCTGATCACGATGTTCCTGGTCACCTCCATCGCCACCCTGCGCGAACGCACCTCGGGAACGCTCGAACGCCTCCTCGCCCTGCCCATGGGCAAAGGGGACCTGATCGCCGGCTACGCCCTCGCCTTCGGCGCCCTCGCGATCGTCCAGTCCGCGCTCGCCACCGGACTCGCCCTGTGGTTCCTCGACCTCGACGTCACCGGCAGCCCGTGGCTGCTCCTCCTCGTCGCCCTGCTCGACGCGCTCCTCGGCACCGCCCTCGGCCTCTTCGTCTCGGCGTTCGCCGCCTCCGAGTTCCAGGCCGTCCAGTTCATGCCGGCCGTGATCTTCCCTCAGCTCCTCCTCTGCGGACTCTTCACGCCCCGCGACGCCATGCACCCCGCCCTGGAGGCCCTCTCCGACGTCCTCCCCATGTCCTACGCCGTCGACGGCATGAACGAAGTGCTCAAACACACCGACATGACCTCCACTTTCGTCCGCGACGTCCTGATCGTCGCGGGCTGCGCCCTCCTGGTCCTCGGCCTGGGCGCGGCGACCCTGCGCCGCCGGACCGCCTGACCGCCCGCGCCCCCACACGTCCCGCCCACCGGACACTCCACCGCGCGCCCCGCCCTCCGGTGCGAGGATGAACCCGGACGACGCAACCCCCGGAGGGCACCCCAGCCATGACCCAGAAAGTCGCAGTCCTCGGCACCGGCAAGATCGGCGAAGCCCTGCTCAGCGGAATGATCCGCGGCGGCTGGACCCCGGCCGACCTCCTGGTCACGGCCCGCCGCCCGGAGCGCGCCGAGGAGCTCCGCTCCCGCCACGGAGTCACCCCGGTCACCAACGCGGAAGCCGCCAAGTCGGCCGACACCCTGATCCTCACCGTCAAGCCGCAGGACATGGGCACCCTCCTCGACGAACTCGCCCCGTACGTCCCCGCCGACCGCCTCGTCATCAGCGGCGCGGCGGGCATCCCCACCTCCTTCTTCGAGTCCCGCCTGGCCGCCGGCACCCCGGTGGTCCGCGTCATGACGAACACCCCGGCCCTCGTGGACGAGGCCATGTCCGTCATCTCCGCGGGCAGCCACGCCGGCGAGGCCCACCTCGCCCACGCCGAGGAGATCTTCGGCGCCGTCGGCAAGACGCTCCGCGTGCCCGAGTCCCAGCAGGACGCCTGCACTGCGCTCTCCGGCTCCGGCCCGGCCTACTTCTTCTACCTGGTCGAAGCCATGACGGACGCCGGCATCCTGCTCGGCCTGCCCCGCGACAAGGCCCACGACCTCATCGTCCAGTCCGCGATCGGCGCCGCGACGATGCTCCGCGACAGCGGGGAGCACCCGGTCAAGCTCCGCGAGAACGTGACGTCCCCCGCCGGCACCACCATCAACGCCATCCGCGAACTGGAGAACCACGGAGTCCGAGCGGCCCTCATCGCCGCCCTGGAGGCTGCCCGCGACCGCAGCCGCGAACTGGCCTCCGGAAACAGCTGACGCCCCGGGCCGCCCGGCGTCGGGCGGCCCCGACTACACGGTCACCCCGATATCAGCGACGGCCGCACCGTCCGCCGTGGCCGCCGGCAGCAGCCCGATCGCCCGATACGCGGCATCCACGGTCGGCCGGGCCATCGCCCTCGCGCGTTCCGCACCATCCCGCAGCACCCCCTCCACATAGCCGGGATCCGCGCACAGCTCCCTGTGCCTCTCCTGCACGGGCCGCAGAGCCTCGACCACGGCGTCCGCGGTGTCCCTCTTCAAAGCCCCGTACGTTTCATATACACCGCTCAGCTCGGATGGGTTCCCACCCGTGCACGCCGCGAGGATCTCCAGCAGATTCGCCACCCCCGGCCGCGCCTCGGGGTCGTACACGACGTCCCGCCCGCTGTCGGTGACGGCCCGCATGACCTTCTTGCGCGCCACCTCCGGCTCGTCGAGCAGATAGACGATCCCCGGCCCCGAGTCGTCGCTCTTGCCCATCTTCGACGTCGGGTCCTGAAGGTTCATGACCCGGGCAGCGACCTGCGGCGGCGTGGCCCGCGGCACCACGAACGTGTGCCCGTACCGCTGGTTGAACCGCACCGCGATGTCCCGCGCGAGCTCCACGTGCTGGGTCTGGTCGTCCCCGACCGGCACCTGGTCCGTCCCGTACGCCAGGATGTCCGCCGCCATCAGCACGGGATACGTCAGCAGGGACAGCCGTACGCTCCCGCCGCGCACCCGCTCCCGCGCCGCCTTCTCCTTGTACTGGATCATCCGCCGCATCTCGCCGTCCGTGGCCACGCACTCCAGCAGGTACGACAGCCGCGCGTGCTCGTCGACATGGCTCTGCACGAAGACGGTGCACAGCCGGGGATCCAGCCCCGACGCGAGCAACAGCGTCGCCGCCTGCCGGCTGAGTCTGCGCACCCGCGCCGGATCGTGGTCCACGGTCAGCGCATGCAGATCCACGATGCAGAACAGGGCGTCGGACTCGTGCTGGTCCACGGCGGCCCACCGCCGCATCGCGCCCAGGTAGTTCCCCAGCGTCAGGTGCCCCGTCGGCTTGATCCCGCTGAAGACCCGCGTCATCTTCTCCACCTCCTGGTCGGGCCGCCGTCCCGGCCGGCCGACCCTCAGGAGGGAGAAACAAGAACGGCCGCCGAGGCGGCGGCCGTGTGTGCGCACGTGACATCGGCCGCCGTCAGGCGGCCCACCAGAACTGGGTGCACGTACGCGTCGTCATGCGGGCCAGAGTACGCCCCCAGGGTGCCGACCGCAGGCAAGTTGACACGCCCCACGCCCATCCGTACTGTTCTCCGAGTTGTCCGACGTGAGCGCCGACCCCGGTCGGTCCCCGGACAGCCACTCCGCAAGTACCAACCACTCTCCGACGACAGTCGTCCGGCTGCCGTCGTGTCATTGGCGCGCGTATTTGCGGAATGAGGAATCCGCGTTCGAAAGGGCGCAGGCCCCCGATTAGATCGGGAGCCAGGAATCCGCTAAAGTCTCACTCGTCGGAACGGCCCAACGGCCGGGAAGGCGAACCCCGCTGACTGGGGATCAGGCCGAAAAGGATCTGGTAAAGTCGGAACCGCCGGAAAGGGAAACGCGGAAGCGGGAACCTGGAAAGCACCGAGGAAATCGGATCGGAAAGATCTGATAGAGTCGGAAACG
>NZ_LLZN01000111.1 GCF_001509795.1 Streptomyces sp. NRRL WC-3605 | reverse complement strand
CACCCGGCCCACCCGCCGTCTCCCGCCGCGCCGCCATCCTCCCCGTGGCGCCCGCCTTCCCCTTCCCCGACGCCGCATCGTCCGCGCCCTGGTCCTCGCGTGCCAGGCGCCGCAGTTCCTTGACCCGCTCCACCCCCACGCCCAGCCGCAGCGCGCACCCGGCCACCGGCTCCCCGGCCTCACCCATGGCCAGCACGATCCGCGCCGCCGTCACCCTCGCCGCACCGATCCGCGCCTGGCCGCGCTCCCGGACCCGCGCGATCTCCTCCTCCACCGAGGCGACGGCCGCCGCCTCGTCCTCCACCGCCAGCTCGAAGTCGGCCACCAGCTCGTCGAACGCCGCCTCCTGGCGCAGCCGCTGCGCCTCCGCCTCCTGCGCCTGACGCCGCCGCTCGGCCATCCGTTCCGCGGCCCGCGCGATCGCCGCCTTCCGGCGCGCCAGCATCGCGCTGTTCTTCCCCTTACCCCTGGCCTGGCTCGACGCCACCACGGCCACCTCCCGCCTCATCGTGCGCCCACCCCTTGTGGCAGGCCGCGCCCGGCCAGTCTCAGCCGCCCCGGTCCCCGCCCAAGCCGCCCAGGCGCCCGGGTCCCAGGCCGTAGTACGCCCGTCGCCGCGCCCGGTCCCGCTCACGGGACGACACCCGAGCAGCGGGGGAGGGAACCCCCGGGCAGCGGCGGACCGTGGGCAGGGGCCGGTGCCGGAACCCGGGTGTCGATGGGTGCTGGTGGTGTGCGCAGGCCCGGGGTGCCGGGGCGGTGGGTCGAGGTTGGTTGGTGTGTGGTGGTGTGGTCGCCGGCCGGTGGTGGGTCGGTCCCGGTACACCTCTGGCACTTTTGACGCCTGCCCGTGCCCGGGGGTGTTTTTCCCTTCTGGCGGGACGTGTTCGAAGGTCGTCTCCCGGGGCCTGGGAGGTGCACGGCCTGGGGCGGGTCTTCCTCCGCACCGGCCCTGTACGCGGTGGTCTTCTTACATGGTGGGGATGACAGCGAACGCGTTCACCGCGGGGCGCGAGCGCTACTACCGGCTGGGCCTCGCCCGCGGGGATGGCGCCCAGGGCGCCGAGCCGGCGGTGTCCTCCAGCGTGCCCGGGGTGCCCCCGGGGGTGTGGCACGGACAGGGAGCCGCCGCTCTGAGGCTGTCCGGGGTCGTGAGCGACGCGCAGATGCGGGCCTTGTTCGGGCTCGGCATGCACCCCGACGCCGAGGAGATCGCCGCCCGCCACCTGGCCGCCGGCGCCTCACCGAAGCGGGCCATGAAGGCCGCCCGACTCGGGCCGGCGGTGCCGGCCCTGACCGAACTCTCCCCACTCGACAAGGAGATCGAGCAGGTCCTGGAGCGCGTCGGTGAGCAGTTGTGCCGCCCGCTGACGAAGGCCGAGACGCGAGAGGTGCCGATGCGCTGTGCCGCGCGCGCCTTCGAGGCCGAGTACCACCGCACACCCGCCGACGGCGCCGAGCTCGGCCGGTACCTGGCCGCCCGCAGCGGCCCGCAGCGCCGCGCGGTGACCGGCTACGACCTGACCTTCTCCAACGAGGAACTCTCCCTGCTGTTCGCGCTCGGCGGCCCCGAGGTACGCCGCACCGTCCTTCAGGCCCTGGCCGAAGCGCGCACCGAGACCCTCACCTGGATCGAGCACCACTCGCTGGCGGTGCGTACCGGCCCACGCGGTGTGGTCCAGCAGCGGGCCGAACCGGGGCTGCTGGCCGCCGTCTATCTGCACTACGAGTCCCGCGCGGGCGATCCGATGCTGCACGAGCACGTGGTGATCTCCCCACGTGTGAAGGGCCCCGACGGGCGCTGGCGCAACCTGGACTCGCGGCTCCTGCTGCGCGATGTCGTGGCTGCCAGTGAGCTGTTCAACCAGCGTGCCCTCGAACTCGTCTGCTCCCAACTCCAGCTCGCCACCGAGGAGGTCGAGGTCACCCCGGGCCAGCGGCCGGTGATGCGCATCGTCGGCATCGACAGGCGGCTGCGCACCGTGTTCGCGCAGCGTTCCCACGCGGTGCGCACCCTGGCCGACTCCCTCTTCGACTCCTACCGGCGCCGCCACGGCCGCCAGCCGGACCGGCCGGCCCGGACACGGCTGCAGTGGCAGGCCACCGTGAAGACCCGCCCGCCCAAACGGAAGGCCCGATCTCTGGACGACCTGCTCGCCGGCTGGCGGGCCCGGGCGATCGCGGCCACCGACGAGACGGTCGTCGACAGCCTGCTCGACACCGCCCGCACCGCAGCGCACAACCGGCCCGCCCCGGCCGGGTTCGACGCCGCGGCGGCGGCCGGCGAGGTCCTGGCCGCGGTGAGCGAGCGGCGTACGACGTTCCGCCGCCGCCACGTGCTGGCCGAGGCGCGCCGCTACCTGATGCGCACCCTGGCAGGGGCCACCGCCCCACCCCGGGCGGCCGAGGAGATCACCGAGAAGGTCCTCGCCCACGCCGACTGCCTGGACATCACCCCACCCGAGATCAACCCACCCCACCCCGATCTGCAACGCGCGGACGGCACCAGCATCTACCGGCCGATCGGCTCGGCCACCTACACCACCCGGTCCCTGTTCGCCGCCGAGAACCGGCTGCTGGCCGCCGCCCGCACCCCCGTGATCCCGCCGGTCGGACGGGGCACGTTCAACCGCGTCGCCGCCCTGAACCGCGGCCCGATGGACGCCGGACAGCGGGCGCTCGCCGCCTCCTTCGCCTGCTCCGAGCAACTGCTGCTGGCCGGACTCGGCCCGGCAGGCGCCGGGAAGACGACGGCGATGAAGCTGGTGGCCCGGGCCGTGGACGCAGCAGGCGCACGCCTCATCCCGCTCGCACCGTCGGCCCGCGCGGCAGAAGTCCTCGGCAGCGACCTGGAGCGGCGCGCCCACACCCTGCACGCGTGGCTGCACCAGCGCAGCCACGCCGCCGCCGGCGAGACCATCGACGGCAAGACCGCCGATGAGGACTTCCGCTTGCGTCCCGGCGACGTCGTCCTGGTCGACGAGGCGGGCATGGCCGGCACCCTCCTCCTCGACCGGGTCCTCGCGGATGCCGCGGCCGCGGGGGCGGTGGTGCGCCTGCTCGGCGACCCCCACCAGCTCGCCGCCGTCGAAGCCGGCGGAGCCCTCAGACTCATCTCCCGGGCCGGCAGGGCGATCGAACTCGACCAGCTGCACCGCTTCCGGGTCCCCGGGGAGGCCGACGCCTCCTTGATCCTGCGCGACGGCGAGCAGCCCCGGGAGGTCTTCGACTGGTACCGGGACAAGGGCCGGATCGTCGCCGGAACCTACGAGGCGATGTGCGACATGGTCTTCAACGCCTGGGCCAACGACCGGGGCAAGGGGCTCACTTCGCTGATGACGGCCGCCGACACCGCGACGGTGATGGCGCTCAACCTGCGCGCTCAGGACCATCACATCGCCGTCGGCTCTGTCGACACCCGGCGGGCCGCACCGTTGCGGGCCGGGCAGCGCGCGCACGTCGGCGACATCATCGTCACCCGTCTCAACCGCCGCCGCATGACCGTGCGCGGAGGGCGGGACTTCGTGAAGAACGGAGACACCTGGACCGTCACCCAGATCCTCCCGGACGGCGACGCGGTGATCCGTCACACCCGGCACCGCGGCCGCATCCGTCTGCCCGCCGACTACCTGGCCGCCCAGTGCGAGCTCGGCTACGCCGCCACCATCCACCGCTCCCAGGGCATGACGGTCGACACCTCGCACGCGCTGGCCTCGGCCCGCTCCAGCCGCGAAGGCGTCTACGTCCAGCTACCCGCGGCGCGCGCACCAACCGCCTCTACGTAGCCCTCGAGGACGGCGACCGCCTCGACGACGTCCTCGTGCAGGTCGCCGCGAGGCGGCGCGCCCATCTGTCGGCGACCGAGTCGATCGCCGCCCTGCAGCGCGAGATCGCCGCGCCCGGGCAGTTGTCGGCGGAGTTCGCCGACGTCGCCGAGCGCGCCACCACTGCCCGGCTGACCGGCCTGCTCGAGCGCGCCCTCGGCGCGGAGCGGGCCGCGATGTTCATGGCCGCCGACGCCTACCCGGCCCTGATCCGCGCCCTGCACGACGCCGAGCGCACCGGATTCGACCTGCCTCGCCTGCTCGAGAGCACCCTGCGCGGGCGCGGTCTCGGCGACGCGGACGACCCCGCAGCGGTGCTGACCTGGCGGCTGCGTGAACGCCTGCAGGACGCCGCCGAAGCCCAGCAGGAGGGCCGGAACCGGCCGCTGGCCGCCCTCACCATGGCCCAGTTGCACACCCTCTCCCGGCTCGCCGCCTCCCACCGGGCCGCCGCCCGCGAGGCGCTCAAGGCGGCCGACGCCGCCTTCACCCACCTGCCCGCCCCGGTCACCACCCGCGCCGGCCACACCCACCCCGCCTGGGACGAGCGCCCCATGGGGGAGCTGACCCGCCACGAGCTCGCCGCCCAACTGGCCACGGTGCGCACCCAGATCCGCTGGGCGCAAAAGAACAGAACCCCGCTCTCCGACACAGCCCGCCACGTGATCGCCGCCCTCACCCGCGAGTCCCAGCTGCGCCGCGCCCTCGCCTGGCGCGACGCCGCACGCGAGGACTTCCAGCGCGAGCGGGCCACCTCCACCGCCGCGCCCGGCGCCACCTCGCTGGCCGCGATCCGCCGCAACCTCACGACACGGCGCACCTCCACGGCCGACCGCCGGCACTCTGCGCGAGCCGCGCTGGCCCGCGCCGACGCCGTCTGCGACAAGGTTCACGCCGAGCTCCGCTTCCGCGAGCGCCTGCCCGACCACCCCCCGCACCGCCCCAACCCTCGCGCTCCGATACCCGACTGGGCCGCCGACTCCCACGCCCTGACGCACCCCGACACCCCCGAGCACTGGACCGGCCACCTCGCCGAGCGCCACCGCATCCTGGCCCGCTCGCTCGCCGACCGCGGCCACACCCTCGCCAACTCCCCGCCCGCCTGGGCCCGCCCGCTCGGCACTCCGCCGCCCACCAGCGCCCCGCGCCGCCGCCACGCCTGGCACACCACCGCAGCCCTCGTCGAACTGTGGCGCACCCGCCACGCCATCAGCGGCACACCCGGACTAGGCCCGCGCCCCGCCGACCCCAACCACGCGGCCGGCTGGGACGACCTCGACGCCCGCATCCGCGCCCTGACCGCACGCCGCCGCCC
>NZ_LLZN01000110.1 GCF_001509795.1 Streptomyces sp. NRRL WC-3605 | reverse complement strand
GTACTGGCTCTGGGGGCAGCAACCGGTCGACGTGCATAGCTCCCCCTCGCAGCACTGCCCGCCACCGCACAGCGGACCCGGCTTGCAGCACTTGCCACCAATACAGTCCAACCCGCTTCCGCTTTCGCAGCACCCTCGGCCACAGACCTTCCCCGTGCAAATGGTTCCGTCTTCTGTGCAGTTGACCCCTGGACCGGGCGTGTAACAGACGCCGTCACAGCATTTCTGGCCGGGTGGGCAGCATTTGTTGCGCTGGCCCCACTTGTCGTAGCAGCATGTCTGCCCGGGTTCACAGCACTTGCCTCCACAGCAGTTCCTCCCGGGTGCACAGCAGGCGATCACTTGGCGCAAGGAGGGGTATTCGTAGCCGTAGCAGCATTCGGTTCCGTAGGGGCAGCAGCGCCGCATCGCGTGCGCACCGTAGTGAATGCAGAGCTCTCCATGACAGGGCGGAGGCCCTTCGTGGATGCCGCACTGCGCCTTGCAGGTCGCTTTGCATTCGTCGATCGGCTGCTCGTAGGGGCAGTTGCCGACACACTCGTTATAGCAGCTGCCTGCCAGACGGACGTTCGAGCCGGAAAGTGTCCGGCTGGGGGCTGACCTATAGGTGCCGCTCGTAGGGTAGAGAGAGGCATCCGCGGTAGCGGTCGGCACTGGCATGTCAACCGACCTCCTCCTGTCGTCACCGGTCGTAGTACGGAGACAGCTTCGTGACGAGGAAGGGGAACTCTTCTGTCACATCGACGCGGACGAAGTGCTTCTCGGTCACGTCGGTTGTTCGATGGGTGTAGGAGAACACCACGTCCTGAATGTTCCTGCTGCCGCTGAGCCGCGACGGGCGCGTCTCGATGGCCGTGAGGGCAAGCCCCGATGCAAAGGCATGAGCGGTTTTGGCGTAGATCTGCGCGTAGCGCACGGCGCAGTAGTTGAGAGCGCGGTGCTCGTCTGACGAGCCGGCGTTGTCGGCGATCTGCATCACCCGGTCGAAAAGCTCCCGAGAGGCCGACCGGAACGACTCCTCGTCGAGGTCGTCCGGTTTGGGCAGTCCAGCGACGAGGGAGTCAGTGTCGAAGGCGTAGATCTGATCGAACGCCACGAGCGGGAGCATGAGACCGTTGCAGAAGTCGGGCGGGGCGAGGGGACCTCGCAGGCCGACGACCGCCTGGAGATCGCTTGCCTGCGGTGATGGACCGATGGCGTCCACGAGCAGGCTGTAGTCCGCGGGATCGCGTGGACGCAGGATGTAGGTGTCGATCCCCTGGATCACCAGCACGTAGCACAGGTGCTTGGTGAGATAGCGGCTTTGCGGGTCCGACAGTACGGTGTGCAGCGCTTGCCTGTCGGTCAGGTTGGCTGTCTCGGCGCGGCCGGTCGCCTGG
Organism: Streptomyces sp. NRRL WC-3605; assembly: GCF_001509795.1. Classification (GTDB taxonomy): domain Bacteria; phylum Actinomycetota; class Actinomycetes; order Streptomycetales; family Streptomycetaceae; genus Streptomyces; species Streptomyces viridochromogenes. The sequence goes on along the minus strand of NZ_LLZN01000110.1, from coordinate 4,282 downwards.
GCGAACTCCTTTTCTATCGCGAGGCTGGGAATGCGGGGCTCGAGCCGGCCCACCGCATAGACGAACGGCGGGTACGCCTCGGAGGGACGGCCTGGGACGTCGGAGGCGGGGACAGTTCGACCGCAGCCGCAGGGGGACTTCTCGTGCGAGGGCGGGGGCGGGTCAGCGGACGATGCAAGGCTTACGCCGGGGGCGGACACCTCGAGGGAGGAGACCGCTTCATTGCTGGTCGCAGACTCGGGCGAGTGTTCGGGCCCGATGGAGGGCATTGTGGTCGTCGATACCGTGGGCTCGTCCATGAGCTCACCGCCTTTCTGTGATCGATGCGGTGACCGGTGTTGTCAGCTTCGTGTTCCGAGCAGAGACTCGAATGCGTGTCTGGCGTCCATCAGGGGAGGCACGACTGATGTGCGCTGCGACGGCGCTCCCTTCATCGCGCGGATCAGTTCTTCGGGCGTGGTGTCGGGAAGCTCGGACAGGATGAGAGCCGCAGCACCAGTGACGACGGCAGCTGCCGCGCTGGTCCCGCCGAATGAGCGGAGCTTTCCGTGCGAGCCCAAGCTCATCATGGCGTCGGCCACCACGCCCACGCCCCGCTGGCCGATCGTCCGTCCAAGGTTGGACATTCGCCCAGGCCGCCCCTGGAGGTTGTACGCCACAACCGGGAGAACTGACCGGTGACGCGTGACAACCGTGCTGTTGATTGCCCCCTCGTTGCCGGCGGCCGCCACCACGATCACACCGCGCGCGGACGTGTAATCGAGCGCATCCTGCACGGCGCGGCGTTCGTTGGAGACACCCGCTGCAAGCGAAAGACTCATATTGACTATGCGTGCACCCGCGTCCGCGAGCTCGACCAGCGCGTCAGCCAGCGCTGTCCAGGTGGCCGAACCTGCATAACGCGCCGACGGAGAACGGAAGACGGAACGGGTGACCAGCGTGATCCCCGGGCAGATACCCAGTGCACCCGACCCACGCGCAGCGACCAGGACACCTGCGGTGGAGGTGGCATGCAGGGCCGCGGCGTCGTCCGCGTCCTGTTCCGCCACATCATCGGCACGCGACCAGGTGATCTGCGCATGGGAGAGACCCGGATGGCCGACCATCACCGGCCCGTCCACAAGTCCTACCCGTAGATCGGCCGCACCTGTGCTCCGCGCCATGAGCGATGCAACAGAGTCCAGACACGGGGAGATCTTCAAGGTATCGGCGTCAGAAGTCACGGCCCCACCGCCAACCCATGCGCCCCCCTGCGTAACTCCAGACTACTCGCGCATGCCCGTGCACGCGCGCCAGGTAGCACGTCACGCCAGAGTGCGCCTTCTGGTGCTCAGCGGCATTTTCGCAACCTTGCTCATCCCTCGCCCCGTCTTCGCGTTCGCACTCTTCCGGCCCCGTGACGCCGGATCCCCTGGCGTCACCGCCCCGCCCGGACTGCGTCGCGCGCTGCGTCGCCTGCCGTCACAACTGCCCCCAGGACGCCCCCCATTTGGCTGCTGCCCGCCCCTGGTGACCCAGTCGTCCGAGATCGTCTTGCCCATAAAGGTGTTCGAGCGGCTGCGGAGCATGGCCGTGCACGGGGCCGACGCCCGTGTCCTGATCGTGGAAGCCATCGAGCGACTGTACGGATCGGGTGCAGCACTGTCCTCCCGGCATGACCGCAGCAGGTTGTTGACGCTTCTACGTCGGCAAGGCCCTGACAACCGCTCGGCGAGGGGCAGATCTGGGTGAGCAGCCGTGCAGTTGGCCGCCCCGGTGGCCTCGTGGGCCGGGCGGGCACCGGCCCACGTTGGTCGCACGTCCCCGCCGACGGCACTCGCGGGGCCGACGCGGTTCTCCCGCCGCCCGGCATCGGCGTTCGGCCATGAGCCTGGCCGCCGGTCCAGATCCCCGACCGCGATCCCGCCGGGCCCGACCATCTGCGGATCCTGCACACCGGCCGAAGGAACGCAACGCCGCGAACATCCGGGTCCAGGCCCGCCGTCGAGCTTCTGACCCCACGTCAATACACCAGCACCACGCCCGCTCCTTCTGCGGATGGCATCCGGGAGCAGCGCGCACCAGCCCTCCCCGGATGCGGTCCTGCTCCGATCACTCGTTCGCGCACTGGCGCCCACGGAGGGACCGGCAGCATGCTCAGCTGGCGGCTCGTTGGAGTGTCCAGCCACCGGGCCAGGCCGACGCGTTCACGAAAGGCCTCCCCTAACAGACCGATACGCGCAGGGCCATGTGTGAAGAGCGCCGCCCCGCGGTGGCAGGCAGCCGCGCATACCCCGGTTCAGATCGCTCGGTTCGCCCTTCCCGGGCGAAGCAACGGCCGTGGGCGAAGTCGGCCTGGTCCTTCAGCGCCCCCGTGCCGAGGCCGTCTGGGAGCAGCGCGTCGCCGAAGCCGATGAAGGACCGTCAAGGAAGGCCGGGCATCGCAGTGAGTCTCCGGTCGGGTGCTTGGCGCCGTCGTGCCCGCGCCGGGCTTCTTCCCGCGGCGGGAAGGCCTGCCTGGCCTGGTGCAGCCGATGCCGCAACGGACCGGCTGCGGCGCCTGATTGCAATGTCCTTCCGGCCGGCGGCCTGCGGACACGGGTGATCACTGCTGCGGCGGAGTCCCGCCGCGCTGCCGGGGCGGTTGGCGGGGTTACGCCGCCTCACCGCTGAACCGTGCACGGCCCCGTCGGGCCGCGCGGGATGCCCGCCCACCAGAATGATCCGGCCAGTTCAAAAGTGCCATGCGTGATGCGTCTGCACCCGGTGCTGTGTCGGGACGCACCCTCACATCGCGCAGGGCCCATGTGTGTCCGGATCTTCCTGTTCGACACGGCAGGTTCAGGAGGGTTCACAGATTCTCAACCGTAACCACCCCTACGTGAAGGGGGAGACGGCCGGGCGGGGTGAGGGCGGATGTGTCCAGTTCATTCGTTGCCCCTCAGCGCAACACCGTCGAGCGGTGCATGAACAAACTCAAGCAGTGGCGCGGCCTTGCCACTCGATACGACAAGACCGCCACCGTCTACGTGGCCGCACTGCACATTCCGGGCGTCTTCATCTGGTCCACTCGGTGATCCAGAGGAAACGTCCTAGCCCTGCATCTGACCCGTGTCGAATGCGTGCCGAACGCCGGTCGATCAGACACCCAGCGCGAGAAGAGATCCAGGTCAGCAAAGGTGCGCCACGAGATACACCAGGCGCCTTCTAAGCGCTCACTCCATACTCCGGAACGCCAGCACGGGGCCCCTGTGGACCAAGTACGGCGACTGGGCTTCGGGCACTCCCCCGCACTCGCTTGACTCACCCCAGGCTGATAGCCACTCGGCGCATAGTTGCCATGAAGCCTTCATTTGCCCGCCGAGCAAAGCCCGGCCGACCGGCCCCCGGGCGCGGCAGTCCAAGCAGCGGTAGAGGCAGATCTCCGCGAATCGGTCCGGGGTGAAACCGAAGGGGGTAAAGGGGTCGGCGAGCCCCAGGGCCTCGTTTGTGCTCATCAGGCCAGCGTCCGCGGCCGTCGCCGTGTTGGTGGTTGGGGTAGTCATGGGTTCAGCTCCTGCCCCGTGGGACGGCACCAGGCCGTCGGTGGTGTCGATGAGCCGTACCGTGCGGCGGCCGCCGGTTAGGCAGGCAGAAGACACGAGCGGGGCTGCCCCGCAGATGCGGCGGTGCACCGGAGCGGACCCGCCGCCTCGAGGGCACACCGGGGCCAGGAATGGGACGAGGCGCGCACAAAACGTGTGCTTGATCCCGGCCGCGCCCCGGGGGCCTCACCTCCCTGTCTGGGCACAGCCGGACGCGGGCGAGGCGCGCCGCCTCATCTGTGGGTGCGGCCCCTCCCGCCATAAGGTGTCCCAGGACAGCTGGTCCAGTTGCACGGCGCCCGGCCGCCCGCGATCACCGGAGCTGGACCGCCGCCAGTCATGGACGCGCGGGCCCTTGGCACCGTCGCCGCCTGAAGTCAGCCCGCTTGTCGCCGGCCCCCGCGTCCCCCTGTGTGGATGCGGCTGCCTGTCGTTGCGCGCGGGCCCGGTCCAGGTGCCGACAGTGCTGCCGCGGGGTGGCGGCGGCAGCGGCCTTGAACGACACGCGCATCGATGTATGTCAGTCCACGTCCTCCAGGATGCCCGTCTCTTCGTCGGTGAGGCTGTCGAAACAGGACTCCTTCGTCGCCATGGCGGTGGATTCGACCCAACGGTGCATGCTGCTGTGCCGGGCGTTCAGGATCCAGCCCCGCTTCTTGTACGTGGCCATGACGTAGACACCGCCGTTCTCCGTCGGCACGTCCTCGGTGGGCGTCGTC
>NZ_LLZN01000109.1 GCF_001509795.1 Streptomyces sp. NRRL WC-3605 | reverse complement strand
CCACCAGCCCGCTGCCCCACCACCCGGCCCTGCGCGACCCCCGCGCAATCGCCCCACAGTCCTACGGCGCGCTCGATGCCCGCCTCGCCCGGCGCGCCCTGGCCGCCGTACTCGCCGACGAGCGACTGCCCGAGGACTGGATGGAGGAGATCACCGCCCCCGGCGAGGACGACGAGGACGAACAGCGCGCCTACACCCGGCTGCTGACCGCCATCGGCGACTACCGGCGCCGCCACCACCGCGCCGGCCCCGACGTGCTCGGCCCGCGCCCGGCGGGCCTGGACGGCGAGGAATGGGGACCACCTCACCGACGCCATCGACCTGTACACCCACGCCCGCGTCCAACGCCGCCTGGAACAGATCCGGGCCCACACCACAGCCGAACGCGCCGCCCTTCTCCCACCGACCTCGCCGCTGCACCCTCAACTCCCCAACGACACACCCAGACCCGCACCGGGCTCCCCGGGACGCTGAAAGCGGGCAACCGAACGGGCCTGCGCACCTGCTGCAGGTCCCGGCGAACGACCACCTGTCAGGGCGTGAGCAGGCTGACCTGCGGGGAGGACCTGGCTGCCGTCGAGCGCACACCCCGGTCGCCTGGTCGAGGTCGAGCAAACGGCCGTAACCGAGACTCCGCGACTGCGCGCTGTGTGAGTAGCAGGCGAAGCGCCGGCGCAGGTGCAGATCCGCAGGACGCTCAGGGCGTCGCCCCCTTCGCGCGTACGCAGGACGCCACGGCGAGTTGAGGAATGCCAACCGCCGCGGGTGCCTCAGCCGGAGGAGGTGGGCTGGGGCTGCCATTCGATCAGCAAAATGGTGGCATCGTCGGTCAGCTTGTCGCTGTGGTGGTCGAGGATGTCGTGGATGAGCAGTCGCAGGATTTCCGCGGGCCGCTGTCCGGCGGCGGCGGAACGGATGATGAAGTCGGCGAACCGGTCGAGGCCGAACTCGTCGCCGCCCCGGCGAGCCTCGATGACGCCGTCCGTGTAGAGCAGCACCCGGTCTCCGGGTTGCAGGGTCGTCTCGTGCACCGTGCGTGCGGCGGTGGACCCGAACAGGCCGTGCAGGCCCATGGGCGGTTGCGGCGGGCTTTCCAGTGCCTTGTCGAGCACCCGCTGGTCACGGATCAGCAGGGGAGCGGGGTGGCCACAGTTGCTCCAGCGCAGCACCCCGGTGTCGGCGTCCAGCCGGCACACGACGCCGGTGCAGAACTGGTCGGGCAGCCACTGGGCGAGAGCCTGGTCGACGGATTCGATCATCTCGGGAAGGTCGGCGCGGGAGCGGCGCGCGTTGCGGCAGCAGGCCAGCGCCACCGCCGTGGTCAGGCCGGAGGCCAGGTTGTGGCCCATGGAGTCGAAGATGGCGGCGTGAAGGATGTTGCGGGTCAGCGAGTGGTCGAAGGCGTCCCCGCCCAGGTCGTAGGCCGGCTCCAGCACGCCGGTGGAGATGACCGACGCAGTGCCGATGCTGCGGGGCGGCAGGAAGGCGCGCAGCATTTCGGTGTGCGGGTGCGGGTGCGGGCCACGAACCAGTCGCTGTAGGTCCGTTTGGAGGTGACGACCAGCGAGAGCGTGTGGGCCAGCAGATGGCAGCGGCGCAGCCGCACGGCGTCCATCGACGCCGACCGTACGCCCAGCACGCCGAGGCGTTCCGCACCGTCGACCAGGGGCACCCAGACGAGCAACTCACCCTGTTCCTCCTCGATCCGCACCGAGACCGTGCGGTAGGTCCATCCGGCCTTGCTGCCGTCCACCGGCAGCGTGTCCTGCTCGTCGAGCGGGACCAGGATGCGCTGCTGCAGATCGACCAAGTAGACGGTCGCGCCGCTCAGTCCCATCGCCCTGGCACAACGGTCCACCAGACCGGGCAGCTGGTAGGGGATGATCGCGTGGACGTCGGCAAGCATCCTCTCCAACAGCTGTTCGTCCAGGCCCAAAGCGGCCGTCTGGTCGGGTCCGTCCCTCACGACATCACCTCACTCCCTCGACCCCACTCTCACACCGTTCGGAGCCGCGGACCCACCGACCTCGCAGCAGACGGAGCAACCATTCCCTGCCGGACCGCAGTGGGAGATCTGGCGCGAGAGACGGACTTCTCGAGGTTCGAGGCCCGCAACCTGGACGAGATCCTCGAACTGCATGCCACGACTCCACACCACGCGAGACGCTTCCCGCTGCTCCAGCGTCGGCCCGTCGAGGTTGGCGGGGGAGCCACACTGCCCGGCTCGCCGGCCGCCCACCTGGAGAGGGGAGGGCCTGGAAATCGAGGCGCATCATGCCCCGATTTTCACTCCGTTGCCTGAAAAACCGCAGGTCAGCCCGGAGGTAGCTCTAGCGCCACCTCCGGAGGTTGCGTGTCACCGGCGCCGTCTCGCCGCGCGCGTACGTCCGCGCACCGGCGCCGCCTCCCCGAAGGGCACCGCACGGCCCGTCGGGCGACCTCCAACAGTGCCCGTCAGCGACCAGACGCCGGCCGCACCGCCGTGGTGCACCCGCACCTCACGGTCCCCCTCGGCGATCCCGCTCACCCTCTCAGCCAAGAGTTCCTGCTCCCGCTCCCGGGCCAGCTGCACCCGCCCCACTCGCGCGCGACGATGACGACCACCATGATCACAAGGCCACTCACCCCCTCAGGTCCCCACATCCCCCTGGACCATCTCCACCGCCCCGTTCCTCGTCGAAGCAGGCGGCCGGCGGCCGGGCGTCTCGTCGCCCGGCCCAGGCCCGCTCCCTTCCCGGGCCTCGTCCCGTCTCACGGGACGTGCTTCAGGTCGGTCGCCTTTCGGTTCCCGCCGGGCGGACCTGTTGCGGTGGCCCGGCCGTGGAGGTGATCGGCGCGGGCATGCTGCCGCCCAGCCGCCGCCCCTGGGCCGCGCGGCACCCACTGCCGAGCCGAAGGTCTCCTCGATGAACGAGCAGCCCCACCCTTTCCCCGACGACTTCCGTGCCTGGCTGGCTGAGCGAGGTCAGGACGCGTACGCCCTGGTGTGGGTGGGCGAGGGCAGTGAGCCGGCCGGTTTCGAGGACAGTGGGGCTCCCCGGGTCGGGGAGAGCGGGATCGCCCGCGCGGACGCCGACCTCACCCGCATCGCATTGCACGAGGTCACCCACGGACGGGCCGAGACGCTGCGCCGCTGGCTTCAACTGGACGACGGCGTACGGCACCTGGCCGTCCTCACGGCCGAGTTGGGCGTTCTGCGCGAGCACACCCCTGGCGAACTCGCCGCCGAGTTGATGCGTGATCCGGCCGGTGACGAGGCCCGTTTCAGCGAGCAACTGGCCGGCTGGTTCTACCGCAGGAACGCCGAGGCGCAGCAGGGACTCGAGCTGGGGTGGATCGCCGCGGCCGCCGCCTGGGCCTGTCACATGCGCGCCCTGGCTGGCTGTCCGCCGCCCTCCGTCCTTACCCCGAGCCTTCAGCGCGCCGGAGAACTCGACGATCCAACCGCCGACCTGGTGGTCACCACAGCACTCAAGGTCGTCGAGCTGATCGACCGCCTGGAGCTCGCCTACCGCACTCGCACCGAGCTGGTCGAGGACTGGCACGCGGTCGAGCCCCTGGCCGCCGACGTCCCGGCCCTGGCGCCCATGGCCGTCTGGCTGCTCGACCAGGCCGCCCTGCGCGATGCGCACGCCCAGCAGCTGCGGGCGGTCCTCGAGCCCGACCTCACGGACTACGTGGGCGACCGGCGAGCCGGCGGCACCCTCCTGGGCACCGCCCCGGTCCTCGACGAGGCGCGTACCGTGCACCTGGCCCAGGCCCGCGAGGCCGTCCGCGCCTACACCGCCGCCGCCCACTCGGGCCGCGAGCCGGACGCACGCCAACTCCTCGACGCCTTCCCGGTCCCCGCCCGCGCCCGCTCGCGCCGGTCGCCGCCGCCCAGACCCACAGCCGCGTCATCGAGGCCTTCGGCACCCTGGAGAGCGCGGCCCAGACGCTGGAGGGCCAGATCCACTACCAGCTCCAACAGCCCGTCACCGCCCATCGCCGCGCCACCACAGGCGCCGAGAGCGACCTGCTCAACCGCGCTCTCGGCGCACTGGAGCACACCCGGGCTGCCGGCGCCGCCTTCGACGAGGAGGACATACGCGCCCGCCTGCAGGAAGTCATGACCCGCCCCGCCACCGCGGCCGCCGCAGGCCCGGCGGCGCCCACCGGCCACGCCGCCGCCCACGCCCAGGCCCTGGCCGCTGGGCCCGCTGCTTCCGGGCTGGACCGCGGACCTGCATCCTGAGCGGCGTCATCCGCCTCCCGCCCCACGGATCGACGGTCACCGAACAACTTTCCCTCTCTGTCTTGATGCAGCAACCCACCCCTGGGCCTCGCCTGTCCTGCCTCTCGCGTCGGAGCTCAGCATCGAGCCAAGGCTGCCTCGCTGTCGGGCAGTTGCCGTTATGACGGTGGTCGAGGCTGCGGTCTGAGATGGTGCTATTCGGCCCGCCACCAGCCCTGTCCGACATGCCAGTCCCTCACCCAGCGCAGGAAATGGCCCTCGGGCTGATCGGACGGGGAGCTGGGATAGGGTGCGGCGCATCCGTCTTTGAGCCACCACACCCGACCGCGTTGCGGCCCGGTCACCACCAGCGTCCAGTACTCGCCGGACCTGTCGCTGCCCAGCAGTACAGAGCCGTGCTGGTAGGTGTGGTGCAACAGAGTTGAGTGCCGGGTGTGGTCGTAGTAGTCGTACTCCCACTGCCATTCTTCCTCGAGCGGGAAGGGCTGACCGGGCATGCGTGCAGTGGTGCCATCGAACGGCTCCGGGCTCATCCAGTAGTCCGCTTCCCAGACGGCCCAGCTGTCTGGTTTCTCTCCCAAGGGCAGCAGGCCACCCTCGTCAGGCGGACCGTCGTCTGTACCGTTCGCGATCTCGGCCACGAAGGTGCGATAGGGCTCAGGCAACACCACGCCGTGCCTGCGCTCCCATGCCCGAACCGCCTCCCAGCCCAAAGGGCAGTGGCGGACCTCCGCTGGAAAGGTTTCGCGCAGGAGGGCTATCGCACCCGCAGTCGCATCATTCACGCCCTACAGGTACCACCGGTCACCGACATTCTGACCTCCGGCCTCAGGAGGCAGCGGGCTCAGCAGACGTGAGTTGAGCCGATGGCTCGCGTGACGGAATGATCCGTCCGATCACCGGGCCAGGGGGTGAGAGGTGCGGCAGCGGCCGTCCGTCTCGCCGGAAGCGTCGTTGAGTGCGCCGTCGTGGGCCTGCTGGGCTTTTCGCCGTGGCGGCTGGGCCCCTCCTTCGCCGCCGGCGTCGCCCGTCCGCCGTCGCCTGCCCCCTGGGCCTCGGCGCACGGGCGGCGGTCTTCTTCCGCACCCCACACTTCCCCCCGTTGCAGAGGCAGGCAGGCGATGGCCCATGCCCAGGTCCGTGATGTCCCCCGCACCACAAACGCGCCGGCCCGCGCACCGCAGCCGTCACCACTGCCCGCTGCGGCGGCAGACCCGAAGCATCACCTGCGCACCCCGCCGACCTTCCGTGCCGCGCTGGGTCATCGGTACTGCGGCCGTCCGCTGATCGGCTCGGTCACCGGACGCCTGTCGCTGGGCATGGTGCCCGTCGCGCTGATCCTGGCGGCACAGGCGGACGGTCACTCCCTGGCGCGCGCGGGTGTGCTGGCCGCGCTCTACGGCATCGCCCCGGCACTCGGCCTGCCGCTGCTGGGACGGCTGGCGGACCTGCGCGGGCCTGCTCCTGCCCTGCTGCCTCGGCGCCGCCCTGGTCGCCGTCGCGCTCGGCACCCTGGCCGTGGCGGGCACCGCCCACCTGCCGCTGGCCGCCGGGTGCGCGGTCCTGGCGGGGGCGGGATGCCCGCCGCACTCCGCATGCTCCTGGACGAAGCCACCAGGAGCGGTGCACGGACCGTGGTCGCGGACACCAAAGCTCACAACACGGCGGCGCTCACAGCGTTGCGCCGCAATGGCGCGCAAATCATCACCAGCCAGGACACTGTCGAGGTGCACGCTGCGTTGATGCCGAATGAGATGCCGCCGCCACCGCCGACCGCGAACCTGTGAAACAGCGGGGGGTGGGCGCCCGGTGTGAAACTGGCCGGGCGCCCGCCTCTCTGCTTTGCGACGCGGGGAAGAACGCGTGGGACAATTCGAGGAACACGGAACCGGTTACAAGGCCGATATCGACATCCGGGTCGGCCCGGCGCATTCCGCTTGGAACTGCCGGGCGTTCGCAGCGACACTGCGCGCTGATGTGGAGCGCGTCCTGGGCATATCCTTCCAGGTGACCGACGACGGACGGGATCCCACAGGGGGCTACCGCTTCTGGTTCGAGAACGACGAGATGAGCGTGCATGTGATCGTGGACGATCCCGAAGAGGGGTGGCCCCTGGACAAGGTCCCCGCGACCGCCTTGCCGATCTCGCGGTCCGAGCAGGTGGCGACCTGGGAAATCGCCGAAAAGCTGCACGACGGACTGAACGCCCTCGACACGTACCTGCTGATCGCGTTGGATCAGTTCGGCACGCCCGTCACCGCCAACTTCGACATCGGCGACGACTGGTGAGTCGCCTTGCGCGCGCAGCCGGATGGACGGCGGCCGTCGCCGGGCTGGTGCTTGTCACCGGCTGCGGAGACACCGTTGAACACCCCGCCCGATCCGCCGCCGTGCCCTCGACGCAGGCGCCCTTCGGGCAGGACACCGTACGTCAGGAGATGGACGCTGCCGTCGTGGCGGCCGGTCTCCCCGAGGGAGAGACCGAAGCGGGCTTCCCGAAGCCCCGCCACTCGGCCGGAGCGGCGGCCACGCAGAGGGAGCAGAAGGTGGCAGCCCTCGCGGCCCGGCTGTCACCCTGTGTGGTCACCTGGTCGTCCGACGACGCCACGGGCGCCTCCGAGGCAACCGCTGCCAGGGCCCGTCGGCAGTTCGCCGCCATGCTGGCCGACCTGGGCACCCACGGCTGGAAGGAGACGACGCCCACCGAGGACGTGCCGACGGAGAACGGCGGTGTCTACGTCATGGCCACGTACAAGAAGCGGGGCTGGATCCTGA
>NZ_LLZN01000108.1 GCF_001509795.1 Streptomyces sp. NRRL WC-3605 | reverse complement strand
GGCGCGTTCGATGTGGGCCTCGATCCTGCCGTGCAGCAGGGAGAGGGCGCACCAGCCCTGGGCGAGGGCGGTGAGTGCGGGATCGGTCGCTGTCATGGCCCCGAAGTCCTCCGTACAGAGTGGGTCTCTCCAGGATAGGACATGGGCGCAATTTCCCGCCGATGCGGCTATAGCGCGCATGCAAGCAAGCGCCGTGCTCTTCCTGGGCCGATGCCCGGCGGGCCGGATGCCGCAGGGGGCCGGAGCGCTCGGCTCCGGCCCCCAGGGGGTGTCTCGTCAGGCGGCGATCTTCTCGCCCGCGTGGCCGTGGACGCGCGCGATCACCTCGGCCAGCTGGGCGGCGACCTCGGCGTCGTCGGCCGGGTGCGTCTCGGCGAAGCGGGTCACGGAACCCGGGATGGACAGCTTGACGTCCTCCAGCACCTTGCCGCCGGCGATGCCCACGGCCTTGCGGGCCTCGTCCTGCGCCCACACGCCGCCGTACTGGCCGAACGCGGTGCCGATCACGGCCACCGGCTTGCCGCCGAAGGCGCCGGCGCCGTACGGGCGGGACAGCCAGTCGATGGCGTTCTTCAGGACGGCGGGGATGGTGCCGTTGTACTCGGGGGAGAAGAGCAGGAACCCGTCGGCGGCCTGGGCGGCCTCGCGCAGCTTGGCGGCCGCGGCGGGGACGGTGCCCTCGACGTCGACGTCCTCGTTGTAGAAGGGGATGTCGGCCAGGCCCTCGTACAGCACGACCTCGGCGCCCTCGGGAGCGAGCTTGACGGCCGCCTCCGCCAGCTGACGGTTGTGCGAACCGGCGCGAAGGCTGCCGACGAGCGCGAGGATGCGAACAGACATACGAACTCCAAGGATGCTGAAACACTGCCGAAACGATCCGGACCGGGGTCCGTTTAACTTCTAGCATCCTAAGCGGACTGCGGTCCAGTTTCATTCCCGATGCTTTACGCTGGCTTCATGTCCGCCGCTCTGCCGTCCTTCCCGCAGCCGGAGGAGTCTCTCGGCACACCCCCGGTGCTCGACGTGGGCACCGCCTCCGACGAGCCCTGCCTGCGAGCCGACGCGGCCCGCAACCGCGCCCGGCTGCTCGAGGCCGCCTCCCGGCTGATCGCCGAACACGGCGCGGCCGGCGTCACCATGGAGGCCGTCGCCGCGGCGGCCGGTGTGGGCAAGGGCACGGTCTTCCGCCGCTTCGGCGACCGCACCGGCCTCCTCCTGGCCCTGCTCGACCACTCCGCGCGCACCCTCCAGGCCGACTTCATGGGCGGCCCGCCCCCGCTCGGCCCGGGAGCGCCGCCGGTCGACCGGCTGCGCGCCTTCGGGCTCGCCGTGCTCTACCGGTACGTGGAGCAGCTGGACCTGCAGCTGGCCGCGCAGCCCGAGGCCTCCCGGCGCTTCGCCCACCCCTTCCAGCAGGCCCTGCAGACCCACGTCACGATGCTGCTGCGGCAGATCCGCCCCGGCGCCGACTGCGAACTGCTGGCGCACACGCTCCTGGCCTCCCTCGATCCCGCCCTGATCAGCCACCTCACCCGGCAGCGCGGCATGCCCCTGGAGCGGCTGGAGAAGGGCTGGGTCGACCTCGTGGCCCGGGTGACCGGCACCGACGTCTGACGCACCCCGCGCGGAACCGGCCAAGATCGGTGCCGACGACCTGATGCCCGGACGGCTGCCGCCGCCTAGGCTGAGCACGGTCCACATCGAACGGCCGTCCGGCCGTGAACACGCGGAGCCGGCCGACCCGCGGTGACCGTGGCGTACCGCGGCTCCGGCCGGACCGCGCGCGGGCACACGGCGTCGACGCCAGGGAGGCGTGCATGCGCACCACGGTCGGCATCATCGGCGGCGGCCCCGCCGGGCTGCTCCTCGCCCGGCTGCTGCACCGCGCCGGGATCGACTGCGTGGTGCTGGAGAGCCGGTCGCGGGAGTACGTCGAGCAGCGGCAGCGCGCCGGGATGCTGGAGCAGGGCACCGTCGACGCGCTCCGCGAAGCCGGTGCCGCCGCGCGGCTGGACACCGAGGGCCTGGTGCACCACGGCATCGAACTGCGCTTCGACGGCGAACGCCACCGCGTCGACTTCCCGTCCCTCACCGGCGGCCGCACGGTGACGATCTACGCGCAGACCGAGGTCGTCAAGGACCTCGTGGCGCTCCAACTCGCCGAAGGACCCCCGCTGTTGTTCGAAGCGGAGGCGCTGGCCGTGGAGAAGCCCGAGAGCGGGGCGCCGGTCGTACGGTTCCGGCACGAGGGCCGCGAGCGCACCCTCACCTGCGACTGGGTGGCCGGCTGCGACGGCTTCCACGGCATCTCCCGCGGTGTGCTGCCCGCCGGCCGGTCGTACACGCGCGCCTACCCGTACGCCTGGCTGGGCGTGCTGGCCGAAGTGGCCCCGTCCTGCGAGGAGTTGATCTACGCACGCAGCGAACGCGGCTTCGCCCTGCACAGCATGCGCTCCCCGTCGGTGTCGCGCCTCTACCTCCAGGTGCCCGAGGGCACCGACGCCCGCGACTGGCCCGACGACCGCGTCTGGGACGAACTCGCCGCCCGCTTCGCCGTCGGCGACGACTGGGCGCTGTGCCGCGGCCCCATCACCGCGAAGTCGGTCACGCCGATGCGCGCCTTCGTGCACGAGCCGATGCGGCACGGCCGGCTCCTGCTGGCCGGGGACGCCGCCCACATCGTCCCGCCCACCGGCGCCAAGGGACTCAACCTCGCCGTCTCGGACGTCCGGATCCTGGCCCGCGGACTCGTCGAGTGGCACCGCTCCGGCGAGTCCCATGTCCTCGACCACTACAGCGAGTTGTGTCTCCAGCGCGTGTGGCAGGCCACCCGGTTCTCGGACGACATGACCAGGATGCTGCACACCCGGCCCGACGGCGACGCCTTCGACCACCAGGTGCAGCTCGCCCGGCTGCGCCGGATCGCCGCATCCCGTGAAGCGGCCGCCGAACTGGCCGCGAACTACTCGGGACTTCCACTTCCGCTGTGAACCCCCGGTGACCGAACGGAGAGCCGTCATGCCGTTGCTCGACCCCCAGTCCTGGCAGCCCCGCCCCCTCTCGGGAGGCGAACACACGGTGACCGAACCGGCCACCGGCGAGGCGCTGGGCACCGTCACGCTGGCCTCCGCGGACGACGTCACCGCCGCCGCGCGAGCCGCCCACGGCGCCCGGGCCGCGTGGGCGCGGCTGCCGCACTTCGCCCGCGCAGCGGTCCTGCGCAGGGCGGGCGACCTGTTCGCGGCCCACGCCGACGAGCTGCGCACCTGGCTCGTCCGCGAGTCCGGTTCCATCCCGGGCAAGGCCGACTTCGAACTGCACGTCGCCGCCCAGGAGTGCTACGAGGCCGCCGCCCTCGCCTCCCGCCCCGCCGGGCAGGTCCTGCCCACCGAGGCGCCCCGCCTGTCGTACACGCGCCGGGTGCCCGCGGGGGTCGTCGGGGTGATCGCGCCGTTCAACGCGCCGCTGATCCTTTCCATCCGCTCCGTCGCGCCCGCCCTCGCGCTCGGCAACGCCGTGGTCCTCAAGCCCGACCCGCGCACCGCCGTCTGCGGCGGCCTGGCCCTGGCCGCGGTCTTCGCCGAGGCGGGCCTGCCCGAGGACCTGCTGCACGTCCTGCCGGGCGGCGCCGAGGCCGGGCAGGCGCTGGTCGCCGACCCGCACGTCCCGGTGATCTCCTTCACCGGGTCCACGGTCGCGGGCCGGGCCGTCGGCGAGGCCGCCGGACGCCACCTCAAGCGCGGGCATCTCGAACTCGGCGGCAACTCCGCCCTGATCGTGCTGGAGGACGCCGACCTCGACGCGGTGATCTCGACGGCCGCCTGGGGGTCGTTCTTCCACCAGGGGCAGATCTGCATGACGACCGGCCGGCACCTGGTGCACCGGTCGCTGTACGAGGAGTACGTGGAGCGCCTCGCCGCGAAGGCCGACTCCCTGGCCGTCGGCGACCCGCACCGCGACCAGGTCCACCTCGGCCCGCTCATCGACGGCGGGCAGCTGGACAAGGTCCACTCCCTGGTGGAGGCCAGCGCCTCCGGCGGCGCCAAACTGGCCGCGGGCGGCACCCATGAGCGGCTGTTCTACCGCCCGACCGTCCTGGCGGGCGTCGACGACGACTCCCCGGCCTACGCCGAGGAGGTCTTCGGGCCGGTCGCGCCGGTGCGCTCCTTCGCCGACGCGGAGGAGGCCGCCGCCCTCGCCGCGGCGAGCCCGTACGGGCTGTCGCTGGGCATCGTCACCCGGGACGCCGCCCGGGGCCTGGACCTCGCCGAGCGGATCCCGACCGGCATCGTCCACATCAACGACCAGACCGTGAACGACGAGGCCGTCGCCCCGTTCGGCGGCGTCGCCGCGTCCGGGACCGGCGCCCGCTTCGGCGGCGACGCCAACCTGGACGCGTTCACCGACGTGCGCTGGACGACGGTGCGCGGCGACGTGGCCGGCTATCCCTTCTGACCGGCACGGCCGGTCCGGCACGGGCCCACGGGTTCCGGGGGCGGAACCCGTCCGGCCGCCGGACCGGACCTCACTGCCCCTGCTGCTCGGCCTGCTCCTGCTGGGCGGCGACGGCCTTGCGGACCTCGTCCATGTCGAGCTTGCGGGCCTGCCCGATGACGTCGGCCAGCGCGGCCTCCGGCAGGGCACCCGGCTGGGCGAACACGGCGACCCGGTCCCGCACGATCATCAGCGTCGGGATCGACTGGATGCCGAACGCCTGCGCGAGCTCCGGCTGCGCCTCGGTGTCGACCTTGCCGAACACCAGGTCCGGGTTCTCCTCCGCCGCCTTCTCGTACACGGGGGCGAACTGACGGCACGGCCCGCACCAGGACGCCCAGAAGTCGATCAGGACGAAGTCGTTGTCCGTGACGGTCTGGTCGAAGTTCTCCTTGGTGAGCTCCATGGTGCTGCTCATGGCGTATCCCTCTTCCTGGGTGTCCGGGCGAAGCATCGGCGACAACACGGCCGCGCAACCGCGTATTCCGCGCACGTACCCGTGTGGCCAGCGGGCACACCACCCGTAAGACTGACCCCATGACGGAAACGGATTCCATCGCGTACGACGTCGTGGTGCTCGGAGGCGGACCGGTGGGGGAGGTCCTCGCCGAACGCACCCGCGCCGCCGGCCTGACCACCGCGGTCGTGGAGAGCGAACTGCTCGGCGGCGAGTGCTCCTACTGGGCCTGCATGCCCAGCAAGGCGCTGCTGCGGCCGGTCATCGCCCAGTCCGACGCCCGGCACCTCCCCGGCCTCTCCGAGGCCGTCCAGGGCCCCCTGGACACGGCGCGGGTGCTCGCCCGGCGCAACGAGGTCACCAAGGACTGGCACGACGACGGGCAGGTCACCTGGCTCGAGGGCACCGGCGCCGAGCTCTACCGCGGGCACGGCCGCCTGGCGGGTGACCGCACCGTGGAGGTGACCGGCCCAGACGGTACCCGGCGCGTGCTCACCGCACGGCACGCCGTGGCCGTCTGCACCGGCAGCCGGGCCGTCCTGCCCGACCTGCCGGACCTCGACAAGATCAAGCCGTGGACCAGCCGCGAGGCCACCAGCGCCCAGGCCGCGCCCGGCCGGCTCGTCGTGGTCGGCGGGGGAGTGGTCGCCACCGAGATGGCCACCGCCTGGCAGGCCCTCGGCTCCCGGGTCACCCTGCTCGTGCGCGGCAAGGGCCTGCTGAACCGCATGGAGCCCTTCGCCGGCGAGATGGTCGCCCGGTCCCTCACCGAGTCCGGCGTGGACGTCCGCACCGGCACCTCCGTCACCTCGGTGACCCGGGAGGGCGGCACGGTCGTCGTCGTCACCGACCAGGGCGACCGCATCGAGGCGGACGAGATCCTCTTCGCGACCGGGCGCGCCCCGCGCAGCGACGACATCGGCCTGGAGACGATCGGGCTGGAGCCGGGCTCCTGGCTGGAGACCGACGACAGCCTGCGCGTCACCGGACGCGAATGGCTGTACGCCGTAGGCGACGTCAACCACCGCGCGCTCCTCACCCACCAGGGCAAGTACCAGGCCCGGATCGCCGGCGCGGCCATCGCCGCACGCGCCTCCGGGCCCGGGGAGCCGGACAGCGCGGCCTGGGGCGCGCACGCCGCCACCGCCGACCACGGCGCCGTCCCGCAGGTCGTCTTCACCGACCCCGAGGCCGCCGCGGTGGGCCTGTCCCTCGCCGAGGCCGAGCAGGCCGGCCACCGCGTCCGGGCCGTCGACTACGACATCTCCTGGACCGCGGGCGCCTACCTGTACGGCGAGGACTACCGCGGGCAGGCCCGCATGGTCGTCGACCTGGAACGCGAGATCCTGCTCGGCGTGACCTTCGTCGGACCCGGCGTGAGCGAGCTCCTCCACTCGGCGACCGTCGCCGTCGCCGGCCAGGTGCCGATCAGCAGGCTGTGGCACGCGGTCCCGTCGTACCCGACCATCAGCGAGGTCTGGCTGCGGCTGCTGGAGACGTACCGCGACAGCTGACCCGCTCAGCCGGGCAGGTCGAACCCGAGGGCCCGCGCCGCCTCGACCGGCGCGGGCTCGGCCCAGAACTCGGCCATCGCCTGGTTCGAGGCGAGCGAGCGCGGCTCCGCCCGGTCCAGGTAGAGCATCCCGTCGAGGTGGTCCGTCTCGTGCTGCACGATCCGGGCGGGCCACCCCGTGAACACCTCGTCGACGGCGCGCCCGTGCTCGTCCTCGCCCCGCAGGCGCACCTCGGCGTGCCGGGCCACGACCGCCTGGTACCCCGGCACGCTCAGACAGCCCTCGTAGAAGGCGGCCCGCGCCGGTCCCGTCCCCTCGTACGACGGGTTGACCAGCACCCGGAACGGCTGCGGCACGCGGCCGCGCGCCACGCGCACCTCGTCCGGGACGGGCGCCGGGTCCTCGATCACCGCGATCCGCAGTCCGACCCCCACCTGCGGCGCGGCGAGCCCGACACCCGGAGCCGCGTGCATCGTCAAGCGCAGCGCCTCGACGAACCGGGCCAGCAGCGCCGCGTCCAGTTGCCCCTCGTACCGTGCGGCGGGACGCCGCAGCACCGGGTGGCCGGCCGTCACGAGGGGCAGCGGGCCCTCGGTGGAGAGAAGCCGCTCGATCTGCTCGGCGAGGGGCGCGCGGTCGTTCGGAAGAGCCATCGCCCCAGCATGCCATGCGGCCCGGCCGCCCTCTGAACTTCCCTGTGGTGCAGGTCACTTGGGGTGCCGGGAACTCCCGGGCCCGCCGGTCCGACTACCGGACCGCCCGAGCACTGCCCGTCCCCACCCCCGGAGACC
>NZ_LLZN01000107.1 GCF_001509795.1 Streptomyces sp. NRRL WC-3605 | reverse complement strand
TCAGGATCCAGCCCCGCTTCTTGTACGTGGCCATGACGTAGACACCGCCGTTCTCCGTCGGCACGTCCTCGGTGGGCGTCGTCTCCTTCCAGCCGTGGGCGCCCAGGTCGGCCAGCATGGCGGCGAACTGCCCACGGGCCCTGGCAGCAGTTGCCTCGGAGGCACCCGTGGCATCTTCGGCATCATCACCGAGGTCATCCCGGTCTTCAGCCGCAAGCCGGTCTTCGGGTACTTCGGCCTGATCGGGGCGACCGTCGCCATCACGGGGCTGTCCGCGATCGTCTGGGCCCACCACATGTTCGCCACGGGTGCGGTGCTGCTGCCGTTCTTCTCGCTTGCGTCGTTCCTGATCGCGGTGCCGACGGGAGTGAAGTTCTTCAATTGGATCGGGACGATGTGGCGCGGTGCGCTGTCGTTCGAGACGCCCATGCTGTGGGCGCTGGGCTTCCTCGCGACGTTCCTCTTCGGCGGGCTGACGGGAGTGCTGCTGGCGTCACCGCCGCTGGACTTCCACACCACCGACACTTACTTCGTCGTGGCGCACCTGCACTACGTGCTCTTCGGCACCGTCGTTTTCGCCATGTTCGCCGGCTTCGCGAGCGCCTCGGTGTTGGAGGGCTGCGGAGACGGCTTGAGAGTGCAGTCCTCTGCACCCCCGGCTTCAGGTTTAGATCGACCGCCCGTACGACGTTCACCCCCACCCCGTGTCCTTGCAGGGCCGTGATGACCGTGGCAGTAGGACCCGGTGCAATGGTCGAAGGTACCGGCCTGCTGCCACCGCTCCACCCTGCGCCAGCAGGTCTGACCGGAGCTGAACCCCAGCTCCAGCGGCAACAGTTGCCAGGTTATGTCGTTGTGCAGGACATACAGGATGCCCTTGCAGGCACAACCGGTCGGGCACCGGCTGAGGCCCCGGCGACCGTTCCAGCCAGGGCGGCAGCAGCGGCTCGATCAGCTCCACAAGTCGTCGTCCACGATCCACGGCCGCGTACTCACACCATCACGAACGGCCAAATCAACCAGCCTGTCACGCCCGACCAGGACACCTCAACAAGATCGTGTTACGAGCTCTTAGTTGGCGTGGTGGGGGACTGCGACACCGACGACTGTGAACGGGGCGGTGAGGAGGGTGTACTGCTCGGCTGGGAGCGCGGCGGGTTTCCGTACGGCCCTGGCTGCGATCACGCAGATGGGCTTGGCATCCGAGTGGAGTCCCGCGCGGTATGCGTTCATCTCCTCACTGCGCGGAAGCAATGCAGACCTTACGGCGTGGTCGAGCTCGGAATTTTATGATGCGGAGAGCCCGGGGGGGGGCGAAGCGAAGGCGCTGTTCATCCCCTGCCACCCCACCGTCCAACAGGCCCTGAACATCTGAGGCCCCGCTCGGCCCGGCTCAGACGGTCTACGGCTACGGGTGCCGCTGCACCGCCGCGTCCAGCTCCTGGCCGATTAGTTCCGGTAGTGGCCGCCCCAATGCCCAGTCGATCAGGGCTTCGGCGACCGTGTGCAGCTTGACGTTGGTGCGCTGGGAGACCTCGCGCAGCACCTCGAACCCGGCCGTCGGCGGAATCCGGTGGGTCGCGAGGAGGACGCCTATGGCCTGGTCCACTGTCGCGTGGGAGCCGACGGCATGCTGCAACTGTGCGTTCTCCTGCTCCAGATCGGCGATAGCGGCGTCGTCACGCCTTGCACCGGGCGAGGGCCGCTGGGCGCGGAAGGTCGTCATGACTGGTCTCCATGGGGGGCGAGGTCTCCGGTACGCCTGCCCACAATCGCATTAGCAAGACGCGCTCGCTGTGGCCTGAAGATGGACCGCTCTCAGTAGGGACTCAGGAGTGGGCCATCGTTGCTGCGGGGGCGGGGCTCGGTCCGGCCGGCCGACTGCGATTGCCGTGCCAGTCCAGTATCAGGACCGTGGCGTCGTCCTTGAGGTTGCCGTGGCAGGCGTCGAGCACCGCGGCGGTCAGACTCCGGACGGCTTCTCGCGGGTGCAACGCGCGGGTGTCGTGAACGACCGAGGCCAGGTCGACGGCCGCGGCACCGCGCTCCTGCATGCCGTCGGTGAGCAGGACCAGGCGGTCCCCGGAACGCAACTGCAGTTCCTGTAGGCGGTAGGGGGCGGGTGCCGCCACGCCGAAGGGCAGGTTGACGGCGAGTTTCACCTCTTCGACGGCCTTGTCACGCAGCAGCATCGGCCGGGGGTGGCCCGCGTTGACCAGTTCGCACAGGCCCGTTTCGAGGTCGACGCACAGCAGCTGTCCGGTGGCCAGGCCGCGGCTGTGGCTCAACAGGGCCTCGTGGGCGTGGTGGGCCTGCTTGAGGGCGTCACAGCCGCTGCGGCGTGCCCGCCGCAGCGCACCGACCAGCAAGGTGGCCAACAGGGCAGAGTTCGTGTCGTGGCCCATGGCGTCGGTGATCGACAGGTGCAGGGTGTCGCGGTCGAGGGTGTAGTCGTAGGTGTCACCACCGATGTCGTCGGCCGGGACCAGCCCGGCGGCCAGAGTGAACTGGGCGGCCTCGCAGCAGGGGGCCGAGGGAAGCAACTGGTGCTGGATCTCCGCGGCCAGGCTGGTCTCGGTGGTGCGTCGGCGCAGGTGGTACAGGTCGGTGAAGCGCCCGTCCGTGACGATGATGTAGGCCAGTGCGTGGGCCGCGTCGCGGACCTGTCGCAGCACGGTGTCGTCTGCGGACTGCAGGCTCACCTCCAGGACGCCGATGCAGTCGCCGCGGTTGGTGACCGGCGTGATGACGCGCCGTCCGCCCTGGCCGTCCGGTTCCACATGCTGGCGCTGGCTCTGCAGCACGCTGTCGTAGACGCTGCCCTGCAGGTCGATCGGCTCGCCAGGGGCGGCGGGCTCATGGCCGGCCGCGGCGAGGCGTACCAGCCGCTGGCCGATGAGGTCGACGAACAGGAAGGACACGGCCTCGGCACCGAACCGCTTCTGCAAGTCGTGTGCCACCACGTCGACGGACTCACTGGGCGGGGCCGCTTCCGCAGCGGCCAGCAACTCGCCCAGTTCCAGATCTCCACCCTTCACAGCAACCTCCTGTCGGTTGCCGCACCTTCTTCCCCGAGTCTGCGCAACCTCACATATTCTGCCAATTTTTCCTGGTCAGAGCGGCGCTCCAGATCGGTGCGAGCACGTCCCGCCTTCGTCAGGTGGCGTTCGTGGGCGATCGTGCGGCCGGTGCGTCGGCGGACATGGGACGCAGAGGAAACTGCATGGCGAGCGATCCGGGAACGGGCGGATGCCGCTCCGGTCCACGGTGATTGCTCGACGCGGTGCCGGTGCGGCCCTCGGCCAGGTTTGGTTGCCAGTGGAGGGGGCGACGCCCGATCCCAAAAGCTGGCGCCCACGTGTCCGACCGAAAGATCATTGCGGGCAAGCCTTGGCTCCGCCCAGGTCGATGGAAGGCGGGATGGAAGCTCCCCGCGCACGCCACTCCTGGTCCGCGCCCGGACGGCGTCCCGGGCGCCTCGCAGTCTGAGCGCCCGACGGAGGCCGCCTCGGCGGCGGCGCGGTCGACGATCTCGGCGTACAGGCCGTTCCGAAAGCTGCGGGCGGACGTGTCGAGGGCCGTCAGGCTGCCGCGGGTGGTGGTGATGGCGATGACGGCGGTGCCGATGACGATGGCGACGACGCCCTCGCTCGTGACGACGAGGACGTCCCCGTCGCGGACGCCGGCGCCGTTGAACGTCGAGGCGGCGGCGGTCATCGTGTCGTCGAAGTGACGGACCGGGCGGTCGAGGACCTGGGCCTTGACGAGGCCGGACTTCGAGCACTCCCGGTAGTAGTCGCCGGTTCCTTTGACCAGTTTGTTCGCCGCGTGGTGGGCATCTGCCAACGTGCTGTACGTGCCTTTGAGGGTGGACCCGATCGGGCATTCGCAGTTGGTGTGCAGGTATGTCCGCACGCCGCGGACGCTGCCGTTGCGGTAGGCGCGGGTGGTGATCCGGATGACGTCCTTCACGGTGGTGCCCGCGGCGGGCTCCTCCCGCTCCAGCTGGCCGCCTGTCTGGAGGGCTGGGACGACGGTCGCGTGACTCAGGGGCGCGGCGTCGGGCAGTGGCCGGGAGCGGCCAGTGACGGCGGGTGGGGTCAAGGCGTGCTCAGGCGTGACGGGGCCTCTTCCAAAATCACGGACGGTAGCGGGCGCGGGGCCAGTGGCCAAGGGCGCGCCGTAAGGAGGTGCCGGCCGCCCCAGGCAGGGGTGGAGGGGCGGCCCGGCGGCCGGGGGCTCGACCGCACCGCGGAAGGGACGGTGCGCGGTACTACCTGCCGGCCGAGCCGACACTCCCCCGGGCAGACCCAAGCCGCGCAAGCCCCCCCGACGGCCCGACGACCACGACATGGTGCGGCCCCGAACCCGCAGCCGTGATGCCGCAGGTGCGGGGCCGGTGAGCGTGATGCTGGTCAGACGCCCGGAAAGGTCAGGGCGCCGGGACGGACACCGAGCGGCCTGCGTACGTCTGCGGGTCTGCTTCCGGGTCCTGAAGGAACGCGGTCTCCCACGCGCGGCGGCCTGCCGGGTCGACGTCGCCCCACTCCTCCAGCGCGTCTGCCAGCTGGGAGGTTGCAGCGGCCCGTTCGGTGGGCGTCAGCTCGACCGGCACGGGCTTGGCTCCGGCCAGTCCTGCACTCTGACCCGGCCGATCTCGGGCTGGGCCGACCGCATTTCCCCGAACCGTCGGTGGTGGGCGCCTCCAGCGAGCGGGGGGCGGCGATGCGGCTGCTGCGTCAGCGGTGCGAGGCCGGGATGGTCGCCCGAAGCCTCGATGCCAATCCGCGTGCCGTGCGGCAGCTCGACTATGAGCTCGAGGTCATCGGCCGGCTGGGGTTCGAGGGGTACTTCCTGGCCGTGGCCCAGGTGGTTGCCGACACGCGGGCTCTCGGTATCCGGGTTGCCGCGCGAGGATCCGGGGCCGGGAGCATGGTCAACCACGCGTTGTTCATCGCCACCGCGATTCCCCTTGAGCATCACTTGCTGTTTGAGCGGTTCCTTTCCGAGCGGCGTACCTCGTTGCCGGAATATCGACCTGGATGTGGAGTCCGAGCGGCGCCTGGAGGTGTATGACGCGATCATCGAGCGGTTCGGGCGAGAGCGGACCGCGGTCACCGGCATGCCCGAGACCTACCGGGCCCGGCACGCCCTGCGGTTCCCTGTCAAGTCGTGCGTGTTGGGCCGTGGAGCGACATTGGGCAATGGCGCCTCTGTACTGCGCCGCGGCCGCGGTCTCCAGGCGACACCACCACGGCGTCACCCGCACGGAGAAGGCTGTGGCGGCTCGGCCCTCCACGGCAGGCTGCAGCTCAGCGTGCGACACCGGCTGAGTGTGACATTGAGCGGAAGTTGGCCAGAACGCCATTGAGGGCTGCGGTCGCGGACGGCCGTTGCGTCGTAGTTGGCCATTGCGTTCCCGGTGGGAAGAACGGCAGCGCGGCAACCTTAGAGGCCGTTCTCTTTCCGAATGCTGTGTACGGATTCCGCTGGTCAGGCATGAGATTGCGGCTGTGGCGGGAGTCTCGACTCGTTGCTGATCGAGTCGGTGGGGGTGGCGGATGCCGTCGATGCGGGCGGTCCTGGAAACGCGGCGGAAGGCCGCTGCCGTGCGGGTGGATGAGCTCGAAGCCAAACTGAAGCGGGTGCGGGCAGACTTGGCGGATGCCGAGGAGGTTCTCAAGCTTCGGACGATCGGCCTCGAGCAGTATCTGGAAGCGCTCGCCGAGGAGGAACAGCCGGCCGAGACAGTCGTTGGCCCGTCACCGAGGACACCGGTGGGCCCGCGCCGCGCGGTGCCGCATCGACAGAACGCGGCCCGGGTCGAAGACCTGTCGGTGGACTACCAGGCGGTGATGGCAGCCGCGGCCGAGGCCGGGAATGACGGGCTGGGTGCCCGGCGGGCGGCCGTGGTGCTTGGCTGGGACAGTGCCTCGGCCTCACGCGTCGAGGGCGCGAGAGCACGGCTGAAGAGGCTGGTGGAACGGGGCTGGCTGGTGGAGACCAAGCCCGGTAGGTTCACCTTGCCGTCAGGACTGCAGGCCGACGAGATCGTGCGGCCAGGCGGCGGCTCATAAGGGCGATCATCGACCAGCGGATGACGGCTTCGCTCGTGTCGGTGCGGCGTTCGTAGTCCCTGACCAGGCGGCGGCTGCGCAGAAACCACGCAAAGGACCGTTCGACGACCCAGCGGCGGGGAAGGGCCTGGAAGCCCCGGACGTCCTCACTGCGGCGGACGATGTCGAGGACGAGGCCGAGGTGCTGGCTGGTCCAGTCGGTGAGGTGGCCGGTGTAGCCGCCATCGGCCCAGACCCGGGCCAGCCGCCGGAAGCGGCCGGCCGCCGCTGGCAAAAGGGACCGGGCGCCGTCCCGGTCGGTCACGGACGCCGGTGTGACCAGCACGGCCAGGAGAAGTCCGAGCGTGTCGGTGAGCAGGTGCCGCTTGCGACCGTTGATCTTCTTGCCCGCGTCGAAGCCCCGTGAGCCGAAGGTGACGGTGGCGTCTGCCTTCACCGACTGCGAGTCCACGACCCCCGCGCTCGGCTCGGCGCTGCGGCCTTCGCCGGCGCGGACGGCTTCCCGCAGCCGGTCGTGCAACTCGGTGACCAGTCCCGTGTCCCGCCAGCGGGCGAAGAAGGCGTAGACGCGCGGCCAGGGCGGGAAGTCCGCGGGCATCGCCCGCCACTTGATGCCGTTGTCGACGAGGTAGCGCACTGCGTCGATCATCTGCCGGTGGCAGTAACCCTCCGGACGCCCGCCGCGGCCCGAAAGCCAGCCCGGCACCGGCAGCAGGTCCTTCACCACGGCCCACTCGGCATCGCTCATGTCCGAGCCGTATCGGGGCCAGCGCTGCGGCCGGTCGACCGCGTTCCCGAACCTGTGGGCGAGACAGTCACACCCACGAGTGAACGAACTGGACTCGGCGACCACGACCACGCGACACTTCGACAACAGGGCCTCTTGCTTCTCGCTGGACTCGACATCCGCGAGCTACCAAGAGGCCCTTCCTTCATGCACCCGACCCGGACAACTCACCCGAACCAGGAGCCCGTTCGAACCTGCCCGACCGCGCGAGCGGATAGAGAACAGGCAGTCAGTGGGGGTGGTTGCGGTGGGTGAATGTGACCCAGCGGTTGAGTGTTGCGGCACGCCGTGTGCAGCCGTTGCAGGGGCGGAGTCGTGCGCTGTAGGTGACTTTTGTGATGACGTCGCCCAGGCCGATGTCGTCGTCAATAAAGGCGGGCAGGCGGACGCGTAGGGGGTCGCGGGGGGTTTCACGCCGGTCCGCTCTGGCATCAGTCATATCCTCCACCTCCGCATGCTGCTCGGGATGCTGCGGTCTGGTGCCGTTGACTTTTGCTGCCGTCAGCCGTCTTGCAGTGTTGCGGGCAGGCACACGACGGACGGTGAACAAAGCTCAGGCACAGCTCATGCTTCCTGTGGTCGGGTCGTATACGGATTCCTGTCCCTGGGGGCAGCATTTGTTCTTGTCGCAGTGCGCGCCGGGAGGGCAGTCCGCGTTCTGTTTGCAGCAGTCGCCGCGTTTGCAGCAGGCCTCGTCCAGGCAGATGTGGCCTGGCGGGCAGCACTGCTCCACGATGTAGGGCTCGGGGTCCCCCTCAAGGCCCGGCGGGGGCCAGACTTTGACTTTGCAGGCGAGGTGTCCTTCAGGGCAGCAGCCGGACGTTGCTGTGTAGCGCTCCTGGGGGCAGCAACCGGTCGGCGTGCACTGCTCTCCCGCGCAGCACTGCCCGCCGTGGCAGAGGGGGCCTGGGCTGCAACATCTGCCGCCAATGCAACTCTCTCTCGGGGCGAAGCAGCACCGGTCACCGCAGACGTGATCCTGGGGGCATGCCCCGTCGCTCGTGCACACGATTCCTTGGCCTGGGGTGTAGCACGTACCGCCGCAGCATTCCTGGCCGGGGGGACAGCACGCGCCGTGGCAGCAGGTGTGCCCGGGTGGACAGCATGTGCCCCCGCAGCATTCGTCGCCAGGCTCACAACAGTTGATGACCGAGCGCAGCGAGGGGTATTCGTAGCCCTGGCAGCAGGTGGTCCCGTAGGGACAGCAGCGGCGCTGGCGACCGTGAAGGCAGAGTTCTCCCAAACAGGGCGGGGGGCCGGTGCACTTCTGCCGGCATATCGGCTCGCATTCGTAGCGATCCCAGCCCTCCAGCCTGCACTCCCACAGGCAGTCGCTGTAACAGCTGTCGGCCAGCGTCACCCCGGGGCTGGAGTGAACCTGGCCGTGGGGTGAGCGGTAGGCGCCGCTCGTACGGTACAGAGAGGCGTCCGCCGTAGCGGTCGGGACG
>NZ_LLZN01000106.1 GCF_001509795.1 Streptomyces sp. NRRL WC-3605 | reverse complement strand
CGTTTCCGACTCTATCAGATCTTTCCG
Organism: Streptomyces sp. NRRL WC-3605; assembly: GCF_001509795.1. GTDB lineage: Bacteria > Actinomycetota > Actinomycetes > Streptomycetales > Streptomycetaceae > Streptomyces > Streptomyces viridochromogenes. Next base: position 8,519 of record NZ_LLZN01000106.1, on the reverse strand, counting down.
ATCCGATTTCCTCGGTGCTTTCCAGGTTCCCGCTTCCGCGTTTCCCTTTCCGGCGGTTCCGACTTTACCAGAACCTTTTCGGCCTGATCCCCAGTCAGCGGGGTTCGCCTTCCCGGCCGTTGGGCCGTTCCGACGTCTCAAACCTTAGCGGATCCTTCCGGCGATTCCCAATCGGGCCGCCGGCCCCCTATTCGAATTGAATTCGGGCACGCCGAAATCGACCCGTCAGGGAGATCGTGCTGGTGGTTTGATGCCGCTCTCGCGGCGGGAGGTGCTGTCGCAGAACCGTTACGGCTCGGCGGCAACCCGAAGAACCTTACGGATCGCGCAGGGCGGTGTCAAGCACCCCCTGTCAAGATCTTTTATGAGCGGGAGTCGGCTCCCTCGTCAGTCGAGGTCGGTGAGGCGCCCGCCCGCGTCGGGCTGGGCGTCCTCCACGCGGCGGAGCAGTCGTGTGAGGGCTTCGCCCAGGGTGCCGCGCTCCTCGGGAGAGAGGTCCTGGAGGAGGTCCTCCTCGAAGACGGTCGCGAGGCGCATCGCCTCCAGCCACTTGCCGCGCCCCTCCTGGGTCAGCTCGACAATGACGCGGACGCGGTTGGTCTCGTCGCGCTCCCGGGTGACCAGACCCTCGGCGACCATGCGGTCGATCCGGTGGGTCATCGCCGCCGGCGTGAGGCCGAGGCGCTTGGCCAGCTCGCCGGGGCCCATCCGGTACGGGGCGCCGGAGAGGACGAGGGCCTTGAGGACCTCCCAGTCCGTGTTGCTGATCCCCAGGGCGGCGGTCTGCCGTCCGTAGGCGACGTTCATGCGCCGGTTCAGCCGGGACAGGGCCGAGACGATCTTCTCGACCTGGGGGTCGAGGTCCTGGAACTCGCGCTGGTAGGCGGCGATCTGCTCTTCGAGCGTCGGTTCGCCGATGTCGGGGTCGCCCATGGGGGGAGTATGGCACGCCCCTGCTTCGCGTTGAAGTCCTTGAGGGTGTACTGTTTAGCTTCGAAATTTAGGTTCGAAGTCTTCAGGCCTGCATCGAGGGTCTGTCATGAGAGAGGTGAACGTGACCAGGGCGATGGGCGCAGCGATGCGCCGGATCCACGTGGGCAACGCACTCAGCGCGTTCGGGCTCGGTTTCACCGTCCCCTACCTGTACGTCTATGTGGCGCAGGTGCGGGGACTGGGTGCCATGACGGCGGGGCTGGTCCTCGCCGTCTTCGCCGTTGCCGCGCTGGTCGTGCTGCCGTTCGCCGGACGGGCGATCGTCCGGCGCGGCCCGCTGCCGGTGCTGCTCGCCGCCCTGATCGCCGCCGCCGTCGGAGCGCTGGGGCTCGGGCTCGCCGGGAGCGCGGCGACCGTGCTGCTGGCGTCGGCCGTGCTCGGCGCCGGGCAGGCCGTGATGCAGCCGGCGCTCGCCACGATGATCGTGGACTGCTCCACGGCGGACACCCGGTCACGGGCGTTCGCGACGCAGTTCTTCCTCCAGAACCTCGGGCTCGGGGTCGGCGGGCTGATCGGCGGGCACCTGGTCGACACGACGAGCGTGTCCTCGTTCACCCTGCTGTTCGCCATCGAGGCCGCGATGTTCCTCGTGCTCGTCGTGGTGATGGCGACCGTGCGGATGCCGCGCGCGCCGCAGGTCGGTGGGGCCCCGGAGGGTCGTACGGCCAAGGGCGGCTGGAAGCGGATGCTGCGGCACCGGCAGATGGTGCAGCTGTGCGTGCTGGGGTTCGTGCTGTTCTTCGCCTGCTACGGGCAGTTCGAGTCGGGGCTGAGTGCCTATGGCGTGGAGGCGGCCGGGGTGTCGACGTCGACGCTGGGGACCGCGCTCGCGGCGAACACCGCGATGATCGTGGTGGCGCAGTTCGTGGTCCTGCGGTTCGTCGAGCGCCGCCGGCGGACGCGGGTCATCGCCGCGGTCGGGCTGATCTGGGCCGTGGCGTGGGTCGCGGCGGCGTACGCGGGTCTCGGGAACGGCAGCAAGGAGGTGGCCACCGCGGCGTTCATCTCCACCTACGCGCTGTTCGGGCTGGGTGAGGCGATGCTGTCGCCGACCGTGGCCCCGCTCGTCGCCGATCTGGCTCCGACGGGTCTGGCCGGGCAGTACAACTCGGCGTTCGCCCTGGTCAAGCAGCTGGCGCTGGCGGTGGGACCGGCCGTGGGCGGGCCGATGGCGGCCTCGCTGCACGGGCCGTACGTGGTGACGTTCCTGCTGTTCTCGCTGGGGGTCACCTGGCTCGCGCTGCGGCTGGGGCGGCAGCTGACCGTCGCGCAGGACCAGCCGTGGCTGCACCGCAGCCGGGTGGTGGCCCAGGGCGCCGCCTCGCCGGCCGGGCAGTCGGCGCACGCGTAACGCTCAGCGGGTCCGGGGCAGCAGGAACTCGCACCACACCGCTTTGCCGCCGCCCGGGGTGCGCCGGGAGCCCCAGGCCGAGGCGATGCTGGCGACGATGGCGATGCCCCGGCCCGACTCGTCGGCCGGTTCGGCGCGGCGGCGGCGCGGCAGGTGGTCGTCGCCGTCGGTGACCTCGATGATCAGGCGGCGGTCGGTGCGGCGCAGGCGCAGACGCATGGGCGGGGTGCCGTGCTGCAGGGAGTTCGCGACGAGTTCGCTGGTGGCCAGGACGCCGTGGTCGTGCAGGTCGGGCGGGAAGCGCCAGCTGGTCAGGACGCCGGAGGCGAAGGCACGCGCGCGGGGGGCCGCCTCGACGCCGCCGAGCAGCTCCAGCGCGGCGTTGCGGAAGAGCTCGTGGTCGGGGCCGGTGCGGGCCGGGTGCTGGAGGACGAGGACGGCGACGTCGTCGTCGTGGTCGGCGGTGACGCCGGCGGAGCGCACCAGGCGGTCGCAGACGACCTGCGGGGTGCCGGTGGCACCGGCGAGGGCGCGTGCCAGGGAGGCGATGCCCTCGTCGAGGTCCTTGTCCCGGCGTTCGACCAGGCCGTCGGTGTAGAGGACGGCGGTGGAGCCGGGGCTGAGGGCGATCGAGCCGGACGCGTGCATCCAGCCGCCGGTGCCGAGGGGCGGCCCGGTGGGTTCGTCGGCGCGCTGGACCGCGCCGTGCTCGTCGCGGACGAGGATCGGCAGGTGCCCGGCGGAGGCGTAGACCAGGCGGCCCTCGTTGGGGTCGTGGATGGCGTAGACGCAGGTGGCGATCTGGTTCGCGTCGATCTCCATGGCGAGGCCGTCCAGCAGCTGGAGGACCTCGTGCGGGGGGAGGTCGAGGCGGGCGTACGCGCGCACGGCCGTCCGCAGCTGGCCCATCACGGCCGCCGCGCGGACACCTCGGCCCATGACGTCGCCGATCACCAGGGCGGTGCGGCCGCCGCCGAGGGTGATGACGTCGTACCAGTCGCCGCCGACGGCGGCCTCGGTGCCGCCGGGGTGGTACGTGGCGGCGATGCGCAGGTCGTCGGGTTCTTCGAGTTCCTGCGGGAGCAGGGAGCGCTGGAGGGTGACGGCCGTCTCGCGCTGCCGGCGCTCGCTGGCGCGCAGGCGCTCGGCGGCCTCGGCGTGGTCGGTGACGTCCGTGGCGAAGACGAGGACGCCGCCGTCGCCTTCGGTGACCGGGGTGCAGGTGAACGTGTAGGAGCGGCCGTCGGTGGCCTTGCGGGACTTCAGGGTGCGGGGGCGGCCGCTGCGCAGGACCTGGTCGAGGAGCGGGAGCAGGCCGAGCCCGGCCAGTTCGGGGAGGGCCGCGCGCGCGGGTTCGCCGGTGAGGCGGGGGCCGAAGGCGGCGGCGTACGCGTCGTTGACGTAGGCGAGGCGGTGCTCGGGGCCGTGCACGAGGGCGACCAGGGCGGGGACGCGGTCGAGGACCTCACGGGCGGGCAGCTCGTCGAGGGCGGGGATCGGGCGGTCGCCGTCGGTGAGCTGCTCGACGCGGGCCGCGGGGACGGCTCCGGGGCCGTCTCCGGGACGGTCCTGGGCGAGGGCCGCCGCGGGTTCCGTCCGCGCCGCGGCGCGGCGCTGCGTTCCGGGGAGCCGGGCGCTCCAGCGCGTGAAGTTCACGAATCCTTGCCTCGTGTCGTCGTCTTCGGCCGGCTCCGGTCGTCCGGGATCGGTCGGGGGTCAGTCTGGCAGGGCGGCCGTCCCGGCCGACACCCGTCAGACGCCTGCCCCGGGCGGGGAGTTCCTGGGTCCGGTCAGGACGACCCCTTCGGGTCGTCTTCGGGCCTGTGTGGATGCTTTCCCCCGGCCGCGAGTTCGAACTCGGCTCGCGGATGTTCGAGTGAACCGAGCGAGACGATCTCCCTCTTGAAGAGACCGGAGAGCGTCCATTCGGCGAGGACGCGTGCCTTGCGGTTGACGGTCGGCACCCGGCTGAGGTGGTAGACGCGGTGCATGAACCAGGCGGGGTAGCCCTTCAGCCGGCGGCCGTAGACCTGGGCGACGCCCTGGTGGAAGCCGAGGGAGGCGACGGAGCCCGCGTAGGCGTGCGCGTACGTCTCCAGGGGCTCGCCGCGCAGGGTGTGGACGATGTTGTCGCCGAGCACCCTGGCCTGGCGCAGGGCGTGCTGGGCGTTGGGCGCGCACAGGGAGCCGGGTTCGCGTCCGGTGACGTCGGGGACGGAGGCGGCGTCCCCGGCGGCCCACGCGTGCGTGGTGCCGTCGACCGTCAGTTCCGGGGTGCACTTCAGCCGGCCGCGCCCGTCGAGGGGCAGGTCGCTCGCGGCGAGGACGGGGTGGGGCTTGACGCCGGCCGTCCACACGAGCGTGCGGGTGGGGAAGCGGGAGCCGTCGTCGAGGACGGCGACGCGGTCCACGCAGGACTCCAGGCGGGTGTGCAGCCGTACGTCGATGTTGCGGCGGCGCAGTTCGGAGACGGTGTAGCGGCCCAGGTCGGCGCCGACCTCGGGGAGGATCCGGTCGGACGCCTCGACGAGGATCCATCTCATGTCCTCGGGCCGGACGTTGTGGTAGTAGCGGGTGGCGTAGCGGGCCATGTCCTGGAGTTCGCCCAGTGCCTCGACTCCCGCGTAGCCGCCGCCGACGAAGACGAAGGTGAGGGCGGCGTCGCGGATCTCGGGGTCGCGGGTGGAGGAGGCGATGTCCATCTGCTCGATGACGTGGTTGCGCAGGCCGATGGCCTCTTCGACGGTCTTGAAGCCGATGCCGTGGTCGGCGAGGCCGGGGACGGGCAGGGTGCGCGAGACCGAGCCGGGGGCGAGGACGAGGTGGTCGTAGGCGATGCGCTCGCTGCCCGTGTGCCCGTCGGAGGCGAGTGGGGTCACGGTGGCGGTGCGGGTGGCGTGGTCGACGGCGGTGACCTCGCCGAGGACGATCCGGCACCGCGGGAGGACGGCGCGCAGCGGGACGACGACGTGACGTGGCGAGATGGAGCCGGCCGCCGCCTCGGGGAGGAACGGCTGGTACGTCATGTACGGGTCCGGTGTGACGACGTGGATCTCGGCCTCGCCCCGGGCCAGTTCCCGTCTGAGGCGGCGCTGGAGACGCAGGGCCGTGTACATCCCGACGTAGCCGCCGCCGACAACGAGAATGCGCGCACGTTCCTTCACCATCCCATGACGCACCCGTCGCTTGCGTTTGTCCACAGCCTCGACGATTTGTATGACCGGTCGCCGACGGCGTCGCGATTTGGCCGAATTGCCGGAGTGTCGCAAAAGTATGCAGGTCAGGTGGGGTGCGCCGGGGGTGTGCGGGTGGCGCAATCGGGACGTAAACGACCCGTACTCCGATCGAGGGGCGCTCCGTGCGGAACGTGCCCCTTCTGAATTGACCCCCTCTCAACTATGTTCGTGTGTCGACGGGGTGCAGGGGGATGCGCTCATCGGGTCCGTGAACACACGGAACGGGCTCGTTGTCCCGGGCTTGTTCCGCGACGCTCCGGCTAGCAATGACGGGGAGTGTCTCCGGGGGGAGACGTCATTACCGGGGGATCACCTATGCATGTTCAGGATTCTCGATGGGCTTCCGCGTCCGCCATCGCGCCGGCGGGTGGGGCGATGGGCTCCGCCATGAGCGCGGGTGCCGGACGCGGGGAGTCGTCGCGTACGACGCCGCTGCGCGTGGACGCGCAGCGCAATCTGGAGCACGTGCTGCGTGCGGCGCGTGAGGTCTTCGGCGAGCTGGGCTACGGCGCGCCGATGGAGGACGTGGCCCGCCGGGCGCGGGTCGGCGTCGGGACGGTGTACCGCCGCTTCCCGAGCAAAGACGTCCTGGTGCGGCGGATAGCCGAGGAGGAGACCTCGCGGCTGACCGACCAGGCACGTGCCGCGCTCGGCCAGGAGGACGAGCCGTGGTCGGCGCTCTCGCGCTTCCTGCGCACGTCGGTGGCGTCCGGCGCGGGCCGGCTGCTGCCGCCGCAGGTCCTGCGGGTCGGTGTCGCCGACGAGGGCGGGCCCGACGAGGCGCGGGTGCCGCAGCAGCGGGTGCAGCCGGGCGCGGGCGAGCTGCGGCTGGTGTCGGAGCCGGCCGCTGCCGTGGCGGCGGGCCCGGTGGACGACGCCGGTGCGGCGGCGCTGCTCGACGTGGTGGGCCGGCTCGTGGAGCGGGCGCGTGCGGCGGGCGAGCTGCGGCCGGACGTGTCCGTGTCGGACGTCCTGCTGGTGATAGCGACGGCCGCGCCCTCCCTGCCGGACCCGGCCCAGCAGGCGGCGGCCTCGGCGCGGCTCCTCGACATCCTGCTGGAGGGTCTGCGGTCGCGGCCCCAGGGCTGATCCGGCGCCCCGGCACATGGCTCGCGTCGGTCCGGCGGTCACCCTGACCGCCGGACGCCGCGTCCCCGAATGGGTGGACGTGTACGGGGAGGAATGACCCGCCGCCTCCCTCGAACGCGGTCGCGGACACACGGGGCGTTCCGGACCCGTCCTTCAACTCCCGTGTACGGAGCGGTTGTTGAGCATTCCCCACTGCGGGCCATGTTCATGCCACATCGCGAGGAGTCCCCACGGACGGGTGGTTGTCCGTCCAGGCCAGTTCCGGGCAAAACCTGATGTGGCACCCTGACCCGGTGTCCGGGACTGGTGGAGCTGGCAGCGGGGGCTTTCCGCGATGAGCGTTGACGGGTGGGACGAGTCGCGGGACGACGGCGACGCGGCGACCCCACAGGTGCCGAGTCAGGGCGGCCGCCCGGACGTACCGGCGCAGGGTGACGTCCCGGACGGCCGCGCACCGCGCGCGGAGGGCAACGTCCCGGCGCAGCGCGACCGGCGCGAGGACAGCACCACGCCCCCGCACATGCCGCCGCCCTCGGACGTCGACCTGATCGGCCGGATGCGGGCCGGTGACGACAGCGCCTACGAGGAGCTGTACCGCCGTCACGCGCAGGCCGTCCGCCGGTACGCGCGCACCTGCTGCCGCGACGCGCACACCGCCGACGACCTGACGGCCGAGGTGTTCGCCCGCATGCTCCAGGCGGTGCGGTCCGGCTCCGGTCCCGAGCACGCCGTACGCGCCTATCTGCTCACTTCGATCCGACGGGCCGCGGCGGACTGGACGCGGTCGGCGCGCCGGGAGCAACTGGTCGACGACTTCGCCGTGTTCGCGGCCCAGTCGGCGCGCTCCTCCGAGCTGTCCGACGACGACACCCTGGACCTCGGCGCGGACGTGCGGGCCATGCACGAGGCCGAACAGTCCCTGGCCATGCAGGCGTTCCGGTCGCTGCCCGAGCGCTGGCAGGCGGTGCTGTGGCACACCGAGGTCGAGGACGAGTCGCCGAGCGAGGTCGCCACGCTGTTCGGGCTCGACGCCAACGGCACCCGTGTGCTCGCCAGCCGGGCCCGTGAAGGGCTCAAGCAGGCCTACCTCCAGGCCCATGTCAGCGCCAGCCTGGCCCGGGACGGGGAGTGCGCCCGCTACGCCGACCGGCTCGGCGCGTTCGCCCGCGGCAGCCTGCGCACCCGGGCCGAACGCGGCCTGCGCAAGCACCTGGACGAGTGCGCCCGGTGCCGGCTGGCCGCGGGCCAGATCAAGGAGGTCGCCGGTGGCATCCCGGCGGTCGTCCCGGTCGCGGTCATCGGCTGGTTCGGTGCCGCCGGGTACGCCAAGGTGGCCGGGCTGGTGGCCGGGGGCGCCGGAGCGGGCGCGGCCGGTGCCGCGGGAGCCGCCGCGGCGGCGGGCGGTGGCTCGGCGGGCGGTGCGGGTGCCGGTGCCGCGGGTGGCGGGACGTCGGGTGGCGCGGGCGGAGGCGGCGGGGCCGCCGCGTCCGAGGGGCTGGGCGCCCCGCTGAAGGCCGGGATCGCGGCCGGAGTGGTCGCGGTGGGTGTGGCGGCGGCGATCGTGTTCGCCCTGGTCGGGCACGACAAGCCCGCCGAGAAGACGGACGCCAAGCAGCCGCCGGTGCCCTCCCCCGTCGTCGAGGGGACACCGACGGCACGGCCGCCGCGGTCCGAGAGCCCCGAGCCCCGGCCCTCCCGGCCGAAGGCTCCCGCGCCCGTGCCCAGGACCGCGCCGAAGCCGACCCCGACGCCCACCCCCACGCCGACGCGCAGGCCCACCCCGCGCCCGACCCCGTCACCCACCCCGACACGCACCCCCGCGCCGACCACCCCGGCGCCCACCCCCACAC
>NZ_LLZN01000105.1 GCF_001509795.1 Streptomyces sp. NRRL WC-3605 | reverse complement strand
CCGTCCCCGCCCCCACCCCCGCCCACCGGACTCCCGGGGCGATACGCGTGCGAAGGAGCCCGCGATGAGCGACATGATCACGGCGGACCTGGTCGACCTCGACCTGACCGCCGACACCAAGGAGGCCGCGGCACGCGCCCTCGCCGAGCGCATGGCCGCCCAGGGCCGGGTGACCGACCTCGACGGCTTCCTCGCCGACGTCGCCGCCCGCGAGGCGCAGATGCCCACCGGGCTCGAGGGCGGCATCGGCATCCCGCACTGCCGCAGCAGCCATGTCACCGAGCCGACGCTCGCCTTCGGACGCAGCACCGCCGGCGTCGACTTCGGCGCCGCCGACGGGCCCGCCGACCTGATCTTCCTCATCGCCGCCCCGGCCGGAGCGGACGACGCCCACCTCACGATCCTGTCGTCGCTCGCCCGGCAGCTCATGGACAGCGCGTTCACCGACGCCCTGCGCGCCGCCCAGGACGCCGAGTCGGCGGCCGCGCTCATCCGGGGTGAGCGGACCCCCGCCCCCGACGCCCCGGCCGACGACGACACCGGCACCACGGCGCGTCCCTTCCGGATCGTCGCCGTCACCTCCTGCCCCACCGGTATCGCCCACACCTACATGGCCGCCGAGGCCCTGGAGAACGCCGGGCGGGACGCGGGCGTCGAACTCGTCGTCGAGACCCAGGGCTCGGCCGGCTTCACCCGGCTCGACCCCGCCGTCATCGCCGCCGCGGACGGCGTGATCCTCGCCCACGACGTGCCCGTACGCGAGAAGGACCGGTTCGCCGGCAAGCCCACGGTCGACGTCGGCGTCAAGGCCGGCATCAACCGGCCCGCCGAACTCATCGCCGACGTACGGGAGAAGGCCGCCCGCGGCGAGACCACCCGGGCAGCCCGGCCCGGCACCCCCGTCGACCGGGCCGGCGAACCAGGCACCGGCTACGGCACCCGGCTGCGCACCTGGCTGATGTCCGGCGTCAGTCACATGGTCCCGTTCGTGGCCGCCGGCGGTCTGCTGATCGCCCTCGGGTTCGCCATCGGCGGCTACCGGATCAACGAGGCCCCGCCCGTCACCGAGCACTTCGACTGGGCGCAGGCCGACAGTTGGGGCGCCCTCCTCTTCCAGATCGGCGGCGTCGCCTTCGGCTTCCTGATCCCCGTCCTCGCCGGCTACATCGCCTACGGCATGGCCGACCGGCCAGGACTCGTCCCCGGCTTCGTCGGCGGCATGATCGCGTTCACCATCAACGCCGGATTCCTCGGCGGCCTCGTCGCCGGTCTCCTCGCCGGCGGTGTCGTCCTCGCGATCCAGCGCGTCGACATCCCCCCGGTGCTGCGCGGCATCATGCCCGTCGTCGTGATCCCGCTGCTGTCCTCCATGGCCGTCGGCTTCCTGATGCTCGTGGTCGTCGGCAAGCCCATCGCGCAGGCGCAGAAGGCCATGACGGACTGGCTCGGCGGTCTGTCCGGCTCCAACGCCGTCCTGCTCGGCGTCCTGCTGGGCCTGATGATGTGCTTCGACCTCGGCGGCCCCGTCAACAAGGTCGCCTACGCCTTCGCCACCGCAGGCATCGCCGTGCAGGACCCCGGCGACTCCGCCATGAAGGTCATGGCCGCCGTCATGGCGGCCGGCATGGTCCCGCCCCTGGGCATGGCCCTGGCCACCACCCTGCGCCGCAAGCTCTTCACCCCGGCCGAACGCGAGAACGGCAAGGCCGCCTGGGTCCTCGGCGCCTCCTTCATCAGTGAAGGCGCCATCCCCTTCGCCGCCGCCGACCCGCTGCGGGTCATCCCCGCGTCCATGGCGGGCGGCGCGGTCACCGGTGCCCTCACCATGGCCTTCGGCTCGACCCTGCGCGCACCCCACGGCGGCGTCTGGGTCACCTTCCTCATCGGCGAGCCGTTCCTCTACCTCCTGGCCATCGCGGCCGGTACGGCGGTCACGGCCGGTCTCGTCGTCCTGCTCAAGGGCATGCGCCGCACGGCACCCGACGGCACCCCGGCCGCCGGCGCCCAGGAGTCCGACGCCGGGCAGCAGCCGGTCGCTGCCTGAGACGCGGGGCCCAGCGGCGGAGAGGGGCGTCGCCTGTCCCGGTTGGGTCGCTGTGGGTGGTTCACGGCTCCTGCGAGATACGTCACGGTCCGGAGCATTCGGCCCGGACCGTGGTGTCTACTGGGAGACATGCCTGAGCACGTCTCGATCCTCCAGCTCCTGGGTCCCGTCGTCCTCGCCCTGGCGGCCGTGCTGTGGGTGACGGGGCTCCTGCGTCTGCTGCGCCGCTACCACCCCGTGAACCAGCGGCGGGCCTCCGGCCAGCCGCTCCCCGGGCTTCCGCAGCAGCGGCAGACCGCCCCCGACCGGGAGGCGGTCGAACTCACCCCGGCGGAACGCGACGCCTTCGCCGGCCTGGTCCACCGGCTCAACACCGGCCGCTGACCGCGCCGTCGGCCGCCGGCGCCGGCCGGTACCTCAGGAGACCTGCGCCGCCCGCCGCCGCATCGCGGTCCGCGCCGCGTCCTCGCTGACGTACACCTCGCACATGTGCCGCCCGTCGGGCGTCGCCGTGTGCTCGACCTCCCACAGGGAGGCCTCCGCGCCGTCCCGCAGCAGGAACGCGTGCTCGTAGAGCGAGAAGGACAGGCCCGCGCGCGCCGACCGCCAGGGACGCCCGAACGCCTGCATGATCCGGTGCCCGCACGCCGTGGCCAGCCGCGCCGCCGTCTCACGGCCCGGCCGGTCCGCGTTCTCCGCGCGGCGCAGCAGCCGCCGCGCGTGGTCCGCCGAGTCCTCCGGCACGAAACCGTGCCGGGGAGCGGCCGACGTCGACAGCTGCACGGTCACCGGCAGCTCGAAGTCCGGCGTGTCCGGGGGCAGGGGAAGCCGCTCGGTCGCGGCGCGCAGCTCCTCCTCGTCCACGTACACCTCGTGCTGCGGGGCGCCGCCGCGCGCGGTGTTGTGCACGAGCTCCCACAGCGTGAGCGCCGAACCGTCGGCGAGCAGCCAGGTGTGCCGGTACGTCTCACGGTGCAGTCCCGCGCTGTGGTGCGCGGAGTGCAGCGAACTGTCGTGGGCGAGCGCGCAGTCCAGGCGCCGCAGGCTCTCGTCGGGCAGCTCGAAGGAGTTCAGGGCACGGCCCAGGAGCCGCGCGAGGTGCTCCTCCGGAGACTCCGGCGACTCGGGTGGTTCGTACGCTGTGGTCTCGTACGGAACGCTCAAGGTTTCTCCCGGCGTTGCTGCATGTCACCTTGTGGGTGCATACCGTAGCCCCTCGGTCGGACATCATGTCCGGGAACCGAGAAAACGTACGTCCGGTGAAACGCGCGGACCGCGCGAGAAGTTCCCGCGCGGCCCGTCGAACCGTCAAGAAACCCTGTCCGACGTGCGGTTCAGGGGGGCGTGCCGATCAGGCGGCGCTGCCCGCGGTCCACTCGCTCCACGACATGTTCCAGCCGTTGAGGCCGTTGTCCGGCGTCACCTTCTTGTCGGGGGAGTTCTTGACGATCACGACGTCCCCGAGCATCGAGTTGTCGTAGAACCACTTGGACGGCGTGTCCCCCTGACCGCCCTTCACGTCCCGCAGGCCGACGCAGCCGTGGCTGGTGCCCTGGCGGCCGAACGGCGGGTTGCCCTGGTTGTACCAGTAGTTGCCGTGGATGAACGTGCCCGACTGGGTCAGCCGCATCGCGTGCGGCACGTCCTTGATGTCGTACGCGTCGGCCAGGTTGACCGTCCGGCTGTCCATGTGGAGCTGCTTGAACTTCTCGGAGATCACCATCTGCCCGTTGTAGGTGGAGAACTCCGAGCTGCCCGCCGAGATCGGCACGGACTTGATCGTGCTGCCGTCCCGGACGACCTTCATGGTCTGGGTGTTCACGTCGACCGTCGACACCTGCGAGCGGCCGATCGTGAAGCTGACCGTCTTCTTCTGCACCCCGACCACGCCGTCGGCACCCTTGACGCCGTCCAGGTCGATCTTCATCGTGACCTTGGAGCCTGCCTTCCAGTAGTCCTCGGGCCGGAAGTCCAGGCGCTTCTGCCCGAACCAGTGCCCGACCACCTTCTGGCCGCTGCTGGAGGTGACGGTGATGTGCGACTGCACGGCCTTCCGGTCGCTGATCGCCTTGTCGAAGCTGAACGACACGGGCATACCCACCCCGACCGTGGTGCCGTTGTCGGGGGTGTAGGTGCCGATGAAGCTGTCGGCGGCGCTGACCGTGGTGAAGGCCGAGTCGGCGGTGGTTCCCCGGCCGTCCGCGTCCTTCGCGGTGGCCGTTATCTCGTACTTGGTCCCCCGCTCCAGCTGCTTGCCCGGGTGCCAGCCCGTCCCGTCGGAGGACAGTGAACCCGGTACGTCCTGCCCGGTCTTCGCGTCCTTCATCCGGACGGCCGTCAGCTTGCCCCCGCTGACCCGCACACCGGTCGTGTTGATGGACGCCCCCGTCGAACCGTCCTTCGCCGAGATCACGATCTTCGCCGCGGACGCCGTGGACGACGACCCCTTGCCGCCCTTGCCGTCACCGCCGGCCCCGCCGCCGCTGTCACCGCCACCGCAGGCCGTGAGGGTCAGGGCGCCGATCACGAGGGCGGCACAGGCCCCCACTGTGCGGCGCGCTGTCATGTCCGGCGTTGTCACGATCTGCTCCCTCATCCGACGTTCGCGAGTTCTGTTCCGTTCCGTTCCAGGGTGGAAGAGGCCACCGCTCCGAGCCGGGTTCCCCATGTGCGCCGTGAACGCCATCACGTGACACAACCGCGACAATCGTGAGCGCGATGTGGCCATTCGGAGGCGAGGGACCGGGCCGGGCACCCGCCGGCTACCGCCCGTACAACTCCCCGTACGACGGCCACACTCCGCCCGGGCCCGTCACCGACCCGGCCGCCCGGACGGCCCGGACGATGGCTCGGGTCACCATGTCCGCGGCCGCCGCGAGCAGGTCGTTGAGGGCGAGCGGCTGCCCGGGGTCCAGGGGGTGCTCACCCGTGGCGAGGGCGAAGACCGTGTCGCCGTCGTTGAGCAGGTGCACCGGCCCATACGGCCCGTGCGATGCCGTCGTGGGCGGTGCCGGCCAGCTTCTGCGCCTGTGCCTTCGACAGGTCGGCGTCGGTGGCCACCACCGCGAGCGTGGTGTTCAGCGGCGGCGCCGCGTTGGTCTCCGCGAGCTCGGCGAGCCGCCGGCGCGCGGCCTCGTGGACACCCGCCTCCGGGAGGTCCACCCGGCCCCGCAGCAACTCCCCGTACAGGGCGCCCGTCTCCGGCTCCACGGCGGAACCCGCCGCGTTGGCCACGACCAGCGCCGCCACCGTGATCCCCGAGTCGAGGACCGTGCTCGCGGTGCCGATCCCGCCCTTGACCGGCCCGACGGTGGCACCGGTCCCGGCGCCCACGCAGCCTTCCGGCACCGGGGCCCCGGCCTCGCACGCCGCCGCGGCCTCCACCGCCGCGCGCCCGGTGCCGGCGTCCGGCCGCGCCCGGAAGTCGCCGCCGCGCCCCAGGTCGAAGACACAGGCCGCGGGCACCACCGGCACCACGTGAGCCGGGTCCGGCCCGACCCGCACCCCGCGCCGCTGCTCCTCCAGCCACGCCATCACCCCGGACGCCGCGTCCAGCCCGTACGCGCTGCCCCCGGTCAGGACGATCGCCTCGACCTTCCGCACGACGTTGCGTGGGTCCAGGGCGTCGGTCTCCTTGGTGCCGGGCCCGCCGCCGCGCACGTCCACGGCGGCCACGGCCCCGCCCTCCGGGGCGAGGACGACCGTCGTGCCGGTGAGCCAGCCGTCCCCGGTGCGTGTCGCGTGGCCCACCCGCAGTCCGGCGACATCCGTCAGAGCGTCAACTGTCATGCCCCCAGTGTCGTCCAGGCCCTGTCGTCCGGACCCGGCCCGCCGCGCCGGGACCGTCAGGAGGCCGGCATCTGCCGGGAGGGACCGTCAGGAGGCCGGCTCCCGTGCCGCCGTCGCGCGCGGCCGGGCCGTCCCGCGGGCCGTCAGTGTCTCGCCGACCGCCACGCCCGCCGCCGAGACCAGCCCCGCCGCGAGCACCCCCCAGTCGTGCAGGAACGTGCAGCAGATCACCAGCAGGGCCGTCGTCGGCAGCACCAGCTGCTGGGCGATGCCCACCTTGAAGTACCGAGAGTGCAGCGCCCACACGGTGAGCAGGTAGAGCGCCGTCGGCAGGGTCACCGCCGCCGTCGCGGCCAGCGTCGAGATGTGCGCCTCGTGGAGGGTCTGCTCGACCGCCACCTCCAGTCCCGCGCCGATCGCCGCCGCCGACGCGAACACCACGTAGTGGCCGTAACCCCACAGGAACGACTGCCGGTTGGAGCGCAGATGCCCGTGGATCGGGACCACGAAGTAGATCCACCAGGCCGAGAAGATGATCAGCAGGCCGCCCGCCGCGATGGGCAGCAGTTCGTCCAGCGCGTCGTTCTCGTCGATGCCGGTCTTCACGGCGACCGTGGCCGCCGCGATGGTCTCGCCCAGCACGATGATGGTGAGCAGCCCGTACCGCTCGGCGATGTGGTGCGGATGCCACGACGTCGGATGGACCCTCTCCGCGTACACCGGGACGCACAGCTCCAGGACGACCATGACGAGGAACCACCAGCCCCGGGCGTCCTCCGGCAGCACCACCAGACCCACCCAGCCGATCTGGCACAGCAGCACCCCGCCGGCGTACCGCAGGGCCATCGCCCGCTCGCGACCGGAGCTGGACCTGGCCACCCGCAGCCACTGCCCGACGAGGGCGAGCCGCATGATGAGGTACCCGACGAGCACCGCCGCGTAGTCGTGGTCCCCGAACGCCTCGGACACCCCGGCGGCCAGGACCAGCACGCCGGAGATCTGGACCAGCGTGACGATCCGGTACAGCACGTCGTCGTTGTCGTAGGCCGACGCGAACCACGTGAAGTTCATCCACGCCCACCAGATGGCGAAGAACACCATCGCGTAGTTCAGGATGCCTTCACCGGCGTGCCCCTCGGCGACCGCGTGGACCAACTGGACGCCCGCCTGGGCGATGGCCACGACGAAACACAGGTCGAAGAAGAGCTCCAGCGGGGTGGCGGCCCGGTGTGCCTCACCACGGCCCCGGGCCGAGAGCCGGCGCAGCGGCCGACGGGGTCCGGGAGGGCGGGGGGAGTCCGGCGCGGGATTCGAACTGGACGTCATGGGGTCAAGCACAGCAGATGGGGCGCCGATTCGCGCCCGCGGCGCACGACCCGCGCACAAGCCCCCGCAGGACTTCACCACCGGCCCGGCGGGATGCCCCCGATGCCGGGGCCGTAGTCGCGCTGCCGCCCTATGCCGGGGCAGGGGTCGCGGCGCCGTCTATGCCGGGACCGGGGTCGCGCCGCGGCGGGGCCGTACCCTGGAGTCATGAGCAGCACCCCCGCCTCCGAGCCGCGCGAGCCGAAGCCCGCGCTCATCTTCGACGACCCGCTGGACCAGCAGTCCTCGGACGACACGGACCGCGGGTGGGGCGATCGGCCGGCCGGGGACAGCGCGGCCGACCTCAAGCGCTTCCTCGACGAGAAGCCGCCGCACCACATCTGAGGCCCGCGGACAGGCGCCGCGCCGGTCAGGCACCGGAGCGCTATCGCTGGTCGTGGCCCGACCCGCGCTGTGCGACCAGCGCGTCGCGGATCTCCTTCAGCACCTCCAGCTCGCTCACCTCGATGACCTCCTGGGTGCCCTCCTTCGCCTTGCGGCGGGCCTCCACCCGGGCCAGGTACTTCGACATGGGCAGAACCATCAGGAAGTAGACGACGGCCGCGGTGATCACGAAGCTGAGGCCGGCGCCGAGGACGGAGCCCCACAGGATCTGGATGCCCTCGTCGCCCTTGCAGGTACCGGTCAGGCACGAGCTGTAGTGATCGAGGTTCTTCGTGCCGATCGCACCGACCAGCGGGTTGATGATGCCCTTCACCACCGCGTTGACGATGTTGGTGAAGGCCGCGCCGATGACGACCGCGACCGCCAGGTCGACGACGTTTCCGCGCATCAGGAAGGTCTTGAAGCCCTGCCAGACGCTCGGTTCCTTGTTCTCGCTCACTTGGGGGGCACTCCTCGGGCACGCAGCTTGGGGAACGGCTCGCTCCGCAACCTACGTCAGCGTTCAGCCGTTCTGTCCAATCGGCCTCTTCTTCCGAGGGACGTGACGCGCCCCGACGCTTGACCGGGCTCAGCACAGCGTCACCGCCAGGCGCGCCGTGGCACTCGCCCCCGCCAGCCGGGCGGCCGTGGGCCGCGGCACGGACAGCACCACGAGCGCTCCGCTGTCCCCGGCGGCGTCCAGCGGCTCCGGCACCTGCGCCACCCGCGCCCCGCGCGCCACCACCTCGGCGTCCCCGCGGGGCCCGTTCCCCCCGGCGGCGATCACGTCGACCCGGTCGCCGGGGCGCAGCAGCCGCACGGTGGCCGCGTCGGCGATCCGCACCGGTGCCGAGACCCGCCCGGTGACCGGGTGCGGCCGCGCCGGGCCCTGCGCCTGCGCCGGATGCCCGCGCGCCCCGTCGGCCTCGCGCGGTCCCGCCGCCACCAGGGCGGCCGCGGTCACGGCCAGCCCGGCCGCGACGGCCCGCCGCCGGTGCCGTACGAGCCGGCGCAGCCGGTGGCCCGTCCCGCGCACCCGCACGGGGTCGAAGTGCGGCACCTCACGGGTGGCCGGGGCGTCGGGCCCCGGCGGCAGCGCGGAGCGCGGCGGCGCGCAGAACGAGGAAGGGGAGGAAAGGGCGGAAGGGGAGGACGGCAACGGGGAGGCGGGGGAGGAGGGGAATCGAGGGGTGGGGGGAGCGAAGGACACGGGAACACCACCAGCGGGAACGACGCCGGAACGACGCGGACGGAACGGCTTGCGAAGCCACCATCCGACATCTCGCCGCCGCCCGCTGAAGCCCGTGGACAACCCACAGCCTGTGGAAATCCCGGCCCCTCGAAGGAGACGTTCCGCCTCTGCGCGCTACGCCCTCTGGGCGCAATGCCCTCTGCGCGC
>NZ_LLZN01000104.1 GCF_001509795.1 Streptomyces sp. NRRL WC-3605 | reverse complement strand
AACAGATCCTCCTGCGTGTAGTCGGCGAGACCACTCACCCCGACCCCCAGCAACCGCACACCCCCGGTCGTGTCCACCCCCTCCAGCAGCCGCGCGGCAGCCTCCCGCACCACCGCCGGATCGTCCGTCGGCCCCCGCAACGTCTCCGACCGCGTCAGCGTCGAGAAGTCGTACCGCCGTACCTTCAGCACGATCGTCCGCCCCGAAAGACCGGCCCCCCGCAACCGCCCCACGCACCGGTCGGCGAGCCGCTGGACCTCCAGTCCCACCCGCGTCCGGTCATGGATGTCGACGTCGTACGTGTCCTCGACCGAGACGGACTTCGCCTCCCGCTCCGCCACCACGGGCCGCTCGTCGTGCGCCAGCGCCATCGCGTACAGGGCGTGCCCGTGCGCCTTCCCCAGCAGCCGCACCAGCTCGTCCTCGCCCGCCTCGGCGATCTCCTCGACCGTGTGGATCCCGGCCCGCCGCAGATGGTCCCCGGTGGCCGGTCCCACCCCTGGCAGCACGCGTACGGACATCGGCCCGAGGAGCGCCCGCTCGGTCCCCGGCTCGATCAGCACCATCCCGTCCGGCTTGGCCTCCTCCGAGGCGATCTTCGCGACCATCTTGGACGCCGCGAGCCCCACCGACCCGGCCAGCCCGGTGGCGGCCCGTATGTCGGAGCGCAGCTTCACCCCCACCAGCCGCGCGGACTCCGCGTCCCAGGCCACTCCCCCGGCCTCCAGGTCGACGAACGCCTCGTCCAGGCTCAACGGCTCCACCAGCGGCGACAGCTCCCGCAGCAGCCCCATCACGCGCTCGCTGACGTCCCGGTAGATCGAGAAGCGCGGCACGAGATACGCGGCGTTGGGCGCGAGCCGCCGCGCCTGCGCCATCGGCATGGCGGAGTGCACCCCGAAGATCCGCGCTTCGTACGAGGCCGTGGCCACCACCCCGCGGGGCCCCAGCCCGCCCACGATCACGGCCTTTCCCCGCAGGCTCGGCTTGGACGCCTGTTCCACCGACGCGTAGAAGGCATCCATGTCGAGGTGCAGGATGGTGGGCGCGTTTCTCACAGTTCCGATGCTGCCCTACGGCACTGACAACGCCGCCGCGACCTCAGACCGCGCGGTTGCGCCGCCGTGCCAGCTCGTCGGCCGGGTTGTGCCCGACCAGCGTCTCCCCGGTGTCGATCCGCTCCCCGTGCAGCTGTGACAGCGCGCTCTCGACGTCCCGCCACACCACGCCGACGGCGATCCCGAAGATCCCCTGCCCGCCCTGGAGCAGCGCGTGGACCTCGTCCGGCGAGGTGCACTCGTACACGGTGGCGCCGTCGCTCATCAGGGTCAGCCGTTCGAGATCCCGGAAGCCCTGCTCGCGCAGGTGCTGAACGGCGGTCCGGATGTTCTGCAGGGACACACCGGTGTCCAGGAAACGTTTCACGATCTTGAGGACGACGACGTCCCGGAAGCTGTACAGGCGCTGCGTGCCCGACCCGTACGCCGGCCGCACGCTGGGCTCGACGAGTCCGGTGCGGGCCCAGTAGTCCAGTTGCCGGTACGTGATCCCGGCGGCCGCGCAGGCCGTCGGACCCCGGTACCCGATCTGCTCGGCCATGGACGCCGCCCCTCCGCCGCCGCTCGGCACGGCCTCCGGTCGTTGCGGGGCGTGATCGGCCGCACCGCCCTGGACAGCGCTGCCGTGAAGCGGGTACGGACCGCTCGCCCCGAGGCCGCGCTCGGGTGCACCCCCAGCCGTACCGCCGCCGCTGCTTCTCACGCCGACCTCCGTCCTTGACCTGCCTTCTCGACGGTAGGCAGTCACCGGGGGTGCGTCAACGATCGCCACACTCGGCACGCCGAGTGATAATCACCCTACGAGTGGTTTCCCGTGCCCCGCCGCGGGGAAAGGCTAGCCGAATGCGCCCGAACCGGGCTCCATGACGCCCTCCCTCGCCCGTGGCACATGCCCGGCGTACGGGCCGTGACGGGCCGCGGGCCGCACCGCTCCGGACCAGGCCGGACGGGCCGCCCACGCCGTCTCACTGACTGCTGGTGCCGAAGTCCTCCGGCGAGATCTGGTCGAGGAACTCGCGGAACTTCTCCACCTCGTCCTCCTGCTCGTCCGGGATCGCGATGCCCGCGTCGTCGAGCACACCGTCGCTGCCGTAGATCGGCGTTCCGGTGCGCAGGGCCAGCGCTATCGCGTCGGACGGACGGGCGCTCACCTCGACACCGCTGGCGAAGACCAGCTCGGCGTAGAAGACGCCCTCACGCAGATCGGTGATGCGCACTTCGGTGAGCTCCTGGCCGACCGCCTCGAGCACGTCCTTGAACAGATCGTGGGTCAGCGGTCGTGCGGGGGCCATGCCCTGCTGGGCGAAGGCGATCGCCGTCGCCTCCCCGGGCCCGATCCAGATGGGGAGGTAGCGGTCGCCTCCCACTTCACGCAGGAGCACGATCGGTTGGTTGGAGGGCATTTCGACCCGGACACCTACGACATCGAGCTCGTTCACACAGCAACCCTAGGCCGTGCTCGGGACGTTTGGGTAGTCGGGCCGGGATCGGGTGGCCGATCCGGCCGATCCGTGCATGCGCCGCTCAGGGCAGCCGCACCCCGAGGGCCGTCTGCATCAGCGCGGCGTGCAGCCGGACGGTGAGCCCGGCCAGCTCCTTGGCCCTGGCCTCGGCATAAGCCCTGGTCTGGGGGTTGCGATGCCGCTTCAGCGGCGCGACGACCTGCTCCACGAGACCGGCCTCACGGTCGGCGGCGGCCTTCATCACCCGCAGGTGCCGCGGCTCGATGCCGAAGCGGCCCAGCTCGGCCACGAGCGTGGCCACGGTCACCGCCTCCGCGTCGTAGGCGCCGTCCGGGAGGGCGGTGATCAGCCCGTACGACTCCCACTCGGCGAGCTGCTGCTCCCCGATCCCGGCCGCGGCCAGCAGCTGAGCCCGTCCGAGACGGGCGGCCGTACGCTCCTCGACCGGCTCCAGGACCCCGTCGCCGTCGCGCTGCCGGCACAGCGCGGGCAGGGCCGCGGCCTCGCCGCGCTCCATGGCGTCCAGGTGCTCGCGGATCACCTTCAGCGGCAGATAGTGGTCCCGCTGCATCCGCAGGACGTGGCGCAGCCGCTCCACGTCCTGCTGGCCGAACTTGCGGTAGCCCGACGGTGTGCGGCGCGGCTCGACCAGCCCTTCCGACTCCAGGAAACGGATCTTGGAGATCGTGACGTCAGGGAACTCCTCGTGGAGCACGGTCAGCACCGTGCCGATGCTCATCGGCCGACCGTCCGTGGCGGCGGCACCGTTGCCGGCACCGCCGCTCGGTGTTTTCAGCATGGACCTTCCCTGGGTCTCCCCGGACGGGTCCGGGGGAGGTCAGAAGCCCCGCTGGCTCGCGTAGAAGACCAGCCGGTACTTGCCGATCTGCACCTCGTCACCGTTGTTCAGAGCGACCTGGTCGATCCGCTCGCGGTTGACGTACGTGCCGTTGAGGCTGCCGACGTCGGCCACCGTGAACGAGCCGTCCTGGGTGCGGCGGAACTCCACGTGCCGGCGCGAGACGGTCACGTCGTCCAGGAAGATGTCGCTCTGCGGGTGCCGCCCGGCGGTGGTCAGATCGCCGTCCAGCAGGAAGCGGCTGCCCGAGTTCGGTCCACGGCGCACCACCAGGAGCGCGGAACCCACCGGCAGCGCGTCGACGGCGGCCTGTGCCTCCGGGGAGAGCGCGGGAATCTGCGTCTGACCGGTGGTCTCGGCGTCGTAGGCCTCGATGCCCGAGATGGAGATCGTCGACGTCGTCTCGGACGGGCGCTCGGGCGCACCTCCGGCACGCAGCGGCGCGCCGCAGTTGGAGCAGAAGCGGCTGTTCTCCGCGTTGCGGTTACCGCACCTCGTACACACCAGGGCCGACATCGGGGAAAACCCTCCACCCGTACTCGAGGTTGACGGTTGTCCGAAACCTATGTCGCCGGACTGGCCAGGGTCAACCGACGGCGCGCCCTGACCTCCGGAAATGTCGCCGCCCGGTCCAGGGACCTGGTCCCTGAACAGGGGGCGCTGCCCTTCCTCGTCCCCTTGTGCGCGGTGACGAGTGGTCGCGTTCTCGTCTCGCGCACTCTTGCCGAACAGCTTCCCAAACAACTTCACGGGCGATTCCCCTTGACCGAAACAGACCCGCCCGTGGGGCAGGACGAACCCTGACTGAACCTATTGGCCGACCCGGACATCTTCACAACGTCCGTCTCCGCCAGACAGTTTCCACCACGCACCACCCAATCGGTGCGCCGACCCCCCGCAACCTCATGCCCTTGCCGGATGTCCCCCATGCACCGCCGGGTCACCGGGAGGACGACCGAGCGTAGTCAGGCCGCTTCGCCGCTCGCAAGGCGTCCACGACGATCTTGTCAGACCGCTCGATGGTCACGGTGGCCTGCTCCTTCTCGAGGGTCTGGACCACGCCTCCAGGGATGTTGAGCGCCGGCTCCAGGTCCTGTGGTTTGCCGATGACCTTGAAACGATAGGGAGCGTTGATCTTGTTCCCGTCGACGCTCACGGTGTTGCCCGCGTCGGACAGATAGGTGCCGGCGACGATGCGGACACCGTTCACCTGCATCGCCTCCGCCCCGGCCGCGCGCAGCTCCTGGATCGCGTCGAGCAGCATGTCCGCCTCGACCGTCCCCTTCGTGTCGTCGATGGTGATCGTGATGCCGGGTCCCTCAGCGGCCACGGTGCCCGCCAGAATGCCGAGTTGCCTCTCCTTCTCGACCGTCTGCCTGCGGGCCTCCTCGGCCTGGTCGGAACTGTTCTCCAGTTCGTCGCGCTGCTTCTCGAGACCTTGCTTCTCGTCCTCAAGACGCTGACTTCGGTCGTCGAGTTCATCGAGGATGCGGACAAGATCTTCCTGGCGTGCTCCGCGCAGGGCGCTGTCGCCGTCGCTGTTCGAGGCGACCTGGACCGCGAGGCCGAAGCCGAGCCCGAACAGCAGCAGCGCCACGATGAGTTGGGCCCGGCTCACCCGCGGCGGCCACAGGCCCTTCACCAGCCGCTGCCGGCCGGTCAGCTCCGCCGGACGGTCACCGTCCTCCTCAGCGGCCTCAGGAGCCTCGTCAGGGCCGGCCTGCACCTCCTCGGGCAACTCGGCGCGCAGCCGGTTCTCCCGGGTCTCGTCCTGGTTGCTCATCGGCCTCACGCCCGGAAGACGTGCCGGCGGATCGCGGCGGCGTTGGAGAAGATCCGGATGCCGAGCACCACGACGACACCGGTGGACAGCTGCGCGCCCACGCCCAACTTGTCGCCCAGGAACACGATCAGCGCGGCCACGACCACGTTCGACAGGAACGACACGACGAAGACCTTGTCGTCGAAGATGCCGTCGAGCATGGCCCGCAGACCACCGAAGACGGCGTCGAGAGCCGCCACGACGGCGATCGGCAGATACGGCTCGACGACCGCCGGAACCTCGGGCCGGACCAACAGGCCGGCCACGACGCCCACGACGAGGCCCAGTACGGCGATCACGATGTGCCCTTCTCAGTTGTCTCGGTGTTCGGCTGTGCTGTACGGACGATCACGCTCGGCGCCGCGGGCAGCTTGAGGTCCTCCTGCGCGGAGATGCTGGTCCGGATGCCGAAGTTCTCCTGCAGGGCGCTCAGGTACAGGCCGTCGGCACTGTCCTGGAAGGCGCGGCTCAGCCGCTCCCCGTCCCCCACCGCGAGCACCGTGTACGGCGGCACCAGCGGCCTGTTGTCGACCAGTATCGCGTCACCCGCGGCCCTGATCGCGGACAGGGCGGTCAGCCGCTGCCCGTTGATCGAGACGGCCTCCGCGCCGGACTCCCACATTCCGTTGACGACGCGCTGCATGTCGCGGTCGCGTACCCGCCCGGTGTCCGAGAAGCCGGACGACCCGCGCGCGTCACCCCCGGCGGCGTCACCGGCCTCCTTGGCGTCGTCCACGACCAGCTTCACACCCGGCCCCGTCACCTCGACGGCACCGGACAGGATGCTCACCAGGTCGGCCTTCTCGCCGTGCCCGGTCGACTTCAGCGCCTGGCGCTGCCGCGCGTTCACGTCGGCGCGCAGCTTGTCGACCGTGTTCTCCAGCTCGTCCGCCGCCTCGGTCTCCTTCTCGACGCGGTCGACGAGCTCCTCGCGCTCCTTGGCGACGACCGGCGCGGCCACGCGCGCCTGCGCCGCTCCCACGGTCACCACGAGCGCCGCGAGCACCAGACCCACGGCGAGTCCCAGCTTGGCCCGCAGCGTCTTGGGCAGCCCGCCCTCACCGGCGGCCTTCTTGCGGGCGGCGGCCTCCGCGTAGCCGTCGTCGAGACTGTGATCCATGACGTTGGTGAGCAGCGACATGGAGGCGTCCGGACGCGGCGGGCGCGTGGGTGTGCTCCGAACGGGGGGCTGCGGCATGCCGCACATCGTCGCACGTCGCCGCCGATACTCCGAATGGCCCCACCGCAGGTGCCGGACAGGCCCCTTTCAGGGGTACCTGTCCGGCACGCGTGCTTACGCGGGACTCAGCGTCCGGCGCTGTCCACGACCGCCGCCCACTCGTCGAGCAGCGCCTGGGCGGACGCGTCGTCCGGCCCCTCCGCCCACAGATGGGTGACCGCCTCGGCCGGGTCGGGCAGCACCATCACCCAGCGGCCGTCCGTCTCCACGACCCGCACACCGTCGGTCGTGTCGACAAAGCGATCCCCGGCCTCCTCGACGACCCGTCGCATCACGAGTCCCTTGACCGCCCACGGGGTCGCGAGGTCCCGCTTGAGGACGTGCGCCCGCGGGATGCGCGCATCGATCTGGCTGAGCGTGAGCTGCGTACGCGCCACCAGACCGATCAGCCGGACGAAAGCGGCGGTGCCGTCGAAGACGCTGCTGAACTCCGGGATGATGAAGCCGCCGCGGCCGTCACCACCGAAGATCGTCGCCTCGTCGGCGCCCACCCGGGTGAGGTCGTCGGGCGACGTCGTCGTCCACTCGACCTGCGTCCCGTGATAGGCGGCCACCTGTTCCGCGATCCTCGTGGTGGTCACCGGCAGCGCCACACGTCCGCTCCGCCGCTCCGCGGCCACCAGGTCGAGCATGACGAGCAGCGCCCGGTCGTCCTCGACGATCCGTCCCTTCTCGTCGACCAGGGAGAGCCGCTCGCCGACGGGATCGAACCGCACGCCGAACGCGGCCCGCGCGGACGCCACTATCTCGCCCAGCCGCACCAGCCCCGACCGCCGTGTGTCGGCCGACTCGGTGGGCCGGGACTCGTCGAGACCGGGGTTGATCGTCAGCGAGTCCACGCCGAGCTTGCCGAGCAGGCTCGGCAGCACCAGGCCGGCGCTTCCGTTGGACGCGTCCACGACGACCTTGAGCCCGGACTCGGCGATCCCGGTCGTGTCGACGTTCCGCAGCAGCGAGCCGGTGTAGGAGTCGAAGACGCTCGCCGGGAAGTGCAGGTCGCCGATCTCGCCCGGGAACGCGCGCCGGTACTCCTGCCGCGCGAAGACCCGGTCCAGCTTGCGCTGACTGGCCTGCGACAGGTCGGCACCCTGCCCGTCGAAGAACATGATGTCCACCGAGTCGGGCACACCGGGCGTCGTACGGATCATGATGCCGCCGGCACTGCCCCGCGCGGTCTGCTGCCGTGCGACCGGCAACGGCACGTTCTCCAGGTCCCGTACGTCGATGGCGCTGGCCTGCAGCGCGGAGATCACCGCCCGCTTGAGCGCGCGCGCACCACGGGAGTGGTCGCGGGCCGTCGTGACGGTGGCCCCCTTCTTCAGGGTGGTGGCGTACGCGCCCGCCAGCCGCACCGCCAGCTCGGGTGTGATCTCCACGTTCAGGATGCCGGAGACACCGCGGGCGCCGAACAGATGCGCCTGCCCTCTGGACTCCCAGATCACCGAGTTGTTGACGAAGGCACCGGCCTCGATGGTCTTGAACGGGTACACCCGCACATTGCCCTGAACGATCGATTCTTCACCGATCAGGCACTCGTCACCGATGACCGCGCCGTCCTCGATCCGCGCGGCGCGCATGATGTCGGTGTTCTTGCCGACGACGCAGCCGCGCAGATTGCTGTGCGGCCCGACGTACACGTTGTCGTGCACGACGGCCCTGTGCAGGAAGGCACCGCTCTTCACGACGACGTTGGAGCCGACGACCGTGTGCTCCCGGATCTCGGCGCCGGCCTCGACCTTGGCGTAGTCACCGATGTACGCCGGCCCCCGCAGCACGGCGTCGGGATGCACCTCGGCACCCTCGGCCACCCACACCCCGGGAGAGATCTCGAAGCCGTCCAGCTCGACGTCGACCTTGCCCTCCAGGACGTCGGCCTGGGCCTTCACATAGCTCTCGTGCGTACCGACGTCCTCCCAGTAGCCCTCCGCGACATAGCCGTAGATGGGCTTGCCCTCCTTCATCAGCTGAGGGAAGACGTCACCCGACCAGTCCACGGGCACATCGGCTTCGACATAGTCGAATACCTCGGGCTCCATGACGTAGATGCCGGTGTTCACGGTGTCCGAGAAGACCTGGCCCCAGGTCGGCTTCTCCAGGAAGCGCTCGACGCGGCCCTCCTCGTCGACGATCGTGATACCGAATTCCAGCGGATTCGGCACACGCGTCAGACAGACGGTGACCATCGAGCCCTTTTCCTTGTGGAAGTTGATGAGCTCGGTGAGGTCGAAGTCGGTCAGGGCATCGCCGGAGATGACGAGGAAAGCGTCGTCCTTCAGTGCTTCCTCTGCGTTCTTGACGCTTCCGGCGGTACCGAGTGGCTTCTCCTCATTGGCATACGTGAGCTCCATACCGAGCTCTTCGCCATCACCGAAGTAGTTCTTGACGAGCGAGGCCAAGAACTGAACGGTAACGACGGTCTCATTCAGCCCATGCCTTTTGAGCAGCCGCAGAACGTGCTCCATGATCGGCCGGTTGGCCACCGGCAGGAGCGGCTTGGGCATGCTCGAGGTCATAGGACGAAGGCGTGTGCCTTCGCCCCCGGCCATCACGACGGCCTTCATGTCGGAAGCGTCCTCCTCCAGAGACGACGGTCTAGCCGACTTCACCCGTCCGTTATTGTCCCGCACTTTTCGCGAGCGGGCCATCGAGCCGCTACGCCCTTGGCAATCGGCGAGTTCAGTCGGCCATGGCGGCGTCCGCGCGAACGAGGCGGCGGACTTGTACCACGTAGAGGACTCCTGCCCACCAATAGAGCGTTGTACCCCATCCGGCGAACGCCCATCCGAAAATAGCAGCGAGTGACGAGATCCAACCACTGCCGTCACTGAGCAGCAGCAGGGGGAACGCGTACATCAGGTTGAAGGTGGCCGCCTTCCCCAGGAAGTTCACCTGCGGCGGCGGATACCCGTGCCGCCTGAGGATGCCCACCATGACCAGCAGAACCAGCTCGCGCGCCAGCAGTACACCGGTCAACCAGAGCGGCAGAATCTCCCGCCATGTCAGGCCGACCAAAGTCGAGAGAATGTAGAGCCGGTCGGCTGCCGGGTCGAGAAGCCGGCCGAGGCTGCTGATCTGGTTCCACCGCCTGGCCAGCTTGCCGTCCAGGTAGTCGCTGACACCGCTCAGGGCCAGCACCAGAAGCGCCCAGCCGTCACTTTTGGGCCCACCGAACTCGGGCCGCAGAATCAGCCACAGGAACAGCGGCACGCCAACGAGCCGCGCCATGCTGAGGATGTTGGGGATGGTGAGGACCCGGTCTGTCTGGACACGGGTCTCCTGGACCTCCACCCGGGGGCCTCCTGTGGTGAACGAATCGACGATGCTCCCCGACCCTACCTCAACACAAAAAAGCTCCGGCTCTCGGGCTGTTACGCCCAAGAGCCGGAGCTCTAAAAGGAGTTCGGCGGTGTCCTACTCTCCCACAGGGTCCCCCCTGCAGTACCATCGGCGCTGTAAGGCTTAGCTTCCGGGTTCGGAATGTAACCGGGCGTTTCCCT
>NZ_LLZN01000103.1 GCF_001509795.1 Streptomyces sp. NRRL WC-3605 | reverse complement strand
GGGCGGGGCGGGGGGGCGGTGAGGGTGGGCTGGAAGGCGTGCCCGAGGGGGAGGCTGGCGGTGAGGGTTGGCGGCGGGGTGAGGGTGGTGGGTGGGGTGAGGGTGCCCCCAGGACGAGCGGGGCCGCCATCGGGCTCGACCGCACCGGGCTCGGCGCGGAATCCCAGGTCGGCGGCGTTACGGCTGACGGCCCGGATGCGGGCGTGCGCGTAACGGACGCGGAAGAGGGGGTTGCCCTCACGCTGGACGAGGTGCTCGTCGGAGATACGGGGCCGGTCGTGGGCGGCGGGGTGAAGCAGCGCCCATCGGGCGGCGTCGCGACCGAGGTGGAGAGGGGAGGCGGGGGCAGGGACGGGCTGGATGGTCACGGTCCCGGGCGGGGAGGAGGACGCCTCACCAGACGCAGCGCCCTCACCCAGGCCGCCCTGGACCCCGAGGACGGACACCCACTCGCCAACGGGCAGGCCACCCTCACACCCGGTGCTGGTACTGACGCCGATGCTGGTGCGTACGCCCACCCCCTGGGACCGCAACAACCGGGCGACGACATCCATGACGACGACGGCACGGACCTCGCACGGGGCGCGCAGCTCCACGGCCTCACCACCGGGCTGGTCGACGAACCCGTACCGAGGCCCACGCCGCAGAATCTCGGCGACGAGGTCGACGCCGGCCGCGTCCGCGAGAGTGATGTTGAGGAACCCCGGCCCGGTGACGACGACGTCCCGCACACCGTCACGGCCGACGAGCCGGGTGCGCAGGATCTCGGCCACGTGGAGCGGCGGCTCCCCGGCCGGCCGGGCGAGCTGGAGGGCGATGTTGGTGGCGTAGTCGCCACAGCCACCGGGCCCGGGAGCGGTGACCTTGACCCGCTCCGGCACGGCAACGGCCAGAACCCCGTCATCGACAGCACGACGCACCGCGCCCAGCACGGTACGGGAGAGCTCGACGGGGGTCACGGGTCAAGCGTATGGGAGGAGGGGGGTGGGGGTGCGAGTGGGTTTGTGCGGGGCGGGGGTGCGGTCCGGCGCCACGGCGGAAGGTCTCGGTTCCCACCCGAAGGGAGCGGCCGCGGCCCCTAGACCCTGACCCCGGCGCCCAGCCCCCCACCAACCCGCCGCTCCCCCTCCAGCAACCGTCGCACGACACTCACCAGTTCGGCGGGCTCGAAGGGCTTGGGCAGGAAGGCGTCGACGCCGACCTCGAGCCCGCTCTCGATCTCGTACTGCGTACACGCACTGATGATCGCGAGGGGAAGGTCACGGGTACGGCTGTCGCCCCGGAGCCGCGCGGCGGTGCGCAGCCCGTCGAGGCGGGGCATGACGACGTCGAGGGTGATCACGTCGGGCCGCACCTGATGGACCACTTCAAGACACTCGGCACCATCGGCCGCGGTCACGACCTCGATGCCCTCCAGCTCGAGATTGACCCTGATCAACTGCCGGATGACCTTGTTGTCGTCCACAACAAGCACCCGGCCGGACGCGCCTGGCACAACTCGAGAGTAGGTCCGGACCGGCCACCGCGTCCGGGTTTTCCCCACTTCCACCCCCTGCGGGGGACCCACCCCAGCTCGCACGGGGTGCCACACCCCGGAAAACCCGTTCATGAACACCCCACCGGAGCTGGTAGTGTTCTACCCGTCGCCGCGAGCAACGCGACCGACACGCCCCCGTAGCTCAGGGGATAGAGCAACGGCCTCCGGAGCCGTGTGCGCAGGTTCGAATCCTGCCGGGGGCACCCAGTATGAGGTGCCCAAAGACCCCGTCACCAGCGGAAACGCTGAGGCCGGGGTCTTCGCGTATGTGCAGGCGTATGCGGCCCGAAGCGGCTCTATGTCGAGGTCTGTGGACGAGGCGTGGACGGGATCTTGAAGCATCACCGCAGGTGAGCCCGCAGAACGATGCGGCCCGGACCCGGACAGGTACGGGACCGCATCGCAAGGTTGCACCGACTCCCCTAATCGGCAGTGACCCCCCAGTAGGCGATCTGCGCGGGCCTACCGTCGCGGTAGAGCACTGTGCAGTTCCCCTGGGCACGGCCTGGGAAGTCCAGTTGCTCGGAGTCGAGCGCAGCGTCCCACTCCTCGTAGGTTGGCCGGCCGTGAGGAGCCCACGCTCGCACCTCTTCATCGGTCAGCGGCCGCATGAACGGACCGTCATCCGTGTCCGCGGCCTCGATCATGAGAGGGAAGTCCAACACGGAGCCCGTGCCACCGGTGAAGATGTACTCATGCCACTCCGGGTCGCGCCACAGTTCCACGACGGACCGCCCCTCGAAGCCGTGGTTGTCCCGCTCCAGCTCGTCTTCTTGCTCCTGCCGGAACGCGGCCGCCAGATCACGCTGATACGGGCCCGTGTGCGTCCATGCGTTGCCGCCCATCTGCGTCCCTCCACTCAGACTGCTTGTGCAAGAGCGGAGCGTAAGAGACGGCACTGACAGGACGCCCCGCCCCGACGACGGTCACCCCCTGGAAACCACCCACAGGCCCCACAGAGAAGGCCAGCAACTCGCTGAGAAGAACCTACTCAAGCCAGGCTCCAAGCCTGGCGATGGCGAGCGATGCCGTACACCTGCTCCACCTGGTCGGCCGCGAGAACGCCTGAGAGGGGAGCGAGTGCCGATACCTGGCGCTCCTGGTACACCCTGACATCGAGCTGCGTAGCGACCACCTTCAGCTCGGTGACACCCACGAAGACGAGCACCGGCTCCACCGGCACCGAGAAGTCGCAATAGCGCTCAAGCACTCGGGCGACCCGCTTGGCCTCCGCACGGCTCTTGCGTGCGTAGGGTGCCGGTTTCCCGTGATCGACTTTCACGGAATGGTCCCCGACCCATACGGCCCGCTTGTGGTGGTGCTTCGTATTGATGCTGAACACTCCACCAGGCCCGATCAGTAAGTGATCGGTATCCACTTTGTCGGCCAACGGAACGGAGTGCAGGACACGCCAGCCGTGGCGGCCCAAGCGGTTCAACTCGGCTCCCACGCGCCGCTCCCCCGCCAATCCCTTTCGCCAGGAGTCCCATTCTGAGGATCGCCGAAGAAGCCGTGAAACGACTCGCTCCATCAGCCCCGGACCGGATTCGGCGAGCAGATCACGCAACGCCTGCCCGGGAGGGTTGACGGCCAGGTCGTCGGCCGGCGTCAGAGGCGGCAGCATCGGACGGTCCTGAACCTCCGGCGCCCTGTCCAGCGGGAAAGGCTCGGTGAGGTTCTGTAAGTGCTTCGTGAGCACGGCGATCACGTCGTCACGACACTCGGCCCGCAAGACCGTGATGGTCCCCGTAGTGACGTCCGCCCAACCGACCGCGGTGCCATCAGGCAGGTTGGCGTACAGACGATCATGCCCGTACCGCTTCCAACGCGTGACATGCAGCTCCACAAGGCCCCCTCTTCTCCGGCATTGACGTTGCCGACATGCCAGCGCAGGCGAGACGGGGCCACAAGAGCGCAGGACAGGCCGCACGCTCAGCTTGCCCGTTGCTCAGCTAAGCACCGGCGCGGGAAGGACCGAAACGAGGGAGGCCCCAGGCGGCATGCCTGAGGCCTCACGGTCGATGCACGTTGTCTCACTCGTACTCGCGGAGCAATTCCTCGATACGCCGGTTGGCAACGTCCTGCCGTCCGTCCAGGCACTTCGCGTAGCGGGTCAGCAGGACCTCCACGCTGTTGCCGGCCCTCTCGGCCACCTCGGTCGGGTCGACCCCTGCATTGAGCCACGTAGACAGAGCCGAGTGCCGGAGGTCGTACGGCCGACTGGCGAGCGGCGAGGCCGCGACGGCCGGCGGAAGCGCGAGGAGCCGGGCCTCCTGCCACACGCGGTAGTAGGTCGAGGACGGGACGACCGAGCCCTTCTCGCTGAAGAACAGCCGCCCGTCGTCCGCGGTGCCGAACGTGGCCAGGTGCTCGCGAAGCACAGCCACGAGGTGAGGCGGGATCGGCACCCGCCGTACATCCTCGGTGGGTCGGTTCTTCAGTCCGCGGTCGTCATGGGTCTCCCCAGAGTCGGTCCACTGTTTGCCGACGGACGGACGGGTCCGGTGGAGCAGGGCCGACCCCCAGCCGTGCTCGGAAAGGTTCAGATCCGTCTCGGCAAGGCCGACCGCTTCCGCCGGCCGGAGGCCACCGAAGTACATGGCGGCGAACAGACCCACAAGCCGACGACCACGGGCTCGCCGGTAGCCGCCCACGTAGGAAACCGCCGCCAGGAGGTTCCGCGCCTGCTCCGGGTTCGCGACAACCCGCGGATCGACCTGGTTGGACACCTTCGGCTTCTGCCAGCGGACAGCCATGACCGGGTTCTCCCGCAGCTCCCCCAGGTCGACGGCGTAATTCGCGGCGTTGACGAGAGTCCGACGCTTGCGCCGCACAGTCTCCGCCGCTGCCGCCGTGCCGTCGAGCTTGAGCTTCAGCGAGTCGAGGACCGCGCGGGCCGTGGCGGGCTCGGCGAGGTCGGCGAGCGGTCGAGAAGCCTTGGCCACCCAGTGGAGAACATTCCGCACGTCGTCCGGGACTTCGCGATCGTCAGGCCCCGGCAAAACGAAGGCCCAGTTGCGAAGTGCTCTGCGGATCACCTCATCGGAGGGACGTCCGGCGCGATCGTCAAGGAGTTCCACCGTGACGCTGGTGAGGGATTCATTGATGCCGTCCCGCGTATTCGGGGCCGCGTGGGGCCACTTCATCGCGAGGTACCTAAGGGCGAAGGCGTACCACGACACAGCCGACTTCTTCTCTTCCATCGAGGCTGGAAGGCCCGACTCCGTGTCGAACTCCTCGCCGTCACGCATCGCCCGCATCAGCTTCGTGCGGTAGTGGTCTGCGAGCGCCTTGGTCCGGAAGGACTCCGAGAAGACGTTGCCCGCAACAGACCAGCGGACCCCGTACGAGGGCGTCTTGGTGTCCCGCTTACGGACACTCCAGACCTTCACATCGAGAGACTTCACGCCGCCGCCTCCAACTGCCGCAGCCACGTGGTGAAGTCACTTCGCCACACTCGGAGCTCCCCGTTGGGCAACTTGAACGCAGCGGGGCCCTGGCCCAATTCGCGCCAGCGGTAGAAGGTGCGCCGGGACACCCCACCCAGCTCGGCAAGGATCTGCGGAACGGTCATGAGTTCGTCGCGTCGGCGGTCCATGTCGGTTCTCCTTCCGTTCCGGGAGCGGGTTCGAGGGTGGCGGCGAGCCAGCTTTCGGCACTGGAGAGGCCGGTTCCGGCGAAGACCCAGTGCGCGAGGACGAGAGTCGTTTCCTGACTGGTGTCGACAGCCGGCGCGGCTTGGGCACGGCGCCATTCGGCGCGGGCGTCGCGGAGGGCGCCGAGGGTGGTGGAGTAGCGGCGGGACTTGGTGGAGAAGTGGCCACGGAAGCCGAGCATGTGCGCCCAGGCACGAAGTCGCAGGTCTGCCAGCTCGGGGCGTGCTCCGAGGGTCCAGGCGGTGCGGATCATGCGCCGGGCGTGGTCGGTGATTTTTGCTTGGGCCAGCTCGGCGAGGAAGCGGATCGGCCGGTCGAGGGTGCCGGTCGCCGTCTCGGCGCCTTTGGTGGCGTACTTGGCGACGTACGCCGCTACGGCCCGTTCGGTCAGGTCCTGGCCGTCATTGAAGTCGGTGGACCGGATCGTTCGGACGTCGAGCTGTCGGCCGAAGACGAAGGTGTGCGGCCGACCCTCGACATCCGGGCCGTCGACGCGAGCGGCAGCAGCGGCGGCGCGGATGGCGTCGGTCAGCAGCTCGGCCGTTGCCCAGGCCGGGGTCGCGGTCTCGCCGCCTTCCGGGCCGTCGAGGCGGATGACCGCGTGGAAGTGGACGGCACCCCGCTTCTGGTACTCGGCCACTTTGGCGAAGGAGACCCGGGCATGGTCGTGGAAGGCCCGCTGGGTGAGGCCGGCTCGCTTGGCGACCTCCCGGCGGAGGTAGATCGAGAAGCGTTGCCAGAGGGCCCCGGCGTGCGCGTTCCACAGCACGGCCGCTTCGTAGTCGTACGTGTCCGGGTCGAGGGGCGTGCCGAGGGCCGGGTCCTGGTCGTCGTGGCGGATGCCGCAGCGGCAAGGGCGATCACCGGAGGGGCGGTTGTGGACCGGGCCGAAGCCAGGGGCGGTGAAGGTGGCGAAGACGCGCGGGTGGGTGGCGACCCGTTCGGAGGTGCCTTTGCCGCCGCGGAGTCCGGCGGTGATCAGGTGGTAGGTGTCGCGGCGGTAGGTCTCGGCGCAGGCCGCGCACCGGGTGACGCGGCGGTTGTTGCAGCGGACGAGGAGCTGGCCGGCCGGGAGGGCCGATGAATCCAGGTGGTGCAGGACGCGGCCGATCTCGCCGGTTGTCCGGTCCACCGCGTATTCGGTGCGGTGGCCGTCGAGGCGTACGGGGCGGGTGCAGCCGCCCAGGCCGGACAGTTGGTGGCCCAGCTCGGGCAGGGTGCCGAGGGAGGCCAGCATGGAGAGTTCCGCCAGCGGGGGCGGAGTCTGCCGGGTGATGATGGGAGTTCCTTTCGGCTGTCGTGACGGTTCGGAAGGGGCGGGCCCGGGGCGGCGGGATGCTTGGCGGCTTGTTGCCGCCCCGGCGGCCGGTCAGCGCTTGTGTGCGCCGTTGACGAGCGAACGCAGGACCACGGCGGCGATGGCCACGGACACGGCCGAGACGGCGACCGCCGCCAGGAGCGCGGTGAGCACGATCCCGACGACGACCACGGCGGCGACCGCACCGGCACCGATGCCCACGTACGGGGCGACCGGACGACCGGCCGAGGCAGCTGGAGGTTGCATCTGCTGAGGCGTGACGGTCGGCGTCGGCAGAGTCGGGATGTCGGGCAGTTTGGGACGGAACACGGTGGATCTCCTTGTCACTTTTGGGTGCCGTTGACGACGTCGACCCCGGAGCGGGTGCCGGACTCGATGGCGGGGGCGAGGAAGGTGTGCGAGAGCCAGAAGCCGAAGAGCGCGATCACGACAGCGACCCAGAGCCGGATGCCGAGGAACTTGATCGCGGCCCAGGTGATGACGCCCAGGACGAAGACGAGGGGCAGTGAGACGGTCACGGGAGCTCCCTCAGCGGACGGCGCAGCGGTGGGTCCGGGCGGCCAGTTCGGCGGCGGCACGGCTGTCGTAGTCCGTGGCGAAGCCGCAGCGAGGAGCCGTGCAGGCTGCGGTGTGCTTCTCGCGGCCCCGGCCGTCGTAGTAGGTGGCGACCTGGACAGGCCCTATGCGGGTGACGTTGCGGAAGCGGCGATTGGCGGTCATCAGCGGGTCTCCTTTGGGTTTTCGCCGGTGAAGTCGGTGACGTGCTCGGCCAGCCAGCGCAAGATCTCGCCGCCCTCGTAGCTGTCGGCGGTGAGGATCACGGGCTCGGCGATGAGCACGGCTTCGGTGAGGCGGTTCTGTCGGGTCAGCTCGGCGGCGCGGTTCAGCGCGCGGAGCGTGGACGGGCGCACGGTGGCAAGTCCTCCGGGTCAGGTGAGTTGAGTGGCGATGGCTTCGGCCAGCGGCAGCGGAACACCGAGCCGAGCGCGAAGGGTCGAGGTGTCGATGGGGGCACCGGTCCGGGCACGGTGTTCGTCGGCGACCTTGCGGGCGAGAGCGACGAGCGCCGGCGGAACCGAGGATGCGGAGGCCGCATCCTTTCCCGGCTCGGCAGCGGACAACTCGGGAGCCGAGGCAGGCACTTCGGGCGTCATGGGGCTCTGGGTCGCCTCGCGCTCCACCGTTGGAGCGCCCGCAGTTGCTCCGTGGGCGAGCAGCGTCCCACCCAGGAAGGCGACTGCGGGCCATCCCGCGACGAGGATGCGCAGCCAGCCCGGCACGGCACCCAGGTCGAGGAGCCCGGCGGTGGCGACATTGGCACCGAGGGAGGCGGTCAGGGCGACAAGGAACCAGCACCACCCGGCCGCTTTCGCCCCACCGGAGCGGAGTCGCCGCCAGGCCGCCACAAGCAGCAGGTCGACGGAGACCGGGTAGGCCCATGCCTTCCATCCGTGCTGGCCCGCAGCCGAGGCCAAGTCGTGCAGGTGAGCGAACGACAGCGCGGCAGCGATCACCGCTTGGACGAGTACGGCGTCGATACGGACGGGCAGGGAACGCACGGCGCAGCTCCTTCCGGGTCCAGGCATGGAGGGGTAGGGACGTGGCACGGGACGGCCGTGCCGGCTGTGGACGGGTGCGCTTACTCCGTGACCGGGCGAGCCGTGGCCACGGGCTCGGGCGTCTCCGCCGACAGCGGCGGGACATACGGCCGGAAGGGATCGAGTGCCGGTGCGTCGGGAGCGAGATGAGCCGTCGCACGGCAGGTGGTCGCAGCGTCAGCGAGGGAGAGGTAGGGGGTACGGATACGGGACCAGCCGCCGGAGGTGTCTCCGACGACGGCGAGGCCGGGCAGTTCGGGGGCGATGGCGCAGGCCGCGAGCACGGCCTCTGGCGCAATGTCGCCGAGCGCCATCTTGGCCGAGGCCTCGTCGTTCACGCGGTGGCAGACGCGGCCGGTGAGCTGAGCGCGGAGCATGGTCGCCCCCTTGCCCAGCTCGGCGCCGAAGCGCTGCCCGCAGACCTCCAGGTAGATCCCCGCAGCCCTGCCGAGTTGGGCGAGGCGGATGAGGTGGGTGACCATCTCGTCGCGCCGTTCCTCTTCCTTCCGTGTGGCCACGAGGAAGAGTTCTGCCACCTCGTCGATGAAGAGCACGATCGGAGCGGGACGTTCGTCCTGTGGCAGTCCCCAGATGTCCGAGGTGATCAGCTCTTCCGGAGTGCCGGGCGCAATGCCCTGCCGGGTCTTGATCAGGTCGTATCGGTCCTCCATTTCCCTCACGAGCGCGGGAAGCAGCTCGGCCGCCTGGTCCGAATCGGTCGCCAGCGCGGAAAGGCGGGGCGCGAAGGGCGCCAGCTCTACCCCGCGCTTGCAGTCGATCCCGACCAGCACTACGGGTTGAGCAGCTAGCCCGGTCAGCAGGTTCCGCAGGTACATGGACTTGCCCGAGAGCGTGGCTCCGAGCACCAGCTCATGCGGAACGGCCCGGTAGTCCCGCACGAAGGCGGTCGCGTCCTCCCGTAATGCCACCGGGACGCGAAGCGGGCCGGCGTCGAGGCGACGGGGCATGCGGACCTTGCGCAGCACGTCGAATCCGACGAGCCGGAGTTCGACGACGCCCGGCTTGATGTCCCGCACGTGGACCGCGTGGACGCCCCAGGCGTGCCGGAGGCGTTCGGCGGAAGCGGCCACATCCGCCGGTTCCTGCCCCGCAGCCAGCCGCAGTCGCATACGCAGCCCGGTCGTGGTCGGCCGGATGATGCCCCGCCGCGGAGGCACCGGCCGGACCTCACGGCGGGTCGTCGCACGGACGGCCAGTGCGCGCCAGCGGGCGGGCTGGACGGTCAGGCCACAGGCCTCCATGGTCGAGGAGTACGAGGTCAGCAGCCGGGCCACCGAGAGCGGCAGCCCCACCGTGGACCAGTACGCCGCTGGGTGAGCGTGCCGAGCGTAGGCAGCGCCGCCTATTGCAGCGAGGGAGCCGCCCACCTCGGCCAACGTCACCAGGTCCGTCACGGGGATCAGCCCGCCTGGGCCATCGGGAAGGCCCCCGGAGCAATGGCGGTCGCTCGGTAGGCGATGCCGTGCCGCTCCTGGCCGTTGAACACGCTCTGCCACGGCCGCGCCACCAGACCCGGCAGCGACACCGGAGCACCGACCGCCAGACCTTCGGTCACCCCGCTCTCGGGGACGGTGACCTGGATCAGCGACGAGTCGCCCTCGTCGATGTAGACGACGCCTACTGTCATCAGCGTCTCGCCGGTCATCGCGTCCTTGGCGATCTCACCGGTCTGCCGGTCACGCACCTTCGGGGCCGGAGCCTCGGTGAGCAGGATCGTGGCCGCCGATGCGTCAACGCGGATCACACGCACAGGGATTACTCCTTCTGAGAGATCATCAACCTGCCAGGTTGACTTAGCAAGTTCGACGCTAGGGATGCCAAGTTGACTTGTCAAGTCGTTACTCCCGGCAAATCCCGCCGCCCGTCGGGCGGCATCAGCTGAGGCGATAGGTGTCTTCGAGTTCCTGCCGATCGGCAGGTAGGAGCACGTCAGAGACCTGCAAGGCTCGACCGGAGGCATCACAGGCGACAACCAGGACGCTCAGCACGGGAACGCCGTCCGGCAGATCCAGCAGCTCGGCCTCACGCGCCTCGGGCAGCCGAGCAGAGACCCGCTCGGTCACATGGTCGAAGCGCACCTTCTTCCGAGCTTCGAGATGTTCGCGCGTGCTCCCACCCAGAGGTTCTCCGACCTCCAGGTCAGTGCCCTCGACCAGGCCGGCGGGGAAGTACGACGACACCAACTCGACGGCTTCACTGTCCTCCTCGACCAGGAAGCGACGCATCAGGACCTCAGCCCTCTTCGGAAGGCCGAGGGCCGAAGCAACCCGAGCCGGAACGGACACCCGTACGACCTCGATCAGACGGCCCCCGCCCTGCGACTCGTCGCGCTCCAGCGCCTCACGACCCCGCCGGTCCTTCTGCTCGACGACCTCCGGCCGGCCCCGGACGATCGTGCCGAACCCCTGCCGGGACTCGAGCCAACCATCCCGCTTCAGCAGATCCAGCGCTCGCACCACAGTGGGCCGCGACATACCGAAGGCCTGCACCAGCTGGTTCTCGCTCGGTACGCGGGTGCCCGGCGCGTACGTGCCGTCCTCGATGCGACGCTGAAGAGTCTGCGCGAGGCGCACGTACTTCGGTGGCTCTACTTCATACGCCATGAGCGCCGCCTGTCGGGATTAGCCAAGTCAACTGGTCAACCAGACTAGCGACACTTGCACACCCGCAGTAGAAGGGGTGGGTTATCCCGTCACGCCGGCCAGGCATCAGCCATCACGAAGGAGACGACCGTGCCGCCGAGGTGACTCGGGCCAGAGTGCCAGGAATCGGCGATGGAATCGACGAGGAGCAGACCCCGCCCGTGCGCGTCATTGGCTTCCGGGTGCCGGAGCCGCACGTTCGCCGGGAAACCCGGGTTGTGCACCTCGATTCGGAGCGAGGGCCCCTGTCGGAACCACTCGACCCGCACCAGCCAAGATTCGTCCGCCCTTCCGTAACGGATGGCGTTGGTCACCAGCTCCGAGATCATGAGCAGGCAGTCGTCCACCGAACAGGCCGGGTTATACGGAGCGATGAACTTCCTGAACCAGCGCCGGGCGCGGGGCACGGACTCCGGTACAGGATGCAAGGTCATCGCTCCAAGCCGCGGTGAGTCCTCGCAGGGGTAACGATCGATCGTGTAGGCCATGCGTACTCACTCCTTGCCACTGCCGTCGCAGTCGAGGCAGCGCCGCTTCGACGTGGCACGGCTGCGGTCGTTGGCCGTGGAGAACGCCAGCCCCGTTCGGGAGCCGACGCGCTTCCATCCACGCCCCCGACACGCCCGGCAAGCTAATCGCGCGTCCCGCACCGGCCGCCGACTCGTCACGTCGTGCCCCCTTCTCCATCAAGTGGCCTTAGCCACTACGTGGATAGTAGCATTGGCCACTTTGGGAGTGCAAGCGGTTCGCCCGAACTGGCGAGTGTTCAGGTGAGCGGGTAGCCCTGCTCGAACGCCCAACGGTGCGGTGGATAGGTGGCCTCGGCGAACTCCAGGGGCCGATCCTGGAGGTCGAAGACGACGTGATGGACGATGAGGACAGCGGACTCCGACTCCAACCGCAGATCGGCCGCCTCCTCCTCCGTGGCAGCCCGGGCGCACATGCGGTCCTCCGCATAGCTGCCTTGACGCCCCGTCATCGCCTCGACGTACATGAGCGTCCCCTCCTGAATCCGCTCAGGCTCCAGGAGTTTGGGGGCGCGCTGGCCGACATCCGGCGCGAACCACGAGGTGGACAAGGTGATCGGGCCGTCCTGGTTGTTCGTCACACGCCGGCGGTGCACGGCTCGGCGATCCTTCACCAGACCCAACGCCTCGGCGACATGGTCCGGAGCCTCCAGCCACCCGGCCGAGGTGATCACCGCGTACTCGCCGGGCGTGTAGATCTTCCCCGTCTGCCGGGCGCGCCCGTACAACTCCCGCGCACGCCGATTCACTTCGAGGCTGCGCACATAAGTCCCCGAGCCCTGACGCTTCTCCACCAGGCCTTGATGACTCAGCGCCTCCAAGGACCGTGCGGCCGTGGGCCGGGACACCTTCCAGTCCGCGGCGAGTTGCCGTTCCGAGGGAACCTCGTCCCCCGGCCGCAGGTCACCGCGAAGGATCTGATCGCGGATGTAATGGGCGATCTGGAGATACTTCGGCTGAGCTTCCTCGATCTGCGGCATCTCCCCTCCCTTCCCGTCCAAGTGGCTATGGCCTTTGGCCACTATAGGGTGAGTGGCCAACCTGCGGACCCGTAGTCTGAACGCATGACGCGGTTGATCGTCGCAGCAGGAGGAGGGGGCGACGCAGTCGCCGCCGCAATGCTTCACGCCGCCCTTTACGGCGACGAGGACCAGGCGGTGATCCTCACGTACGCCTGGGACCGCCTCCTTGTCGACCCGCTCCCGGGACCGCGAGGAGCCGGCCGCTTCGCGGGGCTCGAACCCGTCACTCAGTCCGTGTGGTCGGTGCCAGCCGAAGCCCAGCCGATTGCCCCGGCAGGCTCCACGCTCCCCCGACTCGCGGCAGAGCTCCCGCACACCCTGGCCCTGCTCGATCCACATCACGGCGCCGAGGGGATCACCCGCCAACTCGAAGAACTGGTGTCTCACCTGGCCCCGGCATCGATCGATCTGCTCGACGTAGGCGGTGACATCCTCGCCCAGGGCGATGAACCCAC
>NZ_LLZN01000102.1 GCF_001509795.1 Streptomyces sp. NRRL WC-3605 | reverse complement strand
CTCCCCGTACCGTCTCCCACCGCCACCGCCACCGCCACCGCCACCGCCGCCGTCGCAGCCACCGCCCCCTCCGACGCCGTGGCCCGGCCCGAGGACCTGGCGCGGATTCTCTCCGACCTCTCCCTGGCCGACCGGCTGCCGTTCGTCGGGGCGCCCGAACCCACCCCGCCCCGCCGGGTCCTGCTGACCGGTGCCACGGGGTTCCTCGGCAGCCACATGCTCCTGGACCTGCTGCGCCACAGCGACGCCCACGTGTACTGCCTGGTCCGCGCCGCCGACGAGGAGGCCGCCCTGGCCCGGCTGGGGGAGGCGCTCAAGGGGTACGCGTTGCCCTGGTCGTCGGAGGTCCGCCGGCGTGTCACCGTCCTGCCCGGAGACATCCGCGAACCCCGCCTGGGCCTGCCCGACGACCTCTGGGACGGCCTCGCCGGGGAGCTGGACAGCGTGGTCTCGGTCGCCGCCGCCGTCGACTTCCTGCGCGGCTACCCGTCCCTGCGCGCGAGCAACGTGCTCGGCGCGCTCACGCTGGCCGAACTCGCCGCGAGAGGCCGCCCCAAGCCGCTGCACCACATCTCCTCGGTCGCCGTCTTCAACGAGGTCGGCATCCCCTCCATGGGCGAGGACGACCCGCTCGCCCACATCGACCGCCTCGTCGCCGGCTACGACCAGTCCAAGTGGGCGGCCGAGGTCGCCCTGCGCCGCGCCCGTGACCACGGCCTGGTCGTCACGGCCCTGCGGCCCGGCGGGATCGGCGGGCACACCAGGACCGGCGCCTACAACCCCCAGGACCTCAGCAGCGGCCTGCTGTCGGCGTTCGCCCGGTACCGCACGGTCCCCGCGTTCCGGCACCTCAACGCCGCCCCGGTCGACTGGGTGAGCCGGGTCGCGGTCGCCGCGATCTGCGAGCCGGACGCCTGGGGGTTCGACTACCACCTCACGGGCGTCCCCAACACCCTCGACGACGTCGTACGGGACATGGCCCTCGGCGGGATGCACGTGCGCGTGAGCGACTGGGAGGAGTGGCGCGCCGGCACGCTGGCCCGTCTGGAGGCCGAGCCAGTCCCCGAACTCGGCTTCCTGACCCGGGTGCTGCGCAGCCCCACCGCCCTGAAGCTGTGCGAGGCGACGCTGACGGGCCCGGCGGCCACGGCCGACCGCACCGACGCGCTCGTCGAGGCGCTCGGCCTGACGCCCGCCGCCCGCTACGACGCCCGGGCCCAGCTGAAGACGTTCGAACGCCTCGCGGGCGACGGCCTGGCGCGCCTGCCGCACAAGGACGACCAGCCCTACCTGTGGTTCTCCGAGACCACGGAGGGCGGGGTCGGCCCGGTGGGCGACGCTCCCGACGGGCCCTGCTCGATGGCCCTGACCCTGTCCGTGGCGAGCATGCACCAACTGATGACGGAGCGGCGTGTCGACGTCCGCGGCGAGGTCACCTGCCCGGCCGCGCACCCCGCACCGCTCACCGTGGCCCGCGGCGACGTCTGGGTCCGCCCCGAGGAGGGCATCCCGCACCGGCACGGCCTGCGCCACCCGCTGCTGCGCTACCGCCTGGAGCTGACCGACGCCGACGGAGGCCGCTGGTGGCTGGAGGGCTACAAGTACGCCCGCGCGCGCCGCGACCTGTGGCGGCAGACCCGGACCCTCACGGTGGAGCTGGGCCGCGAGGGCCGGCCGGCGAGCCTGGCGGGCGAGGTCGTCGTCCCCGCCGACACCTACGTCCGCGACCAGATCGACGGCATCCGGGTGGACCCGCGCCTGACCGGCCGGGAGAAGCGCGGCGCAAAGCTGACCTGGCTCGCCTGGTTCGGGCTGGAGATGGGCCGGGGCCTGGCCGGGCCCTTCGCCCGGGCCGCCGCGGACCTGCTCGACCTGCGCCGCACCCCGAACCCCACGGAGAACCACCGATGATCTTCCGGACGCCCGCCCCCCGCACGACCCGGCCGGCCCTGCGCAGGGTCCGGAGCACCGTCACGCCCCGGCCGCTGCGGCACCGCCTCGACCCGGCGGCCGTCGAGGAGATCCCGCTGCGGGCGGGCGACGGGGTGCGCCTCGGGCTGACCCGCGTGGACCCCGGCGCGCCCGGCCGGCCCGCCGTGCTGCTGCTGCACGGGCACACCGCCTCCGCCGACATGTTCCTGCTGCCGGAGACCCGCAACCTGGTCGACGTCCTCCTGGACGACGGCTACGAGCCCTGGCTGCTGGACTGGCGGGGCAGCTGCCGGCTGCCGTACAACGAGACCGGCGGCCGCTACACGTACGACGACGTGGCGCTGCACGACATCCCGGCCGCCGTCTCCCACATCCGGGCGCGGATCGGGGACCGGCCGCTCTTCGTGGTCGCCCACTGCGTCGGCGCCCTCACGCTGTCGCTCAGCATGACGGCGGGCCTGGTGCCGGGGCTGGCCGGAGTGGTGTCCCAGGGCGTCTTCCTCACCCCGAAGCTCGCGGGCCGCACCTCCCTGCGCATGACCCTCGCGGGCGAACTGCTGAGGTCCCGGATCGACCACATGCCGGTCGACTTCCGCAAGGTCGGCCTGTGGTCGAAGTACACCCCGCTGTTCGCGCTGGCCTCGCGCGGCGCGGACTGCCCCGACCCCACCTGCCAGATCCTGCACCACTCGGCCTGGGGGACCGGCGCCTCCCTGTTCGTCCACGAGCACCTGTCGGCCGCCACGCACGACCGGCTGGCCGAACTCCTCGGCCCCGCCCCGCTGTGGATCCTGCCGCACCTGCGCCGGATCGAACTGGCCCGTACGGTCGTCCGCTGGCACGACACCGACCACCGCTACCGGGCCCTGCCGGAGAACGCCCTGGACGCCGCCGGCCGCATCGACACCCCGGTGCTGCTCCTGTCAGGCAGCGAGAACGGCCTGTGGCTCGACTCGCAGCAGCTCTGCCACGACGTCCTGGCCCGCCGGCAGCCCCAACTCGACGTGCGCTACACGGAGATACCGGGCTACGGGCACCTGGACACGTTCCTCGGCCGGGGCGCGGCCCTCGACGTGTTCGGCCACATCCTCGACTTCCTCGGTGAACGCCGGTGACGGCGGGCCGCACGGCCGGATACCGTACCGGTCAGTAACCGGCTCGCTCCCAGGAGGCCCTCCATGCCGCAGCTCGAAGTCGACGGCGCCACCCTGACGTACGACGACGAGGGCCCCCGCGACGGCGAGGGCGTGCCCCTGGTGTTCGTGCACGGCTGGACGGCGAACCGGCACCGCTGGGACCACCAGACGGCCCACTTCTCCCACACCCGTCGGGTCGTGCGGCTCGACCTGCGCGGGCACGGCGAGAGCACCGGGGCGGGCGTGCGCCGCATCGACGACCTCGCCGCCGATGTCCTCGCCCTCCTGGACCATCTGAAGATCGAGCGGTTCGTGATCGTCGGCCACTCGATGGGCGGCATGATCGCCCAGACCGTCGCGCTGTCGCACCCGGAGCGGGTGGAGCGCATGGTGCTGGTCAACTCCATCGGCAAGATGGCCTACAGCCGCGGCCGGGCCCTGCTGATGGCGGCCTCCACGCTCGTGCCGTTCAAACTCTTCGTCGCGGCGAACATCCAGCGCGCCTTCGCCCCCGGGTACCCGCGCGAGGAGGTCCGGGCGTACATCCGTGCCTCCGCCGACACCCCCCGCGAGGTCGTCATGACGCTGTACGGCGCCATGCGCGCCTTCGACGTCTCCGACCGGCTCGGCACGATCCAGGCGCC
The DNA here is from genome assembly GCF_001509795.1 of Streptomyces sp. NRRL WC-3605. GTDB lineage: Bacteria > Actinomycetota > Actinomycetes > Streptomycetales > Streptomycetaceae > Streptomyces > Streptomyces viridochromogenes. Next base: position 170,438 of record NZ_LLZN01000102.1, on the reverse strand, counting down.
GACCCTGATGGTGCACGGCTACCACGACGTCCAGCTGCCGATCGGCCCGATGCTGCGCCTGGCCACGGCGTACCCGGACGCGATCGTCCGGGTGCTGGACGCCGGGCACGAGCTGCCCGTGGAGAAGCCGGCCGAACTGACCGCCGTCCTCGACCGCTTCCTCACGGACACGGGCACGGACAAGGGCACGGACACGGACACGGGCACGGGCACGGACACGGACACGGGTACCAGCTGACCGGGCGCGACCGCGGGCGCCCGCCCGGGGCGTGGCTCCGGCTCGGGGCCGCCGTGCACGTCGGCACGGCGGCGCCGACCGGGTCCGTGGGCCGCGCGCCGGTCGAGACCGGCGGATCCTTGGCAGCGCCCCGAGGGCCCCGTGCGCCCGGCCGTCAGCCGACGCGCAGGGTCCGCTTGGCCAGCTCGTAGGCCGGGAGCATCGCCCGGTGCTCCTCGGTGTCCATCCCGCCGAGGTGAAGGACGACCGGGCCGCGCTTCGTGGTCACGGCCAGCGCCCGCTCCTCCTTCGTCTCGCCCAGCGTCTTGCTCGTGTACTGGTACGTCACCTCGGCGCCCGTGACGCCGTCCGCCGCTTCGAAGGCGCGGTACGCCGCCTTCCCGGCGCCCGTCTCCGCCGCGACGAACTCCTTCAGCACGGAGCGCGCGTCGGCGGCGTCGCCCGGCTCGCCCGTCCAGACGCGCAGGAAACCGATGTTGCCGGCCGGCTTCGCGTCGATCTCGCAGGCCGCGGTGACCGGACCCTGGTGCAGCAGGGCGTCGGCCAGCTCCCGGGCCAGCTCGTCGTCGCCCCCGGCCGGCTCGGCGTCGACGGCCTTCGGCTCCCAGGACGCGGCGACGTCGAAGGTCACCGGGAGCTCGCAGGCCGACCCCGCGGCGCCGACGCTCCCGCCGCTCTTCGCCACGGCCGGGCCGCCGCCCGACGCCTCGCCCGACGCGCTCGCCCGGTCGTCCGCCGGCTCCTCGCCGGAAGCCCCCGAACAGCCCGTCAGCACCGCGCCCAGCAGAGCCGCCTGGGCCACCCCGCGCCGTATCCGTCCTGCCCCGACCCGCATGGTCTCTCCCCACCCCGATCTTGATCAGCCGGCTCACAGTAGCCGAGCCGCCGGGCGGGCGGCCCCGCGGCTCTGCGGCATCATGAGGCGATGACCCCGCCGACCTTCGAGCACCACTGCGACGCGATCGTCACGCAGACCGAACGGCTCACCGCCCAGATGCGCGGCCCCGACCTCTCCGCCCCGGTGCCCACCTGCCCCGGCTGGAGCCTCGGGCAGCTGCTGCGGCACATCGGCGGTGACCACCGGTGGGCCGAGGAAGTCGTCCGGACCCGGGCCGCCGGACCCGTCGCGAACGACCTCGTCGACGACCCCCGCGCCGACCCGCGGGCGGACACGTCCACCCTGCTGCCGTGGCTCACCGAGGGCGCGGCCCGCCTGAGCGCGACCCTGCGCGCCGCGGGACCGGGCGCCCTCGTGTGGAACCCGTCCGCGGACCGCCCGGCGCCCGTACGGTTCTGGGCACGGCGGATGCTGTACGAGACGGCCGTGCACCGGGCCGACGCCGCGTCGGCGGCCGGGGCGCCCTTCACCCTCGACGCCGGCCTCGCCGCCGACGCGGTGGAGGAGTGGCTGGAGTTCTCCACGTTCCCCGAGGCGTACGAGCCGCGCCAGGACCTGCCCGAACTGCTCGGCCCCGGCCGCACCTTGCGCTTCGAGGCGCCCGACGCGGGTGTGTGGCACGTCGACCTCACCGGCGGACGCCCGGTCCTGCGGGCCGGTTCCGGCACCCCCGCGGCGACCGCTCGGGGCCCGGTGTCCGACCTCCTCCTGTACCTCTACCGGCGGCCCGCCCCGGCCGTGGTGACCGAGGGCGACACGGCACTCCTCGACCTCTGGCGGACCAGGGCGGGCTTCTGGCTGGAGGCTTCCTAGCGCCCTCGGGCGCGTCCATTTGCCGAACCGGCAACGGTGTTTGTCGCCCGGGACCGCACCCGCGCAGGCTTGGAGAGCGCGACCGCGCCCTTTCCTACGCACCGGGAGGCACCCGTGACCGAGACGAACGCCTTGGAGGCCGCCGAGTTCTGGGAGGCCCGGTACCGCGACGGCGGGCCGCTGTGGAGCGGCCGTCCCAACGCCCTCCTCGTCCGGGAGACCGAGGGGCTGACCCCGGGCACCGCACTCGACCTCGGATGCGGCGAGGGCGCCGACGCGGTGTGGCTCGCCTCGCGGGGCTGGCGGGTGACCGGTGTCGACATCTCCCGCACGGCCCTGGAGCGGGCCGCCGGGCACGCCGCCGACGCCGGGGTGGCCGACCGCACGGTGTGGGAGCGCCACGTCCTCGGTGAGACGTTCCCGGCCGGCACGTTCGATCTGGTCGACGCGCAGTTCCTGCAGTCGCCGGCCCCGCTCGACCAGCGCGTCGTCCTGCGGCGTGCGGCCGACGCCGTGGCGCCCGGCGGCACCCTGCTGATCGTCCTGCACGCGGGCTGGCCGTCCTGGCAGACCGAGCCGCCCTTCGAGGCGGAGTTCCCGACCCTCGACAGCGTCGACGAGGACCTGGCACTGGCCGACGAGGAGTGGACGGTGGTGACGCGGGAGACGGTCCGCAGCCCGCACTCGTCCCCCGACGGCGTGGAGGGCCACCGGGACAACCACGTGTGGAGGTTCCGCCGCCGCTGACCCCCGATGGTGTGCCCGGGCCGGGGGTCACCCCTCGCCGGCGCCTGCCGGAGCCTCCTCGCCCAGAGCCGCGCGTACGGCGTCCAGCGCGGCCGTCCGGTCGGCCGGGACCAGGCCGATGCGGGTGCGCCGGTCGAGCAGGTCGGACTCGTCCAGGGCGCCCTCGTGGCGTACCGCCCACAGCAGTTCGGCGGCCGTGACGGGGTGGGCGGGAAGGACCGGCTCGCCGAGCCGGGGGTCGCGGGCGGCCGGCGCCGCGACGGCCGCGGCCTCGGTGCCGTAGCGCTGGACGAGGCGGCGGGGGGCCCTGACGGCCGCGAGGACGGCGGGCGACGCGGCGCCGACGAGCGGCAGGGAGGCGGTGGGGGAGGGCCCGGCGCCGATCCGGCCGGTGGCCACGGCGGCGTCGACGGCGTCCTCGGCCATCCGCCGGTATGTGGTGAGCTTGCCGCCGACCACCGTGATCACGCCCTCGGACGAGGTGAGGACCGCGTGCCGGCGGGAGACGTCGGAGGTGCGGGCGGTCCCGGAGCCGTCCTCGGGGGCGGTGTCGAGCAGAGGGCGCAGTCCGGCGAACGCGCCGACGACGTCCTCGCGTCCGACCGGCGCGTCCAGGACGGAGCCGAGCACGTCGAGGAGGAAGCCGATGTCGGTCTCCGGCACCTCGGGGACGTCGGGGACGGGGCCCTCGACGGGTTCGTCGGTGAGGCCGACGTACACCCGGCCGTCGCCCTGCGGCAGGACCAGCACGAAGCGGTTGGACTCCCCGGGGACGGGCACGTGCAGCCCGGCCGGCAGCGGGCCCAGCCGGTCGGAGCGCAGCACGAGGTGGGTGCCCCGGGAGGGGCGGATGCGGATGCCCTCCACCAGGCCGTCCGCCCAGACGCCCGTGGCGTTGACGACGACGCGGGCCTTGATCTCGCCCTCCTCGCCGGTCAGTTCGTCGCGGACGCGGGCCCCGGACGCGCCGAGCTCCAGCGCCCTGACCCGGGTCAGTACGCGGGCGCCGTGCCCCGCGGCGGTACGGGCCACGGCGGTGACCAGGCGGACGTCGTCCGTGAGCCGGCCGTCCCAGGACAGCAGTCCGCCGCGCAGGCCCTGGGTGCGCAGGGCGGGGGCGAGGTGCCGGGTCTCGACGGCGGAGAGGCGGCGGGGGGCGGGCAGCGTGGCGCGGGCCGTGCGCGCCGCGAGGCGCAGCGTGTCGCCGGCCCGGAAACCGGCCCAGGCCAGCGCGGACTGGGCGCGGGAGACCATCGGCGTCAGCGGCAGCACGAAGGGCTGGGCGCGCACCAGGTGCGGTGCCGTGCGCTCCATCAGCACCCCGCGTTCGACCGCGCTCTCGTGGGCGACGTCGAACTGGCCGGAGGCCAGGTAGCGCAGCCCGCCGTGGATGAGCTTGCTGCTGAACCGCGAGGTGCCGAAGGCGAGGTCGTGCGCGTCGATCGCGGCGACCGTCAGCCCGCGGGAGGCGGCGTCCAGGGCGGCGCCCGCGCCGGTCGCGCCGAGCCCGACGACCAGGACGTCGACGGCCGGGCCGCCGACGGTCGCGGCGAGTTCCCGGGTGCGCCGGGCGGCGGAGAGCGAGGCCCCGCCGGGCGGGGGAGTGGCGGTGCTCATGGCGTCAGGGTCCTCTCGATGATGCCGCGCAGCTCCGCCAGGAAGGCGTCGCCGTTCAGCTCGGTGTCGTCCGCGTCGGTCATGGTCCGCAGGGACAGGGCGAAGGACTGCACGATCAGCAGCAGGGCCCGCGCCTGCCGTTCGACGTGCCCCTGGCGCACCGACCCGTCGGCGTGGCCCTGGCGCAGCACGTCGGCGAGCTGGGCGAGCAGCGCCTCCTGGCTCGCGCCGCGCCGGTCGAGGACGTATGGCAGGAGCAGTTCCGGATCGACGTCGACGATCTTGTGGAAGAGCGGGTGCGCACGGAACGCGGCCACTCCGGCGACCAGCCCGTCGGCGATCAGGTCGCGGGTGAGGACGCCGGGCCGCCGCTCGGGCATGGCGCCGGTGGCGGCCGCGACCCACTCGCGGGTCATCAGGTCCCCGACCAGGGAGCGCACGTCGGGCCAGCGCCGGTACAGCGTCATCCGGGAGACCCCGGCGCGGCGGGCCACGTCGGTCATCGTCGTACGGCGGACTCCGACGGCGAGGACGCAGTCCCGCACCGCGTCGAGGACCGCGTCACCGTCCGAGTGGTTGTGACGAATAGGCGTCATGTGTCACAGTGTAACGCCTGCGAGGCCGTCCGGGACACGGCATCGCCCGATTCGACCGGTGAGGACGACAGCCGATGGACATGCTGTGGAGTGGCTGGGGCGACCCCGCCGAGGCGGCACCCCTGCCCGAGACCGTGACCGGGCTGCTGCGCGACCTGCTCGGCGTGAAGCCGCGCACCACCGCGCCGGTCGCCCTCGCGGACATCGCCGTGCCCGAGCCGGATCTCGCACCGGCCGCGCTCCAGGCCCTGGCGGCCGCGGCCGGCGGTGAGGAGCACGTCCACACCGACGCCGAGGCACGCGTCCGGCACACCCGGGGCAAGTCGACCCCCGACCTGCTCCGCATCCGCGATGGCGAGGTCGACGGCGACCTCCCCGCCGCCGTCGTGCTGCCCGCCGATCACGACGAGGTGGTCGCGGTCCTGCGGGCCTGCGCCGAACACGGCCTGTCCGTCGTCCCGTTCGGCGGCGGCACCTCCGTCGTCGGCGGCCTCGCGCCCACCCGCCGGGGCTCCTTCGTCGCCCTGGACCTGCGCCGCATGGACCGGATGCTCGCCCTCGACCCCGTCTCCCGCACCGCCACCCTGCAACCGGGCCTGCGCGCCCCCCAGGCCGAGGCGCTGCTCGCGGAACACGGCTTCACCCTGGGCCACTTCCCCCAGTCCTACGAGTGGGCCACCATCGGCGGCTTCGCCGCCACCCGCTCCAGCGGCCAGGCGTCCGCCGGGTACGGCCGCTTCGACGAGATGGTCCTCGGCCTGACCGCCGCCACCCCCGAGGGCACCCTCGACACCGGCCGCGCCCCGCGCTCGGCCGCCGGCCCGGACCTCCGCCAGCTCCTGCTCGGCTCGGAGGGCGCCTTCGGCGTCATCACGTCCGTGACCGTCCGCGTCCGGCCCGTCCCGCGGACCCGTGTGTACGAGGGCTGGCGGTTCGCCTCCTTCGAGGAGGGCGCCGCCGCGCTGCGCCGCCTCGCGCAGGACGGCCCGCGCCCGACCGTGCTGCGCCTGTCGGACGAGACCGAGACCCTGGTCGGCCTCGCCCAGCCCGACGCGATCGGCGGCTCCCTCCCGCAGGACGCGGGCTGCCTCGCGATCACCGGCTACGAGGGCACCGAGGAGGACACCGCCCACCGCCGCGAGCAGGCCGCGGCCGTCCTGCGTGCCTGCGGCGGCACACCCCTCGGCGAGGAGCCGGGCCGGCGCTGGGCGCACGGCCGCTACTCCGCCCCCTACCTGCGGGACTCCCTGCTGGACGCCGGCGCGTTCGCGGAGACGCTGGAGACGGCCACCTTCTGGTCGTCCCTGCCCGGCCTCTACGCCGCCGTCCGCGAGGCCCTCACCGGCACGCTCACCGACGCCGGCACCCCGCCGCTGGTGATGTGCCACATCTCCCACGTGTACGAGAACGGCGCCTCGCTGTACTTCACCGTCGTCTCGGCGCAGGGCGACGACCCCGTGGCCCACTGGGACCGGGCCAAGCGCGCCGCCAACGACGCGATCCTCGCGGCCGGCGGCACCATCACCCACCACCACGGCGTCGGCACGGACCACCGCGACTGGTACGTCCGCGAGGCCGGGGTCCTCGGCGTCGCGGCGCTGCGCGCCGTGAAGCGACGGCTGGACCCGTCGGGCCTGCTCAACCCGGGCGTCCTGCTGCCCCTCGACTGACGCGCCCGCGCACCACCCCGGTACATTCCCCTCCACCTCCCGCCTCTGGCGGCTCCTGACCGCCGGCCCGAAAGGCACACCGATGCGACAGTTCACGGCCATCGTCAACCCCACGGCGGGCGGGTCCGCCGCGGCTGCCGCGCTGCTGGACGTGGCCCGGCCGCTGCGGGAGGCCGGGGCCGGTCTGGAGACCCTGTACAGCCGCAGCCTGGCGCACGCCCAGGAACTGGCCCGGGACGCCGGGGAGCGCGGGCGGGTGGTGCTCGCCGTGGGCGGCGACGGCATGGCCGGCGGTGTCGGCGGCGCCCTCAGCGGCACCGACGCCCTGCTCGGGCTCGTCCCCGCCGGCCGGGGCAACGACTTCGCGCGCGCCCTCGACCTGCCCACCGATCCGGCGGCGCTCGCCCGGGTGCTGCTGGACCACGAGCCCCGCGCGGTCGACACCATCGAGGTCGAGTCTGCCGTCCACCCGCGCACGGCCGTCCTCGGCAGCGTGTACGCCGGGGTCGACGCCCTGGCCAACCGGCACGCGAACAACTCGACCCTGCTGCGCGGGGCCGCCTCCTACTACGCGGGCGGCCTGCGAGCCGTCACGACCTGGCGGCCCGCCCGCTACCGGGTCACCGTCGACGGTCACGAGCACCTGCACGTCGGCTACACGGTGGTGGCCGCCAACTCCGGCTACTACGGTTCCGGCCGCCGGATAGCGCCGGACGCGCGCGTCGACGACGGACTGCTGGACGTCGTGATGATCCGGCAGGCGCCGCGCCGGCTGTTCTTCGCCCTGATGAACGAGCTCAAGACGGGCGCGCACGTGCGCCGCCCCGAGGTGGAGATCCTGCGGGGCAAGGAGATAAGGATCGCCGCCGACCGGGACGTGCCCTACGGCGCGGACGGCGAGGTGGACGCGACGCTGCCGGTCACCGTGCGGGTCCTGCCGGGCGCCCTGCGCGTCCTCTGCTGAGCGGCCGCGGCCCGTGCCAGGGTCGTCCGTCAGTCGCCCTCGGCCTGGACGGACGAGCCCTCCATCTGGATCGGTGAGCGTGGCGCCCGCAACTGCTCGGACGCGGTCTCGCGCTGCGCGTGGTCCTGGATGAGCAGACCGATCAGCGCCGCGACGGGGAGCCCCGCCTCGGCGGGATGCCGCAGCAGCTTCCCCGACTCGACCCGGTAGGTGTTGGTGCGTCCCTCGCGCTTGTGGGACAGGTAACCGTCCCTCTCCAGCTCCGAGATGATCTTCTGGACGGCGCGTTCGGTGAGCCGGCAGTGCGCCGCGATGTGCCGGATACGGACATCCGGATTGTCGGCGATCGTGGCCAGCACGCGTGCGTGATTGGTGAGGAACGTCCACCCGGTGTGCGGCTCAGGGACTGCATCCATGGCGTCAGCATACGACCAGGCATTCACGTATACAAAAACACGTACTGCGTTTCATGTATCGGTTGACGTGTACGGCGGTTCGGGTTCAAGCTGTACGGGAGACGGGGAGATCTGAGGGAGAGGCGGACATGCCCGAGCTCGCGTCGGTACACCTTTCTGCCGTAGGCGACGCCACGGACGCAGAGGTCGCGGGGGCGCCGGTGATAGAGCCGCTTCCACTGGTCGCGGCCCTGTGCCCGGACGGCGACCGCATGAAGGTGGTCGTCCGCGGGGAGCTGGACCTCGACTCCGGGGGCCGGTTCCAGCGGATCCTCCGGGACGCCCTGCACCGCTCGGTGCGCGGCGTCGACCTCGATCTGCGCGGCGTCACGTTCTGCGACTGCGCCGCACTCAACATCCTGCTGGCCGTGCGCCAACGGGCCCTGGCCGACGGCAAGACCGTCGCGCTCCACGGCAGCAGCTCCATGGTCGACCGGCTGCTCGTGCTGACCGGCACCCGGGACCTGTTCGCCGGCCCGGACCGTCCCGACGTCACGCGCCCGCCGGCCCAGGGGGCCGCGGACGTGACCGACCACGAGCTGCGGGCCGAACTCACCCAGCTGCGGCAGGCCATGCGCACCCGGCCCACCGTCGACCTCGCACGGGGCATCCTCATGGCGTACTACGGCCTGGGCCCGCAGGACGCCTGGGCGGTGCTCGTCTCGGCCGCCGAGCGCGCCGGCACCGAGCCGCACACCCTCGCCGGGGATCTGGTGGAGTGCGCCCAGGGCGGCGCGCAGTTGCCCGCCGGACTGCGGGCGGAGCTGTCCTCGGCCATCGCGCGCGTGCACGTCACCGACGGCTGAGCGCCGCCCGGCGCCGGGCGTGGCGCTTGCGCGGAGCGGCGTCGCGAGGGCAGGGTGCGGTCGTGCCCACCTTGCTGATCGTGCATCACACGCCGTCGCCCAACTGCCAGGCCCTGCTGGAGGCCGTCGTCTCCGGTGCCACCGCGCCCGAGATCGAGGGCGTCGACGTCGTACGCCGCCCGGCGCTGTCCGCCACCGCCTCCGACGTGCTGGACGCGGACGCCTATCTGCTGGGCACCCCGGCCAACCTCGGGTACATCTCCGGCGCCCTGAAGCATTTCTTCGACCAGATCTACTACCCGTGCCTCGACGCCACCCGCGGCCGCCCGTTCGGGCACTACGTGCACGGCGGCAGCGACGTCACCGGCGCCCTGCGGGCCGTCACCACCATCACGACCGGACTCGGCTGGCAGCCCGCGTCCCGGCCCGTGACGGTGACGGGCGAACCCGCCAAGAGCGACATCGAGGCGTGCTGGGAGCTGGGCGCCACCCTGGCCGCGGGTCTCATGTCCTGACCGACTCGCCCTCGGTCCACCTGTGTTGACCCAGGCCAGAGCGTTTCAAACCGCCGGGCACTGAGAAACTTGTGAGAATTTCCGATGCGGTTGAACACACCTGGGATCGCCTCCGTATGAGAGCAGGGGGATTTTCATGCCCTGACCGATCACGAGGCGATGGAGTAATTCCTTGGGACGCAGCACGCGGAGACGCCCCACGGGCGCACGGCGCGCGACCTTTGCAGCGGTCGCGCTGATGTTGGGTGGTGGCGGCCTCGTCGCGGCCAACGTCTATGCCTCGGCCACCGAGGAGGGCGGGACCGACCCCGCCCAGACGCTGTCCACCCCGGCCGGCACGATCGACTGCCCCGACGTGGGCACCAAGCTGACGAACGTGCCGGAGGGGGCGAAGGAGGACGTCGCCAAGGAACTCGCCCTCCTGGACCAGCAGATAGCCGATGCCTACCAGCGTCTGATGAACGCGGGGCAGGCCATCGAGCAGGACGCGGCGTTCGCCGACAACTCGATCATGAACCCGCTGAAGGAGAAGCGCGCGGCGACGATCGAGCGGATCGCCATCGCCGTGGACCGTCAGGGCGACCGGCCCGAGGGCCTGGACGCCCTCGCCGCCTGCACCCTGCGCGCCCCTGAGAGCAGCGCCCCCGCCGGCGAGGAGAGCGACGGCGCCCAGAACACGGGCGACGCCGGACAGGGCGGCCAGCAGGGCGGCGACGACCAGAACGCCGGGAACGGCCAGAACGGCCAGAACGGCAACGGCGGTCAGGCCGGCAACGGGCCCGTCGCCGAGGACTACGTGGACATCAAGTCCGTCCAGCCGAACGTCTCCGAGCCCGCCGTGCGCAAGGGCGGCTCCCGCGGCACCTTCGCCACCAGCTGCGGCGTCAACGAGAACGGGCTGTTCAACTCGGACAACGTGATCGTGGCTCCCGGCGTCTCCAACGGAGCCCACCACTTCCACGACTACATCGGCAACCAGTCCAACACCGCCTTCGCGAGCGACGAGGACCTGGCCAACGCCGAGACCAGCTGTGTGGACCAGAGCGACAAGTCCACGTACTACTGGCCGGTGCTGCGCCTGCAGAACGGCAAGCAGGAGCAGGACGCGGACAAGCCCGGCGGCGGCATCGAGGGCAACGCCGGCGAGATCGTCCGGGCCAAGGAGGTGACGCTGAACTTCGTGGGCAACCCGCAGAGCAAGGTCACCGAGATGCCGCGCCTGCTGCGCATCATCACCGGCGACGCCAAGGCGTTCGTCAACGGACCGGCCAACGCCAACGCCTCCTGGAGCTGCACCGGCTTCGAGGACCGGCAGCTGAAGGACAAGTACCCGCTGTGCCCGAAGGGCAGTGACGTGGTGCGCACCTTCAAGTTCCAGAGCTGCTGGGACGGCCAGAACATCGACAGCGCCAACCACCGCGCCCACGTGGCGTTCGCCGCGGCCGACGGCAGCTGCGGGAACGGCTTCAAGGCCATCCCGCAGCTCGTGCAGCGGATCGTGTACGACGTCGACGCGCCCAGCCTCCAGGACGGCGGGAAGACCACGCCGCTGTTCGCGGTGGACTCCTTCCCGGAGCAGCTGCACAAGCCCATCACCGACCACGGCGACTTCATCAACGTCTTCGACGAGAAGCTGATGAGCGAGATGGTCGACTGCATCAACGCGGGCCGCACCTGCGGTGTCGGCGCGGGTGACGGCGGTGACGGCGGTGACGGCGGCCAGGAGGAGCCGACCCAGGCTCCCACCACCCCGCCGGCCGACAACGACGGCGGCAACGGCGGGAACGACGGCGGCAACGGCGACGACCAGACGGAGCCGCCCGCCACGCAGGACCCGACGACCGAGGCCCCGCAGACCGACCAGCCCGGCGACGGCAAGGACGACGGCGGCAAGGGCGACGACGGCCAGGGCGACGGCGGAAACGGCGGCGCCGGCAACGGAGACGACGGCAACGCCGGCACCGGACAGGACGACGAGCCGACCGGGGCCACCACGGTGGCGCCGAAGGTCAGCGGCCAGCCGGACGCCGGGAACGACGCGGGTGACGACCAGGCCGAGGTCATCGGCACCCCGGCGCAGACCCAGCCCCCGACGAGCGACACCGACTCCCTCACGGGGGGTGCGCGCGCGCAGGCGGTCGGCGGCGACCTCGCCGAGACCGGTACGTCGCTCTGGCCCGCCGCGGGCGGAGCGATCCTGCTGATCGCCGGGTTCGTGGTGCTCATGCGCACGAGGCGTCACGCGCGCTGACGCCGACGCACAGCTGAAGGGCCCGGACCGGGAACACCGGTCCGGGCCCTTCGGCGTCAGGGGGTGGGCAGACCCGCCGGGCGCGCCGGACGTCCCAGCCTGACCGGCACACCGGGGGAGTAGAGCACACTGACCGGGTCCCCCGCGGGTGCGGGCAGACCGGCCGCCGTGATCAGGTCCTCCTCGCAGGTGAGCACCTCGGCACGGTGCAGCGGCCAGCGCGGATGGTCGTTCGGCAGGTACGCCGACGGTCCGGACGCGCCGAAGAAGGCGTTGTGCATGCCCCAACGAGCCGTCAGGAAGTGCTCCAGCCCCGTCGGCTCCGCGATCCGGTCCCCGATGCGCACGGTGAGCCGGCTGGACGCCCCGCGCGGTCCCGGCCACCTGCGCGAGCTGGTGTACGTGACGGTGTCGCCGACCCGCCGCACGGACATCCGCGCCCACACATACGGCAGTCGGAAGCCCAGACGGCCCATCACGACCGGGATCAGCCGGGAGGCGTCCATGGAGCGGAACACCACCCCGCGCCGGCCATGTGCGTCCACCGAGTACAGCCGCACGTTGGTCTCCGGGAACGTCCCCAGATACGGCACCCCGGGCAGCCCGAGCCAGCCGACCCGGTGCATCCGGAAGGCGACCAGACCGACGTAGGTCGCCCCGTCGTGCGTGTCGGGGGCGGTGCCGCGCGGCAGCAGCCCGGCGACGGCTCCGGGCTCGACCGCCCAGTGCAGGAAGGCGAGATCGAGCCACTGCTGGGTGAGCAGCGGAATGCGGACACGGGCGGGGGCGTCCGGGGAGACCGGCGACGGCTCGAACACACGCCCAGCATGCCAGAGCGCCACCGGCCGGCCGGCGTCGAGCCGGTGGTCCGCCCGGACGCGGGTGGCGGGCAGCAACTCCCGTACGGACACGGCCCGCAGGCCGTCCCCGGAGCCCGACGCCGGTCCGGCCGGAGACGGGGGAACCGGCGGGCCTCAGGCCGGGTAGGCGTGGGTCTGGGCCGCCTTGACCGTCGCCCAGACCGTCGCGCCGGGCCGCAGGTCCAGTTCGGCGGCGGCGATCGTCGTCAGGTCGGCGGCCAGCGGGAGTTCACCCGAGAGCGCCGCGCGGATCTGGTCGCCGTGCGTCTCCAGACCGGCCACCTCGCAGCGCCACAGATTGCGGGCGCTCGAACCGGTCGGCCGTTCCCGGTGCAGGGTCACCGCGCCGGGCGGGAAGGCGACGAAGACCGGGCCGGTCAGCTCCTCGGTGGTCGTCACCACCGGCCCGCCGTCGACCCGGACCGCATGCCCGTCCGCCTCGCCCCTGTACAGGTTCAGGCCCACCAGCCGGGCGATGTAGTCGCTGCGCGGATGCCGCGCGATGTCGGCCGGGCCGCCCTCCTGGACGACGCGTCCGTCCTCGATGACGACGAGGTGGTCGGCCAGCACCATCGCGTCCAGCGGATCGTGGGTGACCAGGACCGCGACCGCCTCGAAGTCCGCCAGGTGGCGGCGCAGCCGCGCCCGTACGTCGAGCCGGGTGCGGGCGTCGAGCGCGGCGAGCGGCTCGTCGAGGAGGAGCAGCCGCGGACGGGTCGCCAGGGCGCGGGCGAGCGCGACCCGCTGGGCCTGCCCGCCGGACAGCCGGCGGGGCCTGCTCGCGGCGTGCGCGGCGAGCCCCATCCGCTCGAGCCAGTCGGCGGCCTGCGCACGGGCGGCGGCCTTGGGGACCTTCTGGCAGCGCGGCCCGAACGCCACGTTGTCCAGCGCGGACAGATGGGGGAAGAGCAGATAGTCCTGGAAGACGACCCCGACCGGGCGCGCCTCGGGCGGCGTACGGGCGAGGTCGGCGCCGTCCAGGAGCAGATGCCCGGCGGACAGGGGGACCAGCCCGGCCAGGGCGCGCAGGGCCGTCGTCTTGCCGGCCCCGTTCGGGCCGAGGAGCGCGACCACGTCACCGGGAGCGGCGCGCAGCGCCACGTCGAGGCGGAAGGCGTCCCGCTCCACGACCAGACGGGCGTCCAGGCCCTCGCCGCCGCGCGAGGACCCGGTCCCGGTCGTCCCGTGGCCGGTGCCGGTCGTCCCGTGACCCGTCCCGGTCATCTCGTGGCCCGGGCCGGTCATGAGGCCGTCATCCAGCGGTCACGCAGCCCCGCGAGCACCGCGACCGACACGGCGAGCAGGACCAGGCTGAGGGCGATCGCGGCCTCCGGGTCGTTCTGCAGGGCCAGGTACACGGCGAGCGGCATGGTCTGGGTCCGGCCGGGGAAGTTGCCGGCGAAGGTGATGGTCGCCCCGAACTCGCCGAGCGCCCGCGCCCACGCGAGCACGGCGCCGGCCGCGATCCCGGGCGCGACCAGCGGCAGCGTGACCCGGCGGAACGCGGTGAACCGGGAGGCGCCCAGGGTGGCGGCCGCCTCCTCGTAGCGCGGGTCGGCGGCCCGCAGGGTGCCCTCCACGCTGATCACGAGGAACGGCATCGCCACGAACGCCTCGGCCACCACCACCCCCGCCGTGGTGAACGGCAGCGTCACCCCGAACCAGTCGTCGAGCAGACGCCCCACCACACCGTTGCGGCCCAGCGCCATCAGCAGGGCCACACCGCCGACCACGGGCGGCAGCACCAGCGGCAGGGTGACCAGGGCCCGCACCAGCCGCCGCCCCGGGAACTCGACCCGCGCCAGCAGCCAGGCCAGCGGCACGCCCACGACCAGGCTCACCGCGGTCGCGGCCGTCGCGCAGACCAGGGACAGGCGCAGCGCCTGCCACACCTCGGTGCTGGTCAGCAGCTCGGGCATGCTCCGCCAGGGCGCCCGGACGAGCAGGGCGGCCAGCGGCAGGACGAGGAAAGCCACCCCGATCAACGCCGGGACGAGCAGCGCCGGCGGAGCCCCACGGCTCAGCGGGCGGCTCCGCCGGGCGGTGGCGCGGGGAGCGGCGGCGTCCTTCTCCACGTCGGCCTCCTCCACTCCCTCGGGCGCGCTTCCGGATCACGCACGCGTACGCCGATGATACTGACGCAGATGCGAGGGACAGGAGCCCTGTCGCTTCGCACGAGCTGGCATCCCGGCTCAGCGACCTCGCATGTGCGTTCGTACGGAACCGCCGGGCCGCTCAGGTGCGGTCGACATGGACATTCGTCGACTTCACGCGTGCCGTGGCCTCCATGCCCACTTCCAGACCCAGCTCCTCCACGGCCTCCCGGGTCAGGAGCGACACCAGCCGGTGCGGTCCGGCCTGGATCTCCACCTGGGCCGCCACGTCCCCCAGCTTGATCGCGGTGACGATCCCGGGGAAGGCGTTGCGCACCGAGGTGGAGGAGGGTGCCTCCTCGCCCGTACCGCTGCGGGCGAGGTCCACGGAGAACGCGGCGAGGTCCCGGCCGTCGATGAGGCGCCGGCCGCTCTCGTCGCGATGGGTGGCCACTCTGCCCGCGTCCGCCCAGCGCCGGGCCGTGTCCGGACTGACGCCCAGCAGTCGCGCCGCCTGGCCGATCGTGTATGCCTGCATGGCGCCAAGATAGGTCAGCCACCGGGGTGTGCCGCCGCCGGACCGGGCGGACCGCGGCCGGCATGCGCCGTACGCATGAGGCATGAGCGGCCCGCGCTAGAGTCGCCCCCATGCGTATGGGTCTCGACGAGCGGGCGCGGGCGGCGGTCGCCGCGCTCCTGCACGCCACCGGTGAGTCGCAGACCGCCCTCGCGGCGGCACTCGGTGTCAGCCAGGCGCAGGTGAGCCGGCGTCAGTCCGGCGGGGCCGTCTGGAGCCTGGCCGACTGCGACGTCGTCGCCGCGCACTACGGCATCGACGTGCTCGACCTCCTCGCCGGCCCGACCCGCGCCACCGAGGCCCTCCCCGCCGAGCGCCGCCGCCGGCCGGCCCGCCCGGCCGCCGCCGCCCGCGCGGACGTACCGGACGGGGTGGCCCGGTGACCGGCTTCGACGCGATCGACGCCCTGCTCGCCGGGGCCAGGAAAGAGGTCCCGCTGCCGCCGGTGCCGGAGCGCCGCACCCTGCGGGAGGAACTGGGCCTGTCCCGGCCCCAGCTGGCGCAGGCCCTCGGCGTCGGACCGTCCACGATCGCCGGCTGGGAGTCCGGCCGGGACCCGAGCGGCGAGGTCCGGGAGAAGTACGCCTACTTCCTGGAAGGCGCCCGCACGAAACTGTCCGCCGCCCCCACGCCTCAGGCCGCCGAGCCCACGCCCCAGGCTGCCGACCCCACTCCTCCTGCCGCCGACCCCACACCTTCGGCCGCCGAGCCCACGCCTCAGGCCGTCGACCCCACGCCTCTTGCCGCCGAGCCCGCACCTTCGGCCGCCGGCTCAACGCCCCCGGCCGCCGACTCCCGGCCCGAGCCGGCCCCCGCTCCCACCCCGGCGCTCTCCGCCACCGCGAGCGGCCCCGGCGACGGTGACGAACTGGCCGTCCCGCAGCCCTGCGTCCTGTGCGGCCGGCCCGCCCGGCACCAGGTGGAGGGCTTCCCGCAGCACCTCGACCCCGCCGAGTGCGGCACGGACGCCGAGCACCCCCCGGTCCCCGCCGAGACCGCTCCGCGTGAGGAGCCCGGCCCCGCGCCCGCCACCGCCCCACGCCCCCAGAAGGTCGTACCGGCCGGACGGCGGCTGCGTACGGCCGAGCCCCCCGACCCGATCGCCGCCGCCGTGGCGGCCGCCCTCGACCAGCACTCCGGTGACGTCGAGGCCGCCACCGCCGCCCTGGTCAGACGGGCCATCCCGGACGCCATGGCGCTGCTGGACCAGACCCGCAAGGGCGGCCGGTACGACGTCGTCGCCCACCCCTGGCTGCCCGACGTCCTGCGCAAGCCCACCGCCCGCGGCGCCGACGAGATCTGGGAGGCCCGGCCCAAGTGGAGCCGGCCCACGCTTCCGCCCGGCGAGCACCAGGTGACCGCGCTCGACGTCAACGGCGCCTATCTGTCCGCCCTCAAGACCCATCTGCCGATCGGCCGGCTCGAACACTCCACCGGCGACCACCACGACCGGCGCCGCGCCGGCGTGCACCTCGTCACCCCGCCCGAGTGGGAACACGACGCCTGTCTGCCCAACCCGATCGGCAACCGCGACGAACCCGGCCCCCTGTGGGTGACCGAGCCGACGCTGCGCCTGCTGCAGCGGCTCTCCGGGCCCCGGTACGGCCTGTGCGACCCGCCCGTGATCCACGAGTCGTGGACCTCCGGTGCCACCGAGAACCTGCTGGAGAAGTTCCGGGTCCTGCTGAAGGACGCCCGGGACCGGGCGATCGCCGAGGGCGACGAGGTCACGCTGGAGTACGTGAAGGCGATGTACTCGAAGTTCGTCTCCACGATGGGGGAGTCGAACTACAACCGGGAGCTGTACCGCACCGACTGGATGCACCTGATCCGCTCCCAGGCCTTCGTGAACCTGTGGTGGAAGGCGCACCGCGCCTACGACGAGGGCCTGATGGTCGTCCGCGCCATGGGCACCGACGAGCTGCACGTGATCGGGGACTGGCGCGCGGTGTTCCCCGAGGGGCGCGCCGTCACCGAGGTGAAGGTCAAGGACGTCTACACCGTGGGCGAGGCCGTCCCGCCGGAGTAGTGGCGCCCGAGTTGCCCGCTGATGGCACTCGGTGTCCTGTGTGAGCACCCCGCCGCCGGGGAACCTGGCAGGCTGCACCTGGTTCGGGACGCGTATCCGCGCTCTCGTTGGGAACCAGCAGCGGAGGAAGCAGCAAGGACAAGTCACCGCGGCCGAAACGGCGGACGGGGCCGAAGAAGGTGTGATGGCGACCGAATCGCAGGACGGCGGCAAGAAGCCGTCGATGGAACAGACACAGGAGTGGGGGGCCCGCTTCGACGGGGGGTTCGGCGATGTGACGCGTGCCCGTCTGGGCGCGGAGGAGTATCTGAAGAGGCTCGCGCGGGCCTCGCCGCCGGCGACCCCGGAGTACCGGGACGACATCCTGCTGGTGGTGAGCGAGCTCGTCTCGAACGCGATCCAGTACGCGCCGGGGCCGATCGAGCTGACCATGCGCAAGGCGTTCGACGGTGTCCATGTGACGCTCGGCGACACCAGCACCACACGCCCCGCGCCACGCCCCTTCCACCCCGGGACGGGCAAGGGCGGGGGCATCGGCTGGTACCTCATCCACACGCTGTGCGACCAGGTCAGCGTGGTGGTGCGCGAGGACGGCAAGGACGTCCACGCCTTTCTGCCCTGGTGAGCCGGGCCGCGTGACCGTCCCGAAGGAGGGCCGCCCGGCGGCGGGACGGACGGTCACGTGAGCGGTGCCAGCACGCTGACCGTCTTCCCTCCCTCACGGCGGCGGTCGATCCGGATCTCCCGTGCCAGCCGGATGATCAGCGGCCAGCCGTATCCGCTGCCCTCGTGCGTCTGCGGCAGCGTGCCCGGGCCGAAGGCGGCCGACGGCACGGTGTCGCTGTAGTCGTGCACATGCAGCCGCAGCCCTCCCGGTTCCACGGCCACCTCGAACCCGGCCAGGCCGTCGCCGTGCCGGATCGCGTTGGTGACCAGCTCCGACACCACCAGCATCAGATCCATGACGGCGCGCTCGTCCACCGGGGAGGTGCGCGCGTGCTCCTCGACGACCGACTTCACGAAGCCGCGTGCCGAGGCCGCGCTGCCGATCTCGGCCGGCCGGAAACGCAGCGTGCCGCCGTCCCCGGCCGGCCGGTGCTCCGCCGGCCTCACGATCGCTCACCCGTGGTGCGAGCCCCGCGCCCGGGCGGCCGGGCCTTCCGGGCGCGCACCCGGCGCTCCGCGGCTGTGGTCACGTCACCGACCTCCGGACACGTTCGGCCCGTGCCCCTGGTCCCGTCTCCGTGCATGACCACCCTGCTACCCCGAAGCCCGCGACGCATGGGACAGAGCCGCGTAGTACGCGCCGACGGCGGCCAGATAGCCGGGATCACGGGTCTCGCGGTCCGTCTCGAACCGGGGCGCGTCCTTCGCCTCGGCGCGCGTGCACGCCACCGTGACGGTCCGCGCCCGCTCGTCGATGCCCGTGACCGTGCCCGCAGGCACGACCAGGCTCCTGCCGAACACCCAGGCTCCCGTGTCGACGATCAGATGGCGCGGGCCGGTGTCGTCGGCCTGCCGGTCGACGTGCCCGATGATCCCGTCGGTCGCCTCGACCCTGAACCCGGTGAGCGCGAGCCCTTCCCGGTGCCCGCTGCCGGGCGCGTAGGACCAGATTCCGTCCGTGCCCACATCGTTCCCTTCCATCGTGACCGTTCCGTCCGTGCCGGCGCGCTACACGGCGGCCCCCGTGCGGCGCGCCGGGACCTCGTCCAGCGAGGCCGCGAGCATCTGCCGTGCCCTCTCCAGGGCGTGTCCCACGTCGCGGGTCCCGGTCGACACGCACAGCGTGTACGCCAGGTCCTGGGCCCGCACGTCGCGCCGCCCGTGGACCTCGCCGGGGGCCGTCCGCGCCAGGAGCGCCTCGTACTCGTCGACGAGCCGGCGCAGCAGCGTCGGGTGGGGCATCAGCATCGGTGTCCGCTCCTGGGATGAAGTCGTGACGTACGGGGGAGGTCCGCGGGCCTCATCCGGCCCGGCCTCCGCCGCTGCGGCGCGGCGCGGCGTCCTGGTCGAGCACCTCGGCCCGCACCTTCGCGCAGCACCGGCTGATCAGCCGCGAGACGTGCATCTGGGAGATCCCGAGCTGCTCGGCTATACGGCTCTGCGTCATGTCCTCGAAGAAGCGCATGTAGAGGATGGTCCGCTCGCGCTCCGGCAGCCGCCGCAGCCCTTCCTTCGCCGCCTCCCGGTCGACGACCACGTCGTACGCCTCCTCGCAGCCGCCGATCGTGTCGGCGAGGCTGAAGCCGTCGTCGCTCGCGGACATCTCGGCGTCCAGGGAGAGCGTGCTGTAGCTCTCCAGGGCCTCCAGGCCGGCGTTGACCTCGTCCTCGGTGAGCCCGGTGTGCGCGGCGATGTCCGCGACGGACGCGGTGGCCCCCGACCCCGACTCGGTCAGCTCGCGGCGCGCGATGCGCACCTTGTTGCGGAGCTCCTGGACACGGCGCGGCACCCGCAGGGCCCACATCCGGTCGCGGAAGTGCCGCTTGATCTCCCCGGTGATGGTGGGGACGGCGTAGCTCTCGAAGGCGCCGCGGCCGGGCTCGTACCGGTCGATCGCCTTGACCAGGCCGAGCGCGGCGACCTGGCGCAGGTCCTCCAGCGACTCCCCGCGGTTGCGGAAGCGGCCGGCGATGCGGTGGGCCATGGGCAGCCAGGCCCGGGTCAGCTCGTCGCGGAGCGCGTTCCGCTCGGGCCCGTCCGGCAGCTCGGCCAGACGGACGAAGCCGCTCGCGGTGTCGGGGGCGTCGTCGTGGACGCGCCCGCCGGAGACACGGGAGCGGGTGGGGAGGTCGGAACCATGTGCGGACGTTTCAACCAGCATGAAGACAGCTCCTGAACGGCGATCTCAGGTATGTGCGTGTGGAAACGGTGCACGGGGCAGCGTGGCCCCGGAGCGGCTCACGTCGTTCGCACCGGCGCGCCTCTGGTCCGAAGCACGAATCCCCGCATGCCCCGGGTCATGGGGTGCAAACAGCACACACGCAGAAGAAGCGGAGGGAATTCTTCGGGCCGGACCGGCGGGGTCCCGGGCAGCGTACGCACCGTATGGTGGATGCATCCGGGCGCGGCTTCCGGCAGGAAGTCACCACGTTCGAAAGTTCCTCGAAGTTCTTCGGTTTTCTCGGGATTGGCCCGAGGAATCGGGGGCATCCGGGGGTACGACAACAGGTTCCGGCATCGGGAGGGCGGCATGGCAGCCGTGACGGTGGCGCAGGCAACGGCCACGGCACAGGAGAAGGAAGCGACGGAGGCGGCGCTGCCGCTGATCGAGGACCCGTCGCGGGTGAAGCCCCAGGACGCACGCGAGCTGTCGCGTCAGTTCTTCGACCGACTGGACATGCTGGAAGAGGGCACGCACGAATACCAGTACGTACGCAACACCCTGATCGAGATGAACCTGTCCCTCGTGCGGTACGCGGCTTCCCGCTTCCGTGCCCGCGGGGACTCGCTGGAGGACATCGTCCAGGTCGGCACGATCGGTCTGATCAAGGCCATCGACCGGTTCGAGATCTCCCGCGAGGTCGAGTTCACGACGTTCGCCGTGCCGTACATCGTCGGTGAGATCAAGCGCTTCTTCCGCGACACCAGCTGGGCGGTGCACGTGCCGCGCCGTCTGCAGGAGGCGCGTGTGGAGCTGGCCAAGGCCACCGAGGAGCTCAGCTCCCGGCTCGGCCGGACGCCGACCACACGTGAGCTGTCCGAGCTGATGTCGCTGTCGGAGGAAGAGGTCATCGAGGCCCGCAAGGCCTCCAACTGCTACCAGTCGGCCTCGCTGGACGCCGCCGTCTCCGGTGACGCGGAGAGCGGCGAGTCGGTCCTCGCGGACCTCCTCGGCGAGGAGGACCCGGCACTGGAACTGGTGGAGGACTTCCATTCGCTGGCCCCGCTGATCGCGGGACTGGACGAGCGGGAGCGGAAGATCATCCACCTGCGGTTCGTGGAGGAGCTGACCCAGTCGCAGATCGCCGAGCAGATCGGCGTCTCGCAGATGCACGTCTCGCGGCTCATCAGCCGCATCATCAAGCAGTTGCGGGTCGGACTGCTGGAGCCCGGGGTCGCCTGACCGCGGGCGGAGGGACACGCGAGGAGCATCACGGGTGGGCCGTGGCCGCGAGGCCGGCGGCCCACCCGCATGTGCGGGGTCAGGCGCCTCCCGGGTGCGGGTAGGGCCCCAGCAGCGGGATCACCGCCGTGACGCGCTTGCCGCCCGCGGGCAGGTCCGACACCTCCACCTCGCAGGCCAGCCGGCACACGATCGGCCAGCCGCGGCCGCCGCAGCGGTGCCGGTCCCCGCGGTCGAGGGAGTCCAGCGTCACCGGGTGCCGCCGCTCCCGGTCGCACACGGACAGGTAGAGGTTCTCGCCGACGACCTCCACATCGAAGTCGGTGACCCCGCCCCCGTGCAGCATCGCGTTGGTCGTCAGCTCCGAGGCGACGAGCAGCGCGTCGGACAGCGTGTCGGGGGTGTACGGGGTGCCCTGACCGGACGGCCGCTGCGTGAGGGCGCGCCGTACGGCTCCCCGCGCCTCGGCCGGGTTGAGCGGCCCGTGGTGCGGGTGGTCGCCCGCCGGGCCGGCGGGGCCACCGGCTCCTTGTTCCTGACTCATCCTGTCGCTCCCTGACCGGAGGGCGGAAGGACGGGGACCGCCGGGCATATGGGCCGGACGGACGGAACCGTTCCTTCCTCCTCCACGATCTGTGACGTTCCCTCCCTTTTCGCGTGACCAGACGATCGCGGGTCAAACCGGCCCCGGCCCCTCGTTCGGGCAGGTCGGGCCATCTGGGTGACCTGATCGCAAGCCCTTCGGACCGGGTCCGTGTACGGGGAGGATCCGGGGGTATACGGCCGACCGGAACGCGTCGGCGGTCATCCGCGTTCCGCGATGCATCGAATCGGCCGTTCGGGGCACCTGTCCCGATCGCCAACGCCTGTGGGAGGTACTTGTGTCCATTGCCCAGAATCCCTTGTCGATCAAGGTGGACGTGCCCAGGGAGGATGCCGTGCTGCTGACGGTGGAGGGCGACCTGGACATGGATACGGCCACCGAGCTCCAGCACCACCTGGCCAACCAGCTCCACCACGGCCGGCGCCACTTCCTGCTCGACATCGCCGGTGTGCCCTTCATGGACTCGTCCGGCATGAACATCGTGCTGCGGGCCTACCAGGAGGTGCGTGAGATCCCCGGCGGGGTGTATGTGATCTCCCCGACCCCCGCGGTGCGGCGCATCATGGATCTCACCGGGGTGAGCATCACCGTGCCGATCGTGGAGAGCGTGGAGGAGGCGCTGGCCGTGGCGGACTCCGGCGGCCCTGCGGCCCCGGAGCCGCCGGCCGAGGGCTGAGCACCGCTCGTTCGGCTGGCCTGCCCGGCCGGGCAGGCGTGCGCTCGCAGGCCCAACAGTTGCCGTTTGACAACTATGGTCATGAGGCAAGAGAGTGAGCGAGTCATAGCAGCGGGAGGGGTGTGGGACGTGCCGTTCAGCAATGACGGTCCGCGCCGCCGTCCGGTGGCGCGGACCCCGTCCCGCCCCGGCCCGGTGACCGGACGGGGCCTGGTATCAGGCGCTCCGGGCGTCGGAGTCCTCGTCGCTCTCGTGGATCTCCGCGCTCGCCGCGCGGCAGAAGGCCGCCAGGCCCTCCAGCAAAGCGTGCCGCTTGGCGACGGGCATCTGCTCCAGGACGGACTGCAGCGCGGCCTCGCGCCGGGCCCGCAGCTCGGCCAGGAAGGTGCGTCCGCGCCGGCTCAGATGCAGCCGCAGCTCCCTGCGGCTGGCGGCACTGGTCTCCCGCTCGACGAAGCCCACCGCCTGCAGCCGGTCGCACAGCCGGCTCGTCGACGGCGGGGTGGAGCCGAGCGCCTCCGCGAGCATGCGCAGATTGATGCCGTCACTGTGCTCCAGGATGAACAGCACCCGGATCTGGGAGGCGGACACCGGAGCCGTCGACGCGCGGCCCCACAGGACCTCCAGCAACTCGGCGGCCTCGGAGGTCATGTGTGCCACCTCGTCCGGCCCCGGGTGGGCGTAGGAGGAAGTCACGGCCCCACTCTTGCAGGCTCGGCGGATGCTGTCAGCCCACCGCTTCGGGCAATACGTGCAGAACGATAGATACGGACAAGAGGGACCGACGGCGGTTCCCGCGGTGACGCGGGGGCCCGCAGCCGTCACCGTGACGAGGATGGCCGATCCGACATCGTGAACAGATTCGTGGCAGCCGAGCGGGCGCTGCGCAACGCGGCCCCGCACCGGCTCGTGGACGCGGTGCGCGACGTGGTGCGCGCCGAGTACGGTGCGACGTCCGTCGACCTCTACCTGGCCGACTACGCCCTCGTCACGCTCCAGAGGGTCCCCTCCGGGGAAGGCCCGGCCGAGTCCGTCCCGGCCCGTGGCAGCAGCGCGGGACGCGCCTTCGGGGCGCAGGAACCCTTCGTCGAGAAGCTCGGCGGCGGCGAGGCGCGCCTGCATCTGCCGGTGACCGTGCGCGGCGACCGCCTCGGGGTCCTCACCGTCACGATGTCCTCCTTCGACCGGGCCGAGGAGGCCCGCGGCGACCTCACCGACATCGCCCAGGTGCTCGGACACGAGATCGTCGTCGCCGACCGGGACACCGACCTCTACATGCGGGCCCGGCGCGCCGACCGGCTCACCCTCGCCGCCGAGATGCAGTGGCAGCTCCTTCCCGGACGGTCCTGCGTCGGCCCCGAGTACGCCCTGGGTGCCCAGCTGGAACCCGCCTACGCCATCTACGGCGACAACTTCGACTGGTCCGCCGACGCCGAGCGGCTGATGGTCTACGTCACCAACGGCATGGGCGAGGGCATCGAGGCGTCCCTGCTCACCAACCTCGGCATCAACGCGCTGCGCAACGCGCGCCGGGCGGGCCTGTCCATCGGGGACCAGGCCGCCCTCGCCGACCAGGCCGTCTTCGCCCAGTACCGCGGCGAGGCGTACATCTCCGTCCTGCTGGTCGACCTCGAACTGCGCACGGGGCGGCTGCGGGTCGTCGACGCCGGGTCCCCGCGGATGATGCGGCTGCGCGGCCGCACCGTCACCCCCGTCGACCTGGAGGCCCAGCTCCCGCTCGGCATGTTCGAGGAGACGGACTACGTCGCCCACGAGGTCGACCTCGCGCCCGGCGACCGTCTCCTGTTCGCCAGCGACGGCGTCTACGCCGTCTGCGCGCCCGGCGGTGAGGAGTACGGGGAGCGCGCCCTGGCCCGCGCCATCGTGTCCACCAGCCTGCTGCCCGCCGCCGAGGTGCCCCGGGCCGTCCTGCGGGAACTGGCCGGCCATCGCGGCGGGAGCGAACCCGCCGACGACGCGCTCGTGGTGTGCCTCGACTGGTTCGGGCCGCCCGAGGTGGCCTGACCGGGCCGTACGACTTCCCCGTAGGGTCGGGGCAGCGCACAACCAACGAGGAGGGAACTTCGTGCCGGAACAGCACACGGCAGAGGACAGGACGGATCCCAGGCAGGAGGTGGCCGCCTTCCTGCGGGAGCGGCGCGAGCAGATCGCCCAGCGCTGGGCCGACGCCGCGGTCTTCCGCACCGTGTTCACCGTCTCCCGGGACGAGGCGGTCGAGGCCGGCCGCGCCGTCGTCGAGGCCCTGGCCGCGGTCGCCGCGTCCGGACGCATCGAGGACCTGGAGGCCGACGGCTTCGCCGTGGTCCGCGAGCAGCTCGCGCGCACCGCGCACGCCCGCGCCCGGGCCGGCGCCACCACGGGGCAGATCTCGGCGGAGATGGAGGCGCTGCGCCCGCCCGTCACCGAGCTGCTGCTCGACGAACTGTCCGGCGCGCCCGCCGACCACGTCCGCGAGTGCACCACCGTCCTCGCGGTGCTGATGGGCACCCTGCGGCTCGTCATGTTGGAGACGACGACCGTCGCGGGCCAGGACCTCATCAACCGGCAGCGGCTGGAGATGCTGGAGATCGCCACGCCCGTCATCAAGCTGTGGGAGGGCATCGTCGCCGTCCCGCTCATCGGCACCCTCGACAGCGCGCGCAGCCAGGTCGTCATGGAGACCCTGCTGGACGCCATCGTCGAGCAGCACGCGCGCATCGCGATCCTGGACATCACCGGCGTGCCCACCGTCGACTCCCTGGTCGCGCAGCACCTGATGAAGACCGTCGCGGCGGCCCGCCTGATGGGTGCCGAGTGCATCGTCTCCGGCATCCGGCCGGCCATCGCGCAGACCATCGTCCACCTCGGCATCGACCTGAGCTCGATCCTGACCCGCGCCAGCCTCGCGGACGCCCTGGCCTACGCCCTCCAGCAGCAGGGCGCGCACATCGTCCCGTCGTCCGGCCCCGTCGTGGAGCCGCGATGACCGGCGAGGCCGCACCGCCACCCGACGGCTACGTCCCCGTCCTGCGCCTCGGCGGCATCCTGCTGGTCACCCTCCAGGGGGACCTGTACGACAGCACGGCCGAGAGACTCCGGCAGGACATCGGCCGGACCGTCTCCGACGACGCGGTCACCGGTGTCGTCATCGACCTGTCGGGCGTCGAGATCGTCGACTCCTTCATGGGCCGCGTGCTCAGCGACATCGCGGCGATGACCCGGCTACTGGCCGCTCAGACCGTCGTCGCCGGGATGCGCCCCGCCGTCGCCATCACCCTGGTCGAGCTCGGACTCACCCTGCCGGGGCTGCGCACCGCCCTGAGCACCGAGGAGGCCATGAACCTGCTCGGGGCCGAGGTCGCGAACCTGCCCCGTACCGCCGGCGCCCGCCGGGAGCGCCCGTGACCCACACCGAAAGTGTCTCCGCCCGGCTGCCCCTGACCTCGGACCTCGACCTGGTCCGGGCGCGGCAGCACGTGCGGCAGATGACCGCCGAGCTCGGGTTCAGCCTGGTCGAGCAGACCAAGCTGGTCACCGCGGCCAGCGAGCTGGCGCGCAACGCCCTCGTCCACGGCGGCGGTGGTCGGATGGAGTGCGCGGAGGTGACCGACGGAGGCGTACGGGGACTGCGCCTCGTCTTCAGCGACGACGGCCCCGGCATCGCGGACCTCGACCAGGCGCTGTCCGACGGCTACACGTCGGGCGAGGGACTGGGCATGGGACTGCCCGGCGCCCGGCGCCTGGTCCACGAGTTCTCCGTCGACAGCGCCCGCGGCCGCGGCACCACCGTCACGGTGACGTCGTGGGTCGCCAGGCCGCCCCGGCCGCGCGAGGGCTCCTGATGCCCCGCGTCTGGGAGGTGCCGGTGCACGACTCGACCCGGGTCCGCGACGTCCGCGTCGCGGCCCGGGACGCGGCCGGGCGCGCCCGGCTGCCCGGGGAACGGCTCGCCGCCGCGGAACTCGTGGCCACCGAACTGGCGACCAACCTCCTCAAGCACGCGGGCGGCGGACGCGTCCTGATCGACCTCGTGGACCCGCCCGCACCGGCGTACGGCGACGACGACCTCCGGCTGGTGCAGATCGTGGCCGTCGACCACGGCCCCGGCATCGCGGACGTCGAGACGGCGCTGCGCGACGGCTTCTCGACCACCGACTCCCTCGGCGCGGGCCTCGGCACCTGCCGGCGCACCGCCGACGGGTTCGGCCTGCACAGCGTGCCCGGCCGGGGGACCATCGTCATGGCCCGGATAGGCCCGCGCTCCGACCCGGCCGGCACCGGCCCGTACCCCCCGCAGGTCCCGGTGCGGGCGGGCGGCGTCAACGTCCCGCTGGCCGGGGGCGAGTTCTCCGGCGACGCCTGGACGTGCGTGCGCACCGCCGACCGCGTCTCGCTGATGCTCGCCGACGGGCTCGGCCACGGCCCGCAGGCCGCCCGCGCCTCCTCGGCGGCGGCGCACGCCCTGCACCAGGCGGCCCACCTCCCGCCGGCCGAACTGCTGCGGCGGATGCACACCGCGCTGCGCGACACCCGGGGCGCGGCCGTCGCCGTGGCCCAACTCGACGTCAGCGCCGGGCAGTTGTATTTTGCCGGGGTGGGAAACGCGGGAGCCCGGCTGCGTCGGCACGACGCCTGGCACGGGCTGGTGTCGCGCCCCGGCATCGTCGGCGCCCACCTCCCTACGCATCTGCACCAGCACCAGGAGCCCTGGACGCCGGACAGCCTCCTCGTGCTGCACTCCGACGGCCTGCCGAGCCGCTGGAACCCCGGCCCCGCCACCGGCGGGCCCGCCCTGCTCGACCCCGCCGTCGTCGCCGCCTCCATCGTGCGGGACGCCAGCAGCTCCGCCCGGCCGGTGCGCGACGACACCGCCGTCGCCGTACTCAGCCCCAGCCCCCCGGACCCCTCCTCATGATCCGAACCTGGTCCGTCCGCACCGTCACCGACGCCGCGCGGGTCCGCATCGCCGCGGCGCGGCTGGCGGCCGCGTGCGGGATCAGCACGGTCGAACGCACCCGCATGGTCACGGCGTTCACCGCGCATCTGCGCCAGTGCCTCACCAAGGGCGGCGCCTGGCGCGTCGGCGTGACGGCCACCCCGACGCCCGGCGGCGGCGAGTTCGTCATCGAGGTGGAGGCCGAGGGGCGCCGCCCGCAGGACACCCGCCGGCCCTGGCGCACGGCGATCTCCTGCGCCGAGGACGTGGACCTATCCGACGGCGACCACGACGGCGACGACCCGGCCGCCCTGGCCGAGGCCCTGTTCGGCGCCGACGAGGACACCGCCCTGCTGCTGGAACGGCTCGACGAGCAGGAGGCCCTCGTCGCCTTCCACCGGGAGGAACTGCACCAGACCAACCAGGGCGTCCTCGCCCTGCACGCGGAACTCGACGCCGCCAACCAGGCCCAGCGCCGGCTCTTCGACGCCGAGCAGAAGGCCCGCCGGGAAGCGGAGGCGGCCCGCGGGCGGCTGACCTTCCTCGCCGACGCCAGCGCCGCCCTGACCGCGTCCCTGAACCACGAGGCCATCGTGCGGCTGCTGCCGGCCCTGCTCGTCCCGCGCTACGCCCGCACCGTCGACGTCTGGCTCTTCGACGGCACGGAGGGCGCCCCCGAGCGCGGCGCCTCCCACCCCGCCGCGGCGGTCCTCGCCGCCCGCCGCGGACGCCCCCAGTACGCCGCCGACCACCCCGGCGGCCTGCCCGGCGTGGACGACCAGCCGCCCTCCGCGCTCGACCCGGGCCGGCCCCTGCTCTGCATCCCCCTGCTGACCCGCCGGGCCCCGCAGGGCGTCCTCACGCTCACCGCGCCCGACGAGGGCTGGGACGCCGACGACGCCGTCATGCTCATCGAACTGACCCGCCGCGCCAGCATCGCCCTGGAGAACGCCCGCAGATTCGAGCACAACCGGGACATCGCCGAGACCCTGCAGCGAGCCCTGCTCACCGACCTGCCCAGCACCCCCGGCCTGACCCTGGCGGCCCGCTACCTCCCCGCCACCCGCGGTCTCAACATCGGCGGCGACTGGTACGACGCCTTCCGCCAGCCCGACGGCAGCCTCATCACCGTCGTCGGCGACGTCACCGGGCACGGACTGCACGCGGCGGTGATGATGAGCCAGCTGCGCACCGCCCTGCGCGCCTACGCCGTCGACGGCAGCAGCCCCGGCCAACTCCTCACCCGGCTGCACGAGTTCCTGCACCGGCTGCGCATGGACCTGTACGCCACCGCCGTCATCGCCCGCTTCCACCCGCACGACGACACCCTCACCTGGGCCGCCGCCGGGCACCCGCCGCCGGTGCTGCGCGCCCCCGACGGCGAGGTGCTGACCCTGGACGCCAAACCGGGCGCGATGCTCGGCATCCCCCTGCAGCAGCGCATCGCCGACCACACGGCGCCGCTGGCCCCCGGCTCCACGCTGGCCCTCTACACCGACGGACTGGTGGAGCGCCGGGCCCAGGGCATCGACCCCGGCATCCGGCGGCTCACCGAGGCGCTGGCCACGTTCCGCGCCGACGAA
Source organism: Streptomyces sp. NRRL WC-3605 (assembly GCF_001509795.1). Classification (GTDB taxonomy): domain Bacteria; phylum Actinomycetota; class Actinomycetes; order Streptomycetales; family Streptomycetaceae; genus Streptomyces; species Streptomyces viridochromogenes. Next base: position 141,441 of record NZ_LLZN01000102.1, on the reverse strand, counting down.
CTCGGCCAGGACCTCGAAGGATCCGCGGACCGGCTGCTGCACCCGCTGCTGCACGACTCCGAACACGACGACGACGTCTGCCTGCTGCTGTGCCATGTGCACGGCGACGAGCGCCCGGCCTGAGGCCGCGCGCGGCCCGCCCTCACACCGTGTCGAAGCCGTCGTGGTCCAGGGACCGCAACACCCCTTCGAGTCCGAGGCGTTGAGCGGCCGCGACCCCGTCGAACGCGGCCGTCAGCCGCACCGACAGCACCCGGGTCAGCTCCGCCAGGAACCGGTCGCCCTGGGCGGTGGTCTCCAGCCGCACCTCACGCCGGTTGTCCGGCTGCACACAGCGCCGCAGCAGCCCCGCGGCCTCCAGCCGGTCGCACAGCCGGCTCGCCGTGGGCAGGCCGATGCGCAGATGGCCGGCCAGCGCGGTCACGTTGAGCTCGGGGCGGCCCCGTACGGCTCTCAGCGCCCGTACCTGACGCGGCGACAGCCGTGGATTCACATCCGCGACCGCCGAGAACCACAACGTCACCAGTCCCTCCACGGCCTCGACGGTCTCGCGTCCGACCGCGCCGGAGGGGAGGGGGGAATCCTGTTCGGGGGGCATGGTCCGTCATCCTGCCTGGACTTCATCAGTGCAAAGGGGCGTACCCGAAGCGCGCGAGAGTACACGGCCGTACACAGTACGAACACGTTTCGACGCGCGGGCACGCGCCGGGCCGGCGTCAGGGCTCGATGAGGCCGACGCGGATGGCGTAGCGCGTCAGCTCCAGCCGGTCCCGAAGCCCCAGCTTCTGCAGCAGGTTGGCCCGGTGCCGCTCCACCGTCTTGACGCTGATCACCAGGAGCCGCGCGATCTCCTTCGAGGAGTGCCCCTCGGCGACGAGCTTCAGGATCTCCTCCTCCCGCTCCGTGATCGGGCGCGCCGGCAGCCGGTCACCGGAGCGGATGCGGTCCAGATAGGTGCGGATCAGCGCCGACTCGGCACCCGGGTAGATGAACGGCTCGTCGCGCAGCGCCGCGCGGCACGCCTCCACCAGGTCCCGGTCGGCGACGGACTTCGGGACGTACCCGGAGGCGCCCGCCTTGAGCGCCTCGAAGAAGTACTGCTCGTTGTCGTACATCGTCAGCATCAGTGTGCGCAGGCCGGGCTGGACGCGGGACAGCTCGCGCGCCGCCTGGAGCCCGGTCTGCCGGGGCATGGCGATGTCGAGGATGGCCAGGTCGACGCCGTCGCCCAGCTCCCGGGCCCGCTCGACGGCCTCCGCGCCGTCGGCGGCCTCGGCCACGACCGTCAGATCGGGCTCGGCGTCGAGGATCAGCCGCACTCCGCGACGCACCAGGGCGTGGTCGTCGGCGAGCAGGATGCGGGCGGGTGCGGTCATCGTGCGTTCTCCTGGGGACGGGGGCCGGACGGACTGCCGTCGACGCACAGGCGGATCTCGGTCCCGCCGCGCGGGCCGGGGCCGACGGTGAGCTCGGCGCCGACCAGCAGGGCCCGCTCCCGCATGCCGCTGAGGCCGGCGCCCTCCGGTGCCGACCCGATCCCGCGGCCGTCGTCGCGGACCAGCAGGGTCACCCGGCCGTCGGCCTCGGGGCGCAGGTGCGCCTCGACCCGGGTGGCACGGGCGTGCCGGGCGGTGTTGGTGAGCCCTTCCTGCGCGACGCGGTACAGGACGAGTTCGGTCGCCGGGTCCAGGGCGGGCACCCCGGGCGCGATGTGCGTCGTGGCGCTCAGCCGGGAGGTGGTGAACTCGTTCGTCAGGGCCCGCAGGGCGCTGTGCAGCCCCAGCTCCTCCAGGACGCCGGGGCGCAGCCGGCGGGCGATGCGGCGGATCTCCTCCAGGCCCGCGCGGGTGGTCTCCTGCGCCTGGCGCAGATCGGCGCGCACCGTCTCGGGCGCCCGGTCGGCGGCGTGCTTGAGCTGGAGCAGGACCGCGGTGAGGGTCTGGCCGACCTCGTCGTGCAGCTCCTGCGCGAGACGGTGCCGCTCGGCCTCCTGCGCGGACAGCACCCGGCCGGTGCTGGTGGCCCGCTCGGCCTCCAGACGGGCGAGCATCGCGTTGAACGTGTTGGTCAGCTCGGCCATCTCACCGGGCCCGGTGACGTTCGTACGGCTGCCGGGGCGCAGCAGGTCGGCGGTGGCCATGGCGCGGGTCAGCCGGGCCAGCGGGGCGAGCCCGAAGCGCAGCAGGACGGCGTTGGCGACCAGCATCACGGCGAGTCCCGTCAGCAGGACCAGCGCCTCGCCGAGCAGCACCGGGGTGGACACGGTGACCGGCCCCAGGAGCAGCAGGACCGCGGCGAGCAGCACCGCCGCGTCGAGGAGGAAGATCCGCCAGTACAACGTCATGATCGCCGCCCTTCCCGCCGATGCTCACCTCCACTGTCTCCCGTGGCGCCGGAGGACCCGACAGGGGCCCGGCCTGTGAAGGGGCACACTGCCCCGCGCGCATTCTCACCGCCGGCGCCACCCTCCGTCCATCCGTGCTGACACCCATGTCGCCCGCTCCCGCTCACCTGGCACGATGAGCCCCGCACGGTGGGCCACCGGGCCGACGCGCCGTGCCCGCACCACAATCGCGAACGAACATGGAGGGGAGGGGTTGTGCCTGCTCCGCGGATGAGCACCACGCCCTTGCCGGGGATCGGTGTCCAGTACGACCTCACCACACGGGAGCACCGCCATCTGTCGGTGATCGCCCACCGGGACGGCACCAGGACGGTGAACGTCTACCGGGCCGACGACCCCGACGCGTGCGCCCAGTCGCTGCACCTGACCGAACCGGAGACCGCCTCGCTGATCGACGCGCTGGCCCCCTCCCACCACAGCCCGAACCTGCTGTCGACGACCGACCTGGGTCTGGTCGCCGAGCGCATCGAGCTGTCCAGCACCTCGTACTGGAACGGGCGCGTCCTCGGCGACACGAAGATGCGCACCGAGACCGGGGCCTCGCTCGTCGCCGTCCTGCGGCGCGCCCAGGCGATCCCCTCGCCGACGCCGGACTTCCGGCTGGCCGGGGGAGACATCCTGATCGTCATCGGCACCCGCGAGGGCGTGGAGGCGGCCGCCGCGATACTCGGGCGGGAGTGATTCGATGCACTCCTCCGCAGTCTTCCTCATCGAGTTCGGCGCCATCATCCTCGGCCTGGGCCTGCTCGGCCGGCTGGCCGGACGCCTGCAGTTCTCGCCGATCCCCCTCTACCTGCTCGCCGGTCTCGCCTTCGGCGAGGGCGGGCTGCTGCCGCTCGGCACCAGTGAGGAGTTCGTGGCGATCGGCGCCGAGATCGGCGTCATCCTGCTGCTGCTGATGCTCGGCCTGGAGTACACGGCCAGCGACCTCGTCTCCAACCTCAAGACGCAGTACCCGGCGGGTCTCGTCGACGCCACCCTGAACGCCCTGCCGGGCGCCGCCATGGCGCTGCTGCTGGGCTGGGGCCCGGTCGCCGCCGTCGTCCTGGCCGGCGTCACCTGGATCTCGTCGTCGGGCGTCATCGCGAAGGTCCTCGGCGACCTGGGGCGGCTCGGCAACCGCGAGACCCCGGTCATCCTGAGCATCCTGGTCCTCGAGGACCTGTCCATGGCCGTCTACCTGCCGATCCTCACCGCCCTGCTGGCCGGGGCCGGCATCGCGGCGGGCAGCCTCACCCTGGCCATCGCGCTCGGTGTGGCCGGGCTCGTCCTGGTCCTGGCCGTGCGCTACGGACGGCACATCTCGCGCTTCGTCTCCAGCGACGACCCCGAGAAGCTGCTCCTGGTCGTGCTCGGCCTGACCCTGCTGGTCGCGGGCATCGCCCAGCAGTTGCAGGTCTCCGCGGCCGTCGGCGCCTTCCTCGTCGGCATCGCCCTGTCCGGTGAGGTCGCCGAGGGCGCACACAACCTGCTCGCGCCGCTGCGGGACCTGTTCGCCGCGGTGTTCTTCGTCTTCTTCGGACTGCACACCGACCCGGCGAGCATCCCGCCCGTGCTGCTGCCGGCCCTCGCGCTGGCCGTCGTCACGACCGCCACGAAGATCGCCACCGGCTACTGGGCGGCCAAGCGCGCCGAGGTCGGGGTCAAGGGCCGCTGGCGCGCGGGCGGCACGCTCGTCGCCCGAGGCGAGTTCTCCATCGTCATCGCCGGACTCGCCGTCACCGCCGGCATCGAGCCCTCGCTCGGCCCGCTGGCCACGGCCTACGTCCTCATCCTGGTCGTCGTGGGCCCCCTGACCGCCCGTTACACCGAGCCCGCCGCGGCCTGGTTCGCCCGCCGCCGGGGCGGCACCACGCCGCCTCCGGCGGAGGAACGGCTTCCCGAGGAGTCCGCGCAGACGGTCCAGAGCGGTCCGGCCGGATCTGTGTGAGCCCTGCGCGGCGACTGCCGGCAGCGCGCGAACGATGAACGGCCCCGTGCGGCGGTTCCGGTGGGGGACACCCCGCCGGGGCCGCCGCCCGGCGCCGTGTGTGCGAGGGGTTCGTGCAGGTCCCAAGTCCCGCGCTTGTGGGTGTCGCGCCCCGGGAAACATGGGTGCGGGGACCGATGGCGGGGGCGCGACCGCGCGGGTTCGACTGTCGGTACCCCCCCTCGATCGGAACGGCTCCAGGCGCGGCGACGCGCTCCGGGAAGGAGGAGCCATGCCCTCGTCCTCGTCCGACGACGACCGCCTGGTCGCGCTGGAGACCCGCCTCCTGCGGGACGATCCCCGCTTCGTCCGGCGGTTCCGCGCGGGCCGCCCCGCCCGCCCCCAGGAGTACCGCCGCACCCGCGCCCGGTGGCTGCTGGCGGTCGGCCTCACCACCCTCGGGACCGGCATCGCCGTGGCCGACGGGCTGGTCATCGCCGCGGGCCTGGTGCTCACCGGCATCGCCGTGGAGCGCTGCGACCCCCAGCGCACCCGCGGCGGGCGCCGCGACGGCCGTCCACCCGGCTGATCCGCGGGACGGGGAGGGCGACGTGGACGGGACATGGCCGGGGGAGGGGCCGCACGACTGGCCGGAACGGCTGTTTCCCCGGCGCACGGCCGGTGCCACCCTACGAGCGGACCCCGGGAACCGGGCGCGGAGGCCGCACAGGGCCCAGTGAGACAATCAGGGTTCAGTTTCATGCGCCGTGGCGACCGGGACGCTCTCCTCCCGCCGGGCGGCGGGGGCGGACCGGAAGGAAGCACCGCAGTGATCGAGTGGGTGTCCCTCGGCAATGGCGCCAGGCCCGTCCCTCAGCCCGTGCCCACGCGCCTGGTGTGGGCCGGGGCGTTCGGCGGGGCACTGACCCTCGTGGCCTTCGTCAACGCCGTCGTCGGCCCGGACCGGCCCTTCCTGGCGCTGACCGCGCTGTCGCTGCTGGCCGCGTTCCTGGGGCTGGGCGCCCGCTTCAGCGCGGCCCCGGGGACGGCCGTCCTGTGCTGGCTCTTCCTCAACGCCTTCGGTGTGCCGCCCGAGGGCACGCTGACCTGGGCCGGGTCCCGTGACGCGTTCTGGCTCGCGTGTCTGCTCACCGCCGCGCTCGTGGGCACGGTGCTGGCGAGGGTGCGCTACGCGCGCGCGGCGTACCGGCGGCTGGGCCCGGCCGCGGGCGGCGGCACCTTCGAGGGGGCCGGCGACGCCTGACGCCCCGGTGACGCGAACGGCCCGGCGTGGATCCCACGCCGGGCCGTCCTGTGCCGTCCGTAGGTCAGGCGGCGATGCCGGAGTCCGTGATGACGATCTTCTTGGCCGTCGTGCCCGAGCGGCTGCCCAGGGCCTCGACCGCCTTGACGACGTCCTGGCCCTCGACGACCTCGCCGAAGACGACGTGCTTGCCGTCCAGCCACGGCGTGACGACCGTGGTGATGAAGAACTGGGAACCGTTGGTGTTCGGTCCGGCGTTCGCCATGCTCAGCAGGTACGGACGGTCGTGCTTCAGCTGGAAGTTCTCGTCGGCGAACTTCTCGCCGTAGATGCTCTTGCCGCCGGTGCCGTTGCCGTTGGTGAAGTCGCCGCCCTGCAGCATGAACTCGGGGATGACCCGGTGGAACGGCGCGCCGTTGTAGCCGTAGCCGTTCTGGCCGGTAGCCAGCTCACGGAAGTTGCGCGCGGTCTTCGGCACGACGTCGTCGAAGAGCCGGAAGACGATGCGGCCGAGGTCCTCGCCGTCGGCCGAGATCTGGAAAAAGACGTTCTCGCTCATGGCCCCGATTCTCCACTCCCGGCTCGGCGACGTCGAACACGGCCCCCCGGGCGTGGCGGGAGGGCGGTGGTCTAGAGTGCGGGCCGCCCTCCGCACAGGGGCCCGCCCCTCAGGTCAGGGCGCCCTTCTCGCAGACCAGCCGGGCGACCTCGCGGAGTTTGACGTTGTTCTCCTGCGAGTAGCGGCGCAGGACGTCGAAGGCCCGCGTCTCGTCCAGTCCGTGACGGCCCATGAGGAGGCCCATGGCCTCGCCGATCACATGGCGGGTGGCGACGGCTTCCGCCATCTGGGCGTGGGTGCGGGCGCTGGAGAAGGCGATCGCGGCGTGGGAGGCGAGCAGCCACCCGGCGAGCTCGCTCGCCTCGGTGAAGGCGCCCGGCTCGCTGGAGTAGAGGTTCAGGGCGCCGAGATCCTCGTCCTCGGTGTAGAGCAGGAAGCCCATCATGCTGCCCACGCCGATCTCCACGGCGCGGGACGCGAAGCGGGGCCAGCGGCCGGTGTCCGTGGTGAAGTCGTGGATACGGTAGAGCCGTTCACCGGTACGGGCGCGTGCGGCGTCGAAGCAGGGGCCCTCCCTCAGCTCCGCCTGGATCCGGTCGCTCGCCACGACGAGGTCGTCGGTGGGGGCCAGCGTCTGGACCTTGTCGCCGTGCAGCACCAGGATCCCCGCGGAGTCGCAGCCCTCCACCAGCTCGGTGGCGGAGTGCGTGATCCGTTCCAGGGTCGCGTCGACCGACTCCTGCGCCAGCAGATCGCGTGCCATCGACGCCATCTGCTGCGCGAACCGGGCCCAGTCCATCGCGTCCTCCACCTCTCGGTTCCAGGCCGTGCCGGCCTCAGCATTCCACGCGGCGGCGCGTCCGGCGGCCGTCCGCGCGGGTCAGCGCGGTGATCCGGTGACCGCCCGGCGGTCGAGCTCCGCGCCGATCGCGTCGCGCAGGGGGCCGTGGCGCGGGCCGAGGGCGTGCTCCGGGTCGCTCCAGGAGCCGCGCGGGTACAGCCACACCGGCACCCCCACCAGCTCGTCCGGCTCCCAGTCGTAGCGGGGCCACACGTGCGCGTGCAGGAAGGGGTCGGTGTTGCCCAGGATCTCGAGGTTCACCCGGCGGAAGCCGGGGTCCAGCATTCCGCAGGCGCGTTCGACGGCCTCGCCGAGCCGGTCCATGTCGGAAAGGAAGGCCAGCCGTCTGTCCCGCGGGAGGTCGGACAGCCGCTGGGCCGTCGGGTCGTCCGACAGGAGCACGCAGTAGCCGGGGAGGAACTGCGTGTCCCCGATCACCGCGAACCCGGCGTCCAGCCGGCGCAGCACGGTGGGGTTCCGCCCCCGCAAGGCACTGCCGATCCTGTCCTCGCGCCACGTGTCGTCCATGATCGCGACAGTAGCGCGCGGGGTGCCGTGGCGGAGGGGGCCGGTCACCGCTTGGGGACGCAGCGCCCGGCCAGGACGGCGGCCATGAGGTAGGCGGCGGCGCCGGCGGCCATGCTGATCCGCAGGCCGGACGACGGGTCGGCGGCGGAGGCGAGCAGGCTGCCGCCGAGAGCGACCCCTGTGGCGCTGCCGATCTGGCGCGTGGTGTTGAACAGCGCTGAGGCGGTGCCCGCGTACCCGGCGGGCACGGCGCCCATGACGGTGGTCGTCGAGCCGGTCAGCGCGAACGAGGTGCCGAAGCCCGCCGCCATCATCGGCGCCACCAGGAGGGCGTAGCCGGGGTCGGGGCCCGCCGCCGCCCATCCGGCGAGGCCGAGAGCGGCCACGAGCATCCCGGTGACCACCAGGGGCCGGTCGCCGGTACGGCGGGCCAGCCGGCCGGACAGGACGGAGGCGAACATGGTCATCGCCACCGCCGGGAAGAGCGCCAGCCCCGTCTCGAAGGCGCTGTAGCCGCGCTCCCGCTGGAACTCCAGGCTGGCGGTGAACACCATGCCGTAGAAGGCGAAGTTGAAGAGCAGGCCGATCGCGGCGCCGCCGCTCACCTCCCGCGCCCGCAGCAGACGCGGCGGCAGCGCGGGGGAGCGGGCCAGCCCCTCGCGGACGGCGAACGCGACGGCGGCGAGGACGGCCAGGCCCAGGCCCGCGAGGACGGCCGGATCGGTCCAGCCGCGCCGCCCGGCCTCGTTGAGAGAGGCGGTCAGCAGGGCGACGGCCGCCACGACCGCGCACTGCGCGGGCCAGTCCAGGGCTCGGTCGGCCCGGCGGGGCGAGGGCGCCACATGGCGCAGCGTCAGCGCCAGACAGGCCGCGCCGACCGGGAGGTTGACGAGGAAGACCCAGCGCCAGCCGACGGTGGACACGAGCGCTCCGCCGAGCAGCGGGCCGGCCGAGGCCGCGATGCCCGCCATCGACCCCCACAGCCCGAAGGCGCGCGAGCGGGCCGCCGGTTCCGGATACGCCTGCTGGAGCAGGGCGAGGGAGCCCGGAACGATGAGGGCCGCGCCCAGCCCCTCCACGAGGCGGGCGGCGACGAGGAACGTCGCGTCCGGCGCGAGCGCACAGGCGGCGGACGCGGCGGTGAACACGGCCACGCCCGCGCAGAAGACCCGGCGGTTGCCCAGCCGGTCACCGAGCGCGCCGCCGGTCAGCAGGAACCCGGCGAGGACGAGCGTGTAGCCGTCGGTGACCCACTGGACGCCGGTGAGCGAGGCGGAGAGGTCGCGGCCGACGACGGGGACGGCGACGTTGATGACGGTCACGTCCAGGATCACCATGAAGTACCCGGCGCACACGGCCAGCAGCGGAGCCCGGCCCCGCGCTTCGCCCCCGGGCCGTGCCTGGGCCACGGTCATCCCTCCTCGGATCGCGGCGAGATCGCGTGGCTCGCCACAGTAGGCGGCGAGGGCCCCGTGCCGGGGAAGCGTGCCGGGCGGGTCCGGAGGGAGTCGTGTCCGGGGAGCGGACCCCCTGATCATGGGAGCTTAGGTTAGGCTAACCTGAGTCCGTGCGAGCAGAGGAAACGGCTTCGGCGGCGGCGCGTCCCCGCGGGCATGAACTGTCGGCCACGGACGTCACCGTGGCATACGAAGGCGTCGACGTCGTCCATGGCGCGTCGCTGTCGCTCCGGCCCGGTGAGGTGACCGTGCTGGTGGGACCCAACGGCAGCGGGAAGTCCACGCTGCTGCGGACCGTGGCGCGCCTGCAGAGGCCGCGCACCGCCACCCTCCTGGTCGACGGCGCCGACGGACTCGCGCTGACCCCGCGTGCGTTCTCGCGCCGCGTCAGCCTGCTGACGCAGGGCCGCCCCACCCCCAGCGGCCTGACCGTACGGGACGTCGTCGAGTTCGGCCGGTACCCCCACCGGGGCCGGTGGGGCGGGGCGGACCCGGACGGTGCCGCCGCGGTCGAGCGCGCGCTCGACCTGACCGGCGTCGGCGATCTCGCCGGACGCGGTGTCGAGCACCTCTCCGGAGGGCAGCTGCAGCGGGTCTGGCTGGCGAGCTGCCTCGCCCAGGAGACCGGAGTGCTCCTGCTCGACGAACCCACCACCTACCTCGACCTGCGCTACCAGATCGAACTCCTCGACCTGGTCCGCGACCTGGCCGACGACCACGGCATCGCCGTCGGCGCCGTCCTGCACGACCTCGACCAGGCCGCGGCGCTCGCCGACCGCGTCGTCCTGCTGCACGAGGGACGTGTCGTCGCGGACGGCACTCCCGACGACGTACTGACCGCCGAGCGGCTGACCCGTGTCTACGGCATCCGTATCGAGGTCGGCACCGACCCGCTCACCGGCCGGCCGCGCACCCGCGCCCTCGGCCGCCACCACACGCGAACCGAAAGGACCGGCACTCCCTCATGAGACGCCTGATCACGACCGCTGCGGTCGCCACCGCCGCGGCCCTCGCCCTGACCTCCTGCGGCACCACCGAACCCGCGGCCGACGACGCCGCGCCGAAGAAGCGGGACGAGGCCATCACGCTCACCGATGCCTCCGGCACCGAGGTGAAGCTCGACGGACCGGCCGAGAAGGTGGTCGGCACCGAGTGGCACGAGGTCGAGCTGCTGGTGTCGCTCGGCGTCGACCCGGTCGGCGTCGCCGACGTCAAGGGCTACAAGACCTGGGACCAGGCGGTCCCGCTGAAGAACGACCCCAAGGACATCGGCACCCGCGGCGAGCCCAGCATGGACACCGTCGCCGCGCTCGCCCCGGACCTCATCGTCGCCAGCACCGATCTTCCGCCCGCCGCCGTGAAGCAGCTGCGCGAGATCGCGCCCGTGATCGAGGTGCGCTCCGCCGACGCGTCCGACCCGCTGGGGCGGATGACGAAGAACCTCGACCTCCTCGCGGAGGCCACCGGCACCAGCGAGCGCGCCGGCGAGATCAAGAAGGGCTTCGAGGCCAAGCTGAAGGAGGGCGCGAAGGCCCTCGCCGACGCCGGTCTCGACGGCGCGTCGTTCGCCTTCGCCGACGGCTACGACATCTCCAACCAGGTCTCGCTCCGGCCGTACACCAGCGGTTCGCTCATCGGCGCCGTCAACGAGAAGCTCGGCCTGAGGAACGCCTGGACCGTCGAAGGCGACAAGGACTACGGCCTCGGCACCACCGACGTCGAGGGCCTCACCAGGCTGCCCGCCGACGTGCGGTTCGCCTACATCGGCAACGACGGCGACAAGAGCAGCACCCCGTTCACCGGCGCCCTCGCCGACGACAAGGTGTGGACTTCGCTGCCGTTCGTGAAGAAGGACCACGTGCACCGGCTGCCCGACGGCATCTGGATGTTCGGCGGCCCCGGCTCCATGGAGCGGTACGTCGACGCGGTCGTCGGCGAGCTGACGAAGTAGCAGATGACCGTCACCGCACCCCCTTCCGTCGCCCGTCCGACGGCCGCCGCCTCCGGGACGGGCACGGCCGCGGTGACGGCCGCCCTGGTCCTGCTGGTCGCGGCCCTCGCGGTCGTCGACATCACACAGGGCACGGCCGACGTCGGAGGCGGCGAGGTCTGGAAGGCGCTCACCGGCCGCGCCGACGCTGGCGACGCCTCGGTCGTCATCGCCTCCCGGCTGCCGAGGGCGGTCGCCGGTCTCCTCGTCGGCGCCGTCCTCGGTATCGCGGGCACCGCCCTGCAGGCGGTCAGCCGCAACGTGCTCGCCTCGCCCGACACCCTCGCCGTCAACGCCGGTTCCTACCTGGCTCTCGGCGTGGCCGCCGTCACCGGTGTCTCGCTGCCGCTGATCGCCTCCTCCGGGATCGCGTTCGCCGGCAGCCTCGCCGCGGCGGCCGTCGTCCTCGGCCTGTCGGGCCTGGGCGCCGGCACCGTACGGCTCGTGCTCGCCGGCACCGCCCTCGCCCTCGGCCTCACCGCCGTGACCGAGGGACTGCTGCTGCTGTTCCCGCAGGAGACGCAGGGCCTCTACCAGTGGAACCAGGGCAGCGTCGCGCAGAGCGGCTTCGACGGCGTGCTCCAGATGGCACCCCTGGCCGTCGCCGGCCTCGTCGGCCTGCTGCTGGTCGCGCGGCGTCTCGACGCCCTGGCCCTCGGCGAGGACGCCGCCCGCGGCCTCGGCGTCCCGGTGCGGGCCACCCGGGTCACCGTGGTGGTGCTCGCCTCGCTGCTGTCGGCCACGGCCGTCACCCTGGCCGGGCCCATCGGCTTCGTCGGCCTGTGCGCCCCGGCCCTGGTGAGGGCCCTCGCCCGCAGGGCCCACGGCCTCACCCGTACCCGCGGCCGCCTGCCGGCCGCGGGCCTCACGGGCGCGGCCCTCGTGCTCGGCTCGGACGTGCTGCTGCGCGCACTCGTCCCCTCCGACCTGGCGGTCGCCGTGCCGACGGGCGTCGTCACCAGCCTCCTCGGCGCCGTGTTCCTCGTCGTGATGGCGACCCGGCTGAAGGACGGCGCCGCGAGCGCCCCGCCCGACCGGCTGCGCATCCGCAGCCGGGCCGTGTTCCTCACCACCACGGCCGTGCTGGCCGCCCTCCTCGTGGGCGTCGCGGTCGTGGCCGTCCTGCTGGGCGACAGCAAGCTGCTGCTGGGCGACGTCGTGAACTGGGCGCAGGGCAGGGCGGGCCGCAGCGTCTCCTTCGTCCTCGACACCCGGACGCCCCGCGTCCTCGCCGCGCTCCTCGCGGGCGCGGCGCTCGCCCTGGCCGGCACGCTCGTGCAGGCGGTGACACGCAACCCGCTCGCGGAGCCCGGCGTCCTCGGCGTCTCGGGCGGGGCGGCGCTCGGCGCGGTCCTGCTGGTGACCACGGTGCCCATGGCCGGGTCGTGGGGCATGGCCGGCGCGGCCTTCGCCGGTGCCGCGGTCAGCTCCGCCCTCGTCTTCGGGCTGGCCGCGCGCGGCGGCTTCCAGCAGAACCGGCTCGTCCTCGTCGGCATCGGCGTGGCCACCGCGTCCACCGCGCTGATCAGCCTGCTCATCGTGCTCACCGACCCGTTCAACGCGACGAAGGCGCTCACCTGGCTGTCCGGCTCCACCTACGGCCGGACCCCGCCGGACCTCGTGCCGCTCGCCGCCGTCCTCGTCGTCGGGCTGGCCGTCGCCGTGTTCCGGCGGACCGAGCTGGACCTCGTCTCGCTGGACGACGACACGCCGCGGCTGCTCGGACTGGGCCTGGCGCGGGGGCGGTTCGGCTTCCTCGTGCTCGCCGTCCTGCTCAGTGCCACCGCCGTCGCCGCCGCCGGCACGATCGGCTTCGTCGGGCTCGTGGCCCCGCACGCGGCACGGGCGCTCGTGGGGCGGCGGCACGTCCGGGTGCTCCCCGCCGCCGTGCTGCTCGGGGCCGTGCTGGTCGGCACGGCGGATCTGCTGGGCCGTACCGTGATCGCGCCGGCCCAGCTCGGCGCGGGCCTGATGACGGCGGCCGTCGGGACGCCGTACTTCCTGTATCTGCTGGTGCGCAGCCGGCGTCAGGGCCGCTGAGCCCGGGCGGCGTCCAGCAGGGCCTCGGCCTCGTCGCGGGCGTGGCCGATGGGGTCCGGGAAGACGCGCAGGCCGTACGCGACGAGCGCGCCCTCGTGGAGCAGCGTCAGCGAGCGCCCGAGCCGCTCGGCGTCCCCGGGGGCGGCCTCCCGCGCGAGCCCGGTGAAGAGGGCCAGCATCCACGCCTTCTGGCCGGTGATGATCGGGTACGCGGGATGGGCGGGGTCGCTGATCTCGGCATGCGCGTTGACCATGCTGCAGCCCTTGGAGTTGTGGTCCCCGGCCCAGGCGAGCGAGGCGTCGAAGACGGCCCGGACGCGGGCGCGGGCGTCCGGCCCGGCGGCGTCCAGTCGGCCGTCGAGGAAGGCCCGCCAGCGTTCGTCCCGGTCGGCGAGGTACTCCACGACCAGCTGCTCCTTGGAGCCGAACCGGTCGTAGATCGTCTTCTTGGTGACCCCGGCCTCGGCGGCGATCAGGTCGACGCCCACGGCGTGGATGCCCCGCTCGTAGAACAGCCGGTCCGCGGCCGTCCGCACCCGCAGCGCGGCCGGCGTCATCGTGATCCGTCGCGGACTCCGCACGCTCTCCATGGCTCCAGTGTATACCGATCTGTATAGTGGGTCGGGCAGTGACTATACCGATCTGTTTACTGGAGGCCCACGCATGAACGCGCTGCTGTCGGCCGCCTTCGTGATCTGCTGGAGCTCCGGGTTCATCGGGGCAAAGCTCGGCGCGGGGAGCGCCTCCGCCGTCACCCTGCTGATGTGGCGGTTCCTGCCGCTCGCCCTCGTGCTGCTCGCCGTGGCGCTGGCCCGGTCCTCCTGGCGAGGCCTCACCCTCCGGGACGTGGCCCGGCAGGTCGTCGTCGGCGCCCTCTCGCAGAGCGGCTATCTGCTCACCGTCTACTGGGCCATCCAGCTCGGCGTGTCCAGCGGCACCACGGCCCTGATCGACGGCGTGCAGCCCCTCGTCGCCGGGGCGCTGGCCGGGCCGCTCCTCCACCAGTACGTCTCACGCCGCCAGTGGCTCGGTCTCGGCCTCGGCGTGGCCGGCGTCGCCGTCGTCACGGGCGCCGACGCCGCGTCCGGCGGGCACGCGGCCTGGTGGGCCTACGCCGTCCCGTTCCTCGGCATGCTGTCGCTGGTCGCGGCCACCTTCCTCGAGGGCCGCTCCCGTACGAAGGTGGCGCCCGGGGCCGCGTTGACCACGCACTGTCTGACCAGCGCCGTCGTCTTCACCGCGCTGGCCGTCGGCACCGGGGCGGCCGTCCCGCCCGCCGAGCCCTCCTTCTGGGTCGCGACCGCCTGGCTCGTCGTCCTCGCCACGTTCGGCGGGTACGGCCTGTACTGGATCATCCTCAGCCGCTCGGGCGTCACCCAGGTCAACACCCTGATGTTCCTGATGGCACCCGTGACGGCGGTCTGGGGAGCGCTCATGTTCGGCGAGCCCTTCGGCGCGCAGACCGCCCTCGGTCTCGCCGTCGCCCTGGCCGCCGTGCTCGTCGTCCGCCGCGGTGCCTCTTCCGGTCACCGGCACGCCGGGACGTCCCCGGACGACACCGCGAAGGCGGCGGCCGGGACCCGGCGCTGACTCACCCGCCGAAGTCGACGTCCGCCGCGTCGACGATCCGCGCCCCCATGTTGAGCTCCATCATCTCCAGCGCGGCGGACGCCAGATGCGGGTGGATCGAGGCGACGGCGTCCCTCGGCACCGTGACGCCCAGGTGCCGGATGTGCGCGTCCAGCGCCGAGTACAGCACGCACTGCTCCGTGACCTGCCCCGCCAGCACCACGTGCCCCACCCCCAGCCGCCACAGCAGATACGACAAGGGCGTCTCGTAGAAGGCGGAGTGCCGGGCCTTCACCACGAACAGCGACTCCTCGTCCGGGCGGATCGGCTCGACCAGGTCGGCGCGCGGCTTGGACAGCGCGTTCTCCACCAGCTCGCCGTGATGGGAGCGCCAGGCCCCGAAGTTGTCGTTCGCGTAGATCACCGGCACGTCCGCCGAGCGCGCCCGCGCGATCAGGTCCGCGAGGACCGGCACGACCCGTTCGACGGACGGCACGAGCAGCTCGGCGTCCTCGTGGTCATAGGTGTTGATCATGTCGACCACCAGGAGGGCGACCTTCTTCGTGTCCGTCGGGTCCGTGCGGGGGGTGCTCCCGGAGTCGTCAGTCACGTCTCTCCCTGGGAAATGGTCGATATGGGCGAAACGCGCAGTCGAGTACCCGGTGGTGATGCCGGTGTAACGGCGGTGCACGGGTGAGGCGGGCGGGGCGGCGGTCAGTCCTCGGCGACGACCCGGACCGTACCGAGCCGCTGGTCGGCCGCGTCCGGCAGGAACATCCCCGCCTCGACCCCCGTCAGCAGGTACTCCAGCACCGGTTCGGTCAGCCGCTCGCCGGGCAGTACCGCGGGGATGCCGGGCGGGTACGGGGTGATCATCTCGGCGGCGACCCGGCCGACGGCGTCCCGCGGGGCGACCTTCTCGTGCCGGGCGAAGTAGGCGTCCCGGGGCAGGTCGGCCTGCTCCATCCGCAGCTCGGCGGGGGAGGGGACCGCCACCCGCGGGGCGTCGTGGAGCTCGGAGGCGTGGCCGGCGAGGTCGCGCAGCGCCGTCAGCAGACGGTCCGTGGTCTGCTCGTCGTCGGCGTGGGTGAGCTGCGCGCTGATCCTCCGGTGGTCGAACAGGTGCCCGTCGATGTGGTGGTGTTCGCGCAGCCAGTCCGCCGCCCGGTAGCCGGTCGTGCCGAGCGCGCTGATGTCGATGACCACCGGCAGCGGGTCGAAGCCGGAGGCCAGGCCGGGGCCGCAGAAGTCCGCCTCGTCGTGGACGTGCATCCCGTCGATCGCCTCGATGGCCTCACGGGTGCGCGCGGCCAGCTTGAGCGCCCCGCCGATGAGGTCGTGGCCGTGCTGCACCATCTGCCGCCGCCACGCGTCGATCCCGGCGTAGATCAGCACGTTGGGGCTGGTCGTGTCCAGGAGGTCGGCGCGGGAGGCCAGCTCCGCCGGGTCGATCAGATCACCCTGGAGGTGGAAGACCGAACCCTGTTCCAGGCCGCTGCCCATCTTGTGGATGCTGGTCACGCAGATGTCGGCGCCCGCGTCCATCGCCCAGGCCGGCAGGTCGGTGTGGAAGGGCAGGTGCGCGCCCCACGCCTCGTCCACGACCAGCGGCTTGCCGCGACGGTGGCAGACCTCCGCGATCCCGGCGAGGTCGGCGGCCGCCCCGTACGGGGTCGGGCTGGTGACCAGGGCTCCGTCCGCGTCCGGATGCTCCTCGAACGCCTTCTCGTACGCCTCCGTCGACGGCGGGTGCGCGATGCTCCGCTCGGCGTCCCACCGGGGCTCCACCCACACCGGCGCCACGCCGGAAAGGATCAGCCCGGCGACGACCGACTTGTGGGCGTCGCGGCCGACGAGGAGCTTGTGGCCGGGGCAGGCCACGGTCAGCATCGCGGCCTTCACCGACAGGGAGCTGCCGCAGGTCGAGAAGAACGTGTGGTCCGCGTGGACGGCGTCGGCCATCAACTGCTCGGCTCGGACCAGGACCTGGTTGCGCGCGAGCCGGTCGTCGAGACCGCCGTTGGCGAGGACGTCCCCGAAGAACACGGCGTCGCCCAGCACGGCACGCGCCCGCGGGTCCGCGCCGCGGGCCCTCTTGTGACCCGGGGGCGTGAAGGCCAGTTCGTCGGCGTTCTGATAGGCGGCGAGCGCCTCGAGGACAGGGGCTTCGGCGTGGTTGATGACCATGGGGACCGGGTTCCCCGAGTCCCGTCCCCGATGCGGCGCCGTAGGTCAGGCGGCCGTGCCGGCCCGCTCCGGGGACCGCAGCGCCGACCTGCCGTCCCGCCACGCGGCGAGCAGCCGGTCCGCCAGCCGGTCCTCCAGATGCCCGGTGGCGCGGATGCCGAACACCACGTCGGCCTCCAGAGCGGGTTCCTCCTCCAGGAGCCCGCCGATGACGTCGTGCCGCACGACCTGCTCGTGCACCGCGTCCGCCTCGACGTGCTCGGCGTAGAACCGCACGGCAGCCGCGCCCGCCCCCACCCGCCGCAGCGCCTCGGCGAGCCGCCGCGAACCCGGCGACGAGGTGACCTCGACCGAGGCGAAATGCCCCACGAGGGCGGCCCGCAGCGCCCGGTGCAGACCGAACAGGGACATCAGGTTGACCGTCGCCAGCATCTCCGCGGGTGCCGCGTCGAGATAGTGCCCGTACGCCGTCTCCAGCCCCAGGTCCGTCATCAGGTCGGCGAACAGCTGGGCGTGGATCTCGTCCGCACGGCCCCCGCCGAACTCGTCGAACTCCACGGCGACCATCGCCGCCTTGGCCCGCCCATAGAGGCGGGGGATGACCCAGGCGTGCGGGTCGGCCTCCTTCAGGTGGTACAACGAGCGCAGCGCCGCGTACTCGCGCAGCTGGGCGACGGTGCCCTCGTCCCGCAGGAAGTGCGAGACGCTCCCGGTGCCGTCCACCGGCTCGACCTGCAGCTCGTCCAGCGCCGCCCACGCGCTGTCGCCGGCGCCGACCGGCACGTCGGCGCGCAGTGCGCCCAGGAACCGGTCCTCCAGCGCGCCGCGCACGGCGAGCAGTCCGCTGTCCCACTCCCGCTCGTCGGGCACGCCGTCGAAGCCCTGGTAGTGCAGTTCGTACAGGACGTACAGGGCGAGCTGAAGGTCGTCGCCGTACGGCTCCGACGCGGCCGGCGAGGGGACGTCGACGTCCCGCTCACCGCGCAGCAGCCCCATGACGGCGGCGGACAGCGGGCCGCGCGGCTCGGGCAGCGCGGGCACCGTGCGCCGTGAGAGGCGCCGGGCGGTCGTCGTGGTCATGCAGTCCCGTCCTCGTCCTTCGTCGTCCGCTTCGCGCGCTTGCGGTGACTGGTGTCGCACCAGGGGAAGATCTTGCTGCGGCGGCAGGTGCACACGGCCACGCTGAACCGGTCGCAGACGGTCACCTCGCCGTCCTCGCCGACCACCTCCACAGGCCCCTCCACCAGCATCGGGCCGTCCCGCTGGACCCGGATGCGGCGGGGCCGTTCAGACGCGTTCACCACGGATCACCACCAGTTCCTCCGTCAGGTCCTCGTCCGCCATCCCGCGTTCGCGCAGCCAGTCCACCCGGGAGCGCAGCACCCGGCCGTACGGCAGCTGGGCGCGCTCGACGACCCGGGCGCGCAGGCCCGCCGCCGTCAGCCGGGCCAGCGTGGCGTCGACGCCGCACAGGTGCGAATGCACCATCAGGAGCCTGCCGGAGGGGCGCAGCAGCGCGGGCGCGTGGTCGCAGATCCGGTCGATCAGCAGCCGGCCGTCGGCCCCGGCGTCCCAGGCGCGGGCCGCGCCCTTGGGGGGACGGCCGCCCGGAGCGGGCACGTACGGCGGGTTGGAGACGACCAGGTCGAACCGCCGGCCCGGAACCGCCGTCATCAGGTCGCCGCGGCGCAGCCGCAGCGTCTGCCCGTTCTGCCGGGCGTTCCACCAGGCGGCGGCCAGCGCCCGCCGGGAGATGTCCACGGCGGTGACGCGCCCGCCCAGCCGGGCCGCCTCGACGGCCAGCATGCCGCTGCCCGTGCCCAGGTCCAGCACGTCGGTACCGGCGGTGACCCCTTCGCGGTGCAGGGCACGGGTCAGCAGCCGCGTGTCGAACTGCGGGCGGTACACGCCCGGCAGGACCCAGCAGCGCAGGGGAGGGTGCGGAGCGAGAGCCTCAGTGGTCATGGACGCGCTCCTCAGCCCGCGGCCTGCGGCGACCGCTCGGACAGCATCACGTCCCCGCGTTCCGGGAAGGACACCTCCACGCCCTGCTCGACGAGCCGGTCCGCGACCACCGAGGCCGGCGAGTCGGTGTGGGAGGGCTCGGGAGACCCCTTCAGGGTGCAGTTGATGACAAGTGCTTTCACAGTCGCTCCGGGGATCGAAGACGGGGGGATCGGCCACCGGCCGGGGAGGGGGTCAGTCCTCGCCGCGGACGATGTTCCACTCGGTTCCGGCGCGGGCCGAGGGCTGTGTGCTCCTGTCCTCCACGGCGGCGACGCAGGTGCGTATCGCCCGCTTCTCCGGGGGCCTGGATCCCAGCCAGCCGGTCCGGGGCGTGTGCAGGACGTCCTTCTTCGCGGTCCGCGCGGTCACGGCGCTTCAACTTCTTCCTTGTCCGGGAGGAGCCCGGTCGGGGCTCCCTCTGAGGTGCCGACCGGGTGCCCCCCACCTGCGGCAGGGAAACGCCGGTCAGAGATCGCGCCGGGGCAGCGGCCGCACCGCCGGTCCCTGCACGACCGCGCCGTCCGGGGCGAACCGGGAGCCGTGGCAGGGGCACTCCCACGCCTGCTCGGCACGGTTGAACGACACGATGCAGCCGAGGTGGGTGCAGCGCGCCGACAGCGTGTGCAGCCGCCCCTCCTCGTCCCGGTGGACGGCGCACAGCCCCGCGCCCGCCCGCACCACCGCCCCGTCCCCGGGCGCGATGTCGTCCGGCGACGGACCGGACCCGGCCAGCGGGGCGATCCGATCGCCGACGAAGTGCCGCGCGACCTGTGCCTGATGGGTGAGGAACCGGCCCCCCTCGCGAACGACCGGGCCCAGCCGGCGCGGGTCGTACAGTCCGCTCCACGCGACCTCGCGCCCGCCGACGAGGTCCGCGAGCAGCCGGCCCGCCATCACGCCGCCGCTCATGCCCCAGCCGCCGAAGCCGGTCGCCACGTAGGTGTGGCGGCTGCCGGCGTGGAACGGCCCGACGAGCGGCACGGTGTCCGTCGAGTCGTTGTCCTGGGTGGCCCACCGGTGCGTGAGCGTCACCTCCGGGAAGTGCCGCTCGGCCCAGGCGGCCAGCCGCTCGAAGCGTTCCTCCGCGTCGGCGGTGCCCGGGGTGAAGTGCTCACCCGTGACGATCAGGAGCCGGCGTCCCTCTCCGAGGGGTGCCGTGCGCACCGAGCGCGTGGACCGCTCCGGCGTGATGTACATGTGGCGCGGTGCCCGCCTCTCGGGGATCGGGCCGGCCACGACCAGCTCCCGCCGCGAGGACAGCCGGGCGAAGAGCAGCGCGCGGTCGAACACGGGGTAGTGCGTGGCGACGACGACCTTCGTGGCGCGCACCCGCACGCCCGCCTCCGTGGTCAGCACACAGGGCTCGCCCTCGGTGAGCCCCGTCACCCGCGTGTTCTCGTACACCGCGCCGCCGAGCCGCCGCAGGTCCTCCGCGAGCGCCAGCAGGTACTTGCGCGGATGGAACTGGGCCTGCCCGTTCACACGGACCGCTCCGGCCACCGGGAAGGGCAGGTCCGTCTCCGTGACGAACTCCGCGTCCAGCCCCGCCTCGCGGGCCGCGTCCGCCTCGGCGCGCAGTTCCCCGACGTGCCGCGGGTCCTCGGCGTACGTGTGGGCCGCGGCCTCCTCCCACTCGCAGTCGACGCCCAGCTCCCGGGCGCACTCCTCGACGCGCCGGATCGCCTCGGACTGCGAGCGCGCGTACAGCCGGGCGGCCTCCGGGCCGCGGGTGCGGCGCAGCCGGTCGTAGACCAGGGTGTGCAGGGCGGTGAGCTTGGCCGTGGTGTGCCCGGTGACCGAGGCGGCGAGCCGCCCTGCCTCCAGGACGGCCACCTCGCGGCCCTGCCGGGCCAGCTCCCAGGCCGTGCTGAGGCCAGCGACGCCCCCGCCGACCACGGCGACGTCGACCTCGAGGTCGACGTCCGGCGGGGGAGCGGGATCGCCGGGCGGCGCGGTCTGCAGCCAGTACGACTCGTGCGGCACTCTCTCAGCGTTCATGGGCGCCGGGTTCCCGGCTGGACGGCACCACACCCCGAATCGCCCGCCCGCACGATCTTTCACATGCCGAGACCCGGGTACCCGCCCCGCGAACACGCACGGCGGGCCGGTCCGCGCAGCGCGGACCGGCCCGCGAGACGAGCGCACAGGAGGATCGATGAGCACGGTCAAGGAGACGGTCGACGTGGAGGTCCCGCTGCGCCGGGCCTACGACCAGTGGACCCAGTTCGAGGACTTCCCGCGCTTCATGGAGGGCGTCGAGGAGGTCCGCCAGCTGGACGAGCGGCACAACCACTGGGTGACGAGCATCGGCGGCGTGAAGCGCGAGTTCGACACCGAGATCGTCGACCAGCTCGCCGACGACCGCATCACCTGGCGGTCCGTGGGTGGCGACACCCAGCAGCGCGGCTCGGTCCGCTTCGAGCAGCTGGACGACACGCACACGCGCGTGGAGCTCACCATGGACGTCGAGCCGACCGGCATGGCCGAGAAGGGCGCGGACGCGCTCGGCATGATCGACCGCCGGGTCAAGGGCGACCTGCACCGGTTCAAGGAGTACATCGAGAAGGGCGGCAGCACCGGGGGCTGGCGCGGCCGCATCCGGCCGGAGGACCCGGGCACCGTCCTCTGACGGACGCCGGCGGGAGCACTGCCGGCCGGCCCGCACGACGGCGGGCCGGCCGGCCGGCCCGTCCGGTGAGGGCGGGCGGACGACGACCCCGACCGTGGGAAGCGTGGCGACAGGTCATGCGCGCCGAGGTGGACCGGATCGCCGAACCGTGGGGGGACCGCACCCCGTACGGCCCCGGCACCCCGTGGCCGGTCCGGGTGGACTCGTATCTGGAGCCCGGCGTCACGGCCGCCGACGTGGACGCGTGGGTGCCGACGGCCTCCGTCCTGCACTCCAACGGCGACGCGCTGGACGTCGCCGTCGCCGACGGGCGGATCGTCGGGGTCCGCGGCAGCGCCCGGGACCGGGTGAACCACGGCAGACTCGGTCCGAAGGACCTCTTCGGCTGGCAGGCCAACCGGTCCGAGGACCGGCTGACCACGCCCCTCGTCCGCCGGGACGGGCGGCTGGTGCCCTGCGACTGGGACACCGCGCTGGCCCGGATCGTCGACCGCAGCAAGGCCCTGCTGGAGACGTACGGGCCCGGCTCGATCGGCTTCTACACCAGCGGTCAGCTGTTCCTGGAGGAGTACTACACGCTCGCCGTGATCGCGCGGGCCGGGATCGGCACCAACCACGTCGACGGCAACACCCGGCTGTGCACGGCGACGGCCGCCGAGGCGCTGAAGGAGACCTTCGGCTGCGACGGCCAGCCCGCCTCCTACACCGACGTCGACCACGCCGACGTCCTTGCCTTGTTCGGGCACAACATGGCCGAGACCCAGCCGGTGCTGTGGATGCGGGTGCTCGACCGGCTGGCCGGCGGCGACCCGCCCCGCCTGGTCTGCGTCGATCCACGCCCCACCCAGGCCGCCCGGCACGCCACCGTCCACCTCGCGCCCCGCGCCGGCACCAACGTGGCCCTGCTGAACGCCCTGCTGCACGAGATCATCCGCACGGACCGGATCGACCGCGCCTTCATCGACGCGCACACCGTCGGCTTCGACGAACTCTCCGAGCGCGTCGCCGGCTGCACCCCGCGATGGGCGGCCGGCATCTGCGACGTCCCGGCCGCGGCCGTCACCGAGGCCGCCGAGGTGCTCGGGGACGCCCGGCGGCTGCTGTCCACCGTGCTCCAGGGCGTCTACCAGTCCCATCAGGCCACCGCTGCCGCCGTCCAGGTCAACAACCTGCAGCTGATCCGCGGCATGCTCGGACGCCCCGGCTGCGGCGTACTCCAGATGAACGGCCAGCCCAGCGCGCAGAACACCCGCGAGTGCGGTGCCGACGGAGACCTGCCCGGCTTCCGGAACTGGGAGAACGACGCCCATGTGGCCGACCTCGCCCGGGTCTGGAACGTCGAGCCCTCCCGCATCCCCAGCCACACGCCGCCCACCCCGGCGATGCAGATCTTCCGCTACGCCGAGCAGGGCTCGATCCGGATGCTGTGGATCTCCGGCACCAACCCGGCCGTCTCCCTGCCCGAGCTGGAACGCGTCCGCGGCATCCTGCGCCGCGACGGGCTCTTCACGGTCGTCCAGGACCTGTACCTCACCGAGACCGCCCGGTTCGCGGACGTCGTCCTGCCCGCCGCGACCTGGGCCGAGAAGACCGGCACCCTCACCAACGCCGACCGCACCGTCCACCTCTGCGAACGCGCGGTCGAGCCGCCCGGCGACGCCCGCTCCGACCTGGACATCTGGCTGGAGTACGCCAGCTGGATGGACTTCCGTGACCAGGACGGCCGCCCGCTCGTCGGCTGGCACGACCCCGAGTCGGCGTTCGAGGCGTGGAAGGAGTGCAGCCGGGGGCGGCCCTGCGACTACACGGGGCTGACCTACGAGCGGCTGCGGACGACCGGGGGCATCCAGTGGCCCTGCACGGACGAGGCGCCCGAGGGCACGGAACGCCTCCACACCGACGGCGTCGGCTGGGCCGCCCCCGACGACTGCGAGACCTACGGCAGGGACCTGGTCACCGGCGCCTCGGTGTCCGAGACCGAGTACCGGGCGCTCAACCCGCACGGCAAGGCCGTCCTCAAGGCGGCCGAGCACCTGCCGCCACACGAACCGACGAATGACGAGTACCCCTTGCAGCTGACCACGGGCCGCACCCTGTACCACTTCCACACCCGCACCAAGACCGGCCGCAGCCCCCAGCTCCAGGCCGCCGCCCCCGAGGTCTGGGTGGAGATCTCCGCCGCCGGGGCGCGGCGCCACCAGGTCGCCGAGGGCGATCTGGTCGAGGTCACCAGCCCCCGCGGCTCCGTGCGCGGCCGGCTGCGCGTCACCGCGATCCGCGACGGCCTGGTGTTCCTGCCGTTCCACTACGGCTACTGGGACACCCCGGGCGGCGACGGCCCCGGCGAGGACGGCGGCCGCGCCGCCAACGAGACCACCGTCACCGACTGGGACCCGGTCTCCAAACAGCCCCTCTTCAAGACCGCGGCCGCCCGTCTCACCCTGGTCGAACGCGCCCACGGGGCGGTGTCGCCCGCCCCGACGACGACGGCCTCCGCGCCGGTCGACCCGGGCGCCGCCCCGCCGACGACGGGCGGCCCGGCCGCGATGGCCCGGCACAGCGCCGGCGCGCGGGGAGGTGAGCGGTGATGAGCGCCGTCCCCGCCGTGCTGCGGGCCCTGTACGAGGGCGAACGCGCGATGGAACGCAAGCTGCTGGAGACGGCCGCGCGTGACGCCGCCGAGCACGAGGTGCACCACGTGGCGGTCGACCTCGCCCGCTGGTCCCACGAGCACGCGGAACGCCTCGCCGAGGCCGCCGAGCCGTACGGGCTGCGCCTGTCCCGGTCCGCCGAGGAGCCGCCCGGTCCGGAGGACCGCGGTGAACGGGCGGCCCGCGCCCTGGCCGACACCCGCTCCGGCCTGGACCTGCTGAACGACCTGCGCGAACTCCATCTGGCGGCGACCGGCAACTCCCTGGACTGGGAGATGCTCGCCCAGGCGGCACAGGCCGACAAGGACAGCTCCCTGCTGGACCTCGCCACGGCCTGCCATCCGCAGACGCTGCGGCAGATGCGCTGGACCAACACGATGATCAAAACGCTCTCGCCCCAGCTGCTGTCGAAGGCGGGAGCAGCGTCCCGCGAGGCCTGACCGCCGGCGCCGGGCGCGCCGCGGCCCGTGCCGGGCGCGCCTCGCCGCCGGTGGGGGTGCGCCGGGCGCGCGGCAGCGGCGGGTGCGACCACCCGGAGACCCGCACGGCGACACCCCCGGCCCGTGTCTGCTGCGCCATCGGCGCCAACAAGGTCGTCCTCGTGGCCTGGTCGCTGCTGCCCGCCCCGCCCGCGACCCCGCACGGCACCGAGGGAACCGGCGTCCGGCGCCCGCACCCGTTCGTGACCGGCCGCTCCGGCGTTCGGCCACGGCCGCGTGCCCCTCGACGGTTTTCTCTCCTTGCCCTCACGCCACAGGCGAGCGAGGGTGGAGATGCGGTCGGGCGGCGGGCACACCGACTACCCGCCCGTCCGACGCACGCGGCCGACAGGAGCGGAAGAGCGAGGCACGATGACCAGTCGTTCCCCCCTCACCATGGTGCCGGCCACCGACCGAGTCACGGTGGTGTGCCTGGCCGGAGCACTGGACGCCGAGGCCGGCGTCGTCTTGACCCGGGAGCTGACGCGGCAGCTGGACCGCGCCGCCCGCCAGGGGCATCGGCTGGTTCTCGACATGACGGCGGTTCCCACGGTCGACGAGGCGGCCCGCCGGACCCTGCGGAGGGAGACCCTGGACCTCGCGGCCACCCCCGTCCTGGTGGTGGCGACGCCCGAGCTCCGCAAGGAGCTGGAGCAGGACGACCTCCCCGGCCTCCGCCTGCACGGCACCCTCATCGAGGCCCTGACGTCCCTGCCCCCCACGCCCGCGCCCGGCGCCGGGCCCGCACGACCGCGCCGGGCCGGGAAGCCGCCCGCCGACGCCGAGAGCCTGCGCCGGGAGATCTTCGGGCTCCGCGCCAAGGCACGCACCAGCGGACTCATCGGCATCGCGCAGGGCATGCTCATCGCCCGCTACGGTCTGCCCGGCCCCGACGCCGCGTTCTCGCTGCTGCGCGAGGGCTCCCAGCGGTGCAACGTGCCGCTGCGGGTCCTCGCGTCCGCCGTCGTCACGGCACCCCCGCCGCAGACGGACACCCGCTGGTTCGCGGGCCGCGGCACCCACGCCCCGCACCCCGACACCGCGTTCCTGCGCTCGTACGGCGGAGACGTCACGGACCGGCGGCAGATCCTCGCCGCCGCCCTGGACACGGCGATCGCCGTGTCCGAGGCCGACGCGGGCGAGCTGCACTTCACGGACCCGGCCCAGGACCACGCGCTGTTCCTCGAAGGGCACCGGGGGCTGGACGCCGCCTACTGGGACGAGGTCGCTCTCGTCACCGAACCGCCCGTGGTCTGCGCCGTGGCCCAGGAACGGCTGGAGCCGGTCGCTGTGCCCGACGTCGCCGCCGACGAGGCACTCTCGGCCCACCCGGCCGGTCGGTCCCTGCTGGCGGCGGGCTGCCGGGCCGTGTACAGCGTGCCCCTGATCACCGCCGAGAGGTACTGCACCGGCACGCTGACCGTGCACAGGAACGCGCCGGGCATCTGGCCGGGGCCCACCCGGCGGGCCGAACTCGCGCGCCTCGCGGCGGACGTCGCCGCCTGGCGCTCCTGGTACCGCCGCACCGTCGTCCTGGACGCCCTGGAACACCTCCACCAGAGCCGGCCGGGCCGGGGCGCCGAGAGCGGCTGAAGCGGGGCTCACGGCCCCGGCCAGCCGTTTGCCCACTCCGGCCGGCGTTCCCGGGGCGGGTGGTCCGACGGATCGTCTGTCCCCGGAGCGGACGAACGGTCCGACGGTCCTCGTCGTCCCGGTCCCCCTCCGCCTGGCCCGTTTTCCACCAGTCGGCCCCCGGCCCACCCGGCTCACCGCGCGCCACCGCCCCGGTGGTGCCAGCGTGGAGGGCGGGAGCGGGCCGGTGCGAGGGTGCCGGGACCCGGACGGAGACGACGGAGCGGGACGGTCATGGCACGGGCGATCTGGACAGGTGTGATCACGTTCGGGCTGGTCAGCGTGCCGGTCGGCCTGTACACGGCCACCTCGGACCACACCGTGCACTTCCACCAGCTCCAGCGCGGCACCTCCGACCGCATCCGCAACCGCCGCGTGAAGAGCGCACCGGCGAGGAGGTGTCCGGCGACGACATCGTCAAGGGCTTCGAGGTCGCCGACGGCGAGTACGTCATCGTCGAGCCGGACGAGCTGGACGAGATCGCGCCGGGCCGCAGCCGCACCATCGAGATCTCCGACTTCGTCGACCTGGACGAGATCGAGCCGGTCTACTTCGCCCGCACCTACTACCTCGCGCCGCGCGGCGAGGAGCACCTCAAGGTGTACGAACTCCTGCGCGCCGCCCTGGAGAAGGCGAACCGGATCGGTGTCGCCACCTTCGTGATGCGGGGCAAGCAGTACCTCACCGCGCTGCGCGCCGAGGACAAGGTGCTGATGCTCCAGACCCTGCACTGGGCGGACGAGGTCCGTGACCCCACCCGCGAGCTGCCGCAGCTCCCCGAGCGGCGGGCGGGCAGCGGAAAGGAACTCGACATGGCGCTGCAACTGGTCGACGCCCTGAGCGGCCCGTGGGACCCGTCGCGCTACCACGACACCTACGAGGAGAAGGTGCGCGAACTCATGCAGGCCAAGGCGGAGGGCCAGGAGGTGGCCCCGGCCGAGGAGGCGCCGACCGCCACCAACGTCGTCGACCTCATGGAGGTCCTCCAGGGCAGCATCGACCGCGCCCGCTCCGGCCGCGAGAAGCGGGGCGGGGAGCGCGGCGGTGAACGCGGCGGTGCCCGGAGCGGCAGGAAGCCGGCGTCCAAGTCCGCCGCCAGGCCCAAGACTTCGGCACGCAAGACCTCCGACGCCCCGAAGAAGAGCGAGCTGCGCGAGCTCAGCAAGGCCGAGCTGTACGAACGGGCCACCGAGCGGGAGATCCCCGGACGGTCCCGGATGAGCCGCCAGGAGCTGATCGACGCCCTCGCGGGAGGCGGCCGCCGGCGCAAGAAGGCCGCGGCCTGACCCCCGCGCGGAGCGCCGGCTGGGCCGGCCGGATGAAAAGCGCCTGCTCCATCGGAGGTGCCGGGAGCGGCCCCGGCACCCGGTGCCCCGGCAGTCCCCGATGATCTTCGCGTCGGCGCTGGGCCGGCCCGGAGACGAGGAGTGACGATGGCGGACCGGACGCTTTCCCGCAGCCGTGCGAACCGGCCGGGCGGCCGCTGGGCCGCGCTGTGCGCGTCGGTCGCCCTGCCGCTGGCCCTCGGCCTGACGGGCCCGGCCGCCGCGTCCGCCGCCCCCGCGCCTCCCGCCCCCGTCCCCGCCCTCGACCTCGCCACGGCGGTGGCGTACGGGCTCGTCCACCCGGAGGCGGCCCCCGCCGGGGCCGACGACTGGTCGTGCCGCCCCTCGCGCGCGCACCCCCGCCCGGTCGTCCTGCTGCACGGCTCGGCGGCGAACGCCTACAACAACTGGAGCATGCTGGCCCCCTATCTGAAGAGCCTCGGGTACTGCGTCTTCGCCCCCAACTACGGCGGCACGCCCGGCAACCCGTTCAAGGCGACCGGGCCCGTGCCGAAGTCGGCCCGGCAGATCGCCCGGTACGTCGACCGCGTCCTGAAGGCGACCGGCGCCCGCAAGGTCGACCTCGTCGGGCACTCGCAGGGCGGCGGCCCGACCCCGCGCTGGTATCTGCGCTTCGAGGGCGGCACCGACCCGGCGCACCCCGAGCGCGGCAAGGTGCGCCGCCTGATCGCCCTCGCCCCGTCCAACCACGGCGGGAACCTCTCCGGGGTCGGCACGGTGACCGGCCGGCTGGGCCTCGACCCCACCGTGTCCGCGGTGGTCGGCCAGGCGTGGTCGGACCAGATGCCGGGCTCCGAGGTGAACCGCACCCTCGACCGCGACGGTGACACCCGGCCGGGCGTCTCGTACACGGTCGTCTCCACCCGGTACGACCTGTTCGCGACGCCCTACCGCAACAACTTCCTGACGGCCGGCCCGGGCGCCACCGTGCGGAACATCCTGATCCAGGACGTCTGCCCGCAGGACGTCTCGGACCATCTGTCGCTCGCCTACGACACCAACGCCGCCCAGCTCGTGCGCAACGCCCTCGACCCGGCGCACGCCCGGCCCGTCCGGTGCGGGATCACCCTGCCCCTGCTGGGCGGCTGATCTCCGGGGGCGCGGGCACTCACCCGGATGTACTAAGCTGCTCCCAGAGCCGGTCACCGCAACTCGCGGTCGCCGACCCTGCGTTGGTGGTCCAAGGAAAGACGCCCCGCTTCCTGCGGGGAGATGCAGGTGCAAGGCCTGCCCGGCGCTCCAGACGAGGCCCGTCCGCATGACGCGGACGGGCCTCGGCGTTTCCCCGTGGCGCACATGCGGCGCATGGATCAGGGCAGTAGTCGTCATCAGTGAGGGTCCCGGCCGCCACCACGACGAGGAGTACGCCATGTCATCCACGGGACAGAAGGATTCACCCGCCACCGACGCCGACGGCGAACCTACGCTCAAGCGGGTCATGGGTCCCGGTCTGCTGCTGCTGTTCATCGTCGGGGACATCCTCGGCACCGGCATCTACGCCCTTACCGGACAGGTCGCCGGCGAGGTCGGGGGAGCGGCGTGGCTGCCGTTCGTCATCGCGTTCACCGTGGCCCTGATCACCGCCTGCTCCTATCTGGAGCTGGTCACCAAGTACCCGGAGGCCGCGGGTGCCGCGCTGTACGTGCACAAGGCGTTCCGCAAGCACTTCCTGACGTTCCTGGTGTGCTTCGCCGTGATGTGCTCCGGCATCACCTCGGCGTCGGCGGCCTCCAGAGCCTTCGCGGCCAACCTCGTCACCGGGTTCGGCCTGGACGGCGGCGACGGGCTGATCCTGGCGATCGCCCTCGGCTTCATGGCACTGGTGCTGCTCGTCAACCTGCGGGGTGTAAGCGAAAGCCTGAAGGTCAACGTGTTCCTGACGGCCGTGGAGCTGTCGGGTCTGCTGCTCGTCGTCCTTGTCAGCGGCTGGTTCATCGCCGGGGGGAACGCCGACTTCTCCCGCGTCGTCGCCTTCGAGAGCGCCTCCGACAAGAACGTCTTCCTCGCCGTCAGCACCGCCACGTCGCTCGCGTTCTTCGCCATGGTCGGCTTCGAGGACTCGGTCAACATGGCGGAGGAGACCAGGGAACCGACCCGGATCTTCCCCCGCATGATGTTCACCGGGCTCGGCATCACCGGCCTGATCTACGTCCTGGTGTCCGTGTGCGCGGTCGCGGTCGTGCCCGTCGGCCGCCTCGCCGACAGCGAGACGCCGCTCGCCACCGTCGTGCAGACGGCGGCCCCCGACTTCCCCATCTCCGACCTGCTGCCGTTCATCTCCATGTTCGCCGTGGCCAACTCGGCGCTGATCAACATGATGATGGCCAGCCGTCTGCTGTACGGCATGAGCCGCAAGGGCGTCCTGCCGCCGTTCCTGTCCAAGGTGCACGCGGTACGGCGCACCCCGCAGGCGGCGATCCTGTTCACCACCGTCATCGCCTTCGGCCTCATCACGTTCGTCTCGCTGAACCCCGACAGCCCGGTCGTCGCCCTGCTCGGCGGCACGACCTCGCTGCTGCTGCTCACCGTCTTCGCCGGTGTGCACGTGGCCGTCCTGGTGCTGCGCAAGGACACGGTGGCGGCACCGCACTTCCGGGCCGGCCGCGTCCTGCCCGTCGTGGGGGCGGTCGCCTGCCTCTACCTGGTGCTGCCGTGGTCGTCGGGACGCCCCGGCGACGAGTACCGCATCGCGGGCGTGCTGCTGCTCATCGGCGTCGCCCTGTGGGCGGTGGCCTGGTTCACCCGCGACCGCACCCCCTCCGCCACCTCCTCCGCCACCGACGACACGGAACGCCAGGCGCGGCGCTGACACCCGGCGGGCCGGGCGGGCACGCGCCTGCCCGGCTCAGCCCGCGAACGGTCCGCGGACCGCCTTGAACCGCTGCATCGCCGTCAGCCGGACCGCGAAGCAGGCGGCGGCCACCGCGGCACCGGCGTTCAGGAGGTCGGCCGCCATGTACTGCGCCACGGCCTCCCGCACCTCGGTGAGGCTGTCGCTGTCGGCGTACCGCGACGCGGCGTACCGGCCGAGCAGCGTGCCGCCGACGAACAGCCCCCACCACACGTTCACCGGCCAGAACGACGGCCGCCGGGGCAGCGGCGCGGCCGCGCCCCACATGTCGACGGCGACGCGGTACGGCATCCAGAGGTTCACCAGCGGGATCAGCCAGCCCCCGATGGCCCATCCGCGGCCGTTCCGGAAGGCGTCGGGTGTCAGCACGCCCAGGTCCCGGCGCATCAGGAAGAACCAGACGACGAAGACGACCATGCCGGGCAGGGTCACCATCCCCTGGAGGTCACCGGCCCGCTCGTACAGCGTGTAGGCGCCGTCGAGCGCCCTGCCCGGGTCGCCCTCGGTCAGCATGCGGATCCGGAGACCGGCGAACACCGCGAACAGGTCGGTCAGGGCCATGCCCGCCAACAGCACGCAGACGACGGCCAGGAGCACCTGGGACGCGGGCCGCACGGCGCCGGGCAGACGCGTGTGCGGCTGCGGCTGCGGAAGCGGATCAGAGGAAACGGACATGACGACGACCCCCCACGGGCGACGAGTGGAAACGGCCCGCGGAGATCGCGTGCGGAGGAACGATAGGCGAGGACGGCGGCCCCGTCCACGCGGTTCGCGGCGGCTGCGCACGGGCCGCCCGCCGCCCCGGGCGCGTCACTCGGGCGCGGAGGTGTCCGGAGCCGCCGGCAGCGGCCCCAACCGGCTGCGGAGGAACGGCTCCTGGGAGAGGACGGCACCCACGCTCAGGGCGATCGCCACGGCGACGCACACCACGATCAGCCAGGACAGCATCACGAAGACCGAGCCGACCGAACCGTAGTCGGCCAGCGCCCGGTTGAGGGCCCGCGGCATGTAGAAGTGCGCGGACACGGACAGACCGCTGACCGCGACCGCCGTGATGACGGCACCCGGCAGCAGCGGCTTCCACGGCACGGCCCCGCCCAGCAGCAGATGCTGCGTCCACCACCACATCAGGGCCTGCATCAGCAGCACGATCGGAAAGCCCAGCGTCGCCCCCAGCCCGAACCCGTTGTGCAGCAGCCCCTGCACGACCAGCGCGGCCAGCCACAGCGCGATCCAGGCCAGCCACCGCCACGGCGCCACCTTCGCCCGCGAACGGGGCATGACCCAGGCCCTGCGGCACAGCCGCTGCACGGCCCGGCTCACCGCGGTGGCCGACAGCAGCACCATCAGACCGCCCACCACGCCCGTCGCCTGCCGCAGATCCTCCGACGGCGGGTGGAACGTCTGCTCCACGTCCGCCTTGGCCTGCCCGGTCAGCCCGAACACCGTCGTGATGGACGTCGTCACCTGCTCCTGCACCGACTCCGGCGCGTACGCGCTCAGCACGAACAGCAGCGGCACGGCCGTCAGGAAGCACTGCGCGGCGATCCGGGTGGCCGAGTCGAAGATGTTCACCGACACCAGGCGGTCCACGATCCCGGTGATCACCGGGAACCGGCGCTCCAGCCGCGCGTGGACGGCCGTCGCCCACTCGGTCGCCGCCCGGGCACGCTCCCGCCACCAGGTGGCGCGCAGCGGTGACGCCCGACGCCGGCGAGTCTCCATCGAGCCGCTCCTTCCCACGTCCAGAGTGCGCGAGGACGCGGTGCCCGGCACCCCGTCGGCCGCCCCGTGTGCGCGGCCACGCGAAGATGCGGGCGCCAGGCGCGCGCGCGTACCCTCGACGCGTACCGTGCCCGATGGGATCGCCCATGGTCCTCGACCTGATGCTCGTCGCCCTCGCCATCACACTCGATCCCCTCCCGCTGATGGCGTTCGTCCTCGTGGTGGCGTCGGCCAGGGGAGTACGCACCGGGCTCGCGTTCATCGCCGGATGGATGGCGTGCTTCGCCGCCGTCCTGGTCCTCGTCCTGACCCTGACCGGCGGCAGACCGCCGGAACCGCGCTCACCGCCGTCCACGGCCGGCCTCGCCCTCCGACTCGCCATCGGCGTCGCGCTGGTCGCCTACGGCCTGCGCAGGCACCTGCTGCGCCGCCGCGGCCGCGAGGAGAGCGGACGGCGCGACCGCAGAGCCGAGGCACCCGCCGGCGACACGCGCGATGGATCGTCGTCGTTCCTCGGCTCCCGGCTGGAGCGGGGCGCCGTCTGGCCGGCGGCCGTCCTCGCCGTGCTGCTCCAGCCGTGGGGCCTGGTCGCCGCCGGAGCCGTCACCGTCGTGGACGCCGACGGCGACGACACCTCGACGTGGTTCGTCCTCGTAGCGTTCTGCCTGCTCGCCACCGCCAGCCTGCTCTGCGTCGAGACGTACATCGCGGTCCGCCCCGAGCGGGCCCGGCAGCGGCTGCTCGCCATGCGCACCTGGATGGCGGACCACGCCGGGCAGGCGATCGTCGCCGGCAGCGTCCTCATCGGCCTGTACCTGGTGGGGAGGAGCGTCTACGGCCTGGCCGGCTGACCGGGCGCCCGCGGTCCCGCGCGCCGATCCGGGACCGCCGCCCTACTCTGATGCGGAGGGGGAGACCGGTACCGGCACACCGGGAGGTCCGCCCCGATGGACGACTACCCCCTCATCGAGGACCACGGCCTGGTCGGTGACCTGCAGACCGCGGCCCTCGTGAGCACCGACGGCAGCGTCGACTGGTTCTGCGCCCCGCGGTTCGACTCGCCGAGCGTGTTCGGCGCCCTGCTGGACAAGGACAAGGGCGGGCACTGCACGGTCCGTCCCCGGCACGGCGCGTACGCGACCAAGCAGTTGTACCTCCCGGACACCGCGATCCTGGTGACCCGGTACATGACCGAGGCCGGCGCCGGCGAGATCCACGACTTCATGCCCGTCACCGGCACCACCGTCACCGAACGGCACCAGCTGGTGCGGATGGTCCGCTGCGTGCGGGGCAGGATGACGTTCGAGGTGGAGATCGCCCCCCGGTTCGACTACGGACGCCGCCCGCACCGCCTGCACATCACCACGCACGGGGCGACGTTCATCGCCGACGACGGCTCGAACCTCACCGTGCACCCCGTCCGGGAGCCGCACGACGAGCGGCTGCTCGACGTCCTCGCCGACCGGCGCGACGCCCTGCACTTCACGATGACGCTGGAGGCCGGGCAGGAGCGGGGCCTCGTCCTCGAATGGGGCGGCGACGGGACCTCGCGGACCATACGGCTGGCCGAGTACGAGGATATGTTCCGCGAGACCGTGCGGTACTGGCGCTCGTGGCTGCACCAGTCCCGGTACACCGGCCGCTGGCGGGAGACGGTGGAGCGGTCCGCGATCACCCTGAAACTGATGACGTTCGCGCCCACCGGGGCGGTCGTCGCCGCCCCCACCGCCGCGCTGCCCGAGCAACTGGGCGGCGAACGCAACTGGGACTACCGGTTCACGTGGATCCGGGACGCGTCCTTCTCCGTGTACGCCCTGCTCGGCCTGGGCTTCACCGAGGAGGCGCAGGCGTTCATCCACTGGCTGTCCGACCGGGTGAGGGAACGCGCCGGAGCCCGTGGCCCCACCGGCCCCCTGAACATCATGTACCGGGTCGACGGCTCCTCCGACCTCGGCGAGCAGACCCTCGACCACTGGGCGGGCTACGCAGGCTCGTCCCCCGTGCGCATCGGCAACGGCGCCGCCGGCCAACTCCAGCTCGACATCTACGGCGAGGCCCTGGACAGCATCTACTTCGCGCACCGGCACGGGCACCCGATGGGCCACCACGGCTGGACCGCGCTGCTGACCAACCTCGACTGGCTGGTCGACCACTGGGACCAGGTGGAGGAGGGCCTGTGGGAGACCCGCGGCGGGCGCCAGGACTTCACCTACGGCCGAGTCATGT
Organism: Streptomyces sp. NRRL WC-3605; assembly: GCF_001509795.1. GTDB lineage: Bacteria > Actinomycetota > Actinomycetes > Streptomycetales > Streptomycetaceae > Streptomyces > Streptomyces viridochromogenes. The sequence goes on along the minus strand of NZ_LLZN01000102.1, from coordinate 107,147 downwards.
CCTGGGTGGCCTTCGACCGGGCGCTGCGGCTCGCCGAGGCCAACGGGCGGCCGGCCGACCCCGACCGCTGGCGCAGGGCGCGCGACGCCTGCTACGAGCAGGTGATGAGCAAGGGCTGGAGCCGGTCCCGGCGGGCGTTCGTGCAGCACTACGGCAGCGACGTCCTCGACTCCTCGCTGCTGCGGATGGCGACGGTCGGCTTCATCACGCCCCAGGACCCGCTGTGGACGTCCACCCTCACCGCCATGGAGGAGGAACTCGTCAGCGACAGCCTGGTCTACCGGTACAACCCCGAGGCGTCCCCGGACGGCCTGGCCGGCTCGGAGGGCACGTTCTCGCTGTGCACCTTCATGTACGTCGACGCCCTGGCCCGCGCCGGACGGACCGACCGGGCGCGTCTGGTGTTCGAGAAGATGATGGGCTACGCCAACCACCTGGGCCTGTACTCGGAGGAGATCGCGCCGACCGGACGGCAACTGGGCAACTTCCCGCAGGCGTTCACCCATCTGGCCCTCGTCGACGCGGCCCTCACCCTGGACGCCGCACTCGACCGGAAGTGACCCCCCTCCCGGCCCGTCAGCCGCCGGTGGCGAACCCCGGGAACAGCGTCATCCCGCCGTCCACGAAAAGGGTGGCGCCCACCACGTAGTCGAACAGGTCGGAGGCGAGGCCGACGGCGGCGTACGCGATGTCCTCCGGGTCGCCGATGCGCTCGTAGGGGATGAGCCGCTGCAACTCCGCGCGCGCCTCGGGGGTCTGCCAGGCGTCGCGGTTGATGGGGGTCCTGATGGCACCCGGGGCGATGGCGTTCACGCGGATCTTCTTCGGCGCGAGTTCCTGGGCGAGGGTCCCCATCATCATCTGCACCCCGCCCTTGGACGCCGCGTAGTTGACGTGCCCGGCCCACGGGATGATCTGGTGCACCGAACTCATGCAGATGATCTTCCCGGCGGCGCGGGACACCTCGGGGACGACGCCGCGCCGCAGGAACTCCTTGGTGACCTCCCTCGCGCACAGGAACTGCCCGGTGAGGTTGACGTCGATGACCTTGCGCCACTGCGCGAGGGTCATGTCCGTGAGCGACGCGTCCCGCTGGAGACCGGCGTTGGCGACGAGGATGTCGACCGTGCCGAACTCCTCGATCATCCGGTTCGTCATGGCGACGACCTGGCCCTCGTCGGAGACGTCGGCCCGGTAGGCGGCCGCCCGCACCCCGTGGGACCGGATCTCCTCGGCCACGGCCTCGGCTTCCTCCGCCCCCGTCACGTAGTTGACGACGACATCGGCGCCGGCCTTCCCCAGCGCCACGGCCGTCGCCCGCCCGATCCCGGAGTTCGCCCCGGTGACCAGCGCCTTCTGCCCCTTCAGCAGCTGCGGGGGGATGACGTCACGGGGTCTGGCCTCGGGGGAACTCACGATCACGGTCTCCTGCGCTGCGCGGCCGACTGCCCGGGCCACCGCCCGGAGATCACCCGCCACCCAACCACCCCCACGCCCCCGTCTCCGCGTGGCAGGGCCCGTCGTTGCGCCGACCGGCGCAGCGTCTTCGCCCACGCGACGGCCGCTCTACGAGCTCCGGGTGCCCCCGCTCGCCTGCTGCGCCGCCGGTGCCTCCGCCGGCTTGCCCACGGGTGGGACCGCGCGGCCCGGGGGCAGGAGTTCCACCGTCGCGAAGCCCACGACCGCCGCCAGGAGCACCACCGGCGTCATCTCCGCCCCGCCCATGAGCAGGACGACCAGTACCGCGCTGCTGACCGGGAGGCGCAGCGCGGCGCCGCCCGCCGCCGCCATGCCGGCCGCCATGCCCGGCACGACGCCCAGGCCGGGCAGGGGTGACAGGAGCACACCGGCCGCCGCTCCCAGGAACAGGGCCGGGAACACCGGGCCGCCGCGCAGACTGCCCAGACACGCGGCGTACGCGGCTCCCTTGCAGAGCAGGACGGCGATCAGCGCGCCGACCCCCCACGCGTGCGGGTCCTGCGCCAGCTGCGCCAGCGTGGACTGACCGGACGACGCCACGTCCGCCGGGTCCCGGTCCGTGGCGAGGGTGTACACGGCCCCGCAGACACCGGCGGCCAGCGCGCAGACCACCGTACGGGGCACCGGGCGCCCGGCGACGAAGACCGCGGCGAGCCGCCCGGTGTTCATGATCAGGTGCACGGCGAAACCGACGGCGACGGCCAGGGGGATCGACCAGATGACGTCCCCGGCGTCGATGTGCGGTGTCGGCACGCCCAAATGCAGGGTCAGGCTGCCGGTGGACAGGCCGGTCCAGCGGCCGAACCCGGTGAAGACGAGGGAGCCGACGCCGCTGGCCAGGAGCGCCGGCAGCATCACCGCGAACAGCTGCGGTCCGCCCACCCCGGCGACCTCTATCAGGATCACCGCGCCGATCAGCGGGTTGCCGAAGATCGCCGGCAGGGCCGCGGCCGCGCCGGCCGCACCGAGCAGCGCGGCGCTCTGCGGCGTCGTCGGCGCCCGGGCCAGCCCCGCGAACAGCATGGCCAGACCGCCGCCCAGCGCGATCAGCGGGGCCTCGGGGCCGAGCGTGGCACCCAGCGGCAGGCTGGCGAACGCGGCCAGGACGACCCCCGGAAGAGTGGCCGCGGTCATCCCGGGAGCGTGCAGCCCGGCCGCCGGCACATGCCCGCCCGCGCCGGGCAGATGACGGACCACCAGGCCGACGCAGACGCCGGCGACCGCCAGCAGCGGCAGCGGCCACCACCACGGCGCCGTGTCCCAGCCCAGCGCGTCGGGCAGGTCCGCCCACAGCGCGTGCTCCAGTTCGTGCAGCCCGGCCAGGAACCAGAACGCCAGCAGGGAGACCGGAACACCGATCAGCGCGGAGAAGACGAGCGCCTTCAGGTACGCCGGGTTGCGCAGCATCGCGCGCAGCCGGTCGGCCTCCTCCGGCTGGGTCCGTCCGCCCGGCGGGGACGTCTCGCGCGCGTCCTGCTCGTCGTGCGTCAAGCGAGGATCCGGCGCTTCTGTGCCTCGAACTCCTCCTCGCTGAGCACCCCTTGGGCCTTGAGGTCACCGAGCTGCTTCAACTGGTCGATCTTGGTGGTCATGTCGTCGGCGTTCGGCACCGGCTCGGCCGGGGCGGGCGCCACGGGCGCGGCCTCCTGCCCGTAGGCGAACTGCCGCTGACGGTCCTGCTCGGCCCACCGGCCCGCCTGCCGGCGCGAGACCCGGTTGGACACCGCCGTGGCGGTCCCGGAGATGACGGCCGTGCGGGCGACCCCGCGGAGCAGTCCTGGCATGTCACTCGTCTCCCTGCTGAGATGTGCCCGGGGCGATGGCCGCCGCTGTCACCGTGCGCCGGCGGTGCCGCCCGCGGGGGCCGCCGCCTCGGCCGCGTCCAGCGACGCCTCCAGGCTGTCCATGGGGATACGGCCGCTCGCCACGAGTTCGGCACCGCCGCGCCGCAGCGCACGGGCGAGGGGAGCGGCCCACAGGTTCTCGTAGACCAGTACCGCGGCGGAGTTGCCCGCCTCCAGCGCGGCGCAGGCGTCCTCCAGGTCGCCCTGGTCCAGCAGTCCGGAGGAGGCCCCCTCGAAGATCGTCAGGTCGACCTCGTCGCCGGTGTCGCGCAGTTCCAGGGCCTCGACCGACCCGTCGGTGCCCTTGCGGACGAAGGCCAGGTCGAGGACGCGGATGATGCCCCGGTCGACCAGGTCGACGAGCAGGGGAAGCCCCTCGCCCGTCATCCGGCTGCCGGGGAACTCGACGATCAGGTAGTCGACGGGCCCCATGTCCGCGATGTCCTGGTGCATGGCCTCTCCTCACACGAACGGGTTCGGGCCCGGTCCCGACGCGGGCGGCGGGGGCGTACGCACGCAGCCCGAGTCCGGCCCTGCAGTCATTGCAGCACTCGGCCCGCCCCCCTGCATCCGGGGCGCCGCCCGACGGCCGACGGGCCGGCGGTGCCGGTTGGGCCGGTGCCGCGCGGGCACTCGGAGCGGGTCCCGACGTCTCCGCGCGCAGGAAAGTGAGGGATCACGGTGGCGAAGAACGCGAAGAAGTCCGACGACGGCCTCGCCAAAGGCGACGAGGTGACGTGGAAGAGTCACGGCAGCACTGCCGAGGGCACCGTCGAGCGGAAGATTACCCGCCGTACGGAGGCCGCCGGCCGGACCGTCGACGCCTCCGCGGAGGAACCGCAGTACGAGGTGCGCAGCGAGAAGTCCGGCAGGTCCGCCGTCCACAAGCCGTCCGCGCTGCGCAAGAAGTGAGCGGGGCCGCATGCAGACCTTCCTGCCGGACCCCGACTTCCACCGGACCGCGCTGCTGCTGGACCGGCGCCGGCTGGGCAAGCAGCGCGTGGAGGCGCTCCAGGTCCTGCGGGGCCTGACCGTGCCCGGCTACGGCTGGCGGCGGCATCCGGCCGTCCGCATGTGGACCGGTTACGAGGAGGCCCTCGTCCGGTACGGCCTGGAGATCTGCCGGGTCTGGAGGGACCAGGGGCACCAGGACAGCTGTGCCGCGTCCCTGGTCTCCGGGCTGGCGGCGCACCGCCCCGGCCCCGTCCGGGGGCAGGAGGAACTGGCGGAGGCGGCCGAGCTGCCGCCGTGGCTCGGCGACGAGGCCTTCCACGAGAGCCACCGCTCGGCCCTGGTCCGCAAGGACCCCGACGTGTACGCCGCGCTGTTCCCCGGCGTGGCCGACGACCTGCCGTACGTGTGGCCGGCCTCCGACCGGGAGCGCGCGGCCGCCGCCGGCTGACCGGCGACGGCGGAAAGGAGACGGGGCGTGCTGGGCGTGGTGCGTGACCATCTGGGACAGGCCCTGTTCCGCCGGGTCGCGGGCCCCGACGGCCCGGCGACCCGGGCCCGTATCCATCAGGCCCCCGGGCCCCGCTGGTTCGGGCCCGACCGGCCGATCCGCGCGGTCCACGGCGACGCGTCCATGTTCATCGGCGGGCTCAGCGCGCTGCTGCTGCAGTCCCTGCACCCGCTCGCGATGGCGGCCGTGGCCGGGCACTCCGGCTACCGGGGCGACCCGTGGGGCCGCCTCCAGCGCACCAGCACGTTCCTCGCCGTGACGACGTACGGCACCGCCGAGGACGCCCAGCGGGCCGTCGACCAGGTCCGCGCCATCCACGAGCGCATCCGGGGCACGACCGCCGACGGGGAGCCGTACCACGCGGCCGATCCGCATCTGCTCGGCTGGGTGCACGCCGCCGAGACGGACAGCTTCCTCCGCTCCCACCAGCGCTTCGGCGCGCACCCGCTGGACGCGGACGGCTACGACGGCTACGTCGCCGACGCCGCGCGGGTGGCACGGGCACTCGGCGTGATCGACCCGCCGCGCGACCGCCGGGAACTGGCGGCCCGCCTCGCCGCCTACCGGCCTGAACTGCGGGCCACCCCCGAGGCCCGGGCGACCGCCCGCTTCCTGCTCCTCCAGCCACCCGTGCCCCTGCCGGTACGCCCCCTGTACGGCGGCCTCGCCGCGAACGCCGTGGCCCTGCTGCCACCGTGGGCCCGGCGCCTGCTGTGGCTGCCCCGCATCCCGCTCGTCGAGGACGTAGCGGTACGCCCCACCGGTCAGGCCCTCACCCGCACCATCCGCTGGGTGATGCGCCCCCCGACCACACCCGGCCAGGGCTGACCGCACCTCGTCGCGACCGTGCGCCGCGCAGCGCGAGAGAGCCGGACAGGAGGACGCCTGGCCGCGGCCGGCGCACCGCCCGCATCCGGCCCGGGGGCCCCGCACGTCGGGTGGCCGGCAGGGTGTGCCGTGCACATCCGGGGAGCCGGCGCGCCGCCTCAGCCCTCCCGACTCGCAGGCGCCAGCGTGCCGAACGAGGCACAGGGCCGTACGGCCGAGGCTGCAGCTCGTTCGTGGCCTGCGGGTGAAGTCCGCCCGGGTCGGGTCGGTGTGTCGTCCGGGCGGTGGGGGGTGACGCCGGGCGCCCCCGGATCGGGCGTGCCCGCCTCAGCCCTTCCGCATCCACGCCCGTGTCCCGAACGAGGTGCAGGAGCGGGCCGCCAGAGCCGTCGCCGCTCGCAGGGCGTCGGTGAAGGCCGGGCCGGTCAGCTCGGTGTGTCGGGCCAGCCCGTGGGTGAGCGCGCCGTGCAGGACGTCGCCGGCGCCGAGCGTGTCCACCACGTGCACCGCGGGCACCTCCACCGTGCCGCCGCCGTCCGGTCCGGCCCACACCAGGGGGCACGGCCCCTGGCTGACGGCCGCCCAGGTGACGCCGTGGTCCCGCAGGAACCGCAGGGTGCCGTCGGTTTCCGCGGTGCCGGGCGGCCGGAAGGCCGCCGAGCACACGGCCACGTCGATGTACGGGAGCAGGTCTTCCGTACCCGGCTTCCAGCTGCCCCCGTCGAGCACGGTCCGCCGCCCCGCCGCGCGCGCGGCACGCGCCGTGGCGAGCGCCAGGGCCGGGTGGTGGCCGTCGAACTGCACGATGTCGCAGGCGGATACCAAGGCGTCCGGATCGGGGGGCGGGCCGAGCCGTTGCCCGCGGGCGTTGGTGGAGGCGACGGCACGCTCCCCGGTGCCGGCGGTGACCAGGACCGAGGACACGGCGGGCGGCTCGTCCCGGCCGGCCGCCAGGTCGGTCACGGCCACCCCCGCCCGGTCGAGGTCCGCGCGGACGGTCTCGCCCAGCGGGTGCGAGCCGACCGCGGTGAGCAGCCGCGCCACGCCTCCCAGATGGGCGAAGGTCACGGCCGCGTTCGCCGCCGGGCCGCCGGCCGTCACGAGCTGGTCCCGTGCCGTCAGCTTCTCGTCGGGGCCGGGCACCCGGTCCACGAGCTGGACGACGTCGAGCGTGCACAGTCCGACGAACAGCCCGCGCGGGCGGCCCCTCGTCCGCGGTTCCATCCCCCCTGCTCCTTCCGCCGGTGCGTGCGTACGGTGTAGCCATGGATCCTCCGGCCCCGAGGCCGGCCGCGCAAGGAAGGTGCCTTTCGGCCGTCCGGGGGCACACGGAGGACACACCGGGGCGGCACGGCGTGGCTCACAAGGGCGTGGCGGGCCCGCCTCCGGGAGTACCCGGACCGATCGCAGGGAGGCAGGACGTGGAAGGGCCGCAGGACACGGAGACCCCGCGCCGCGAGGCAGTGGCGTCGGCGCCCGCCGCGCTGTCCCAGGCCCTGGACGCCCTCGGCGCAGGCGCCTACGTCGTCGACGAGCGGGGCTGCATCCTCGCGGTGAACGCGCAGGCGGAGCGCATGCTCGGCAGATCCGCCGACGAACTCGTCGGCCAGGACGCCCACGACCTGCTGCACCGCGGCCCGCACGGCCAGCCGCTGCCGCACAGCCAGTGCGCCATGCGTCATGCGTTCCACGCGGGCAGACCGGCCCAGGGAGCGGGGGAGTACTTCGCGCTTCCCGACGGTTCCGTCCGCCCCATAGGCTGGATGATCACGCCGTACGCCGCCGGCGGCGACGAGGAGCGCACCCTGGTGCTCTTCCATCCGCAGGAGATCGTCGAGGAGCCGGCCTCGCCGCCGGAGACCCCGACCGCCCCGCTGACCGAGCTGGAGCGGCTGGCCCTGCTCGCCGAGGCCACCGCCCAGCTGACCTCGACGCTCGACACCGACGAGACGCTGCGCCGGCTCGGTCATCTGGTGGTGCCCCGGCTCGCCGACTGGGTGGTCGTGGACCTGATCACCGAGCGCGACGAGGTGTGGCGGGACGTCGTCGCCCACGCGGACGGGGCGACCCTCAAGCGGCACGAGGACCTGGAGGGGCCCATGCCGCCCGTGCTGGCGGAGTCCCAGTGGCCGCTGTCGAGGGCCCTGCGCGGGGCGTCGTCCACGGTGACCGGACCCGAGAGGTACCACCGTGAGCCGGATTCCGGGATCGCGGTCGAGCAGCGCCGCCTGTTCGACCGCACGGGCATGCACTCGGCGGCCATCGCCCCCATCCGCGGCACCCGCGAGGTGCTGGGCGCGCTGACGCTGGGCCGCGCCGAGGACCCGGTGGCCTTCACCCCCGCGGACCTCCCGCTGGTCGAGGACATCGCGCGCCGCGCCGGGCTCGCCCTGGACAACGCCCGCCTGTACCAGCGCCAGCGCAAGGTCGCCGAGACCATGCAGAACCACCTGCTGCCGCAGATGCCGGGCGTCCCCGGCCTGGAGATGACGGCCCGCTATCTGCCCGCGCCCGACGCCTCGCAGGTGGGCGGCGACTGGTACGACGCCTTCCCGCTGTCCGACGGGGCGACCGCGCTGGCCATCGGCGACGTCGTCGGCCATGACCTGGAGGCGGCGTCCGGCATGGCGCAGCTGCGCAACATGCTGCGGGCCTACGCCTGGTCGCAGAACGAGCCCCCCAGCCGGATCGTGACCCGGCTCGACGAGGCGATGGAGCACATCACCGACGTCAGCATGGCCACCATGATCTTCGCTCGCATCGAGGCGCTGGAAGACGGCACCTGGCGTCTGTCCTGGACCAACGCGGGACATCCGCCGATGCTGCTCATCGCCAGGGACGGCGTGGCCCGCTTCCTCGAGGAGGGGCACGGCGTGGCCCTGGGCACCGGGCTGCGCGCCCGGCGGCCGGACGCGCAGATCGTGCTGGAGCCCGGCTCCACCCTCGTGCTCTACACGGACGGCCTCGTCGAGGAACACGGCCAGATCCTCGACGTGGGCCTGGACCGACTGCGCCGGCACGCGGCCGCGTACGTGCACCGGCCGCTCACCGTCCTCGCCGACCAGGTGCTGCGCCGCGTCCGCCCCGCCGACAACGACGACGACGTGGCGCTCCTCGCGCTGCGCGCCCCGGCCTGACCGGCACCGCCCCAAGAACCATGCGCGCACGACTTGTTGACGCGTGGTCGACCACAGTGGTTCAGTGGCTCAGTCACTGAACCACACCCGGGCTGGGGGCCTCGAATGGGAGCACTGCCGCGCGAGACGGTCGTCGACGTACTGGAGCAGCGCCTGCGCGAACGGATCCTCGCCGGGCGCCACCCCGCCGGGAGCTATCTGCCGCCCGAGAGGGAACTCGCCGACGAGTACGGCGTCAACCGCACCACCCTCAAGCACGCGTTCGGCCGCCTGGTGCACGCGGGCCTCCTGGAGACCCGGCACGGAGTGGGCACGCGCGTCCGCGACTTCCTGCGGCTGGGCGGGGCGGACCTGCTGCCGATGCTGGTGCGGCACAGCCCCGACTGGATCGGGGAGATCTTCGAAGTGCGCCGCAGCATCGGCGCGTTGATCTCCGAACGCGCCGCCTCCCGTGCCACGGACGCCCAGATCGCCGAACTGCGCCGGCTCGTCGCGGCCGTCGCGGAGGCCGACGGTGGCGAGGACGCGCAGCTCGCGGACGCCGAGGTGCACCGCGCGCTCGCCCGAGCCACCGGCAACCGGGTGTACGTCCTGCTGACCAACACCCTGTTCAACGCCTATCTGCCGGTCCGCTCGGCCCTCGTGGGGCCCTTCCAGGACGCCCGGGCCGCCCACGACCGGCTGGCCCCCGTCGTCGAGGCCGTCGCCGCGCGGGACGAGACCGCCGCCCGCACGGCCGCCGGGGCCTACCTGTCCACGACGGAACGCGTCATGCTCGAAGGACTGGCCTCCGCCGGCCGGGGTCGCGGCGGGGACCGGTGAGCGCCCGCGGAACGGAGTTCCGGGAGACCCTCCTGGGCCGTGTACGGCTGGACGGCGAGGACCGCGAACGCCCCGTCCGCCTCGACCTCGTGGCCCGCGCCGGCACGGTGGTGCTGCCCCACCGCACCACCCGGGCCCGGCTCACCGGCCGCGTCCGGATCGCGGGTCGCGCCGACGACGCCGAAGCCGTGGGGGAGTTGGAGATATCCCCGCTGGCCCGGCGCAGGATCCGCTACCGGATCACCTTCACCCTGGAGGGCCGGCGCCTCGAACTCGACGGCTGGAAGTCCCTCTCACCGGCGCGGCCCGTCACCTCGATGACCGTCCTGCCGTACAGCCTCCACGAGGACGGGCGGCCGGCCGGTCAGGGCACGCTCCGCTTCCCGCTCGGCACCGGGCTGCTGCCGTTCGTCGCGAGCTTCCGCTTCCCCCGGACTTCCGCGCACGACCCCGGACGGGACCTCGCGGCCCGCTGGGACGGGCGGCCGGGCCGCACGGAGGTCTGGTACACGACCCTGACCGACCCGGCGACCGGCACCGGGGTCTGGCTGCACCACGAAGTCGTCGCCCCCACGGACGGATCGGCCGCCTACGCGCACGGCTGGGCCGCCCTCTTCCCCCAGGACGGCCCGGTGCGGCACGCCCGGTTCGGGCCCGTCCCCGCGACCGGCGGCACCGACGGCTTCACCGCCGGCGACGTCCGCGTCGCCCCCGGAGCGCTGTCCGGCAGCGCCGGCCCGCTCACCTGGTCGCTCACCGAGACACCGCAGGGCCCGCCGGTGCGCACCTTCCCCCGCTGGTCCTGGCGTCACCCCTGGCTGCCCGCCAGCCACATGCTCCCGGCCTCCCGCTGCCGCTACACCGGGACCGTCCGGCACGGCGACGGCGAAGAGCTGCGCCTGGACGGCGCGTTCGGGGCGAGCGCCCGCATCTACGGCCACGGCAACGCCGCACGCTGGGCGTGGCTCCACGCGGACCTGGGCGGCGGCGACGTCCTCGAGATCGTGGCCGCCGTGTCCACCCGCCCCGGACTCGACCGGCTGCCCCCGCTCGTCTTCCTGCGCCTGCTGCGCGGCGGACGGACCTGGCCGGGGCGCGCCGAGCGCAGCGCGGTGGGCTGGGCGGGAGCCGGCCGGTTCACGGCCGACCTCGCCCTGCCCCGCTGGCGGGTGACCGGCCGGGCCGGACTGCGCCGGATCCGGGTGACGGTGACCCAGCCCGAGGAGCGGACCCTGGCCCTGGACTACACCGACCCCGACGGGTCAGCCGCGGTCTGCCGCAACAGTGAGAGCGCCGACGCGGAGATCCACCTGGAACGCTGGTGGGGGAGATGGCGGCCGGAGGCGCACTGGCGGCTGGCGGGCACCGCCCACGCGGAGGTCGGCGAGCGATGAACCCCCGTACGGACACCGCCCTGCCGGCACTCACCGCCGCGTTCCTCGGGGACGACGGCACCACCGACTGGGTGCGGGGTGTGCCACGGCGTCTGCGGACGCTGCTGGACGCGATGCCGCGCTCCGCCCGCACCGCCGTCCACGGAGCGGCCCTCGCGGTCGACGCGTACGCTCTGGCCCGCACCGGCCGCCGTCTCACCGCGCTGGCCCCCGGGGAACGCGAGCGCCTGCTGGCCCGGCTCGCCGCCCACCGGACCGCCCTGCCGGTCCTCGACGCGCTCAAGGTGCCGGTGCTGCTCGCCGCCGGGACGGAACGGATGCTGCACCGCGAGGCACCGGCCGCGCGGCCCGCCGCCGACGACCCGCCGCTGGACTGCACGCCGTCCGCGGCCTGGCCCAACCGGTCCACCGCCGACGCCGTCGTCGTCGGGTCCGGCGCCGGGGGTGCCATGGCGGCGCGCACCCTGGCCCGCGCCGGCCTGCGGGTCGTCGTCGTGGAGGAGGGTGAGCACCACACCACGGCCTCGTTCGCGGGCCGGACGCCGCTCGACCGTTTCACCGGGCTGTACCGGGACGCCGGAGCCACGATCGCGTACGGCGCCCCTCCGCTGGTCGTCCCCACCGGCCGCGCGGTGGGTGGCACCACCGTCGTCAACTCCGGGACCTGCTACCGCACTCCGGACCACGTCCTCACCCGCTGGCGCACCATCCACGGCTTCGCCGCCGCCGACGGTCTCACCACCCACCTCGACGAGGCGGAACGCACCCTGCGCGTCGCCCGGCAGCCGCTCGACGTCCTCGGCGAGAACGGCCGGCTCGCCCTGTCCGGCGCCCGGCGCCTCGGCTGGGCCGCGGGCCCCCTGCGCCGCAACGCGCCCGGCTGCCAGGGCTCCTGCCAGTGCGTCGTCGGCTGTCCGACCGGCGCCAAGCAGAGCGTCCAGCTCTCGGTGCTGCCCGACGCGTGCGCGGCAGGCGCCCGTATCGTCACGGCCGCCCGCGTCCGGCGCCTCCTCGTCGACCGCGACCGGCCGGGCGGCCCCCGGGCCTCGGGCGTCCTGGTGAGCCGCCCCGACGGCAGCGAACTGGAGATCCTCAGCCCCCTGGTCGTCGTGGCGGCCGGCGCGCTGGGGACCCCGCAGCTCCTGCGCCGCTCCGGCCTGGGCGGCCATCCGGGACTCGGACGGAACCTCAGCGTCCACCCCGCCATCAGCGTCGCGGGCCGCTTCGGCACCCCCGTCGGCGGCGGGCAGGCCGTTCTGCAGAGCGTCGCGGTGGAGGAACTGCACGCCGACGGCATCCTCATCGAGGCGACCGCCGCACCCCCGGGCATGAGTTCATTCGTGCTGCCGGGCGTCGGACGCGCCCTGCGCGACGCGCTGGAGGACACCGAACACCTGGCGACCCTCGGGGCGATGGTCGCCGACCGCCCGTCGGGCCGGGTCCTCGGCCGGCACGGCACCCTGCTGCGCTACGCCCTGGCACCCCGTGACGCGGGCCGTCTGCTGCGCGCCCAGCGGGCCATGGGCCGCCTGCTGTTCGCCGCCGGCGCCGAGGAGGTCCTGACCGGCGTCCCGCACGCCCCACGCGCCGGCGACATGGCGCAGCTGGAGGCCCTGCTGGCGGACGTGGCGGTACGGCACCTGCATGTGTCCGCGTTCCACCCCACCGGCACGGCGGCGGCCGGCGCCGACGAGGACCGGGCACCGGCCGACCCGGAGGGACGGCTGCGGGGCGCGCACGGCGTGCTGATCGCCGACGGGTCCGTCCTGCCCAGCTGCCCCGAGGTGAACCCGCAGCTCAGCATCATGGCGGCGGCCCTGGCCGTCACGGACCGCTGGCTGGCCCGGACCTGACCGGGCGGGTCGTGGAAGGCCGGGGGCGGCGGCACCGCCCCCGGCCGTGTATCAGGGGAGCTTGACCGCCAGGAGGTCGACCGGCCGGATGTCCGGTGCCTCGCTGAGCAGCGTCGCGGCGTTCTCCGTCAGCGCGGCCGCGATCCGGCCCCGCAGGTGCTCCTGACGCCCCTGCTCGTCCGCGAACGTGTCGAAGACGCCGAAGGTGGTCTCACCCTGCCGGAACGCGAACCACGTCACCGTGTGCTCCTCCTGCCGGGCCAGCTCCACCGCGTCCCGCAGCAGCTCCGCGACCTTCTCCGCGTGCTCGGGCCTCGCCTCGATGCGGGCCAGCAGTCCCAACGTGCTCATGTGGTGCTCCAGTTCGTGATGGTCGTCATGGTCGGGATGGTCGTCACGGTCGTCACGGCCGTGACGGGAGGGGTGCCGGTACCGGGCACCGGATGTCGTCCGGACACCCCTGAATCTAGGGCGCGGTCCGGAACCCGCCCAGCGTCGGGAACGACGTGTCCGATACCGTTCCCGACATGGATGTGGCGGTGCTGGCGTACGACGGTGTCTTCGATTCCGGGCTCGCGGCCCTGCTCGACGTGCTCGACGGGGCGAACGCGATGCGCGAGGAGCTTCCCGAACCGCCGCCCGCCTGGACGGTGTCCACCGTGGGCTTCCGCCGGCGGGTCCGCACCGGCGCCGGGCACCTGGTCGAGACCCGCCCGGCCGCCACGGCGAAGGACGCCGACCTGCTGATCGTCCCGGCCCTCGCCGAGCGCCGCCCCGACGCCCTCCTCGCACAGGTCTCGGGTCCGGCCGGGGCGCCCCTGCGGCAGCTGGTGGCCGAGACGCGGGAACGCCGTGTCGCTGTGGCGTCGGCCTGCACGGGCACGTTCCTGCTGGCCGAGTCGGGTGTGCTCGACGGGCGCCGGGCGACCACCAGCTGGTGGCTGGCGCCGTACTTCCGTACGCGCTACCCGCGGGTGACGCTCGACCAGACCCGCATGGTGACCACTTCCGACGGGGTGACCACCGCGGGCGCGGCGTTCGGGCACGTCGACCTCGCGCTCGCGGTGGTGCGGATGAGGAGCCCCGCCCTCGCGGAGCTCGTCGCCAGGTATCTGGTCATCGACGAGCGGCCCTCCCAGGCCGCGTACACGATCTCCTCGGCCCTCGCGCAGAGCGATCCGACGCTGGCCGCCTTCGAGCGCTGGGCCAGGATCCATCTGGACCAGCCGCTGTCGATCGGCGACGCGGCCCGGGCCCTCGGCGTCAGCGAGCGCACCCTCCAGCGGGTCGTACGCCGCACCCTCGGCACCTCGCCCGTCCGTTTCGTGCAGGACCTGCGCGTGGAACGCGCCTCCCATCTGCTGCGCACCACGGACCTGCCGCTCGAGGTGATAGCCCGCAAGGTCGGCTACGAGCACGCCACCACGCTCCGGGTCCTGCTCCGCGAGCGGACGGGTGAGACGGCGGGAGCCCTGCGGGGCCGCTGACCGCCCGTCGCCCGCCCCCCGCCGTCTACCGGCAGCCCCGTCTCCCGTCTTCCGTTGCCCGTCTCCCGTGCCCCGTACGGGAGTTCACCGCGGTCGATATTGGTTGAGTCGTTGACAGGTCCATACCAGGGCGGGACGCTGAGAGCGCTCTCAGATCGTCGATCCCCCACTCGAACGGAGACGGAGCATGGGCAAGACACTCGAACGCCGGATCGCGGCCGCGGGCCTGTCCCTCGCCACGATCCTCGGCGGCACGCTGCTGGCGGCCGGGACGGGCGCACCCGCCCACGCCGCCGTCCCGGCGACCATTCCGCTGAAGATCACCAACAACTCGGCGCGCGGTGACCAGGTGTACATCTACAACCTCGGCACCGAGCTCTCGACCGGACGCCAGGGCTGGGCCGACGCCGGCGGTACCTTCCACCCCTGGCCGGCGGGCGGGAACCCGCCGACTCCCGCGCCGGACGCCTCCATCCCCGGCCCCGCCGCCGGACAGTCGACGACCATCCGGATGCCGAAGTTCTCCGGCCGCGTGTACTTCTCGTACGGGCGGAAGCTGGAGTTCAAGCTGACCACCGGCGGGCTCGTCCAGCCCGCCGTGCAGAACCCCAGCGACCCGAACCGCGACATCCTGTTCAACTGGTCCGAGTACACGCTCAACGACGGCGGCGTGTGGCTCAACAGCACCCAGGTCGACATGTTCTCGGCGCCCTACTCCGTCGGCGTGCAGCGCCCCGACGGCAGCACCGCGACCGCCGGCAGGCTCAGGGCGGGCGGCTACAACGCCGTCCTGAACGGACTGAGGAACCAGCCCGGCGGCTGGGGGAACCTGATCCAGACCCGCTCCGACGGCACCGTGCTGCGCGCGCTGTCCCCGCTGTACGGCCTGGAGACCGGCGCGCTGCCCGCCTCGGTGCTCGACGACTACATCAACCGGGTCTGGCAGAAGTACTCCTCGGCCACCCTGACGGTGACACCGTTCAGGGACCAGCCGAACACCAGGTACTTCGGCCGGGTCTCGGGGGGCGTCATGCGCTTCACCAACAGCGCGGGCGCGGTCGTGACCCAGTTCGAGAAGCCGGACGCCTCCTCCGTCTTCGGCTGTCACCGCAAGCTCGACGCGCCCAACGACCAGGTGCGCGGCCCGATCTCGCGCACCCTGTGCGCGGGATTCCACCGCTCCACCCTGCTGGTCAACCCCAACCAGCCCGACGCGTCGTCGGACGCCTTCTACCGGGACGGCGTCACCGACCACTACGCGCGGGTGATCCACTCCCAGATGGCCGACGGCAAGGCGTACGCGTTCGCCTTCGACGACGTCGGCAACCACGAGTCCCTGGTCCACGACGGGGACCCGCGCCAGGCGTCGATCACCCTCGAGCCCTTCAACTGATCCCTACCGAACGCACGCCGCCGGCCGCCGGGAGCCCGTCCCCCGGCGGCCGGTGGCGTGTCGCCAGCCCTCTTGCTTGCAAGCGCGCTCTGGAAGCCGATGCGTCCAGTGGGCGTACGCAAGGGATGCCGCGGGGTACCCGAACACGTACGAACTGACACGGGAAAGGGCTGTAGGCATGCAGATCGATCTGACGGGCCGCACCGCGCTGGTGACCGGTTCCACCCAGGGCATCGGCGCGGCGATCGCGGTCGGGCTCGCCCGCGCGGGGGCGCGGGTGGGCGTCAACGGCCGCAGCCCGGACCGTGTGGAGCGCAGTGTCGCCGAGTTCAGCAGCCGGGCGCCCGGCGCCCGCCTGGTCCCGGTGGCGGCGGACGTGACCACGCAGGAGGGCGTCGACCGGGTGGCCGAGCTCCTCCCGGAGGTGGACATCCTCGTCAACAACCTCGGCATCTTCGGCTCCGCCGACCCGTTGGAGATCAGCGACGAGGAGTGGCGGCGCTACTTCGACGTCAACGTGCTGTCGGCCGTACGGCTGATCCGCCGGTACCTGCCCGGCATGGCCGAGCGGGGCTGGGGGCGGGTGCAGAACATCGCCAGCGACTCGGCGATCGTGACTCCCGCCGAGATGATCCACTACGGCATGTCCAAGACGGCCCTGCTCGCGGTGAGCCGCGGATTCGCCAAGCAGGCGGCCGGCACCGGGGTCACCGTGAACTCCGTCCTCGCCGGCCCCACCCACACGGGCGGTGTGGAGGACTTCGTCTACGAGCTGGTGGACAAGGACCTGCCCTGGGACGAGGCGCAGCGGGCCTTCATGCGCGAGCACCGGCCGCAGAGCCTGCTGCAGCGCCTGATCGAGCCGGAGGAGATCGCCAACATGGTCGTCTACCTAGCCTCCGACCACGCGTCGGCCACGACGGGCGGCGCGGTCCGGGTCGACGGAGGGTACGTGGACTCGATCCTGCCGTGACGGCCGTACACGAGGCCGGGGGAGCGCGCCCCACGCGTGGGTCGAGATCATCCCAACGGCCTACGGACCGAACGATTCACCAGGTGAACGGGGCGCGCGGGGCCCGGAGCGCCGGGGGCCCGGCGGAATGCTGAGGGGCGTACCGACCCATCGACGGGCGGGGACGTCCGGTCCGCCGCCCGCACCGGCCAAGGAGTTCCCTTGAGTTTTCGCCGTACGCTGACCGGCGTCCTCGGTTCCGCCGCCCTCGCGCTGACCTCCCTCGGGATGGTGACCGCCCATGCGGCCCCGGCCGCCGCCGACCCCTGCGGCTTCTACGAGACCAGCTCCGACGCGTACTACAACCACTGCACGTCGGACGGCTCCCGTGTGGTGATCCAGGTGCGGGTCGCCTACGCCGCCGACTACGAGCGCTGTGTGGCGCCGGGCCGCACCTGGCTGGGCTCCGCCGCCAAGATCCAGGGCGCGCACTACGTCGGCCGCACCTGCTGACGGACCGCCGGAAGGCGCCAGGAGCGGCCCCGCCCCCCACCGGCCGTGGTGGGGGGGCGGGGCCTTTCCGCCGTCCGGGTCAGTCCGGCTGCCGGGCGGCCGCCTGGCGGGTGCGCTCGTAGTGGCGTCTGGCCTTCATGCGGTTGCCGCACAGGGCCATCGAGCACCAGCGCCCCTTGTTCGTCTTGCTGCGGTCCAGCAGGAACCGACGGCACTCGTCGTTGGCGCAGGGGCGCAGTCTGCCGGGCATGGCCTGCTGGAGCGCGCCCCAGGCCAGGACCGCCTCCACGGCCAGGCGCCGGTCGGCGGGCGGCCTCGGCTCCCAGGTCACGCCCTCGGCGTCGACGCGCGGATGCGAGGTGACGCCCTCCAGCAGCGGGCCCAGGGCGGTGGCGGGAACGTCATCGCGGACGACCCGCTGGAGCAGGTCGCGTGCCTCGACGAGATGCCGGTGCTCGGCTGCGGTGCCGCTGCCGCCGTGCTCCCGCTGCCAGGCGCGGGCGGCCTCGGGGTCGGCGAACACATCCGCCGGGGTGCCGTCGACCACCGGGGTGGTGTTGAGGAGCTCCACCAGCGTGTCCTGCTCCATGCGTCCGCCTCCTCACCGATCAGTTCGCCCAGCGCAGGCTACAGCGTGCCTCCGCCTCTCGATTGTAACCCTTGAAAGTGTGTTGACAGGTTAGGTCGGCCGTGGTCGACTGTGCTTATAACCGCCGAACGGCTCTAGAGGGGTTAGAACAATGGAGTACGCAGTGCACCACCGCACCGCCACCGTCGACGGCCTGGAGGTCTTCTACCGGGAGGCCGGCGATCCCGGCGCGCCCACCGTCGTGCTGCTGCACGGCTTCCCGACCAGCTCGCACATGTTCCGCGGCCTGATCCCGGAGCTCGCCGACCGCTACCGCGTCGTCGCTCCGGACCACATCGCGTTCGGCAGGTCCGCGATGCCGGCGCTCCAGGACTTCCCGTACACCTTCGACGCGCTCGCCGACATCACCGAGGGGCTCCTGCGGCAGCTGGGCGTCGACCGGTTCGCGATGTACGTGCAGGACTACGGCGCCCCGATCGGCTGGCGCCTCGCCCTGCGGGACCCCGGCCGGATCACGGCGATCGTCACCCAGAACGGCAACGCCTACGAGGAGGGGCTCGTCCCGGCCTTCTGGAAGGACGTCTTCGCCTACGGCGAGCGCCCCGGCCCCGACACCGAGCCCCCCATGCGGACCGCCCTCACCCCGGAGGGCGTGCGCTGGCAGTACCTCACCGGCGTGCCGGACCCGAGCCTCGTCAGCCCCGACGCCTGGACCCACGACCTGGCCCTGCTGGACCGGCCCGGCAACGACCTGATCCAGCTGAAGCTGTTCCGCGACTACCCCATGAACGTGGCCCTCTACCCGGAGGTCCACCGCTGGTTCCGCGACACGCAGGTCCCGCTGCTCGCCGTCTGGGGGGCCAACGACCCGATCTTCGGCCCGGCGGGCGCGGAGGCGTTCCGGCAGGACCTGCCCGACGCCGAGATCCGTCTGCTGGACACCGGGCACTTCGCCCTGGAGTCGCACCTGGGCGCCATCGCCGGCGCCGTGCGCGACTTCCTCGGCCGCGCCCTGGCATGACCCCGAGCACCGCACCGGCGGCCGAAGGAGAGGAGACGGTCCGTATGAACGCGTCGGGCTTCCACGAGGGGGAGCGGACTGTCCAGGCGCGGGCGGGCGCCACGGAGGAGGCGGCCCGGCTGCACGGCATGCTGCGGCCGCCGTGGCTGGGCGGCGGGCTGCGGGCGGCCCTCGCCGCGCGGACCTTCGCCGTCCTCACCGCCCGCGACCGGGACGGGGCACTGTGGATCTCCCCCCTCACCGGCCGGCCGGGGTTCCTGGACGGGGACGGCACCACCCTGACGGTGATCGCCGCGCCCCCGGCCGGTGACCCGCTGCACGGCCTGCCCGTCCCGCAGCCCGCCGGGCTCCTCGCGATCGACCTCGGTCTGCGGCGCCGCATCCGTGTCAACGGCAGACTCACGGACCGTACGGACGGTGTCCTGACCATCGAGGCCGAGCAGGCGTTCGGCAACTGCCCCGCCCACATCCGCCCCCGCCTCCTCACCCCCGACGCCACCGCCCCGGCGGGCCCGCCTGCGCCCGAGGCCGTCCGGGCCGCGCTCGACGACCGGGACCGCGAGCTGATCTCACGCGCCGACACCTTCTTCCTCGGCACGACCCATCCCGCCCGGGGCGCCGACGCCTCCCACAAGGGTGGCGCGCCCGGCTTCGTACGGATCGACGGCGGGGAGCTCTGGTGGCCCGACTACGCCGGGAACAACCTGTTCACCAGCCTCGGCAACCTCGCCGTCGACCCGGCCGCGGCCCTGCTGTTCCTCGACTTCACCACCGGCCGCACCCTGCACCTCGGCGGCGAGGCGACGGTCGAGTGGCTCGACCCCGCGGACGCCGGGGACGAGGGCGGCACCGGGCGGCGGGTCCGGTTCCGGCCCCGGCGGGTGCTCGGCGGCCTCGTCCCGCTGCGCGAGGCGGCTCCCGGCCCGTGATCGACATGAGCGCGGGCGCCGGACCGTCTTGACTGGTACCGGAAGGAGCACCCGGATGCCCTCATTGCTGTCGGTCAACGTGGGACTGCCCAAGGACGTGCCCTGGCAGGGCCGGACCGTCCACACGGGCGTGTGGAAACACCCCGTGCCCGGACCGGTCATGGCCCGCCGGCTCAACCTCGACGGCGACGGCCAGGGGGACGCCCAGGGCCACGGCGGGGAACAGCGCGCGGTGCTCGTCTACCAGATCGACTCCTACCGTCACTGGCAGCGGCACCTCGGGCGGGACGACTTCGTCCCCGGGCAGTTCGGGGAGAACCTCACCGTCGACGGCCTCTCCGACGACGAGGTCTGCATCGGCGACCGGTACCGGATCGGCGAGGCGGAGTTCGAGGTGAGCCAGCCCCGGGTGACCTGCTACCGCGTCGGCCTGCGGATGGGCGTGCCCGAGATGCCCGCGCTGCTCGTAGCCCACCACCGGCCCGGCTTCTACATGCGGGTCGTCCAGGAGGGGCTGATCCGGGCGGGCGACCCGATCGTCCGGACCCGGACCGGCCCCGGCGCGCTGACCGTCGCCGCCACGGACGCCCTGCTCTACCTCCCCGGCCGCGACCCGGCCCTGCTGCGGCGCGCGCTCGCCGTCCCCGCGCTGAGCCCCGGCTGGCAGGGTTCCTTCCGCGACCTGCTGGCCGCCGAGGAAGGCGGGCCCGCCGCCGACGGGCCCGCCTGGGAGGGCTTCCGGACCCTGCGGGTGTCCGACGTGGTCGCCGAGACGGACACGGTCGTCTCCCTCCACCTGACCTCGGCCGACGGGACACCGCTGCCCGACGCCCGCGCCGGCCAGTACCTCACCGTGCGGGTCCCGGGCAGCGGAGGGCCCGCCCCGATCCGCAGCTATTCGCTCTCCGCGGTGCCCGGCGCCGACGGCTACCGCATCAGCGTCAAACACGAACCGCACGGCAACGCCAGCGGCTACCTCACGACGGCACTGCGGCCGGGAGCCGTCCTCGACGTCGCGGCGCCGCGCGGCGACTTCGTCCTGGAAGGCGGCACGGAACCGGTCCTCCTCGTCTCCGCCGGCATCGGGGTCACCCCGGTCCTGGGCATGCTGCACGAACTGGCCGCCCGTTCCCCCGACCGGGACGTCTGGTGGCTCCACGGCGCCCGCGGCCCACGCGAGCACCCCCTGGCCGCCGAGGCCCACACCGTGCTCGGCTCCCTGCCGCACGCCCACGAGCACGTCTTCTACAGCGCCGCCACCCCCGAGGAGCGGGACCGGGCCCACGCGGCCCCGGGACGGCTCACCCCGGACGCCGTCCGGGCCCTGGGCGTGCCGTCCGAGGCGAGCGCCTACGTCTGCGGGCCCACGGCGTTCATGACCGACATGCGGCAGGCCCTCGCCGACGCGGGCGTCGACCCGGCCCGCGTCCACACGGAACTCTTCGCGACCCTGCCACCCATCACCCCCGGCCTCACCGGGACCGAGGCTCCGTCCCCCCACCCGCCGGCAGGGCCGCCCGGCACCGGACCGCGGGTCACCTTCGCCCGCAGCGGTGTGACCACGCCGTTCCCCGACGGGGCGCGCAGCCTCCTCGACCTCGCCGACGCCTGCGACGTACCGGCCCGCTGGAGCTGCCGTACCGGGGTGTGCCACACCTGTGTCACCCCGGTCCTGTCGGGCGAGGTCGGCTACGCGCCCGCGCCGCTGGAGCCGCCGCCGGCCGGACAGGCCCTCATCTGCTGCTCGCGGCCGCGCACCGACGTCGTCCTGGACATGTGAGTCAGGCGGGGCCGGCGCGCAGGAGGACGAGTTCGGCGTTCAGCTCGCGCAGGAACCGTACGACGACGCCCAGTTCGTCGGGGGAGAAGCGGCCGAGGGCCGTGTCGGTGCGTTCCGCCAGGGGACGGAAGTAGTCCCGGGCCAGGGCCCTGGCCGGCTCGGCGTAGTGCAGGTGCACCACCCGGCGGTCGCCCGCAGCACGGACGCGGTGGATGTGCCCCGCCCGCTCCAGACGGTCGAGGCACGCCGTGACGGCGCCGGACGTGAGGTTCAGCTGCCGGCGAAGCCGGCCGGGGGTCATCGGACCGGCCTCGGGATCGGCGTCGAGGATCGCGATGAGCGCCTGCATGTCGGTCAGGTGCAGTCCATGCGCCTGGGCGAACTCCTGCGTGACGCGGTTGAACTCGCTGTTCATCCGGCGCAGAAGAACGGCGAACGACTGCAACCCTGTCGGGTCGTCCGCCGGAACAGTGGGGGAGGGCACATCGGGACCGCTCATGAATGCAGTATAAGATCACTCAATGAGTGAGATACTTTGCCATTGAGTTAACTTGACTACCGCATGGGATGCTCATGAGAACCGCACCGCGCTGGGCCCGGTGGCTCGTCCCCGTCGTCCTGCTGCTCGTCTGGCTGGGCGTCGGAGGAGCGCTCGGGCCCTACGCAGGCAAGCTGGGCGAGGTGGCCACCAACGACCAGGCCGCCTTCCTGCCCCAGAGCGCCGAGTCCACCCAGGTGCTCAAGGCGCGGGAGGCCTTCGACCAGTCCGAGACACTGCCCGCCGTCGTCGTCTGGACGGCCGACGGTGGGCGGGTCTCCAAGGCCGAGCAGGCCGAGGCCACCCGGGCCGTCGCCAAGCTCGCTGGAGAGCCCGGCATCGTGGGCCGGCCGTCGCCCGCGCTGCCCTCCGACGACGGCGAGGCCCTCCAGGCCGTCGTCCAGCTGAGGCCCGACCTCGGCGACGCCCTGGAGCCCACCCTCGACGCGGTCCGCGACGCCGCCGGAAGCGTGTCCGGCACCACGGCCCAGATCGCCGGACCGGCCGCCAGCCAGGCCGACCTGTCGGACGCCTTCGCGGGCATCGACGGACTGCTCCTCGGCGTGGCCCTGGGCGCGGTCCTGGTGATCCTGCTGCTGGTCTACCGCAGCGTGCTGCTGCCGCTGCTGATCATCCTGGGCTCCGTCTTCGCCCTCTCTCTCGCCTGCGCCGTGGTCTACGTCCTGGCCGACCACGACGTCGTCCGGGTCGACGGACAGGTGCAGGGCATCCTCTCCATCCTGGTGATCGGCGCCGCCACCGACTACGCGCTCCTGCTGGCCGCCCGCTTCCGGGAGGAACTGGCCCGGAGCGGTGACCGGGCCGACGCCGCCCTCGCCGCGGTGCGCCGCTCCTTCGGGGCCATCACCGCGAGCGCGGCCACCGTCGCGCTCGGCCTGCTCGCGCTGCTCGCCAGCGACCTCACCAACAACCGCGCGCTCGGACCGGTCGGCGCCATCGGCATCGTGTGCGCCGTCCTGTCGACGCTCACCTTCCTGCCCGCCGTGCTGGCCCTCCTCGGGCGCGCCGCCTACTGGCCGTCGAAGCCGCAGCCGCCCGAGGAGTCCGCGCAGGGCCGCGGCGTGTGGCGCCGGGTCGCCGCCACGGTGGACGGCAGGCCCCGCCGCACCTGGGTGGTGACCGCGCTGATCCTCGCGGTCTTCGCGGCCTTCTCGCCCCAGCTGTCCTCCAAGGGCGTGCCGCTCGACGAGATCTTCGTCAACGACGCGCCGTCGGTCTCCGCCCAGCGCACGCTCGGCGAGCACTTCCCCGGCGGGTCCGGGAACCCGGCCGTCATCATCGCCGCCGCCGACCGCGTCGACGAGGTGACAGCCGCGGCCGAGGACACCGAGGGCGTGGCGTCCGCCGGCGCCGTCTCGAAGTCCGGCCGTCCCGGCGGCGGGGAACCCCTCGTCGTCGACGGGCGCGTCCGTGTCGACGCCACGCTGAAGGCCGCCGCCGACAGCGACGCCGCCAAGGCGGCGGTCGAGCGGCTGCGCGCGGAGGTGCACGCCATCCCCGGCGCGGACGCCCTGGTCGGCGGCTATACGGCGCAGCAGTACGACACCCAGGAGACCGCGGCTCGCGACCGCACGGTCATCGTGCCGGTCGTCCTCGCGATCATCCTGCTGATCCTGATGCTCCTGCTGCGCTCCCTGCTCGTCCCGGTGCTGCTCGTCGCGACCGTCGCCCTGAACTTCCTGGCGACGCTCGGGGTGTCCACGCTCGTCTTCGAGCACCTGCTCGGCTTCAGCGGCACGGACGCGTCCGTCCCCCTGTACGGCTTCGTCTTCCTGGTCGCCCTCGGCGTGGACTACAACATCTTCCTGATGTCCCGGGTCCGCGAGGAGGCGCTGCTGCACGGCCACCGGGAGGGCGTGCTGCGCGGCCTGACCACCACCGGAGGCGTGATCACCTCCGCGGGCGTGGTGCTCGCCGCGACCTTCGCGGCCCTCATGGTGATCCCGCTGGCGTTCCTCGTGCAGATCGCGTTCATCGTCGCCTTCGGCGTCCTGCTGGACACGCTCGTGGTCCGCTCACTGCTCGTCCCCGCGCTGATGATCGACATCGGGCGGCGGGCGTGGTGGCCCAGCTCCCTGGCCCGGCGCGAGACCGAGCCGACGGAGGCGGTCAAGGAGACGGTGTGACAGCGGGCGGGGGCTCCTCGGACAACCGGGGAACCCCCGCCCGGGCAGCGGAGCCCAGCCCCGACGGCCTGCCGCACCGGCCGGACCCGACGCCGCGCACCAGCCGTCAGGCGCGGGCGGCCCGCCGCGCCTGATCACGGATACAGTTCCCCGGCCGTGGAAAGGAGCCGGGATGAACGGGCCGACGGAACTGTACGGTCTCGCCGCCGGTCTGATGATCGCGCTCGTCACCGCGCCGGTCGGCGTGTCGGGCGCGGTGTTCCTGCTGCCCGTGCAGCTCAGCGTGTTCGGCGTGCCCAGCCCGGCGGTCACGCCGACCAACCTGCTGTACAACGTGGTCGCGGGCCCCGGCGCCCTCCTGCGGCACCTGCGGGAGGGCACCCTCGGCGGCCCGCTGGTACGGCTGCTGGTGCTGGGCACCCTCCCCGGCGTGGTGATCGGGGCCGTCGTCCGGGTCTTCGCCGTCCCCGGCGCCACCGTGTTCCGGCTCCTGGTGGCCGGGCTGCTCGCACCGCTGGGCCTGTGGCTCGTCGCGCGCACCCTGTGGCCCGCCCGGACGCCCCGGCGCGCACAGCCGTCGCCGCGCGCCGTCACCGCGCTGGCCCTGGCGGTCGGCATCGTCGGCGGGATCTACGGCATCGGCGGCGGCTCCCTGCTCGGACCGGTCCTCGTGGGGCGCGGCATGCCGGTCGCCGTGGTCGCCCCGGCCGCCCTCGCATCCACGTTCGCCACGTCGGTGGTCGGCGCGGCGGCCTTCGCCGTGCTGTCCCTCACCGGCTCGGGCGACGTCGCCCCCGACTGGTCCCTCGGCCTGGCCTGCGGCGTCGGCGGGCTGATCGGCGGCTACCTCGGGGCGTACCTCCAGCCCCGGCTGCCCGAGCGGGCGCTGCGTCTGCTCCTCGGCGCCCTGGCCGCCGGCGTCGGGGGCCTCTACCTGGTGCGGGGACTGGGCTGAGGGAGCGGCCGGGCGCTGCGCGAGCCGCGCCCGGCGCCCGCGCCGCTCACCGGACGCCCGGCAGCCCCGCAGCTCAGGGCAGGGCGAACAGCTTCGCGGCGTTGTCGTGGCACACGGCCCGCAGCCACTCCTCCCCGAGTCCCAGCCGTTCCAGCGCGTGGAGCTGATGGACGTACGGATAGGGGATGTTGGGGAAGTCGGAGCCGAGCAGCACGCGGTCGCCGAGCGCCGCGAGGCGGGGGAGCGCCCCGCGCGGGAACGGCATCAGGTCCTCGGAGAAGTCGGTGAACGCCATCGTGGTGTCCAGCCGCACCTGCGGGTACCGCTCGGCGAGACCGAGGAAGTCCTCGTACTCGGGCATGCCCAGATGGGCGACGATCAGCCGCAGTCCGGGATGGCGGGCGAGCACCCGCCCGATCGGGCCGGGACCGGTGTGCCTGCCGGGCGCGGGTCCCGAACCGCAGTGGACCACCACGGGGACGGCGGCCTCCGCGAGCAGCCCCCACGCCGCGTCCAGCAGCTCGTCCGCCGGATCGTACGCCCCGACCTGCACATGCGCCTTGAACACCCGGGCGCCCGCGTCGACGGCCTCCCGGACGTACGTCTCCACGCCGGGCTCGGGGAAGAGGGTCGCCGTGTGCAGACAGCCGGGGGTGCGGCCGGCGAAGCCGACGGCCCAGTCGTTGAGCCAGCGGGCCATGCCGGGCTTGTGCGGGTAGAGCATCGCGGTGAACGCCCGCACTCCGAAGTCCCGCAGCAGGTCCGCGCGTTCGCGCTCCTCCGCCCGGTAGGTGATCGGCCACTCGACACCGCCGGTCAGCGGCCCCAGCGCGTCGAAGTACGCCCACACCTTGCGCAGGACGCGCTCCGGCATGAAGTGGGTGTGGACGTCGATCAGACCGGGCAGCCCGAGCCCCTCCCAGAAGCGGCGGACCTCCAGCGCCTCGGCGCCGCGGCCCGGCACGGCGGGCTCGGCGGAACCGATGCGGGGCTTCTGCGGCGAGCGGTGGTCCGTCATGCCGTTCACGATCACCCCCGCCGCCCGGACCGGTCCACTCCCTTCCCCTGTGCCGAAGCTCACGCCGCGGGCGGCTGGGGTCTTTCGTTCGGATCAGGCCGGACCCCGCGAGCCCGGCCTGATCGGCAGGACACCCCCTAGGCCTCCGCGCGCCGGCGCACCATCTCGTCGATCCAGACAGGCGCGAACGGCGAGGTGCAGCCGGGGGACGTCGGATAGTCCTTCAGCACCTCCAGCCGCTCGCCGACGGCGATCGCCCGCGCCCGGTACCCGGGGTGCTCGATGCCGATCTGGGCCAGGCAGTGGTTCATCGCCCACTGCAGCCGCGGCGGGGCGTCCTTCATCTCCGCCTCGATCGTGTCGAGCAGCCCCGGCAGGTCCAGGCCGTCCGGCCGCCTCGCCACCCGCTCGGTGGTCAGCGCCCAGCCGGCGCTCGCGACCACGGGGTCCGGATCGGCGAACCAGGCGACGCGCAGCTCCTCGGCGTGCGGGCTCTTGCGCACCACGTACGTCACGAGCCAGTCGTGCACCTTGGGGGTGCGCGCCTCCCGCAGCATCCCGTCCAGCTCGTCCCGCCCGAACGCCTTCGGACGGCAGATCAGCAGGGCCAGCAGCCGCGCCGCCGAGTCACCCGTCGCCCACAGCTCGCGCGCGAGCTCCTGCTGCGTCTTCAGCCGCTTGGCGACCGCACGGAGCCTGCCCAGGTTCACGCCGTGGTCGTCGCCGTGCCGCTCGTTCACCGCGCGTGCCCTGGGGTCCTCCAGCGCGGCAAGCTCGGCCATCACCCCGGTCACCGTCGTACCGGTCCCCGCCGCCTCCGCCATCACGGCCTCCCGTCGAAACACGCCCTGCTGTGCGCGGGCAGCATACGGCGCCGGTTGGACGTCCGGAGTGCGGGAACCCGGGCGGCGAAGCGGACCGCCGACGCGGTCCCGGCATCTGGGAGGTCTCCGTGGCCGTACGCCATCGTCTGATCCACGTCGGGCCGAGTGCCGTCTGGGACGTCCTCTCGGACGGCACCCGGTACGCGGAATGGGTCGTGGGCACCGCGCGGTCCGAACCCGTACGCGGACAGTGGCCGCAGACGGGCTCGGCCATCCGCTTCGAGATCAGGATCGGCCCGGTCCGCCTGGTCAACGAGACGGTCGTCCGCCGGTACGAGGAGGGCCGCCTGCTGGAGCTGGAGGCCAAGGCGGGCCCGCTGGGCACGGCCCGCATCTCCATCGAGGTCCGGTCGTGGGGCGAGAAGACCCTGGTCATCGTGGACGAGCACCCCCTTCAGGGCGCCGGCGGCCGGCTGCACAACGCCGGCTTCGAGGCACTGATCCAGCTCCGGCACCGACCCATGCTCGCCCGTCTCGCACGGCTCTGCGAGAGCGAGGCGAACCCGGACGCGCGGCCGGACCGGCAGGACACCGCCGGTCCCGCGGAGGCTCACGGAGCCGGCCATGCCTGACGCCGTGGTGATCGGCGCCGGCCCCAACGGTCTGGTCGCCGCCAACGTCCTCGCCGACGCCGGATGGCACGTGGAGGTGCTGGAGGAGCAGCCGGAGCCGGGCGGCGCGGTCCGTCACGACCGGGGGGTGGACCCCGACTTCGTCAACGACCTGTTCAGCTCGTTCTACCCGCTCGCCGCCGCGTCGCCGGTGCTGGCCGGGCTGCGTCTGGAGAACCACGGACTGCGCTGGAGTCACGCGCCCAGCGTCGTCGCCCACCCCCTCACGGACGGCAGCTGCGCCCTGCTGGACCGTGACGTCGACGTCACCGCCGCGTCGCTGGAGGCGTTCGCACCGGGCGACGGGGACGCCTGGCGGCGCCTGCACGACATCTGGGAGCGGCTGCGCCCCGACCTGCTGGACACCCTGTTCACGCCGTTCCCGCCGGTGCGGGCGGGGGCGCGGCTCGCCCTGCGGCTGCGGGCCGCGGGCGGACTGCGCATGGCCCGCAGCCTGGTCCTGCCGGTGCGCCGCCTCGGCGAGGAGGAGTTCCGCGGCCAGGGCGGGCGGGTCCTGCTCGCCGGCAACGCCCTGCACGCCGACCTCGCCCCGGAGTCGGCCGGCAGCGGCGGCTTCGGCTGGCTGATGACGATGCTGGGGCAGACGTACGGCTTCCCGGTGCCGGCCGGCGGATCCGGCGCGCTGACCGACGCCCTCGTGCGGCGGCTCCGCTCGCTCGGCGGCGAGGTGCGCTGCGGACAGCGTGTGGAGCGGGTCGTCGTGCGCGGCGGACGCGCCGTCGGCGTACGGACCGCCACCGGCGACGCCGTGGCGGCCCGCCGGGCGGTCCTGGCCGACCTGTCCGTGCCCGCCCTCTACGGCGACCTGGTCGAACCCGAGCATCTGCCCCCGCAGACACTGGACGACCTGCGGCGCTTCCAGTGGGACTTCGCCACCTTCAAGGTCGACTGGGCGCTCGACGGGCCGGTGCCCTGGCAGGCCGAGCAGGCCGCCCGCGCCGGCACCGTGCACCTCGCCGACGGCGTGGACGAACTCACCCGCTTCGCCGCGCAGATCGCCATGCGGCAGGTCCCGGACCGCCCCTTCCTGCTCTTCGGCCAGATGACCACCTCCGACGCCTCCCGCTCCCCGCTGGGCACCGAGTCCGCCTGGGCCTACACCCACGTGCCCCACGACATCCGCGCCGACGCCGGGGACGAGAACATCACCGGCATCTGGAACGCAAAGGACCAGGAACTGATGGCCGACCGGATGGAACGCCAGGTGGAACGCTTCGCTCCCGGCTTCCGCCGGCTGATCCGGGCCCGTCGCGTCCTCGCACCGCCGGCCCTGCAAGCCCTGAACGGCAACCTGATGGGCGGTGCCATCAACGGCGGCACCACCGCCATGCACCAGCAGCTCTTCTTCCGGCCCGTCCCCGGCACCGGCCGTCCGGAGACCCCCGTCCCCGGGCTGTTCCTGGCCTCCTCCGGGGCTCACCCGGGCGGCGGAGTGCACGGCGCGCCCGGCGCGAACGCCGCACGCGCCGCCCTGCACCGCAACCGGCCGCCCGGACTGGCCCGCGCCCAGCGCTACCTGAGCGGCCGCGACCGCACCGGCACACGACGATGACCTCACGCCCCACCCACCGCTGACCGCACGACGCCGTCGAGGAGAACGATGACCGCGCACGACGACGCCCCCGCGACCCACGACCGCATCCGGCCCCGCCCCGCCGGGGTCGACGACCAGACCGTCGAGGCACTCGGGGCGCTCTCGAAGGCCTTGGAGACCACCGAGCGGGCCCGCGGTCGCCTCTACGACTTCCACCAGCTGACCGGGACCGCCGACCTGCAGCTCGACCGCGCGGTCGAGCTGCTGCGCGAGGCCGGGCATCCCGAGTGGGCCGAGAAGGTCCGCGAGGAGATCCTCGGCCGCAACGTCATCCCCGGGCACTGGACGTTCCAGATCGTCGAGGCCTACAACGCCACCTACTACCGCCCGTTCCAGGAGCTGGAGGCGCGTGCGCTGCGAGAGCTCGCCGACGGCACGGACCACCTGTTCGAGGCGGAGATGAAGGAGGAGCGCCGGACCCCCGGCCACCCCCACCACACGCCGGTGCCGCCGACCGAGGAGTCCTGACGCCGGCCGTGCCCGGCCGCACCGGCGACCGCGACCGCCGTCGCAACCGAGAGGAGGGACCGCCCGTGCGCAGCAGCCCGCTCGCCGACCGGACGGTCGTCGTCACCGGAGCCGCCCGCGGCCTGGGCGCCGCCATGGCCCGGCAGATCGCCGGACGCGGCGCCCGCCTGGCCCTGCTGGGCCATGAGAAGCCGGAACTGGAAGCACTGGCCGAGGAACTGCCGGGACCGGCGCTGGCCGTCGAGGCCGACATCACCGACCCCGACGCCCTCGCGGACGCCGCCGCACGGGTACGGGCCGGGCTCGGTCCCGTGTCCGCCGTGGTGGCCAACGCGGGGATCGCCGAGGGCGGGCCCTTCCCCTCCTCGGACCCCGCAGACTGGGCCCGCGTCGTGGAGGTCAACCTCACCGGCAGCGCCCACACGGCACGTGCCTTCCTGCCGGACCTCTTCGACACCCGGGGGTTCCTCCTCCAGGTCGCCTCGCTCGCCGCGATCGGCGCCGCGCCCCTGATGAGCGCCTACTGCGCCTCCAAAGCGGGCGTCGAGGCCTTCGCGCACTCCCTGCGCGCAGAGGTGGCGCACCGCGGGGTCGGCGTGGGAATCGCCTACCTCAACTGGACCGACACCGACATGATCCGGGACGCCGACCGGTACGCCGTCCTGCGCGAACTGCGCGGCCACATGCCACCGCCCGCACGCCGGGTGTACCCGGTGGAGCAGATCGCCGCCCGTCTGGTCACCGGCCTCGAACGCCGCCGTACGGCCGTCTACGCCCCGGCGTGGCTGCGCCTGACCCAGCCGGTACGCGCGGCGATGCCCCCGGTCGTGCTGCGCGTGGCCCGCCGCGCCATGCCCCGGCTGGAGGCGGAGATCCCCTTCGACCACACCGGCCTCCTGGGCGCAGGCGGAGAGGCCGACCGAACGGCGTCCGCCGGGCGCCGCTGAGGGCGGCTCCCGGCATCCGGCGTGATGGGCTCGCCCGTCAGGCGCACGGCCGCGTGGGCCGCCGTGCCGGCCAGCCTCGACGGTGGGCGCGCCGGGCGCCGCTGAGGGCGGCTCCCGGTATCCGGCGCGTGTGTCCGGCGTTTCGGGGGCCTCAGGCGGTCGGGACCGGCTGAGGAGCCGGCGTCGGGTGTTCGCCTGTCAGGCGGAGGGCCGCGTAGGCCGTCGTGCCCGCCAGGGTCCCGAAGGTGAGCGCGGCCGGGACGTGGGCGCCGAGGGCGGCCAGGAAGTGGGTCGGGCCCCAGACGCCCAGCGTGTCGTCGAGCGGGATACGCAGCACCTGGCCCGTCAGCAGGGCCAGCACCGTCGCGCAGACGCCGCCGGCCGCCATCGCGGGGAAGGTGACCCGGGTCAGCAGACCCGGCAGCAGCCGCAGGGCCCACCACACCACCGCCAGCATCAGCACGTCGACGAGGCGGTACACCAGCCAGTCGCCGAACGGCGTGGTCGACGGGCCCGTCCAGCCGCCGAGGATCAGCCACTGGCGCAGCAGGTCGCCGGGCTCGGACAGCCGGCCCGAGCCGCTGAACGCGGTGTGGATGCGGGCCGCGACCCGGTCGTAGGAGAGGATCAGCAGGGACACTGCGACCACGGCGGTGCCGAGGGACGCGGCCAGGCGGGCGGGGCGGGCCGGCACTGCGGGCCGGGGCGGTGTCTCCCCGTCCTTGGCGACGGCTCGCCCCACCAGCACCGTGAGCCCGGCGGTCAGCAGGGCCACGAGCACCGCCACCGGTCCGCTCGACTCGACACCGGC
This sequence comes from Streptomyces sp. NRRL WC-3605, assembly GCF_001509795.1. Classification (GTDB taxonomy): domain Bacteria; phylum Actinomycetota; class Actinomycetes; order Streptomycetales; family Streptomycetaceae; genus Streptomyces; species Streptomyces viridochromogenes. The sequence goes on along the minus strand of NZ_LLZN01000102.1, from coordinate 75,670 downwards.
GGCCAGCTGCGGCAGGAACCGGTAGCTGCCCCGCCCGCCCGAGGCGATCAGCCACGGGGTGGAGACGGCGGCCGCGAGCGTGCCGGCCACCGGCCCCCACGCCCACAGCGCGAGCAGCGTGCCGGGCGTCCGCCCGTGCGAGGGCGGCATCCTGCGCAGGAGGAGCAGCGCGCCCGCCCCGTAGAAGACGAAGAGCGCCACGAATCTGATCTGCATCCCGGTGCGTCGCAGATCGGAGTACCCCGGGGTCCCGCTCACCCCCGTGTCGTCACCGGCGGGGGTCAGCACCGACGCGTCGTAGGCCCAGGGGGCGAGCCAGCGGCGCAGCTCCTGGACGGACTCGATGCCGAGCGCGCGGGTGGCGCCCTGGAGCTGGAGGGCGTGGGCGCTCGCGCCCGCCCACCACAGCAGCAACGTGATCAGTATGGCCCCGGCCACCGCCGGTATCGCCGCGCGCCGGTATGTCATGTCGTCCCCCGTCGTCCTGGGCCGGCCTTGGGTTGGCAGGCAGCGGAAGGATAGACGGAGTTGATCTTCGGACGTGGCCCCCGTGACCGAAACGCGACCCCGGGGCCGCGGGTCAGCCCCGCCCGAACTTCTCCCGGGCCGCGGGGGTGACCGGGGTGAAGAAGTTCACGAGGGTCCCGTCGGGGTCGCGGAACAGCAGGGACCGGTTGCCCCACGGCATCGTGGTGGGCCCGGCGACGACGTCGTCGACGACGCCCGCCAGGTTCGCGTGCACGCGGTCCACGTCGTCGACGAGGAACTCGATGATCACGCTGTGGTTGTCCGCCGGGCGGGCGGACCCCGGGGCGAACAGCGGGACGGTGCCGGTGCCGGCGATCGCGAGGGTCGCCGCCGGGGTCCTGAGCTCGGCGAACTCCTCGGTGGCCCAGGCGGCGGGCACCCCCAGGACGCGCTCGTAGAACGCGACGAGGCGGGCCACGTCGGCGGTGATCATACGGACGGAGACGAACTGCATGGGGCTCTCCCGGGTCGTGCTGGACGGCTTGCACCGCGAGGCTAGGCGAGATAGAGGACAGAATCGGTCCTGTATCCGCGGTAGGTTTCGGCGTATGTCCCGACCGACCGCCCGCGTGCTGACCCTCCTGGAGCTGCTGCAGTCCGGCGGCACCCGTACCGTGGCCGAGCTGGCCGAAAGACTCGGCGTCGAGGGGCGCACCGTGCGGCGGTACTTGGAACAGCTGATCGAGCTGGACGTCCCCGTGGAGTCGGTGCGCGGGCGCTACGGCGGCTACCGGCTCGGCCCCGGCCACCGGCTTCCCCCGCTGATGCTCGGCGACGAGGAGGCGCTGGCCGTGCTGCTCGGCCTGGTCGCCGGGCGCCGGGCGGGGCTGACCGCGGCCCAGCGCACGGCAGCCGAGACGGCGTCGGCGAAGATCCGGCGCGTGCTGCCCCGGCACCTCGCCCACCGGCTCGACGGCCTCCTGCAATCCCTCTCCTTCACCGACGCGCCCGAGGAGCAGGACACCCCGGACGCCGGGGTGCTGCTGGCCCTCGCCGACGCCGTGCGCCACCGACGGCCCGTCGCGATCCGCTACACCGACCGCGAGGGGCGCCGCAGCGACCGCACCCTGCACGCGTACGGGATCGTCGCGCACGCGGGTCGGTGGTACCTCACCGGCCGGGACCCCGGGATCGACGAGGACCGCACCCTCCGGCTCGACCGCATCGCGGGCGTGCGGGCCCTGCCCGGCTCGTTCCCCGCGCCGGAGGGACCCGGTCCGGCCGAGCGCGTCGTGTCCGGGTTCGCCACGGCCGCATACCGGCATGAGGTGACCCTGCGGATCCGGGCGACGGCGGGCGAGATCCGCGCCCACCTGCCCGCCGGCGTCGCGGTCCTGGAGGACACCGGGGCCATGGACGGCCAGGACGGGGCCGACGGGAGCTGGCTGAGGGCCGAGCTGCGGGCGGAGCGGCTGGACTGGCTCCCTCCGGTGCTGGCCGCCCTCGACCGGCCCTTCGTCGTCGAGCGCCCCGCCGCCCTGCGCGACCTCGTCGCGGCGCTCGCCGACCGCCTGGCCGCCTCCGCGCGCCGCACCTCGCCCCGGGGACCGGCCTGAGCGGCACGCCGAAGGGGTGCCCGGGGAGCCGTGGCTCCGGGGACACCCCTCGGTCGCCGCTCTGGTTCAGAAGTCGGTGGAGAGACCGCTGACCTCGGCGATGCCGCGCAGCTCCTCCGTCTCCTTGTGCCGTTCCCTGATGTACTCGGCGATCTCGCCGAGGCGTTCCGGGTCGGAAGCGGTGGTGGCGTCGGTGACGATGCGAACGGGACCGGTCTCGTCGACGTCGATCTCGACCACCTCGTTGTCCATGCGGCCGGTGACCGCGGTGGCGATCACGAGGGCGGCCTCTTCACGGACCTCTTGGGGCAGGTCGTCGGCCCCGGAGTCGAGCGCGAGGTCGAGGCTGGACAGGCGCTCCTCCTCGATCGCCTGGAGCACGGGCTCCACCAGGCGTCGCAGGAGGCGGTAGTCCTCCGTGTCCATCCGAATGCGCAGGAGGTCCAGGTACACGTCCACGGGCCGGCCGTCGCCTTGCGGAATCTCGAATTCGCTCATTCGCCCCGTGTTTCCCGCGCGGCGCGGCTCACACACGACGCCAGCGGGCGAGTGCGAAGGAGAAGATCCCGAACAGCACCAGGCCCGCCGCCACGCACACCAGCAGCCACGGCCCGAGCGGCGTGTCGGCGAGGCTGCGCAGCGTGTCGTCCACCCCCTTCGCCCGGTCCGGCTCGTACTCGACGGCGGCACGGACCGCGAAGACGCCGGCCGCGGCGAACACCAGACCGCGCGCCGCCCCGCCGGCCACCCCGGTGACGTCGACCAGCCGCCGGGTGCGGCGGCTCATCCGGCCCAGCTGGAGCTTGTCGTGGTACTTGCGCATGACCGCCCGCGCCCCGATCCAGACGCCGGCGGCCACGACGCCGATCCCGGCCGCACCGACCAGCCACTGACCCCCGGGCAGCTCCAGCGCCCGTGCGGTCACGTCCCGCGACTGCTTGTCGCTGGACCCGCCGCCGCTCTGGTGCCGGGTGGCCGCGAAGTACAGCACGGAATAGGCGACGAAGACATAGAACCCGCAGCGGACCGCGGCCAGCAGCCGCTTGCGCGGGCTGCGCCCGTCCTCACCGAGGGAACCGAAGACGGCCTCGCTCAGCCGCCACAGCGCCATGCCGACCAGCCCGATGCCCAGCGCCCACAGCAGGACCGCGCCGAACGGCCGCTGCGACAGCTCGGCCAGGGCACCCCCGCGGTCGGCCTGCCGGCCGGTGCCGCCGAACGCGACCTGGAGGGCCAGCGCCCCGACCAGCAGATAGATCACCCCACGCGCGGCCAACCCGGCCCGTGCCGCCCCCCGCGTGACCGAACCCCGCGCGGCCCGCCGGGCCCGCAGCCCTCCGGCCGACGCCATCGCACTCGTGTTCATGTAGACCTCCCGGACATGCGGATGCCCCGGCGGGGCCACCGCACACGCGGCGCTTCCATCCGGGCCGTCCGGGACGTGACCGGCGGGAACGCGGGTGCCGGGAGGGGCGTGTGTGCCGGAGGGGTCAGCCGCCGGTCCGGTCGAAGGTGAGATGGGTGACGCCGCTCGACGTGGTGACCGTGTCGACGGTGTAGTCCTTCTCCAGGTCCTCCAGCCCGTCCCAGAGCCGGACGCCCCGGCCGAGCACGATCGGCACGACCACCACGTGCAGATGGTCGATCAGCCGGGCGGCGAGGAAGTCCCGGATCACGGTGGCACCCCCGCCGATCCGCACGTCCTGCCCGCCCGCGGCCTCACGCGCCGTCTCCAGCGCGGCGGCCGGCGAGGTGTCGAGGAAGTGGAACGTGGTGCCGCCCTCCATGGCGACCGGCGGCCGGGTGTGCCGGGTGAGCACGAACGTCGGGGTGTGGAACGGCGGATTCGGCCCCCACCACCCCTTCCACTCGGGGTCCTCGTGCCAGCCGGGATAGCCGTACTTGCCGGCGCCCATGATCTCGGCGCCGATCCCGGGTTCGAACCGCCGGACGAACGCGTCGTCGGGGCCGCTGGTCCCGCCCTTCTCGCCGCTCCTCTCGCGCCACCAGCGGGTGGCGAACATCCACTGGTGCAGCCGTTCCCCGGCATGCCCGAACGGCGCCTCGCGGCTGAGTCCCTCGCCCGTGGCGAAGCCGTCGAGCGAGACCGAGAAGTTGTGCACACGGGCGAGTGACATGCGGCGGCTCCCTGCTCCTGCGGTCGGAGATTCCATGCTCCTGCGGTCGGAGGTTCCACGCCCCAGCTTGGCCGCTCCGCGTCCGCCGCGCAGCGAAACGGCGCACGGCGCGTCGCGCCCGCCACGAGACCGGTGACATTGCCGGTCCCCGCGGGCCGCACGGTCCCCGACAGTGACACGGCCAGCCCACGGCGGGCCCCGCCGCGGGCACGCGGCCGACTCCCCATGTCCCGCGTGCCCGTGGCGCCGGCCGCCCGCCATGACAGAGAGGACGACCCGTGCAGCTGCACCCCCACAGCACCGAGCCCGCGAGGCGCCGGACCGGACGCCTGGCCGGCGCCGCCGTGGCCCTCGCCGCGCTCCTCGGACTCGGCACGCTCGGTGGTCCGGGCGCCCACGCCGCCGACAATCCGTACGAGCGCGGACCGGCTCCGACCACCTCCAGCATCGAGGCCCTGCGCGGCCCGTACGCCGTGTCGCAGACCTCCGTCTCCTCGCTCTCGGTCACCGGATTCGGCGGCGGCACCATCTACTACCCGACCTCGACCAGCGACGGCACCTTCGGCGCCGTGGCCGTCTCGCCCGGCTTCACCGCCTACGAGTCGTCGATCGCCTGGCTGGGACCGCGGCTCGCCTCGCAGGGCTTCGTGGTGTTCACCATCGACACGAACACCACCGTCGACCAGCCCGACTCGCGGGGCCGCCAGCTCCTGGCCGCGCTGGACTACCTGACCCAGCGCAGTTCGGTGCGCGGGCGGGTCGACGCGAGCCGCCTCGGCGTCATGGGCCACTCCATGGGCGGCGGCGGCAGCCTGGAGGCCGCCAAGACCCGTCCGTCGCTCCAGGCGGCGATCCCGCTGACCCCGTGGAACCTCGACCAGAGCTGGCCCGAACTCACCACCCCGACCCTGATCTTCGGCGCCGACGGCGACACCATCGCCCCGGTCGCCACCCATGCCGAGCCGTTCTACAGCGGCCTGTCCTCGAGCCTCGACCGGGCGTACCTGGAGCTGAACGGGGCGACCCACTTCACGCCCAACACGTCGAACACGACGATCGCGAAGTACAGCATCTCCTGGCTCAAGCGGTTCATCGACAACGACACCCGCTACGAGCAGTTCCTGTGCCCGCTGCCCCGGCCGAGCCTGACCATCGAGGAGTACCGGGGCAACTGCCCCCACACCTCCTGACATCGCACAGACCGGGGCGGTGGACGCGCGCACGGCGTCCACCGCCCCGTTGTGCCCGGGCACGGCCCCCGGCGCGGACGGCTGGGCGCCGGCACAGTCCCGCCACGCCGCCACCCCCGCCAACGCGCAGGTGACGCCCGGTATTTCGGCCCGGCCCGCACGGACGCGGGCCTTCCGCGTCGCGTTACGCGCCCGTAACGTCACGGGAATGACCACAGACAGGAGCAGCACGCGGACGGCTCCCCCGGGGCGGGGCCGGACCCGTGAGGACGGCGCCGGGCCGGTCGTGGTCGACCGGGGGCGCCTCGAACTCGCTCGAGGCAGGCGGCAGTTGTTCGACGGGCCGGTGGACGACGCCCGGGAGAGCCTGCTGCTGGCCGCGTCCCTGCTCGCCGCCGACGCCCCCGAACTGGCCGAGGCGGCCCGGATGTCCGCGGCCGAGGCCGCCTGGGCGGCGGGCGACATCGCGGCCTGCCTGAGCACCCTTGACGGCGACGGTCCGGCGGACGCCTCCTCCGGACCGCGGTGGGCCCGGGACGCCTTCCTGCGGGACCACCGCGACGGCATGCGCGCGCTGCTGGCCCGGCGCCCCGAGCAGGCCGTCGGCCCGCTGCGGCGGGTGCTCGACCGCGCCCGCGCGGACGACCGGCCCGAACGCCTGCTGCGGGCGGCGTCCGCGGCTCTGCTGCTCGGGGACCTGAGGGAGGCCCGCGCCGCCGGCGCCCGCGCCCTGGCCTCGGCCCGCAACGCGGACTGCGCCGCGTCGGAGGCGCGTGCCCTGGAGTACCTCGCCTACGGCGAACTGCGGGCCGGCCGACACGCGCAGGCGCGCGCCCACGCCGAGGAGGGCGTCCGGGCCGCCGCGCTGGCCGGGCACCGCAACACCGCGGCCAGCCACCACGCCATGCTGGCCCTGGCCGCCTCGATCGAGGGCGACACGGGCGCGGTCGAGGGGCACGCGGCGACCGCCCTCGCCGTCGCCCGCCGGCACGGCCTGGCGCAGGCGGCGACCCTCGCCGAATGGGCCGTCGCCCGCGCCGATCTGGCCCGGGGCCGCCCTCTGGACGCCGCCGACCGGCTCGGGCCGCTCGTCGGACCCGGCGCCCGGCGCGGGCACTTCGCCGTGTGGATGCTCGCCGTACCGTGCCACGTGGAGGCCGCGGTGCTCGCCGGGCACCCCGAGGACGCGCGGGCGGTCCTCGGCGACCTCGAGCTGTGGGCGGCTTTCGGCGCCGACCCGCACGCCCCGGCGCAGCTGGCCCGCTGCCGGGCCCTGCTCACCCCCGGCGACCGCGCCGACGCCCTCTACCTGCGGGCGCTCGCCCTGCACGACGAGGCGGGCGGTGACTTCGAGCGCGCCCGCACCGAGCTGCTGTACGGCCGCTGGCTGCGCCGGCGCCGGCGTCTGCGCGAGGCCCGCGCCCGCCTCGGGGCCGCCCTGGTCGGGTTCGAGCGCTGCGGCGCCGGCGCCTGGGCCGAGCAGACCCGCGGCGAACTGCGGGCCAACGGCGCCGCGTCCAGGACCGAGCGGGCCGCGGGCCTGGCCCGGCTCACTCCGCAGCAGCTGCGCGTCGCCCGGTACGTGGCCGAGGGCGCCACCAACCGCGAGGTGGCCCAGCGGCTCGCCGTCAGCACCCGCACCGTCGACTACCACCTGCGCAACGTCTTCGCCGCGCTCGGCGTCCGTTCCCGTATCGAACTGGCGCTCATGGTCGGCCAGGAGGACCGGTGAGCCGTGCCGGGACAGCCCCGCGCGGGCGGCCGCGACCGGCCCCAACCGAAGAATACGGCTGCACACCCCTAGGGACCGACCGGACGGTATGCCATCCTTCGATGCAGGACGATTCGGGTGGCGACCGCCGCACGGGCAGCGCACCCCGCCGGACACCGCTGAGCCGGCCCGGCGCCGGAGCCCTGCCGGGAAGCCGAGGCTGGGGGAGGACCGCGATGCATCCTGCCGTACGCGCACGCGCCATGATCCGCACCGGACCGGTGCCCGTGCCGCGGCAGCGGGCCCCGCGCCTGCGGTCGCTGATCGACGCCGACGCGCTGCGCGTCCTGCACCGGGCGGCCCGCGTCCTGCTCGACGACCTCCCGGCGCTCACCGACCGGCTCCTGGCCGCCCTCGGCGAACAGGAACCCGCCTACCGCACCGCGCTGGCCCACGACCACGGCGCCACCTGGGAGGAGGCCCACCGCTCCCTGCGGCACAGCGTCACCTCCCTGCTCGACCCGCGCGGCACCCGCGACGCCGCGCACCGCTGCACCTGGCGGATCGGGGTCGCCCGCGCCGAGCAGGGGCTCCCGCTGGACGCCCTGCTGCACGCGTTCCGGCTCGGCGGCTCCCTGGTCTGGCAGCGGCTGGTCGAGGAGACCTCCCGCTCGGCGCCCGAGGACGTCCGGCTCCTCGTGCACGTCGCCACCGACGTGTGGGACTTCGTCGACGAACACTGCGGCATCGTCGCCGAGGCGTACCGACACACCGAGCGGCAGCTCGCCTGGCGGCGCGAGAACCGGGTGCGGCTCCTCGCGGCCGCCCTCCTCGACGGCACGAGCCGCATCGCCGACCTGCCGGAGACCGCCGAGGGCCTGCGCCTGCCGGAGCAGGGCCGCTACGTCGTCGTCGCGGTCGCCGGCGGCCGGCCGCAACTGCCGGCGGGCGTCCGCGCCACCGCCGTACCGCCCGGTGCGAGCGTGTACTGGCACTCAGGAGGGGATGTGGACCACGGCATCGTCCTGGTCGGCGACGAGGGAAACGACGGCGACGACGGCGACGACACGGACGGCCGCGACCCCGTGGAGGCGCTGGGCCTCACCGCCGACGGCGTGCCCGGGCGGCGCGTCGGCGTCGGCGGCACGGTGAACGGCCTGGCCGCGGTCGGCGACGCCCGCCGTCTCGCCGACCTCGCGCTCGGCATCTGCCCGCCCGGGGGCGGCACCGTCCGGCTCACCGAGCATCTGCCCGAGGCCCTCGTGGTCTCCTGCCCCGAGCTGGGCGCCACCCTCACCCAGCAGGTGCTAGGCCCGCTGCTGCGCCTCGATCCGGCCGACCGGGACGTCCTGCTGGACACCCTGACCGCCTGGTTCGACTGCGACGGCTCCGCCCAGCGGGCCGGGGAGCGGCTGTACTGCCACCGCAACACCGTCCTGAACCGGCTGCGCCGCTGCGAACAGCTCACCGGCCGCTCCCTGGCCCGCCCGGTCGACGTGGTCGAGATCAGCCTCGCCCTGACGGCCCGGCGCCTGCTGCGCGGCTGACCGGCCGCGCCCGCCCCGGCCGCCGTACGGAGATGCGCGGCCGGGCACCGGATGGTGCACTCGGGTGAGGAGGCCGGGGGGCCGGTCGGCTGGAGGCGCCATGGCTGACAGGGGACACCGGCGCGGGCCCCTCCCGCCCGCGCCCCGGCCCTGGCCGCGCGGCGGCGTGCGGACCAGGGTGAACGCCGTGGCCTTCCGCGTCGCCTCCCTCGGCGTGCGGCACGCGGTACGGCGGCTGCCCGAGGTGCTCAGCGAGGGCGAGACCGTGCAGCTGCTCGCCACGGGCGCCCACGGCCGCGGCACCGGCGTCCTCGTCATGACGGACCGGCGCCTGCTCCTCTACGGCCACGGCCTGCTGACGCGGACGGTGCAGGAGTTCCCGTACGACCGGATCAGCTCCGTCCAGTGGACCGGCGGCCTGCTCACGGGCACGCTGCGCGTCGTCGCGGCCGGTGGCGGGACCGAGCTCCGGCAGGTCCCCCGGGACCAGGGCACGGCCTTCGCCGACCTGCTGGGCCACCGCCTCGCCGCCGGCGGCCCGCCCGCGCCCGGCTCCGCCGGCCACGTCGCCGCGCGCCTGGCCACCTTGGACGGACTGCGCGCGTCCGGCACCATCACGGACCAGGAGTACCGGGACCGCAGGACGGAGATCCTGAAGAGCCTCTAGGGGGTGTCTTGCCCGGCCTGATCGGCAACACACCCCCTAGGGGGTGTCCGGACTCGCGGCCGCGGAGCCTCCAGGTGTGCTGTTCCGGCTCCCGGCGGTGCTGGCCCGGCTCCCGGCGCCAAGGGCCTGGTGGGCACCCGCACAACCCCGGGCCACCCCCGTTGGGACCGCGCAGCGACCTGGGGCGCGGGCCTGTACCGGCCGGTCGCGGGCGTGCTGTCGTGGGCTGCCCCTCCCCCCGACGCACTCGTGCCGCGCGGCACGGATCCGAGGAGACGTGATGCCCGAAGCACCACCGGACGACGAGCCGGCCCTGCGCGTCGAAGCCCTCGACGTGACCTACGGCCGGGCCGTGTCCGCCCTGCGTTCCGTGTCCCTGACCGTCCCGCACGGCTCGGTCGTCGCCCTGCTCGGCGCCAACGGGGCCGGCAAGACGACCCTCCTGCGCGCCGTGTCCGGCACGCTGCGCCTGCACCGCGGCGCCGTCACGGCCGGCCGGATCCGCTACGGAGCCACGGAACTCGACGGACGCGACCCGGTCGCCGCCGTGCGCGCCGGGGTCGTCCAGGTACCCGAGGGCCGCCGTGTCTTCGCCGGGCTCACCGTCGACGAGAACCTGCGCACCGGCGGCCTCGGCCTGGGGCGGCGTAGACCGGCGCAGGTCGACGAGGCCCGCGACCGGGTCTTCACCCTCTTCCCGCGGCTGGCCGAACGCACCCGGCAGGCCGCGGGACTGCTCTCCGGCGGCGAACAGCAGATGCTCGCCATCGGCCGCGCCCTGATGGCCGCGCCACGGCTGCTCCTGCTGGACGAACCCTCCCTGGGCCTCGCCCCGCAGATGGTGTACCGGATCGCCGAGGTCGTCCGCGAGATCAACGCGCAGGGCACCGCCGTCCTGCTGGTCGAGCAGAACGCGGGCATGGCGCTGTCCCTCGCCGACACCGCCCACGTCCTGGAGGTCGGCGAGGTCCGGCTGTCCGGGCCCGCCGACGAACTCGCCCGCACCGACGCCGTACGCCGGCTGTACCTGGGGGAGACACCGGAGCCCGGCGACGCCGGCGGGGCGACGAAGACCACCGAGGGGCAGGGAGCCGCGTGACCGTCCGCACCACCGCACCGCCGGAACTGGCCGTGACGGACGTGACCGTCCGCTTCGCCAGTCTCACCGCCCTGGACACGGTGTCCTTCACCGTCGCCCCGGGCACCGTCCACGCGCTCATCGGCCCCAACGGAGCCGGCAAGTCCACCTGCTTCAACGTCCTCTCGGGACTGTGCCGCCCGGCGTCCGGCACCGTACGCCTCGGCGGCGCCGACCTGACCCGGCTCGCCCCGCACCGCATCGCCGCCCTCGGCGTGGCCCGCACCTTCCAGAACATCGTCACCACCCAGGGCACCGTCGCCGACAACCTGATGCTCGGCCGGCACGCCCTGTCCCGGGCCGGCTTCGCAGCCAGCGCGCTGCGCCTGCCGCACGCCCGCCGCGAGCAGCGCACACACCTCGCACGGGCCCGCGAGATCGCCGAACTCACCGGCCTCGCCGAGCACTTCGACAGCCCCGTCGCCCTGCTGTCCTACGGCGACCGCAAGCGGGTGGAGTTCGCGCGCGCCCTGTGCCTGGAACCGAGCGTCCTGCTGCTGGACGAGCCGGTCGCCGGGATGAACGCGGCCGAACGCGCCCGCGCCGTCGAGGTCGTGCACACCGTACGCGCCGAACTCGGCCTGTCCGTCGTCCTCGTGGAACACGACATGGGCCTGGTGATGCGGCTCGCCGACGAGGTCACCGTCCTCGACTTCGGCCGGGTCATCGCCCACGGCACCCCCGACGAGGTCCGCGGCGACCCCGAGGTGCTGCGCGCCTACCTCGGCACCGGCGCCGACGAGGAGGACGCCGCATGACCACCTTCCTGGACACCCTATTCAACGGCCTCGCCCTGGGCGCGGTCTACGCCCTCGTCGCCCTCGGCTTCGTCATCATCTTCAAGGCGTCCGGCGTCATGAACTTCGCGCACGGCTCGCTGCTGCTGCTCGGCGGCTACCTCACCGCCGTGCTCCACGACGACCTCGGCTTCGCCGCCGCCCTCGCCGTGTCCGTCCTGGTCACCGCGGCCGTGGCCGGCGCCATGGACCGCTTCCTGCTCCAGGCCGGCGGGGGAGCGGACCCGCACACCGCCCACGTCCAGACCATCGTCACCATCGGCGTCGACATCGTCATCCTCACCGACCTGTCCCGGCGCATCGGCGGCGACCTCCTCTCGCTCGGCGACCCCTGGGGCGACGACGTCAGCGCGCTGGGCCCGGTCACCGTGGCCGACAGCCGGATCGCCGCCATCGTCGTCTCGGCCCTCGTCATCACCGGCGTCTTCGCCCTCTTCCGGTACACCTCCTGGGGCCTGTCGCTGCGGGCCGCCGCCGAGGACGTCGAGGCCGCCTCCCTCATGGGCGTGCGGCTGGTGCGGGTCCGGATGCTCGCCTGGTGCCTGGCCGGCGCCCTCGCGGCCCTCGCGGCCGTCTTCCTCGCCGCGTTCCCCGCCCCCGGCCTGGAACGGACGACCGGGCAGATCGCCCTGAAGGCGTTCCCCGCGGCGATCCTCGGCGGCATGGCGTCCCCGCCGGGCGCGCTCGCCGGCAGCCTGCTGATCGGACTCACCGAGGCGCTCGTCGCCGGCTACCAGTCCGAACTGCACGTCCTCGGCGAGGGGTTCGGAGACGTCGCCCCCTACGCGGTGATGGTGCTCGTGCTGCTCGTCCGGCCCACCGGGCTGTTCGGCGGAAAGGCGGCGGTCCGTGTCTGAACGACCCTCCCGCACCCGCGCGCTGCGCCTCGGCCGGACCTTTGCCGCCGTGGCCGTCCTGTGCGCCCTGCCCTTCTACCTGGACGCGTTCTGGCTGCGCATCGGCCTGTTCTCGATGGCCGCGGCCGTCGGCGCGGTGGGCCTCGGCCTGCTGTCCGGCACCGCCGGCCAACTCTCCCTCGGCCACGCCTTCTTCCTCGCCGTCGGCGCCTACGGCTATGTGTGGCTGGCCGGCGAGCCCGGACCGGGGCTCCCGACCTCCGTGGCCGCCGTGCTGGCGGTGCTGCTGGCCGGGGCGGCGGGCGGGCTGTTCAGCCCCGTCGCCGGCCGGGTGCGCGGCGTCTACCTGGGCGTCGCCACGCTGGCCCTGGTCTTCCTCGGCCACCACGTCCTGCTCACCGCGGACTCCGTGACCGGCGGCTTCAACGGCCGTTCCGTGCCGCCGCTGGAACTCGGCGGGTTCTCCTTCTCCAGCGACTCCGAACTGACGCTCCTGGGCGTGCCGTTCGGGGCCGAGGAGCGCCTGTGGTACCTGGGGCTCGCCCTGTTCGCGGTCACCTGGTTCACCGCCCGGGGGCTGCTGCGGGGCCGTCCCGGACGCGCCCTGGTGGCGCTGCGCGACAGCGAGACCGCCGCCGCCGTGATGGGCGTCGACGTCGCCCGCCACCGCGCGGCCGCGTTCGTGGTGTCGTCGATGTACGCGGGCCTCGCCGGGGTGCTGCTCGCGCTGGCCTTCCGCCGGGTGGTGCCCGACTACTTCGGACTCGTCCTGTCCATCGACTACCTCGCGATGATCGTCATCGGCGGGCTCGGCTCGGTCGCGGGCGCCACCGCGGGCGCGGTCTTCGTCACGGCGCTGCCCCTGCTGATGACCCGTTACGCCGACCAGCTCCCGCTCGTCGCGGCCCCGGGCACCGACGACGGCACCGTCGGCCCCACCGAGGCCGCCCGCTACCTCTACGGCGCCGCGATCGTGCTGATCCTCCTCTTCGCCCCCGACGGACTGCACGGCCTGGCCCGCCGCCTGCGCGCCCGTCTGCGCCGCATCCGCGCCGCGCCCCCGCCCGCCGGCGCCACCGCGCCCTCCCCGTCCCCCGCGTCAGCCGTACGAGCCAAGGAGCCCACCCCGTGAAGCCCACGCACGACCCCGCGCACCGCGCCGCCCCCCGCACCAGGACCCTCCTGGCCGCGGCCCTCGCCGCCCTGCTGCTCGCCGGCACCGGATGCAGCTCCAAGGCCGACTCCTCCAAGAACGCCGGGGAGGGCGCCGGCGGCATCAAGACCGGCCCCGGCGTCACCGACAAGACGCTCAGGCTGGGCGCGCTGACGGACCTCACCGGGCCGTACGCGACCCTCGGCAAGAGCATCGTGCAGGCCCAGCAGATGTGGGCCGACGAGGTCAACGCCGACGGCGGCATCTGCGACCGGCGCGTGGAGATCGTCGTCAAGGACCACGGCTACGACGTCCAGAAGGCGGTCACCGCCTACGCCGACCTCTCCTCCGACGTCGTCGCCCTGCCCCAGGTCATCGGCTCGCCCGTGATGGCCGCGCTGCTCGACGACATCGAACGGGACAAGGTGCTGACCTTCCCGCAGGCCTGGGCAGCCTCCCTGCTCGGCAAGGACTCCGTGCAGGTCCTGGGCACCACCTACGACGTCGACATGATCGCCGCCGTCGACTACCTCACCCGCACCAAGAAGGTCGCGAAGGGCGACACGATCGGGCACGTCTACTTCGAGGGCGACTACGGCGCCAACGCGCTCGAAGGCTCCGAGTGGGCCGCGAAGAAGGCGGGTGTGAAGGTCGCCGGGCAGAAGATCAAGGCGACCGACACCGACCTGTCCGCCCAGGTCTCGGCGCTGCGGAAGGAGGGCGTCAAGGCGATCCTCATCAGCGCCGGGCCCGCCCAGACCGCCTCGCTGGTCGGTGTCGCCGCCTCACGGGGCCTGAAGGTGCCCGTGGTCAGCAGCGCCCCCGGCTACGCCCCGCAGCTGATGAAGACACCGGCCGCGCCGGCCCTCGCCGCCCTGCTGCACATCGTCAGCGCGGCACCCGCGGTCAGCTCCGACCTGCCCGGGGTGCGCGAGATGGTCGCCGCCTACCAGAAGAAGTACCCGGGCTCCCTGCTGGACGCCGGGGTGCTGTCTGGCTACAACGCCGCCCGGATCCTGGGCGACGACCTGAAGAAGGCCTGCGAGAAGGGCAGTCTGGCCCGCGAGGACGTGGTCGCGGCGCACCGCGGGCAGTCCGCGGTCGACGTCGGCCTCGGCACGGCGCAGGACTTCTCCGACAAGGCCCGGCCGGCCAGCACCGAGAGCTATGTGCTCAAGCCCGACGCCAAGGCGGTCGGCGCCGTCGTGAACGAGGAGGACGCGCAGACCGCGCCCGGGGTGAAGGAGTACCTGGACTCCCGCGGCTGACGACGCGCCAGGCCGTCCCCGTACGGGACGGGCGGGCCCCGGCGGCCCCCGCCCGTCCCGTACGATCAGCCGGTCCCCAGCCGCGCGAGGAGAAGTTCCCGGTGACCTCCGTCGTACCCCCGTCCCGTCCCGCTCCCTCGCCGACGCCGGTGGAGCTGCTGACCCGCACGGAGGACGGCGAGTCGCTTGGTTCCCTGCTGTGGCGGGCCGGGGAGGGCTGGCGGATGATCAGCAACGCCGTCCTCGGCGGGGGCATCGGTGAACGCGCCTGGGTCCTCAACGCGCAGGTCGCCCACGGCTACCGGCGCACCGACCCGGACCGGCACCTCGCCGGACTCGCCCGGGACGCGGGCGCGCACGGGCCGGGCGTCGGGCTGATGACGGCCGCGGACGTCCGGGCGTACGGCAGCGGGCACGACGGCGGGGTCACGGCCGTCGCCACCGCGGGCCTCGGCGTGCGCGGCTGGGCGGCGGACTGGACGGAGACCGCCTCGCCGGCCGTTCGCCCCGGGACCGTGAACATCGTGGTCGCCGTGCCCGTGGCCCTGACCGACGCGGCCCTGGTCAACACGGTGATGACCGCGACCGAGGCGAAGGTGCAGGCGCTGGTCGACGCCGGGCTCGACTGCTCCGGCACCCCCACGGACGCCGTGTGCGTGGCCGCGCGCCGCCCGCGCCCCGGCGAGGAGACGCACGCGTTCGGCGGGCCCCGCTCCCTGTGGGGTTCCCGCGTGGCCCGCGCGGTCCACCGGGCGGTCGGCGCCGCGAGCCGGTGAACCTTTCCGGTCACAGCACTAGCTCTCCGTCGGACCACCGCTCGCCGTGACCTCACGGCCGGTGTCCATGCCCCGCAGCGCCTGCCGCACCGACCACAGGACGGCCACGAAGGGCACGGCCACCACCGCGCCGATGAACCCGGCCGCGATGGCCCCGCCCACGACGGCCAGAGCCACGACGACGGGGTGCAGGCTGACCGCCCAGCTCAGCACGAGGGGATGCAGCACATGCCCCTCGAGCTGCCCGATGACGACGATCAGGGCCACCACGATCAGCGCCGTCATCGGCCCCTTCGCCGCCAGCGCCACGACGGCCGCGACGGCCAGCGCGACGGGTGAGCCGATCAACGGGATGAAGGCGGCCGCGAACTCCAGCAGCGCGAGCGGCACGGCGAGTGGCACCCGCAGCGCGAGCAGGGCGACCCCGACGAGCACGGCGTTGGTGCCCGCGACCAGCAGGATGCCGTGCGTGTACCCCGTGAAGGTCCGCCAGGCGGCCCGGCCCGCCACCCCGACCGGCCGTCGCGCGGACGCGGGGAGCTGGTCGCAGATCCACCGCCACTGCCGGTCGCCCGAATGCGTGAAGAACACGGCGCAGAACAGCGCCAGCGCGAGCACGGTGAGGACCTCCACGAGCCGGCTCGCCCCGCTCACGGCCTCACTGATGACCGTGGAACGGTGCTCGGACAGCAGGGTGCCGATCCGCTTCTGCACATCGCTGAAGGTGTCCTCGGGCAGCCGGAACGGCGGCCCCTCCAACTGGTCCTCGATCCGGTCGATGCCCTTCTCGAACTCGCTCTGCAGGCCCCTGCGCTGATCGGCCACCGTCTCGGCGACCAGCACCAGCGCCCCGATCACGAGCGCGAGGGCGCCGACGAGGGCCGTCGCCACCGCGAGCGGCCGGGGCAGCCGGCGGGCGAGGAGCCCGGTGACCGGCCGCAGCACCGTGGTGAGGACCAGCGCCAGGAACACGGCGACGGCGATCCGGTGGAACTGCCCGAGCACCGAGAAGGCGGCCCGTACGACGACCGCGACCGCGATGATCCGCCACGCGTAGGCGGCCGACGTCCGCAGCCAGCCCGGCACGCCCGTGCCCGCGCCGCCCGGGCGACCCGGCGGCGGGGAGGACGGATCGCGGGAGGTGGCCATCTCCAAGCCCCCTACCACCGGGTGTCCGGCGGATCGCGGACGGCGCCGGGAATTCGCCCGAAGGCCGGTACCCCACGACAATCAGGAGATGTACGGCATCTCCGGCCGCCCGGTCGCGTCATGCCGTGACGCGTCGCCGTGGGCGCCGGCCCGGGAGGACATGCTGATGGGCGCTGAGGGTTCGCCGCCGGTGCGGACGGCGACGCACCGCGGGCACCGGCCGTGACCGGCCCGGCGCGGCGGACCGCGATCCTGCGCCGGGCGGTGCGCGTGGCGCTCGCCGCGTCCGTGGGCTTCTACACCTGCCTGTACGGCTTCGACGAGCCGGTGCTCGCGCTGTACGCGCTCTTCGCGCCGATCTCGCTGGGCCTGCTGTCCACCGTCCCGGGCTCCGGGCGGCAGCGGGCCGCGGTCATGCTCAAGGCCCTGCCCGTGGGCCTCGCGCTGGTGGCGCTCGGCACCGCGCTGGCCGTGCACACCTGGGCGGCCGTGCTCGGCATGCTCGTCGTGGGCTTCCTGCTGGCCTTCGCGGCCGTCGCGGGCCCCCGCCCGGCCGGGGCCGCCCCCGCGCTCCAGCTGTTCTACATCCTCGCGTGCTTCCCGCCGTACGACCCCGGCGCGCTGGGGCTGCGGCTGGCGGGACTCTCCCTCGGCGTGCTGCTCCTCGTGCTGTGCGAACTGTTCGTCCTGCCGGACCCGCCCGACCCGACCTACCGTGCCGCGCTCGCGGCGGCACTGCGGACGGCCCGCGACGCCGTCACGGGGGAGGCCGTGCTCTCCCCGCAGGCCCTGCGCGAGGCGGGGGCGCGGCTGCGGCTGTCCGGGGTGGCGCCCGCGCAGCGGCCCGCCGGACCCGGACGCGCCATGCGCGGGCTGGCCCAGGCGGGGACCGCCGGCCGCCGGCTCCTCGAACTGCTGGCCCATCTGACCGAGACCGGCGAGCTGCGCGCCCTCGCCACCGGGGGGCAGGGCGCGAACGGCACGGACCGGGCCCTGCGTTCGCTCCTGCCACGGGTGACGGGCCTGCTCGACGAGACCGTCACCGCGTTGCGCACCGGCCGCGCCGCGCCCGGCCCGCACCGCATGGACGAAGCGATCGAGGACTTCCAGCGCATCCGCGTCCGGCAGGCCGCCGGACCCGCCGAAGAGGTGCCGCCCGCGGACGTGCTGCGCCGGCAGGCGCTGCTGCTGTCGATCGCCGAGGCCGTGCGCACCCTGGAGATCTCCGTGCGGGTCGGCCTGGACGGGCGGCGTACCGCGCCCATCGACCCGCCGGTGCTGTTCTGGTACACGTACAGCACCACCCCGCGGCTGTGGCTGCGGCGGATCACCGGGAACCTGACACCGCGTTCCGTGCAGTTCCACAACGCGTTGCGCATCGCGCTGGCGCTCGCCGCGGCACGGCTCGTCGCCGGGTCGCTCGACCTGGCCCACGGCTTCTGGGTGCTGCTGACCGTGCTCACCCTGAGCCGGACCACCGTCGGCGAGACCTGGGCGGCGATCCGCCTGGCCGTCCTCGGCAACCTGCTGGGCGCCGTCACCGCCGGGGCGCTGCTCATCGGGCTGGGCCGGCACACCGACGCCTACGCCGCGATGCTGGCCCCCGCCATGCTGCTCGCGTTCTCCGTGGGGCCGCTGCTCGGCATCGCCTGGGCGCAGGGGCTGTTCACGCTGGTGGTGTCGTCCGCCTTCGCCCAGATCACCCCGGCGTCCTGGCAACTGGCCGAGGCCCGCGTCGTGGACGTCGTCACCGGCAGCGCGATCGGACTGCTGTGCGGACTGCTGGCCTGGCCGTCCGGTGCGCGGGCGGAGGCGCGCCGCACCATGGCGGGGCTCCTGCGCGAGTGCGGCCCCCTGATCAAGGGCACCGTCGGCATGCTCGCCGCCGTGCCGCCCGGGTCGGTGCCGCCCCCGCCGACGCTGCCCGCCCTGCACCGGTACCGGCTCGCGGAGGCCGCCTACGCGCAGTTCCGCAGCGAACCCGGGGGCGGCGGGCACGGCGGGGCCGACTGGCAGGCCGTCCTCATGACCGCGCACCACGTCTTCCTGGGCGCCCAGTGGCTGCCCCGCTTCGACCTCCCCGTCGCGGCGCTGCCGCCGTCCGCGGCCGACCGGGAACGGGCCGGCGCCCGGGCCCTCGCCGAGACCACCGACCGG
This sequence comes from Streptomyces sp. NRRL WC-3605, assembly GCF_001509795.1. Classification (GTDB taxonomy): domain Bacteria; phylum Actinomycetota; class Actinomycetes; order Streptomycetales; family Streptomycetaceae; genus Streptomyces; species Streptomyces viridochromogenes. Next base: position 57,038 of record NZ_LLZN01000102.1, on the reverse strand, counting down.
CTGGCCGCGCTGTGCGCCGGTGAACCGCCGCCGCCCCGGCGGACGGACCCCCCGGCCGAGCGCCCGCCGGGGCCGCCCACGCCGGCGCTGGTCGACCTCGACACCTGGCTGCGCGGCCTGGCCGCCCAGCTCGGCCGGATCGAGTCCCGGCTGCCCGGAGCGCTCGCACCCCCTGGCGGTTCGAGCGGGCGAAACCCCGTGCCGTAGCGCGGGAACGTGCCCGGGCGGTGGTCCACTGGGAGTCCGTTTCACTCCGACATGTACCGGTTCCGGTCGGCACGGGACCTGGGACAGCCGGGTGAGCCGCGGGCCCCGGGGGTACGCGGGCCTCACCTTCACGGCCGCGTTCGGCCCATGGAGTGCATTCGGCCGGCAGACCGAGCAGGCGGGGAACACATGGGCGCATCCACACCCGAGGCGTCGGCAGAAGTGCAGGTGTGCAGGTGACGGAGAGTGAGAAGGGGTCGTGCATGCTGGAACTGAGGCCGACGGCAGCCGACGCGGCCCACGAGCCCGGGACGGCCCTCGACGCCGCCCGCGGTGTCGACGCCGTGCTGGACGACGTCCTGGACACGCGACTGCGGCAGGCCCACCAGGTGGACCCGGTCCACGCCGAGGACGTCGCCGGCCGGGTCGCGGCCCTGATCCGCAGAGGCGGCAAACGGCTGCGCACCGCGTTCGTCTGGTGCGGATGGCGGGCGGCCGGCGGCACGGGCGACGCCACCGCCGTCCTGCGCACCGGCGCCGCCCTCGAACTCCTCCAGACGTGCGCGCTCATCCACGACGACCTGATGGACGGCTCACCGCTGCGCCGGGGCGGACCCGCGATGCACGTGGAGCTGGCCCGCCTGCACACCGCCGCCCGGATGACCGGCTCGGGGGAGTCCTTCGGCGCCTCCGCCACCGTCCTCGCCGGCGACCTGGCCCTCGCCTGGGCCGACGACCTGCTCACCGAGACGGCCATGCGCCTCCCGCACGGCCCGCGGCTGTACGAGGAGTGGCGGGCCATGCGCGGCGAGATGGTCGCCGGGCAGTACCGCGACCTGCACGCCCAGGCCACCGGCACGTCCGGCGTCGAGGAGGCGCTCACCGTCGCCACCCTGAAGAGCGCCCTGTACACGGTCGAACGGCCGCTCGCCCTGGGCGCCGCGCTCGCCGGGGCCGACGCCGGGACGGTGGACGCGCTGCGCCGCGCCGGACGGGACGCCGGGCTCGCCTTCCAGCTGCGCGACGACCTGCTCGGCGCGTTCGGCGACCCCGCGCTCACCGGGAAGCCGGCCGACGACGACCTGCGCACCCGCAAGCTGACCTATCTCCTCGCCGTCGCCGTCCGGCTCGCCGACGCCTCCGGCGACGAGGAGGCCATGGCGGCGCTCGCGCCCGGCCCCGCCACGCGGCCGGACGACGCCGTCGAACGGATGCGCAAGGCGCTGGAGTGGACCGGCGCCCGCGCACTGACCGAGACGAAGATCGCCGAACTGGCCGCGGCGAGCCTGCGGCACTTCGAGGAGACCGGCGCGGACACCGCCGTGCGCGAGGAGTTCGCCGCGCTGGTCGCGCGGGTCTCGGGCGGCGTCCCCGAGCGGACGGAGGACATCGCGTGAGGACCGTACCGGGACCGACGGAACACGTCGTCGTCGTGGGCGCCGGGCTGTCCGGCCTCGCCTGCGCCCTCCACCTGCTGGGCGCCGGACGCCGGGTCACCGTCGTCGAACGCGACACCGGCCCCGGCGGCCGGGCCGGACGCGTCCAGCTCGGCCCGTACGCCGTCGACACCGGACCCACCGTCCTGACCATGCCCGACCTGGCCGACGAGGCGTTCGCGGCGGTCGGCGACAGCCTCGCCCGGCACGTCGAGCTGATCCCGCTGCACCCCGCCTACCGGGCGCTGTTCGCCGACGGCAGTGCACTGGACGTGCACACCGACGGCGCGGCCATGGAGGAGGAGGTGCGGCGGTTCGCCGGGCCGGCCGAGGCGGCGGGCTACCGCGACCTGCGCGGCTGGCTCGAACGCCTCTACCGGGCGCAGATGGGCCGCTTCATCGACGCCAACTTCGACTCACCGCTGCAACTCCTCGGCCCCGACCTGGCCAGGCTCGCCGCCCTCGGCGGCTTCGGCCGCCTCGACCGGCGGATCGGCCGCTTCCTCGGAGACGAGCGGCTGCGGCGCGTCTTCTCCTTCCAGGCCCTGTACGCCGGGGTCGCGCCCGCCCGCGCTCTCGCCGCCTACGCCGTGATCGCCTACATGGACACCGTCGCCGGCGTCTGGTTCCCGCGCGGCGGCATGCACGCCCTGCCCCGCGGAATGGCCGACGCGGCCGCCGAAGCCGGCGCCGACCTGCGCTGGTCGGCCGAGGTGGACGCGCTGGAGCAGTCCGCCGGCCGGGTCCGCGCGGTACGCCTCGCGTCCGGCGAGCGCATTGCCTGCGACGCGGTGGTGCTGACCTGCGAACTGCCGGCCGCCTACCGGCTCCTGGGCCGCACCCCGCGCCGCCCGGTCCCGCTGCGGCACTCCCCGTCCGCCGTGGTCCTGCACGCCGGAACCGACCGCACCTGGCCCGGCCTCGCCCACCACACGCTGTCCTTCGGCGCGGCGTGGGAGTCCACCTTCGACGAACTCACCCGCACGGGCGACCTGATGAGCGACCCCTCCCTGCTCATCACCCGCCCCACCGCCCACGACCCCGAACTGGCCCCGCCCGGACGGCATCTGCACTACGTCCTGGCCCCCTGCCCGAACACCGACGTCGGCCCGTCCGCCCCCGCCTGGCGCGACCTCGGCCCCCGCTACCGGGACAGTCTCGTCGCCGAGCTCGAACGGCGCGGCCTGACGGGCTTCGGCGCGAGCGTCCAGGAGGAGATGCTGGTGACCCCGCTGGACTGGGCCGCCCAGGGCCACGCGGCGGGCAGCCCCTTCTCGGTCTCCCACACCTTCGCGCAGACCGGCCCCTTCCGGCCCCGCAACCTCCTGCGCGGCCTCGACAACGCCGTCCTGGCCGGCTGCGGAACCACCCCCGGGGTGGGCGTGCCCACGGTGCTCGTCAGCGGCAAGCTCGCCGCCGCCCGCATCACCGGCGTCACCGCGCGCCGCCGCCCGCCCCGCGCCCGTGCCCTCCCGCCGACCGGGCGCCTCGCGTCCGCCCCGACCGTACGAGGTACCGATGTCCCGTCGTGAACTCGACGCCGCCCGGATCACCGACCCCGCGCTGCGCGACGCCTACCTGCGCTGCCGGACCCTCAACGCCCGCCACGGGCGCACCTACTTCCTCGCCACCCGGCTGCTGCCGGTGGAACGCCGCTGCGCCGTGCACGCCCTGTACGGCTTCGCGCGCTGGGCGGACGACATCGTCGACGACCTCGACCGCGGCGGCACCCCGGCCGAACGGGACGTGCTGCTGCGCCGCCTGGAGAGCGACCTCGCCCACGGACTGCGCGCCGGCGGCGGCGACGAACCCGTGGTCCGCGCCGTCGCCGACACCGCCGCCCGGTACGGCATCGACACCGCGCTGTTCGCCGACTTCATGGCCTCGATGCGGGCCGACCTGACGGTCACGGACTACCCGGCCTACGCCGACCTGCGCGCCTACATGCACGGCTCGGCCGCGGTCATCGGCCTGCAGATGCTGCCGGTGCTCGGCACCGTCGTACCCCGCGAGGAGGCGGCCCCGCACGCCGCGGACCTCGGCGTCGCCTTCCAGCTCACCAACTTCCTGCGGGACGTGGGCGAGGACCTGGACCGGGGCCGCGTCTACCTGCCGGCCGACCTGCTCGCCGCGCACGGGGTGGACCGGCCCCTGCTGGAGTGGAGCCGCCGCACCGGCCGGCGCGACCCCCGCATCCGCGCCGCGTTCGTCGCCGCCGAGGCCCTGACCCGCGAGGTCTACCGGGCCGCGGAACCCGGCATCGAGATGCTGGAACCCCGCGTCCGGCCCTGCATCCGCACCGCGTTCACCCTGTACGGCGGCATCCTCGACGCCATCGCCGAGCAGGGTTACGACGTCCTGCACCGCCGCGCGGTCGTCTCCCCCGGCCGCCGCGCGGCCACCGCCGCGGCCGGCGCCGTCCGCATCCTCGCGGCCCGCCGCCACACCACCACCCGCGCCGCGCACCCGGCCCCCCGGGCCGGGCAGCCGGCGCCGCATACGAAGGGGCAGGCACGGTGACCCGACGACCGGACGACGCCCGCTGGACCTCACCGCTGCGCTTCCGGCGCCCGCCGGACTGGGCGCGGCAGCAGCCCTCCTGGCGGCAGGCCCGCCCCGCGCTCATCGCCGACGCCCTCAAACGCGCCTCGGCCCGCCCCTCCGGCAACTGGTTCGTCGTCGGCGCCTCCCGGGACATCCGGACCGGTGAACGCCCGTACGGCCGAACGGTCGGCGGCGTCGAGGTCGTGCTGTGGCGCGGGGAGGACGGGACCCCGCACGCCGGGTCCGGGATCTGCCCGCACCTGGGGGCGCCGCTGCGCGACAGCCGCGTGGTGTGCGGCACGCTGGTGTGCCACTGGCACGGACTCGCCCTGGACGGGGCGCCGTTCGCCGGCTGGGAGCCCTACCCCGTGCACGACGACGGCGTCCTCGTCTGGGTACGGCTCGACCAGGTCGGCGGCGAGGAGCCGCTGGAGCGGCCGGTGGTGCCGCGGCGCCCGGCCGGGGGCGCGCTGGACGCCGTGTTCACGGCCGTGGGGGAGTGCGAACCGCAGGACGTGGTCGCCAACCGGCTCGACCCCTGGCACGGCTCGTGGTTCCACCCGTACTCGTTCGTCGACCTCAAGGTGGTCGGCTCACCGGACGGCGACGGTGACGACGCGTTCGTGGTCGACGTCTCCTTCCGGGCGCTGGGCTCCTGGGTGGTGCCGGTGCGCGCCGAGTTCACGGCACCCGACCCGCGCACCGTCCTCATGCGCATCACCGAGGGCGAGGGGGCGACGTCCGTGGTGGAGACCCACGCCACGCCGCTGACCGCCGAGGGCGCGAGCAGGCCGCGCACGGCCGTGGTCGAGGCGATCGTCGCCGCCTCCGACCGCCGCGGCTTCGCCCTGGCCAGGGCCGCCGCCCCGGCACTGCGCCCCCTCATGCGCCGCACGGCCGGACGCCTGTGGCGCGACGACCTGGCCTACGCGGAACGGCGCTGGACCCTGCGCAGCACGGGGCGCTTCCCCGGCTGAGCGCAGGGCGGGCGCCTCAGCGGGCCGCCAGCGCCCGCAGCACCGGTGACCGCCCCGCGCGGGGCACCGTCCACAGCACCTGGCCGCGCACCCCCCGCGCGGCCAGCAACGCGTTGGCCGCGAGGAAGCCCGTCGTGGCGGCCCGTTCCATCAGGGCCACGGGAAGGTCGCAGCGGACGGCGTCCCCGGCCAGCGTCAGCCAGGGGTGCGGGGTGCGGACCCGGGGCCGGCGGTCGTACGAACCCACCGGGAACAGGGGGCAGTCGGCACGCCACTCGTGCCGGGCGTCCACCACCCGAGCCTCCCGGGTCTCCGGATACACCTCGTGCAGCCGTTCGAGGAGACCGCGCTCCACCTTCTCGTGCCGGCCGCCGGTGACCGCGTAGGCGTGCAGTTCCACCACCGAGCCGCCCGTCCGCCGGGCCCAGCGCCGGGCCTCGCCCTCGTAGCGGTCGAGGACGCTGATGTTGTCGAGGCCGTCGTAGCCGCTGGTGCCGAGGAAGCCGGGCCGTTCCGGGCGGACGGGCCGGTCCAGCCAGAGCCGGGACACGAGGAACGGCGGGGCCGTCCGCAGCGCGTCGACGTCCTCCCGCCAGTCCTCCGTCCCCAGTGAGGGCGACGCGGCGACCAACCGCCGAAGCGCGCCGGGATCGAGGGCGAGCACCACCGCGTCGTGCGCCGTGGCCCCGGAGCCGGTCTCCACCTCGGCGCCGCCGCCAGCGCGCGGCTCCACGGTGTGCACGGGCGTGCCGGTGCGCACGACCGCGCCCAGCCGCTCGAGGTAGTCGCCCAGCGGCTCCCACAGGGCCTGCGGGAACGGCTCGTCGGGCACGTCGAAGAGCAGCCCCTCCGACGAGCCGAGGAAGTAGATGTGGAACATCAGCAGCAGCTCGGCCGCCGACAGCTCCGCGGGGTCGGCGAAGAAACTCCGGGAGAACACCTCGAACGCCAGATGGTGCGCGGTCTCCGGGAAGCGCACCCCGTCGAGGAAGCGCGTCGCGCTGATGCCGTCGAAGCGCTCGTACACCTCCGGCACGCGCACGTCGAGCAGCGGCAGGGCGGCACGCGCGTTCATCGCGGCCAGGTCGCGCCAGCCGAAGGTGGGGCTGAGGACGACGAAGCCGAGCGCGCTGAACGGCGGGGTGCGCGGCACCTTCGCGAAGCTGTCGGTCAGGCCGCCGCTGTGCCGCAGCGGGTAGTCCGGCAGCGGGGTGAGCCGGTCCAGCCCGGGATCGGTGCGCCGCAGCAGGCCGCGCAGGTTGTAGTACTGGCGGAAGAACGCGTGGAACCCGCGGCTCATCGTGACGTCGGAGCCGTCCGCCAGCCGGGTGCGCGTACCGGCGAGCCGGCCGCCCAGGGACTGCTCCCGCTCGTACAGGGTGACCCGCGCGCCCCGCTCGGCCAGCAGGGTGGCCGCGGCGAGTCCCGCGATCCCGCCGCCGATCACGGCGACGGACGGCGCGTCCCCGGCCGCGAACCGCTCCCGTCCGGGCGCGGGCATCAGTACCTCGGCCTTGCGGTCGCGGCCGCGCCGGGCCGCGGCGGGGCGGGTCCGGGCGCTCATCGGGCCTCCTCCGGCCGTGCGGAGGAGCCGTTACGGGCGAGGAAGGTGTGCACGATGCCGGTCTGCCACCCGGCGACGGGCAGTGCCCGTACGTCCGTGAAGCCGGCCCGGGCCAGCCGGTCCGTGAACTGCGGGACGGTGTCGAAGCCGAGGACGCTGTGCCCCAGGTGCCGGTACAGGACGCGGTCGCCCGTGAGGCTGCCCATCGGGACGATAACCCCGTCGCACACCGCCCGCCACAGCGCCCGGTGAACCGCCGAACCGCTGAGGCTGTACTCGTGGACGGCCAGCCGCCCGCCCGGCCGCAGCAGGGAGGACCGGACGGTGCCGAGCACCTGGTCGGGGTCGGTGACGTTGCGGAACAGATAGGCGGCGAACACCGCGTCGTACGGGCCCTCGTCGGCCGTCACGGTCTCCTCGGCCGTGCGGTGCAGGAACCGCACCCGCTCCGGCCAGGGCTTGGCGAGCGCCCGGCGCAGCATGCCGGACGACGCGTCGACCGCGGTGATACGGGCGCGGGGCGCGGCCCGCAGCAGGGCGCGGGTGGAGGCGCCGGTGCCGCAGCCGAGGTCGAGGACGTGCAGCCCCTCGCCGCCCCGGGGAAGCCGCAGCCGCCGTGCCGAGCGCAGGAGTTCGGCGCGGTAGCCGGGGTTGAGCGCGGTGAGGCGGTCGTAGGTGCCCGACGCGTGGTCGAAGGCGCGGGCCAGGTCGTGGTCGCGCAGCAGTGTCATGGGAGGCGGTCTCCGGATCGTGGTGCTGGGTGGGATCGGCGGGGCAGGAAGGGCAGTTCGAGGGCGGTGCGCAGCATCGGGCCCACGGGACCGCGCAGTCCGATGGACCACTCCTCGCGGAGCGTCGTGCCGCCGTCGAGGAACCGCAGCAGCCGCTCGGCCGGGGTGTGGGCGAACAGGCCGGTGAAGAAGGCGGGTCCGTCGATCCGGCCGGTGTCCAGGGCGCGCAGCATCACCGCGTCCATGGCCAGGGCCCGCCGCCCGTGCGGCGCCGGCACGCGCGGGCGGCCCGCGGCCAGGGAGGCGGCGACCGCCAGGCTCTGGCGCTGGGCGGCGGCGAAGGTGTACCCGGTCGAGGGGCGGGTCGCCCCGCCCGCCGTGCCGATCCGGTACACCGACGGCCCGACCCGCACCGGGAAACGCGCGTCGGTCATCGGCACGACGCCCTGCTCGGCCGTCTCCACGGCGAACGCGCCCAGCCCGAGGACGTCGTGGCAGTACCGGTCGAGGGCCTTCTCGTAGGCCGGGGTCGTCAGGGGCGTCCGGGAGAACTCCGTGTACTCGACGAGGGCGTGGTCGGGCGTGAGCGGCAGGACGTACCCGAAGGCGAGCCCGTGCACGGGCTGCGGCACCCGGAAGTCCATCAGGTCGGCGACGGCGGGGTCGAACCGGGGCCGTGCCGTCCGAACGAACCAGCCGCGGAAGTGCTGGAGCAGCCGCGTACGGGCCGGAGGCAGGGCGGTCAGGGGCCGTGAGTCGAAGACGAGGCGGGCCCGCACGGTCAGCGGACTCCCGTCCGGCGCCGTGCAGTCGGCCTCCGCCCCGCCGGGCGTGTCACGTACGGCACCGGCCGTGGCGCGCAGGACGCCGCAGCCGGGCCGCTCCGCCAGCCGGGCGTGCACGTACTCCTCGAACCGCGTCGAACGCAGCATCCGGTAGCGCAGCGGGGACGGGTCGACGGTGTGTGCGGCGCCGTCGCCGCCGTGCACCCGCAGCCGCGGCCAGGACGCGCTGACGACGCCGTCGAGGCCGCACGTGCCGTCGTCCCAGAAGCACCAGGTGCGGACCGGAGGACGGGACGGGCCGTCGGGCGGCTCCACGACGAGCACGCCCGCGCGGCCGGTCCCGGCCAGCCGGTGCGCGAGGGAGAGCCCGGCCGCACCGCCGCCCAGGACCAGCACATCGGTCTCCCGGACTGGAGTCGCGTTCATACGGCCCCCCGGAGGGGGGCGGTGCGCACAAGGGGGCCGTCGCTGGTCACGCCTCGCTCCGGATCCGGGGGCCGGTCGCCGTCTCGGTACGCCCCCTCTTCCGGCCGCCGCCCGCCGCCGGATGCACCCGGGCCGCACCGGGGGACACCGCGCACGCGCCCCGGCACCCGGTCACCGCGGCTCCCGTCCGGACAGGCCGTCATGGTCCTCCTCGCCTCGTCGCGACCACAGCTACCGCGCCGGACGGGTCGCCGGCGGACGGCCCGCCCGTGGCCCCGGCACGGCCCACCCGAATCGCCCTGCGCGATGCGCGTACCCGCCGCGCGGCGGTCGAGACGGCCCCGGTCACCCCGGCATGCGCTGCTCCACGGCGGCGACCGCCTCCTCCAGGCTCGTCGGGCGGGGCATCCCGGGCATCGGGGCCCCCGCCCAGCCCGGTCCCAGGGGCAGCACCACCGGCCTCCGGCGTGCCCCCCGCACACCCCACTCCATCGCGGCCACGTGCTGGGCCAGCGGCCGGCTCGCCGTCGACCGGCCCTGGGCCCACAGCCCCACCACCGCGGGCCCGGTCCGCCGTACGGCCGCCACCAGCGACCCGGCCGGCAGCGCCCCGCCGAACATCCGCACGGGGACGCCGCGTTCGGTCAGGGCGGCGGCCAGCACCTCCAGCGGCAGCGTGTGGGTCTCCCCGGGGACGCACGCGAGCACGGCGACGGCGCCCGGACGGTTCGCGGCCACGGGCCGCGCGCCGCGCCGCAGCGCGCCGGAGACGTGCCAGGACAGGAAGTGCTCCACCTCGACGTAGCGGTCGCCCGAGCTCTCCCACTTCCTGCCGACCGCCTGCAGCGTCGGCATGATCACCTCGGTCCAGGCGGTGACCATTCCGTGCTCCTCGATCGCTTCCGCGAGCAGGGTGTCCAGGGCGGGCGCGTCCAGCCGCAGCGCCGCGCGGGCGATCCCCTTGCACTCCTGGCGCACGTCCCCGAGACGCAGCCCGCTGCCGGCCCGGCTGCGCCCGGGCTTGCCCCGCGGGGCCGGGGAATCGACGCGAGTCCGGATGTCGCCGATGTCCTCGGGTGCCTCCTCGCGGGCCAGGCGCGCCGCCTCGGCCGGGGCGAGCCCGTTGGCGGTCAGCGCGCACATGCGCTCCAGCCGGGCGACGTCGGCCGGTGTCCAGCGGCGGTGCCTGCCGCCCGTGTGCGCGTCCGGGCCCAGGCCGTAACGCCGGTCCCAGGTGCGGACGGTGGTGGGGGCCACGCCGAGCCGCCGGGCGACCTCGCCCGTCGTCAGCCCGCCGCCGGCCCCGGCGTCCCCGTCGTCGTGCGTGCCTGTGTCCATACCGGCAGTGTACGACGCACAAACGACGCGTGTTGCCTGCGTCGTTTCGTGGTTCCGACACTGAGGGCCGCGCCGGTCAGCGGCGAAAGTCACAGCTCGTACGGCGGCCTTCCCCGGCAGACGGCGAGCGGCAGGAGGAACCGGGCCATGAGCACGCAACTGCGAACCGTCACGTCCGCGCCCCCGTCCGCCGGCGCCGCGCCGGCCGAGGAGACCCTGTACGAGGAGGAGCTGGCCCGCGGTCTGCTCGCCGCCGACGAGCAGGCCTTCGCGGCGATCTACCGGCGCTGGGGCTCTCTCGTCCACACCATGGCCACCCGGTCCCTCGGCGACACCCACGAGGCCGAGGACGTCACCCAGCAGGTGTTCATAGGCGCCTGGCGGGGACGGCACGGCTTCCGTCCCGAGCGCGGCCCGCTCGGCGCCTGGCTCGTCGGCATCACCCGCCGCAAGATCGTCGACGCGCTCGCGGCGCGCACGAGGCGCCTGACGCTGGCCGAGGTCGCGGGCCACGCCTCCACGCCGGACGTGGCCGGGGGCGTCGGGCCCGACGACGTACTGGACCGGGTCCTGCTGGTGGACGAACTGTCCCGGCTGCCCGCCCGGCAGCGACAGGTCCTCTGCCTGGCCTTCTTCCACGACCTGACGCACGCCCAGATCGCCGAGCGCACGGGCCTCCCCCTGGGCACCGTCAAGAGCCACACCCGTCGCGGCCTGTACCGGCTCCGCGGCGTCCTCGAGCAGAGCCGCACCGACGCGCGGAGCATCTAGGGTCTTTCGTCGGGATCAGGCCGGATCCCAACGAAAGACCCTGGGCGCATTGATCACGAGCGTCCCGTTCGGCTCCACCTTCGAGACACGCCCCAGGCCGCATCCGCCGCCCGCCCCGCGCCCGAAACAGCGACGAGTCCTCATGGAGGACGAGTTCACGCGCGAGAGGACGATCCATGAAGGCCCGCACCGCCCCGCCGCCCGCCGGCCGCCGTGTCTGAGGCCGCGCCCGGGCACCTGGCGCCCGCCACCCTGGTGGAGTGGGCGCTGCGCGGCGACCTACCCGGCGACGACGGAGAAGCCACACGCCACCTCACGTCCTGCGCGGCATGCCGGGAGCAACTGTCCCGGCTGCGCCGGGTCGTGACCCTCGCCCGCGAGGTCGAGGCGCGGGACCTCCCCGCGGTCCCGTCCCGGCACGTCTGGGAACGCATCGAGGAGGAACTGCGCGCCTCAGGCGAGCCGGACGGCCGTCTGCCCGACGACTGAGCCGGCGCGACGCAGGACGCCGTCAGGGCGACTCCTCGGCGGAACGGCACACCGGGCAGGTCAGCCGGCGCGCGGGCCGGCTGTGGATGACCTTGCCGGGCTGCGCGGAACCCCGCATCTGCACCGGCTCCGTGTGCACGTGCTCGGGGCAGACCGCCGCCCCGCACACGTTGCACACCGCGACCGCCTCGGTCATGCGGTCCAACTGGTTGCACTCGTAACAGTTCATATTCCGGACCTCTCCGCCGGCGCGCTCGACAGCGTCGGCCCGCCACGCTCGCCGAGGGCGGCAGGTCCCCGGCGACTGCTCCGCATGGCTATGGAATGCCCGGCGGGGCCCCACCGCAACTCAGACGCCGGGGATGGGCGCTCACCCCGGTGGACGTACTGAGCGGGACACGGCCCCCTCCGGCCGTGAGGATGAGCGGGTGCCGGGCCCCCGCGGCCCCCGCCGGACGCCCCGACGCGAGGGAGAAGCATGAATCAGACGGATCCCGCCGGGAGCGGGCTGAGCCGGAACCAGGGGCGCCCGGCCCCCGAGGACGGCCCGGACCTCCGGCGTGTCGGGGCGCACCCCGACTTCTGGTACCCGGTCGCGCTGTCCCGCAAGGTGCGCCGGGGCCGTGCCGTCGCCGCCGTCTTCGCCGGGGAACGCATCGCCCTCTTCCGCACCCGCGGCGGCATCGTGCACGCGCTGGAGGACCGGTGCGCCCACCGGCAGGTGCCGCTCAGCATGGGCGTCGTGGAGGGCGAGACACTGCGCTGCTGCTACCACGCGTGGGCCTACCGCGGCGACGGCCGCATCTCGCAGATCCCCTACCTCTCCAAGGGCGACCGCAGACCGCCGCGCGGAGTGCGCGGCTATCCCGTGCGCGAGGCGTACGGACTGGTGTTCGTCTTCCCCGGCGACCCGGAGAAGGCCGCCGTCACCGAGCTGCCCGACCTGCTGGCGTACGGGTCACCGCACTACCGGACCATGACGTTCTCCCGGACCGTGCGCTGCCACTACTCGTTCATGCACGAGAACCTCCTCGACATGAACCACCAGTTCCTGCACCGGGGCGTCGTCGGCACCCTGCACCCCGAACTGCTCGGCTACACGACCACGCCGCGCTCGGTCGAGGCGCGCTACCTGTTCACGCACGCCGGGGGCAAGCGCAACCGGGGCGCGGGCCTGCTCGCCGCCGAGGGACTGGGCGGCAAGGACTCGGCGGACGTCATGACCATCCGCACCGAGTACCCGTACCAGACGCTCGACCTGGTGCCGGAGGGCGCCGACCACCCGGCCTTCCGGCTGTGGGCCGCGTACGTGCCCGAGGACGCCGAACAGCGCACCTGCCACGCCTACGGACTGCTCATGATCGAGAAGCCGAAGGTCGCCGCCGCGCTGCACCTGGCGTGGCCGCTCATCCGGCGGTTCACCGAGCGGGTGTTCGCCGAGGACCGCACGGCCGTGGAGGCCGAGCAGCGGGCCTGGGACGAACAGGGCGAGGACCGCAACCACGAGGTGTTCCCGCTGATCCTGGACGTGCGCTCGGTGCTGCGCGGCAACGGCGTCCCGCTGGGCGCCGGCACCCCGGCGTGCGGGCCGGGCGCGTCCGGCGGCTGTGCGCCGGTGGCAGCGGGCCTGCCGCCGGCGTACGGCGGGACGGGCGTCGAGTTCCCGGCGGCCGACGGAAGCTGACCGTGCGGCCCCCGTGACGGCCGGGACGGACGCGTGGTCATGGGACAGCCGTGCCCGGGGTACGCGGCCCGGGGCCAGGGCGGCCACCGTGTGCCCGCGCGACGCGCCGGACGGCACACGGCACCACGGGAGGGCGGGCACACGACGGTGACCATCGGCGATGCGGTGAGTGCGTGGCTGGGAGCGGGGGCGCTGCTCGCGGCCGTGCTGCCACGGGTCGTGGCCGGACGGCCGCTGTCGCTGCCGCTGGTGTTCCTGGCGGCCGGCAGCGGCGTGTACCTGCTGCCGCTTCCGCTGCCCGAGGTCGATCCGGTCGCCGACCGGCTGGTCACCGAGCACGTCACCGAGATCGTGGTGATCATCGCGCTGATGGGAGCCGGGCTGGCCCTCAACCGCCCCGTCGGCCTGCGGCGCTGGGGCACCACCTGGCGGCTGCTGGGCATCACCATGCCGCTCACGGTCGGTGTGACCGCGCTGACCGCCTGGTGGCTGCTGGACTGGCCGCCCGCCGCCGCCCTCCTGCTCGCCGCGGTCCTCGCGCCGACCGACCCGGTGCTCGCCTCCGAGGTCCGGGTGGGGGAGCCCACCGAGGACCCGCACGACGAGGACGAGGTGCGCTTCTCCCTCACCAGCGAGGCGGGACTCAACGACGGCCTCGCCTTCCCGCTGACCTACGCGGCGCTGGCGCTGGTGGCCGCCGCGGGCAGCGGCTGGTCGGCCGACTGGATCGGCGAGTGGGCGGCGAAGGACCTCGTCCTCAAGTCCGTGATCGGCGTGGTGAGCGGCCTGGTCGTGGGGCGGCTGCTGGGCTGGCTGTTCTTCTGGACCCGCTGGCCCGTGCTGCGCCTGTCCGAGCACCGGGAGGGCTTCGTCGCGCTCGGGGCGACCTTCCTGTCGTACGGGGTGACGGAACTCGTCGGCGGATACGGCTTCCTGGCCGTGTTCGTCACCGCCTGCGCGCTGCGGGCGGCCGAGCGGGCCCACGGCTTCCACAACGTCCTGCACGACTTCGTCGAGCAGATCGAGCGGCTGTTCACGGCGGGCGTCCTGTTCCTGCTGGGCGCGTTCGTCGCACGGGGCGGCCTCGCCGCCCTGACCTGGCAGGGCGCGGTCACGGCGGTGCTGCTGCTGGTGGTGATCCGCCCCTGGGCCGGCTGGATGGGGCTCCTCGGCGGACGGCCGGACCGCCGGGAACGCCGGGTGATCGCGGCCTACGGCATACGCGGCATCGGATCGCTGTACTACCTCGCGTACGCCCTCGGCCACCACGACTTCCCGGTGCCGGCCGAGGAGCTGTGGGCGGTGGTGGCGTTCACCGTGCTGGCCTCCGTCGTCCTGCACGGGGTGACGGCGGGCCCGGTGGTGGGCCGCCTGGACCGGCTGCGCGACGGGGCGGAGAACGGGCGGAAGAGCGGAGCAGAAGCTGCGTGACGGGCCCGGTGCCCGCAGGCTGGACCGTGGCACCCCGGCGACCGAGGGAAGAGGGACGGCGTGGACGACGCGGAGCGCGAGGCGACCTGGAGCGAGTTCCGGGAACTGGTGAACATGACACCGTCCCGGCTCGACGAGTGGCTGGAGACCGACGAGTCACGCGAGTCCGGGCAGCACAAGGACGGCGGTGAGTCCACCGGGCACGCCTCCGGGCGGCGGATCGCCGAGATCCTCCGCACGAGGAAGGGCGACCTGACGGACGACGACTACGGGCACATGCGCAAGGTCGTCGGCTACGTCCGCCGCCATCTGGCCCAGCGGCCCTCGGGAGACGTGGACGAGAGCCGCTGGCGGTACTCGCTGATGAACTGGGGTCACGACCCGCTGGCCTGACGGCGGGCCGGGTCCGGCCCGCCGGGCCGCGGGGTCAGCTCGGGGCGATGGCCTTCTCCGCCGCCGTCTTGATCCGCTCGCCGAACGCGGGCGCGTCCTTGCGCGAGGCGGCCACGGCCAGGCCCACCAGGAGCTTGCCGACCCCGTGGCCCTCCAGGACGTTGTAGAGACGGACCCGGGTCCGTCCGTCGCCCAGCGGCTCCAGGTCGTAGCCGCCCTCGTCGGCCGTCACGCTGTTCTTGGACACCTCGGCCCACCGGATCCGCGCCGGCGCCTGGAGCTCGGTGATGCGGAACTCGCGGGCCGTCTTCATCCCGGCGTCCTTGACGGTGCTGCGGAAGACGGTGCCCACGGAGGTCGGCGTGTCGGGGACGCGCTCGATCCTCTGCACACGGGGGCTGAACTGCGGGTCGTTGCGGCCGTCGGCGAGATAGTCGAACACCGCGTCCACGGGCCGGTCGACCTCGAAGGTCGTCTCGAACTGTCCGGACATCGGCACTCCTCCCAAGTCGGAGCAGTCGTCTGCCCGCGACCCTATGGGAGAGCCGGGCACCTCGCGAGGCGAACGGGGGAACGCCCCCGTCCACCCGGACGCCTACGCGTCCGGGCCGGCCGCCATGACCACCCGGATCGTCTTGCCCTGAGCCGTGGGCGTCACGGTGACCTCCCGGCCGAGCTGCTGCACGAGGGGCCATCCGAAGCCGCCCGGGGTGGTGGCGCCGGTCCGCGGCACCGTGTGCGGGGTGGTCGGCGAGGAGTCGGTGACGCTGATGGTGAGCAGGTCGCCGTCGAGGGTGGCGTCGAACGCGACGAGACCGCCGCCGTGCCGTACGGCGTTGGTGACGAGCTCGGTGACGACGAGCAGGATGTCGTCGAGGACGGTCGGGGAGCCGCCCGTCCCCGCCACCCGGTCGCCCAGGAGAGCGCGGACGTGGGAGCGGGCCATGGCGGCGGTGACGGGCCGCTGCGTCGGTGCGGCGGCGAGCTCTGCTGCGGTCACATCTCCTCCTTCATGCCCCACTTGTCCCTGACACCCCTTTCCTGGTTCCCGCAGAGCGGGTGAGTATGGCTGGTCATCCGCGACGAGAACTGATCTCCTCGTGGATCAGGTCCAGGGCCGACGCGAGGTCGGGGGCCATGGTGAAGACGCGGGCGGTGTCCGTGAGGTCCAGCAGGCGCCGTACGAGCGGGCTCACCGCGACCAGGACGAACGGCAGGCCGGCCGCGGCGTGGCCCTGCCGGGCGGTCAGCAACGTGTGCAGCAGGGAGGAGTCGGCGAACGTCACCCCGCCCAGGTCGGCGACGGTGGCTGCCGCGCCGCCGGCACGGGGCGCGGCGAGGGCGGCGGTGGCGGCGCCGGACTCGTCGGCGTCGAACTCGCCGGTGACCCGGACCACCCGCACGTCCCCGACCAGGGTCTCGATGATCTCCACTTCGTCGTTCACCGGAGCATTCTCACAGGCTGCCGTGCGCGGGAGGAAGGTGGGTACGCACCTGTGGCCCAGCCCCCGTGGACCGTGAGCGGTGACGGCGGGGCGCAGGGCGGGTGCCGCACGCGTCAGGCCCGGGACGGTGGCGGGGGAGAGGGCGGCGCGGCGGCCTCGCCGGACGTGTCCGGCACTTCGGCGCCCGTGGCGTCGTCGTCGAACAGGAAGGCCGTGCCGGTCAGGTCCAGCAGGCGCCGCAGCAGGGCGGGCCGGTTGTCCAGGTGCAGGCTCACACCCGCCTCGGCGCAGGTGCGGTGGACCATGAGCAGCGAGGCCAGGCCGAGCGAGTCGCACAGCGTCAGCCGCGCGCAGTCCAGGTGCAGCCGCCGGGGTGCCGGATCCGCGCACAGCAGGGTGCGCGCCGCCTCGGCGAGGTCGTCGGCGCTGTCCCAGTCGAGGTCGCCGGTGATGCGGATGTGCGCGTCGCCGGAGGCGTCGTGGGCCGTGTCCAGGTGGAAGACGCTGTCGTCGGGTGCGGTGTTCATGCGGGTGCGCCGGGGCCGGGTACGGAGGGACGGGTGCCACGCCGGCGCAGCGTGTCGCGTCCCTGGTCGAGGAGTCCGAGCGTACGGGGGAAGTCCTTGAGCTCCTTCTGGAGCAGCGCCAGGGCGGGCTCCAGTACGCGCGCGGGCACCTGGCGGGCCTCCAGGATGTCGGCCGTCCAGTCGAGGAAGCCGGTGAACAGGCCGCTGTCGTCGGTGTACAGGGAGCAGGCGAGGAACTCCACGATGTGCAGCACGTCCTCGGCGGTGCGCTCCCGCTGCGCCTCGCTGTAGGCGCGCATCGCGGGCAGCCGTTCCTCCAGCCCCGCCAGGGTGTTCCTGACCAGCCGGCGCTTGGCGCGCACGACCAGCGTGTACTCCTGGTCGACCAGATGCGGCAGGTCGTCGACGCTCTGCCGGACGGCGCCGCCGGCGGGGCGGGGCAGTCCGCGCTCCAGCAGGCCGGCGGCGGACCGGGCGTCCGGCGCCCAGGCGTCGGCCCCGAGCAGCCGGGCGTAGCGGCCGTCGGTCCCGAAGGCGGCGCCCCCGGCGACGACCGGGACGCCGATGGCCTGCACGGCGGTGATCGCGCTGTGGGCGGTCGGCAGCCTCAGGGGGAGCGAGGACGACAGGGCCACCGCGGTCGGCACGGTGGCGTGCAGATGGGCGATGAGATGCGGGGTGGGGACCTGGGCGCCGAGGAAGTCCACCCGGAGTCCGCGCAGCCGCAGGACCTCCGCCAGCAGCCGGGCCGGCAGGGCGTGCCATTCGCCGTCCACGCAGGCCACGGTCACCGTGGTCCCGGGGGTCTCGGTGACCGGAGCCGGGACGCGGTGCGCCATGGCGGCGATGATCCGCTCGTGGATCGCGGTGGCGGAGTGCTCCTGGGCGACCGAGAAACGGTTCTCCGCCCAGGCACGGCCGACCTCCCGCTGCGTGTGGGCGATGACGTCGAGCAGGACGGCCTCCGGGTCGACGCCGGCGTCCAGCGCGGCGAACACCGCCCGGGCGGCGGCGTCCTCGTCCCGGGCCCACACCGCCTGCCACAACGCGTCACGGGACCGCGCGAGCGTCCCGTCCTCCTGTGCGGTGGTCATGTCGGTCATGCGGTGTACCTGCCCGCCGTATGGCCGTCCACGGCTGTGAGATGCGTCGTCCGGGGAGCGGTGATCGCCATCACCGCGATGTCGTCGTGCCGGTTGTCGCCGATCCACTCGGCGACGAGCATGTGGATCCGCTCGACGACGGCCTCCGCGGGCATCCCGGCGCACTCGGCCAGCGCGTCCCGCAGCCGTGCGTCGCCGAACATCACGTCGCCGAGCGGTCCGCCCCGGGCCTCGGTGACCCCGTCGGTGTACAGCAGGCACGTCTCGCCCGGGCGCAGGTCCACCTCGGCGGTGACCGACCGCACGTCCGGCAGGACGCCGATCAGCGTGCCGGACGTGCGCGCCTCCTCGACGGCGCCGTCCTGCCGGACGATCAGCGGCGGTGGATGCCCGGCGCTGGTCAGCGACAGATGCGCGGTGTTCTCCTGGCGCACGACCGAGGCCAGCACCAGGGTGGCGAAGCGGGTGTGGCGGCTGTTCAGCAGTGTGCCGTTGAGCAGGCGCAGCAGGTGCTGATGGTCGCCGGCCAGCGGGAGCAGCGCCTGGAGCGTGCCGCGGATCCTCCCGGTCAGCACGGCGGCCTCCAGGCCCTTGCCGCACACGTCGCCCAGCACCGCGAGGGTCTTCTCGCCGGGGGCGGCGCCGGGGTGCACGTCGTAGAAGTCCCCGCCGACGCGCTCGGTGTCCTGTGCGGCCCGGTAGCCGCCGGCGAACTCCACGCCGTGGACGCGTCGCAGCAGCGGGGGGAGCAGGTCCTCCATGAGCGTGGCCGTGATGGAGCTCTGCTCCATGTAGAGACGGGCCGCGGACAGGGCGGCGCCCGCGCGGGCGGCGAAGACCCGGGCGAAGAGCTCCTCGGAGGCGTCGAACGCGGCCTGGTCGCTGCGCCGCAGCAGGATCAGTGCGCCCGCCGGGACGCCGTGCCCCGGCAGCGGCGTGACGACGACGGACCCCACCGGGCCGGTGAAGCCGTCCGGCAGCGCCCACTCCGGCAGCGCGGACGGGTCGATCCAGCGGGACGGCACGGGCGGGAAGCCCTGCAGGGCCTCCTTGAGGCCGGGGACGTCGGCCGGGTCGATCCGCAGCGTCCGGTGCTCGACCTCGCCGCCGGCGCACAGGGAGAGGGGGTGGCGGCGCCCGGCGGCGGGCGCGACGAGGACGGCCGCGTCGGCCAGGTACTGGGAGGCCAGCTCGACCGCGACCTCCATGCACCGCTCGGTGTTGAGGGACGCGAGCAGCCGGCTGGAGGCCTCGGCGAGGAAGCGGGTGCGCTCCTGCTCGTTCCTCAGGGCCGTCTCGGCGAGTTCGCGGTGGGTGTCGTCGACGAGCCACCACACCACCTGGCCGTCGGCGCCGGACGTCGCGTGCGCCTCCAGCGTCCACTGCTCGTGGCGGCCGCGTACGGGGCCGGCCGCGTCGGCTCCGCCGACGGCGGCCCGCCGGTGGCCCTCCACGAGCCAGTCCGGGACGGCCCGGGCGAGCGGCACTCCCTTGCCGGCCGCCGGGAAGAGCCGGGCGGCCTGTGCGTTGACCTCCACGAGGGCCCCGGCCGTGTCCACGACCAGGGAGGGGTAGGGCGCCCGCGTCCACGCGGCACCCACGGACGACAAGAGCTCCTGCCCCGGGGGCGAGGAGCCTTCGACACGCGTCATATTCGTCAGCTCCGCGTCATACGGACCTGATCACCCTTCGTTCGACGACAGACCTTCGCATTCTCTCCGAGCCTCGCAGTCCCCCGGGCGGCCCGTCAATCTCGGCCGGGGCGGGGTCCGTGCGGAGCGCGATCCCTCCGGGTACCCAGGCGTGCCCGGACGTAACGTCCCGGGACCGTCCCACGGGTCACCGGCGCCGGGGCAGGCGGCCGGGGGCGGCCCAGGGCGACCCCGAGCAGGACCAGGGCGAGCCCTCCGCACTGCTGGAGGGTGAGGATCTCCCCGGCGACCGCGACGCCGAGCAGCACACCGGTGACCGGGTTGAGCAGCCCGATCAGGCCCACGGTCCCCGCCGGCAGACGGCGCAGCCCGGCGAACCAGGCGACGAAGGCGAGCGCGGTGGCCACCAGGCCCGTGAACGCGAAGGCGAGCAGCGCGGACCCGGAGAGCGCGGGCGGGCCTCCCTCCACCGCCGCGGCGAGCGGGAGCAGCAGCAGGCCGCCGGCCGTGAGCTGCCAGGCGGTGGCCGCGACGACGTCGACGTCCGTGCTCCACCGCTTGGTCAGGATGTGGCCGAAGGCCGACACGAGCATCGCGGCGGCCGAGGCGAGCACGCCCGGCACGCTCACCGACTCACCGCCCGTCAGCACCATGAGGCAGACTCCCGCGAGCCCGGTGGCCGCGCCGGCCAGATGTGTGATCCCGGGCCGTTCGGACACCAGGGACCAGGCGATGAGCATCATCGCGAGCGGGGACGCCGCCATCACCGTGGACGCGACGCTCGTCGGCAGCAGCTGGGAGGCGGCGTACACGAGGACGAAGAACACGCTCACGTTGAGCAGGCCCAGTGTCGCCGCGCGCCCCCACCACGCCCCGCGCGGACGCCGCCGGCACAGGGCCAGCAGCACGAGTCCCGCGGGCAGTGCCCGCAGGGCCGCCCCGTACAGCGGCCGGTCGGCCGGCAGGTACGCGTGCGTGACGTAGTAGTTGGCCCCCCAGGCCACCGGCGCGATCGCGGTGATCGACACCCACCGCATATTGGCTTCCATGGAAGACAATATAGCTTCCCGGGAAGTTATATTGGAGGGATGGAACCCGCTGAATCTCCGGACCGCGTGGCGCGCATCCAGGCCGAGTGGCGCCGCGAACGGCCCGACGTCGACATCTCCCCGCAGGGCGTCATCGGTCGGCTGCACCGTCTCGCCGACCGGCTCACCGAGGAACTCGCCCTCGTCTACGGGCACTACGGGCTCGGCGAGGGCGAGTTCGACGTCCTGTGCGCACTGCGCCGCGCCGGTGAGCCCTACGAACGGGCACCGGGCGAACTCGCCGCGCACACCATGGTCACCACCGGCGCCATGACGAAGCGGATCGACCGGCTGGAGCGCGCGG
This sequence comes from Streptomyces sp. NRRL WC-3605, assembly GCF_001509795.1. Classification (GTDB taxonomy): domain Bacteria; phylum Actinomycetota; class Actinomycetes; order Streptomycetales; family Streptomycetaceae; genus Streptomyces; species Streptomyces viridochromogenes. The sequence goes on along the minus strand of NZ_LLZN01000102.1, from coordinate 36,143 downwards.
GACTCGTCACCCGCCGCCGCTCCGCCGACGACCAGCGGGGCCGGATCGTGGCGCTCACCGCGCCCGGCCGGGAACTGATCGACCGGGCGTTCACCGACCACATGCGCAACGAACGGCGCCTGCTGGACCTGCTGTCGCCCGCCGAGGCCGAGACGCTGGAGACCCTCCTGACCACCTGGCTGTCCCGCCTCGGCACACCCCGGGGCGCCTGAGCGCGCGGAAGAGCCCCGGTCGCGCGGGTCGCGACCGGGGCTCTTCGCCGAACGGGATCAGGGGGACGGATGAGGGCGCCCGCCCTCACGGGTCAGCGCTTGGCGGCCTCGGCCGCCTCCGACTCCGTGCCCGCGCGCGCCGTCGTCAGCGTCCCGCCCGCGTTCTCCAGGTGGGCCCGGACGAACCACTGGAACTGCTCCAGGTCCCGCAGGTGCTCGATGAGCAGGTCCTCCGTGGCCGGGTCGATCTCCCCGACGACCTTGATGGCCTTCCGGACGTCCTCGATCACACCGGTGTAGACGAGGTCGAGGGCACCGAGATGCGCCAGGGCGTCCTCCCGGCCGATCGAGTAGTCGTCCCAGGTGCGCTCCTTGACCAGGGAGCCCGGCGTGCCCTGCGCGACCCCGCCGAGCGCCGCGATGCGCTCCGCCGCGTCGTCGGCCATGTCGCGCACCCGGTCGACCTGCGGGTCGATCATCTGGTGCACGGCGATGAAGTGCGGGCCCACCACGTTCCAGTGCACGTGCTTGAGGGTGAGGTGGAGGTCGTTGAGGGCGTGCAGCCGCAGGCGCAGGACGTCGATGAGCCGCCCCGCCGCCTCGCGCTCGATGCCCGGCACCGTGTACTTGGGGGTGAGGTCCTTCGCCATGTTCGCAACTCCTCTTCCGAAAGGGGTGAAGTAGGAGTTCAGGTGCCCTTCTTTCGCCCTGGCAGACCTGTGACGCGCGTTTCATTCACTGATCGGACCACCGTGCGCTGGACCGGTCGGGTGAGCGGCACCCGGCCGGTCCAGCGCCCTCAGGCCACGCGGACGCCGACGATGCAGGTGTCGTCGTCCGTGTCGGACCTGCTGTACGTCAGCAGCCGGTCCAGCTGCTGCTCCAGCGTCGGCGGCACCGTCCGCGCGGCCACCAGCAGCTGCGTCAGCGACTCCTCCACGGACCGGTCCCGCCGTTCGATCAGGCCGTCCGTGTACATCAGCAGGGTGTCGTCCACGGCCAGCTGGACCTCACCCTCCTCGTACGTCGCCTCCGGCAGCGCCCCCAGCAGCAGGCCCTTGACCAGCGGCAGCGGGCTGGCCTCGGTGCCGCGCACCAGGACGGGCGGCAGATGCCCGGCCCGCGCCCAGCGCAGCGTGTGCCGCTCCGGGTCGTACAGGGCGCACACCGCCGTCGCCGTGACCCCGCCGGTCAGATGGTGGACGACCATGTTCAGCCAGGACAGCAGCTGCGCCGGCCCGGCGCCCGTCACCGCGAGACCCCGCAGGGCGTTGCGCAGCACCACCATGCTGGTCGCCGCGTCTATGCCGTGCCCGGCCACGTCCCCCACGCACAGCAGCACCAGCCGCGAAGGCAGCACGACCGCGTCGTACCAGTCGCCGCCGACCAGGTGCTGGGTCTCCGCCGGCCGGTAGCGCACCGCCACCCGCAGGCCCGGGGCGTCCAGCGGGGCCTGCGCGGGCGGCATGATCGCGTGCTGGAGCTGCAGGGCCAGCCGGTTGCGTTCGCTGGCCTGCTGCTCGGAGTGGGCGAGCTGGTCCCGCGTGGCGGCCAGCGCCACCTCCGTCCAGTGGTGCGCCGAGATGTCCTGGTAGGCGCCACGGACGACGAACAGGCGCCCGTCGGTGTCCAGCTCCGGCTCGGCCACCACCCGGATGTGCCGGGTGACGCCGTCCGGCCGCTGGAGCCGGAAGGCAGTCGAGGCGGGCCGCCGGTGGTGCAGCAGCGTGCGCAGGAACCGCCCGATGGGGACCGCGTCGTCCGGGTGGGCGTGCGCCGGCAGGTTCTCCAGCGGGATCGGGCCGTCGGACGGCGGTTTGCCGTACAGGTCGTACAGCTGCATGTTCCAGGTGATCTCGCCGGTCAGCAGGTTCTCCTCGAACCCGCCGATCCTGCCGAGGCGCTGCGCGTGGCCGAGCAGACTCGCCAGCCGTGCCGTCTCGTCCTCCATGCGCCAGATCAGCAGGACGCAGCCGCCGTGCCGGCTCGCGTGGATGTCCGCGACCGCCGCCAGCGGCACCTCGTCCACCAGCGCGGTCAGCCGCATCCGCCGGGCCCGGAAGGGCTCACCCGTGGCGTAGACCCGCTCGACCTGGTCGAACAGCTCGCTCTCCCCGGCGGCCATCGGATACGCCTCCAGCAGCAGCGAACCGCTGACGACGCTGCGGGGACGGCCGCTCGGGTCCAGGAAGCGGCTGTTGACGTGGTGGATGCGGAAGTCGACCAGCTCCCCGTCCGCGTCCAGGTACGGCAGCAGCACCAGCGCCGGGTCGTGCAGGCCGTCGGCCAGGTCCATCAGCTCGGCCACGTCCGGCAGCACCGCCGGACGCCACTCGTCGCCCGCGCGGGGCGGCGTCGACGTCTCCAGCGTGTGCGCGCACAGCTCGGCCAGCGCCTCCACCTGACGGACGATCTGCGGGGACTGCGGCTCGATCGGCGCCGGCCACACGATCTCCAGCACCCCGTGGATCCGGCCGCCCGTGCCCGCCGGTACGGCCGCCCGGCCACCGTCCGGATGCAGCTGCTGGCCGATGGAGGGCAGCTGGGTGTCGGACAGACAGCCGATCCATTGCCCCGCACGCTCGCCCAGCCCACGCCGCGCCACGGTCGCCACCCCCGGCGGGACGTACCGCCAGCGCCCCGCCTCCGCCGCCGAGAACCCGGCGCTGCCCGCCAGGGTCAGCGAGCCGTCGGAGTTCAGCGCCCAGATGGCCACGGCCTCCGCGCCGATCGGCCGCAGGGCGTGCTCCATCAGGGACTCGGCCACGGCCTGCGCGTCGTGGGCGGCCAGCGCCCCGCTCTCGGCGGCCCGCAGCCGCACCGCGGAGGACGCCTCGGCGTCCCCGGAGCCACCGGTCGTACCGGCGAGGAACGCGCTGGTGACCTCCGCGACCCGGTCCTGTGCCGCCTGGTTGATGACCTCGACGGCGAACTCCAGCGGGGACACGCCCGCCTGCTCGGTCAGCTCGGCGAGCTGGCGGGCCGCCTGCGCGGGACCGCAGCCCAGCCGCTCCACGAGGATGCCCTTGGCCAGCTCGATCAGGGCCCGCCCGTCCGCCTCGGCCTGCGCCTCCCGCACCTCCCGGCGCAGCCGCTCCACGGTCGCCGCGAGTCTGCCGACGGGGGAGCGCTGGACGTCGGGGCCCTCGGCCGGTACCTCGACCTCCGCGAGGTCGTCGCCGTCGGGGACGGCCAACGTGCCGCCGGGCACGTCGTCGGGCAGCGGCTCGGCGCCGGGAGCACCGGTGGGCTCCGGCTCGGTCGGCTGAAGAGGATGGCTCACGGTGGACCTGTTCGTCGGCGGGAACGTCCGGGGACGCCGGGCGGTCGGCTGGTGCGCGCGGCGGAACGGCCGCTTGTCAGGGCGACAGCCAGCGCTGGACGCGGCTGATGAGGTCGTTGGTGTCCACGGGCTTGGTGACGTAGTCGTTCGCCCCGGACGCCAGGCTCTTCTCCTGGTCGCCCGGCATCGCCTTGGCGGTGACGGCGATGATCGGCAGATCCGCGTACTGGGGCATCGCGCGGATCTCGGCGGTGGCCGTGTAGCCGTCCATCTCCGGCATCATCACGTCCATCAGGACCAGCGAGACGTCCGGGTGGGCGAGCAGCGTCTCGATGCCCCGGCGGCCGTTGTCGGCGTGCAGGACCTGGAAGCCGTGCAGTTCCAGCGCCCCGCTGAGCGCGAACAGGTTGCGCGCGTCGTCGTCCACCACCAGCACGGTACGCCCCGCGAACGCGCTGTCGACGACCTGGGTGATGGCGTGCTGCGGCTCCTCGGGACGCACCAGCTGGAGCACGTCCCCCGGCTCCTCGGCGGACAGGTGCAGCGTGATGCGCTCACGCAGCTCGTCCAGGCTGGACAGGAAGTCCAGCGGCCGGCCGCTGGCCCGGGAGCGCAGCGCCTGCTCCTGCGCCTGGTCCACGTGGTGACCCGTGTGCACCAGCACCGGCACGCTGGCCAGCGCCGAGTCGCCCTCCATGGCCTGCAGCAGCCGCGCGCCCTCCTCGTCGGCCATGCCCAGCTCCAGCACCACGCAGTGGCAGGGCTCGGCGGCCAGGGTGCTCGCCGCCTCCTGCGCGCCGACGGCCGTGATGATGTCGATCGCTCCGAGCCGGTCGTCGGCGTCGGGCGCGATGTCCGCGACGGCGCGCTCGGCGACCAGGGAGAGCAGGCCGCGGGTGCGGCCCTCGACGACGAGCAGCCGGCGTCTGCGCTGCTCGGGCGCCTTCACCGACGGCGTCTCCGGCGACGATGCCGGCGGCAGCTCCGCCGCCGTGTCCTGCTGCTCCAGGGTCCGGGCCGTGCCGTCGAGCACGCCTTCGAAGTCGGCCCGCGCCACCGGCAGGTAGAGCGTGAACGTGCTGCCCTGGCCGGGGGTGGACTCCACCGTGACCGCGCCGCCGAGCAGATGGGCGATCTCCCGGGTGATGGACAGACCGAGGCCGGTGCCGCCGTACTTGCGGCTCGTGGTGCCGTCCGCCTGCTGGAACGCCCCGAAGATCGTCTCCAGTTGCTGCTTGGGAATGCCGATGCCGGTGTCCTCGACCCGGAACGCCACGATCGGACCGCCCCGCAGGACGCCCATCGGCACCTCGCGGTCCGCGGCCGGCTCGATCCGCAGCCCGACGCCGCCCTGCTCGGTGAACTTCACCGCGTTGGACAGCAGGTTGCGCAGCACCTGCCGCAGCCGGGAGCCGTCGGTGAGCAGGTCGGCCGGCGTGCCCGGCGCGGTCGCCACCGTGAACTCCAGGCTCTTCTGCGTCGTCATCGGGCGGAACGTCGCCTCGACGTACTCCAGGAGCTCGCGCAGCGGGACCCGCTCCGGCGTGACGTCCATCTTGCCCGCCTCTACCTTCGACAGGTCGAGGATGTCGTTGATCAGCTGGAGCAGGTCCGACCCGGCGGAGTGGATGATGCCCGCGTACTCCACCTGCTTCGGCGTGAGGTTGCGCGAGGGGTTCTGCGCGAGCAACTGGGCCAGGATCAGGAGGCTGTTGAGCGGGGTGCGCAGCTCGTGGCTCATGTTCGCCAGGAACTCCGACTTGTACTTGGACGCCAGCGCCAGCTCCTGCGCGCGGGTCTCCAGTTCCTGCCGGGCCTGCTCGATCTGGAGGTTCTTCGCCTCGATGTCGCGGTTCTGCGAGGCCAGCAGGGACGCCTTCTCCTCCAGCTCCGCGTTGGAGCGCTGGAGTTCGTCCTGCTGCACCTGCAACTCCTCGGAGCGCTCCTGGAGTTCCGCCGTCAGGCGCTGCGACTCACCCAGCAGTTCGTCGGTGCGCGCGTTGGCCACGATGGTGTTCAGGTTGACGCCGATGGTCGGCATGAGCTGGGCCAGGAAGTCCTGGTGGATCTGGGTGAAGCGGGTGACCGAGGCCAGCTCGATCACCCCGAGCACCTGGTCCTCGACCACGATGGGCAGCACCACCAGGGCACGCGGGACCGTCTGCCCGAGGCCGGACGAGATGGTCACGTAGTCCGCCGGCAGCTCCTCGACGCTGACGGTACGGCGGTTGCGCGCCGCCTGCCCGAGCAGCGAGCGGCCCACCCGGATGCGCTCCGGGCGGTCCGTGGCGTCGGGGTAGCCGTACGACCCCACGAGCCGCAGCTCCGGTCCGCGGTCGGTGTCCTCGGCCGCGTAGAAGGCGCCGTACTGCGCGGAGACCAGCGGGGCGAGCTCGTCCATGATGAGCTCGGCGACGACCGGCAGGTCCCGGTGGCCCTGCATCAGGCCGGAGATCCGGGCCAGGTTGGTCTTGAGCCAGTCCTGCTCCTGGTTGGCGCGCGTGGTCTCCCGCAGCGAGCCCACCATGGAGTTGATGTTGTCCTTCAGCTCGGCGACCTCGCCGGACGCCTCCACGGTGATCGAGCGGGTCAGGTCGCCCTCGGCGACCGCGCTGGCCACCTCGGCGATGGCCCGGACCTGGCGGGTGAGGTTCCCGGCCAGCTCGTTGACGTTCTCCGTCAGCCGCTTCCAGGTGCCCTCGACACCCTCGACCTCCGCCTGCCCGCCGAGGCGGCCCTCGCTGCCGACCTCGCGGGCGACGCGGGTGACCTCGGCGGCGAACGACGACAGCTGGTCGACCATCGTGTTGATGGTGGTCTTCAGCTCCAGGATCTCGCCGCGGGCGTCGACGTCGATCTTCTTCGACAGGTCGCCGTTGGCCACCGCCGTCGTCACCAGGGCGATGTTGCGGACCTGGCCGGTCAGGTTGTTCGCCATCGAGTTGACGTTGTCGGTGAGGTCCTTCCAGGTGCCCGCCACGTTCGGCACGTGCGCCTGGCCGCCCAGGCGTCCCTCGGTGCCGACCTCGCGGGCGACGCGGGTGACCTCGTCGGCGAACGCGGACAGCGTGTCGACCATCGTGTTGATGACGTCCGCGAGGGCCGCGACCTCGCCCTTGGCCTCGACGGTGATCTTCTGCGACAGGTCGCCGCGCGCGACGGCCGTGGCGACCTTGGCGATCGAGCGGACCTGACCGGTCAGGTTGGACGCCATCACGTTGACGTTGTCGGTGAGGTCCTTCCAGGTGCCCGAGACGCCCCGGACGATGGCCTGGCCGCCCAGGTTGCCCTCGGTGCCGACCTCGCGGGCGACGCGGGTGACCTCGTCGGCGAACGCGGAGAGCTGGTCGACCATCGTGTTGATGGTGGTCTTCAGCTCCAGGATCTCGCCGCGCGCGTCCACGGTGATCTTCTGGGAGAGGTCGCCCTGCGCGACCGCCGTGGCGACCTGGGCGACGTTGCGGACCTGCGCGGTGAGGTTGCCCGCCATGAAGTTCACGGAGTCCGTGAGGTCCCGCCAGGTGCCCTTGACGCCCTTGACGTCCGCCTGCCCGCCGAGGCGTCCCTCGGTGCCGACCTCGCGGGCGACGCGGGTCACCTCGTCACCGAACGCGGAGAGCTGGTCGACCATCGTGTTGATGGTGTTCTTCAGCTGGAGGATCTCGCCGCGCGCGTCCACGGTGATCTTCTGGGAGAGGTCGCCCTGCGCGACCGCCGTGGTCACCTGGGCGATGTTGCGGACCTGGGACGTCAGGTTGCCCGCCATGAAGTTGACCGAGTCGGTCAGGTCACGCCACACACCGCCGACGCCGGGCACCTGGGCCTGGCCGCCGAGGCGTCCCTCGCTGCCGACCTCGCGGGCGACGCGGGTCACCTCGTCGGCGAACGCGGAGAGCTGGTCGACCATCGTGTTGACGGTCTCCTTCAGCTGCAGGATCTCGCCCCGCGCGGGGACGTCGACCTTCTGCGACAGATCGCCCTTGGCCACCGCCGTCGCGACCTGCGCGATGTCACGCACCTGGGTGGTGAGGTTGCCGGCCATGGCGTTGACGGAGTCGGTCAGATCCGCCCAGGTGCCCGAGACGCCCGGCACCTCCGCCTGACCGCCCAGGGTGCCCTCGGTGCCGACCTCGCGCGCCACCCGGGTCACCTCGGAGGTGAACACGGACAGCTGGTCGACCATGCCGTTGAACACGTTGGCGATGTCGCCGAGGAGGCCCTCGCCGTCCGACGGCAGCCGGGTGCCGAAGTCGCCGTCGCGAACGGCGGTCAGACCGGCCAGCAGCTGCCGCAGCTCCTGCTCACCCGGGCCGGTCTCGACGGCCTCGGTCGTCTTGCTCGTCATGCGCACCCTCGTTCCGCTCCCCAAGAGCCCCCGCGCCGAGGACTCGGAACCGCGCCGGCCCTGTGAAGGGCCTGGTCACCAGCGGGTTTCCGCAGTTCGCGGAGACCCGCTGGATGAAAAGATCCGGTGAAGGTTAACTCAGTTGCCGGGCGACAACAAAAGCCGGATCCCCTTGTTCCGGCGGGCCGGAATCGAGGGCCGCGAAGAGGTGTGAAATGCGATCCGCACGGTACACGGAAGGATTTGCCGCGGGGGGAGTCCACGGCATTCCCGGTGGGTGGTCCATGAGGTTTCCCGGGGCGCGCGCGCCCCGGGAAACCCAAGAGGCTGTGGTCCCAACCCCTCGGCCCACCGAGTAGCCCGCGGGGAGATGTCTCACACGGCCGGCGGGCGCCCCGCGTGTCCGGGGCCGCGCGACGGCCTCACCCCTTCACCGCACCCGACGTCAGCCCCTGGACGATGTGGCGGCTGGCGAACGCGAACAGCAGCATGGTGGGCAGGATCGTGAGCACGGCCGCCGCCGACATCGAACCCCAGTCGATGTTGAAACTGGAGATGAACCCGTTCAGCGCCGTCGGTACCGTCTTGTTCGCGTCGCTGTTCATCAGCGTCACCGACAGGAAGAGCTCGTTCCAGCAGTTCACGAAGTTGAAGATGAACGCGGCGACGATGCCCGGCCGCATCACCGGGAGCAGCACCCGGAACAGCGCGGAGAACCGCGACAGGCCGTCGATCATGGCGGCCTCCTCCAGGGCGTCCGGGATGTTCTCGAAGAATCCGCGCAGCATCACGGTGCAGAACGGGATGCACACCGCGATGTAGACGAGGATCAGCCCGAAGCGGTTGTCGACCAGGCGCAGGTCCGTCATCAGCAGGTAGAGCGGGCCCAGGGCGATGAACGACGGGATCATCTGGGTGACCAGCGCCGCCATCAGCAGCGCCGACTTGGTGCGGAACTCGAAGCGGGCCAGCACATAGGCCGAGAGCATCGAGATCGCCGTCGCGGTCGCCCCGGCCACCAGGGAGACGATCAGGCTGTTGGCCAGGTACGTCCCGAAGTCGGCCGTGCCGAACAGACCGCTGTAGTTCTCCAGCGAGAAGTGCTCGGGCCAGTACGCCAGCGGGAACCGGAAGATGTCACCGGGCGCCTTCAGCGAGGTGACGGCGATCCAGTAGAGCGGGAAGACGGTGAAGAGCAGCCACCCGCCGAGGAAGACGAACTTGACGGCCCGGCCGGCCGTGGACTCCTTGCCGATCACGGCCTCGCCCCCTTCTTCTCACGCGTGGCCATGAGGAAGAACACGGCGAACACCAGCAGCGCGGCCACCACGAGGAGGCCGAGCGCGGAGGCCCTGCCGTAGTCGCCCTGCTGAGTGATCTTGATCATCCAGGTGGTCACGATGTGCGTCTCGTCGTTCGGGCCGCCACCGGTCATGCCGAAGATCAGGTCCGGGAAGTTGAAGATCCAGATCACCCGGAGCAGCACGGTCAGCGCCAGCGTGGTGCGGATGTAGGGGATCGTGATCCGGAACAACGTGCGCGCCTTGCCGGCGCCGTCCAGGGCGGCCGCCTCGTACAGCTCGTCGGGGATCGACTGGAGCGCGGCCAGGATCATGATCGCGAAGAAGGTGACGCCGTACCAGACGTTGGCGACGAGCACCGCGACCATCGCCGTGTCCGGGTCCGCCAGCCAGGCGATCGGCTCGTCGATCAGCCCCACCTTCTGCAGCAGGTCGTTCACGACGCCGAACTCGCTGTTGAACATCCAGCGGAACAGGATGCCGATGAGGAATCCGGAGATCGCCCACGGGAAGAAGATCAGCGCCTGGTACAGGCCGCGCAGGACGAAGCGGCGGCGCAGCCACAGCGCGAGCGCGAAGCCGATCACCAGTTGCGGGACGATCGAACCGACCACCCACACCGCGGTGTTGCCGAGGACGGTCCCCCAGGCGGGGTCGGCGAAGACGTCGGCGAAGTTCCTCAGCCCGACCCACGAGGTGTCGGTGAGGTCGCTCAGCTTCCAGTTGCGGAAGGCCATCTGGCCGCCCGCGACCATCGGGTAGTAGGTGAAGACCGCCACGAACAGGGCCGCGGGTGCCATGTAGGCGACGATGGCGAGGCCGCGCCGCGTGGTGAACTCCCGCTTGCGGCGGCCCCCGCGGGGGAGACCCCCCTTGCGGGAGGCCGCCCCCTCGGCCGGGGCCGCGGTCTTCGACGGCGTGGTGGACGTGACCGGCATGTCTACTGCTCCTGCTGCCACTTCTCGGTCCAGAACGCGTCCCAGCCCGCCAGCAGCTCCTTGGGCGACGTCTTGCCGAGGACCAGCTTCTGCACGTCGGCGTCCGCCTTCTGCTGCCACTCGGCCCACCAGCTGACGCCGCGCGGCTGGGTGACGACGAGGTACTTGTCCGGCTGCTCGGTCATCGTGACGTAGCTCGCCCACGGGCCGGACTTGTAGAACGGGTCACTGGTCGCCGACTTGAGGATGGGCACCAGGCTGTTCTTCTTGGTGAACGACGTCGACGCCTCGCCCTGGGACAGGAACTGCACCAGCTTCACGGCCTCGGCCTTGTGGTCACTGCCCTTGGCGACACCCCAGCCGGCGGTGGCCAGCGGCTGCACCGTCTTGCCGCCGGGACCCGACACCAGCGGCGCGGTGCCCCACTGGTCCTTGGAGATCGACTTCGACTCCGACACCGTGGCGATCACCTCGGGGTCCTGGAGCAGGAACGCCGTCGAGCCGTTGGAGAACGCCTCGACCATCTCCGGATAGCCCCAGGAGACCGACGACTTCGGGGACGCCTGCTTGAACAGCTTCAGGTAGTTCTCGATCGCGTCCTCGGCCTCGGGCGCGGCGAAGATCGTGCGCCCGTCCTTGAGCTTGAAGCCGTTCGCCGGGTCGACGTCGTCCGCGAGGTACGCCTCGATGGCGGCGGTCGCGTTGCTGTTGGCGTTGGCGCCGCCGCGGAAGGCGTAGCCGTAGCGCCGCGCGGACGGGTCGTGGACGGCCTTCGCCTGCTCCAGCAGCTCCGCCCAGGTGGCCGGCGGCTTGTCGAAGCCCGCCTTCTCGATGAGGTCGGTGCGGTAGAAGAGACTCAGCCCGTAGAAGCCGTACGGGACGAAGTACGTCCCGCCCTTGGCGTCCTTGGAGGCGTTGACGGCGTTCTCCGTCATCGCCTCCCAGCCCTTCCAGCCGTCGAGGTCCTTCTTCATGTCGTACAGCCAGCCGTTGTTCGACCAGGGCCCGACGGTGATGTCGCGGACCTCCAGCACGTCGACGCCGCTGCCCGACTGGAGCATCTGCTGCAGCTTCTGGTCGGCCTGCTCGGTGGGCGGGGAGACCAGGTTGACCTTGACCTTGGGGTTCCGCTGCTCGAAGTCGGCTATGAGGTCCTTGAGCAGAGCGGTGCGGGTCGGGTTGGTAAGGCTCTCGACCATGTTGAGCGTGACCGTTCCGCTCGCGTCCGGGCTCATCGTGGAGCAGCCGGTCAGGAGCAGCGCCGTGGCGCTGCCGAGCGCGAGAACCGCCGTCCTTCTTCTCATCGTGCTGACCTCTTCCCTGTGTTCTCTCGTGCCCAGGCGCCGAGGACGGGGACGCATTCCTCGGCGAAGTACTCGTAGTCGGCCGCGGTGTTGTAGACGTGGGCGGACAGCCGCATGAAACCGACGCCGCCGAAGCTGGTGAAGGCCGCCTCCACGCCCAGCTCGCCGGCCACCCGGTCGCGCAGCGCGTCGGCCTGGAGCCGGTCGGCGGCGAGGCCGTCCGGCAGCCGCACCAGACGCATGCCGGGGACGGGCATGCCGACGTCGACGGAGGTGTCGGCGCCGGCCGTCCCGGCGAACGCCGCGCCGATCACCAGGGCGCCGTAGTCGGCCAGTTCGTCCATGTACCGGCGGGCGGCGGGCCAGCCCCAGGTGCGCTCCACGAAGTCCAGGGCCGTCGGCGCCGCCAGGTAGGCGGTGGCGTCGATCGTGCCTTGCTGGTCGAAGCGGTCCGGGAACGGCTCCGCCGCCGCCCAGGAGTCGATGAGGGGGTAGAGCTTCTCGCGCAGCGGCCCCCGGGCCACCAGGGCCGCGGTGCCGCGCGGGGCGCAGCCCCACTTGTGCAGGTTGCCGGTCCAGAAGTCGTACGTCGCACCGGCGAGCGGCGCGTCCAGGAGCCCGGGTGCGTGGGCGCCGTCCACCAGGACGGGGATGCCGCGTCGCCGGGCCTCCGTGCCGATGCGCTCGACCGGCAGCAGCCGCGCGGTCGCCGAGGTGATCTGGTCGACGACCACGAGCTGGGTGGCGTCGGTGAACGCGGCGGTGACGGCCTCGTACGCCTGCTCCTCGTCCGCGTCGAGCGGCACATGGGCGGTGCGCACCCGCCCGCCGAAGCGGCGGGCCAGCCGCTCGGCCCCCATCGTCACGGCCCCGTAGCCGTGGTCGGTGACGACGATCTCGCCACCGGGGCGCAGGGTCAGGGCGGCGAAGACGACGCTCGCTCCGGCGCTGGCGTTCGGGACGAGGGCGAGGTCGCCCGCGTCGACCCGCAGGAACCCGGCGAGCCGCGCGCGGGTGGCCGCGAGCCGCTCCGGAAGGGCCGGGAACCACACCACGGGTGAGCGCTCCATCTCCACGCGCAGCAGTTCCTGGCGCTCCTGGGCCACCAGCGGGACGGCCCCGAAGGAGCCGTGGTTGAGGTGCTTGAGGTCGGGGTCCAGGGACCAGGCCCGCTCGGCGGGCGTGCCGTCCGCCAGCAGCAGGGGGCGCGGTGCGGTGGTCACCTCGGTCTCGCTCACAGGTCTCCACATCTGGGCAGGGCGGTCCCGCGGAACACCACGGTCCGCCGGACACATCTGATGACTCGGCATCCTGCACACGTCCGGGAGGCGAAACAAGGGGTCGTACCGTGAAAGTCATCAGATGACTTCTGGGCGATACGCGGCCGACACTTCGGAAACTCGCTAGAGTGCTCCGCGGGGACGGCGGCATGACCGCCGGTCCGTACGGGGAGGAAGAGGGGACGGATGTCCGCAGTCGAGAAGGCGTTCCACGGTCTACGGCACATGATCGGGACGGGGCGCCTCGGTCCCGGCGAGCGCATCCCGCCCGAGGGCGAGCTCTGTGAGGAGCTGGGCGTCTCGCGCGGGTCGCTGCGCGAGGCCGTCCGCATGCTCGCCGCCCTCGGCGTCATCGAGCCCCGGCACGGCTCGGGCACCTACGTCTCACAGCTGCGGCCCGAGGACGTCATCGGCAGCCTCTCCCTGACCCTCGAACTGCTGCCGCTCTCGGGACTGTTGGAGGTCTACGAGATCCGGCGCGTCCTCGAGGCCCATGTGGCCGCCCAGGCGGCGGCGCGCTGCACCCCGGAGAACATCCGCACGCTGTTCTCCCTGATCGACGCCATGGAGGCCACGAGCGACCCGGCCGAGGCGTCCGAACTGGACCACCGCTTCCACGCCGAGATCGCCAGGGTGGGAGGCAACCCCACCCTGGCGACCCTCCTCGCCGTCTTCCGCGCCCGCAGCCGCAAGTACCAGGTCTTCACCCTGCCCGAAGGACCCGAGCTGCGCCGCAAGAGCGACGACGACCACCGCGTCCTGGCCACCGCCATCGCCGACCACGATCCGGTCGCCGCGGCGGGCGCGGCCCAGGCCCATGTCGCCCAGACGGAACGCTGGCTGCGCGCCTTCATGCCGCCGGTCGAGGAGGTGGAGCGGGTCGAGGCGCCCGGGTCCGCGGACTGACGGCCGGTCAGGCGTGCTCGGCCTGGGCGAAGTCGGGCAGCTCGGCGGACAGCAGATGCTCGGCGGCGCCGTCGAGCGCCCGGGCCGTCTCCGTGGACCGGGGCAGCATGGTCGTCTCGTAGGCGCGGACGGCATCGCCGACGGTGTCGTGGCGGGCGAGCGCGAGAGCGAGTTCGCAGGCGTCGAGCAGGGCGAGGTTGACGCCGACGCCCAGCGGCGGCATGAGGTGCGCGGCGTCCCCGAGCAGGGTCGCGGACGGGTCGTGCTCCCAGGCGTGGGGGACGGGCAGGGCGTGGATCGGGCGGTCGACGTAGGGGCCGTCGTTGTCGGCGAACAGCCGCCGCATCCGGGGTGACCAGTCGCGGTAACGGTCCAGCAGGAGGGCCCGGATGCCGTCGGTGTCCTGCAGGGTGAGCCCCTCGGCGGCGATCCAGTCGGCCGGGGCGCGCTGGATGACGTAGACGCGGACGTGGTCGCCGCCGTTGCGCTGGGCGAACAGGCCGCGCTCGCCGTCCGCCGCCGCGGCGCTGCCCTGCCCGACCAGGTCGGCGATCTCCGGGTGCCGGGTTGTGACGTCGTGGAACCACGCCTCCAGGAAACTCACGCCGGTGTACCGGGGCCGGGCCGGTGAGAGCGCGCGGCGCACCGTCGACCAGGCGCCGTCCGCGCCGATCACGAGGTCGCACTCGACGGTCGTGCCGTCGGCGAGACGCAGTTGCCGGGGGCCGCCTGTGGGGCCGTCGACGCAACGCAGGGTGTGGCCCCAGCGCACGGCGCCGGGCCGGAGCGAGTCCAGCAGGAGCCGACGCAGCAGGCCACGGTCGATCTCCGGCTTGAACCGCTCGTCCGGCTCGGGGAGATGGTGGAAGAGGACCGTGCCGGCCGGGTCCAGCTGACGCATCTCCTGCCCCTCGGGGCGGGACAGCCGGTGGAACTCGTCCAGGAGGCCGGCCTCGCGCAGGGCGATCTGGCCGTCGTCGGCGTGCAGGTCGAGGGTGCCGCCCTGGTCACGGGCGTCCGGGCCGGCGTCCCGGTCGTAGACGGTCGCGGTGATGCCGTGCCGCTGGAGGACGCGGGCGCAGAGGAGGCCGCCGGGACCGGCGCCGATGATCGCGATGCGGGGTGCGGAGGTGTGCACGGAAGCTCCGTTTCCTGGGTGGGGAAGGGACGCGGCCGGGGCCGGTGCCTCGCGACCGCCGCTTCAGAAAAGCACACTGGTTCAATAAGTGCAACGACCCAACTTTTGAATCGAAGTAGCTTTTTCAACGGGTCAACCCGCGAGGTAGAGTGCCGCCATGCCCAGTACGCGACCCGACCCCGCGGCCGATCCCTCTCCCGCCCCGATGGGGCGCCGTGAACGGAAGAAGGCCGCCACTCGCCAGGCCATCGCCGATGCCGCCCTGCGCCTGTTCCTGGAGCGCGGATACGAGGCGGTCGGCATCCGTGAGATCGCGGACGCCGCCGACGTCTCCACCACCACGCTGTTCAAGCACTTCCCGGTCAAGGAGGCCCTGGTCTTCGACGAGGACGACGAGCAGGAGGCCCGCCTGCTCGCCGCCGTCCGCGAGCGGCCCGAGGGCCGGTCCATTCCGGCCGCCCTGTGCGAGCACGCTCTGACCACCCGGCTGGGCTCCACCGGTGGTGACGCCCGCTTCGCCGCCTTCGTCGAGCTGGTGGCCGGCACCCCGGCCCTGCGCGACTACGGCCAGAAGATGTGGCTGCGCCACGCCGCGGCGCTCGCGGAGGTCATCGCCGAGGAGAGCGGCCTCGCCGCCGACGACCCCGCCTGTACCGCCCTCGCCCACTTCGCACTGGAGGCCCCGCGCGCGGCCGCCGCCCACGACGATCCCCGTGCGGCCGTCGTCCGCGCCTTCGACCTGCTGGAACACGGCTGGAGCGCCATCCGGGAAGAGGTCTGAGCGGGGCCGTCGACCCGGTGGCTCGGCGCCCCTCGGCTCCGGTGGCCCCAGAAATCGAACACATGATTGAATTCAGTCATGCGTACGTTTCCAGACGACCTCACCCGGGCCCAGCAGGAGTGGAGCGCCACGTACCGGCAGCTCGCCGAGCGGCCCGGCCGTACCGAACTGCGCCGGCGGCTGTACCGGCTGTCGGCCGAGGTGTTCTTCCACCCCTACTGGCAGCACCGGCGGCCCGGCCCCGGCGCGTGGTGGGAGCTGCGGCAGCTGGGCCGCGCGGGCGGCCGGGCCGCCCGATGACCCGCTGGAGTGCGGGTCCGGGCGCCCCGGACGATCCTGAGGACATGGCCGCAACCCCGCGTGTGACCGTGAGTCCACCGTCGCCCACCGGCGGGCGGCGCGTGCGCGTCGACGGCGAGATCCTCGGGCTGGCCCACAACCTCGCCGACGTCGCCGAGTTCCTGCGCCGCGCGGGACTGGAGATCGACCCGTCCGACGTGGCGCTGGCGCCCTGGATCGACTGGCGGGGCGCCGGGCCCGAGAGCTGGGGCCACGAGAGCGACGGCTGACCCCGGGAACACGCCCCGGAAACCGGCCCGGATTCCTCGTGCACGGCTATGGGAACTTCAAGGACGCGTCGTTACCCTCCGCGCATGATTCCCACGGTGGTCTGGGGCACAGGCAACGTCGGGCGCGCGGCCATCCGGGCGGTGGCGGCGCATCCGGCGCTCGACCTGGTGGCCGTGCTGGTGTCGAACCCCGCCAAGACCGGCAGGGACGCGGGCGAACTGAGCGGGATCGGCCGGCCCCTCGGCGTGACGGCGACCGACGACGTGGAGGGGGTGCTGCGGGCACGCCCCCGGGCGGTGGTCTACGCGGCCTCCGGTGACGTACGGCCCGACGGCGCGATCGAGGACGTCGGCCGCGCCCTGCGCGCCGGAGCGGTCGTCGTCACCCCCTCCCTGTACGGCATGTACGACCCCGCCGGCGCGCCCGGCGAGATCCGCGACGTCCTCGCGGCTGCCGCCGAGGCCGGCGGCGGCTCGCTGTTCGTCTCGGGCGTCGACCCCGGCTGGGCCAACGACGTCCTCCCGCTGCTGGTCAGCGGACTGGGCTCGGAGATCGACGTCCTGCGCTGCCAGGAGATCTTCGACTACTCCACGTACGACCAGGAGGAGGCCGTCCGCGATCTGATCGGCATGGGGCATCCGCTCGACCACCAGCCGCTGATGCTGGCCGAGGGCATCCCCACGATGATCTGGGGCGGGCAGCTGCGGATGATGGCCCGCGCCCTGGGCGCCGAACTCGACGGCATCGACGAGACGCTGGAGCGCCGCCCGCTCGAGGAGACAGTCCGCACCCCCACGATGGGGGAGTTCCGGGCCGGCACCCAGGGAGCGGTGCGCCTGGAGGTGCGCGGCATGGTGGCGGGCGAGCCCCGCATCGTCGTCGAGCACGTCACCCGTATCCACCCGGCCTGCGCTCCGGACTGGCCCGCGCCGTCGGACGGCGGGGCGGGGGCCCACCGGGTGATCGTCGAGGGCCGCCCGCGCATCGAGGTGACTGTCGAGGCGACCGACGAGGGGGAGAACAGGGCGGCCGGCGGAAACGCGACGGCGGCCGGGCGCCTGGTGAACGCCATCGACTGGCTGGCCGAGGCCGGACCGGGCCTCTACGACGCACTCGACATCCCCCTGCGCCCCGCGGTGGGCCGACTCGGAAAGAGGTGAGCATGCGGATCGACATCCCCGACGGCGCCGACCCCATCCCGTACGTCTGGGGCGACCTCGTGCCGGAGATCGGCCGGGCCGCCGGCGCCTTCTCCCTGGCCGTCTACGAGCACACGACCCTCGGACTGCGGGAGTTCGAGGCCGCCCGGCTGCGGATCGCGCAGATCAACGGCTGCCTGTTCTGCCTGGACTGGCGCACCGAACGCGACGGGGACAAGGTCGAGGAGGGGTTCCTCGACGCGGTGGCCGAGTGGCGCACGACCGACCGATTCGACGACCGCACCCGGCTCGCCGCCGAGTACGCCGAGCGCTACGCGACCGACCACCACGGTCTGGACGACTCGTTCTGGGAGCGGATGAAGGCGCACTACAGCCAGGCGGAGATCGTGGAGCTGAGCATGAGCATCGGCTCCTGGCTGGCGTTCGGGCGGCTCAACCACGTGCTGGGCATCGACAGCGTGTGTGTACTGCCGACGGCGCGCGGCGCATGACGAGCGGGCCGGGGCCCCGGCGGTCCCGGCCCGCCACGCGGGGAGCAATCCCGACGCGGACGAGGTCGGACGCGGTCAGAAGTCGTCCGCGATGATCCTGTCGATGTTGCGCTCGGCGAGCGCGGTGAT
Source organism: Streptomyces sp. NRRL WC-3605 (assembly GCF_001509795.1). Lineage (GTDB taxonomy): Bacteria > Actinomycetota > Actinomycetes > Streptomycetales > Streptomycetaceae > Streptomyces > Streptomyces viridochromogenes. Next base: position 18,305 of record NZ_LLZN01000102.1, on the reverse strand, counting down.
CGTGACGAACGGGTTCACGCTCACGTTGCCCGGGATCAGCGACCCGTCCGTCACGTACAGCCCCGCATACCCGTGCAGCCGTCCGTAGTTGTCCGTCGCCCTGTTCAGCACGACGCCGCCCAGCGGGTGGTACGTGAGGTGGTCGCCCCAGATCTTGTAGACGCCGAACAGATCCGTGCGGTAGATCGTCCCCTCCTTGGCGTTGATCTTGTCGAAGATCGTCTTCGCCATGGTGATCGACGGCTGCTTCCACGCGGTCTGCCAGTCGAGCTCCACCTTCCCGGCCGAAGCGTTCCAGGTGAACCGGGCGCGATGCGGGTTGTTCGTGATGGACAGGTAGAAGGACGCCCACGTCTCGATACCGGTCGGCAGGGGCGCCACCTCCGCGAACGCGCCGCCCGCCGCCCAGTTGTCGATGCCCGCCGTCGGGATCGACGACTGGAGCGCCCCCGTCGGGTCCCACAGGTGGTTGGCGCGGCCGCACATGACGTTGCCGTTCTCGCCCCAGCCGTTGCCGACCTCGTCGTTGAGGCCGGGCAGCGCGCCCGTCGCCTTGAGGCGGACGAGCAGCTTGCTGGTGCCGACGCTGCCCGCGGCGAAGAACACCCGTCGCGCCCGTACCGTCTTGGTGGCGACGACGTTCCCGCCCGTGTCGAGCTGCTCCATGGTGACCGAGTAGCCGCCGGTGGCGGGCGTCACCGAGGTCACCCGGTGCAGCGGCGAGATGGCGACCCGCCCGGTGGCGCGGGCCTGCGCCAGGTAGGTCTTGGGCAGGGACTTCTTGCCGTGGTTGTTGCCGTACAGGATCTCGCCGGCGAGCGCCGACCGGGTCACCGAGCCCTCGGCCTCCCGCTTCATGTAGTCCCAGTCGTAGACGTTGGGCACGAACACGAAGCGGAACCCGGAGCGTTGGGCGTGCTTGCGGCCCACGCGCGCGTACATGTACGCCTCCGTCGAGTCGAACCAGGCCGGGTCGACGGTGGACACGCCGAGGGTGCTGTTGGCCCGCGGGTAGTAGACGTCGTACATCTCGTCGGCGTCGACCGACGGGAGCACGGCGGGGAAGCGGCTGCGCTCCGGGGTCACGGCCATACCGCCGTTGACGAGGGAGCCGCCGCCGACCCCGCGCCCCTGGTACACGACGATGCCGCCCATCTCCTCGGCGTCGAGGATGCCCGTGTACCGGGGCACGTCCCGGTCGAGCGGGAAGCCGAGGAAGTTGCTCAGCGGCTGCTTCGTGCGGGTGCGCAACCAGAAGGAACGGTGGTCGGGGCTGGTGGTGTTGGCGAAGATCTTGCCGTCGGTGCCCGGGGTGTCCCAGGCCATGCCCATCTCCACCATGTGGACGTCGACGCCGGCCTGCGCGAGCCGCAGCGCGGTGACGGACCCGCCGTATCCGGTGCCGACGACGAGTGCGGTGACCTGGGCGCCAGGTTCGATCGGCGCCTCCCGGGGGGAGGCGGCGGCTGTGGGGATGTCGAGCGCGCCCAAGGTCGCGGCGCCTAGAATAGAACCTGTTCCAGCAATGAAATGGCGGCGGGAAAGACCTCTTCCTTCCACGTGAACGACTCTTCCGGAGTCCATGCATGTCCCCTTTCTCGCATTGAACGGAAACGAGTTCTACTGAGGGCTGTGAAAGAAGTCACGAGAAACCTCCGGGTAACTTGACAGGTGTTCAGGAATCGCGGTGAGGGCCCGCATCAGGAGCGCACCGGCGGCGCACGCGTCCCGTTGACGGCGGGGCCGGAGCGCCACCGCCCCGGCCCCCGTGGGACCGTGGACCGGACGACACGACCCCTGACCGACTTCGCCCTTGCCCGACGAGCACGCCGAGGAGAGCCGACGGTGAGTCCCGCCGACGACCTGTCCATCGTCCCGATGACGCCCGCCCACGCCGAAGAAGTCCTGACGATCTATCAACTCGGCATCGACGAGGGGCAGTCCACCTTCGAGACGACCGCCCCCACCTGGGAGACCTTCGACTCCGTCAAACTCCCCGAGCACCGGTACGTCGCCCTGGACGCCACCGGCAGGGTGCTGGGCTGGGTGGCCGTGGTCCGGGTCTCCGACCGCCGCGCCTACGCCGGGGTCGTCGACCACTCCGTGTACGTGCACCCCGGCGCCCGCGGCCGGGGCGTCGGCAGAGTCCTGCTCGACGCCCTGATCGCCTCCACGGAGGCCGCCGGGATCTGGACCGTCCAGTCGGGCGTCTTCCCCGAGAACACCGCCAGTCTCGCCCTGCACCGCAAGGCCGGCTTCCGGGTCATCGGCGTCCGCGAACGCATCGGCCGGCACCGCGGGGTGTGGCGGGACGTCACGCTCATCGAACGCCGCAGCCCCGTGGTCGGGTGACCCCCGCACCGGCGGACGCGTTGGGCCGATCGGGCAGGCACCGGCGCGCCTCGGCCGTACCGGCGGGCGCCCGTGCAGGATCGGTGCGGGGGCGGCCTCCTGACGGGTCGCCCCCGCACCCCCACCACGCGCCACGAGGTCCGGCCATGACACTGATCGCCCGCACACCGGTGGCCCGATGAGACCCCCCGAGGGGGCCGAACCCGGCGGCGGCCGGTACGGCGAGGCCGTCTTCCCGCCCGAACGGCGGGGCGAGGGGGAGCGGATCGACTTCGGCGCCCTCGCCTACGACGACGTCACCCTGGCGCGGCTGCGGGCCCTCGGCGCCGGACCCGGTCTGCGCTGCCTGGACGTCGGCGCGGGCACCGGCACGGTCGCGCGCCGGCTGCTGGACGAGGCAGGCGTGAGCAGTGTCCTCGCCGTCGACCGGGACGTCCGGTTCCTCGCCGCGCGAGCCGTCCCGGGCCTGGAGGTACGGCAGGCCGACGTCACCGCACCGGACTTCGTGCAGGGCCGCTTCCACCTCGTCCACGCCCGCTTCGTACTGATGCACCTGCCCGACCGCGAACGGGTCCTGCGGACCCTGGCCGAGCGGGTGGAACCCGGCGGCCACCTGGTGCTCGGCGACGCCGTCGACCTCACCGGCGACCGTGCGCCCGACACGCCGTACACCCGGGTGATGCGCGCGATGTGGCGCGGACTGCGGGAGACCATCGGCACGGACGTCACCTGGGTGCCGTCGTACCCGCGGCTGCTGCGCGAGGCGGGGCTCGAACCGGTCGCCGCCGAGATCCATGTGCCACCGCTGACGCCGGGCAGCCCCATCAGCCGTTTCTGGGCCGACACCTGGGAGCGCAGCCGCGCGGCGATGCGCGCCACCGGTCTCGTCGACGACGCGGCCGTCGACGAGGCGATCCGCTACCTGGACTCCGACGCGTGCGCCGCGCTGTCGGCCGGCCTGCTGACGGCCTGGGGGCGACGCCCTCCCATGTGAACCGTGGCCGGATTCTTTCCTCGCGCAAATCCCCCTGTGATCGGCAGGCATGGACCGCCCGGCCCGGGGCACCTGGTGATCAGCTCGGCGCCGCTCGGTGCCGGGCGGTGCTGTGCGGGGACGGACATCGGGCCTCCCCGCGAGGGGAGTCGGCCGTCCGACGGCCATGTCTCGGGAGAGAGGAAACGCCATGATCCTGCCGGCGGAGAAGGAACTGCGCGGAGCACTGGCCCGGTTCGCGCAGGCGCGCATCGCCCACGACGTCCTCCCCACCGGCCGCACCAGCCGGGCGCTCGAGGACGCCACCTACACGCTGTGCGTGATGACCGGCTCCCGCACCGCCGACGACGCGCTCCGGGCCGCGGACGCCCTTCTCGCGCGCTACGGCGCCGACCGCCGTGAGGGCAGGCCCGAGGACGAGACGCTGGCCGCCTGAGGCGATGTCAGTGGCCTGACCTAGGCTTCCGCGGAAGTCCCCAGCCCTTGCGGAGTGCCCGTGTCACGCCCTGCCCGCCTCGTCGCCTCGCTCGACGCCCCCGCGCCCGTCACCGGCTTCGAGTCGGCCCCGTGCCTGACGTCCGGGCCGGGCGCGCGGTTCCTCGTCCAGCGGGACGACACCGAACTGATCGTGCGTGGACCCGCGGGCCATGCGCCGGTCCCGACGATCCGCTTTCCCGCGCCCTGGCCGCCAGGGTTCGGCTCGTGGGCGGTGTCTCCCGGCGCGGATCTCGCCGTGTTCGCGGGACGGCACGCCCTGCGCGCCGTCGACCGGTCGGGCCGTGCGCGCTGGGAGCTGCGGCACCCCTGCTGGGCGGGGTGCGCCGGACACACGGACGCCTTCGAGTACGTGGACGACCGGGACCACCGGTACTCCGGCAGTGGCTCGGTCGCCTTCGCCGCCGACGGCAAGGTCGTCTGGGCCCATGTACCCGGCCCCTCGGCGGACGAGGACGCGGGCGGGGACGACGGCCCGGAGGAGTGGCTGGTCCTCGACGCCACCGACGGCACGGTGCTGGCCCGCGCCGCCACGGGGACGGTGGCGGCCGGTTCCGTCCACGTCCCGCACCCCGACCCCGGCCAGATGGGCCTGAGCGTCGGCGAGGGGCAGGACGGATCGCCCCTCCTCTGGGGCCGGTGGGACGGCAGGCGGCTCGCCGTGGACACCTTCGGCGGGGAGGACCGCGTACTGCTCGCGGTGAGCCCGTCGGGGGACCGCCTGCTCACCGTGACGCACGACCAGGACACCCTCGCCGTGCACCGCACCGCCGACGGCTCGGTGACGGCCGCCCTGGACGCGGACGTGGTCCCCCCGCACCCGGCGGCCGAGGATGACGCCGGGGACTCCGGGGACGACGAGACCCGCGCCTACTTCGACTACGAGGGCGGCTTCGTCGACGAGGACACCGTCGTCGCCGGGACCGTCGAGAGCGACGAGGAGTCCGGGCCGGGCCGGCACTGGCTCGTCGACGCGGCCTCCATGCGGCTCCTCGGCCGGCTCGCCTACCCGGTCGAGGTGACCGGCCCGCCCAGGGCGCTGGGCGACGGCACCTGGTACACGGTGTCCGCCGCCGACAGCGCCCTGCTCGTCTGGGCCCTCTGACCCTGGCCCGGCCCCCTACCCGCGCCGGTGCAGCTCGACGGCCAGCGGGGTGGCCGTGAACATCGAGGAGTACGTCCCCACCGCGACCCCGATCAGCAGGGCCAGCGCGAAGTCGGTGAGGGAGTCGCCGCCGAACACGGCCAGCGCGGTCAGGATGAACGCCGCCCCCATACCGGTGTTCACGGTGCGGGGCAGGGTCTGCAGCAGCGCCCGGTTCGCGAGCGTCGCGAAGGGCGCCTTGGGGCCGCGCCGCACCATGTCCCGGACCCGGTCGAACACGACGACCGAGTCGTTGACCGAGTAGCCGATGACCGTGAGCAGCGCCGCCAGGAACACACCGTCGATCGGCTTGCCCAGCCAGGCGAAGATCCCGACGAGGATCACCACGTCATGGGCGAGGGCCGCGACGGCCGCCGTGCCGAACAGCCAGCGGAATCGGACGGACAGGTACAGCAGCTGCGCGCCCAGCGCGACGGCCAGCGCGATCAGCGCACCCCGGCGCAGTTCCTTGCCGAGGCTCGGGCCGATCGTCTCGTCCCGGAGCTTGTCGGCCCCGCCGCCCACCGCGCCGACGGCCTCGGTGACCGCGGACGCCTCGGCGTTCGTCAGCCGGTCGGTGCGCACGCTGATCCGCTGGTCCCCGGACGACTGCACGACGGCCCCGGGGAAGCCGGCGTCGGCGAGCGCGGCGCGGGCCCGGTCGGGGTCGACGGGGGAGGAGGTGCCGTACTCGATGAGCCGGCCGCCGGTGAACTCGACGCCGAAGTCAAGACCGCGCACCGCGATGCCCGAGGCGGCCAGCGTCAGCGCCGCCGCGGACAGGGCCAGCCAGCGGCGCGGCCGCCGCATCAGCCGGGGCTCCCTGCGGGCCAGCCGGTCCCGGACCCCGCCGGTGTGCGCGATGCCGCTCAGCCTCGGACGGCGGCGCAGCCAGGGCCGGTTGACGACGGCATCGGCGAGGACGCGGGTGACGACCAGCGCGCTGAACATGGAGGCGAGCACACCGATGCCCAGCGTGACGCCGAAACCGCGCACCGGGCCGGAGGCCAGGAAGAACAGCAGTCCGGCGGCGATGAGCGTGGTGATGTTCGAGTCGGCGATCGCGCTGAACGCGCCCTTGAACCCCGCCGCGAGGGACGACCGGGGGCTCGGCCGGCTGCGGGCGGCGTACTCCTCGCGGGCGCGCTCGAAGACGAGGACGTTCGCGTCGACGGCCATGCCGATCGCCAGGACGAACCCGGCGAGACCCGGCAGGGTGAGCGTGGCGCCGAGCGCGACCAGCGCGGCGTAGGAGATCAGGCCGTAGCAGGCCAGCGCGACGACGGCCAGGGCACCGAGCAGCCGGTACACGGCGATGATGAACACACCGGTCAGCGCGGTGCCGACGACGGCCGCCCAGGCGCTGGCGGTGATGGCCTCGGCCCCCAGCGTCGGGCCGACCGTGCGCTGCTCGACCGTCTCGACGGGCACCGGAAGCGCGCCGCCGTTGATGAGCAGGGCGAGTTCCTTGGCCTCCTCGGCGCTGAACGACCCGGTGATCTGGGTGGCCCCGCCGCCGATGCCGGTGCCGCAGCGGACCGAGGGGTCGACCTGCGGCGAGGAGATGACCTTGTCGTCCAGGACGATGGCGACCCGCCGGCTCGCGTCCCCGGCGGGATGGCAGGCCGCCTCGCCGGTCAGCCGGGCCCAGCCGTCGCCGCCGCCCTTGAAGTCGAGGGTGACGTGCCAGCCGGCCCCGCCCTGCTGGTCGAAGCGGGCGGCGGCCTCCTCGACGTCCCCGCCGGTCAGCGAGGAGGCGGCCAGCCGCAGGGGCTGCCCCGTCTCGTCCTCCAGTACACGCGGACCGTCGGCCCCCGCCTTCGCGGAGGCCGTGCCGAGGACCTCGTGGAAGGTGAGCTGCGCGGTGCGGCCCAGGACGTCCGCCGCCTGGGTCGGGTCCTGGACGCCGGGCAGCTCCACGACGATCCGGTCCGTGCCGGAGCGGGACAGGGAGGGCTCGGCGACGCCGAGCGCGTCGATGCGGTCGCGCAGCACCTCCAGGGTGCGGTCGGTGGCCTCGGCGGCGGAGTCGCCCTCGCCGGGGCGGGTCTCCAGGACGATCTGCGTACCGCCGCGCAGATCGAGCCCGAGGCGTACGGGCATGGTGAACGAGATGAACAGGGACAGGGCGATCACGGCGAGGGCGAGCAGCCCTCTGAGGCGCGGGGCGCGGGTCAAGGGGGGCCTCCGGCAGGCACACCACGGCCACGACGGTGACCGGGGTCGGGCGGGGAAGGGAACGACGTGCGTCAGATGCCGGAGGCGCGCGGCGGAGCACGCCGGTGGTGGTCGTGGCCGTGGTGGATGTGGTCCGGCACGGCGAACGCGCCGGGGGGCGTGCGGGCGTGCGGCGGTTCACGGTGCGGCGTGCCGCCCGCGGTGGGGAGGGCGGGCGGCGCCGGCCGTTCGGCGGGGGCGTCGCCCTGGCCGCGGACCACGGCGGGACGGACGTGGTCGTGTCCGTCGTCCGCCCACGGGGCGCCGCCGGCCGCCGGGAAGGCGGGGGAGCGGTGCGCGGGCGCGGCGGCGTGGGCCGGTGGGCTCAGCAGCGCCAGGAGCACGGAGAGCAGGACGGCGACCGGCCCCGCGGCACGGGGGACGGCGCGTGCGGTGCGCGCCATGTACGTCGGTCCCCCTTCTCCGGTTCCCCGGCTGTCTCGGGCGGTCGGGGCCCGAGGGCCCTGGCCGGGGAGTAGGCGGCCGGACCCTCGGGCAGCTGAGGGCGGGTCAGGGCTCGATGAGTCCGGCCCGGATGGCGTAGCGGGTGAGCTCCAGGCGGTCGCGCAGGCCCAGCTTGTGCAGCAGGTTCGCCCGGTGCCGGTGGACCGTCTTGATGCTGATGAACAGAAGCTCGGCGATCTCCTTGGACGAGTGGCCCTCGGCGACGAGCTTGAGCACCTCCTCCTCGCGGGGCGTGAGGACCTGCCCGGGGGGCTCCTCGCCGTGGCGGACCCGGTCGAGGTAGTTGCGGATCAGGGCGGTGACCGCGCCCGGGTACAGGAAGGGCTCGTCGCGCATGGCCGCCCGGCAGGCGGTGACCAGGTCGCGGTCGGCCACCGACTTCAGCACGTATCCGCTCGCCCCGGCCTTCAGCGCCTGGAAGAAGTACTGCTCGTTGTCGTGCATCGTCAGGATCAGCACCCGCACGTCCGGCTTCAGCGCGTTGAGCTCCCTGGCGGCCTGAAGCCCCGTCATCCGGGGCATCGTGATGTCCAGGACGGCCAGGTCGACGTCCTCGCCGCGGGCCAGCGCGACCGCCTCGGCGCCGTCGCCGGCCTCCGCGACCACCTCGAGGTCGGGCTCCCGGTCGAGGATCAGCCGCACCCCGCGCCGTACCAGCGCGTGGTCGTCGGCGAGGAGGATGCGGATCACGGGTGTGCCGGTGGCGGTCATGACTGCTTTCCGGGGTCGGACGGGACGGGCACCGCGAGCCGGACCTGTGTCCCCGCCCGCGGTTCGGAGGTGATGTCCAGCACGGCCCCCACGAGCAGGGCCCGCTCACGCATGCCGCGGATCCCGGCGCCCTCGCGCGCGACCCCCGTGCCGCGGCCGTCGTCGGTCACGGACAGGACCACCGTGTCCCCCGTGTGACGCAGACTCATCTCCACCTTCCCGGCCTCGGCGTGGCGGGCCGCGTTCGTCAGGGCCTCCTGCGCGACCCGGTACAGCACCAGCTCGGTCTCCGGGTCCAGCGCGGGCAGGTCCGAGTCGAAACGGCGGATCACCCGCAGCCCGGTGTGGGTGGCGAACTCCGTCGTCAGCGACGTCAGCGCACTCACCAGACCGAGGTCCTCCAGCACGCCGGGGCGCAGGCGGCGCACCAGTCGGCGGACCTCGTCGAGGCTCTCCCGGGTGATCTCCTGCGCCTGCTGCAGTTCGGCGCGCAGGGGCTCCTCGGCCTCGTCGGCGGCCCGCTTCAGCACCAGCAGGATCGCGGTCATGCTCTGGCCGACCTCGTCGTGCAGCTCCTGGGCGATACGGCGCCGTTCGTCCTCCTGCGCGAGCAGGGCCCGCGCGCTGCTGGCGGCGCGCTCGTGCTCCAGCCGTTCCAGCATGGCGTTGAAGCCGCTGATCAGTTCGGCGGTCTCACCGCGGCCCCGCTCCGGCAGGCGCTGGCCCGGCCGCAGCAGGTCGACGGTGGTCATCAGCCGGGTGAGTCGGCCCAGCGGGGCCAGCCCGATGCGCAGCAGGGCGGCGTTCGCGATCAGCATCACGGCCAGGCCGCCGACCAGGATGACCGCCTCGGTCAGCAGCACGGGCACGGAGACCGTGACCGGCGCCCACAGCAGCAACGCGGTCGCCGTGCCGAGCACCACGGCGTTGAGGGCGAAGATCCGCCAGAACAGGGACACCGCGATGACGCCTCTCTCCTTGTGACAGGGCTCTGTCCTCCCTTTCGGTCACCGCGTACCCCGGGCATGAGCCACGGCCATGGCTGCGGACCGGCCTGAGCCCCAGCTTGCTCGCCGCCGGCCGCCGCGTCGATGGGTGCCAGTGCCCATTTCCACCGGTCGAAGCCCTGTCGGCCGCAGCGCGGGGGGTCCGTAAATGGGTATCGCGCCCGATGGGATTCCCGCGCGCGATCGGCCACGGTGGGGGCATGACCCAGCCACCGTGACCCCTGTGCACCGCATCCGCCAGGCCTGCCCCGGCAGGCCCGCTTCGTATGCCCCGCCCTGTCACGAACGCTTCGACGCTAGGACCGCCATGTCTGCCGACACCACCCCGACCGATCACCGTCTCAAGCCCGCGACGGCCCACGAGACCCGTCAGCGCCTGGAGCACGAGCGCGCCACCCGGCTCACCCAGCTGCAGGCCCTCGCCGAGGCGGGCGAGGAGGCCGCGGAGCACCTGATGGCGGCGCAGAAGGAGACCCTGCAGCGCGTCCTCAAGGAGATCGACGCCGCCTTCGCCCGCGTCGAGGACGGCCGTTACGGCACCTGCCAGGGCTGCTCCAAGCCGATCCCGGCCGAGCGCCTGGAGATCCTGCCGTACGCGCGGTACTGCGTGCCCTGCCAGCGCACCACCGACTGACGGCCCGTCCCGTCCCTCCCCGTCTCCCGCCCTGCCCGAAGGGGTGAAGTGGTGAACCAGATCACCGGTGAACGCACCGCGGCCCTGTCGGCCGAGGACCTCGCGGCGCTCCGCGAGAACCTGCACGAGCAGCTCCTCTTTCGCCGTGAGCAGCTCCAGCAGCTCACGACCGCGGCCCTGCCGCGCGCCGAGGCGCTGCCCGACCGCCAGGCCGCCGGCCGTATCGAGGTGCGCGTCAAGCTCGCCGCCTCGGCGCGCATGGTCCTCGCCGACGTCGAGGCGGCCCTCGCCCGCATGGACGACGGCAGCTACGGCACCTGCCGGCTGTGCCGCCGGACCATCGACCGCGACCGCCTGATGATCGTGCCGCAGGCCCGCTACTGCTCGCGGTGCCAGCAGGTGAAGGAGGCCTGGCGGTGACGGCGGTCGACCCCCACGCGGCCAGGGCCCGGCACCGGCCCTGGCCCCGGCGCTGCGCCGGCATCGCCCTCGACCTGGGCAGCGCCCGCACCCGCGCGTGGCTCCCGGGCCACGGCCTGCTCTTCGACGTCCCCACGGTGACGTTCGGCGACGGCCCCCTTCACCCCATACGGCGGGGCGTCATCGTCGACACCCCCGGCACCGCCCGGATGCTCGACCGGCTGCTCGGCCCCCGTCTGCCCCGGCTGGGCCGGCCCCTCGTCATCCTGGCGGCGCCCGTCCTCGGCGGCGTGAGCTTCCGCGCGCAGGCCCGCACCGCCGCCGAGGCCCTGCGGCCGCAGAGTGTGCTGACGGTCCCGGCGGCCCGGGCCGTGGCCGAGGCGGCCGGTGCCGACCTGAGCCGGCCCCTGCTCGTGGCGGACATCGGCGCCCACGTCACCGACGTCGTCCTGCTCACCGACGGCACGGTGACCGACGCCCGCCGCACCACCGTGGGCACGAGCGACCTCGACCGGCCGGCGCCGCCCGCGCGGATCACGGAGGCGATCATCGCCATGGTGACCGCCGTCCTGGAACAGGACGACACCCCGCAGACGCTCGACGCCCTGCGGCGCGGCATCCTCCTGGCGGGTGGCGGCGCACTGCGCCCCGACATCACCTACCGCCTGACCGAACAGCTCCACGCCCCCGTGAAGCCGGTACCGGCCCCGCACACCGCCGCCGTACGCGGCGCGGCCGCCCTCCTGCAGGCCGTGCACGGCCACCCGTCGGCCGTGCACGGCCGCCGCGACTCCGCCCGTCATCCGCACTAGAGGCTTCTCCGCCCATGTCCCGCCCACCACGGGCACCGTCTTCCACGGCCCCACCGGAAGCCGGCCACGCGGAAGGAGACCCATGGCCCGCGCCATCCCCCCGGCACAGCCACCACCGGACCACCCCGATCCCGAGGAAGCCCGCCACGTCCTGACCTGGCGCTGGCGGCGCAATCCGCTGCGGCGCCCCACCGACCTGGCGCAGGCGTGGATCGCGCTGGGCCTGTTCCTGGCCGTCCTGGCCGCCACACCGGCCGCCATGTTCCTGGCCGGCGACGCCGCCCACCGCCACTATCTGCACAAGGCCCGCCATCAGGCCGCCACCCGCCACGAGGTCACCGCCGTCACCGGGCACGACGCCCCCCGTCACCTGGAACCGGGCAGCGACGAGGCCGGTGAGGCCCGCTATCCGGTCACCGTCCGCTTCACCGACGACGAGGGCCGCACCCGCACCGCCGAGGCGAAGGTGCCGCCGTCCCTGCCCGCCGGAAGCACGATCCGGGTGTGGGTCGACGCCCAGGGCGAGGTCACCGGACCGCCCCTGACCCGGGATCAGGTCCGCGACAGCGCCCTCGGCTGTGCCGTCCTCGCCGCGCTCGCCGTGCCCGTCGCCGCGGCGGTCGCCTACCGCTGGGCGGTCCGCCGGCTGGAGCGGCGCAACCTCGCCCGGTGGGAGGAGGAGTGGGCCCGCACGGCACCGGACTGGACGGTGCGCTGACCGGCCGTACCGGATCTTCGAGTTCCGCTTGCCGGGCCGACACGGACCCGCAATACCAGGTGCCCATCCGGACACGCCCCGCACCCGCCGAAATGACCGAAGGACGTGCCGAACACCTCCTCATCCGGTCGACCTCCCCCGTCTTCGGGCGTATCGGGCCTGCTCGGGGGCACTCACGTCGCACGCCGACGGCACGTCCGAGGACGTCGGCATCGTGAGGAGAGAGGGAGCTCATGCGGAGCAGAGGGGCGAAGGCGTCCGCGATCGGCACGGCCGTCCTGCTGGGCAGCGTCGTACTGGGCGGCTGCGGGGGCGACAGCGAGCCGGAGGCCGGCAAGCCCGCGGCGGCCGATGGGAGCACCGGCGGCCGGCAGCAGAGCACACAGGCCGTGCGCGCCGCCTACGACAAGACCGCCGAGGCCGACACGGCGAAGATGACCGTCAAGGTGAAGGCCGCGGCCGAGGGGAAGACGGTCGATTCGGACGGCAAGGGCGTCATCGACTTCGAGGACGGCGACAGCACCATGACCGTCACCGCCGAGGGCCGGACCGTCGAGCAGCGCGTGGTCGACCAGGTGCTCTACCAGAAGGTGCCCGGGCAGAAGAAGGACGGCAAGCCCTGGATGAAGATCGACCTCGGGAAGGTCGCGGAGCAGCAGGGCGCCGACCCCGGACAGATCGGCGACCCGGCCCAGTCCGCCGCCTACGCCAAGGCGATCAGCGACGACGACGTCTCCAAGGCCGGATCCGAGAAGATCAACGGTGTCGACACCGTCCGCTACGACGTCTCCGTCGACGTCTCCCGGCTGCCCGGCGGCGAGCGGCTGCGCGAGCAGGTCGGCCCGACCCTGCCCATGCGGCTCTGGCTCGACGACGACGGCCGCATCCGGCGCCAGCAGATCGACATGACCGTCAAGGCACCGGCCTCCGCCAAGCCGGAGGCGAGCGGTTCGCCTCAGCAGGTCAAGGTGAGCACGGTGATGGAGTTCAGCGACTTCGGCACCGACGCCGAGGCCGAGGCCCCGCCGGCCGGTGAGGTCGCCGACGTCACCGACCAGGTGGCGCGCCAGGGCCGGAAGCAGAGCTGACCCCGCCCGGGCCCGGCCGCACCCGGCCGGGCCCACGGCTTTTTCCCGAACCTCGTGAGGTGGGGTGCGGCGGTTCCCGGGCATCCGGAGACGGACAGCCGCACACCGAGGGAGCGTCGAACGAGCATGGGTACCGCCGTCCGCGTGCCACAGACCCGCGACATGATCGGGGACGAACTCTCCGGCGACGAGGCGTTCACGGCCCTGCGCCACTACGGAGGATGGCGGCTCCTGACCGACTCCTTCGCACGGTTCCGCTACGCCGACGGGTTCAGCAACGCCCGCGCCCTCGCCTTCCAGGTCGTGCTCGGCCTGGTGCCGTGCACCGTGGCCCTCGTCGGCCTCGCCACCTCCGTGCACACCGAGGGCGTCGGCGACATCATCGAGCGGACCCTCGGCCGGATCGTGCCGGGAGCCAGCGCCGAGATCGTCGCCGACGCCTTCGACGGCACCCGGCGCACCGCCCACGGCGACATGTGGAGCACCCTCGCCCTGTGGCTCGGCCTGGGCTTCGCCCTGCTCAACCTGGCCTCCGCCATGGGCCAGATCGAGCGCGGCGCCAACCGCATCTACGGCATCGAGCGCGACCGCCCCTTCCCCCGCAAGTACGCCCGCGCGACGGTGCTGGCCCTCGCCGCCGGACTGCCGCTGGGGCTGGGCTTCGTCACCCTCGTCGCGGGCGAGGCCGTCGGCGACGCCGTGGCGGCCTCCGCCGGCCGGGACGGCGGCCCCCGCTGGTGGGACGTGCTCGACGTCCCCGTCGGGCTGGCCCTCGCCTGGGTGGCCTCCGCCGTGATCTTCCGCTGGTGCCCGCGCCGGGTGCAGCCCGGCTACACCTGGCTCGCGTTCGGCTCGGCCGTGCACCTCGTGCTGTGGGTGGCCGCCACCTGGCTGCTCGCCCTGTACGTGGAGGGCAGCGGTGCCTTCGGTGCCCTGTACGGCCCGCTGACCGCGTTCGTCGCCCTGCTGCTCTGGGCCAATCTGACGGCCGTCGCGCTGTTCCTGGGCATCGCCTTCGCGGCCCAGCTGGAGGCGGCCCGTGCCGGGATGGCCTCCGCCGTGCGGCCCGACCCTGGAGCGGGCGGTTGACGCGCCCGACCCCGGGGCGGGCGGATGACGCGCCGGACCCCGGGGCGGGCCCGCCGTCAGCCGTGTGCCGCGGCCGTCACCGTCGCGGGGTCCACACCCGTCAGTTCGACGATGCGGTGCGGTGCGACACCGGCGGCCAGGGCCCGTCCGATCAGACCGTCCCGGCCGTCCGCGCAGTCACGCCAGGCCAGCAGCTCCTCCTCGACGCGGGCCAGCGGCTCGGGTGCCGTCGTGTGCCGGACCCGGCTCAGCTCCTCGTCGCCGAGGGGGACGGGCAGGCGCTCGGCGCCCTCGGGGATGGCCCCGGTCTCCTCCGGCGGAAGCAGCCGCAGCCTGGGGTCGGCCGCGGTGACCCGCTGGGCGTCCAGCCAGGCGCGCACCGCGGGGGTGTCCATAGAGGCGAGATCACCGACGGCGGCCGGGGCCACGCCGAGCGGCGCGGCGGCGTCGGCATCGTCGAGCAGGAACAGGTAGGCGTCCTCGGTCATCCTGGATCCTTCTCCACAGGGCAGATGGGTGGTCGGGAGGGGCTGAACGCCCTCCGCCTACCCCGGCCGCGGCGCCAGTACCGCCCCGCTTCCCAGCACGCTCTCCGATCCCGCCACGCGCACCGGCCGCCCGGTGTGACCGGCCGATCTGTGCTACGGTTGTCGAGTTGCAGTTGTGGTACCCATGAACCTATGTGCGCCTGACGGGAATGTTCATCCATCAGGCGCATATTTCGTTTTACCGGCTTCTCCGGATGGGGCCCGTTGCCTATCAGAAGGAGAACGTCATGGCACAGGGAACCGTGAAGTGGTTCAACTCCGAAAAGGGTTTCGGATTCATCGAGCAGGACGGCGGCGGCCCTGACGTCTTCGCCCACTACTCGAACATCGCGACGCAGGGCTTCCGTGAGCTCCAGGAGGGCCAGCGGGTCTCCTTCGACGTCACGCAGGGCCAGAAGGGCCCGCAGGCGGAGAACATCGTCCCCGCCTGATCGCCGGACGTATTCCGCTCACCGGGGTCCGCATCCTTGTGATGCGGACCCCGGTTTGTGCTGTTTCCAGGAAGGCAGAGAGAACCGCATGGCCCGCAGACCCCAGAAGTCGAATCGACGCGCTACGGCACCCGCCTCACCCACGCCGTCGCACAGGGAATTCCGGTTGCCGGAGAACACGACGCCCGCACTTCCCGCCGTCGAGGACTTCGCCGGTCTGGACATGCCCGAAGCGCTGCTGAAGACGCTCGCCGCCCAGGGCGTGACCACCCCCTTCCCCATCCAGGCCGCCACCCTGCCGAACTCGCTCGCGGGACGCGACCTGCTGGGCCGGGGCCGCACCGGCTCCGGCAAGACGCTCGCCTTCGGCCTGGCCCTGCTGGCCCGCACCGCCGGGCTGCGCGCACAGGCCAAGGCGCCCCTCGCCCTGGTGCTGGTCCCGACCCGTGAACTCGCCCAGCAGGTGACGGACGCGCTGACGCCGTACGCGACGTCCGTGAACCTGCGCCTGACCACCGTCGTCGGCGGGCTGTCGATCACCAAGCAGGCCGGTGCGCTGCGACGCGGGGCCGAGGTCCTCGTGGCCACCCCCGGACGGCTGAACGACCTCGTGGAGCGCGGCGACTGCGTCCTCGACCAGGTCCGCATCACGGTGCTGGACGAGGCCGACCAGATGACGGACATGGGCTTCCTGCCGCAGATCACCAAGCTGATCCAGCAGGTCCGGCCCGACGGTCAGCGGCTGCTGTTCTCGGCCACCCTGGACGCGAACATCGACCGGCTCGTCCAGCGGTTCCTCACCGACCCCGTGGTCCACTCCGTGGACCCGTCCGCCGGAGCGGTGAGCACCATGGAGCACCATGTGCTCCACCTCCTCGACGAGACCGACAAGAAGGCCGTCACCACGCGTATCGCCGCCCGTGACGGCCGGGTCATCCTCTTCCTGGACACCAAGAGGTCCGCGGACCGGCTCGCCAAGCGCCTGCTGGCGGTCGGCGTCCGCGCCGCCGCACTGCACGGGGGCCGCTCCCAGCCGCAGCGCAACCGCACCCTGGAGCAGTTCAAGAACGGCGACGTCACCGCGCTGGTGGCCACCAACGTCGCGGCACGCGGTATACACATCGACGACCTCGACCTCGTCGTGAACGTCGATCCGCCGACGGACCACAAGGACTACCTCCACCGGGGCGGCCGCACGGCCCGCGCCGGCGGCTCCGGCAGCGTCGTCACACTCGTCCTGCCCGACCAGAAGCGGGACGTCACCCGGCTGATGTCGGAGGCGGGCATCCGTCCGCGGACGTCCCGGATCATGTCGGGCGACACCGCGCTGACCACGATCACCGGCGCTCGCGAACCGTCCGGTGTGGCCGTGACGATCCCGGTGCCGGAGCAGCCGCAGCCGGCGGCCTCCCGCCCGGCCCGCAAGACCGGCGCCGCCAAGCCGGCCACGCGCGGCGGGCGGCGGCGCCGTGGCGAGGGCGCGGCCAAGGCGGCACCCGAGGCCGGCGCCCGCACGAGCGGCGGCGGCTCTCCGCGCCGGTCCGCGTCCGGCGCCGCGGGCTCCGCGGCGGGCGCCTCCGCCGGCGGATCGCGGCGCGGGGGTCCGCGCAGGTCCGCTTCCGGTGGGGGAGCGGCCGGCCGTACGGCGGACCGCCGCGGCGGCGGCCGCAACACCCTTTAGAGCTCAGCCCACGCACACGAGGGCCGGCGCTCCGCAGTCCGCGGAGCGCCGGCCCTCGTGCGTGCGCGCTCAGGCCGCGTGCGCGCGGCGCGGGGACGGCTTCGCCGCCGGACGGGCGGGAGCGTCCGCCGCGCCGCCCCGGACCAGCCTCAGATGGCGGCGTCCGCTCCGGGCGTGCCGCGCGGGCCCGGGTGCCGTGGCCAGCCAGTCCTCGACACGGCTCATCACCAGCAGCAGCACGCCGAGACCTGGCAGCAGCAGGACGGCGGTGACGATCACGACGGGTCCCTTCCTCGACTCCACTGCCGGCCGAGTGCCCTGTTCACCGGCCGGGGCGGCCCGTGAGACGTGGAGGTGCCGTGAAGGTCCGCCGTGCCTTGCCGCCGCCTTCGGCTTCGGCCCGCGTCAGCTGTCGTGAACGGGACTTTCGGGGTACTCGCCCGTTCAGCGGACGGCGCCCCGGCGCCTTCCTGCCAGAACCGAGAGACGGGAGGTGATCGCCATGGCGTCGGACACTCAGACGCGCCCCCTCTCCGACCACCAGACGACGAGGTCGGAGCCGGTCGGGGAACTCGTGCAGCGCGCCTCGCAGCAGCTGACGGAGCTGGTGCGGGCCGAACTGCGCCTGGCACAGGCGGAGATGAAGGAGAAGGGCAAGCGGTACGGCAAGGGAGGCGGGCTCTTCGGCGGAGCGGGCCTGGTCGGGTTCCTGATGCTCCAGGCGCTCGTGGCCACGGCGATCGCGGCGCTGGCGGTACCGCTGCCGGTGTGGGCGGCGGCCCTGATCGTGACGGCGGTGCTCGGCGTGATCGCCGCCGTGATGGCGCTGACCGGAAAGAAGCAGGTGTCGCGGGCGGCTCCGCCCAAGCCCCAGCAGGCGATCGAGAACGTCAAGGCCGACGTGGCCGAGATCAAGGAGAGTGCGCACCGATGACTCAGGCCCCCCACGACAAGTCCAGCGCCGAGACCCCCGAGGAACTGCGCGCGCAGGTGGAGCACACCCGGCACGAGCTCGGCAGCACGGTGGAAGCCCTGGCGGCCAAGGCCGACGTCAAGACCCGCGCCCAGGAGAAGGCCGCCGAGGTGAAGGTCCAGGCGGCCGACCGGGCGGGCGCCCTCAAGGAGCAGGCCGCCCACAAGGCCGAAGAGGTCAAGGCCAAGGCGTCCGACGCGACGGCGCGCGTGCAGGCCAAGATGCCGGACCAGGTCAAGGGCACCATGGAGCACGCCCAGCACCTGTGGCAGGACAAGGCGCCCCGGCCCGTCCAGGACAGGGCCGCCCAGGGCGCGCGGATGGCCCGGGAGCACCGGGGCCTGCTGGTGGCGGTCGCGGCGTTCGGCGCCTGCGTGTGGCTGATGCGCCACGGCAAGGACTGACCCCCTCGACGAGGCCGGCGTGCGGCCGTCCGTCGACGGGGCGCGCCGTCGCCCGGGCGGCGCGCCCCGGCCGCGCCGGCCTCGTCATCAGCCGGCGCGCCCCCGCCGCGCCGGCTTCGCCC
>NZ_LLZN01000101.1 GCF_001509795.1 Streptomyces sp. NRRL WC-3605 | reverse complement strand
GGTGGTGATGGTGCCCGCGCTGGGCCGGTCGAGGCCGGCGACCAGGTTGAGCAGGGTGGACTTGCCGCAGCCGGAGGCCCCCAGGAGGGTGACGAACTCACCCGGGGCGACGTCGAGGGTGATGTCGTCGAGGACGAGCTGCTGCCCGGCCGGGCCGGCGAAGGACTTCGAGACATGCTCGATCCGGGCGGCACGGGACGCCTGCGCGGCGTCCTCGGCGACCTTCTCGGTCGTGACCGTCGTGGTGGTCATGGTCGTCACCTCCTGGGGGACTGAACGGATGCGGTGGCGCGGTTACTTGACGCCGAGTCCGGCGTCGTCGACCGCGTCCTTGCCCTCGGCCTTCAGGACCTTGTTCAGCGGACGGAGGTCGTAGATGCCCTTGAGGTCGGTCTCGTCCAGGAGGCCGGACGCCACCGAGTGCTCGGCCTGGGTGTCGAGGGTGGCCGCCAGCGGGTCGTCCAGGAAGGCGATCGACTTCCACGCCGGGTCGAGCACGTTCGCGGGCAGGGCCTTGCCGGACAGGCTCTCCAGCGCCTTGTTCGCGGACGCCTTGGCCTGGTCCGGGTTGGCGTTGATCCACTCGTTGGTCTTCACCGAACCGCGCAGCACGGCCTCGACGACGTCCGGGTGGTCCTTCAGGAAGCTCTGCGACACGATGATGTTCGTGATCACGAACTTCTTGTCGGGCCACAGGTCGGACTCGTCCAGGAGCACCTTGGCACCGTCGGCGACCAGCTTCGAGGCGGTCGGCTCCGGCACCCAAGCGCCGTCGATGGAGCCCGACTTGTAGGCGTCGGGGGTGATCTTGTTGTCGGTGCGCACGACGGAGACGTCGCCCTTGCCGCTCTCGGCGTCGACCTTCCAGCCCTGCTCGGAGATCCAGTTGAGCAGCGCCACGTCCTGGGTGTTGCCGAGCTGCGGGGTGGCGATCCTCTTGCCCTTGACGTCCTTGAGGGACTTGATCTTCTTCGGGTTCACGACGAGCTTGACGCCGCCCGAGGCCGAACCGGAGATGATCCGCAGGTTCTTGCCCTGTGCCTTGGTGTAACCGTTGATGGACGGGGACGGGCCGATCCAGCCGATGTCGATGGAGCCGGAGTTGAGCGCCTCGATCTCGGACGGGCCGGCGTTGAAGGTCGACGGCTCGATCTTCGTGCCGCCCAGCTCCTTCTGGAGCAGGCCTTCCTGGACACCCACCAGGGCGGTGGCGTGCGTGAGGTTCGGGAAGTAGCCGATCTTCACCGTGTCGGAGGAGAGCTTCTTGGCGTCCGCCGCGACCTCGGCCTTCTTGCCGTCGTCGGAGTCGGAGTCTGCGCCGTAGCCGCAGGCGGTCAGCAGCAGGGGGAGCGCGGCGAGGACGGCGACGGTGCGCAGGGTGGTGAGCGGGCGAGCGGCAGACACGGAGGTGTCCTCTCAGGGATGAGTGAGCAGGAAAGGGCGGCGGCGCGCACATCGCGCGCCGCGGCGGAGCGCCGGGCACGGACGGTGCCGGCGGGGGTGACCCAGGAATGGTGCGGACAGGTCCCGCGCGGGCGTCAGCGGCCCCGACAGATGGCGCTGGACGTGCGGGCGAAGTCGATGTGCCGGCGCGAGGTCAGCAGCAGACGGCACAGCTCTGCGTGGTCACGCGCGCTCATGGCCACCCCACCCCGCAGATCCATAGTTTTCCTACCTGGTTGATGGGGATCGTGGCAGAAGGTGGGCGCTACCCCAAGAGGCTTTTCATATAATGGACACTTCCTTCTCGTCATTCGAGATGCCGCAGGTCACGGGGGCGGCGCGCAGGGCGCGCAGAAGAGCGCGCGCGACGGCGTCGTTCTGCCGGAAACCGGGGGCGTCCGTACGGGGACGGGCGAACGCGGCGACGGCACGGCTGTTGGTCGGGGCGCCCAGCGCGATCCGGCGCGGGTGCGGGCCGCCCAGGGACGGGTCGAGGACGTGCCCATCCGTGGGGACGACCGCCAGCAGGCCCGAGCGGTGCCGGTGCCCGGCGTCGGAGACGACCTCCTCGGTCAGCGCGCCCGCCCGGTACAGCCCGCCCAGCAGCCGGTCCTCGGTCCGCTCCAGACTGGGCCCCGGCA
This sequence comes from Streptomyces sp. NRRL WC-3605, assembly GCF_001509795.1. Classification (GTDB taxonomy): domain Bacteria; phylum Actinomycetota; class Actinomycetes; order Streptomycetales; family Streptomycetaceae; genus Streptomyces; species Streptomyces viridochromogenes. Next base: position 11,749 of record NZ_LLZN01000101.1, on the reverse strand, counting down.
GATACGCCTCGATCAGGGCGCTCGCGTGGACGGCATGACCGGGCACCGTGGGGCTGGACGCCGTGAACGTGCCGGTCTCCTCGTCCGTGCCGACCGAGACGCCGGCGCCCAGGAAGCGGACGATCCCGGCCCGCGAGAGGGCCAGCAGCTGCCGCAGCCGGAAGCCGGGCGGCCCCGAGGCCAGGAAGCTGAAGAACCCGTGCCACCAGCCGTCCAGCTCCGTGGCGAGGGAGCGCGCGGTCAGCCGTCCGGCGGCGACCAGACGCGGCAACTGCCCGTACACCGAGAGCAGCGCGTAGAACGCCCCGAGGTCGGCGCTGAACGCCGGGTCCTCGCGGCGGGCGACGTCGGCGGCCACATGGTCGCGCAGATGCTCCTGGAACGCCTCGGCCGTCGGGAACGCCAGACCGTCCAGGGGGCGGTCCAGCGCCTCGAAGTCCAGCCGGTCCGTGGGATCGGGCACGGCCCGTGCGACGAGGGCGGTCATGGCGTCGTCGTACCAGCCCAGTTCGCCGTAGGCGGCCGAGAACTCCGTCCAGGGCAGCGCCGTGCGCTCGGGATGGGCGTGGAACAGCTCGTGGTAGTGGCCGAACCCGATCTCCTTCGCCATCAGCGGCCACACGTCGCGCCGCAGCTCCAGGGGGCGGCCCTCGGCGAGCAGCGCGTCGACGGCCTCGGGCCCGAAGTGCCGGGGCAGCGGCGGTCGGGGGCCCTGGAGCCGGTAGCGCGTCTTCGAGTGGTACGGCACCCCGCGGCGCGACCCGACGTGCAGGACCGGCTCACGGCCGGACGGCACATAGGTGAGCGGGCCGTCGGCCCCGGTGCGGAAGACGCCCCCTCGGCCCTCGGTGAGCAGCGACACCAGGTCCACGAACGCCAGGCCGAAGCCGCGCAGGATCACGTCCTCGCCTGGCCGCAGCGCGGACAGGTCGGCGTCCGAGGAGAACGCGGGCGGCAGATGGAAGAGACCGTGGCGACGCGCGAAGTCCGCGTGCGCGCGGTGCCCGGCGTCCGGTGCCGAGCCGAGATGGCCCTGCGCCAGCACCACGAGGTCGGCGACGAGCGGGTCGGCGCGGCCGGCCAGACGCACCTCCTGCGGCCCGTCGGGCGGACCGGTGACGGCGGTCGCGGTCGTCCGGTGCCACTCGACGGTGATCCCCGGCGGCAGTTCGGTCAGCACCCGGCGGAACACCCACTCCAGATAGGCGCTTTGGGCCCGCCGGGTGGGGAAGTCGGAGCCGGCCAGACCCCGCAGCTCGGCCAGAACGTCCGGGTCGGCGGGCTCGGCGTACGGCGCGTGGCGCGGACCCCGCCCCGAGAACTGGGCGGCCCACTCGGCGAGCGAGGGCCCCGGCCGCACGGGGCCTTCGATGGTGGAGGACTCGTCGGTGAACATGGTCACGTCCTCCGCCATGGAGTTCATCCGCAGCAGCGCGGACTGCTCCTGGCGCCAGATACGACCCGGCCCCGGCGGGTGCGGGTCGACCAGATGGACGTGCAACCGGTCGTCCCCGCGCCACAGTTCGGGGGCGTTGGCGGCGATGCGCTCCAGCAGTCCCGTCGCGCGGGGTCCCGCGCCGACGACGACCAGGACCGGCGGGGAGGAGTCCGCGCTCACCGGTCACCGCCGATCACGGGACGGGCGTCGGACGCGGTCGCCGTACCCAGCCGGCGCCGCAGCAGAAGCAGTTGGTCCCGGGCCCGTCGCAGCGGAGTGGGTGGCAGGGCGCGGGAGTTGCCGCGCGCGTAGTACCGCTCGACGTAGAACTGCCCGGCGCTGAGCACCGTCGTGACGGCGATGTACCACAGCGTGGCGACCATGAGCAGCGGGATGATCTGGTACGTCTGGTTGTAGATCAACTGCACCGAGTACAGCAGGTCGTGCACGGCGAGCACACTGACGATGCTGGTGCCCTTCAGGGTGCCGATCAGCATGTTCCCCGCGGTCGGCACGATCGAGCGCATCGCCTGCGGGACGACGATCCGCCGCAGGGTACGGCCCCTGCTCAGCCCGAGCGCCTGCGCGGCCTCCGTCTGCCCGGCGTCGACGGACAGGATGCCGCCGCGCACCACCTCGGCCGCGTACGCGGACTCGTGCAGGGTCAGGCCGATGACGGCGGTGAGCGTGGGACCGAGCAGGTTGACCGTCTTCACGGTGACGAACTGCGGGCCGAAGGGGATGCCGAGGCCGAGCGTCGGGTAGAGCGCGCCGACGTTGAACCAGAACAGCAGCTGCACCAGCAGCGGCGTGGACCGGAAGATCCACACATAGCCCCAGCTCAGCGTGCGCAGCACCGGGTTCGCCGACAGCCGCATCACGGCGAGCACGGTCCCGAGCACAAAGCCCAGCACCATGACCACGGCGGTCAGCCACAGGGACAACAGCAGCCCGTCGAGCACGGCGGTCGTGGTGAAGTACCTTCCCACCACGCCCCATTGGAAGGCCTCGTTGCGGACGACGGAGTTCACCACCATCGCGAACAGCAGCAGCGCGAAGGCGGCGGTCAGCCACCGGCCGGTGTGCCGGCGCGGCACGATCCGGGGTTCGGCGCCCGGTGGAGGGCCGGACGTGCCGGGACTCTTGGTGACGGGCAGGGACGAGACGTCGGGCGAGGTGACCATGGAAGGGCTCTCCGGGGGGAGGGAACGCGGGCGTGGGTGACCCCGCGGCACGCACGGGGTGCCGGGGTCGTCCGGTGTCGTCACGCTCGCCGCGTCCCTCAACGCGGCCGGAGAGGCTGCCGCACAGCGCACAGCCGGTCCGCCGTCGATCGTATGTGCCCCTGACGTCGCCCTGTCAACAGGGCCGCGACGCACGGGTCCGGGGCGGTCCGGCATACGGGCGCTGCTTGACGGGCCGGACGACGTACTGCTCAATGGTCCCCATGACTGCCCAGCAGCGCTTGGTCACGCGCGATCACATCGACTTCGGTCGGGTGTGGTCCGCGGCGTGTTGCGCCTGACACGGCAGCGGGCCGCCTGACCGGCCCTTCCCTCCCTCGGTGACCCCGTCGCGGGCCGAGCTCTCCTCTCACGCGCGCTGCCGCAGCTCCTCCTGAACCGACTCCGTCGTCGTCACGCCCGAACCCCCGCCGTCGACCTGACGGCTCCTCACCCGCGCGCCGCCGCAGGGCAGTTCCGCATGCCCGCAGGCCGCCGCCCACGCTGAAAGGCACCCCTGCCATGCCCGTCGAGTTCCTCGGCATCGCCGCCACCCACGACGGATCCGAAACCACACCGCGCTCCGGCCCCGCGTTCGACAAGGACTACACGCTCCGGCTCGCCCGCGCCCACGAGGAGCACGGCTGGGACCGGGTGCTGTTCGCCTACGGATCGGGGTCGCCCGACCCCGCGCCCGCCGCCGCCTTCATCGCGAGCCGCCTGGAGCGCCTGCAGATCCTCCTCGCCCACCGGCCCAACGTCTCCTACCCGACCTTCGCCGCCAAGACGTTCGCCACCCTCGACCAGATCAGCGAGGGCCGGCTCACCGTCCACTTCATCACCGGCGGCAACGACCACGAGCAGGGCCGCGAGGGCGACACCCTCACCAAGGACGAGCGGTACGCCCGCACCCGCGAGTACATCCGGATCGTCAAGAAGATCTGGACCACCCGCGAACCCTTCGACCACGAGGGCGACCACTACCGCTTCCACGACTTCGTCAGCGACGTGTTCCCCGTCCAGCAGCCCCGCCCCGGCGTCTCCTTCGGCGGTTCGTCCCCGGCCGCGTACGCGGCCGGCGGCGCCGAGGCCGACGTCTACTGCCTGTGGGGCGAACCCCTCGCGAAGACCGCCGAGCAGATCGAGCACGTCAGGGCCGCCGCCCGGGCCGCGGGCCGCACCGACGTCCCCCGCGTCCAGGTCGCCTTCCGCCCGATCATCGCGCCCACCGAGGAACTCGCCTGGGAGAAGGCGCACCGCACCGTCGGCGCCATCCGCGAGCGCCGCGCCTCCGGAGTCGTCCGTCACCACCGCGGTGAGGCACCCCAGAACACCGGCTCCCAGCGGCTCGTCGCCATCGCCGAGGCCGGCGAGCGCTACGACCGCGCCCTGTGGACCCGGACCGCCGCCGCCACCGGGGGAGCGGGCAACTCCAACGCCCTGGTCGGCACGCCCGAGACGGTCGCGCAGGCACTCCTCGACTACTACGACCTCGGCGTCGGCATCCTCTCCGCGCGCGGCTACGACCTGCTCGACGACGCCATCGACTTCGGCCGGTACGTCATCCCGATCGTCCGCGAGGAGGTCGCCAAGCGCGACGCCGAGCGCGCCGCCCGCGGCCCCCGCACCCTGACGGCGGTGACCGGATGACCTCCGCTCCCGAACTGACCGTCGTCCACGTCCCGATCTCGGACCCACGGGTCGGACCCCTGCTCAGCGAACTCGCCCACGAGTACTCCACGCGCTACGGCAAGGACGCGCACGCCGAGATCTCCCGGTACCCCGACGAGGAGTTCACCCCCGCCCGGGGCGGCCTGCTCCTGCTGCTCCTGGAGCGGGGCGAGCCCGTCGCGGGCGGCGCCTTCCGCCGCCACGGCCCGGACACCGCCGAACTGAAGCGGATCTGGACGCACTCCGCGCACCGCAGGCGCGGCCTCGCCCGCCGGGTCGTCGCCGAACTGGAGCGCGAGGCCCGCGAACGCGGATACCGGCGCGTCTACCTGACGACCGGACCCCGCCAGCCCGAAGCCCGCGGCCTCTACCTCGCCACGGGCTACACACCGCTGTTCGACACCCGGGCCGACCCGGAGACCATCGGCCCGCTGCCCTTCGAGAAACACCTCACCCCGCACCCCATCGCGCCGGAACACCCCGGAAAGGCCCTGGACCAGTGACCCACCGCCCCCCGCGCACACGACTGCGCGCCACCGCCGCGCTCGCCCTGCTGCCCCTGCTCACGCTGACGGCCTGCGGCTCCGGCGACACCGGCGCGGCGGCCGTGGGCGCCCAGGGCTCGCCCGCGCCCACCGACGACCCGGTCGCCGCCGTCCGCGAGGTGGACTCCGTCGCCGCCCTGCTGCCCGAGGACGTCCGCGAGTCCGGGACACTCAAGATCGGCAGCTCGATCGGCTTCCCGCCCGGCGCGTACTACCCGAACGGCACCGACAAGGCGCCCGCGGGGCAGGACATCGACCTCGCCGACGCCGTCGCCAAGGTCCTCGGTCTGAAGCTGGAACGGCAGGACGCCTCCTTCGAGACGATCCTGCCCGCCCTCGGCAGCGGCAAGTACGACGTCGGCACGGGCAACTTCGGGGTCACCAGCGAACGTCTGAAGACCATCGACTTCGTCACCTACATCAACGACGGCCAGGGCTTCGCCGTGAAGGACGACAACAGCGCCCTCACCAAGAAGGTCACCGACCTGACCCAGCTGTGCGGGCTGACCATCGGCACCGGCGCCGGCACCACCTTCGAGGCCACCCTCACCGCCCAGAAGGACGTGTGCGCGAAGGCCGGCAAGAAGCCGTACGACGTGAAGGTCTACTCGGAGAACGCCGCGACCCTCACCGCGCTCCAGCAGGGCCGGATCGACGTCATCATGTCGACCATCAACGGACTGCGGTACCAGGCGGCCCAGCCCGCCTCCCACACCCGCTTCCTCGGCGAGTACCACCGCCTCGACGTGGGCTTCGCCTTCAAGAAGGGCTCCCCGCTCACCAAGGCGTTCCGCGCCGCCGTGGACCGGCTCATCGAGGACGGCACCTACCGGCGCGTCCTCGCCAAGTGGGGCACCACCGCCTCCGCGATCGACGCGTCGCGCATCAACCCGCCCGAACACACCTGACCGGCAGGCGGAGACAGGGGAGGACCCATGAGCGACGTCATGATCGACGTCCACCACGTCCACAAGAGCTTCGGGCCGCTGGACGTGCTGCGCGGGATCGACCTGCGGGTCCGGGAGGGCGAGGTCACCGTGATCCTCGGCCCGTCCGGCTCCGGCAAGTCGACGCTGCTGCGCACCATCAACCACCTGGAGAAGGTCGACCGGGGCTGGATCAGAGTCGACGGCGAACTCGTCGGCCACCGCCGCGTCGGCGACAAGCTGCACGAACTGAAGGAGAAGGACGTCCTGCGGCAGCGCACCCGCATCGGGTTCGTCTTCCAGAACTTCAACCTGTTCCCGCATCTGACCGTCCTGGACAACCTCGTCGAGGCCCCCGTCTCCGCGCGGCGCGTACCGCGGGCGACGGCCGTGGCGACGGCCCGCCGGCTCCTCGACCGGGTCGGCCTCGCCGACAAGGCCGGCGCCTACCCCCGGCAGCTCTCCGGCGGGCAGCAGCAGCGCGTGGCCATCGCCCGCGCGCTCGCCCTGGAACCCAAGGTGCTGCTCTTCGACGAGCCGACCTCCGCGCTCGACCCGGAACTCGTCGGCGAGGTCCTCGACGTCATCAAGGACCTGGCCGGCACGGGCACCACGATGGTCGTCGTGACCCATGAGATCGGCTTCGCCCGCGAGGTCGCCGACACCGTGGTGTTCATGGACGACGGACTCGTCGTGGAACAAGGACCCCCCGCCACCGTCCTCGACGCGCCCCGGCAGGAACGCACCCGCGCCTTCCTGTCCAAGGTCCTCTGACCCGTCCGCCCCGCCCCTTCGCGCCCCTCGCGCCCGTTCGCGTCTCTTCGAGGAGGACCCGCCATGATCCCGCCCGGCACCACCCCCGCCACCCGGCTCGACGAGGCCGCCTACGACCGCAGCAGACTGCGCCAGTGGCTGGCCGGTGACGCCAGAGCGGACGGCGTCAGCAGGCGCCGCATGCTCACCCTCCTCGCCGCCACCGCCGCCGCGACCACGCTGCCCGCGCCGCGCACCGCCCACGCCGCCGCCGGACCCATCGTCAAACCGCTGCCGCCCGAGTGGTTCATCCAGCGCGGCACCAACGCCGAGACCCGCTGGGAGGCGCTGCGCGGCACCGGCCACCACACCCCCAACGAGCGGTTCTTCGTCCGCAACCACACCGCCACCCCCGTCCTGGACGCCGCCGACTGGCGGCTGCGGCTGTGGGGCAGCGGACTGCGCGGCACCCCCGCCGAGGACCGGCCCGTGGAGTTCGGCTACGACGACCTGCGCGCCCTGCCGTCCGTCACCCGCACCGCGTTCGTGGAGTGCGCCGGCAACGGCCGCAGCCACTACGCGACCCAGCAGGGCGAGACGGTGAGCGGCACCGCCTGGACCCTCGGCGCGATCGGCGTCGCCCGCTGGCGCGGGGTCCGCCTCGTCGACGTCCTGCGCCGCGCCGGACTGTCCCGGCACGCCGTGGACGTGCAGCCGCGCGGCCTGGACGCCGAGTACGTCAGCGAGGGCGAGAGCCTCGGCCGGGTGCGCCGGCCGCTGCCGCTCGCCAAGGCCCTCGACGACGTCCTGCTCGCCTACGAGATGAACGGCGAGCCGCTGCCCCACGACCACGGGTACCCGGTCCGGGTCCTTGTGCCCTCCTGGGTGGGCATCGCGTCCATCAAGTGGGTCGGCGACATCGAGGTGTCCGCGCAGCCGCTGTACTCGCCCTGGAACACCACCTTCTACCGGCTGTTCGGGCCCGCCCACCCGCCGCAGGACAGCGCCCCGCTGACCCGGCAGACCCTCAAGAGCGCGTTCGAGCTGGCGTCCGGCGCCACCTTCACCGCCGGACGCGGCCATGTCCTGCACGGGCGATCCTGGTCGGGCGCCGGCGGCGTGGCACGTGTCGACGTCAGCACCGACGGCGGGGCGACCTGGCGGCGGGCCGACCTCCACGACCGGCCCCGCGCCGGCACGTGGACCCGCTGGTCCGTGCCCTGGCGGCCCACCGGTCGAGGCGCCACCCAGCTGCTGGCCCGCGCCACCGACACCGCCGGCCGGCGCCAGCCCGACGTGTCCGTGCCCAACACCCAGGGCTATCTGTTCGACGCCGTGGTGCGCCACCCGGTGACCGTGATCTGACCGCCCCGGTCCCGGACCTGCCCGTCAGGCCCGGGACCGCCGACCACATACCCGCCCCACCTCCGAAAGGTCCCGTCATGGCCACCGTCCTGTCCGTCTCCGGCAGTCCCTCCGCCACCTCCCGCACCGCCAGGCTGCTGCGCCTGCTCGACGACCGGCTGCGGGCCCAGGGGCACGAGGTGATCCCGCTCGACGTGCGCACCCTGCCCGCCGAGGCGCTGCTGCACGCCGACTTCGCGCACCCGGCGATCGTCGATGCCACCGCCCTGTTCGAGCGGGCCGACGGGGTCGTCATCGGCACCCCCGTCTACAAGGCCGCCTACTCCGGTCTGCTGAAGGCCCTGCTGGACCTGCTCCCGCAGTACGCGCTCGCGGGCAAGACCGTCCTCCCGCTCGCCACCGGCGGCACCACCGCACATGTGCTGGCGATCGACTACGCCCTGCGCCCCGTCCTCAACTCCATGGGGCCCGCCCACATCACACCCGGCTGGTTCACCCTCGACAAGGACATCACCGCGGCTGACGACGGCACGCTCACCGTCGCCCCGGCGTCCGCCGAGGCCCTGGCCCAGGTCACCGACCAGTTCTCGCTCGCACTCGGCGGACGTCCCGTGGTGCTGGCGGCCACCGGCTGACCACCCGCACCCCCCCACCCCGCCCACCACGAACGGAGAACCCGTGCCGCCCCTCACCTTCCACTGGTTCCTGCCCACCAACGGCGACAGCCGTCATGTCGTCGGCGGCGGCCACGGCAGCCCCGCCACGGCCTCGGGCCGCGACCGGCCGCCGTCCGTCGCCTATCTCAGCCGGATCGCGGGCGCCGCCGAGGACCTGGGCTTCACCGGCGCCCTCACCCCCACGGGTGCCTGGTGCGAGGACGCCTGGCTGACCACCGCCATGGTCAGCCGGCACACCGAACGCCTGAAGTTCCTGGTCGCGTTCCGGCCCGGCGCCGTCTCCCCGACGCTCGCCGCGCAGATGGCGTCCACCTTCCAGCGGCACACCGGCGGCCGGCTCCTGCTCAACGTGGTCACCGGCGGCGAGAGCCAGGAGCAGCGCGCCTACGGCGACTTCCTCGACAAGGACGACCGCTACCGCCGCACCGGCGAATTCCTGCAGATCGTCCGGGGGTTGTGGGAGGGCAAGAGCGTCGACCTGGTCGGCGAGCACCTCCAGGTCGAGGACGCGAAGCTGGCCCGCGTACCGGACCCGGTGCCCGAGGTGTACTTCGGCGGTTCCTCGCCCCTCGCCGGGGAGGTCGCCGCCCGGCACGCTGACGTCTACCTCACCTGGGGCGAACCGCCCGCCGCCGTCGCGGAGAAGATCGCCTGGGTGCGGGGACTGGCCCGCGCGCGGGGCCGTGAGCCGCGCTTCGGCATCCGGCTGCACGTCATCACCCGGGACACCGCCGAACAGGCGTGGGCCGAGGCGCGACGGCTGCTCCAGGGCTTCGACACGGAGACCGTCCGGGCCGTGCAGGCCGGGCTGGCCCGCAGCGAGTCCGAGGGGCAGCGGCGGATGCTCGCCCTGCACGGCGGCCGGGCCGACGACCTGGAGATCCACCCCAACCTGTGGGCGGGCATCGGGCTGGTGCGGGGCGGCGCGGGCACCGCGCTGGTCGGCAGCCACGACGAGGTCGTCGAGCGGATCGAGGAGTACCACCGGCTCGGCATCGACGAGTTCGTGCTCTCCGGCTACCCGCACCTGGAGGAGGCGTACTGGTTCGGGGAGAACGTGCTGCCGCGGCTGGCGGCGCGCGGGTTGTGGACGCACCCGTTCCACGGCACCCCGGCCGTGGCGCCGGCCGCCCAAGTCCCCTTCGCGGGGCGGTGAGCGGCGGGATCGAGACACGTTCCCTAGAATTCCTATCGAATTACTAGGGAAGTGTTGACCCTGGTCCGTGGAGCGAGTGAGGATGACGCCATGACGATCGCCCCACCGGACCCGGCCGCCGTGTCCGGCCACGCCGGGCGGGACACCTCCGCACCGGCCCCGGTTCCGGCCCCCGCCGGCTGGCGGCACATCGCGCGCGACCTCGCCGACGACCTCGCCACCGACGTGGCCGAGCGCGAGCAGGCGGGCAAGCCGCCGCACGACGAGGTGGCCCGGCTGCGCGAGTCGGGGCTGCTGACCCTGCTCGTCCCGGCCGCGCTCGGGGGCGGGGGAGCGGACTGGCGCACGGCCTACGCCGTCGTACGGACCGTCGCCGCCGCCGACGGGGCCATCGGCCGACTCCTCGGCAACCACTACTTTTTGTCCTCCACCGCCCGCTTCTTCGGCGGACCCGAGCGGGCCGCCCGGATCGAGCGCGCCTTCGCGGACGGGCAGTGGTGCTGGGGCGGCGGCATCGCCTCCCAGGAACCCCCGCTGATGCTCACCCCGGCCGCGCAGGGGCATCTGCTGGACGGCCACCAGCGCTACGACACCGGAGTCGGCGTCGCCGACCGCCTGGTCGTCCGCGCCGCCGTGCCCGGCACCGGCGAACCGGTCGCCGTCCTGGTCGACCCCGCCCACCCCGGCGTCCTCGGCGCGGGCGCCGGCGACACCTTCGGGCAGCGGCTCGCCGCGGGAGGCGGAGTCGGCTTCGACGCGGTCCCCGTCGGGGCGGACGGCATCCTCGGGTCGCTGTCCCCGGACGACGGGGCGCTGTCGCCCTTCGCCGGCCTGTCCGTGCCGACCGCCCGCCTGGTCTCCGCCCAGTTCTGTCTCGGCGTCGCCGAAGGGCTGCTCGGCGAGGTCCGGGAGCACGGACGGGTCGTACGGACGCCCTGGCAGCCCTTCTCGGCCCAGGCCTGGCCGGGCGGGCCGCCCCAGGACCCGTACGCGCTCACCGCCTACGGCGAGCTCACGGTCGCCGCGCGGGCCGCGTCCGCCCTCGCCGACCAGGCGGTGGACGCCCTGGTCGACGGCCTCGACCGGGGCGAGGACCTCGACGACGAGGAGTGCGCGGAGATCGCCGTCCTCGCCGGCGCCGCCGAGGCCGCGGCCTCCCGGGCCGCGCAGGAGATCACCAGCCGCGCCCTGGAAGCGATCGGCGCCCCCGCCGCGTTCACCCGGCACGGCCTCGACCGGTTCTGGCGGGACACCCGCACCCACACCCTGCGCGAGCCGGTCGCCCACCGGCTGCGCGAGATCGGGGACTACTTCCTCAACGGCGCCCACCCGCCGTTCCACCTGCCGGCCTGACCTCCCGCCCCCGCTCACGGCACCCCGGACCGGTGGGTGAGCGCGGGAAGCGCGTGAGGGATAATCAGCACATGCGGATCTCGGCCAGGGCGGACTATGCGGTGCGGGCGGCGCTGGAGCTGGCCGCGGCCGGCGACGACACCTCCTTGAAGGCCGAGGCGATCGCCGACGCCCAGGGCATCCCGCACAAGTTCCTCGAGGGCATCCTCGGCGACATGCGCCGCGGCGGCCTCGTCGTCAGCCAGCGCGGCGGCAAGGGCGGCTACCGGCTCGCCCGCCCGGCGGACGCCATCGCCATCGCCGAGGTCATCCGGGTGGCGGACGGCCCCCTGGTCTCCGTGCGCGGCGTCCGTCCGCCCGACCTCTCCTACATCGGACCCGCCGAATCGCTCCTGCCGCTGTGGATCGCCGTCCGCGCCAACGTCCGCAAGATCCTCGGCGAAGTCACCCTGGCCGACGTGGCCGCGGCGAAGCTCCCCGACGACGTCCTGCACCTCGCGGACGACCCCGAGGCGTGGACCAACCCCTAGTGCTGTGACCGGAAAGGTTCACCGGCTCGCGGCGTCCGGCACGGCACCTCGCCGCGTTGTCGCATGACCCGAGTACATCCAGTACGCGGGTCATGCTCCGCCTTGCGATGCA
>NZ_LLZN01000100.1 GCF_001509795.1 Streptomyces sp. NRRL WC-3605 | reverse complement strand
GCCCGCCCCCGCCACCGCCACCGCCTCGGCGCCCGCCCCCGCCACCTGGTCCGCCCTCGCCCGCGACCTCGACGGCTCCCTCATACGCCCCGGCGACGCCTCCTGGCCCACGGCCCACCAGCTGTACAACACGCGCTTCGACAACCTGAAGCCCAGCGCCGTCGCCTACGTCGCCCACGCCGACGACATCCGCACCACGCTCGCGTACGCCCGCGCCCACCACCTGAAGGTCGCCATCCGCAACGGCGGCCACAGCTACGCCGGCTGGTCCTCCGGCGACGGCCGTCTGATCGTCGACGTCTCCCGGCTCGACCGCATCCGCGTCTCCGGCGGCACCGCGGTCGTCGGCGCCGGCTCCAAGCTCATCGACGTCTACCGCACCCTCGCGGCGAAGGGCGTGACCATACCCGCCGGCTCCTGCCCGACGGTCGGCGTCTCCGGCCTCACCCTCGGCGGCGGCCACGGCGTCACCTCCCGCGCCTACGGCCTGACCTGCGACAGCCTCACCCGCGCCGTCCTCGTCACCGCCGACGGCAAGCAGCTCACCGCCGACGCCTCCACCCACCAGGACCTCTTCTGGGCCCTGCGGGGCGCCGGCAACGGCAACTTCGGCGTCGTCACGGAACTGCACTTCAAGACCCACCCCGCCCCGCAGTCGGTGACCGCGTACATGAGCTGGCCCTGGTCGAAGGCCGCCGCGGTGATCAAGGCGTGGCAGGAGTGGGGCCCGTCCCAGCCGGACGAGATCTGGTCGGCTCTGCACCTCAGCGGTGCCGGCGCCACCCCCACCGTCTCCGTGTCGGCCTTCTCGCTGGGCACCTACCGCGAACTGCAGAACGCCGTGGACCGCCTCGCGGACGGCCCCGGCGGCCCGGGCCCCGCCCGCAGCGTCAGCCTCAGGCGCCGCTCCTACGAGGAGTCGATGGAGCTGTACGCCGGCTGCGCGTCGTTCACCGACGAGCAGTGCCACCTGCCCGGCTCCACCCCGGGCCGCTCCCCGCAGGGGGCGCTGAACCGGGAGACGTACGCGGCGAAGTCGGATTTCTTCGACCGCTCGCTGTCAGCGGCCGGCGTCCGGACGCTGATCCGGCAGCTGGAGTCGGTGCGCGGCGGCTCGGGCAGCATCGCCCTGACGGCCCTGGGCGGGGCCGTGAACCGGGTCTCCCCCACGGCGACGGCGTTCGTCCACCGCCGCTCGCGGATGCTGGCGCAGTACATCGGCTCCTGGCGGGCGGGCACCCCGGGCACCGCCGTCCAGTCCTGGCTGACGGCCGCGCACGACGCGATGCGGCCGTACGCCTCCGGAGCCGCGTACCAGAACTACACCGACCCGTCCCTGAAGGACTGGCGCACGGCGTACTACGGGGACGCGGCGACCCGGCTGGCGAAGCTGAAGAGGCGGTACGACCCGCAGGGCTTCTTCTCCCACCCGCAGTCGCTGTAGCGCCTCTGACCGCCTCAGGCGGCGAGGTCCCGCTCCTCGGCCCCGGGGCCGTCCTTGCGCGTGCCGCGCAGCAGCGCGCCGCTGCCGTCGTCCCCGGACCGCCCGCGCGCCCGGATCAGCCAACCGCCGCGCGGGGAGCGCTCGATGGCGGACATGAGCGGCGTCAGCAGGGCCATGGCCAGCGGGGACAGGAGCAGGGCGACGGCCGTGCCGAGCGCGAACCCGCCGACGACGTCGGTCGGGTAGTGCACGCCCATGTAGACCCGGCAGAAGCCTTCGAGCAGCGCGAGGCCGATGCCGACGAGGCCGAACCTGCGGTTGGCGACGAACAGGGCGACGCCGAGGGCCATCGCGATGGTGGCGTGGTCGCTGACGAAGGAGTAGTCGGTCTTGCCGCTGACCAGGACCTCGAGCCCCTGATGGTCGTTGAAGGGCCGGGGGCGTTCCACGAAGCCCCTTATCGGCACGTTCACGAGGACGGCGATGCCCGCGGCCAGCGGCGCCCACACGAGCGCGGCCACCGAGGATGCCGCGTCCTCCGCGCCGCGCCGCCGTACGGTCCACCAGCACCACAGCACGGCCAGGACCAGGCCGAGCAGCACGCCGTACTCACCGACGTACTCCATGACCCGGTCGAACCAGTGCGGCGCGTCCTTGGCCAGGCCGTTGATGTCGTACAGCAGCTCGACGTCGGGGTTCGACCCGGATTCTGCGAGTCCAGCCATGTTGCCGCGGCCCCTTCATCGTCTCTCGGCGCATCCTGCGTACGCCGCTCCGCCCACCCCCGTGGTGTAGATCCGGCTACGTCACCAGGAACGCACGGTCCCCGTCGATACGTTCCACACTCCACTGAATGATCACGCAGACGTTATCGAAGAGAGACCCGTCATCGCAGCTCAGGGGGAGGGTTAACGCTCCGTCTACACCGTCGTGGGCAGCGCTTTCGCGCCATCCTCCGTCACCCGGGTGGCCCCGAAGTAGTCGGGGGTGTCGATCGGGTCGAACCGGATCACAGCACCTGTTCTCGGGGCGTCGATCATGTATCCGCCGCCGACATAAATGCCGACATGCCGGATGGCCCGTGAGTTCCCGAGGTCGTCCGAGAAGAACACCAGATCCCCGGGAAGCAGTTCGTTCCTGGCCGGATGCGGCCCCGCGTTCCACTGGTCGTTGGCCACGCGGGGCAGCGTGACGCCGACGCTCTCGTAGGCGGCCTTGGTCAGCCCCGAGCAGTCGAAGCGCCCGCCGTCCTCGGCGGTGCCGTCGCCGCCCCAGAGGTAGAGGGTGCCCAGCTTCTTCTGCGCGTAGGCGATGGCCCCGGCGGCCTGCTTGCTCGGGTCGAGCCGGGAGACCGGCGCGGCGAAGCTCTCCTCCAGAGTCGTGATCGTCTTCACGTAGTTCTGGGTCTCCTTGTACGGCGGCACGCCCCGGTACTTGATGACCGCGTACGCCCCGGCGTTGTACGACGCCAGCATGTTCCGCTTCGGGTCGCCGGGCACGTCCTTCACGTACTTGGCGAGCGAGCAGTCGTACGACGCGGCCGACGGGATGGCGTCCGCCGGGTCCCACACGTCACGGTCGCCGTCACCGTCGCCGTCGATGCCGTGGGTGGCCCAGGTGCCCGGGATGAACTGCGCGATCCCCTGGGCCGCCGCCGCGCTCTGCGCCTTCGGGTTGAAGCCGCTCTCCTGGTACAGCTGGGCGGCGAGCAGGGCCGGGTTGATGGCGGGGCAGAGGTTGCCCCACTTCTCCACGAGCGCCTGGTACGCGGCCGGCACCGCGCCCTTGGCCAGATTGCGGGCGCCGCCGCTCAGACCGCCCGCCAGGTTCCCGGCGACGAGGTACACCCCGACGACGAGCACCATCACGAAGCTCAGCCCCGCCGCGACGGCGGAACCCGCCACGATCCAAGCCTTACGCACCGTCAATCGCCCCTCACCCGCCGGGAGTCCGCCCGCGCCAGTGTAGGAGCTTCCCGCGCCCGCGCCCCGGCAACCGGCCCACCCGTCTCCCGCGCATGACCCGGCGGGTAATCGATCCCGGCTTGGCCGGCGTGCCACGATCGCGTCGCAGGCCGCTCGACCCGATCCGAACAGTCCCGACCGGGAGGACCCCATGCCCGCCTACGCGATAGCCCACCTCCGCGACATCACCCCGCACCCCGAGGTCGCCGAGTACATCGACCGCATCACCGCGACCTTCACGCCGTACGGCGGCCGCTTCCTCGTGCACGGCACCGCGCACGAGACGGTCGAGGGCGCCTGGCCCGGCGCCGTGGTGATGATCGCCTTCCCCGGCCTCGAGGAGGCCCGCGCCTGGTGGAACTCCCCCGCCTACCGGGAGATCGCCCCGCTGCGCACCCGTCACATCGCGGGGGACATCATCCTGGTCGACGGCGTCCCCGAGGGCTACGACCCCACCGCGACCGCGCGGGCCGTACGGGACTCCCTGCCCACCGCGGACGGCACGTCCGCCTGAGGCACCGTGCGATTCCGGCCACTCCTCGACGAACGGGCGTCGCCCACCCCCGATACCTGAGGGCGGGACCCGCGATGCCTTTCGGTGAGGGGTGCAGTGCCTGACACCCTGTCACGCGCCGGTTCACCCGCGCGGGATAGCCTTCACCCGCAGGACACGGGCACGACCCCTCACCCGGGCGTCCGCCAGAAGCGGCACCGGCGCGAAGAGGGGCTAACGACAGAACCGCACCCCAGGTTCCGCTCAGGCCTCGTTGCCCGGCGTAACCTGGCGTGATACACAGAGTGACCATACGAGCTATTCGTACGAATCCCGACCATCAATGACGCCAAGTCGACATACGGAAGCGGCATTGTCGGCGAGAATGAGACCTGACCTCTGCGCGTTGCGGGGGGACCGTGGAACTACCCGACAGGGGCGGTGACTTACATGTTCTTTGCGGCCGACAAGGGCGACATCAACACCATCATCGGCGGAATCGCCCCGGACTGGGGTCCGTTCGGAGCGCTGGGAAACGAAGCCAAGACGATGATCCAGGTCGTCATGGCGGTCGCCATCCTGATCTGCCTCGGGATCGCCATCTGGGGGGCGGCCAAACAGCGCATCGGCGCCACGGCCCTGCGGGACACGTTCAGCGCCGAGCAGGGCAAGGGCCTGATCGTCGCCGGCCTGACGGGCGTCTTCATCATCGGCTCCCTGGGCACGCTCTTCACCATCGTGTACGGCATGGCCGTCTAGCGCCTCACCCCTCCGTCCTCCCGGGCACGCCCGGCTCGTCGTCCCCTACCCACCCGTCGTGCCCACCGGCTGAGGTTGCGTCTCCCTGATGTCCAGTCACCACACCGCGCCCGCGCGGGAACCAGCGCGGCTACCGTCGTACTCCAACGTGTATCCGTCCGACGCCGAGGGGGCGTACGCGGCATGAGTCTCGGAGACGATCGGGAGGGGCAGACCCGCACCCGGCTGCCCGAAGCCGGCGGTGACGTGTACGGGGGCGCGCGCAGAGGGGGCCGTTCGTCGTCCCGGAGCATGATCACGGTCGTCGGGGTGGTCGTGCTCCTCATCGCTGCGATCGCCTTCGCGAACCGCGGAGGCAGCGGTTCCGGCTCCGCCGCGGGTGACGAGGACAAACCTCAGGCCTCCTCCACGGCGGCCACGGGCACCCGCCCCGTCAAGGGCAGGTCGGCAGGCATCCCCGGCGGCTACGCCCACGACGAACAGGGGGCGCAGAGCGCTGCCGCCAATTACGCGGTGACGCTGGTCTCGGCCGACATCCTGCAGCCCGCACGCCGGGCCGACATCGTGCGACAAGTCTTCGTCGAGGCCAGACAGGCCGAACTCTCCGCCAAGCTCGACAAGGCGTACTCGAAGGACTTTCTGAGCAGCATCGGCCTGAGCGACGACGGCACGGCCACCGCCGGCAACACCTACGTCTCCCGAACGGTACCGATCGGCACCAAGGTCACGAGCTACTCGGCCACGGCCGCGGCCGTCGAGGTGTGGTGCACGGGCGTGTTCGGTATGGCCGGGGAGAGCTCCACGAACCCGGCCAGCACCGACTGGTTCACCATGACGCTGCAACTGCGTTGGGCGGACGAAGACTGGAAGGTCGACAGCTTCTCCCAGAAGGACGGCCCTGCGCCCGTCCCGGGCGACAACAAGGCATCCAGCGCCGAGGAAATGGCCAAGGCCGTCAATGAGTACGGAGGGTTCACGTATGCCCGATAGCCCGCGCCGCGTACTCAGGGTCGCCGCCACCCTCGCCGCTGTGCAGACCACGGTCGTCCTGCTGGCCACGCGTGCCGTCGCCGCACCGTCCCCCTCACCGAGTCCGACCGGTGACAACTGCGACCTCATCGTCGGCCCTGCCAAGGACTACTGCGAGAAGGACAACGGCGGCGGCAAAAAGTCCGGCACCCCCTCCCTCACCGACCCCACCACCACCCTCGACCCCCTCTCCTCCCTCGCCAAGGGCTGTGCCGACGCCGCCGCGTGGACCGTCGACCGGCTCAGCGACGCCGTGAAGGAGACCGCGGCCGTCGACTTCACGAACCTCACGTTCCTGAAGCACTACGCCGTCGTCTTCGGCGCCTCCGCCATCCTCACCCTCGTCCTGTGGCTGCTCGCCGTCACCAAGCGCGCCGTACGCGGCGTGCCGTTCGCGACCGCCCTGTCGGAGGCCATCGGCTTCCTCTGGCTCACGGTGCTGGCGTCCGCCTTCACGCCCCTCGTCCTCTACACCGTCGTCTCGGCGACCGACGGCGTCAGCGACGTCCTGGCGAAGGCGACCGGCAACCAGACGGACACGTTCTTCGGCACGTTCTCCGAGGCCCTGGAGAAGGGCGACGACATCGGCGGCGGCCCGATCATGCTGATCCTGGTCTCGCTGATCTCGATCCTCGCCGCCGGCATCCTCTACCTGGAGCTCTACATCCGGGCCGTGCTGCTCTACGTCGGCGCCCTGCTCGGCGTCGTCGTCTACGCCGGTCTCGTCGACAAGGACCTCTGGGGCCACGTCCGCCGCTGGGCCGGCATCATGATCGCCGTCATCCTGGTGAAGCCGGTCATCGTCATCGTCCTCGGCCTCGCCGGCGCCCTCGCCAGCGAGGAGGGCCCCGACTCCCTGGCCGCCGTGGTCTCCGGCCTCGCCATCATCCTGCTCGCGATCTTCGCCTCGGCGATGATCTACCGCTTCGTCCCCGGCTTCGGCGACGAGATCGCGAACACCCGCAACAACCGCATCATGCGCGGCGCCGAGAGCAAGGCCGCGGCCGTCATCAGCTCCCCGGCCACCCTCGTCGCCCAGGGCATCAAGACGCACAGCTCCCGGGCCGACAACAACGCCGGAGGGGGTGCGGCCAGTGCCCCCCGCCCGGCCAACCCGGCCTCCGGCGGCGTCGCCGCCCACAGCTCGCGCTCCTCGAACGGGGGCGGCGGATCTGTCCCCTCCGCCGCACCCGCACCCCGTTCGAGCAGCCCGGTGAACACCCCGCACGCAGGCAACACCCGCAGCAATCGTCCAGGAGGTGACGGGCGTTGACGACCGAGTCCCACGTGTCCCATCCGGTCACGCCCCGCCGTACCTATCTGATCGGCCGTGCCCGGCCGAACGCGATCGTCGGCCGCAACCGCGAGTCCGGCGAGATCGCGCTGATCATCACCGGCGCGTTCCTCGGCATGATGTGCGGACTGCTCGTCCCCGTCCTGTCCCTGCGGATCGTGCTGCTCATGGGCTTCCCGCTGCTCGCGCTGGCCGCGGTGTACGTGCCGTACAAGCACCGGACCTTCTACAAGTGGTTCGAGATCAACCGCAGCTACAAGCGCACCCTGCGCCGGGGCACCACCTACCGCTCCTCCGCCATGGAGGCCGGCACTCGCATCGACGGCCGTGAGGTCGAGGTCGGGCCGCCGCCGGGCATCGGCCGCATCACGTGGCTGGCCGCCCCCTTCGGGCCGGACGAGATCGCCGTGCTGCTGCACGCCGACCGCCGTACCGTCACCGCCGCCATCGAGATCGAGGGCCCCGGTGTCGGCCTGCGCGACTCCGAGGACCAGGAGGCCCTGGTCGACCGCTTCGGCACCCTGCTGAAGCACGTCGCCAACAACGACGGCTTCGTGACCCGCCTGCAGATGCTGGCCCGCACCCTGCCCGCCGACCCCGACGCCCACGCCAAGGACGTCGCCGTCCGCGGCGACGACCGGGCCCCGGGATGGCTCCAGCAGTCGTACGACCAGCTCCAGTCCATGGTGTCGACGAGCAGCGAGCAGCACCGCGCCTACCTCGTCGCCTGCATGCACTACACCCGTGAGCTGGCCGCCGAGGCCCAGGCGATGGCCCGTGCCGCCCGCCCGCACGGGCGCGGCAAGGTCGACCGGGACGCCGGGCTCGCGGTGGTCATGGCCCGTGAGCTGACCGACATCTGCTCGCGCCTCCAGGAGGCCGACATCCGGGTCCGGCAGCCCCTCGGCCAGGGCCGCCTGTCGTCGCTGATCCACTCCATGTACGACCCGGACCACCCCATCGACCACATCCAGGCGATGACGCGGCGCAACGCCTGGCCGGCCGAGCTCGACGCCATGGAGCCGACGTTCCTCCAGGCGAAGACCCGCGAGTCCTCCACGCGCGCGCCCTGGTGCCACGCCACGGCCTGGGTGAAGGAGTGGCCGATGACCCCGGTCGGCGTCAACTTCCTGGCTCCGCTGCTCGTCCACACCCCGGACGTCATCCGCACGGTCGCCGTCACGATGGACCTCGAACCCACCGAGATCGCCATCGAGCGCATGCTCACCGAGAAGACCAACGACGAGGCCGAGGCCAGCCGCGCCGCCAAGATGAACCGCACGGTCGACCCCCGTGACATCGCCGCCCACACCCGTCTCGACCAGCGCGGCGAGGACCTCGCGAGCGGCGCGGCCGGCGTCAACCTCGTCGGCTACATCACCGTGTCCTCCCGTACTCCCGAGGCCCTGGCCCGCGACAAGCGGACCATCCGGGCGTCGGCCGGAAAGTCGTATCTGAAGCTGGAGTGGTGCGACCGCGAGCACCACCGGGCATTCGTGAACACACTCCCCTTCGCCACCGGCATTCGGAGGTAGGACCTGATGCGGGACCCGCTGTCCGTCCTCACCGACGCCTTCACGTCCTTCCTGTTCGGGAAGGTCGAGACGACCCGGCCACCGGTGCGCACGTCCACGGGCCAGGCGCAGGCGGTGTACCTGCCCACCGCCGCCCCCGGCCTCGGCGACTCCGGCGTCATCATCGGCCGTGAGGTCTACTCCGGGAAGGGCTACATCTACGACCCCTTCCAGCTGTACGGCCAGCAGCTCCCCGCACCGCACTGGCTGGTCCTCGGCGAGTCCGGCAACGGCAAGTCGGCGCTGGAGAAGACGTACGTCCTGCGCCAGCTCCGCTTCCGCGACCGCCAGGTCGTCGTCCTGGACGCCCAGGGCGAGGACGGCGTCGGCGAGTGGAACCTCATCGCCGAGCAGCTGGGCATAACGCCGATCCGGCTGGACCCGACGGCCGCCCTCGACCACGGCATCCGGCTCAACCCGCTCGACCCGTCGATCACCACGACGGGCCAGCTGGCGCTGCTGCGGACCATCATCGAGGTCGCGATGGGCCACGGCCTGGACGAGCGCTCCGGCTTCGCGCTGAAGGTCGCGCACGCCTACGTCAACGAGACCATCGTGGAGCGCCAGCCCGTCCTCACCGACATCGTGGAGCAGCTGCGGCACCCCGAACCCGACTCGGCGGAGGCGATGAACGTCGCCATAGACGACGTACGGGCGTGGGGCCTGGACGTGGCACTGGTGCTGGACCGGCTCGTCGACGGTGACCTCAGGGGCATGTTCGACGGCCCCACGACGGTCGGCATCGACCTCGACGCGCCCCTCATCGTGTTCGACCTGTCCCACATCGACCGCAACTCCATCGCCATGCCGATCCTGATGGCGATCGTCGGCGTGTGGCTGGAGCACACCTGGATCCGCCCCGACCGGAAGAAGCGCATCTTCCTGGTCGAGGAGGCCTGGCACATCATCAACAGCCCGTTCGTGGCCCAGCTGTTCCAGCGGCTGCTGAAGTTCGGCCGCCGGCTCGGCCTGTCCTTCGTGGCCGTCGTCCACCATCTCTCCGACGTCGTGGACGGCGCGGCGGCCAAGGAGGCGGCCGCCATCCTGAAGATGGCGTCGACCAGGACGATCTACGCGCAGAAGGCCGACGAGGCACGGGCGACCGGCCGGGTGCTCGGCCTGCCCCGCTGGGCCGTGGAGATCATCCCGTCGCTCACCCCGGGCATCGCGGTCTGGGACGTCAACGGCAACGTCCAGGTGGTCAAGCACCTGATCACGGAGTCCGAGCGCCCGCTGGTCTTCACCGACCGCGCGATGACCGAGTCGTCCGCCGACCATCTCGCCGACGACGCCCTGCGCGCCGCCGAACTGGAGGCGGAGGAACGGGCGGCGGCCTTCGTGGAGCAGCATCTGGGCGACTCGGAATCGACGGTGGCGTAGGGGGAGGCGAGCGTGAGACCGGACGACCGCGGGGAGCGCCGGAACGGGGAGGGCCAGGGAGGCGTCTCCGACGGCCTGCTGATCGGCATACTCGGCTTCCTCCTCGGCATGACCCTGATGGTGTGGACGGCGACGGGCCTGGCGGGCCTGTTCGCGCACGGGTCGTGGCCGGACGGCGTCACGGTCTCCCGTACACCGCTCGCCATGCGCTCCCTGATCGGCGACCCCCACGACCTCGCGGGCGCGTGGCCGGACACCCCGGAGGGGCAGCTGTCCGGCTACGGACTGTTCTGGGGCCTGTTCATCGGCCAGTTGATGGTGCTGGTCGTGCTCACCGTCTTCGTGATGGGCACGCTGGCCCGCTGGCGCGCCGTCCGGGCGGCCCGCCGCGCGGGCCGCCCCTACGCGCCCGCCGCACCGGCGCCCCACGAGGTGCCGGCCCCACGCACGGAGCCCGTGCCGGCGCCCGAGCCGCGGCAGACGGCCCCCGCGGTGGCACGGCAGCCGGAACCGGCCGTCGAGCACGCGGCCCCGCACACCGAGACGGCCGCGCTCACCGACACGGCCCCGCACACCGAGAAGGCCTTGCCGGTCCCTCTTCTCGCCGAGCCGGCCCTCGCGCCCCTCCCGACCGCCGTCACGGCCCGCGAGACGCTCGTCGTGGCCCCCAGGGACGCCCGCCGGCACCGCGCCGCCCAGGCGGTCCTCGACGCCGAGGGCCCCGCGCTCGTCGTCACGTCCGACCCGGCGCTCTGGCAGGACACCAAGGACGCCCGCGGCAAGCTGGGCCCGGTCCTCCTGTACGACCCCGCCCACCTGTGCGACACCCCGGCCCGCCTCCACTGGTCGCCCACCACCGGCTGCGAGGACAAGGCCACGGCCGCCGCCCGGGCCGCCGCGCTGCTCGCCCCGGTCCGCCCCACCTCACGCCTCGACCAGGCGGTCGGCGACACCGCGGAGACGCTGCTGCGCTGCTGTCTGCACGCCGCCGCCGTCGACGGCCGCACCGTCCGGCACGTCCACCGCTGGTCCCAGGGCACCCAGATCCAGGACGCCGTACGCATCCTCCGCACCCATCCGAAGGCCGCGGCCGGGTCCGCCGGGGAACTGGAGGCGGCGCTCACCGCCCACCCCGAACGCCGGGACATGGCTCAGGAGTTGACCACCCGGGCGCTGGCCGCCCTCTCGACGGTCAACGTGCGGGAGTCCTGCACGCCCTACCGAACCGATGCACTCACCCTGGATTCCTTCGTGCACGAAACGGGCACGCTTTACGTGGTGGGTGAATCCATCGAGGACCCCAGAGCCGAGCCGGGCGCCATGCCCCTCCTGACGGCCCTGGCCGCAAGCGTGGTCGAGCGCGGCCGGCGCATGGCCGAACGGTCATCCTCCGGTCGCCTCGACCCACCAATGACGCTCGTCCTGGACGACGTCGCCGCCGTGGCTCCGCTTCCCCAGGTACCTGAGCTGCTGGCAACCGGAGCGGACCGGGGTATGCCGACCCTGGCCCTGCTCCGGTCCCGCGAGCAGGCCCGCTCCCGCTGGCCGCACGCCGAACTGCCCGGCTGACCGGGCCGTCCGGCCGTGCCTGTCACGGCCGTTCGACGACGAACTCCAGCTCGCGTGCCCCCTGCTCACCGAGCGGCACGGTCACCCCGGACGGCACGAACCCCACCCGCCGGTAGAAGCGCTGCGCCCGCCCGTTCTCCTCGTGCACGATGAGGCGCACCCGCTCGGCGCCCCGCGACCAGGCCCACTCCAGGGCGGCGTCGAACAGCACGTCCGTCAGCCCGCTCCCCCGCTCCTCGGGCCGCACGAACACCCCCACCACGTGCCCCTGCTTGCGCTCCACCGCAAACCCGGCCCAGTCCGTCGTGCCCGGCTCCTCGACCAGCACGGTGGCCGTACCGACCCACACCCCGTCGGGACGCACGGCGATGATCTGCTGCGCCCCGTCCGCGCCTTCGCACGCACCGGCCGCCCGCTCCTGCCAGAACGCGTCGGACCGCGTCAGGGCGTCCTCGTACGTCTCCAGGAACGCCAGGTGCGCGACCGGGTCCTGGAGCGCGGCGAGCCGCAGCTCCTTCACGGCCGGCCACTCGTCCGCCCGTATCGACCTGATCACATAGCTCTCGGGGCTGCTGCTGCACATGACGGCCACCGTAGTACCCGGGTACGACATCCCTCATCCGGAATACGCCCCACGCCTCTGGGAGCGGGCGGGAAGAACCCGCACGATGGACGGCGTGACGGAGCAACCAGCCACCGGGGCACGCACGGCCGAGCCGCTGACCCAGTACGTCCAGCGCGTCAGCAGGCGCGTCCGGGCCTTCGACGCGAGCCACCCACTCGTCTGGGACCTGCACCTCACCGGATTCTGGGTGACGGCGGCCCTGATCGACTACTACGGCGGCGGCTGGCTCAACGTCACCCGCGCCCCCGACAGCCCCCACTGGCTCGTCCTCACCCTCAGCCTGGGCCTGTCCGCGCCCCTCCTGTGGCGCCGCACCCACCCCCGCGCCGTCCTCCTGGCCCTGACCCCGTTCGCCCTCGTCAACGCCTGGACGGGTATCACCCTCCAGGCAGTCATGCTGCACCTGCTGGTCGTCTTCCACATCGCCCTGCGCCGCCCGGCCCGCTCCCTGTGGTGGGCGGCGGCCCTGCTCACCGCGAGCGCCGCCGTGACGGCCGTACGCCATCCGCAGGGCGGCGGCCCGGACCAGGACATCGTCCCGGTCCTCATGACGTTCGCCGTGGCGACGGCCATCGGCATCACCGTCCGCACCCGCCGCGACCACACCGAGACCCTCGAGGACCGCGCCCGCCGCCTGGAGATCGAACGCGACCAGCAGGCCCGCCTCGCGGCAGCCGCCGAACGCGCGCGGATCGCCCGGGAGATGCACGACATCATCGGCCACAACCTCTCCGTCATCACCGGCCTCGCGGACGGCGGCAAGTACGCCGCCGCCAAGTCCCCGGAGCGCGCCGCCCAGGCCCTGAACGCCATCGCCACCACCAGCCGCCAGGCCCTCGGCGAACTGCGCCGCCTCCTCGACGTCCTGCGCGAGGAGGAGCACCCCGAGGAGGCCCCCGGACCACAACTCGCCCCGCAGCCCGGCCTCACCGACCTCGACCAGCTCGTCGGCGGCGTCCGCGCGGCCGGCCTCCCCGTTGACCTCACGGTGACCGGCACCCCGGCCCTCTCCCCCGGCCGCCAGCTCACCGTCTACCGCGTCCTCCAGGAGTCCCTGACCAACACCCTCAAACACGCCGGCCCCGGCACGACCGCCCGCATAGAGCTGTCGTACGAGGAGAGGGGCGCCGTCACCGCCACGGTCACGGACACCGGCCGCGGCGGCCCCGCACCCGGACCGGACGGCCGCGGCCTGCCCGGCATGCGCGAGCGAACGGCCCTGTACGGCGGCACACTTGAGGCCGGTCCCCGCCCGCACCCCGCGCGCGGCTGGCGCGTCCACCTGAGCCTCCCGGAGGAGTCCCCCCAGTGACCACCGTCCTCATCGCCGACGACCAGACCCTCCAGCGCTTCGGCTTCCGCATGCTCCTGGAGAGCCAGGACGACATGACGGTCCTGGGCGAGGCCGCCAACGGCAGCGAAGCGGTTCGTATGACGGCGGAACTCAACCCGGACGTGGTCCTGATGGACGTCCGCATGCCCGGCCTGGACGGCATCGAGGCCACTCGCCGCATCACGGCCGCCGGGGACCGCACCCGGGTCCTCATCCTCACCACGTTCGACCTCGACGAGTACGCGTACTCCGGCCTCCGCGCCGGCGCCTCGGGCTTCCTGGTGAAGGACGCCCAGCCGGAGGAACTCCTCGCCGGCATCCGGGCGGTGGCCACAGGCGACGCGGTGGTCGCCCCCAGCCTGACCCGCCGCCTCCTGGACGCATACGTCCACCACCTGCCGTCCGGTACGCCCCAGGACACCGACCGGGGAGCCCAGGGAAAGCCGGGGCAGGACCCGCGCCTGTCCGCCCTGACCGAACGCGAACGAGAGATCCTCACGGTGGTGGGCAGAGGCTGGACGAACACCGAGATAGCCGCGCGCCTGCACCTCGCCGAGTCCACGGTGAAGACGCACGTGGGCCGCATCCTCGCGAAGACGAATTCCCGGGACCGTGTCCAGGCGGTCATCCTGGCCTACGACGCGGGCCTGGTGCACCCGTCCTGAATACCTCGGGAAAGCGTCCGGAAAACGGGACCGGAAATGCAGAAAGGGCCCACACCGTAAGGTGTGAGCCCTTTCTCAAAAATTGTTCGGCGGTGTCCTACTCTCCCACAGGGTCCCCCCTGCAGTAC
>NZ_LLZN01000099.1 GCF_001509795.1 Streptomyces sp. NRRL WC-3605 | reverse complement strand
GGGTGCGGCTTGTTTCGCGGGTGCGGGTGAGTGGGGGTTGCTCGCGCAGTTCCCCGCGCCCCTGGAGGGGGTGGTCCGGGCCGGTGCGTTGTGTGCGGACCGTGGAGGTTGCTCGCGCAGTTCCCCGCGCCCCTGGCGGGGGTGGTCCGGGCCGGTGCTTTGTGTTCCCCGCGCGCCTGAGGGTGTGGCTTCGGCTCGCCGCCGGGCCGGTGAGTCTCCGGCCCGGCGTTGTCCCGTTGCGGCTAGTGGGCCGCCGATTCCCAGTCGGGGCCTGCGCCCACCGAGACGCCCAGGGGGACCCTGAGGTGGACGGCGTTCGACATTTCGCGGCGGACCAGCTCCTCCGCCGTCTCACGCTCGCCCGGGGCGATCTCCAGGACGATTTCGTCGTGGACCTGGAGGAGCATGCGGGAGGCGAGGCCGGACTCGCGCAGGGCCCGGTCCACGTTCAGCATGGCGATCTTGACGATGTCGGCCGCCGTGCCCTGGATGGGCGCGTTCAGCGCCATGCGCTCGGCCGCCTCGCGGCGCTGGCGGTTGTCGCTGTTGAGGTCGGGCAGGTAGCGGCGGCGGCCGAAGAGGGTCGCCGTGTACCCGGTGGCCCGTGCCTCGTCGACCGCGCGGCGCAGATAGTCGCGTACGCCGCCGAACCGCTCGAAGTACGCGTCCATCAGGGTGCGGGCCTCGGCCGCCTCGATGTTCAGCTGCTGGGAGAGGCCGAAGGCCGACAGCCCGTACGCGAGGCCGTACGACATCGCCTTGATCTTGCGGCGCATCTCCGCGTCCA
This sequence comes from Streptomyces sp. NRRL WC-3605, assembly GCF_001509795.1. Lineage (GTDB taxonomy): Bacteria > Actinomycetota > Actinomycetes > Streptomycetales > Streptomycetaceae > Streptomyces > Streptomyces viridochromogenes. The sequence continues at coordinate 15,227 of NZ_LLZN01000099.1, read as the reverse complement.
CGGCGGACGGCTCCACCGCGAAGACCTGGGAGGCCGCCGTGGTGTGCAGGTCCTCGCCGGAGGTGAACGCCTCGATCAGGCCCGCGTCCTCCGACAGGTGGGCCATCACGCGCAGCTCGATCTGGCTGTAGTCCGCGGTCATCAGGGACTCGAAGCCCTCGCCCACGACGAAGCCCCGGCGGATCGCGCGGCCCTCGTCGGTGCGGACCGGGATGTTCTGCAGGTTGGGGTCCGTGGAGGAGAGGCGGCCGGTGGCGGCGACGGTCTGGTTGAACGTCGTGTGGATGCGGCCGTCCGTGGCGATCGTCTTGATCAGGCCCTCGACCGTGACCCGCAGCTTCGCCTGCTCACGGTGGCGGAGCATGATCACCGGCAGTTCGTTGTCCGTCTGGCCGGCGAGCCAGGCCAGGGCGTCGGCGTCGGTGGTGTAGCCGGTCTTGGTCTTCTTGGTCTTGGGCAGCGCCAGCTCGCCGAAGAGGACCTCCTGGAGCTGCTTGGGCGAGCCCAGGTTGAACTCGTGCCCGGCCGCCGCGTGCGCCTCCTTCACGGCCTGCTGCACGGCGCCCGCGAACATCTGCTCCATGGCCTCCAGGTGGGCCCGGTCCGCCGCGATGCCGTGCCGCTCCATGCGGGCGAGCAGGGCGGAGGTCGGCAGCTCCATGTCGCGCAGCAGCTCGGCGGCGCCGACCTCCTCGAGGCGGCCCTCGAAGGCCTCGCCCAGGTCGAGGACGGTACGGGCCTGGATCATGAGCGCCTCGGCCTCGGCGCCCTCGTCCGCTCCGAAGGCCAGCTGCCCGTCGGCCGTGGCGGCGGGCGCCAGCTCGCGGTGCAGGTACTCCAGGGACAGCGCGTCCAGATCGAAGGAGCGGCGGCCCGGCTTGACCAGGTAGGCGGCGAGCGCGGTGTCCATGCGGACGCCCTCGATGCTCCAGCCGTGCTCGGCGAAGACCCGCATGGCGCCCTTGGCGTTGTGGAAGACCTTGGGCCGCTCGGCGTCCGCGAGCCAGCCGGCGAACGCCCGCTCGTCGGCCTCGTCCAGCTGTGAGGGGTCGAACCAGGCGGCCGCGCCGCCGTCCGCGGCCAGCGCGACCTCGGCGACCGAGCCGGTGCCGAGGGCCCAGGTGTCGACGGTGGCCACGCCGAGCGCCCCGCCGGCGTGCTCCGCCAGCCAGGGAGCCAGCTCTCCGGTGCCGAGGACGGTGCCGTCCAGGGCGACGCCCTCGGTGGAGATCGGCGTGGTCTCGGCCTCCTCGGCGCCCGGGTCGACGCCGAAGAGCCGCTCGCGCAGCGACGGGTTCCGGATCTCCAGGGTGTCGAGGATCATCGCGACGGCCTTGCGGTCGTACGGCTCGCGCGCGAGGTCGGTGACGGTCTTCGGCAGCTCGACCTGCCGCTCCAGCTCGGTGAGGCGGCGGTTGAGCTTGACGGCCTCCAGGTGCTCGCGGAGGTTCTGCCCGGCCTTGCCCTTGACCTCCTCGACGCGCTCGACCAGGTCCGCGAAGGACCCGAACTGGTTGATCCACTTCGCGGCGGTCTTCTCGCCGACGCCGGGGATGCCCGGCAGGTTGTCCGACGGGTCGCCGCGCAGGGCCGCGAAGTCAGGGTACTGGGCGGGGGTCAGGCCGTACTTCTCGACGACCTTCTCCGGCGTGAACCGGGTCAGCTCGGAGACGCCCTTGGTCGGGTACAGCACGGTGGTGTGCTCGCTGACCAGCTGGAACGAGTCGCGGTCGCCGGTGACGATCAGCACCTCGAAACCGGCGGCCTCGGCCTGGGTGGCGAGCGTGGCGATCACGTCGTCGGCCTCGAAGCCCTCGACGGCGAACCGGGAGACGCGCATCGCGTCCAGCAGCTCCCCGATCAGCTCGACCTGGCCCTTGAACTCGTCCGGGGTCTTGGAGCGGTTCGCCTTGTACTCCGTGAACTCCTCGGAGCGCCAGGTCTTGCGGGAGACGTCGAACGCCACGGCAAAGTGGGTGGGCGCCTCGTCACGCAGCGTGTTGGCCAGCATCGACGCGAAGCCGTAGATCGCGTTCGTCGGCTGGCCCGTCGCCGTCGTGAAGTTCTCCGCGGGCAGCGCGAAGAAGGCGCGGTAGGCCAGCGAGTGCCCGTCCATGAGCATCAGGCGGGGCCGGCCGCCGCCGGGGGTGCTGTCGGTCTGCTTCGATGCTGTCTCTGCCACGCCCCCGATCCTGCCACGCCCCACTGACAGCCGGGCCCCGCCGGGGTGCCGCCCGGGCGCTCCCGGCACCGTGCGGGGCCCGAACACCCGCTCCCCGCAGGGCCGGTTCCGCGTGCGAGGATCGGAGACGTAGCTCACACGTGTACACGAAGGAGAGTGCGCGATGGCCAGCAAGCCGCCCACGGGTGATCCGGTCCAGGACGCGCCCGAGGTCGCCGGGCCCCAGCACGCGGCGGCGGGCCTGCCCGCCATCGGCCACACCCTGCGGGTCGCGCAGCGCCAGATGGGGATCAAGCGCACCGCCCTGACCCTGCTGCGGGTCAACCAGAAGGACGGCTTCGACTGCCCGGGGTGCGCCTGGCCCGAGCCGGAGCACCGGCACACGGCGGAGTTCTGCGAGAACGGCGCGAAGGCGGTCGCCGAGGAGGCCACGCTGCGCCGGGTCACCCCGGAGTTCTTCGCCGCGCACCCCGTGGCCGACCTGGCGACGCGCAGCGGCTACTGGCTCGGGCAGCAGGGGCGGCTCACCCACCCCATGTACCTGCCGGAGGGCGGTACCCACTACGAGCCGGTGACCTGGGAGCGGGCCTTCGACATCGTCGCCGAGGAGCTCGCCGCGCTCGGCTCGCCCGACGAGGCCGTCTTCTACACCTCGGGCCGCACCAGCAACGAGGCGGCCTTCCTCTACCAGCTCTTCGCCCGCGAGCTCGGCACGAACAACCTGCCGGACTGCTCGAACATGTGCCACGAGTCGTCCGGTTCGGCGCTGTCGGAGACGATCGGCGTCGGCAAGGGCAGCGTCCTGCTGGAGGACCTGTACAAGGCGGAGCTGATCATCGTCGCCGGGCAGAACCCGGGGACGAACCATCCGCGGATGCTCTCCGCCCTGGAGAAGGCGAAGGCGAACGGCGCGCGGATCATCACCGTCAACCCGCTGCCCGAGGCCGGTCTGGAGCGGTTCAAGAACCCGCAGACCCCGCAGGGCATGATCAAGGGCGCCGCGCTCACCGATCTGTTCCTGCAGATCCGCATCGGCGGCGACCAGGCGCTGTTCCGGCTGCTGAACAAGCTGATCCTGGAGACCGAGGGCGCCGTCGACGACGACTTCGTCCGGGACCACACGCACGGCTTCGAGGAGTTCGCCGCGGCCGCCCGCGCCGCCGACTGGGACGAGACGCTGGCGGCGACGGGCCTCGCGCGCGAGGACGTCGACCGGGCGCTGGAGATGGTGCTGGCCTCACGGCGCACGGTGGTGTGCTGGGCGATGGGCCTGACCCAGCACAAGCACTCGGTGCCGACGATCCGGGAGATCGTCAACTTCCTCCTGCTGCGCGGCGACATCGGCCGCCCCGGCTCGGGCGTGTGCCCGGTGCGCGGTCACTCCAACGTGCAGGGCGACCGCACGATGGGCATCTTCGAACGGCCCGCGCCCGCCTTTTTGGAGGCCCTGGAGCGGGAGTTCGGGTTCGCGCCGCCGCGTGAGCACGGCCTGGACGTCGTCCGGGCCATCCGGGCGCTGCGCGACGGCGAGGCGAAGGTGTTCTTCGCGATGGGCGGCAACTTCGTGGCGGCCACGCCGGACACGGCCGTCACCGAGGCGGCCGTACGGCGGGCCCGGCTGACGGTGCACGTGTCGACGAAGCTGAACCGCAGCCACGCGGTCACGGGCGCGCGGGCGCTGATCCTGCCGACGCTGGGCCGTACCGAGCGCGATCTGCAGGGCGGCGGCGAGCAGTTCGTCACCGTCGAGGACTCCATGGGCATGGTGCACGCCTCCCGTGGACGCCTGGAGCCGGCGAGTGCGCACCTGCTGTCGGAGCCGGCGATCGTGTGCCGGCTGGCCCGCCGGGTGCTGGGCGAGAAGAGCCGTACGCCCTGGGAGGAGTTCGAGAAGGACTACGCGACGATCCGGGACCGTATCGCGCGGGTCGTCCCCGGCTTCGAGGACTTCAACGCGCGCGTGGCGCGTCCCGGCGGCTTCACGCTGCCGCACGCCCCGCGCGACGAGCGCCGCTTCCCGACGGCGACCGGCAGGGCCAACTTCACGGCGGCGCCGGTGGAGTACCCGGAGGTTCCCGAGGGGCGGCTGCTGCTGCAGACGCTGCGCTCGCACGACCAGTACAACACCACGATCTACGGTCTGGACGACCGCTACCGGGGCATCCGCAACGGCCGCCGGGTGGTGCTGGTCAACCCGGAGGACGCCCGGCGCCTCGGGGTCGCCGACGGGTCGTACGTGGATCTGGTCGGCGAGTGGAAGGACGGCGTGGAGCGGCGGGCGCCCGGGTTCCGGGTGGTCGCCTACCCGACGGCGCGGGGCTGCGCGGCGGCCTACTACCCGGAGACCAACGTGCTGGTGCCGCTGGACGCCACCGCCGACACCAGCAACACCCCGGCCAGCAAGTCCGTGATCGTGCGTCTGGAACAATCGGCGACCGACTGAGCGTTTGCTCAGGCGGTGTCACCACGCCACCGAGTGATCACGACGAACGGAGCCGGGCCCATGGGCGAGCAGCAGCACGTGAAGTTCCCGCAGGAGGTCATCGACGAGTACGCCGCGCTCGGCGTCGATCTTCAGGCCCTGTTCTCGGCCGGGCACCTCGGCACGCGCATGGGCGTTCAGATCGTGGAGGCGTCCGCCGAGCGGGTCGTAGGGACGATGCCGGTGGAGGGCAACACCCAGCCGTACGGCCTGCTGCACGGCGGCGCGTCCGCGGTGCTCGCCGAGACGCTCGGCTCGGTGGGGTCCATGCTGCACGGCGGCACGTCCAAGATCGCGGTGGGTGTGGACCTGAACTGCACCCACCACCGGGGCGCCCGCTCCGGCCTCGTGACCGGTGTCGCCACACCGCTGCACCGGGGCCGCTCGACGGCGACGTACGAGATCGTGGTCAGCGACGAGCAGGGGCGGCGGGTGTGCACCGCGCGGCTGACCTGCATGCTGCGGGACGTGAACCCCGGCGACGCGGAGCGGGTCCGCCCGGCGGAGTGACGGAGGGTCAACTCTCCTTTGCCACCCCGCCGTTGATCCCGGCCGTGCGGCGGAATACGGTCGGGGCATGACCAAGGCAGGGGTGTGCCGCAGGGGGGCCGCGCTCGGACTGGTCCTGCTGGCCGCCTGCTCGGCGGGCGGCTGCGGGGGCCCGGGCGCGGAGCCCTCCCCGGCGGGCGTCCCGGCGAGCGGCGACTCCCCCTCCCCCACGGCGACTTCACCGGCCGAGCTGTGCACGCGGATCATCGCGTACTGGTCGCGCCGGGCGCTGAAGGGCGACACCTACGGCGACTACCAGTCGATGGGGCTGTCCGACGGGCAGTACGAGATCCTCCGCGCGGTGGTCGACGAAGCCCGCGCCGAGCGCGAGCGCGCCGGTGACGCGGCGGCCGGCCGGATCGTCGACCGCCGTGCGCGGGCGGCCTGCGAGAAGCGGTACCGGGACGGCGGACCCACCGGAGGCCCATGGGGCTGAGGAGCGAAATCAAGAATTCCATTTTCATGCCCCCTACACGAATAAGGGGAGGCGCGCCGGACCTCTTTCACCCGGGTAACTCTGCGTAATACGGCTGCAATAAACGGCGTCCCGTCCACCGTGGCCCGACGCTTCGCCATGGACCCCCGCGAGGCCGCCGGTAGCCCTCGACAACGAATGCGGTCATCACCAAAACCCCTGAACACTAATGAAGAAGCTACGCGCGAACGCTGCGGGTTCTCACTATGTGGACAGGGCGAATCGGCCGGAAATCCGCTCTTCCCCCCACGCAGTACCGCTCAGGGATACCGCGTGTCATAACAAGAGCGTCACAGCCTTGGTCAGAGCCTCCTCCATGTTCCCCACCCGCGCTTAGAGTCACGGCCAGTCACCGAGCCATCGGATTCGAAGTCACTTCGTCCCCAGCGCTCGACTCGGCGCGTTCCATGGGGAACCGCCGTGCCAGGGAAAGGACCTGATTCGTGCGTCAACGTTCGATCATCGCCATTACCGCCGCGCTCGCGGCGGGATCGCTGACACTCACGGCTTGTGGGTCGCGTGACGACGACGGCGGCAGCAGCAACGGCGACAAGACCACAGTTGTGATCGGCCTCGACGCCCCGCTGTCCGGCGACCTGTCCGCGCTCGGCCTCGGCATGAAGAACTCCGCGGACCTGGCCGCCAAGACGGCCAACAAGAAGGAGTTCGTCAAGGGCGTCGAGTTCAAGATCGAGGCCCTGGACGACCAGGCTCAGCCGTCCGTCGGCCAGCAGAACGCCCAGAAGTTCATCAGCAACAAGGACGTCCTCGGCGTCGTCGGCCCGCTGAACTCCAGCGTCTCCCAGCAGATGCAGAAGCCGCTCAACGACGCCGGCCTCACCCAGGTCTCCCCGGCCAACACCGGCACCGAGCTGACCCAGGGCGACGGCTGGAAGACCGGCGACTCGGTCCGCCAGTTCAAGACCTTCTTCCGCACCGCCACCACGGACGAGATCCAGGGCGCCTTCGCCGCGGACTACCTGTACAACAAGGCGAAGCTCAGCAAGGTCTACCTGATCGACGACCAGAAGACCTACGGCGCCGGCCTCGCCGCGTCCTTCAAGGCGAACTTCACCAAGTTCGGCGGCAAGATCGTGGGCACGGACCACATCAACCCCGACGACCGTGACTTCAACGCCGTGGTCGCCAAGATCAAGAAGACCGGCGCCCAGGCCCTGTACTACGGCGGCGAGTACCCGGCCGCCGGCCCGCTGAGCCAGCAGCTCAAGGACAGCGGCCAGAAGATCCCGCTCATGGGCGGCGACGGCATCTACTCCGGCGAGTTCCCGAAGCTGAACAAGAAGGCCGAGGGCGACCTCGCGACCTCCGTCGGCCGGCCCGTCGAGCAGCTCCCCTCCGCCAAGACCTTCATCGCGGACTACAAGGCCGCGGGCTACGAGGACGACTACGAGGCCTACGGCGGCCTGACCTACGACGCCACCTGGGCCATCATCGAGGCCGTCAAGCTGGCGGTCGAGGGCAACGACGGCAAGGTCCCGTCCGACGGCCGCAAGGCGGTCCTGGACGGAATGGCCAAGGTCAAGTTCGACGGCGTCACCGGCACCATCTCGTTCGACGAGTTCGGTGACACCACGAACCACACCATGACCGCCTACAAGATCAAGGACAACGCCTGGGCGCCCGAGTTCAGCGGCGAGCCCAAGCTCGGCTGACGAAGGACGAGTCAGAGAACCCATCCAACTCACACATTGATCCAGGCCGCGCGGGAAGCGCCCACCAGCGCTCCCCGCGCGGCGCCATATCCGAACCACTCCACGGAGGCCCTGCGGTGCACGAACTGCCGCAACAGCTGGCCAATGGACTCATCCTCGGCGCGATGTACGGACTCATCGCGATCGGCTACACGATGGTCTACGGCATCGTCCAGCTCATCAACTTCGCCCACGGCGAGATCTTCATGGTCGGGGGCTTCGGGGCCCTCACCGTCTGGATGGTCCTCCCCGACGGCTTCGGCCTCGGGGCGGCGATCCCCCTCATGATCATCGGCGGTGTCCTCGTCTCGGTCGCCGTCGGCACCGCGGCGGAACGGTTCGCCTACCGTCCCCTGCGCACCGCACCCCGCCTGGCGCCCCTCATCACCGCGATCGGTCTGTCCATCGTCCTGCAGCAGGCCGTATGGATGTGGTTCCCCGACGCCAAGAAGGACGTCCCCTTCCCCCGCTTCCAGGGCGACCCCGTCGAGATCCTCGGCGCCAACATCCAGCGCGGCGACATCTTCGTCCTCATAGCCGCCCCGCTCTGCATGATCGCCCTCGGCCTGTTCGTCAACAAGACGCGCTCCGGCCGCGGCATGCAGGCCACCGCCCAGGACCCCGACACCGCCAAGCTCATGGGCATCAACACCGACCGCATCATCGTCATGGCCTTCGCCATCGGTGCCGCGTTCGCCGCCGTCGCGGCCGTCGCCTACGGCCTCAAGAACGGCCAGGTCGGCTTCCGCATGGGCTTCCTGATGGGCCTCAAGGCCTTCACCGCCGCCGTCCTCGGCGGCATCGGCAACATCTACGGCGCCATGCTCGGCGGCCTCGTCCTCGGCGTCGCCGAATCCCTCGCCACCGGCTACATCGGCGAGATCCCCGGCATGGACCTCTTCGGCGGCGGCGCCTGGAAGGACGTGTGGGCGTTCAGCCTCCTCATCCTCGTCCTGCTGTTCAGGCCACAGGGCCTGCTCGGCGAACGCGTCGCGGATCGGGCGTGATACCCATGACCACCGACATCCCCATGGACAAGACCACCGACACCACCACCAAGGTGTCCACCCCCGAAGCCACCCCGATCATCCCGCTGCCGCACGCCGCGGCCCGCGGACTCACGGTCGCCGGCTCCGCCCTCGCCCTCATAGGCACCTTCCTCGCCTGGACCTGGACCGACGAGTTCCCGGGCAACCTGACCGTCACCGGCTACCCCGGCGGCCTCCAGGTCCTCACCCTCGTCGGCTCCCTGCTGACCCTCCTGTTCGCGCTCGCCGGCTACGGCATCCGCGGACTGGGCTGGCTCACCCCCGGCGGCAAGAACAGCCCCGTCCTGCTCGCCGCCCTCGGCGTGCTCGGCGTCACCGGCTACGCCATGGGCGCCATCGCGCAGGAACTCGGCGGCCTCGTCAACCTGGAACCCGGCGCCTGGGTCTCCGGCATCGGCGCACTCGTCGCCGTCGTCGGCGCCCTCGGCCTCCCCGTCGACCAGCCCTACGACGCCGCCGACCCCCACCCCCACCTGTGGGGCCGCGTCCGCCACGCGCTCACCGCCCCCGAGCCCGGCCGCGCCAAGGACCTCCCCTCCTGGCTGGAGATCCTGATCATCGCCGCCGGCTTCGGCGTCGGCCTGTACGTCTTCGCGTACGGCATCAGCACCGAGTACTCCGAGCTGTTCATCGGCTTCCTCGTCCTCGCGGCCTTCGGCTTCACCGCCGTCACCCGTGCCGGACTGCTGAAGCGGCTCTCCGCACTCACCGCCAAGCACCGCAACGTCACCCTCGGCGCGGCGTTCGCGGCGGCGATCTGCTTCCCCTTCACCCAGACCAACGACCAGTTCGCCCTCATCGGCGCGAACATCCTGATCTTCGCCACGGTCGCCCTGGGCCTCAACGTCGTCGTCGGCCTCGCCGGCCTCCTCGACCTCGGCTACGTCGCCTTCCTCGGCGTCGGCGCCTACGCCGCCGCCCTGGTGTCCGGCTCCCCCGCCTCCACCATCGGCGTCACCTTCCCGTTCTGGGCCGCCGTCCTCACCGGCGCCGTCGCCTCGCTGATCTTCGGCGTCGTCATCGGCGCACCGACCCTGCGACTGCGCGGCGACTACCTCGCCATCGTGACGCTCGGCTTCGGTGAGATCTTCCGCATCACCATGAACAACCTGAACGGCAACAGCGGACCGGACGTCACCAACGGCTCCAACGGCATCCCGCAGATCCCCGACCTGGAGATCTTCGGCTTCAACCTCGGAGTCCCGCACGACGTCCTCGGCCACGAGCTCACCCGCTCCGCCAACTACTACCTGCTGATGCTGGTGTTCACGATCATCGTCGTGATGGTGTTCCGCCGCTCCGCGGAATCCCGCATCGGCCGCGCCTGGGTCGCCATCCGCGAGGACGAGACCGCCGCCACCGCCATGGGCATCAACGGCTTCCGCCTGAAGCTCCTCGCCTTCGCGCTCGGCGCCTGCCTCGCCGGCCTCGCCGGCACCGTCCAGGCCCACGTGTCCTACAGCGTCACCCCCGAGCAGTACCAGTTCGCCGGCCCCGTGCCGCCCAACTCGGCCTTCCTGCTCGCCGCCGTCATCCTCGGCGGCATGGGCACCATCAGCGGACCGCTGATCGGCGCGGCACTGCTCTACCTCATCCCGGCCAAGCTCCAGTTCATGGCCGAGTACCAGCTGCTGCTCTTCGGTATCGCCCTGATGCTCCTGATGCGCTTCCGCCCCGAGGGCCTGGTCGCCGACCGCAGGAAGCAGCTCGAATTCCACGAGACCGGACAGCTCGACGTACCGGAGGACAAGCCATTGCCCGAAGGCGCGACCGGCGTCGCGAAGGCAGGGGCGTGACCGCCATGACCACCACCACGACCGCACCCACCACCACGACGGTGCTCGACGCCAGCGGCGTCACCATGCGCTTCGGCGGCCTCACCGCCGTCCGCAGCGTCGACCTCACCGTCAACACCGGCGAGATCGTCGGCCTCATCGGCCCCAACGGCGCCGGCAAGACGACCTTCTTCAACTGCCTCACCGGCCTCTACGTGCCGACCGAGGGCAAGGTCGCCTACAAGGGCACCGTCCTGCCGCCCAAGCCGCACCTGGTCACCCAGGCCGGCATCGCCCGGACCTTCCAGAACATCCGGCTCTTCGCCAACATGACCGTTCTGGAGAACGTCCTCGTCGGACGGCACACCCGCACCAAGGAGGGCCTCTGGTCCGCCCTGCTGCGCCTGCCCGGCTTCCGGAAGGCCGAAGAGGCGTCCCGCGAACGGGCCATGGAACTCCTCGAGTTCACCGGCCTCGCCGCCAAGGCCGACCACCTCGCCCGCAACCTGCCCTACGGCGAACAGCGGAAGCTGGAGATCGCCCGGGCCCTCGCGAGCGAGCCCGGCCTGCTCCTCCTCGACGAACCCACCGCCGGCATGAACCCCCAGGAGACCCGCGCGGCCGAGGAGCTCATCTTCGCCATCCGGGACCAGGGCATCGCCGTCCTCGTCATCGAGCACGACATCCGGTTCATCATGAACCTCTGCGACCGGGTCGCCGTGCTCGTCCAGGGCGAGAAGATCGTCGAAGGCCCCGCCGAGGTCGTCCAGGCCGACGAGCGCGTCATCGCCGCCTACCTCGGCGAGCCCTTCGAGGGCGCGCCCGGTGCCGCCGAAGCCGCCGAGGTCGAGGCCGCGGAGGGCGACGCGCACAGCACCACGGAAGGGGACGACAAGTGACCGCACTGCTCGAGGTCGAGGACCTCAGAGTCGCCTACGGCAAGATCGAGGCCGTCAAGGGCATCTCGTTCAAGGTCGAAGCGGGCGAGGTCGTCACCCTCATCGGCACCAACGGCGCCGGGAAGACCACCACCCTGCGCACCCTGTCGGGCCTCCTCCAGCCGCTGTCCGGCGACATCAAGTTCGACGGCAGATCGCTGAAGAAGATCCCCGCCCACAAGGTCGTCTCACTGGGACTCGCCCACTCCCCCGAGGGGCGGCACATCTTCCCCCGCATGACGATCGAGGACAACCTCCGTCTCGGCGCCTTCCTCCGCAACGACAAGGACGGCATCGAGAAGGACATCCAGCGCGCCTACGACCTCTTCGCCATCCTCGGGGAACGCCGCAAGCAGGCCGCGGGCACCCTCTCCGGCGGCGAGCAGCAGATGCTCGCCATGGGGCGGGCGCTGATGTCCCGGCCGAAGCTGCTCATGCTCGACGAGCCCAGCATGGGTCTCTCGCCGATCATGATGCAGAAGATCATGGCGACCATCCAGGAGCTCAAGGCCTCCGGCACCACCATCCTGCTCATCGAGCAGAACGCCCAGGCCGCCCTCTCCCTGGCCGACCACGGCCACGTCATGGAGGTCGGCAAGATCGTCCTCTCCGGCTCCGGGCAGGACCTCCTGCACGACGAGTCGGTGCGCAAGGCGTACCTCGGCGAGGACTGACGCCCTCACCATCTGAGGCCCGTGCCCCCCGGTCAGGGGCACGGGCCTCAGTCATGCGCTCAAGCGGGCGGATCAGCCCTTGGCGGCCTTCTTCTCCTCGGCGTCCTGGATCACGGCCTCGGCGACCTGCTGCATCGACATCCGGCGGTCCATCGACGTCTTCTGGATCCAGCGGAACGCGGCCGGCTCGGTCAGGCCGTACTGCGTCTGCAGGACGGACTTCGCCCGGTCCACCAGCTTGCGGGTCTCCAGGCGCTGGCTGAGGTCCGCGACCTCCTTCTCCAGTTCCTTCAGCTCCGTGAACCGCGAGACGGCCATCTCGATCGCCGGGACGACGTCGCTCTTGCTGAACGGCTTCACCAGGTACGCCATGGCGCCGGCGTCGCGGGCGCGCTCCACGAGGTCGCGCTGCGAGAACGCCGTCAGCATCAGCACCGGCGCGATGCTCTCCTCGGCGATCTTCTCGGCCGCCGAGATGCCGTCGAGCTTCGGCATCTTCACATCGAGGATGACGAGGTCGGGCCGGTGCTCGCGCGCCAGCTCGACGGCCTGCTCACCGTCACCGGCCTCACCGACGACGGTGTACCCCTCCTCCTCGAGCATCTCTTTGAGGTCGAGCCGGATCAGGGCCTCGTCCTCGGCGATGACGACACGGGTCGTCAGCGGAGGCACGTGCGACTTGTCGTCGTCGGGCGCGTCCACGGGCTGGGGCGACTCGGGGGCGGTCACGGGGGCTCCTCGTTCAGGGGCATGGGTGGTGCTGACAAGAGCCTACCTAGCTACGGTAAGGTGGACGGGCAGCGGGTCGAGGTCAACCTTCGATTCACCGGGCCCCGGTAGCCCAATTGGCAGCAGGCAATGGATTCAAAACCCATACAGTGTCGGTTCGAGTCCGACCCGGGGCACTTTTCCTTCGATTCGAAGGTCGTAATTCAGATGCGGATGTCCACGTTCTCGTGAAGATCCGCTTTTTGCTGCGTGCCGGCCCGACCCTTCTCCCAGGGGGCCGTATGTACGACCTCAGCACACGCAAGCGGGCCTTGGTCTTGGTCCCGCCGACGACGCCGCGTACGCCTATCCACTGGGCCTCCATCTCGGCGCCGGGTACTGACCGTCAGTTCGGGGTGTCGTCCTCGCCGATGTGGTGGACGCGGACCAGGTTGGTCGCGCCGGTGACTCCCGGTGGGGAGCCTGCCGTGATGACGACCGTGTCGCCCTTCTGGCAGCGGCCGTACTGGAGGAGCAGTTCGTCCACCTGGTCGACCATCGCGTCCGTGGAGTCCACGTGCGGTCCGAGGAACGTCTCCACGCCCCACGTCAGGTTGAGCTGGGACCGCGTGGCCGGTTCGGGGGTGAAGGCGAGGAGGGGGATCGGGGAGCGGTAGCGGGAGAGGCGGCGGGCGGTGTCGCCGGACCGGGTGAAGGCGACGAGGAACCGGGCGCCGAGGAAGTCGCCGATCTCGGCGGCCGCGCGGGCGACGGCGCCGCCCTGGGTGCGGGGTTTGTCGCGTTCGGTCAGCGGGGGCAGCCCTTGGGCGAGGAGGTCCTCCTCGGCGGCTTCGACGATCCTCGCCATGGTGCGGACGGTCTCGAGGGGGTGTTTGCCGACGCTGGTCTCGCCGGAGAGCATCACGGCGTCGGTGCCGTCGATGACGGCGTTGGCCACGTCGGACGCCTCGGCCCGGGTGGGGCGGGAGTGGTCGATCATGGAGTCGAGCATCTGGGTGGCGACGATGACGGGCTTGGCGTTGCGCCGGGCCAGTTTGATCGCGCGCTTCTGGACGATCGGCACCTGTTCGAGCGGCATCTCCACGCCGAGGTCGCCACGGGCGACCATGATGCCGTCGAAGGCGGCCACGATGTCGTCGAGGGCGTCGACGGCCTGCGGTTTCTCGATCTTGGCGATGACGGGGAGGCGGCGGCCCTCGTCGTCCATGATGCGGTGGACGTCGTCGATGTCGCGGCCGGAGCGGACGAAGGAGAGGGCGATGACGTCGAAGCCGGTGCGCAGGGCCCAGCGCAGATCGTCCTCGTCCTTGTCGGAGAGGGCGGGGACGGAGACGGCGACGCCGGGGAGGTTGAGGCCCTTGTGGTCGGAGACGATGCCGCCCTCGACGACGGTGGTGCGGACGCGGGGGCCGTCGACGTCGGTGACCTCGAGGCAGACCTTGCCGTCGTCGACGAGGACGCGTTCGCCGGGGGTGACGTCGGCGGCGAGGCCGGCGTAGGTGGTGGAGCACTGGTGGCGGTCGCCCTCGGCGTCGGGGTCGACGGTGAGGGTGAAGGTGTCGCCGCGTTCGAGGAGTACGGGTCCTTCGGTGAAGCGGCCGAGCCGGATCTTCGGTCCTTGAAGGTCGGCGAGGAGGCCGACGCTGTGCCCGGTCTCGTCGGATGCCTTGCGGACCTGCTGGTAGCGCTCCTCGTGCTCGGCGTGGGTGCCGTGGCTGAGGTTGAACCGGGCGATGTCCATTCCGGCCTCGACCAGTGCCTTTATACGGTCGTAGGTGTCGGTGGCGGGGCCCAGGGTGCAGACGATCTTGGCTCGGCGCATGGTTCGACCCTATGACTTACCGGCGGGTAGAGAATTGGCCGCGTGTGACGACCCAACGACCCTTGCATGAAGGGTTATTGACAAGAGTTGAATTGTGCGGCGGGGTGCTCCGATGAGCAATCCCGGGGCACCCCATCGGGGGACTCGACGATTTCACGAGGTCTCACAGCCGGGGTGGGGTCATGGTGAAGCGTGCGTCGACGCGGGCGACGACGTGCTGGCGCTGGGGTTCGAGGTCGAGCGGGGCGGCGGGCGCGTCCTCGGCGACCGCGTAGGCGAGGGAGCGGGTGCGGCCGGCGCGGGGCGGTGCGGGGCTGTCGGCGCCGGTGTCGGTGTCGGCGAGTTCGAGGAGGGCGGCGAGGCCGGCTCCGAGGGCTTCGGCGTATTCGCGGGCGCGCTGGACGGCCTCGTGGACGGCCTGCCGGCGGGCCTGCCGGTGGGCGGGTGAGTCGGGGCGCAGGGCCCACCAGGGGCCGTCGACGCGGGTGAGGTCCAAGTCGGCGAGGCGGGTGGTGAGTTCGCCGAGGGCGGTGAAGTCGTTGAGGTCGGCGGTGAGGTGGACGCTGCCGTGGTGGGCGTGGACGCGTTCGCCGCGGCCCTTGTCCTTCAGTTCGGGGCTGAGGGTGAGGGCGCCGGTCTCCAGGTGTTCGACGGCGTCGCCGTAGCTCTTGAGGAGGTCGAGGACGGCGGCGTTGCGCCGGGTGAGGTCGTCGAGGGCGGTGCGGCGGTCCTTGCCGCGGGAGGTGACGGTGACGCCGATGCGGGCGATCTCGGGTTCGACTTCGAGGTGGGCCTCGCCGCGGACGGCGATGAGGGGGGCGGCGGGGGTTCCGTAGGGGG
>NZ_LLZN01000098.1 GCF_001509795.1 Streptomyces sp. NRRL WC-3605 | reverse complement strand
CACCCCCCAGATCATCAACAACAGGAGGGGGAAGTCATGCCGGACCCGAAGGCCGGAAGCCCCATTGCGGAGCCACGAAAAAGGTAACGGGGGGGGGGACCCCCACCCCGGCCCCTCTCCGCCGTACGCGGCTGGCCGGTCGCGGGTGCGTCAGGTGGTGCCGACCTCCGTGGACGGGGGCGCGTCGGTGCCGGGGCGGGTGCGGACCTCGTCCGTGCACTCGTAGCGGCGGGGCGGGGTGTCCGCGGGGCCGCCCAGGACGACCGAGCCGTCGCTCTCGGCCGCCGCGGAGTCCGAGAACGTGCAGACGATCTGGGCCAGGGCGTAGGAGGTGAGGGACGTGGGGGGTGTCGTCAGGCGGAGGGTTTCGTCCGGGTCGTCGCGGTGCGGGCCGGTGACTCCTGTGGCGCCTCGGACGTCCGTGGTGTAGCCCGCCTCCTTCTCCGGCGGTGACGGGGGTGCCTGGAGCTCGTCCAGGAGGCCCTGGGCCACCAGGACGCGGCGGGCCGCGTCGGCCGTGCCGTCGGGGACGCGGACCGTGCGGTCGACCGCGACCAGCTGGGAGCCGCACAGCAGGAAGATCTGGACCGGGAGGCCGCGGCTCCCCTGGGGGGAGGAGTCCGGTTCGGAGAGCGAGCAGTGGACGCGGGAGGGGGCCGGGCCGAAGTTGGTCGGCACCTCCGTGGGCCGTATACCGCAGCCGGCCAGGGTTATGGCGGCCAGGGTGAGGAGGGCCGGGAGACGCGGGTTCATCAGTCCTCCTTCTTGTCCGCCGGTTCGTCCCGGGGGAGGCGCAGGGTGAAGACGGCGCCGCCGTCGGGGGAGTTGGCGGCGGTGATCTCGCCGCCGTGGATGTGGGCGTTCTCGAGGGCGATGGAGAGGCCCAGGCCGCTTCCCTCGGAGCGGGGGCGGGAGGCGCTGGCCTTGTAGAAGCGGTCGAAGACGTGGGGGAGGACGTCCTCGGGGATGCCGGGGCCGTGGTCGCGTACGTCGATGACCACCGCGTCGTCCTCCTCGCGGACCGTGACGCGGACCGGGGAGCCGCCGTGCTTGAGGGCGTTGCCGATCAGGTTGGCCAGGATGACGTCGAGGCGGCGCGGGTCGAGGCGGGCCATGATGCCGCGTTCGGCGTCCAGTTCGACGGCGTCCAGCCAGGCGCGGGCGTCGATGCAGGCGGTGATCAGGTCGGCCACGTCGACGTCGTCGAGGACCAGGCGGGCCGTGCCCGCGTCGAAGCGGGTGACCTCCATGAGGTTCTCGACGAGGTCGTTCAGGCGGCGGGTCTCGCTCACCACGAGACGGACCGCGGGCTCGATCATCGGGTCGACCGAGCCGGTACCCGCTTCCAGCTCCTCTTCGAGGACCTCGGTGACGGCGGTGATCGCGGTGAGCGGCGTGCGCAGTTCGTGGGACATGTCGGCCACGAAGCGGCGGGACGCCTCGTCGCGGCCGGCCATGTCGGCGACCCGTTTCTCCAGTGCCTCGGCCGCGTTGTTGAACGTCCGGGAGAGGTCGGCCAGTTCGTCCGTACCGGACACCCGCAGACGCGTGTCGAGTCTGCCCTCGCCGAGGCGGCGGGCGGCCACGCCGAGGCGGTGCACCGGCTTGAGCACGGTGGTGGCGGCCGCCTGGGCGAGGAGCGCCGAACCGATCAGGGCCAGGCCGGTGGCGATGCCCAGGGACCAGGCCAGGGAGTTGAGGTCCTTGGCCTCCTGTTCGAGGGACTTGAGCATGTAGCCGGTCGTGCCGCCGCCGACGACCTTGGTGCCGGCTATCAGGTACGGCTTGTCGTCCTCGACGATCCGCTGCCAGTACAGGTGGTACGCGGCCTTGTCGGAGGAGTCGACCCGCTGCTTGTCGTTGACCGCCGTGCGCAGGGACTTGGGCACGTCGGCCAGGGTGAAGCCGTCCAGGGCGCCGGAGCTGCTGTACAGCGGCTTGCCGTCGGCGTCCTGGGCGACCAGCAGGACGCTGAAGCGCTGGCTGCTGTTCGCCATCTGCCCGGCCGTGTGCTGGAGTTCGTCCTGCGTGGGGCGCGCGGGCAGCAGCCCGGCCCGGTTCTGCATCTCCTGCTGGAAGTCGCGCAGCACCGCGTCCTGGGTGCGGGTGAGGACCGCCTCCCGGTTCAGCCAGTACGCGATCCCGGAGGCGGAGACGGCGGCGGTGAGCGCCACCAGGCCGAAGACGACCACCAGCCGCAGCCGCAGACTGGTGAACCGCAGCCTCGACCACACTCCCTTGCGAGCCGCGGTCCAGCCGCGGAGACCTGCCTGCGTGTCCGTCACTGAGGCGCGTCCAGGCGGTAGCCGACCCCGCGGACCGTGCGGATCAGGGTGGGCGAGGACGGGACGTCCTCGACCTTGGCGCGCAGCCGCTGCACACAGGCGTCCACCAGGCGGGAGTCGCCCAGGTAGTCGTGTTCCCAGACCAGGCGCAGCAGTTGCTGGCGGGACAGGGCCTGACCGGGGCGGCGGCTCAGTTCCAGCAGCAGGCGCAGCTCGGTCGGGGTGAGCTGGAGGTCCTCGCCGTTCTTCGTGACGGTCATCGCGGCACGGTCGATGACCAGGCTGCCGAAGGTCGCGGCGTCGTTCGACTCCCGCTCCCCGCGGCGCAGCACCGCGCGGATCCGGGCGTCCAGCACCCGGCCCTGCACGGGCTTGACGACGTAGTCGTCCGCGCCGGACTCCAGGCCGACCACGACGTCGATGTCGTCGCTGCGGGCCGTGAGCAGGATGATCGGCAGCTGGTCGGTGCGCCGGATGCGCCGGCACACCTCGAAGCCGTCGATGCCGGGCAGCATCACGTCCAGCACGATCAGGTCCGGCCGCTGCTCGCGCAGCAGCTTCAGGCCGTCCTCACCGGTGGCAGCCGTGGCTACCCGGTGACCCTGGCGGGTGAGCGAAAGCTCCAGGGCCGTGCGGATGGCGTCGTCGTCCTCGATCAGCAACAGGGAAGGCACGCCGCACATTCTGGCCCATGCGGGGGTGGTGTTTCGACACCTGTACGAGCAGTTCGGTTACGCGCGCGTAGTGCTCGGGTGTCCCGGACCCCTGTGACAGGTCTGTGACAGTCGGCGGACAGGGCCATGAAAGTGGCCGGGCAAGCTTTTCGGCACAGGCAAGACAGCACCGCAGAACACCGGAAGTCCACGACGGGGGGCGCGAGATGAACACGCTGCACGGCACCAGCACCAGCGCAGTGATCACGCGTCTGCACGACGTGAACGGGGGCCGGGGGACGACGGGGCGGGGGTGCGCTCGCGGCACGGGGCGTCAGCACACCGGTTACATGACGGTGGTCGACGGCCGCACGGGGGAGACGCACGGGGGATCCGCGTACGGGGAGGACTCGGGGGAGAGCCGGCGCTCGCTGTCGGAGGCGGAGTTCACCGCCTACGTCCAGGAGCGCCGCGCCTCCCTGTACGCGACCGCCTACCACCTGACCGGTGACCGCTTCGAGGCCGAGGACCTGCTGCAGAGCGCGCTGTTCTCGACGTACCGGGCGTGGGACCGGATCAGCGACAAGGCCGCCGTGGGCGGCTACCTGCGGCGGACCATGACGAACCTGCACATCAGCGCGTGGCGCCGCCGCAAGCTGAACGAGTACCCGACCGAGGAGCTGCCGGAGACGCCCGGCGACACGGACGCGATGCGCGGCACGGAGCTGCGCGCGGTCCTGTGGCAGGCGCTGGCCCGGCTGCCCGAACTCCAGCGGACGATGCTGGTCCTGCGTTACTACGAGGGCCGCACCGACCCGGAGATCGCGGACATCCTCGACATCAGTGTCGGCACGGTGAAGTCGAGCATCTGGCGCTCCCTGCGCCGGCTGCGCGAGGACGAGGTCCTCAGCTTCGGCCGTGACGAGGAGGACGCCTTCGGGGAGCTCGTCGCCTGAAGGTGAAGGGGGGACCGCTCGGGGGAGCGGTGCCAGTGGGGGGACTCACGGGGGCTGGGGGGCCACCGGGGGGATCCACGGGGGAACGGGGGGTGCTCCACCACGGGGGAAGCGGTGGAGCACGACGGTGCGGGGCCGGGGCCGGGGGGTCCGCCGGCCCCGTTTCCGTGTGTGGTCAGCGGGCGGTCATGTACGCGGCTGTCGACGGGTCGTCCCCGACGGCGACGGCCTCGGTGGGATCTGCCCCCTCGACCGTGTAGACGCCGGTCGTGGCCTCGGGCAGACCCGTCTCCGGGTCGTTCGGGGTGTCCTCGCAGGCCGCGACGGTGGCGGTGCCGAGCCGCTCGCCGACGGTGAAGCCGGACTTCGCCGTGGGCAGGTAGCCACGGCCGTCGTAGGTCACCAGGCCCGAGCAGGACGCCTCACCGGCCTCCCCGCCGCCCCCGCCCGAGCACCCGGCCGCCGTCAGGACCGCCACCGTCACCAGCAGAACCGCACGCCTCATCGTTCGTCCTCTCCGTCGCCGTACGTGTCGTGCCTACGACGGAGCAGGCGGTGTGATCGTTCAGCAGGCCGGGGTCGGCGTCGCCGCGGCGGCCGCCGTGAGGCGGGTCAGGGCCTCGTCGCGGTCGCAGGCGTGGGCGCCCAGGGCCGTCTGGCGGGCGACGATCGAGCGTTCCAGGCGCATCAGGCGCCAGCCTCGGCGCAGCAGGAACGGCACCGACTTGCGGCCCTCCCGCAGATCGCGCAGGAAGCGGCGCCGGAACGTCTTCACCGGGCCGCGGCTCAGGCACAGGGCGTCCGCCAGCAGGCCGAGCTCCCGGCAGCGCGAGACGATCTCCGCCGCGAAGATGCCCTCCGCGATGAACAGCGGGGACTGCCCGATGTCCACGCTCTCGTGCCCCGTGCGGGCGCTCAGCGAGATGTCGTAGACCGGCACGTCCGTGCGCCGCGTGCGGCACAGGTCGGTGAGCGCCGCGACGGCCGCGTCGGCGTCCCACGAGTCGGGGTGGTCCCAGTCGATGTCGGAGCTCCCGGGGACCTGCGGCAGGGTCGGGTCGCCGGCCTCCTTGTAGAAGTCGTCGAGCCGCAGCACCGGAAGACCGGAGAGGGCCGCGAGGAGGGACTTGCCGGAGCCGGAGGGGCCGCAGAGCAGCACGACTCGCGTCGGTATGGGCGCAGGGGAACTCACGGGACACCAGTCTGAGGCATGCACCGGCCTCCGGACGACCCGGCGGACGCCGTTGATGCGCGCATCACACCCCGGGGCCGTCCCGGCGGGCGTGCGCCGGCACGGCGAAGAGCCGTGGCTCCCCCGGACGGAGGGGAGGCACGGCTCTCCGGTCGAAGGGCGTCCTCAGTACGAGGAGCCGGACGCGCCCAGCGAACCCGTCGGGTGCCAGACCGTCTTGGTCTCCAGGAACGCCGTCATCCGGTCGGTGCCGGGAGCGGCCGACCAGTCGTCCACAGGCTGTGGACGCAGGACGCGCTTCAGGTTGTCCGCCGCCGCGATCTCCAGCTCCTTCGCCAGCACCTCGTCGGCGCCCGCGAGGTCGATCGCGTTGACGTCCTGGTGCGCGGCGAGCGGCGTGGCGATCTCCGCCGTACGGCCGGAGAGGATGTTCACCACTCCGCCGGGGACGTCGGACGTGGCCAGGACCTCGGCCAGGGACAGGGCGGGCAGCGGGGCCTTCTCCGAGGCCACCACGACCGCCGTGTTGCCAGTCGCGATCACCGGGGCCACGACCGAGACCAGGCCCAGGAACGACGACTCCTGCGGCGCCAGCACGGCCACCACGCCCGTCGGCTCGGGCGAGGACAGGTTGAAGAACGGGCCCGCGACCGGGTTGCCGCCGCCGACCACCTGGGCGATCTTGTCGGTCCAGCCCGCGTACCAGACCCAGCGGTCGATCGCCGCGTCCACCTGCTCGCCGGCCTTCGACTTCGACAGGCCCTCGGCGTCGGCGACCTCGTGCACGAACTGCGCCCGGCGGCCCTCCAGCATCTCGGCGACGCGGTAGAGGACCTGGCCGCGGTTGTACGCGGTCGCGCCGGACCAGCCGCCGACGGCCTTGCGGGCGGCGACCACCGCGTCACGGGCGTCCTTGCGGGACGACAGCGGTGCGTTCGCCAGCCAGTTGCCCTTCGAGTCCGTCACCTCGTACACCCGGCCGCTCTCGGAACGCGGGAACTTCCCGCCGACGTACAGCTTGTAGGTCTTCAGGACATTGAGTCGGTCAGACATCGAGGTACGCCTCCAGGCCGTGGCGGCCGCCCTCGCGGCCGAAGCCCGACTCCTTGTAGCCGCCGAACGGCGAGGTCGGGTCGAACTTGTTGAACGTGTTGGACCAGACGACGCCCGCGCGGAGCTTGTTCGCCACGGCGAGGATCCGCGACCCCTTCTCCGTCCAGATGCCCGCCGACAGGCCGTACGGGGTGTTGTTGGCCTTGGCGACGGCCTCGTCCGGGGTACGGAAGGTGAGGACCGACAGCACCGGGCCGAAGATCTCGTCCCTGGCGACGGTGTGCGCCTGCGTGACGTTCGTGAACAGCGTCGGGGCGAACCAGTAGCCGCTCTCGGGCAGGTCGCAGGCGGGCGACCAGCGCTCGGCGCCCTCCGCCTCGCCGCGCTCGACGAGGGAGGTGATGCGGCTCAGCTGCTCCTCGGAGTTGATCGCTCCGATGTCGGTGTTCTTGTCGAGCGGGTCGCCGAGACGCAGGGTCGACAGGCGGCGCTTCAGGGAGTCCAGCAGTTCGTCCTGGATCGACTCCTGGACGAGCAGGCGGCTGCCCGCGCAGCAGACCTGGCCCTGGTTGAAGAAGATCCCGTTGACGATCCCCTCGACGGCCTGGTCGATCGGGGCGTCGTCGAAGACGATGTTGGCGCCCTTGCCGCCGAGCTCCAGGGTGACCTTCTTGCGGGTGCCCGCGACCGTGCGGGCGATCTCCTTGCCGACGGCCGTGGAGCCGGTGAAGGCCACCTTGTTCACGTCCGGGTGCGCGACCAGCGCGGCGCCCGCGTCGCCGTAGCCCGGCAGGATGTTGACGACGCCCTTGGGCAGGCCCGCCTGGCGGCAGATGTCCGCGAAGAAGAGGGCCGAGAGGGGGGTCGTCTCGGCGGGCTTCAGGACGACCGTGTTGCCGGTGGCCAGGGCAGGGGCGATCTTCCAGGCCAGCATCAGCAGCGGGAAGTTCCAGGGGATGACCTGGCCCGCGACCCCGAGCGGCCTGGGGTTCGCGCCGTAGCCGGCGTGGTCGAGCTTGTCCGCCCAGCCCGCGTAGTAGAAGAAGTGCGCGGCGACCAGGGGGAGGTCCGCGTCGCGGGTCTCCTTGATCGGCTTGCCGTTGTCCAGCGTCTCCAGGACGGCCAGCTCGCGGCTGCGCTCCTGGATGATGCGGGCGATGCGGAAGAGGTATTTGGCGCGCTCGGAGCCGGGCAGCGCGGACCACTTCTCGAACGCCTTGCGGGCGGCCTTCACCGCGCGGTCCACGTCCGCTTCGCCGGCCTGGGCGATCTCGGACAGGACCTCCTCGGACGACGGCGAGACGGTCTTGAAGACCTTGCCGTCCGCCGCGTCCGTGAACTCGCCGTCGATGAACAGGCCGTACGACGGCGCGATGTCGACGATCGAGCGGGACTCGGGGGCCGGGGCGTATGCGAATACCGATGCCATGGTGATCAGTCCACCGTCACGTAGTCGGGGCCGGAGTAGCGGCCGGTGGCCAGCTTCTGCCGCTGCATCAGCAGGTCGTTCAGAAGCGAGGAGGCGCCGAAGCGGAACCAGTGGTTGTCCAGCCAGTCCTCGCCGGCGGTCTCGTTGACCAGCACGAGGAATTTGATGGCGTCCTTGGAGGTGCGGATTCCGCCGGCCGGCTTCACGCCGACCTGGATGCCGGTCTGGGCGCGGAAGTCGCGCACCGCTTCCAGCATGAGGAGGGTGTTGGCGGGGGTGGCGTTCACGGCGACCTTGCCGGTGGACGTCTTGATGAAGTCCGCGCCGGCCAGCATGCCGAGCCAGCTCGCGCGCCGGATGTTGTCGTACGTCGACAGCTCGCCGGTCTCGAAGATGACCTTGAGGCGGGCGGTGGTCCCGCAGGCATCCTTCACGGCGGTGATCTCGTCGTAGACCTTCATGTAGTTCCCTGCGAGGAACGCGCCGCGGTCGATGACCATGTCGATCTCGTCGGCACCGGCGGCGACGGCGTCCCGTACGTCCGCGAGCTTCACGGAGAGCGCGGCGCGGCCCGCGGGGAAGGCGGTGGCGACCGAGGCGACCTTCACGGAGGTGCCGGCGACGGCCTCCTTGGCGGTGGCCACCATGTCGGGGTAGACGCAGACGGCCGCGGTCGACGGGGTCGAGCGGTCGGTCGGGTCGGGGCGGACCGCCTTGGCGCCGAGCGCCCGGACCTTGCCCGGGGTGTCCGCGCCTTCCAGCGTCGTCAGGTCGACCATCGAGATGGCGAGGTCGATGGCGTACGCCTTGGCGGTCGTCTTGATGGAACGGGTGCCGAGGGACGCGGCCCGCGCCTCCAGGCCGACCGCGTCTACGCCGGGCAGCCCGTGGAGGAAGCGGCGCAGCGTGCTGTCGGACGCGGCGACGTCCTTGAGTGCGTGAGCTGCGGCAGATGCATTGGTGGGCATGGTCACCAGACGAGCATATCTACGCGCGTAGCGGCTGTACACCCCGTGGGGCGGAATCGGAATCGGAATCGGTGAGGGGTGGGGTGGCGTGTGAGGGCTTGTGGGGTGGGTGGCGTGTGGGGGCTTGGTGGGGTGGGTGCGGTGGGTGAGTGGGGGTGTGTTTTCGGGTGGGTGTGGACGCTGCGTTGTGAACAGGCGTTCAGGGGTACGGCAGAATCGGCAGCATGACGACCCCTGCTCCAACCCCCGACCCTGCCTCGAAAGACCGGGTCTACCGTTCGCCCATGGGCATGCTCGGTGGCGCCCTCGTGATGGCCATCGCCCTGTGGCTCGGCATCGACGCCCTGGTGATCGGCACGGGGAGCACCCCGTGGCTGGCCCTCGCCGCGCTGATCCTGGTCGTGCCGCTCATCACCGCGTTCACGCTGCGTCCGGCCGTGTACGCCAACGAGGAGCGGCTGCGGATCCGCAACCCGCTCCGGGTCGTCGTGCTGCCCTGGGGGCAGGTCGCCTCCCTGCGCTCGCGCTACTCCAACGAGGTCGTCACGGCGTCCGGGGCCAAGTTCGCGCTCTGGGCCATTCCGGTGTCGCTGCGCGCCCGCAAGAAGGCGGCGCGGCAGACGGCCGCCGCCGAGCGTGGCGCCTCGCGTGGCGGGCGCCGGGGCGGGGACCAGGGGCTCGGGCTGGGCCTCGGGACGCCGGGCAGGGGCGCCGCCGCCGACGGGCCCGTGCGCGCCGAGACCGACAAGGTCATGGACGAGCTGCGGGAGCTGCTGGAGCGGTACGAGGACCGGGCCTCGCGCAGTGACGCGCCGAGTGTGGGCGAGGTCAGTGTGCGGTGGGCCTATGAGGTCATCGGGCCCGCGGTGGCGGGGGCCGTGCTGTTGGTGATCCTGCTCGCCGTGCGGTGAGCGGGTTCGGTTCGGTGGGGCTTTGGGGGGTGCCTCGGGCGAGGCACCCCCGTGCGCCTCAGATGCCTGCCGCTGCGGAGAGGTCACTCTTGAGCGTTGTCAGGAGGTCCGTCGCCTTCGCGTGTGCTGACGGCAGGGACGCGTGGTCCGCCACCGGGACCACGACCTCCAGGTAGCACTTGAGCTTGGGCTCCGTGCCGCTGGGGCGGACGATGACGCGCGCGCCCTCCAGGGTGTAACGCAGGCCGTCCGTGGGCGGGAGCTTGTCCGTGCCCTTGGTGAGGTCCTCGGCGTGGGTGACGGCCAGGCCCGCGAGCTCGGTCGGCGGCTGTTCGCGCAGGCGGGTCATCGCGTCCGCGATGACGGACAGGTCCTCCACGCGCACCGAGAGCTGGTCCGTGGCGTGCAGGCCGTGCTCCACGGCGAGGTCGTCCAGGAGGTCGGTCAGCGTGCGGCCCTCGGCCTTGAGCGTCGAGGCCAGTTCCGTGATCAGCAGGGCGGCCGTGATGCCGTCCTTGTCGCGGACGCCCTCTGGGTCGACGCAGTAGCCCAGCGCCTCCTCGTAGCCGTAGCGCAGGCCGTCCACCCGGGCGATCCACTTGAAGCCGGTCAGGGTCTCCTCGTACGGCAGCTTCGCCTTCTCGGCGATCCGGCCGAGGAGGGAGGACGAGACGATCGACTCCGCGAACGTGCCCTGCGCTCCACGGGCGACCAGGTGGGCGGCGAGCAGGGCGCCGACCTCGTCGCCGCGCAGCATGCGCCATGCGCCGTCGTCCTTGACGGCCACCGCGCAGCGGTCGGCGTCCGGGTCGTTGGCGATGACGAGGTCCGGGTCCTCCTCGCGGGCCTTCGCGAAGGCCAGGTCCATCGCGCCGGGCTCCTCCGGGTTGGGGAACGCGACGGTGGGGAAGTCCGGGTCGGGCTCGGCCTGCTCGGCGACCAGGGCGGGGGCGGGGAAGCCGGCACGCGCGAAGGCCGCCAGGAGGACGTCCTTGCCGACGCCGTGCATCGCCGTGTAGACGGTGCGGGCGGTGCGGGGGGAACCCTCGGCGAGAACCGCGTCCGTGCGGGCGAGGTAGGCGTCGAGGACGCCGTCGTCCAGGGTCTCCCAGCCGGCGTCGGGGCGGGGGACGTCGTGGAGGGACGCGATCGCGGCGATCTCGGCGGCGATGTCGGCGTCGGCGGGCGGCACGATCTGGGAGCCGTCGCCGAGGTACACCTTGTAGCCGTTGTCGCGGGGCGGGTTGTGGCTGGCGGTGACCTCGACGCCGGCCACCGCGCCGAGGTGCCTTATCGCGTACGCGAGGACCGGGGTGGGGAGGGGGCGGGGCAGGACGGCGGCACGGAGGCCGGCGCCGGTCATGACCGCCGCGGTGTCGCGGGCGAAGTCCGCCGACTTGTGGCGGGCGTCGTAGCCGATCACGACCAGGCCGTCGGTGTGGCCCTGCTTGCGCAGGTATGCGGCAAGGCCTGCGGCCGCGCGGATGACGACCGAGCGGTTCATGCGGAGCGGTCCGGCGCCGAGTTCGCCGCGCAGGCCCGCGGTGCCGAACTGGAGGGTGCCGGCGAAGCGGGCGGCGAGCTCGTCGGTGTCCCCGGCGTCCAGGAGCGCGGCGAGCTCGGCGCGGGTCTCCGGGTCGGGGTCCTCGGCGAGCCATGCCTGGGCGCGGGCGATGAGGTCGTCTTGCACGTCGGTCAGCCTCTCGTGGTGGTCGGGGCGGAGGGCGGGTCCGGGTGGTCTTCGGGGCCCGGGTGGTCTTCGCGGTGCGGGTCGTCCCTTTGGTGCCTGCGGCGGCCCGGTGTCGCTTCTGTAGCGCCGGGCGACAAAGCGCCGGGCGACAAAGCGCCGGGCGACAAAAGCGTCGGGCGACAAAGGGGTGCGGGCCCGGGGTGGGGGGTGTCCGTCCTCGGTCCGGCGGCTCTGTGGGAACGGATGTGCTGTTCCTTTGACGCCGGACGCTGCGGGCGGACACCCCCCACCCCGGGCCCTCCTCGCCGTACGCGGCTACAGGCGGCCCAGTACCTGGGCCAGGAGGGAGCCCATGCGGGCGGCCGAGTCGCGGCCCGCCTGGAGGACCTCCTCGTGGTTGAGGGGTTCGCCCGTCATGCCGGCGGCCAGGTTCGTGACCAGGGAGATGCCGAGGACCTCGGCGCCGGCCTCACGGGCGGCGATCGCCTCGAGGACCGTCGACATGCCGACCAGGTCCGCGCCGATCACGCGGGCCATGCGGATCTCGGCCGGGGTCTCGTAGTGCGGGCCGGGGAACTGTGCGTAGACGCCCTCCTCGAGGGTGGCGTCGATCTCCTTGCACAGGGCGCGCAGGCGGGGGCTGTAGAGGTCGGTGAGGTCGACGAAGTTGGCGCCGACGATGGGGGAGGTGGCCGTGAGGTTGATGTGGTCGCTGATCAGGACCGGCTGGCCGGGGCGCATTCCCTCGCGGAGGCCGCCGCAGCCGTTGGTGAGCACGATCGTCTTGCAGCCCGCCGCCACCGCGGTGCGCACGCCGTGGGCGACGGCGGCCACGCCGCGGCCCTCGTAGTAGTGCGTGCGGCCCAGGAAGACCAGGGCGCGCTTGTCGCCGGTGCGGTACGAGCGGATCTTGCCGCCGTGCCCTTCGACCGCCGGCGGCGGGAAGCCGGGCAGCTCGGTGACCGGGAACTCGGCCTCGGGCGCGCCGAGGGCGTCCACTGCCGGGGCCCAGCCGGAGCCCATCACCAGGGCGACGTCGTGGGTGTCGGCGCCCGTGAGTTCGCGCAGGCGTGCGGCGGCGGCGTCGGCGGCCGCGTGCGGGTCGCCCTGGATGTCGTCCGGAAGGAGAGATGCGTTCACGCGACTGAGGGTAGCCGGTTTGGGCCTACGCGCGTAGATGACGGAGCTCACGGGATGGCGATCGTTGTCTTGTCGTATCCGACGAAAAGTGGGGCCGGTGGGTCAGCAGGGGCGCTTGCGCAGTTCCATGACGTAGTCGTGGGGGGCTCCCGCGGATTCGGCCGCGTCGGCGATCTCGCCCAGGTAGCGCGCCGAGGGGAGGCCGCCCTCGTAGGCGTTCAGGACGTACGTCCAGGCCTGCTCCTCGCCCTCCAGGGTGTGCACGCGGACGCGCAGGCGGCGGTATATGCCCAGGCCCACGCCCTCCCAGCGGTCCAGGGAGTCCTCGTCCATCGGCGCGATGTCGTAGAGCGCGACGAAGACCGATTCCAGGGGGTCCTCGACGAGCGTGGCCAGCGCGCCCTCCCAGCCGAGCTGTTCGCCGCCGAACGTCAGCCGCCACCCGTTGAGCCAGCCGGTGGCGCGCAGCGGCGAGTGGGGGGCGCGGCGGGTCATCAGCCGCGCGTCGAGATTGCCGGCGTACGCGGCGTAGAGCGACATGGGGGGAAGGGTACGGCAGTGCCACTCCCGTAACGGTGGTGTCTCGTGGTGGCCCCCCAGGCGGTCGCACCCTGTCGCGTGCGGGACAATGGAGTACGTGACTCGGATCGTGATCATCGGTGGCGGACCCGGCGGATACGAAGCGGCGCTGGTCGCCGCTCAGCTCGGCGCGGAGGTGACCGTCGTCGACTCCGACGGTCTGGGCGGGGCGTCGGTGCTGACCGACTGCGTGCCGTCCAAGACTCTGATCGCCACGGCCGAGGTGATGACCACCTTCGACTCCTCGTACGAGGAGCTGGGCATCATCGTCGCCGACGACACCCCGCACATCGACACGCCCGCGCGTGTCGTGGGCGTCGACCTGGGCAAGGTCAACCGGCGTGTGAAGCGGCTCGCGCTCGCCCAGTCGCACGACATCACCGCGTCGGTGACGCGGGCCGGTGCCCGGGTCATGCGCGGGCGCGGGCGGCTGGAGGGCATGCAGGCCCTCGACGGGTCGCGCAAGGTCGTGGTGCGGACCGCCGACGGCAGCGAGGAGACGCTGGTCGCCGACGCCGTGCTCATCGCGACGGGCGGTCACCCGCGCGAGCTGCCCGACGCCCAGCCGGACGGCGAGCGCATCCTGAACTGGACCCAGGTCTACGACCTCGACGAGCTGCCCGAGGAGCTCATCGTGGTGGGTTCGGGCGTCACCGGCGCCGAGTTCGCGGGTGCCTATCAGGCGCTGGGCTCGCGGGTCACGCTCGTTTCGTCGCGGGACCGGGTGCTGCCCGGGGAGGACCCGGACGCCGCCGCTGTGCTGGAGGACGTCTTCCGGCGCCGTGGCATGAACGTCATGGCGCGCTCGCGTGCCGCCGCCGCCAAGCGGGTCGGCGACCGGGTGGAGGTCACCCTGGCGGACGGCCGGGTCATCAGCGGCAGCCACTGCCTGATGGCCGTCGGCGCCGTCCCGAACTCCGAGGGCCTCGGCCTGGAGGAGGCCGGCGTCAAGGTCCGTGAGTCCGGGCACATCTGGACCGACAAGGTGTCCCGGACGACCGCTCCCGGCGTCTATGCGGCGGGGGATGTCACGGGTGTGTTCGCCCTGGCCTCGGTCGCGGCGATGCAGGGGCGTATCGCCATGTACCACTTCCTCGGCGACGCCGTGGCCCCGCTGAATCTGAAGACCGTGTCCTCGAACGTCTTCACCGATCCCGAGATCGCCACCGTCGGGTACACCCAGGCCGACGTGGACGCGGGGAAGATCGACGCCCGCGTGGTGAAGCTGCCGCTGCTGCGCAATCCCCGCGCGAAGATGCAGGGGATCCGGGACGGCTTCGTCAAGATCTTCTGCCGGCCGGGCACCGGCATCGTGGTCGGCGGTGTCGTCGTGGCCCCGCGCGCCTCGGAACTGATCCACCCCATCTCGATCGCCGTCGACAACAATCTGACGGTCGAGCAGATCGCGAACGCCTTCACCGTGTACCCCTCGCTTTCGGGGTCGATCGCCGAGGTCGCCCGGCAGCTGCACACGCGCAAGGCGGGCGCCGACCTCTGACGGCCGGATCCGACTCCCCGCTGGTCACGGGGAGTTGCCGCGCATGCGAGCGGCATAGGCGGCGGGACTAGGCCTTATACCACTCGGGGTGCCCGCGTACGAACAACTTCTGTTATTCGGCGCAAACTGCTGAAAGCAGACGGTCGTTGGGGTTACTGTCAGTTTCGTGTTCGCTGCAGAACGTCGCCAATTGATCCTCGAAATGGTGCGAGCGAACGGGGCCGTGTCGCTCCGTGAGCTCGCCCGCGTCGTCCAGACCTCCGAAGTGACCGTACGGCGGGACGTGCGCGCGCTGGAGGCAGAAGGACTCCTCGACCGCCGGCACGGCGGTGCGGTATTGCCGGGCGGGTTCACGCGGGAGTCCGGCTTTCCGCAGAAGTCACATCTCGCGACCGCCGAGAAGACCGCCATCGCCGACCTCGCCGCGAACTTCGTGGAGGAGGGCGAGGCCATCGTCGTCGGGGCGGGGACCACCACCCAGGAGCTGGCCCGCCGGCTCGCCCGGGTGCCCGGGCTGACCGTCGTCACCAACTCCCTCCTGGTGGCGCAGGCGCTGGCCCACGCCAACCGGGTCGAGGTCGTGATGACCGGCGGCACGCTGCGCGGTTCGAACTACGCCCTCGTCGGCAGCGGCGCCGAGCAGTCCCTCCAGGGGCTGCGGGTGTCGCGGGCCTTCCTCTCCGGGAGCGGGCTGACCGCCGAGCGCGGACTGTCCACGTCCAACATGCTGTCGGCGTCCGTCGACCGGGCGTTGGTGCAGGCCGCCGCGGAGGTCGTCGTCCTCGCCGACCACACCAAGCTCGGCACCGACACGATGTTCCAGACGGTGCCCTCGGACGTCATCACGCGGCTGGTCACCGACGAGCCGCCGGCCCATGACGACCGTGCCCACACCGAGCTCCAGGCCCTCGCCGACCAGGGGGTGCAGATCGCCGTGGCCGGGGCGGCCGGGGCGTCGGGGGGTGACGAGGTCCCGGCGCGCCGACAGCAGCAGCGCGCGCTGCCGGGACCGCGCCGGGGTCAGGCTCCTCCGGGGCTGCGGCCCGCCGCCGCCACGATGCTCGGTGAGCAGGGCGCCGAGCGGGAGCGGGCCCGGGTCGCCGACCTGCGGCGGCGCTGACCCCTCAGGGCTTCAGGCCCCGCAGGGTCAGGTTCAGCAGCCGGTCCGCGAGGTCCGGGTCGGACGGGGTCTCCTCCGCCGCCAGGGCGATCGCGTGCGTCAGCTGGAGCAGGTCGGCGATCGCCACGTCCGCGCGGACGGAGCCGGCCTGCTGGGCGCGGGCGAGCAGCGCCCCGCCCGCCTGCCGGATCGGGTCGCTGCACCGGGCGAGCGCGGAGGAACCGTCGGCCGAGACGGCCATCAGGGAGCGGGCCAGCCCGCGGTACTCGCCCGCGTGCGTCACCGTCTCGCGCAGCCAGGTCACCAGGGCCGCACACGGCTCCGGGGCCTCCAGGAGCTGGCGCGAGCGGGTCAGGAGCTCACCGGCCGCGTCCTCGAAGACGGCGCTCACCAGGGCGTCCCGGTTGGGGAAGTGCCGGTACAGCGTGCCGATGCCGACGCCGGCCCGGCGGGCCACGTCCTCCAGGGACGCGTCGGTGCCGTGCTCGGCGAAGGCGGCCCGGGCCTCCGTCAGCAGCCGTTCGTGATTGCGGCGGGCGTCCGCGCGCATGGCGCGCGGAGGTGCCATGAGGTCCTCGCTCCCCGCTCGCTCGCGTGAGGTCGCGCCCACCCCTGCCTCCTCGTCCGCCCGGGCCCGGTGTGCCTCAAGAATGCCACCCGTACGACGACGAGGCGCCCGGCGGACCTCCATGGGGTCCGCCGGGCGCCTCGTCGGTGCCGTGGGCGTCAGTCCTTGATCTCGCAGATCGGCGCGCCGGAGGTGAGGGAGGCTCCGATCTCGGCGGTCAGGCCCTTGACCGTGCCCGCCTTGTGGGCGTTCAGCGGCTGCTCCATCTTCATGGCCTCCAGGACGACGATCAGGTCGCCCTCCTTGACCTCCTGGCCCTCCTCGACCGCGACCTTGACGATCGTGCCCTGCATCGGGGAGGCGAGGGTGTCGCCGGAGGCGGCGGGGCCGGACTTCTTGGCCGCGCGGCGCTTCGGCTTGGCGCCGGCGGCGAGGCCGGTGCGGGCCAGCGACATGCCGAGCGAGGCCGGGAGGGAGACCTCCAGGCGCTTGCCCCCGACCTCGACGACGACGGTCTCGCGGCCGCTCTCCTCGTCGGTGCCGGTGTCGGTGGGGGCGGTGAAGGGCTTGATGTCGTTGACGAACTCGGTCTCGATCCACCGGGTGTGGACCGTGAACGGGTCCGCCG
>NZ_LLZN01000097.1 GCF_001509795.1 Streptomyces sp. NRRL WC-3605 | reverse complement strand
GGGCGTGGGAGCGCACCCGGTCGGCCTCGTCCGTGGCGGGGCGGCGGGGGGGGGGGGCGAGGACGGCGTCGATGTCGCTGCCGACGTTGTGCGCGGCGGCCTTGTCGACGGTGGTGACGTACACCCCGCCGGGCCGCAGGACGCGGGCGCACTCGCCGACCAGGGCGCGGACGTCCTCGGGCGTCGCCGCCAGGTGGAGCAGCCACACACTGATGACGGCGTCGAAGCTGCCGTCCCGGAACGGCAGCCTGCGGGCGTCGGCGAGGAGTATCGAGCCGGGGAGCCGGGCCGCGGCCCGCCGGGCCATGGCGAGGGTCAGGTCGACGCCGGTCACCGACAGGCCGTCCGCGGCCGCGAGCCGCCGGGTGACGATGCCGGTGCCGCAGGCCACGTCGAGCAGCCGCCGGGTGCCCTCGGGAAGGAACCCCAGCACCGCCGCGGCCGCCGCCTCGGCCCGGGCCTCACCGCCGCACGAGGCGTCGTAGCGCTCCGCTTCCTTGTCGTAGTCCAGCACGGCCGTCACTGCGCGCCGTGGACGGGGGCCAGGGCCTCGATCCGACGGGCGAGCGCGAAGTCCTTCTCGGTCACGCCGCCGACGGTGTGGGTGTTCACGGTGAGCGACACCGTGTTGTACCCGAGGGTCAGGTCGGAGTGGTGGTCGAGCTCCTCCTGCACCTGGGCGATGTGCACGACCATCGCGGTGGCGGCGAAATGCGAGGCCAGCCGGTAGGACCGGGCGATGCGGTCGCCGTCCCGGGACCAGCCGGGCAGCTCGCCGAGCCGGTCCTCGATCTCCTTCTGCGACAGCGGTTCGACAGCCATGGCCTCGGCTCCTTCCAGCGCACGGGAGGGTTCGTCCTCAGCCTGCCACAGCGCGGGGGCACGGTCCTGGTCACCGGCGGGCCCGCCTCGGCTACGGTCGTCCCCATGACCACCCTCCCGTCCGGCCCGGCCGCCCCCGCCGACCGGGGCGTCGGCCCCCTGCTGCGGGCCTGGCGCGAGCAGCGCCGGGTCAGCCAGCTGGAGTTGGCGCTGCAAGCCGGCTCCTCGGCACGGCACATCAGCTTCGTCGAGACGGGCCGCTCCCGGCCCAGCGAGGAGATGGTGCTGCGGCTCGCCGAGCACCTGGACGTCCCGGTGCGCGAGCGCAACGCGCTGCTGCTGGCCGCCGGCTACGCCCCCCGCTACCCGGAGACCCCGCTGGACGACCCGGCGCTCGACGCGCTGCGCGCCGGGATGGAGCGCCTGATCCAGGGCTACGAGCCCTACCCGGCGCTCGTGGTGGACGCGCTGTACGACGTGCACGCGGCCAACCGGGGGGTGCTGATGCTCCTCGACGGCATCCCCGGGCATCTGCTGGAGCCCCCTCTCAACGCGATGCGGCTGACCCTGCATCCGGAGGGCCTCGCGCCGCGCATCGTCAATCTGCCCGAGTGGCGGGGGCACCTCCTCGCGCAGATGGAGCGGCAGATCGCGCTGCGCCGCTCCGAGCCGCTGCGCCGGCTCTACGAGGAGGTCGCCGCCTATCCGGTGCCCGAGGGGGCGCCGGGGGACGGCGCTCCGGAGGACCCGGTCGCCTACTTCGCGCTGCCGATGCGGATCGAGCACGAGGGCCGCGTGCTGTCGTTCACGTCGTCCATCGCCACCTTCAACACCCCGATGGACGTGACCGTCGCCGAGCTGGCCATCGAGACGCTGCTCCCGGCCGACCCGGCGACGGTCAAGTACCTTCAGTCGCTGTCCTCCTGACGTGCCCTCAGCGCGGCGTACTGCAGCGCGGCGAACCCGGCGACGACGGCCGCCTGGAGCACGGTCCACACGGCGCCCGCGGTGGTCGGCGTCAGCCACAGCGCGAGGGCGACGACGCTGAGCACCGCCCAGGCGAGGTTGGCCTCGACGACGGCCCTGACCCCGAGGGCGGCCGGGCGGGCCCGCACGGCGAGCAGCGCCACCCCGCCCGCGTACACCGTGAGCAGGGCGCCGAGAGCGAGCAGCAGCCCCTGGCCGACGCCGAGGAGACGGCCGAGCGGGCCGGAGGCCACGAGATAGGCGAGCCCGTTGGCCCCGGTCACGACGGCGTCCAGGGCCAGGAAGCGGCGGAGCGCGGTCTGCGGGTGGGAGGTCCGGGCGAGCGCGGTGAGCGAGGTGGCGGACATGACGAGATCACCCTCCGTCGGGTCGAGTGGCACTGCGGGGTCCGGATCCCGGGCCGGAGTGCGCCGGCCCGGAACCCGGTGCCCCTACGGTCCCGCGCGGCGGCCGGCCCGTCGATTACCTGCCGGGTCATGGCGTCCGGTGCGTCCCGGGTCATGGCGTCCGTTGCCTGCCCGGTCATGGTGTCCGGGCGGCCGTACCCCCGCGCCGGGCCGGCTCGTGGCAGACTGCACCCGTTGATTCCGGCGCGTGGGGAGGCGTGGCGTGAGCGAGCGGCGTCCCGCTCCGACCGTGGGCCAGGTGGTGCTCGGCAAACGCCTTCAGGAGCTGCGGGAGACGGCCGGGCTGGGCCGCGACGAGGCCGCGCGGGCCCTGCGGGTGGCGGCGGCGACCGTCCGGCGGATGGAGACGGCCGAGGTCGCGCTGAAGATCCCGTACGTGCAGGTGCTCCTCGAGACGTACGGCGTGCCCGAGGACGAGGCCGCCGCGTTCCTCTCCCTGGCCGAGGAGGCCAACGAGCCCGGCTGGTGGCAGCGGTTCCACGACGTGCTGCCGGACTGGTTCAGCCTGTACGTGAGCCTGGAGGGCGCCGCCCGCATCATCCGCTCCTACGAGCCGCACTTCGTGCCGGGCCTGCTGCAGACCGAGGCGTACGCGCGCGACGTGATGATGAACGGGACGATCGCGCAGAAGGGCCCCGAGGCGATCGAGCGGCACGTGACGCTGCGGATGGAACGGCAGCGGCTGCTGGAGCGCCCCGCCCCGCCCCACCTGTGGGTGATCATGGACGAGACGGTGCTCCAGCGGCCGGTCGGCGACACCTCCGAGGTGATGCGCGACCAGGTCGACAAGCTGCTGGAGTTCGCCGAGCGCGACCGGGTCACGCTGCAGATCGCCGAGTTCGCGGCGGGCCCGCACCCCGGGACGTACGCGCCGTTCTCACTGTTCCGCTTCGCCGAGCCGGAGCTGCCGGACATGGTCACCACCGAGTACCTGTCCGGCGCGCTCTACCTGGACTCGCGGGAAGAGGTCGCCGCGCACCTGGAGGTCCTGGACCACATGTCCACGGTCGCCGTGTCGGCCGAGCGCACCAAGAAGCTCCTGCGGAGGTTCCGCGAGGAGTACTAGGACAGGGGTCGTCTTCCACGTCGTCTTGCACTGCGTCTTCCACGTCGTCTTCCACGTCCGTCGAGCGTCCGAGGAGAGCACCGCATGTCCGCATCCGAGTCCGCGCCCGTCCGCGTCGACACCAGCAGGCCGCATCCGGCCCGCGTCTACGACTGGTGGCTGGGCGGCAAGGACAACTACCCCGTCGACGAGGAACTGGCGCGCCGGATCCTCGCCGTGGACGGCACGGTCGTCCGGGGAGCCCGCGCCAACCGCCGCTTCATGCACCGGGCGGTGCGCACGGTCGCGGAGGCCGGGGTGCGGCAGTTCCTGGACATCGGCACCGGCATACCGACCGAGCCCAACCTGCACCAGGTGGCGCAGGACGTGGCGCCCGAGTCCCGGGTGGTGTACGCGGACAACGACCCGATCGTGCTGCGGCACGCGGAGGCCCTGCTGCACGGCTCGCCGCAGGGCGCCACGGCGTACGTCCACGCGGACGTCCGTGACGTCGACGCCCTGCTGACCCGCGCGGACGAGACCCTGGACCTGACCGCGCCGGTCGCCCTGTCGCTGGTCGCGCTCACCCACTACCTGGACGACGAGCCGGCCGGCGACGACGTGTACGGCCTGCTGGAACGGTACGTCGCCGCGCTCGCCCCCGGCAGCCATCTGATCCTGTCCCAGGTCACCGCCGACCTCAGCCCGAAGGCCGTCGAGCAGGCGGCGGAGAACTTCCGGCGCGGCGGCCAGCCCTTCCACCCGCGCCCCCTCGCCGCGTTCCTCCGCTTCTTCGACGGCCTGGAGCTGCTCGGCCCCGGCGTCATCCCCGTCCACGGCTGGCGTCCCGAGCCGCAGGACGTGGCCGCGCAGGCGGAGGGCATCGTGCCGGTGTACGCGGGGGTCGCCCGCAAGCCCTGACCCGTACGGGCGCCGTGAACGGGTGCGCTCCCCCGCCCCGCCCTAGGTTCGTCACACCAGGGCAAGCAAGGGAGCGCCTGTGACCGACACCGCGATATCGCCCGCGCCGTCCGAGGCGCCGGGCCCGGCGCCGCCGCCGGCCGGCGGGCTCCGGGGCCCGCGTGTGCGCGGTGTGCTCCTGGAGCAGTACCGGGAGGCCCGCCGGCGGCTGCGCGACCCCGTACTGGCCTGGGCCGACGTCCAGGGCGACCCGGAGCGCCGCCGCCGGTACCAGCGGGCGCGCGGCGCGGACGGGCTGGTGCCGGCCGAGTGGGACGAGGCCGTCGAACTGGTCGCGGCGGCATACGTCCACACCCTCGGGGCGTACGGCCCCGACCGGATCGCCGGGCTGTTCCCGGCCGACGCGCCGGGCGCCCGCTTCCACGCGCTGATCGGCGCCCCGGTGCTGGTGTCCGCCACGCCCTCGCGTGGGCACGACTGGGCGGACGCGGCGTATCTGCTGCTGTGGGGCGGTGACCTCCCGGTGACGCGCGCCCCGGACGCGCGGCGGCTGGCGCGGGCCCGCTACCGGGGCCAGAAGGTCGTGGCCGTCGCCCCCGGCGACCCCGCGGGCGGTACCCGGCTCGCCGACGAGGTGCTGCATCCGCACCCCGGCACGGACGGCGCCCTGGCCCTGGCGATGGGCCACGTCGTCCTGAAGGAGTTCTTCACCGACCGGGAGTCGCCGTTCTTCGCGGAGCACGCGCGCCGGTGCACGGATCTGCCGTTCCTGGTCACGCTGGAGGAGCGCGACGACGGGGCGTACACGCCCGGCACCTTCCTGCGCGCGGCCGATCTGGGGCGCCGGGGCGAGGACGCCGCGAGCCGGGCGGTCGTGCTGGACGAGGCCACGGGCCGCGCGGCCGTCCCGGACGGCACTCCCGAACCGGGCTCCATATCACCGGTGTTGAGCCTGTACGGCCGTGAGGTGTCGGCCGGGGGCGAGGTCCTGCTCCCCGACTTCGACGCCGGCGGCCGCGCGGGGGTCGTACGCCGGGGTGTCCCGGTGACACGGCTCGGCGGTGCGACCGGGCCGCTGGTGACGACCGTGTTCGACCTGCTGCTGGCCCGGTACGGGGTGGCCCGCCCCGGACTGCCGGGCCGCTGGCCGGAGTCGTACGCCGACGGGGGCACCCCCGGCACCCCTGCCTGGCAGGAGACGCACACCTCGGTGCCGGCCGCCGCCTGCGTCCGGATCGCGCGGGAGTTCGCGCGCACCGCGGAAAGCTCGCGGGGCCGCTGCGCGATCCTGACGGGCGCCGGAACCCACCGCCTGTTCCACGGGGACACCGTCCATCGCGCGATCCTCGCCCTGCTCACCCTCACCGGCTGCCCGGACGCGTCACCGGGCCCCTCGGACGGGTCCCGGCCGGTGCGCCGGATGGACCCGGCGGCGTACTGGTTCCTGCACACCGGCCGCTGGCGGCACGAGTCCCGCACGGTCGACGTCCTCGCCTCACCGCTCGGCAAGGGGCGGCTCGCGGGCCTGACGGGGGTGGACTGCCTCGCGCTGGCGGCGCGGACGGGCTGGGCACCGGTGTATCCGGCCTTCGACCGCAACCCCCTGGACCTGGGCGGCACCTTCGGCGACGCGGTGGCCCGGGTGGTCGCCGACCTGCGCGCCGGCACCCTGGCCCTCGCCTGCGAGGACCCGGACGCACCGCGGAACTGGCCGCGCGTACTGACGCTGAGCAGCTCCGAGGCACTCGGCCCCGTCGGCGAGGACGGCCTCCGGAGCCTGCTGGGGACCGCCTCCCCCACACGCCCGCCCGAAGGGGCACGCCCCCGTGACGTGACCCGGCGCGAACCCGCACCGGAAGGCAAGCTCGATCTGCTGTTGTCCCTGGACGGCACCGAGACCGCGTCCACCTGCCTGGCGGACGTCGTGCTGCCCGCAGGCTGCGGGCGAACGGACGGGGGCCGCACCGAGTTCGGCACGTTCATGGCGCTGGCCGAGCGGATCGGCGCCCTGGCCGTCGGGCACCTCGGCGCCCGCGAGGACCTGGTCGCGACTCCGCTCCCGCACGGCGCCCCCGGCGCCACCGCACCGCCCGGGACCGTCCTGGACTGGCGGCACGGCGCCTGCACACCGGTGCCGGGGCGGACCATGCCACGGCTGACCGTCGTCGAGCGGGACTACCCGGCGGTCGCCACCGCGTTCGCCGGGCCCACCCCCGACGCCGAGCAGCCCCGTACCGGCCTCCGGCATCTCTTCCTGGACCACGACTGGGCGCACGAACTCGGCGAGTCCCTGCCCGTGTACCGGCCGCCCCTGGACGTGGACGGCGTGCTCGGGGTGGCGCGGCGCGGCCCCGGCGGGCAGCCGGAGGTGACGGTCCGCCGTCTCACCCCGCACGAGCAGTGGTCCGTCCACTCCGCCCACCCGGACGACCTGTTCCTGCCGGCCCTGGCGAGCGGCGGCGGGTACCTGTGGCTGTCCCCGCAGGACGCGGAGGCGATCGGCGCCGCCGACGGAGACCTGGTGGAGGCCGTCGGCCCCGACGGGCTGACCGTGGCACGCGCGTCCGTCTCCTCCCGGATGCCGGCCGGAACCGTGTACACGCGGCGCGCGCCGAGCGCCGGCCTCCCCGGAACGCGGGCCGTCGGGCCCCTCCTCCTCAAGCCGACCCGCCTCATCCCCGGCCACGACGGCCACGACGGCCACGACGGCCTCACGGCCGGTACCGGCGACGAGGTGACCGTGATCCGCCGCCCCGGCCAGGAGGTCGAGTAGCGATGCGCCCCAAGGCCCGGATCGCGACGGTGATCAACCTCGACACCTGTGCCGGCTGCCCCGCGTGTACGGCGGCCCGCCCGCCGGTGGAGGCCGCCCGGCACGGCGGCTGGGAGCTGACCCGGCTCGGCCGACTCCGGCTTCGGAACGGCGGCGGACGGCTGCGCGGGCTGACCGGCGCGTTCCCTCGTCCCGCCGAACTCCCGCCCCGCCGGCGCCACGGCCGGCCGTGGACGTACGGCGGCGACGACCCGGCGGCCAGGGCGCGCCTCGCGTTCGAGCAGGCGTTCCGCGTCTCCCTCCGGCCGTCCTGCGCGGACTGCCTCAACCCGCCCTGCGGGGAGACGTGTTCGCCGGACGCGACCGGGTGCGCGTACGCCTCGGGAACCTGCGTGGGTGGGCTGCCGTACGTCGGGGTGATGCTGTACGACGCCGACAAGGTGCGGGCAGCGGCGTCGGCCGCACGTGAACAGGACCTGTACGCGGCGCAGTTGGGCGTATTCCTCGATCCGGAGGACGCGCGGGTGCGCGTGGCCTGCGAGCGGGCCGGGATCACTGGCGACTGGCTGGAGGCGGCACGCCGCTCCCCCGTACGCGCGTTGATCAGCACGTACCGGGTGGCGCTGCCCCCGCACCCGGAGGACCGGACGCTGCCGATGGTCTGGTACGTCCCGCCGCTGTCGCCCGTCGTGGACGCCCTCGCGGAGGGCGGCGGCGAGGCGCGGAGCTTGTTCGGCGCCGTCGACACGCTGCGCGTCCCGCTGGAGCAGCTGGCGGACGTGTTCACCGCCGGTGACGTCGGCCCCGTCCGGGCAGCGCTGCGGCGGCTCACCGCGATGCGGTCCCACATGCGCGCGGTGGGCCTCGGCAAGGAACCGGACCCGTCGGTGCCGGCCGCCGTGGGCCTGGGCGCCTACGCGCTGGAGGAGCTGTACCGGCTGCTGGCGACCGCACCGCACGACGAACGAACCGTGGTACCCGCGGGGGCGTCGTCCCCCGTCGTGATCCGTACGACCCGCACACCCGAGGCCGAGGAGATCTGATGTCCTCCTACGAGGTGCTGTACCAGGCGGCCGCGCTCTGCCTGACCTACCCGGACGACGACTTCCGGGCACGGCTGCCCCTCCTGCGTGAAGCCGCCCCTCAGCTGCGCGCGTTCACCGACCACGCGGCGGTCACCCCGCCACGGGAACTGGCCGCGCACTACGTCGAGGTGTTCGACCTGGAGCACGGGTACAGCCTCTATCTGACGTGGTGGCGCGAGGGTGACGCCCGGCGGCGCGGCATCTCGCTGGAGCGGCTGAAGGAGCTGTACCACGCGAACGGGCTGGAGTTCACCGGCGAGGAACTGCCGGACTTCCTGCCCGCCGTCCTGGAGTTCTCGTCCCGCACCGGCACCGACGACCTGCTGCGCGAGCACCGGGACTGCCTGGAGCGGCTGCGCGCCCGCCTCACCGAGGCCGGCACGCCGTACGCGACCGTCCTGGACGCGGTCTGCGCCACACTGCCGACCGCGCCCGCGCAGGGCCGGATCTAGGATGCGTCCTTCCCGTCCCGCGCGTCCTTGTCGTCCCGCGTGTCCTTGTCGTCGTCGACGATCTCCGCGTCCACCACGCCGTCGTCCTCCTGCGGCGGGCTCTGGTCCGCGCCGGGGCCCGGGGCGCCGTCGGCTGACGTCTGCGCGGTCTGGGCGTACATCGCCTGGCCCATCTTCTGGCTGACCGTGGCGAGTTTCTCGACGCCGGTGCGCAGGGCGTTCGTCTCGGCGTTCCGCTCCAGCAGCTCCTTGACCTCGGTGATGGCCGGTTCGACCTCCCCGCGGATCTCGGCGGGGATCCGGTCCTCGTTGTCGCGGAGGAACTTCTCGGTCTGGTAGACGAGTTGCTCGGCCTGGTTCCTGGTCTCCGCAGCCTCCCGGCGTTTGCGGTCCTCCTCCGCGTACTGCTCGGCCTCCCGCATCATCCGGTCGATGTCGTCCTTGGGCAGGGCCGAGCCGCCGGTCACCGTCATCTTCTGTTCGCGGCCCGTCGCCAGGTCCTTGGCGGAGACGTGCATGATGCCGTTGGCGTCGATGTCGAAGGCCACCTCGATCTGCGGCACGCCGCGCGGCGCCGGGGGCAGCCCGGTGAGGTCGAAGACGCCGAGCTTCTTGTTGTAGGCGGCGATCTCGCGTTCGCCCTGGTAGACCTGGATGCCGACGGACGGCTGGTTGTCGGCGGCGGTGGTGAAGATCTCCGAACGCCGCGTCGGGATCGTCGTGTTGCGTTCGATGAGCTTCGTCATGATGCCGCCCTTGGTCTCGATGCCCAGGGACAGCGGGGTGACGTCGAGCAGCAGGACGTCCTTGACGTCGCCGCGGATGACGCCGGCCTGGAGGGCCGCGCCGACGGCGACGACCTCGTCCGGGTTGACACCCTTGTGCGGGTCCTTGCCGGTGAGTTCCCTGACCAGGTCGGTGACGGCCGGCATCCGGGTGGAGCCGCCGACGAGGATGACGTGGTCGACGGCGGACAGCTTGATGCCGGCGTCCTTGACCGCCTGGTGGAAGGGGGTCTTGCAACGGTCGAGGAGGTCCGCGGTGAGTTCCTGGAACTGGGCGCGGGTCAGCTTCTCGTCGAGGTGCAGGGGGCCTTCGGCGGACGCGGTGACGTACGGCAGGTTGATCGTCGTCTCGGTGGAGCTGGACAGTTCGATCTTGGCCTTCTCGGCTCCCTCGCGCAGCCGCTGCACGGCCATCTTGTCGCCGCCGAGGTCGATGCCGTTCTCGCCCTTGAACTTCTTCACCAGGTACTCGACGATCCGCTGGTCCCAGTCGTCGCCGCCGAGGTGGGTGTCGCCGTTGGTGGCCTTGACCTCGATGACGCCGTCGCCGATCTCCAGCAGGGAGACGTCGAAGGTGCCGCCGCCGAGGTCGAAGACCAGGACGGTCTGCTCCTCCCCCCGGTCGAGGCCGTAGGCGAGGGCGGCGGCCGTGGGCTCGTTGATGATCCTCAGGACGTTCAGGCCGGCGATCTCCCCGGCCTCCTTGGTGGCCTGCCGCTGGGAGTCGTCGAAGTAGGCGGGCACGGTGATCACCGCGTCGGTGACGTCCTCGCCGAGGTAGGACTCGGCGTCCCGCTTCAGTTTCTGCAGGACGCGGGCGGACAGCTCCTGCGCCCGGTACCGGGTGCCGTCGACGTCGCCCTTCTCGGGGAAGCGCCAGGCGGTGTCGCCCATGTGCCGCTTCACGGAGCGGGCGGTGCGGTCGACGTTGGTCACCGCCTGCCGTTTGGCCACCTCGCCGACGAGCACGTCGCCGTTCTTGGCGAAGGCCACGACCGAGGGCGTCGTGCGGGCCCCCTCGGCGTTGGCGACGACCGTGGGTTCGCCGCCCTCCAGGACGGCGACCACCGAGTTCGTGGTCCCGAGATCGATCCCGACCGCGCGTGCCATCGCTGTCCCCTTCCGCCCGGGAGCCCCTGAACTCCAGCACAAGACGCGAGCGGGTCCTTGTCAATGGGACGAGGACCCGGACGGAAGGGCGCCGCACAGCACTGAGCGGGCGCTCAGCGCGGCGTCAGGCGAGCTTCGCGGACAGCGTGATCGTCGTGCCGGTCAGGGCCTGGCTCACCGGGCAGTTGGCCTTGGCGTCCTCGGCGGCGGCGACGAAGGCGTCGTTGTCCATGCCCGGCACGGTGCCCTCGACGGTGAGGTGGATGCCGGTGATGCCCTCACCCGGCTGGAAGCTGACGTCCGCCGAGGTGACGAGCTTGGTGGGCGGGGTGCCCGCACCGTTCAGGGCGTGCGAGAGGGCCATGGAGAAGCAGCTGGAGTGAGCGGCGGCGATCAGCTCCTCCGGGCTGGTCTTGCCGTTCGCGTCCTGCGAGCGGGAGGCCCACGTGACCGGCTGCGCCGCGATGGCACCGGAGGAGTCGAAGTTGACGACACCGCTGCCCTCGGTCAGGTTGCCTTCCCAGACGGTGTGTGCGGAGCGCGTGGTAGCCACGGTTCTTCCTTTCGCGTGTGGGCCCGTTCTCGCAGGGCCCGTGCCCCCCATCCGATCACACTCCGGCTCAACTCACCCGGAAGACCGGCCCACGTGGGGTGAACGGCAGCCGCCGCCCCGGCGGGATCAGGTAGGCGTGCTCGCGCCGCACCCGCAGCACGTCGCAGTCGGCGTCGGTGATGACGAGCACGGGGGCGCCGGGCGGGAAGTCGTCGGCGCGCTCCAGGAGGTCGACGCCGGGCTGCAGGACCGTGCCGCCCCGGCCGCGCACCCGGACCCGTCCCGCGATGTCGGTCACCGCCAGGTAGCCGGCGTCGTACGGACCGGCGTCGCAGAAGACGACCCGTGCCGCGGGGACGTCCCGCGCCTCGGCGTACGAGGCGATCGCGCCCAGCGCCTTGCCGAGCAGTCCGGCGCTCATCGAACCGGAGGTGTCCAGGACGACGCCGAACGTGCAGCGGGCGACCTCCTGGGGCGGGAACCAGCGCCCGGCGCGCGGGATGTCCGGCGTGGACGCCTGCCGGCGGGCGGGGCGGGCGTAGCTGCGCAGCGGCTCCGGGCGGGGCACGAACTCGTCGAACCAGCGGGCGAGCCGGGCGTCCCAGGGCAGCGGCGGGTGGCTGAGGGCGCGGATCTCCTGGACCAGGTCGCCGGGCAGGAAGCCGCGCTCCTGGCGCTGGTGCAGGTCGAGGCCCTGGGCGAGGCCCCGGCGGTAGAACTCGTCGAGGTCGCAGTACGCGCCGGGCGGGCCGAGCGGCGCGCCGAGCACATCGCCGGCGCCCTTGCCGCGCAGGGTGGCGAGCCGGCGCATCCGGCGCAGGTCGCCGGCGATCCGGTCGTACACCTCCTCGGCGGACAGGCCCCTGAACCGGGCGTCGTACAGCAGCCCTTCGGGCATCTGCCCGACCTGCATGTCGCGCAGCCAGCCGTTGACGACGTAGTCGCAGGCGACGTTGAACAGGTACGGGTCGCGGGGGCCGCAGCGCTCGCCGTGGCGCAGGGCGGCGTGCAGCATCTCGTGGGCGAGGATGAACCGCCACTCCTCGTCCTCGAAGGTCCGCAGCGGGTTGAGGTAGATCTCGCCGGCCTCGGCGTTGACGGCGGCGACGGAGATGCCGTGCGCGCGGGCGAGTTCGGCGTCGGCGACCAGCTTGATGCCGGCCGCGAGGCCGCCGAGCAG
The DNA here is from genome assembly GCF_001509795.1 of Streptomyces sp. NRRL WC-3605. Taxonomy (GTDB): domain Bacteria; phylum Actinomycetota; class Actinomycetes; order Streptomycetales; family Streptomycetaceae; genus Streptomyces; species Streptomyces viridochromogenes. The sequence goes on along the minus strand of NZ_LLZN01000097.1, from coordinate 6,985 downwards.
CGGGTAGGAGCTGATGAACCACTCCAGGGCCCACTGCCAGGGCCGCTTCTTCAGGGGCTCGCCGTCCATGGAGTCGCGGCGGCCGCCCGCCAGGTCCATCGCCGTGGACACGGTCCGGGTCAGGGCGGTGGCGAAGGCGAGCTGGTGGTCGGGGGGCGAGCCGAACCAGCCCGTCCACTCCAGGAGGAGCTGATCGGGTTCGGCGCCGGCCGTGCCGCAGCGTTCGTAGGCGGGCGGGACGCCGTCGCGGCGCCAGCGGGCGGCCAGCTGCTCCTCGTCGCCGTCGGGGTAGGCCGCCGGGACGTGCTCGGGCGCGGTGCCGACGGGGAAGGTCAGCAGGAACCGGTTGACGACGACGCAGCGGGCGGCGAGGTCGGCGCGGTCGGGCTGCGCCGGTGGGCCCTTCCTCGACGGGACGTGCCCGAAGCCGAGGTGCAGGACGGCGTGCGCGATCGCCCAGGCCCACGCGGCGGGTTCGGCGAGCCGGTGCGGGTGGGCGTGCAGCTCGCCGTCGGAGTCGACGCGGACGAGCCCGTCCCGGGGTGCCAGGTCGCACTTCTCCTGGCGGCACACGGTGAACTCGACGGCGGCGAGCGCCGGGTTGGCCCGCACCAGGCGCAGGCCCTCGGTGAAGGCCTCGGCGGCGAGGTCCCGCTTCTTCTTCCCCTGCTGCTTGTCCTTCGGGCGGCTCATCGCCGGGCCTCGACCAGCCGGGGCATGTCCCGGGCGGCCTCCACGAGGAACCAGGACGGCAGGACGGGGTTGCCGTCGGCGTCGGAGGCGATGACGCTCTGGGCGACCTCGACGGAGATCTCCGCGAGCTGCACCAGCAGCGCCTTGGCGCGGTAGGCGGTCTGGCGGCCGGCGGCCGGCATGTGGTCCTTGCCGGCGGGCAGTTCCTTGATCAGCCGGCCGCGGAACGACTCGGCGAGGTAGTAGAGCAGGTCGCGGTCCTGCATCCGGTGCGGCCAGCGTGCGTCGCCCTTGATGATGGCCTCGATGCCGTACTGGCTGCGGACGATCTTGACGTAGCCGCAGAACGCGGTGGCGTGCGCGGGGGTCAGGGTGCCGTGGGCCAGGACCTTCAGGGTCTCCTCGTCGAGGTCCTGGCCGAAGGAGTGCAGGGCGTCGGAGAGCATGTGCCAGGAGCGGGGCGTGGAGAACGGCTCCTCGGTCTTCGGCGGCTTCGACCACAGGTGGTCGGGGCGGTCGGTGAGGTGTTCGAGGATCCACGGGTGGATGCCGTGGCCCGCGGCCCAGGCCAGCCAGTCCTTCGCGGACGCCTCCAGGTGCACATGGGTGAGGCGGTTGACCAGGGCGGACGCGATGGGCCGGGCGAGCGCGTTGTCGGTGGACCGGTTGCCGGCGCCGATGACGATGGACCCGGCGGGCAGCTCGTAGTCGCCGATACGGCGGTCCAGGATCAGCGAGTAGAACGCCTTCTGCACATCCGGGGTGGCGGCGTTCAGCTCGTCCAGGAACAGGCAGTACGGCTCGTCGCGGGCGATCGCCTCGGGCGGGCAGAACACCGAGCGCCCGTCACGGATCTGCGGTACGCCGATGAGGTCCTCCGGCGCGAGCTGGGTGCCCAGCAGGCTCACGCACTCCAGGCCGAGGGATTCGGCGAACTCCCTGACCAGGGAGGACTTTCCGATGCCGGGGGCGCCCCAGAGGAAGACGGGCCGCACGGTGGCGAGGCCGAGGAGGAGGTCCGGGATACGGGAGGGCGTGACGGTGACGGCTGCCTGCAAGGCAGGAACTCCTGGGGGTGTTCGAGGGATGCGACTCGAACAGTGTGTGGCCGGGCGCCGCCGTACGCAGCCGGTTTTTCAGGCGGCCCGCTCCTGCGGCCGGGTCGCCACCGGCACCTGCGGCCCGTCCGCCTCGCGCAGCCAGCGGCGCAGCACGCGGTGCACGGACTCGGCGCCGACCAGGTCGGTGCCGTCCTCGACGGGCGCGGAGAAGGCGAGCGGCGACAGCAGGAAGGGCTCGCCCTGGGCGCCGCCGAGACCGCCGTGCGAGCCGATCTGCTCCTCGAAGGCGAGGACCTCGCCGTCGGCGGGGTCGTAGGCGGAGTTGACCATGATGTCGGGGGTGTTCGGGAAGGAGTGCGTGCGGCGGACGGCGTCGGCGGCGTGCGGTCCGAAGACCTCCAGCGGGCCGGGGTCCTCGTCCAGCCGGTCCAGCGGGATCTCGGCTCCGTACGCGCCGAGCACGACCCCGCCGTGCCGCTCGCTGCGCACGAGCAGGAAGCCGACGCCCGGGTGGTTGGCGAGCGTGGTCAGCAGCGCCGGGTGGCGGGCGTCGATCTCCTCCTTGGTCATGCGGTGCGGCACGTCCGGGAAGGAGACCAGGCCGAGGTTGCCGGAGGCCAGCACGATCGGTTCGGAGCGGCGCGGCGGGCGGTGCTGCTCGGCGCCCTCCTCGACGGGGCGGCGGAGCGCGGCACGCACGGCGGCGCGGGCCTCGGCGCCGCTGTGGGTGCGCCGGGCCCGGCGCGGCACGGGCAGCCCGCAGCCGGCCCGCACCAGGTCGCCGAGGCCCAGCCCGTAGCGGGAACGGAAGGTCTCGCCGGGGCTCTGCCCGTGGTCGGACAGGACGACGATCCGGTACGGGCGGGGGGCGTGCTCGGCGACGTTCTCGATGAGGGCGAGGGAGCGGTCGAGGCGGGCGAGGACCTTCTCGGCGTCGCCGCTGTGCGGTCCGGAGTGGTGGGCGACCTCGTCGTAGGCCACGAGGTCGGCGTAGACGGCGGTGCGGCCGGCGAGCATGTCGCCCATCACGGCCGCGACGACGACGTCCCGTTCGACGACGGTCGCGAAGGCGCGGATGAGCGGGTAGAGGCCGCCGCGGCCGACGCGCGGGCGGACCTTGCGGATGCGGGACCGGGTGGACTGCCCGATCTCGCGGCCGGCCTCGGCGACGAACGACAGGGCGGTGCGCACGGCGTTGGCCGGGTCGGAGAAGTAGGCGAAGTAGCCGGAGCGGGAGCGGGTCTCGCGGCTGCGGCGCCGGGTGGCGATGGACAGCACGAGGGCCTGTTCGCCGGCGCCGCCGCTGAACAGGTTGCCGCGGCTCGCGCCGTCGGCGGCGAGCAGGCCGGGGTCGCCGGTGCGGTCGGCGGCGCGGCGCTGCAGTTCGGCGGCGCTGGTGGGTCGGTTGCAGACCATGACCTCGCGGCCGGCCTTCTCGTACCAGCGGAAGGCGGGGATGTCGTAGGTGCTGCCGTGCAGGATGCCGAGCTGGCTGGCGCCGGTCTGGCTGGACCAGTCGGTGTGCCAGCGGGTGAGCCGGTGGGAGGTGTGCGCGCCGCCCAGCCAGCGGGTGACGGTGGGCATCAGGCCCTTGTCGACGGCGGTGCGCAGCACGTCGTGGCCGACGCCGTCGAGCTGCACGAAGACGGTGCCGGGGCTGGACGGGCCGGGCGGCAGGGTGCGTCTGCGGCGGTCGGCCAGCCGGTACAGGCGCCGCCGGTAGGCGTCGTCGTCCCGGACGGCCAGGGCCGCGCCGGTCGCGGAGGCCACCGCGGACATCACGGCGGCGACGATGACGGCGGTCTCGGGGGCGGCCTCGCTGTCGCCGGAGGGCACCAGGCGCAGGGCGACGCTCAGCAGGACCCCGTTGAGGACGAAGACCAGCAGGCCGAGCACGAGGGCGGGCACGAGCAGCAGGAGGCGGACGAGGAGGGGCCAGAACACGGCCGAGAGGACACCGAAGGCGCCGGCGCCGAGAGCCGCGGTGACCGCGATGTCGGTGGCGCTGTCACCGTCGGGCGACTGGAGCTGGAAGTCGGGCAGGATGCCGGCGAGCACGAGCATGGTGACGGTGGAGACCGCCCACACGGCGACGCTCCGCCCGATCTGACTGGCGATCCGCCGCCAGCGCCCACCACGCACGTCCAGTCCACCTCACGTCCGGTCCCACCCTGGGCCCCAGCCTGACACAACGGCCGTACGGCCCCTGGAGTTCCCTGGTCAGCGCCGGTCCGCGGGCTCAGCGCCCGTCGTAGCCGGCCGTCGGCATGGACAGTCTGCGGTGCACGCGGGCCTTCATCTGGGCGTCGTACGACGGCTCCGCGCCGCCGACCGTCTCCACCCGGACCCCGCGCCGGGCGCACTCGGCGGTGAACTCCTCGACGGAGGACAGGGCGCTCTCCAGGACGCGGCGGCTGGGCGCCACGAACAGGTCGAGGCCGGGGCGCACGCCCTCCCACAGCACGCTGTGGTCGGTGCGCAGCCGGCGGACCAGGAGCTCGCGCGCGACGACGTAGCCGTGCCGGGCGGCCCAGTGGGCGCACATGGCGTGCTGGCTGCGGGAGTCCACCAGGAACGGGTCGGCGTCCAGTTCCTCGAGCGGCGTCAGACTGGCGATCGCCGTGACCCGCACCGCGGTCGACCCCATGGGCGTCCCCCCTCACCTCCGGATTTCGCCGCCGACCCTACTCCAGCCCGTACGCTTCGGGGAGGCGCACGAAGGAGGCAAAGAGGTGCCGGTGGAGATCACGTGGTGGGGGCACGCCACCTGCACGGTCGAGGATGCGAACATACGCGTGCTGACCGACCCTCTGTTCGCACGCCGGCTCGCGCATCTGCGTAGGCGCCGGGGCGCGCTGCCGCCGCCGGGCGCCTGGCGCGCGGACGTCGCCCTGGTCTCCCATCTGCACGCCGACCACCTCCATCTGCCGTCGCTGGCCCGGCTGGCGCCCGGCACCCGGCTGCTCGTGCCCCGGGGCGCGCCCCGCGCGGTGCCCGGCCTGCGCCGGCTGCGGCATCTGCGGCTCACCGAGATGGCGCCCGGGGACGTGACAGGCGTCGGTGACCTGGCCGTACGGGCGGTGTCCGCGCGGCACGACGGGCGGCGGCTGCCGGTCGGCCCGCACCGCTCGCCCGCCCTCGGCTATGTCGTCGAGGGCGAGGCGCGGACCTACTTCGCCGGGGACACCGGGCTGTTCGAGACGATGGCGAAGGAGGTCGGCCCGGTCGACGTGGCCCTGCTGCCGGTCGGCGGCTGGGGGCCGTTCCTGGGGGAAGGGCATCTGGACGCCGGGCGCGCGGCCGAGGCGCTCGCCCTGCTCGGGCCGCGCAGCGCGGTCCCGGTGCACTACGGCACGTACTGGCCGATCGGCATGGACGCCGTGCGCCCCCATGAGTTCCACACGCCCGGTGAGGAGTTCGCGCGGCTCGCGGCGGAGCGCGCGCCCGGCGTACGGGTGCACCGGCTGGCGCACGGCGAGAGCGTGCGCCCGGGGGTGTCCCGGTGACGTTCCTGGGCGCTGTCACGACGACCGTGACTCCGGGCTCGACGCAGCAGGCGCTGGGCTATCCCTCGCTGTTCCTGCTCGTGCTGGTCGGGGCGCTGGTGCCGGTCGTACCGACGGGTGCGCTGGTGAGTTCGGCGGCGGTGGTGGCGTTCCACCAGACGTCACCGGTGTCGCTGGCCCTGATCTTCGTGACGGCCTCGACGGCGGCGTTCCTCGGGGACGCGACGCTGTACTGGCTGGGGCGGCGCGGCATGGGCTCGAAGAACGGCTCGCGCTGGCTGGAGGCGATCCGCTCGCGGGCTCCGGAGGACCGGCTGGAGCAGTCCCAGCGCAAGCTCGCCGAGCACGACGTGGCGGTGCTGGTGCTGTCCCGGCTGGTGCCGGCGGGCCGGCTGCCGGTGATGCTGGCGTGCCTGCTCGCCGAGTGGCCGATCCGGCGGTTCGCGCGGGGCAACCTCCCGGCGTGCGTGGCCTGGGCGGTGACGTACCAGCTCATCGGGATCCTCGGCGGTTCACTGTTCCCCGAGCCGTGGGAGGGCGTGGTCGCGGCGGTCGCGCTGACCGTGCTGATCAGCGCGGCGCCCAGCGTCTGGAAGCGGTTCCGGTCGGCCGGCTGAGGCTTCGCAGGCGGACCACGGCTGACACCTCACCCGTGGGACTCGCCGCGCGCCTCGGCCGTACGACGTCCGGCGGGCTGCCGCTGAAGTACGCGTGAGCCGCCGACCGGCAGGTCCCACAGGTCCGCCCGGTCCCGGCCGGACCGCTCCCACGCGGTACGCACGCGCGTGAGCGGCTCCAGGACGGGCTCCGCCGACAGCACGAACGTGCCCCAGTGCATCGGCGCCATCCTGCGGGCGCCCAGGTCCTCGGCGGCGCGGACCGCCTCCTCGGGGTCGCAGTGCACGTCGCTGAGCCACCAGCGCGGCTCGTACGCGCCGATCGGGAGCAGGGCGAGGTCGATGCCGGGGTAGCGCTCGCCGATACGGGAGAACCAGTGGCCGTAGCCGGTGTCGCCCGCGAAGTACAGGCGCTGTCCGTCGGGCGCGGTGAGCACCCAGCCGCCCCACAGGCTGCGGCAGGTGTCGAGCAGGGTCCGCTTGGACCAGTGGTGGGCGGGCACGAAGTCGATCCGGACGCCGGACAGTTCCGCCGCCTCCCACCAGTCCAGCTCGGTGACCCGGGTGAACCGGCGGCGCCGGAACCAGGGGCCGAGGCCGGCCGGGACGAACACGGGGGTGTCGCGCGGGAGGCGGCGCAGGGTGGGGGCGTCCAGGTGGTCGTAGTGGTTGTGGCTGATGACGACCGCGTCCACGCGCGGCAGCGCGTCCCAGGGGATGCCGACGGGGGTGACACGGGCCGGGGTGCCGAGGATGCGGCGTGACCAGACCGGGTCGGTCAGGACGGTCAGGCCGCCGATCCGCACGACCCAACTGGCGTGCCCCGCCCAGGAGACGGCGACCGTACGGGCGTCGACGCGGGGCAGCGGGGCCGGGGCGAAGGGGAGTCGCGGGACGTCTGCCAGGCCGTCGCGTCCCGGCCGGACCGCGCCCTCGCGGGCGAACCGGGCGAAGGCGCGCAGGCCGGGCAGGGGGGCGGTGAGCCGGTCGTGGAAGGTGCGGGGCCACACCCGGCGCTCGGCGAGCGGGCGGGGCGCGGCCAGCCGCGGAAAAGGGGATGCGGGCAGGGGAGCCGGGGCGGCGGAGGGCGCCGGGGAGGCGGGGAGGG
>NZ_LLZN01000096.1 GCF_001509795.1 Streptomyces sp. NRRL WC-3605 | reverse complement strand
CGGTGCGGTCGTGTACGCGACGTCGGGCGTCGCCGCGGGGGAGGGACGGCTGGAGATCCACAATCTGACCATGCCGGGCGTGCCCGGCCTGGCCGGGGCGCGGACCTACCGCTTCGCCGAGGGAAGCGCCACCGTGGCCTCCGTGGACTCCCGGCCGGCCACGCCGGCCGCGCGTATCGACGAGGTGACCTTCGCGCGCACCGAAGTGGCAGGGGCAGACCTGGCTCTGCGCAACCGGACACCAGACTCCACAGGCCGTACTGCGCACCGGCCGCTGCCCGGTCCGTTCGTCCGTTCGGCCGGGCGGGCCGGCCGGGGCTGCTCAGCCGTCTGCCGTGCTTGCAGGTGGCAGGCAGGCTCCCGGCCGGCCGGGGGGTCAGCCCTGGGTGGTGGGTCGTACGACGATTTCGTTGATGTCCACGTCTGCCGGCTGTTCGAGGGCGAAGCGGATGGTGTCGGCGATGGCGGTGGCGGGGATGGCGAGTTGCTGTGCGGCGGCGCGTGCTGCGGCTTGTGCCTGGGGGGCGCCGCCGTGGTCGAGGAGCTCGCTCTGGGTGAAGCCGGGGCTGATGAGTGTGACGCGGATGTCGCGGGTTTCCTGGCGTAGTCCTTCGGAGAGGGCCCGTACGGCGTATTTGGTGGCGCAGTACACGGCCGCGGTCGGGTCGACGCGGTGGCCGGCCACCGAGGCGATGTTGACGATGTGCCCGCCGCCCTGTTCACGCATTCTCGGCAGTACCGCGGCGATGCCGTGGAGGGTGCCGCGGATGTTGACGTCGATCATCTGGTCCCATTCGTCGACGCGGAGGTCGGCCATCGGGGAGAGCGGCATCACGCCGGCGTTGTTGACCAGGACGTCGATCTGGCCGTAGCGGTCGTGCGCGGCCTCGACGAACGCCTCGACGCTGTCGCGGCGGGTGACGTCGAGCGCGCGGTGGTCCAGCAGACCGCCTGCCGCGCTCACCTCCTGAGCGAGTTGCGCCAGCCGGTCGGTACGGCGGGCGCCGGCCATGACCTGGTGGCCCGCGGCGGCCAGGCGGCGTGCCGTGGCCTCGCCGATGCCGCTGCTGGCTCCGGTGATCAGGACGACCTTCTTCAAGGGGGCGGGCGCAAGCACGGTGGTTGTCTCCTTCTGCGTGAACGGGGTGGCGACGGCCACCGGCATCAGTGCACCCGCCGGGCTCGTGCTCAGGAAGGCCGCGGCAGCCTGGGTGCCGCGCACCCAGGCTGCCGGCGGCTGGCGCGCAGTACCGTCGGGTTCATGAACCGTGCGCCTGCCCGACCCCTGGGGGACTTCCTTCGCGCGAGCCGTGCCCGTCTGGAGCCGTCGGACGTCGGGCTCCCCGCCGGCAGCGGCACGCGCAGGGTCAGGGGTCTGCGCAGGGAAGAGGTCGCGGTACTGGCCGGGGTGAGTGTCGACTACTACGTGCGTCTGGAGCAGGGCCGGGAGTCCAGTCCCTCGCCTCAGGTCGTCGGCGCGCTCGGCAGGGCACTGCGGCTGACCGCCGACGGGCGTACGCACCTGTACCGCCTCGCAGGACTGAGCCCGTCCGCGACGGTCGGCCACCGCCGCGACCGGGTGCATCCCGACCTGCTGCGTCTGCTCGATGCCTTCCCCGACGCCGCGGCCTACGTCCTGGGGCCCGCGTTCGACATCCTGGCCACCAACGTCATCGCCGACGCCCTGCTGGAGCCGTTCGACGGCGAGAGGAACATGCCGCGGATCCTCTTCACCCACCCGCGGGCCCGCGACGTCTTCCCGGACCGGCGGCTGATCACCAGCTCGACCGTGTACGCGCTGCGCCTGAACGCGGCCCGTTTCGGCGACGTCCCGGAGATCGGCGAACTCGTCCAGGAACTGCTGCAGGCGTCGGCGGAGTTCCGTGCCCTGTGGAACGACCAGAACGTCGGTGCTCTCACCCGCGCGTTCAAGGTCTTCGTCCATCCCGAGGCCGGCCGTGTCGAGCTCACCTACGAGAGCTTCGAGGTGCGGGCCGCGCCGGGGCAGGAGCTGCTGGTGGGATCGGCTGAACCGGGCAGCCGCAGTGCGCAGGCCCTGACCTATCTGGCGTCCATGGCGGCGCCCCGCCGCTGACACACCCGGGCGCCGGGCGGGAAGGGCCGGGTCCGCCCGCTGGGGTCGCGTGTCGATCTGAGCGGGCGGCCGGGGGAGGCGGTCCGGGCCGGGTTCACGGCTCCACGTCGATGACGGCATTGCCGTCGGGGGGTGGCGTTCTCCACGGCCCGGTGGGCGTCCGTCGCGTCGGCGCGGGTGTAGCGGGTCGCGTCCAGCACGGGTCGCGGTGCGCCCTCGTCCACCAGGTTGGCGGTTTCGCTCAGGATCTCGGCGTGGTGTTGGCGGCCCCGGCCCGTCAGATTCGGCAGCAGTGTGAACTCGCCCGAGTGGGGGCTGCCCGGACGACAGCGGCGCGAGCGCGTGGGTTCCCGAGCCCAGCGCGCCGACCGCATGACCGATGTAGGTGCGCACCGCCTCGAAGGAGGAGTCCAGGGCCGGGCCGTCCACGGTGTCGAAGACGATGTCGAATCCGGTACCGCCGGTGTGCTCGGCGACATACCTCTCCACGGGCACGGGGGCGTAGTCGGTCGGAACCGCTTGTAGGCGCCGCACGAGCGGCGTCGTGGCCGCCGACGTGGTCGCGGACCCCTGCGCGCCGCGGGCGGCGGCGATCTGGACGCGACACTGTCCACGCCGCCTGCCCGGCCGTGGACGAGAACCTTCTGCCCGGCCCGTACGCCGGCCCGGTCCACCAGGCGCCATGCCGTGAGCACGGCCCACGGCAGCGCTGCCGCCTTCCGCATCGGCAGCCTGGCCGGTTTGTGGGGCGGCAGGCGCGTGTCGACCGCCGCGAACGGTGCCGGCGATCCCTGCAAGTCGCCCACGCCGCCCGTACACCTCGTCCCCGGGGGCGAAGCCGCTCACTGCGGCGCCCATCTGCACCACCTGTCCGCTCAGGTCCATGCCCAGCACGGTCGGTGACCGCACGCGGGCATGCGCCGCCTTTCGCGCCCTGATCTTCGTGTCCAGCGGGTTCACCCCGCCGGCGTGGATCCGCACCGGAACCTGCCCCTGCCCGGGCGTCGGCCGGCGGTCTCCCGTACCTCGAGCGGACCGCCGAACTGCTCCAGGACCACCGCACGCATCACGGCACCCGTCTCTCGCGATCACTCCGGCATCGGTGTGCACACCCGACCAATCGAACAGACTGGTCCGTCTTTATAGGGGCGGCGACGCGTGGCAGGGGCGTAGATCGGAACGACTAGTCTGTCTTGCATGGCGACGCGCGTACGCAAGACGAACACCGAGCAGAGGATCCTCGATTCGGCGGCAGCCCTCTTCCACCGGCATGGACTGAGGGGGGTGGGCGTGGACCAGGTCATCGCCCACTCCGGGGTGGCGAAGTCCACCCTGTACGCGCACTTCCGCACCAAGGACGAGCTCATCGCCGCCTACCTGCGGCGCACGGACGAGTCGTGGATGGGGCGGCTGCGGGAGGCCGCCGACGCCGCGGGGCCCGACCCCGCCGAGCAGCTGGCGGGAGTCTTCGACGCACTGCCGGCGTCCTTCGACCGCCACGGCTTCTTCGGCTGCCCCTTCGTGAGCGCCGCTGTCGAGGCCGAGCTCGACTCCGAGGCGCACGCGGCCACCGTCGCCCACACCCGGCGCCGCCAAGAGTGGCTGACCGGCCTCGCCGGAGCCGCGGGAGCCGCACAGCCGTCCGCGCTGGCCGCACATCTCGGGCTGCTGATCGACGGGGCCCTCACGTCCGGCCGTCTTCTGCAGGACCGTGCGGTGGTCGACGCCGCCAGGACAGCGGCACGGGCAGCAGTCCTCGCTCACACCACGTCGTCGGCGACCGCCGCGTGAGCGGCCACAACGACTCCGCAGTCGAAGCCGTGGGCACACCCTGCGCGTACCGCCGGCGGGACGGCCGGTTCCCGGCTTCTGGGGTGTGACGTTCCGGCAGGGACGGCTGGCCCGGAGTAGACCTGTTCACGGACGCCCCCGCCGTCGAGGTCGTAGGCCATGCCGTCGCGCGTGCCCCCGAAGCCCTCCGTGCCCTGCACGAAGGGGAGTCGGACGCGGCGTTCATCTGGCTCCCCATCGCCGACGCCGCGTCGGCCGGCGCGGACATCCTCACCGAACAGCGGATGATCGCCCTGGCGCCCGGCCATCCGCTGACACGTCAGGAGAAGCTCTCCCTCGCGGACCTGCGCGACGAGCCCGTCATCGGGCCCCACGCCGATCTGCCCGAGGAGGTCATGCGGTTCTGGAACGTGGACCCGCGTCCCGACGGTTAGAGCCCCAGGCTGGGCCCGGCCGCGAACACGCCGGAGGAGTGCCTGCTGCACGTCAACGCCGGCCGGGGTATCTGGCCCGCTCCGGCGTCGACGGCCGTCTACTTCACCCAACCCGTCGTGGCCTGGAGGCCCCTGGTCGACGCGGCGCCGATCACCCTCGGCCTGGTGCGGCTGCGGACCGCACCTCCCCAGATCCTTCCGCGGCTGGTCTCACTGAGCCGGTCACTCGCCGTACATTCCCCCGGGGAGGCCCTGTGACCTCGACGGCCGGGGTGGGGGTGCCGGTGGTGACGGCCGGGTGTCGCTTCGGTGCCCGGCGCCGTGACGGCGATTGCCGGTGTCATCGCGGTCCGCCGGCGGCCGTGGCGGAGGTGGGGGCAGGAGGCGAGGAACATGATGGGGGTGGGGGGCATGGTGGTGGGGGACAGGGAGGTGAGGGGCATGGCGCACACGGGCATGGCGCACACCCGTGATATCGCGTTCGTGATCTTCGACGGAGTGAAGATGCTCGACGTGGCCGGCCCGGCGGAGGTATTCGCCGAGGCGAACCAGTTCGGTGCGGCGTACGCGATCCACTACGTCTCGCCTTCCGGTAAACCGGTCCTCGCGTCGACGGGCATGCAGGTCCCCGTCGACGGTCAGGCCGCCGATGTCCCCGACCCCGACACCGTGGTGGTCGCGGGGGGAGACATCCTGGTCGACCGGGCCATCGAGACGGACCTGGCCGATACCGTCAAGGACCTGCACGCGCGCAGTCGCCGCACGGCCTCCGTCTGCACGGGGTCGTTCATCCTGGCCGCGGCCGGCCTGCTGGCGGGGCGCAGGGCGACCACCCACTGGAGACACGCGGGGCTGCTGGCACGTGCCTTCCCGGACGTCAGGGTGGAAAGCGACGCGCTGTTCGTCCAGGACGCGGCCCTGTACACCTCCGCGGGCGTCTCGGCCGGCATGGATCTCGCACTCGCTCTCGTCGAGGAGGACCACGGCGCCGACCTCACCCGCGAGGTGGCCCGGCAACTCGTGATGTTCATGCAGCGCCCCGGTGGCCAGTCCCAGTTCTCGGCACCCCTGGACCGCAGGCCACCGCGCACCTCGCCGCTGCGCGCCGTCGTCGACCTGATCTCCGCCCAGCCGGCGCTCGATCACAGCGCCGCGGCCCTGGCCGCACGCGTCGGCGTCAGCCCGCGCCAGCTGGGCAGGCTCTTCGCGGCCGAACTCCACACCACCCCCGCCCGATACGTGGAACTCGTACGCCTCGACCACGCCAAGGCCCTGCTCGACCGCGGACACACCGTCGCGCAGACCGCCCGCGGCGCCGGGTTCGGCAGCGCCGAGACCATGCGCCGCTCCTTCGTGGCACGGCTCGGCGTGTCACCGAGCCAGTACCGCGACCGGTTCGCCACCACCGAGCAGGGCAAGGACACCCCGCGATAGCGGGCGGACGGCGATGTCCGGATCTGTGGGATGGCCGTCGCAATGCGCGGTGGAGGAGAGATGTGCGGCAGGTGATGCTGAAGTCCTGCTCCCATACGACCCAGGAGGACCGATGCCCGAGACCATCGCGGGGATCACCATTCCCGACACCGAACTCGTTCGCCAGGCCACCTCACTCGTCCGCGAGTCGACCGACGACACCATCTTCCATCACTCACGCAGGGTGTTCCTGTGGGGCATGCTGAAATCAGCGGCCCGGGGCATCGAGGTCGACCCCGAACTCGCCTACGTGGGCGGCCTCTTCCACGATCTCGGCCTCACCCCCGCATACGCCACCACCGACCGCCGCTTCGAGCTGGACGGCGCCGAGGCCGCGCGCGGCTTCCTCCTCGAGCACGGGCGCTCCGAGGAGGAGGCCCGTAACGTCTGGCTGGCGATCGCCCTGCACACCACGCCGGAGGTCCCGCTGCACCTGGCCCCGGAAGTGGGCGTGGTGACGCTCGGGGTGGAGACGGACGTCCTGGGTCTCGACCTGGACGAGATCACCGGGGCCCAGCGCGCCGAGGTCGTGGCGGCGCACCCGCGCCCGGACTTCAAGAACCGGATTCTCAAGGCGTTTTGCGAGGGCATGGTCCACCGCCCCGACACCACCTTCGGGACGATGAACGACGACGTCCTGGCGCACTTCGACCCCTCCTTCCGCAGGAAGGACTTCGTCGAGATCATCCGGAACAACCCCTGGCCCGAGTGAACCGCGCACGCCCCCGCCGCGCCGCAACGGAGACGACGCCGGCGCCCGCGGCCCCCCCGGCCGCGCATGATGCGGAAGACCACCCCGTGTCTTGCGAAGAGAACACGTAACCGCTGACGGCAGCGGCGGGAGTACCTGCCCCCGACAGCCAGGACAGTGTGAGCGCCGGACCCCGCGGACCGCTGCTCCTTCAGGATCTGTGGCTCGTGGAGAAGCTGGCTCTCTTCACTTCAGGATCTGTGGCTCGTTGGAGAGGCTGGCCCTTTTCAACGCAGAGATCATTCCCGACCGGCGCACGCACACGAAAAAGGGGATCCGGGGCCTACGGCGCGTTGTCGCGTCGCCCACGACATCATCCGTTCCGCCAGGGGCTGCTGTGGCGGTGGGACCTGCGGGGTGCCGCGGTCCGACAGGGTGATCGTCACCTGGTGCGGTGACGCGGGAACGCGTTCCTGCGCCGCACGGGCCCAAGCCGCACGGGCCCAAGCCGCATGGGCAAGCCGGGCGGGGCGAGCCGGACGGGGCGAGCCGGGCAGCAGCACGGCTGCCGGTGCCCGCGCCCCCGCCGCCTGGGGACCGTCCGGCCCCTGGTGCCGGTATGCCCGCTCCGTTCGGAGTCAGCCGGGCTGGTCGACGGGCTTGAAGTGGACGGGAGCCCATCCGTAGCCCTCTCCTGCGCGCCGCAGGTGGCCCAGGCCGGGGAAGGGCAGACGGGAGGCGGCGACCCACCAGCCGCGGGTGGCGACCTCGTCGAGAACCCTGGCGCGTGCCTGCACCGCGCGGGCCTCGGCGCTGTCGATGGCGATCGACACGTGCGGGCACGGCAGCTGGACGGTGTGGCTGTGGATGGTGTCGCCCCAGAACAGGACCGGCTCGTCGCCTGCGGTGAAGAGAAAGCCGCTGTGCCCGGCGTGTGGATCTGCTTCTGGACGCCCACCGCCTGCGCCGCCAGCTCCTCGTCGAGCCAGTACTCGGCTTCGGCACGTGCGACGTGGACGGTGGCCCGGGGGTAGACGGGCTCGCCATCGTCGGTGACGAGACCGCCACTGTGATCGGGATGGAGATGGGTGATGAGGACGTGCTCGACGTCCTCCGCGGCGACCCCGGCGGCACAGAGCGCCTCGCGCAGGTGCCCGGTGTCGGGGCCGAGTGTGCTGCCGCTGCCGGCGTCGACGAGGACGCGCCGGCCGTCGTTCTCGACGAGGAAGCCGATGACGGCCGTATGGGGGTCGCCGTCCTCCGGGAGGTAGGCGTCGGCCAGGCGGCGGCGGATCTCGCTCTGCGGCTCACCGTGCAGGTCCTCGGCGAGGATGGGGACGAATCCGTCGTACAGGGCGGTGATCAGGAGGCCTCCGAGCCGGAACCTCTGGAAGCCGGGGGCCTGACCGGGTGACGCGCGGGACAAAGCGGATCGTTTCCTTTCGTGACGTCCGGACGGTACCGGGCCGGACGGGCGTGGACCGGGGGCATGGGCAGGGCGTGGCGAGGACAGCGGCGTGACGAGACCGGGGACGTGACGAGGACAGGGGGTGTGGCGAGGACAGGGGGTGCGGCGCGGTCACGTCCCACCGGGGGGCGCAGTGACGCCGCGGGCGTCGCGGACGCCGTAGACCATGCGACCGACCTCGACGCCGACGAGGTTCTGGACGACGTCCGCACCTATGTCGTCGAGCATCTCGGAGACCGGGATGCCGTGCTGATCGTGGATGACACCGGCTTCCTGAAGAAGGGCGTCCGCTCGGCAGGGGTGCAAAGGCAGTACTCCGGCACCGCCGGACGCACCGAGAACTGCCAGATCGGTGTGTTCCTCGCCTACGCCACCGGCCGCGGACGCACGCTGATCGACCGGCGGTTGTATCTGCCCACGTCCTGGACGGACGACCGGGCACGCTGTCGCCGCGCGGGCATCGGCGACGAGATCACGTTTGAGACGAAGGTGGCCACGGCCAAGGCGATGGTCCGCCGGGCCATCGCCGACCGGATTCCGTTTGGCTGGGTGACCGCGGATGCCGCCTATGGCTTCAGCAAGGGCTGGCGTTTCGAGCTGGAGCAGGCCGACGTCTTCCATGTCATGGCCACCACCCGGCACGACACGGTTGTCACCCGCTGGTCCATCGATCACCCCGTCCACGACCTGTTTCCCGGCCTGCCGCGGCAGAAGTGGAAACGCCGTTCCTGCGACGAGGGCGCCCACGGTCGGCGGATCTATGACTGGGCCCGTGTCGAGGTGCGGCCCTGGCACCGCGAGGGCCGCCGGCACTGGGTCCTCGCCCGCCGCAGCATCAGCAGGCCCGAGGAGATCTCCTACTACATCGCCTACTGTCGCGCCGACACCACACTCGACGAGCTCATCCGTATCGCCGCAAGCCGGTGGGCGGTCGAGGAGCGCTTCCAGAGCGCGAAACAGGAATGCGGCTTGGACGACTACCAGGTCCGCCGCTATCCCGGCCGGCACCGCCACATGACCCTGGCCATGGCCGCCCACGCCTGCCTCACCGTCCTGCGCGCCCGCGAACTCGACACCGACAAAGCAGAAACGGATCCTTCCCGCTCATCCACCTCAGCCTCGCCGAGATCCGACGCCTGATCACCCGCCTCACCGACCGCCGTCCCACCCCGGTCGACCACATCCTGCACTGGTCGACATGGCGCCGCCGACGCCAACACCAAGCCCGCATCAGTCACTACAAACGACGCGGGCACAGCCCCTGAAAACTGCACAGCACTCAGCACAAACACCGTTGCAGTACTGGCCGACGCGGCGGCAGTTGACCCCCGGCGCTGTGACCTCGGCCGGCCCGGCCGCGGCGACGACGGTCAGGGGCCGGTGGTGTCCGTTGCGGACGACCAGGCGCCGTCCGTGCTTGTCGGTCTCGGCTGCCAACTCGGTTATGTATTGGTTGACTTCCGTCTTCAACGCGGCGGCCGACGCCCGCAGGGAGCCCTCGCGAACGATCTCGTCACGCTCTCGTCATCGCCGAGATACGCCACGACACGGGCGGCTCCGGCGTCGACGGCGTTAGCGAAGGGAATGCGTCACCGGGCTACGCGTCGGGCGAGTGTCTCACGCACGGCGCGCGCGGAGTCGATGCCCAGCCCTTTGAGGTGGGGCAGGTCCCAGTCGACGTACCGACGGCCGGAGATCACGGGGCAGGCGTCGCCGTAGCCCAGGGTGATCACGATGCCGGCAGCACGGACGACTTCCCGGGTCAGGAGCTTGGGGAACTCCTAGTCCGTTGACACGCCCAGCTCGCCGAGCAGCTGCAAAGCCACGGGATCGATCCGGTCGCGGGGCAGTGTGTCGGCGCTGTGGACGCGCACGGCACCGGCCGCTACATGGCGCAGGAGGGCGGAGGCGAGCTGCGATCGGCCGGAGTTCTCGGTGCAGACGAACAGGACCTCCGGCAGGCTTTTGGACAGCAGGCCCTGGGTGCGGGCCAGTGCGTCCAGGCGCTCGGTGGCGAAGCGTGCAGCGATCACGGGCAGTTGCCGCCGCAGGTGGGGACTGTGCCGCCCGCGTTTCCGCGACCTGCAAGGCAATTGCAGCGTCCACAACCCAGGCGAGCGGAGGCTCTTGGAACGGCTGGGAAACGTCCGATCTGGATGGGGACGGTGACGAGGGGGAACGGCGACAGCCGGGACCCCGGCCGCGACCTACGTGCATGTGTAGCCGAGGTCGAAGCCCCCCGACGCAAGGTGACTTGGCGGGAGGGGTCCTTCATCTTCCTGACGCCGTCAGGTAACCGGTGCGACCACTTGGTGAGGGAAGGCGCCGGTTTCCTGAGTGCACACAATTACACCATCACCACCGAGAAGAGACCGGCGTGTCACACGACCACTCCCACAGACGTCCGCACTCCCACAGCCACACCCACGGAGTCGACGAAGCCACCCGAGCTGCGGCAGACACCTCCGTCTCCGACTCCGATCTCACTCCCAGGGAGCTCTCCCGGCGGCGCCTGCTGAAGGCCGCCGGTGTCACCGGCGCTCTCACCGCCGGCATGTCCGGCATGCTCGGCGTCACCCCGGCCATGGCGGAAGGAGCCCGCCGCGGCAAGGACGACAAGGCCACGGGCGGTAAGAAAGTCCGCCACTGGCTGGCGGGCGACCACCACATCCACACCCAGCACTCATCCGACGGCCAGTACACCGTCCTCGACCAGGCGCAGCACGGCGCGGCGTTCGGCCTCGACTGGATGGTCATCACCGACCACGGCGGCGCGACCCACGCCCGCCTCGGCGTCGACCTGGTCAACCCGGACATCAGGGCGGCCCGCGCCGAGCTGAAGGACACCCTGATCTTCCAGGGCCTCGAGTGGAACATCCCGGCCGCCGAACACGGCACCGTCTTCGTGGCCCCCGGGAAGAACGAGGTCGCGGTCCTCAAGCAGTTCGAGAACGACTACGACGGCAGCGTCAAGGGCGCCTCCGACAACACCCCGGCGAACGAGGCCCTCGCCGTGGCCGGCATCCAGTGGCTGGGCAGGCAGAAGGACCGGCGCGTCGTCGATGACGCCCTCTTCATCGCCAACCACCCGGCGCGCAACGGGATCGACAGCCCGCACGAGGTTCGGGCCTGGCGCGACGCCGACCCGCGGATCGCGGTCGGCTGGGAGGGCGCCCCCGGCCACCAGGCGGGCGGCCTGCCCAAGGGGTACGGCACGGGCGGGGCGCGCGGCCTGTACGGCAACGCGGCGGGCGCCAACTCGTTCCCCGGCTACCCGCCGGAGAGCTACCGCTCCTGGGGCGGCTTCGACTTCTACACCGCCACCGTGGGCGGCCTGTGGGACTCGCTGCTCGCCGAGGGTAAGCCGTGGTCGATCTCGGCCAACTCCGACTCCCACGTCAACTGGGGCGACACCTCCCGCCGCCCCGACGGCTCGGACTCCGCGCAGTTCGACCGGAACGGCCGCTACGGCAACCCGGTGTACGCCGGCCAGGTCAACAACGGCGCCAGTGACTTCTGGCCCGGCATGTACAGCCGTACTCACGTCGGCGCCGCGGACCGCAGCTACACCGCGGTCATGCGGGGCATCCGGGACGGGCGGGTGTGGGTGGACCACGGCCGGCTGCTGAAGAACCTCGACGTGCGGGTGGTCGCCTCGGGCCGCGGCCGCGGCGAGGAGACCCTCGGCGGCACCCTGACCGCCCGCCGGGGCAGCCACCTCGAACTCGTCGTCACCGTGACCGCCCAGGACGTGCCCAACTGGGGCATGTTCCAGCCCCGGCTGAACCGGGTCGACCTGATCCGCGGCGCGGTGGACGTCTCCCACGCGACGTCCGACCGCGACAAGCTGACGGCGCCGGCCACCAAGGTAGTCAAGCAAACCGACACGTCGGGTCGCACCGGCACGTACACCCTGCGGTACGACCTGGGCACGCTGGACGAGCCGTTCTACGTCCGCCTGCGCGGCACCGACGGCAACCGGCAGCAGCCCGGCTACTACGGTGCGGCGATCGACCCGGCCGGTCCGGCGATCGACGTGGCCGGTGACGCTGACCCGTGGCGGGACCTGTGGTTCTACACGAACCCGATCTGGGTGCTGCCGAGCCGATGACCGCGGAACCGACACCCGCCGCGTCCACGACCGCCCACGCGCTGGCCGTGGACACGGCGGCCCCGGGGCTCGCCGCCATCGAGCACCTGGTGCACCGAATCGACGAGGCGCTGACGGGTCTGCTCACGGAGGACGGCGCCGAGGGCTACGTCCTCAGCACCCATGTCGCCCGGGACCCGGCCGCCCGCTTCGCGGCCGTCGTGAGCTGGCGCGGCGGCCCGGAGCCGGAGCAGGTCACGGCCCGGCTCCTCACCGCCCTCCCGGAGCTGACCACAGTCGATGGGGCGCTGGTCACCGAGGCGGCGCTGGCATCCGGCGCACATGCCGCGGCCGAGGAGGCCCTGCGGCGGTCGGCGGGCAGGCTGGCCCGCTACCCCGGCCGGACCGCGGTCGAGCGGCGCACAACGCCCGCCGCCGCGGTAGCCGCGAGCTGCCTCGACGCCGTCAAGGGCCTGGCCGGAGTCCCGCTCACCCCGGACGCCGTCCTGGACGCGACCGGCTTCGCCCGCCCCACCTGGGGGGACGGCCGCTGCACGCTGCTGGTGCAGCAGGGCACGGGCGGCGTTCTGGTGCCGTTCGAGGCCCGCGACCAGATCGCGTGCTGCTCGTCCCACTGAGGCGACTGCCCGGCACTGGATCCGGCTGGAAGGAGGCACGTGCCCTCCTTCCAGCCGATCTCCACCGTCGTCCGGACGAAGTCCCGTCCGGCGAGCAGCAGCAGATCATGGGATCCGACAGGCACGGTCCGGCCGGCCAGAGCTGAGCCAGTGGCTTGGCTCGGACGGTTGACCCGGTAATTGATCGGCTGTCGGTCTGCGGGCAGGCTGCTCCAGGGATTGATCTCGGAGGTGGTTGTGGGGGCGCCGTCCGGAAGTGTTCGTCCGGGGACTTGCGGCACCAGGGTGGAAGGATCGCGGAGGAGAACCGAGCATGAGGCGCGTCACACGGCACGGCCGAGCCCTCCGGCCCTCGGCCGGGGGCTCGCGGGCAGGTGAGGCGTTACGAGGTGGTGCGGTAGGCCCGGTGGATCGTCCGCTTCAGCGTGTTCCCGTCCGCGTCCGCGTCCGTGAGCGCGACGCGCAACGAGCGGGTACCGGGGCCGGCGGGGTGGCGCAGTTCGAGCCGCCTGCGGTCGGTGACCTTGGCCGGCCTCCAGGTCCTGCCGCCGTCGTAGGACACGGTGACCACCAGCTTGCGGGCGCTGCGTGCCGTGGCCGCGCCCTCGATCGTGAAGGGGACGGTGAAGGCCTTACCGGCCTTGGCCGTGCTCGCCGCCCCGAGTTTGGGCATGAAGCGCACCGCCGACAGCGGCAGCCGCTTCACGGTGTCCCCGGCCACGTGGCCGGAGCGGAAAATCCACTCGGCGGTCACCCGGGTGCTCACCGCGGAGAGCGACGTGGCACGGGAGACGTCGGTAGTGAGCCGGTAGGTGTGCCGCCCGGCGGAAAGAGTGTGCCTCTCGCCGTTCAGCGGCGCGTGCGAGGTGAACACCGGTGTGCCGTTCGCGTACAGCGCGCTCTTGGCCGTGGTGTAGTCGGAAACGCCCACATGGCCCGCGCCGTCGGAGAACAGCAGCACGTACGCGGCGAATTCGTCGCCCAGACGGATCGCACCCGACGCCTCACCTCCCGCGCTGTACAGGCGTGGACCGAAGACACCGATGTTGAACCGCAGCGAGTACGACTTGCCCGCGAGGTAGGAACTGGGAGCGGTGACCGTCTGGTCGCCCTCCCACCGCGGTTCGCCGTCCGCATCCGGAGCGCCGTACTGGTTGACGGCGTACCGCCACTTCACGCCCGGCAGGACGTACTCGGTGCCGGTGTGCAGCAGAGCGAACTCGACCGCGTCGAAGTCGAACCAGGACCCGTTGGGAGCCAAGGGTGCGGCAGTGAGGGTTGCGGTCTCGTCCTCGGCCGGTGCACCGACGGTGAGGTTCAGCTTGGCGAAGTTCTGTCGCCGCGGTTTCGCGGTGAATCCGGAGAGATCACCGGTGCGGTTCCAGACCGGCCGGTACCGCACGGCGCCATGAGCCCACGTTCCGTCGTACTGCGCGAACGCCTCGCCCGCCGGCAACCGGGCCCAGAGTCGGCCGACCCGCAGGTTGCCGAAGTCGTCGACGAGGTAGGTGGCCGTGTAGCCCGATCCGTCGGTGCTGACGCCGAAGGGGAGCAGACACGTTCGACGAGCAGCCGCCTGCCGTGAACGGTCAGTCGGGCATTACGGTGGGGCACGAAGACCTCCATGCGGTGTGTTCCTAGACAGCTCCACCACATCGGAGGTCTTCGCCATGTTCGAGATCTCGGGTCTCCTGCCCATGGAATCGATCGACCCGATCCGTATCGGCGAGGGCTACTACCTCGCTCCCGACGGACAGGTGGCCGCGAAACCGTACAAGCTGCTGGTCAAAGCCCTGGGCAGGTCATCGAAGGTGGCGGTCGCGCGCCATGCCTGGTCGGGCCGCGAGCGTCTCGGCCTCGTATGGGTGCGCGGCGACGTCCTGGTCCTGCATGCCATGCGCTGGCCCGACGAAATCCGCTCACCGCAACAGCTGCTGCCGCCGCCCGTCGAGGTCACCGACGAGGAGATCGAGGGCGCGGTCGCGCTGATGGAGTCGATGAGCCGTGACGACCTCGAAGGCGCCGAGTTCCGCGACACCTACACGGAGGCCCTCGCCGAGGACGTGCCGGCGGTCGGCGAGAAGGTCATCCCGGCCGACGACGCGCTGATCGTGTCGTACGGCGCCCTCGGTCGCGACGAGGAGACGCACGGGCCGAGCGCCGGGGAGTTCGACATCACGCGGGAGACCAAAAACCGTCACATCTCCTTCGGCCACGGCCCGCACGTCTGCCCCGGCGCGGCACTGTCCCGGCTGGAGGCGGGGGTGGCGTTGCCCGCGCTGTACGCCCGTTTCCCGCACCTGGACCTGGCGGTCCCGGCGGCCGAGCTGCGCCACAAACCGGTGGTCACCCAGAACGACCTGTTCGAGCTTCCGGTCCGCCTGAACGGGTGACTTGACTTCGAGCGCGCTTCAGCTCGTAGCGTCGCAGGAGCTTCGGCGCCCGGTGTTCCTCACGGGATGCCGGGCGGCCAGATCCGTCGCTAGATGGATGAAGGGGCCCGAAGTCGTCCGACGTGACGATCGAGTGCGAGCGAAAGGCTGGAACAGCACATGCGACAGCGCAGTCTGCGGGACCTGCACGTGTCGGCGATCGGCCTGGGTTGTATGGGCATGTCGGCCTTCTACGGGACGGCGGACCAGGACGAGGGCGTGGAGACCATCCGGCGCGCCCGCGAGCTGGGCATCAACTTCCTCGACACGGCCCAGATGTACGGGCCGCTCACCAACGAGTCCCTGGTCGGCGAGGCGATCCGGGGCCACCGTGACGAGTACGTGCTGGCCACCAAGTTCAACTACCGGATGGACGACGCGGTACCGGGCGACATGTCCAGCGTGGGCCGTCAGGACGGCTCCGCCGAGCATGTCCGGGCCTCGGTGGAGGGCTCGCTCCAGCGGCTCGGCACCGACCACATCGACCTGTACTACCAGCACCGGGTCGACCCGGACGTGCCGATCGAGGAGACGGTGGGCGCGATGGCCGAGCTGGTCGCCGAGGGCAAGATCGGGCACATCGGGCTGAGCGAGGCGAGCGCGGAGACGCTGCGCCGGGGCAACGCGGTCCACCCGATCACGGCCGTGCAGAGCGAGTACTCGCTGTGGTCGCGGGACGTGGAGGCGGAGGTGCTGCCGACCTGCCGTGAGCTGGGCATCGGCTTCGTCGCCTACTCGCCGCTGGGCCGGGGCTTCCTCGCCGGCCGCTTCTCCTCCCCCGACGAGCTGGACGAGAACGACTACCGCCGCAACAGCCCTCGCTTCACCGACGAGCACCTGAAGGCCAACCTGCGCCTGGCGGCCAAGGTCAAGGAGATCGCCGAGAGGAAGGGCGTCACCCCCGCCCAGCTCGCGCTCGCCTGGGTCCTCGCCCAGGGCGACCACATCGTCCCCATCCCCGGCACCAAGCGCCGCTCCTACCTCGAACAGAACGCCGCCGCGGTGGACATCGTCCTCACCCCCGAGGAACTCTCCCAGATCGACGCGGAACTGCCCGAGGTCTCGGGCGAACGCTACGACGAGGCGGGCATGCGAGCCGTGAACCGCTGACCCGACCGCCCCGGCCGGGGCCCGCGCCGCATGCCGGGTCCCGGCCGGACGACGTCAGGGCGCGCCGTCCGGCGAGGGTGAGGTCAGCATGGGCGCGGTGCATGAACTCGGCCACGGGCCGTTCCCGGTTCCAGGGAGTCACGGCAACGGTGACGTCTACGACAGGGAGCCCGGGTCACCATGGTGTCGCCGCGGTCCCCGAAGCGACCGGAGCCGCATCGTGCACAAGAATCAAGACCCGGACACCCCGCTCGCCGACCCGCGCAGCGCGTTCGTCACCGAATTCATCGCCCTTGCCAGGAAGCACAGGAACGCCGTCCGGGTCCACGTTCCAGCGCTGGAGCAGACTCTCGCATCCCTGGGTATGACCGGGGTCGACGGCGAGTTCACGAACCTGATCTTCGCGGCCAACGGCCCCAAGCCCGACATCGTTCTGCGCGACGCCGTCAGTAACCGCCTGGAGATCGTCCGCAACGCCGAATACTGCCTGACGTACACCCGGCCTCTCGACGCCGCCGGCCTGTCGTGGGCAACCTTCGTCGACTGGTGGCAGCGGACGCGCATCCGACGGAGCAGAAGGATCAGCCGTCCGCCTCCCAGGCGTTGTGTGCACGGCTTGCGCAGTCGCTTGCGTCCCCGCCGGAAGAGGTCCTGTTCCACACCTACGCGGCGTTGTACTTCCGGGAGGGAGGACATGCGCTGCCGCCCTGATCCCGCAGGTGTACCTCCACTACGCCGCCTACACGGCGAAGCGCCGTGCCGAGCCGGGGCCTCTCGCTCGGCAGCGCTTGGACTTCCGCTTCGGCGGCCATGAACTGGACCGGAACAACGGCCCGCGCATGGTCGCGGGCTTCCTCCGGGAGCTCCTCCGGCGTTACGACGTTCCGCTGCCGCCCTCAGTCACCGACTGACGGCCAGCAGTCCGGGCAGGCCGTCAAGGCGTTGGTGGGGTGGTTGATCGAGGGCGCCGTCGTTCTCGCGGACCTGCTTCGGTCTGCGCCGCGGGAAAGATCGCCGTCTTGTTGCGGAGCGGGGCATGTCACCGCCTGAAGAGACGCGGGTGGGTTGCTTCGCCTGCTGAGGCAGATATCGCTGCGGCAGGACACCGACCGCCAAGGGTATGGAGCGTAGAGGGATGGGGGATCGGTCCTCGGCACGCCTGGCAGAGATCACCGCAGGCGCCCGCCCCGCCCCGGTCACCGCCGCCGGCCGCGTGCGCGCATGGACCGCGGGGATGGCCGCGGGGCAGCGCATCACGCACAGCATCAGCGGATTGAGCGAAAGCCTCCGGCTGGACGTCTCTCAGGGGGAGGCCTCCTCGGCGAAGACGGACAAGGCGATCTGGTATGTCTCGAAGGCGCGAGCCGCTCCTGCGTAGACGGCGAGGTGGATGAAGAGGTCGACGATCTCGTCTTGAGTGACGCCGTTGTTGAGCGCGATGCGCAGCTGCCCGCGCAGCGGTTCGAACGCGCCCAGCGTCGCGGCGATGGCGACGGAGACCAGGGATCGGTCGTGCGTCGACAGTGCGGTACGGGTCCATGAGTCCCCGAACGTGTGCACAGTCGCGACCTTGCGGAAGTCGGCTCCGGAGGCCGGTTCGCCGGGGCTCATCGGGAGTTCCAGGCGCTGTCCCAGGAGTTCGCTTGCGGTGTCCAGCGCCTGCTCATAGGCGTCGTCGGTACTCATCTGTGCTCCTTGCCGGCCGGTCGGTCGTGCGGGCTGGTGGGTTGGTGGACGGGGGGCCTGGCCTCCAGGCGCCGTTCAGGGTTCGGCTGCGGGGCAGGGTGGTTCCTCAATTCGCCGGGTTGCTGCCCGCCGGAGTGGGGGGAGGGCTGTCGGTCGCACGGGGATGATTTCCACGCTCGCACCGTGTGCAATCGGTCTACTCGGGGGTGAACCGTCCGGGCTGCAGGGCCCGGCTCCCTCATGGTCTTCGAGCGGGCCCCTGGGTCATGGGCGGATCGGGGAGTCGTGCGGGACGGGCCCTTCGTTCTCCGGCAGTCCGTCCCGCTGGGTTGTGACTACCGGGTGTGGGTGATCGACTTGTGCCCGGTGTAGCCGGTCAGACCGGCCTTACCGTACTCACGGCCGAGGCCGCCGGCCTTGTAGCCGCCAGGGCCGTCGAAGCCGATGGGCGATCCGTTCAGCGTGACGGTGCCGGCGCGCAGCCGGTGGGCGGTGGCCAGGGCGCGTCCGGGGGCAGAGATCCAGGTACCGCCGGGCAGGCCGTACGGGGAGTCGTCGGCGATGCGGACGGCGTCGTCGTCGTAGGCGATGACGGCCAGGGGCCGGAGGGGCGGGGCGGTCGGTCGGCCCGGGGATCCGGTGCTTCGGTCGGCCCGCTGCCGCGCCCGCACAGTGCCGTCAGGTGGTGGGGTAGTCCGTGGAACGGCTGACCTCGGCCCACTTGCGGGCCTCGGCCAGACGGCCTTCCTCCGAGCTGATCGCGATCTCCAGGGCGTCGCTGCCGAGCAGCAGCCGGCGCGGGGGCTCCTCGGCGTCCACGGCGCCGATGATGGCGCGGGCCATGCGGTCCGGGTCACCGGGTTCCTTGCCGGCGTAGTCCGCGAACCGGGCCAGCCACAGGCCCACGGTCTCCTCGTAGTCGGGGGTCACGGGACCGGAAGGCTCCGCGGCACCCGCGGCCCAGCCGGTGCGGATGCCGCCCGGCTCGACGATGGTGACCTTGACACCGAACGGTGCGACCTCGTTCGCCAATGCCTCGGAGAACCCCTCGACGGCGAACTTCGCGGTCTGGTAGGCGCTCAGACCCGGCGTACCCCCCACACGCCCGCCGATCGAGGAGATCTGCACGATGTGCCCGGACCTCTGGCGACGCATGACGGGAAGGACCGCCCGGGTCATGTTGACCACGCCGTACAAGTTGGTATCGACCTGCGTGCGGAACTCGTCCTCGGGAAAGTCCTCGATCGAGCCGCTGGTGGCGTAGCCGGCGTTGTTGACGACGACGTCAACCGATCCGAACCGCTCCGCCGCCGCGGCCACCACGCCCCGGGACTGGACCGCGGAGGTGACGTCCAGCGCCACCGCCTCCAACCGGTCCGGGTACTCGGCCCTCAGGGAAGCCAGTGCCTCAGGCTTGCGGGAAGTCACCACAACGTTGTCGCCGGCCCTCAGGGCCGCGAGCACCAGGGCCCTGCCCAGGCCCTGCGAGCCTCCCGTGATAAGCCAGGTTCGTGCCATGACGCGTGCCTCGTTTCGTCATCTGCTTCACCGCCCCGAAACGGGACAGCAACTCAACTGTAGACAAAATCGGCATAACTGCAACACTAATGATGCAGTAATTTTTAGTGCGGCATCTCACATGGCGAACTTAGTTAGTTAAGTAAAGCACGGGTGTAGAATATCGGCATCATGAGAGCTGACGCCGCGCGTAACCTGACTGCCGTCCTCCATGCCGGAGCTCGACTCCTGGCGGAGGACCCGGGCGCCTCCATGGCAGCCATCGCCGCCGCCGCCGGAGTGGACCGGACAACCGTCCACCGCCGCTTCGCAAACCGTGAAGCCCTGCTCAGCGCCGTCTTCCAGGCCAAGCTCGACTCGGCCGAACGCGTTCTGGACGAAGCCCGCCTGCTCGAGTCCCCCCTGCCGGTCGCCCTCCACCGCTACCTGGAGGGGATCATCCCCGTCAGCCGCGAATGGCCGGTCGACATGCGCCTGATGATGCAGAAAGACCCCGCCGCCTGGACCCGCCGGGAGGAGCAGAGCGCGCGCCTCGATGCCTTCATCCGCCGCGCGCTGGACGAGGGCGACCTGCAAGAAGGCGTCGACGAGGCTTGGGCACGCACGATCCTGGAC
>NZ_LLZN01000095.1 GCF_001509795.1 Streptomyces sp. NRRL WC-3605 | reverse complement strand
CGCGTGACCGGCCCCTCGGTGGATCGTTTCGGTCGTCGTGGGGCGGGGTGATCTTTCGGATGAGGAATGGGCTCGACTGGAACCGCATCTGCCGAGGAGTGCGGGGCGGGGTGGGCGGTGGCATTGCCACCGTCGGGTGATCAACGGGATTCTGTTCCGGCAGCGGACTGGCCTGCCGTGGCGGGATTTGCTGTCCCGTTTCGGGAAGTGGAAGACGGTTCATGACCATCATCGCAGGTGGTCAGCAGACGGCACGTGGGAGAGGATCCTGCGGGGCCGTCCAGGCCGACGCCGACGCCGAGGGCCTGATCGACTGGAGCATGGTCAGCGTGGACTCCACCTCCTGCCGGGCCCACCAGCACGCGGCTGGTGCTCACTCCCGCCCGCCGAGAATCTCCGGCAGACGAAGCATGCCGGTCCAGCGCCGGACCGACGAGGCCCTGGGCCGTTCCAAAGGCGGCCTGACCTGCAAGATTCATCTGGCGGGTGAGGGCGGACGTCGTCCCCTCGCCTTCGTCATCACTCCCGGCCAGTGGGGCGATGCCCCACAATTGATCCCCGTACTGGAACAGATCCGGGTTCTGCGGCCCGCCGGCGGACACCCTCGTACTCGGGCCGATCACCTCGGCGGCGACAAAGCCTATTCGTCGCGCCGCAACCGTCGCCATCTGCGGCGGCGCCAGATCAAGGACACGATCCCGGAGCCCAGGAACCAACGTGCCAACCGCCAGCGGAGCGGCAGTAAGGGCGGCCGTCCGACCAGGTTCGACAGAGAGATGTACCGGCGCCGCAACGCAGTGGAGCGGACGATCAACCGGCTGAAGACCTTCCGTGCGGTCGCGACTCGCTACGACAAGAGGGCCTACGTCTTCCACGGGACGGTCACCGTCGCCTCGATCCGGCTCTGGCTGCGTACATAGGTTCGCTCGGGCCTACTCCAGCAGGAGTTCGACGCCATCCGGGACCCAGGGGAAGGGGACGTTGGGCCATCGCGCGGCGGCCCACGCGTCGAGTTCGACGGCAAGCACGGCATCGATGAAGACCTGCGGCGGTCGGTAACCGTGATCGGTGACGTAGTGCGTGATCAGGAACGGAGCGGCATAAGCGACGCCGGGCACGCCCGGGATCCGAACCTCGCCATTCCCTTCCGGAGCCTTCTCCTCAGGACACAGATCGCACTCGTGCACCCCAAGACAGACGTTCATCCACTGGACCTCCTGCAGGGCCTTCAGCTTCTCCACGAACACCGCGGGGACCGTTCCAGTCGAGTACGGCTTGCCGGCTTCCAACCACCCGATGTTCAGGCGGGTGTACGCCGGGCGGTACCAGAGCGCGTAGAAGCCCGACTCCCTGTCCGTGAACGCATCCTCGTCCCGGTAGTCGTACTCGCTGAGATCTTCGTAGAACACCTGCACATCATCGCCGCATCGCCTCTTTGGCGCCCAGGCGAGCCACGACCCATCGGACACGGCCTAGCTGCAGGGTGCGGTCCCCGCCGGCCTGGTTCGTATCCACCTCTACGCCTGAGTCCTGCTGCCCTTCGCCCAGCAGGGCTGCGATCAGGCAGCGGCCTCCGCCTTTGAAGTGGGCTTGAAAGAACTCGACGCTCACCGTGAGGGCCCCTCGCCCTCGGCCGCCTGCACCACAGCCACCCCGGGATGGGCTGCCGTCACTCAGGGCGTTTCAGCGTTCCCTGCTGTATGAGCCCTGAGGGTCCATCCGAACCCGGGTGGTGTGTCCGATCGTTGCCCCTTCGGCGCAGCCAGGTCAGGGCTTCCACGTGCGGAGGATGGCGGCAATTTCGGGTGCGGTGGAACGCGGGCTATTCAACGCGTGCGCGAGCGCCGTTAGTTGTTCGCGGGTGGGGGCGACCGGGACGTTGCTGGCTTCGAGGTACATGACCGCGACGGCGCAGGCGACCGTCAGGTTGGAGCGCTCCAGCCAGCGGCAGCGGCCGAGGGTGTGCACCAGGGCCGCAGCGCGGGCGTAGGTGCCGTCGTAGACGGGGTGCTCGAGGAGTTCGCCGCGGTGGCGGGCGACTGCGGAGATCGGTACGCCGTAGTCGTCGACGCCGGGGTCATAGTGGCCAGCTCGTTCAGCGACTTCCAGGATCCAGGATTCGTCGATGTGCAGGATCACGCGGCGGCGCCCGGCTGCGGCTGGGCGTAGGGGGCGTCGAGTTGCTGTTCCAGGTCATCGAGGAAGTCGCCGTGCTCACTGATGAGGCGCTGCGCAGCGGTCATGCCGGCGGCGCGGGCGCCGGTCGTGTCTTCGATGATCAGCCGCTCGACGTAGCGGTTGAAGTCCAGGCCGCGGGCGGCTGCGGCGTCCTTGCCTGCGGCTAGAACGTCAGGTTCCAGACGGACCTGGGTCTGCTTCTTCGGGGAGACCATACCCTAAGGGTAGCAGGGTGGTAGCAGTGATTGGAGACCCTGAGCCCGAGGCTTCCGGCTGGGCTTCATCCGACACGAGCGACTTGTTCCACCGCAGCAGTGGTGAGACGCGGCGCAGCGGCCCCGACCACCAACGACGCAGATACCGCTCGTACGCCACCTTCAGCGACCCGGACGGCAAAGAGTGGATACTGCAGGAGGTCCCTGACTAGGCCGGATGCCGAGAGCCCGCCCCACACCGCACAGACCCTTGCCCGCACAGTGAAGAACCTCCTCTACTCCACCGACGCGGGCTCGGTGCTCAATACCTATCCGATGGGCGGCGGGACCAAGCCCGTCCCGGTCCAGCTCACGCCCGCCGAACGGGCCTCTGCCGCGTCCCGACTGGTAGACCCTCTGGAGGAAGGGGCGACGTCGACCAGGCAGGCCGCCGCGAGCGGGAGAGCGCGTTCCGCGTGGGGCCGCTGCGCGGCTGTGGGATCCATGCGGCTGTGATCAGTTGTGCAAGACCGCTCAGCGGTTCAGCCATCCGAGGGTGAGATTTCCTGTCCCCGCTCCAATTCCCGGTACCGCTCCGCATCGCGGGCGATGGCGTCCCGCCGAGAGACGGCGTTCTTGCGGCCCGAGACCGCTCCGATACTGGCTCCGCGGGCGGTGAGGCGCGGGGAATAGGCGGGGGCCGGGTACGAGAGGTGCACGAGGCGTGTCTGTTCCTGACGCATGTGCATGAGCGACTCGAGGATGTAGCCCACCAGCAGCACGAGCGTGGCGATCGTCATGATCGCGGCGGCCAGAACCGCCGTGGGAAGGCGGGGCACGGTGCCGGTGCGGACGAAGTCGACGATGACGGGGATACCCAGGACGACCGAGACGAGGGCCAGCACTCCAGCGATCACGGTGTGCACGAGCGAGGGGCGCTCGCGTCTCGCCAGGTCGAGAATGACCCGCAAGATGCGCCAGCCGTCACGGTAGGTGCGCAGCTTGCTCTCTCCACCGGCCGGCCGGACTCGGTAGTCCACGGCCACCTCCGCCGTCGGGAGGCGGAGATGGAGGGCATGGATCGTCATCTCGGTCTCGGTCTCGAACTCGCGGGCCAGTGCCGGGAAGGATCTCACGAAGCGCTGCGAGAAGACGCGGTAGCCACTGAGCATGTCGGTGACGTCGTTGCCGAAGAGGGAGCGCACCGCCCCGGTGAGCAGTTTGTTGCCTGCCGCGTGACCTGTCCGGTAAGCCCCGTCGTCCGTGACCCGACGAGCCCCCACGACCTGGTCGTACGGGCCCTCGAAAAGCAGATTGACGAGATCCCGGGCGCGGGAGGCGTCGTAGGTGTCGTCTCCGTCGATGATGAGCAGGGCGTCCGCAGCGACGTCGGCGAAGGCGCGGCGGATGACGTTGCCCTTGCCCTTGCGGGGTTCCTGCCGGACGATCGCGCCCGCCTCTCGAGCGACTTCAACCGTGCGGTCGGTGGAGGCATTGTCGTAGACGTAGACGATCGCCTCGGGGAGTGCCGCGCGCAGGTCGCGCACCACCTTGCCGACGGCCGCCTCCTCGTTATGACAGGGCACGACGCATGCGATCGTCGGTTCCACGGCCGCTCCTCACTCGAACTCAACATTCACACAGTAGGAAATACTGCGATATGAGCGCGCCTCGGCCGTGAGGGCGCGCCGGGTCGCTACTTTCACCGTGTGCCGGTCCTCATTTCCGTGGCGCTGCGCGCGCGTGACGCCATAAAGGGCATGTGGCGTGAGGCCGCAAAGTTCGGCGTCGTCGGAGCACTGGCCTTCGTCGTGGACAACGGCGGCTACAACCTGCTCGTCTTCGGCTTGCCAGGTGGCGCGCAGGGCGGGCCGATGAACGCATATCCCGTTCAGGCGTCCGTTCTGGCGACGAGTGCCGCCGCGCTCTTCAGCTGGATCGGGAACCGCTACTGGACCTATCGGCATCAGCACCGCGAGAGGCTGACCCTCGAACTCGTCCTGTTCTTCGTGGCGAACGGCGTGGGGCTCGTCATCACCGCGGGGACGGTCTATGCCTCCCGGAATCTGCTCGGCCTCGGCTCTCCACTCAGCGACAACACGGCCCGCATCGTGGGCTGGGTGCTGGCGACCTTGTTCCGTTTCTACGCCTATCGGCGCTACGTCTTCGTCGCATCCTGAGCCGTGAGCATCCCGGCGCTAGCATCCGGCATATGGGAAAAATGGGATGGGTGTCGCCGGTGCAGCGCTGGGTCTGGGGACTGGCCGCCGTCGCCGCGCTCTGCTGCCTGGGCACGATCCTCACGTTTGCTCCCGGTTACCTGAGTCCCGACAGTCTCGACCAGCTCCGGCAGGCCAGAGGGACGACACCCCTGACCGACTGGCACCCGCCGGTGCTGAGCCTGTTGTGGCGCGCGCTCATCGCCGCCACCGGGTCGTTCGCGTCCATGGCCGTGCTCCAGTCGCTGGTCTTCTGGGGCGCGCTATGGGTGCTGGCCTGGTGCGTGTGGGATCTGACGGCGAGCCGTCGCGGTTCACTCGCGGTGCTGGGGCTCGGTCTGCTGCCGTGGGTGCTGACGTTCGTCGGAGTGGTGTGGAAGGACGTCCAGGCGGCGTTCGCGCTGCTTGCGGCGTGCGCGGTCGCCTTCGTGGGGCTGCGGTTGCGGGACGGTCACTCGCGTCCCGTCGTGCGGTGGGGGCTGTTCTGGCTGGGCGTGCTGTTCCTCGCGTACGCCATGCTCGTGCGCAAGAACGCGTTCCTCGCCGCGATCCCGATGTTCGTCCTGTTGGTCCTGGCGCTGTGGCGTGGTCCTGGACGCCGTTTGTGGGTGAAGTGCACGGCGAGCCTCTTGGCCGCCCTCCTCGTGCCGGCAGCAGCCATCTCTCTCATCGCGGGCCCTCTCCAGACGCATCAGAGCGCGCAGATCGTTCTCGACGACCTGGTCCATGTGCTGACGGTGGAGGAGCTCCGGTCGGCGGACGTCCCCCCTGGGCTCAGGGACCGGCTCGTGGCTGCGGCGCGTGAGTGCGACCGGGTCGGTGCCCTGTCGGACGCCTACTGGGCCTGCTACGAACGCCCGGCGGACGGACTGCGCGGGGACTCGGACGAGATGACCTCCCTGTGGCTACGGGAGATGAGCGGGCATGTACCGCACTACATCCAGTACCGACTGCAGCTGTTCGCGAGTCTGCTGTTCGAGACGGGTTATCAGTACAAGGCGGGCGTCACCCCCAACGACCTGGGCATCGAGGTGGCGCACCCTCGGCTGGAGGACACGCTCGGCACCTACGTCAAGGGCATGGCCGAGGACATGCCCTGGCTGTTCCGCGGGTGGTTCTGGCTGGCCGTCGCCATGGTGCTTGCCATCCGGCCCGGCAAGGGCCTGTTCTCCATGCCGGTGCGGGCGCTGGGAATCAGTTCGGCGGCCTACATTCTCGGCTATCTGCCGATCGTGCCCGCCACGGACTTCCGCTACGTCTATTGGCCGGCGATCGCCTGCTCCCTCGGCCTGCTCCTGCTGTGGCCGGGGCGGCGGGCGACGACGCCCCCGGGAACGGCGAGCCCCGGCACCGTGACCGGCCGTACGGTGACGGCGCATCAGCCGACGGACGCCCAGAGCCGGTCACCGCGCAGTGACGCTCCAACCAGTCGTCAGGCAGCCGGAGGCCCGGTACAGGGTGGGCCAGGCGGATGAGACCCGATCAGGTTGCTGCGCGCTCATCAGTCACCGAACGCGGGGACATGCTCCGCGGTCACGTCTTCGCGCAGCCGCACGAACCGCACCGGATGCCGGTACCGGCCTTCGTCGACTGCCGTGTCCCCCTGAAATTCGGCCACGAGCTCGGGCCACACCGGCTGGTGCACCAGCTCGCCTGAGTTGCCCCAGCCGGCGGAGAAGCTTCGCCCGTGCCACGGATGATGGGCCCCTGCCGCTCGCAGCCGGCCGACCAGATCCCGACGGGCAGCAGGGTTCAGAGGGGTGGTGCGTGCGAAAAACCGCAGCCGACCGGTGTCGTCGTAGCGGCCCAGAAGCAGCGAGGACGGCGACTCCACCCGGCCCGTGACCGAGCCGATGATCCCCTCGGCAGTCGTACGGGACCGCACCTTGATCCAGGCACGGCGGCCAGGAAGGTACCGCTGCTCACTGCACCTGACGACGACGCCCTCAATACCGACCTTTCCCCACGCGGGATCGAGCCACTCGAGAGCGGTCGCCCTGTCCGTAGTAGCTGGGCACAGGGTGAACGGGGCACCCAGCACGTCGCGGGCGAAGAGGTCCTCGAGCATGGCGCGTCTCTCGCGGTACGGCCGGTCGAGCAGTTCCCTGCCGCCGGCCTCCAGGACGTCGAACACGATCAAATTGGCCGGGTGCTCCGCGGCGGCCTGGGCGGCGTTGCGGCGGCGTCGGCGGGCACGTTTTTGCAGTTCACCGAAGTGCAGCCTGCCCTCGGCCGCGACAACGAGCTCACCGTCCAGTACCAGCGCTTCGCTCAGCGCTGAGGCTGCGGTGGCGATCTCCGGGAAGGCCGGGGTGAGGTCGGAGCCGCGCCGGGACTGCACCATGATCAGCTCTGAGCGGGCGAATAGGACTGCTCGGAAACCGTCGGGCTTCTGCTCTGCGACAACATGCCCAGGCAGCGACCGGTCCGGAGGCAGTTCCCGCCGTGCTTCGGCGAGCATCGCCTCGATCGGCGGAATCAACGTCACGCAGCCACATCTACGCGGCACTCGCCACCCGTGCATGTTGGACGCGGCAGGTGAACGGGGGACCCGCGCCCTCCGCCTGGGGTGCGGCCGAGAATCTTCTGGTTGCACGGCCGGGCTGTGACCGGCATCGCGATCCCGCTGTCCAGGGCAAGCAGGTCCCCGGCACGACGGGCTGAACGCCTGTGGCCCAGAGGGGTGAGCTTGCCGGCCGTACTCGGGTCGGCAAGTGATTCCACCCGGGAGTACTTGAAATGTGCGGGGCGACGGCTGCGGGCGGAAAAAGTCGCTCGCCCCGTACAACCCTTCAGTCCCTTTGGGAGTCTCTCCTGCGCCGGTCATGATCGCGCCATGCCAAAGCTGTCGCCGACGTCAACGGCGATGGCCACGGGACCCGCACGGACACCGCATCCCCGGGAGGACCTTCGTGCGTAAACGCACCCTGCTGATGTCCGCGACTCTGCTCGCGTCGGGACTGTCCCCGCTCGCCGCGACAGGAGCGCGGGCCGCTTCCGGAGCTCCGGGCGACATCAACAAGGACGGCTATCGCGACGTCGTCGTGTCGGCCCCGGACGCCAAGGTCTCCGGGCACGCCGAAGCCGGGGCCGTGGTGGTCCTGTACGGCACCGCCCGCGGGATCGACCCCTCCCGGCGCACGGTGCTGACCCAGAACTCCACCGGCGTGCCGGGTACCGCCGAGGCCGGCGACCGCTTCGGCGCCGCCGTGGCCGTCCACGACCTGAACCGCGACGGCTACAGCGACCTCGTGGTCGGCGCGCCCGGCGAGGACGTCAACGGGGACGACGGCGGCGGCTCCGTCACTGTCGTATACGGCGCCGCCTCCGGCCTCACCAAGGCGAAAACGGTCGCCGACCGCTGGCCGACGACGCACGACGCCTGGGGACGCACGCTCGCCGTGGGCGTCTACAACGGACTCAATCCCGTCAACGACGGCAAGCTGTCCATCGCCATCGGCGCCAACGACGCCGAGGTCACCTACATGCCGGCCGACCTGTCCGCGCAGTCCGGCACCGGCGGCAACGGGTTCATGTTCAACCCGGCCCACGGCATCGTCGCCCTGACCCACGTCGACCTGCCCAACACCGACAACGACCGGCTGATCGTCCACGGCCGCGGAGTGTGGGACGGCGGCTGGGGCTACGACGGCACGGGTGACGGCCCGGCCACCTGGCTCGCCGATCCGGCCGGGTTCGAGGACGCCCAACTGCCCGCGGGCACGGTCTCCGCCGTGGGCGACCTCAACGGCAACGGCTCGCCCGACCTGGTCGTCGGCAACCCCGAGGACCCCTCGCAGAGCCCCGGGACCGCGCTCGGCGGGCAGGTGACCGTCCACTTCGACGCCGGATATGGCGGTTCGCCGAGCAGCGTCCAGACCATCACCCAGGACACCTCCGGCGTGCCCGGAGCCGGTGAGGCCAAGGACCGCTTCGGCGCCTCCGTC
The DNA here is from genome assembly GCF_001509795.1 of Streptomyces sp. NRRL WC-3605. Classification (GTDB taxonomy): domain Bacteria; phylum Actinomycetota; class Actinomycetes; order Streptomycetales; family Streptomycetaceae; genus Streptomyces; species Streptomyces viridochromogenes. The sequence goes on along the minus strand of NZ_LLZN01000095.1, from coordinate 12,911 downwards.
GCCGTCGGCGACACCGACAAGGACGGCCGGGCCGACCTCGTGATCGGCGCCCCGGGGGAGAACGGGAACAGCGGATCCGTCATCGTCGTCCGCGGCACCGCCGGACGGCTCGACACCGCCCACGCCCGCACCTGGACCCAGAACACCGCGGGCGTGGCGGGGACCTCGGAGACCGGCGACACCTTCGGCGCGGCCGTGCGCGTCCTCGACATGAACAAGGACGGCTACGCCGACCTGCTCGTCGGCGCCCCCGGCGAGAACGGCGGAGCGGGCAGCCTGTGGCTCCTGCGCGGCTCTGCCACCTCCGTCACGGCCACCGGCTCGGTCAACGTCGGTCCCGGCGGCGCCGGGCTCGGCTCGAGCGGCAGCGCACACTTCGCCCAGGTGGTGACCGGCCCGTGACCGCCGGCACCCCGCACACCCGACTTCCCCTCTCCGGAGCAGACATGCAGTCCCCCGCCCGCATCCCCTCGCGCTCCCTCGCCTGCGCGATCGCCGTCACCACGGCGGCCACACTGACCGCCGTCGTGCTCCCGGCCGGGCACGCGGCCGCCGCGGCGCCGTACAAGGGCGCCAACACGGCCGCCGTACAGGACGACTTCAACGGCGACGGCTACCGCGACCTGGCGGTCGGCGCCCCCGGCGCCGCCAACGGCTCGGTGAACGCCGCCGGTGCGGTCGTCGTGCTCTACGGCTCGGCGAGCGGCGTCTCCGCCACTCACCGCACCGTCATCAGCCAGGCCACCACCGGCGTTCCGGGCGCCCCCGAAGAATGGGACGGCTTCGGCACGTCGGTCGCCTCCGCCGACCTGGACCGCGACGGCTACGCCGACCTGCTCGTGGGCACGCCGAGCGAGGCGGCGGGCACGATGGGCGGCATCGGCTCCCTCACCGTCGTCTGGGGCGGCAGCGCCGGGCTCAAGGGCGGAGCAGCCGTCTCACCGCCCACCGGCCTCGACGAGGGCTGCGGCTTCGCCGCCGGCATCGCGGTCGGAGACGTCACCGGCGACGGCGCCCCCGACATAGGAGTAGCCGGGAACTGCGGCGGCACCTCGTACACCGGCCCGTTCACCCGGACCGGCCGCCCAGCCCAAAGGTCCTTCATCAACTCGATCGGCACCAACCGCGGTGTCGCCATGGGCGACGTCGATCGCGACGGGCGGGCCGAACGCTTCTGGCTGCCCGGCCCCACCGACGGAGACGTCAACGGCACGGTGTACGTCGACCGGGGGGACGGAACCTACACCGAACTGCCGCTCGCCGACGGCGTCACCGGCCGCGTCGGGGACGTCAACGGCGACGGCTACGGCGACCTCGTCACCGGCGTGCCCTACGACGCCTCCCTGATGTCCGACCCAAGCGCCGCCCACCGCGGCGGAGAGATCCAGGTCCTCTACGGAGGCCCCCACGGCATCGACCCGGAGCAGAAGCCGCAGGTCATCCATCAGGACACCGCCGGAGTCCCGGGAGCGGGCGAGGACGGCGACATGTTCGGCGAGTCGCTCAGCGTAGGGGACACCAACGGCGACAAGTACGCCGATGTCGTCGTCGGAGCGCCCTGGGAGGCCCTGGGCTCCCGTATCGGAGCGGGGCAGGCGACGCTGCTGCGCGGCTCCGCCACCGGCCTCACCGCCACCGGCGCCGTGGCCTACAGCCAGGACACCGCCGGCGTGCCCGGCACGGCGGAGCAGGGCGACCGGTTCGCCGCCGCGGTCCACCTCATCGACGTCACCAAGGACGGCAGGGCGGAATTGACGGTCGGCGCCCCCGGCGAGAACGCCGACGGGTTGCTGTGGACGGCCAAGGGCGCCACGGCCGGCCCGGTGACGTCCGGATCGAAGACGCTCAGCGGAACCGCCGCCGGTCTCAAGCGGAAGTACGCGGAGGTCGAGTTCGGGGCGGCACTCCCCGGCGCGCGCAAGACCGGCTGAGCCGGACGACGGCCTGGCGAAGGGCGGGCGCCCGTCACGGTAGCCTGCCCCTCGGGTGTGCGCCCACGCGCAGTCAGGCGCACTGCCCCGACCTGCTGCGAGCGCAGAAGAACCCCGATATCGGTCAGGGAAAGCGAGCCATCAGGCGTGTAGAGCAGACAGTTCCCGTGCTCCGCAGCGTGGTCCAGCAGGAACTGCTGGCCCTGCTCCGGATCGCTTCCCGCCAGCGGGAAACCGGACAGGAAGACCTGAGGACCGGTTACCGCATCCAGCGCAACACAGGCGAGCCTGCCCGCGTTGTAGAAGCTTTCACACCATCCGGGAAGTCCTCCTGCGCATACGGACCGCCAGCCCGTTCCTGCGGTCCAGGGACCAAAAGCGCCTGGGCGACCTCGGCTGGAGACATCCCGAACCGCAAGGGCCCCACGCCGGCTCCCGACCGCAGCTCCCAGCACTCTCCCGCTCCCCATCCACGCCCATCCATCAACCCCTACGTTCCGACCGGTCCGGACCAAGCAGCACGCACAAGGCCGTGGGCCAAGGTGCCAACTCAGCTGCACAAGTGCCAACAGGATTGCTGCTATCGGCCGCAGTCATTCTGAAACGGTCAGTAGGACGCTGATTGAGATGGTGAGTCGGCGGTAGCTGAGGGCTGCGGCTATGCCGACGAAGGCCAGGAAGTACTCGACCTTGCGCTCGTAGCGGCGGTGCAGGCGTCGGCATCCGGCCGGCCAGGAGACCGTCCTCTCGACGACCCAGCGGTGTCGGCCGAGCCGAGTGGACGACTCGATGCCCTTGCGGGCGATGCCGTGGCGGATGCGACGCTCACAAAACCATTTCCGCAGGTGGTCATAGTCATAGCCCTTGTCGCCTCTGGGCAGCCTCCAGGCGGACCGACCACCTGCCCCGGACGCGTAGGAGCATCAACGGCCGAACTACCGCCTTCCGGACGTCGACCGAACTCAGCGTGTCCTGTTCGCCTGCCTGCTGATGCACGCGGCGGGGGCTCGCCGACGGCGACACCCCGGCGAGTGTGCTCCGCGCAAGCGAGTCCAAGGACGCTGCACACCAGGAATTCCCGCTGGACGGCGTCGCGTGGTCCAGGGCCGGGCCCGGCGTGGGGCATGGCGTTGCCGGGCCCGCATGCTGAACGGCCCCCACACCAGATGATCCGAACCCGCAGAATCGCCCACCGCGACGACCACGCAGACTCAAGACACCCACACAGGGCATGATGCCCGCGCCACGATGGGGGTCATCGCTTCCGCGGGTGCAGGCCAGCGGGTTTTGAGGCGGACGGCCGGTGTGGGGGCGACTGCTCGACCGCGCCCACACCGGCTCACCCGCTCACCGGCCGGCGACAGGGCCTTTCACGTTACGCAGTTCCCGCTTGAGGATCTTTCCGGTGGCGTTGGTGGGCAGGTGGTCGCAGAACTCCATGAGGCGCGGGTACTTGTAGCTCGCCATCGACTCCCGGCACCAGGCGATGAGTTCCTCCTCCGAGATCGCCATGCCGGGCGTGCGCACCACACACGCCTTGATCTCCTCGCCGTGGCTGTCGTCTGGCACGCCGATCACCGCTGCCATGCTCACGGCAGGGTGGGTCAGCAGGACCTCCTCGATCTCCCGCGGGTACACGTTGAAGCCACCGCGGATGATCAGGTCCTTGGCGCGGTCCACGATGTAGTACCAGCCGTCGCTGTCCCGACGGGCCAGGTCGCCGGTACGGAACCAGCCGTCCCGCAGGACCTCCGCTGTCGCCTCCGGCCGGTTGAGGTAGCCCTTCATCACGTTGTGTCCGCGGACGACGATCTCGCCGACCGCGTCGGGGCCCTCGACCGGGGAACCGTTCTCGTCGATCAGATCCAGCTCCACGCCCCAGACCGGACGCCCGATGGAGCCTGGGCGGGCCTTCGCGCCGGGCGGAGAGAAGGTGGCCACCGGGCTGGTCTCCGACAGGCCGTAGCCCTCCAGGAGGGTGATGCCGAACCGTTCCTCGAAGCGGCGGTGGATCTCGACCGGCAGTGCCGCGCCCGCCGAGACGGCGAAGCGCAGGTGTTGTGCGATCTGGGTCAGGTCGGCCTCGGGCGCCTCCTCGCCGAGCAGGGACCAGTACATGGTGGGGACGCCGGCGAAGATCGTGACCGAATGACGCTCCATCAGGAAGAAGGCCGAGCGCGCCTCGAAGCGCGGAAGCAGCACCAGCGTCGCCCGAGCGCCGAGGCCGGCGTTCATCTGGACGCTCTGGCCGAACGAGTGGAACAGGGGCAGCGTGATCAGGTGGACGTCATGCTCGGCCTCGCCGAACAGGTTCCGGGAGGTCAGGGCGTTCAGCGTCATGTTGGCGTGCGTTAGTTCGGCGCCCTTGGGCAGACCGGTGGTACCGGAGGTGTAGAGGATGACCGCGGTGTCACCGGCCTCGGTGGCCACCGTCTCGAAGTCGGCGCTCCTCCCCTCGAGTGCCGCGGTCAGGGTCTGCGTGCCCGCGAGCGGGGAGTCGGTGGTGGGGGTGGCGGTCAGCAGGAAGAAGTGCTCGCAGTCGTCGCTGCTCTCGAACCCGTCCCGCCCCTCCTCGCCCATCCGCAGTTCGGGGGTTCCCTCGAAGCAGAAGTAGGCCCTGGCTCCCGAGTCGGTCAGGTGGTAGGTGATCTCGCGGCTCTTGAGCAGGACATTGAGTGGAACGACCACGGCTCCGGCCTTGAGGATGCCGTAGTAGACGATCGGGTACCAGGGCACGTTGGGGCAGGACACCGCGACCCTGTCGCCGGGCCGGATGCCCCGCGCGCACAGCATGTTGGCCACGCGGCGTGCGGCCGTGTCCAGTTCGGCGTAGGACAGTTGCTGGTCGCCGCAGACCACCGCGGTGCGGTTGGGGACGTCACGGGCGCTGCTTTCCAACAGGACGGCGAGGTTCAGCAAGGGGGTCTCCCTGAGCATGTGAGGACGGTCGGCGCGGGATCGGCCCGACCGGTGTCGGATGGGTCAGCCGCGGAGCGCGGATGCGAAGAGGGCCGGCAGTCCGAGTGGGCTCGGCCCGGCGGTGAAGCGGGTGAGGCGCTTTGCCGTGGTCAGCGCCGTACGGTTGGTGACGAAGTACGGTGGCCGGGGGGAGAGTGCAGGCTCCCGCGTGGCCAGGCTGCGCGGCGCCGGGGCGAAGGGAGCCCGCAGCACGGTCTTCTCGACGTCCTCGAGCATGAACGCGTTGTGGACGAAGCCGACGCCGCTGCCGATGGCGTGGCGGGTGTTGCCGGGGTAGGCCCCCCAGGGGGTGTAGCCGAGGAGAAATCCCACCGCGGACCAGCAGTTGACGCCCAGGGTGCCGTACCGCAGGGCGGCGACGGCCGTCTTGAGCGCCGCTCTCTCGGAGCGCGCCGTCCTGGGGTGCACGATCAGCGTGGCGCCGAGGGTGCCGGGAATGACGTCGTTGGCGAAGTCGACGGCCCGGTGCAGGAATTCGGCCGTGGTCGTACCCGCGAGCCGTACGACGCCCAAGGCGCTGCCGAAGGCCTCGCCGGTGATCAGGACGTCGTCGTGGTCGGCGATGTCAGGTACGAGAAGCCGGCAGCCGTCGCCGTAGGTCTCCGCCGTCGGGTGCGCCGCCCGGACGGCGGCGAGGCGTTCACCCGCCCCGGGGTAGTAGTCGGTACGCGGCGGCAGCTCCCGTAGCACGCGCCGGATCTCGTTCAGCAGCCGCTCCGTGCCGTCCCAGTCGCGGGGCACGACCAGGATCTGGCTGGCGATGCAGTTGTGTCCGGAGTTGTTGGTCTTGCTGCTGACGATGTGCTCGGCCTGGAAGCGGAAGTCCGCGTCGCTCCACGGGCCCGGTGTCACGATGCACGGACTGACACCGCCCAGTTCGCTGCTGAAGGGCTTGTCGACCAGGGGCCGGTCCTCACGGCGTCGTTCGGCGGCTTCGTCGCCGGTGCCCCAGACGATGGAGTCGTGCGTGCGGTCGCTCCCGGTGACGTGAATGCTGTCGACGCCGTCATGACGCGTGAGATGACCGCCTTCGGCCGCTCCGCCGTCGACGAAGCGGACCCAGTCGCGGGCGACGAACTCGGCGAAGACCTGCTCGAAGTGTGGGCGGAGGTAGGCGTTGACGGGGTTCATCTTGGCGACGACGACCTCGCCCTCCACGTAGAGCTTGTGCAGGATGTCGAGCGCCGTGATGGCGGCGACGTTGCCGGCACCGAGCACCAGCGCCACACCCGGGCGGCCCGCTCGCCCCCGGTACTCTCCCGCAGCCCGTTCGCGCACCTGCTCGGTGGTGGTGCCGGGCGGTGTCCACACCTGGGCACTGAAGCCGTTGAGGAGCAGCCTGTCCCAACCGGTGGTGGGGAAGACGTCGACCAGCGCCCGGCCGTCGCCCGCGCGTGCGGCTCCGGGGGCCAGGGGTTCGCGTCCGGCGGCGATGCGGCGCAGGACGTGCAGAAGGGCCGCGGTGTTCTGTACCAGAGCCCATGGCCCGCCCATCCAGTCCTCGGCCGCCCACGGGGAGTCAGGACCGTAGCCCTTGGCGTTCGCCCCGGCCGCGACCATGTCGGCGGAGCCGGCGACCACGCGGGGCAGCAGCCGCTCCAGCAGGGCGATGCGCTCGGGAAGCGGGGTGGTGGACCAGGTCGCTGCGCTGCGGCGCAGCGGGGCGACGGCCCGGTCCAGGGCGGATGTGTCGAGAGCGCTGGGGGTCACGTCACTCCTCGTGGAAGGTGTTGGATGGCATGGGGGCGGCCCGTGCCCGTCGCAGGGCATGGCGTACTGCGCCCGAGGGCGGATCGGGGTCTTGGGGTCGTGCGGCGGGCGATTCCCGCGGGAGGGCGGGGTGGGATCTCAGGCGGCGAGCCGGCGTGCGTCGCGGTCCGGGTCGATCAGCGTGACCGCGGCGGTGCCGCCCAGAAGGAGCAGGGCACCGGTGAGCAGGACGGCGTACCGATAGCCGTCCGCTCCGTAGGCGTCGACGAGCTGCCCGATCAGCGTCGGTGCGATCAGGCCGGCGGTGGTCACGACGGCGTTCATGATGCCGAGGGCTCCGCCGCGGCGATCGGCGGGGGTCAGTCGGGTGACCGTGGTGACGGCGATGCTGGTCATCGCGCCGGCGGCGCCGAACCCGACGACGAGCAGCACGACGCTCGCGGCGCCGGCCGGCACGCCCGGCAGTGCCAGGCAGGCTGCGGCGCTGATGAGCAGGAGGGCGCCGCCGACCCCGCCGCGGGCCCTTCGGCTCGGTGCGCCGCGACGCAGCAGCCAGCCCGTCAGGCCGGCCTGACCCAGCACGACAACGGCGTTCAGGCCGTAGACGAGCATCAGCACCCGAGCGGAACCGGCTGTCGAGAGGCCCAGTCCCTCGTGCAGATAGGAGGGGAGCCAGACCAGTCCGAACGCGGTGATCCAGTAGGCGCCGAAGTAGGCGGCGGTGGCACCGATCCAGGTCCTGGTCGCGATGATCCGTCGGTACGGCGTCCGGCGCGCCGCCCCCTCGATCCCGTCGACCTCGAGGGCGTCCCCCTGGCCGGAGCGGACGTGGTCCGGCGCGCCGCTCGCATAGGGGCCCTCTCCCCCGAGGGGGACCCATAGCAGGGCCCAGACCAGGCCGGCGACGGCCACGACGGCGAATGCCGAGTGCCAGCCGTGGTGGTCTGTCACCCAGGTCAGGCCGGGTGCGGCGAGGAGCATCCCGAGAGTGGTGCCGAGGACGACCAGCGCACCGGGCAGGTTGCGGGCGCGGTCGGGGAACCAGGACATCGCCGTCTGCTGCGCGACGGGGAACGCGGGCCCCTCGGCCGCCCCGAGCAGCACACGGGAAGCGACGAGCAGGGCCATCCCTCCCCCCAGGGCCAGGGGGGCCTGGGCTACCGACCACAGCACAGCCATCGCCAGGAGCAGCCACTTCGGCCGTACGCGGTCCGCGAGTAGCCCTACCGCGGCGCCGCACACCGAGAACAGCAGGAAGAAGGCGCTGTTGGCGAGCCCGAAGGCGGACGCGGACATGTCGAGATCCGCACGGATCGACTCCGCCGCCATCCCCAGCACGGACTTGTCCGCGAAGTTGACCATCATGAAGACGACAAGGAGGGCGGTAACGGTCCACGCGCGGCGTCGTGCACCGCTCGTATTTCTCGTGGGGCGGGCTGGCACGGCGGGCACGACGTCGGTGTCGGTCACAGGGACTCCGCGGAAGGCAGACGGGGAGGGGAAGGGGGGCCGGGCCGGGCCGGGCGTCCTGAGCCCGGCCCTCACCGCGGGGATGGCGATCAGGAGAGCGGTACGCCTGTGATCGCAATGCGCTCCATGACCCGGCGCTGCGGGTAGTAGTCGTTGATCGCGTAGTGCTGGGTGGCGATGTTGTCCCAGATGGCGACGGAGCCCGGTTGCCAGCGGAAACGGACCTGGTACTCGGGGATGCGCGCCTGCAGGACGAGCTCGTGCAGCAGTTCCCGGCTCTCGTCGTCCGGCAGACCGACGATCCGGATGGTGAAGGGCTCGTTGACGTAGAGCAGCTTGCGGCCGGTGCGCGGGTGGCGGACGACCACCGGGTGCTCGACAGGCGGCAGGGTCTGGCGGTGGGCGGCGATCTGGTCGGCCGTCATCGTCGCGCCCCAGCTGTGCACCCAGTCGTGCTCGGCGGTCAGCCCGTCGATGCGCTCCCGCATCTCGGCCGGCAGGTTGTCGTAGGCGGATGCCATGTCGGCCCACATGGTGTCGCCGCCGGAGGGCGGGATGTCGACGGCACGCAGGACCGAACCGAGGGCGGGTGCGGCCATGAAGGAGTGGTCGCTGTGCCAGATGTTCTTGTTGCCCGCGGCCGTGGCGTCCTTGGCGAGCCGGGAGACACCGGTGGTCCTCGTCTTCGGGAAGAAGGGGTTCGGTTCCGGCTCACCCCACACGCGGGCGAGCGCGAGTTGGGACGTCGCGTCGAACGTGTGCTGGTCCCGGAAGAAGATCACCTTCCACTCCAGCAGGGCGTGCTTCAACTCCTCGGCGAGCTCCTCGTCGACCGGCGCCGAGAGGTCGACGCCGTCGATCTCCGCACCGATGTGCGGGGTGAGCGGGTGGATGCCCAGGCGGCGGTAGTCCGACGGCGGCAGATCCGGCGCGGTGCGATCGAGCACGCGCTTGCCGAAGTGCACCAAGGGCTTGCCGAGGACGGGGGACGTGGTGGTGGCGCTGTCCATTGACTCTCCCGGGGACGACGGTACGGATTTCGTTCCCGGCAGTATCGTTATTAGCCGAGGCGGTGGCAAGGGTCTGCGGCCCTTCACGTTCGGACAGGGGTTCCGGAGCAGCCGGGCGGCACCGCGGCGGCGCCGTCACCTCGCCGGGGCCGCGCCTCCGCAGCCCGCCTCCGCCGGCCAGGGACCGGCCACGAGGAGATCTGATCGGCGGGATCGGGCGAAGTGGTGCCGGGCCGACGGTCCGGCCCCCTCAGGTCGGCAGCGCGCCGGTCCAAGGATGAACGGCTGCCCGGTCACGCCACCCGGCGACGCACCGCCCCATGCATCGGGCTGACGCGCCGCTCCCTTCCGATGGGGCGACACCCCCCGGCCCTTCCCGGCGGGCGGCAGCCCGTGCCGCCGCCACGGGAGGCGGCGCAGGGCACCCGCGAGACAGCCGTCGGGGTCAGGCCGGCGAGGCGACGGCGCGCGCGACGAGGTCCACCAGGGCGTCCACGAACTGGGAGTCCGGCAACTCCCGCTCGCCGATCAGCCGGAACAGCAGCGGCGCGGCAACCAAGGTGGCCGCAGCGCGTACGTCGATGTCCGCACGCACGTCGCCCCGGGCGACACCACGCTCGAGGATGCGCCGGGTCTCGCTCGTGATCCGCTCGGTGTAGCGGGCGTACTCGGCGCGGTCGGCGCCCACCTCGGCCGCCGCACCGATGAGGCCGGCCAAGAGCCGGTCCGAGCCGGGCATCCGGTACGCCTCCAGCCGTGCCGTCAGCACGACCCGCAACTCCGCCCGGAAGTCCCCCAGGTCGGGCACGGAGAGAACGCCGATACGACTCTCGGCGGCGGCGATGACGAGATCCTGCTTGGTGGGCCAGCGTCGATAGATGGCAGGCTTGCTCACACCCGCACGGGCAGCGACGGCGTCCATGGTGACCGCCCCCATACCCTGCTCCGTGACCAGCTCCACAACCGCGCTCAGGACCGCCCCGGTGACCCGCTCCTCCCGTGGCCGCCCCGGTCCCCGCTCTGCCCCTCGCGTCTGTGCACCCGCCATACGTCAGAGCCTACGGGGCCGCCGGACGGGACGGACGGGGGTGCCCCCGCGACGACGCGTCAGGACGCCCGGAGGCATATGCGACCGAAGGAGGTAGACGGTGGTTGCTGCCGGGTGTGGCAGTCCCACAGCTGGAGCTGGACGCCGTCGGTGGCGCCGGCGTCCGGCACGTCCATGTCGCGACCCGAGCCGACGCCCGTGATCCGGCCGCCGTTCGGCGGTTGTGTGGTGGTACGCCGTTGAGCGCCTCGAGGACGGCGGTACCGGCGGCCTTCTCGCTGCCGTCGCTGTTGAATGACGGGGCCTGCTCCGCCCGCCCGGAGTCGCTTCCCTTGGGCGAGGTGGTGAAGGTAGGCCTGTCCGGCGCCAGCCGCATACTGCCACCCCCGAACACGGCAATCAGGCCACATTCGATTGGGCCGCAGCCATCAACTTTCAAGCGTACGGCAGAAAGTCGGCAACAAAGACCTCCCGCCCCCCTGCTGCCGCCATTTTGAATTCTTCACAGATTTCTTCATACTCGAGACAACTGGAATCTATGAAGCTATCAAGCCTTTGAACCGCGACACCGTATTTGGGGCGGTCATTCGGTCGATCTCCAGCCAGGACGAGTGGATCTGAATCCCCCCTTGAAGTAGCCCATCCTGCCGAACGGAGGGCTCCCTCAATGACATCGACGGGATCCGTATCAGGAGATGTGGCGACGAGGACATACGACTGCTCCCAGTAATTTCCAGGATTCGCACCTTTCCCTTCCGCCAAAATGCTCACGTCTTCCGATTGGACAGAGTGCGCAACACTCGCCGGCACGCTGGGCAACTCGCTCCACTCACGGAAAAGAATCCATCCGGACACAAGCGCGACCGCCATTGCAGACACTCCGGCAAGGCGAAGCCTACTCACTCGCTGCCGCATCATCCGCACCGCCTAGCAGGATCGTCACAGGACCCCGCCAACGTACCCGTACCGAGCGGTCGACAGGGATTCCATCCCAGACAAGCCAGTCACGGATTGCCCCTTCTGACCTTGATACTTCATGTTTGCCTCACACCGCGCCGACCTTCTAGGCCGGGACCCCCGGTCGAGCTGGGCGTCTGCGTCTGCCGGCTGCGCAGGAGGGAGTCGTAGAACTCGTAGCCAGTGTTGTATCCGGAGCGGGAGACCAGGGCATTGACGCCCTTGTTCCCATTGCGGGCGTACCGGGTGCGGGTGCACTTTTCGCCACCCTTGACTTCGGTGTCGCCTTCGTCGTCGACGGGCACTGACCATGCCGCACTCGTCAAATTTGGTGGCGCTGCTGCGGATGCGGTCGCGGGGGGGATCCCGCTGGTCTTGTTGGTGCGAGTGTCGTTCGATTTCCACTCCACCGCGTTCTTGCCGGGGCGTCGCACGGAGGCAGGCTGCTACTTGAACTGGTCGCCTGTGAAGCATTCGGACTGGACCAGGACGTCGTAGTTGTTCTTGTTCGACGCTCAGGGGCTGTAGCAGGACGGCGGGGACGGGCTTGACACCGTTGTCGCAGTCCACCCTGTTGTCCACCTCCGGCTCCCTCTCGTTGCGGATGTCGTCGACCATCACCGCCGCGGCCTGGGCGAGTTGTCGGACGTCCATGTAGACGCTCTGTGACTGCTGCCCCGCGATGATGGACTTCACCAAATCAATTCGGCGTCCTGACAGAAGAAATGGGAAGCCGGGTGACGCGAGGAAACCGTGAGGGGGTGCTCGACGGGCACGGGGACAGGCGCAAGGACGCTCCGCACGACCGCTGCGGAAGGGCTGCCCCTTGCACCGAGCCAGGGGGGCCTCGGAAACGCCCGTACCCCTGGCTCCTGGACGAGCTTGACTCGTGCACTCCCAGAGTTGGACCGAGCCGGCTGCCCGTTGCGCCGAAGGGCCCGAACCTTTGAGGGATTGAGCGATCGCCTCGGAAGCCAGGAGTGAGACGCCGAACGTGCTTGTTTCCTGCGCGCTGCGTTCAGGCGCCCGCAGGGCTGTAGTGGTCGAGGAACATGGCCACTCCCCCGCTGATGAGACGGTCTGTCAGGTCCTCGTCGATGTCCGTGCCGTAGGAGCTGAAGACCATGTGCGGAAAGACCAGCAAGCCGTAGAACTGGATGATCGCCACCTCCAGGTCGGAGATCTCCAGCCGGCCCTGCTCGGCCAAGGTCTGCAGAGCTCCCGCGACGGCGGGATGGTGACTCTCCGTGCCGCGGTGCCGCCAGGCCCTGCCCAGTTCAGGGAAACGGTGGACCTCTGCGGCGACGAGGTTCCTCAACGCTGCGACCTCGTCGTTCGTGCGCACGGCGCGGACCCAGGTCCGGGCGGCATCGACGAGGGCGGTCCGCAGGTCCTCGGCAGCTGCCAGCCCTTCCAGTGCGGCCGACGACTCCCCGGCGAGCGGCTCGTCCAAAGCGTCTGTGATCACCGCGATGAACAGGGCTTCCTTGCTGCCGAAGTGGTTGTAGACAGTCACCTTGGACACGCCGGCTTCGGCGGCGATGGTGTCCATCCCCACGCTGAAGCCGTCCCGCAGGAACAACGCGCGAGCGGCCCGGACGATGGCCTGCCGTTTCACCTCCGCACGGGGGCCGCTGGGGGGCTGTCTGACGCCTTTCACGCTCATACCGCGACCCTAGCAGTTCACCTGAACTGTTGAGTTCAGGTGAACTGAACAGTATGGTTCAGTTCAGAGTCGAGTACGGCCGCGGCCCTCCTTCTCCATCGACCGTGGCACCAGATCCGACCGCCGACACACGTCCGAAG
>NZ_LLZN01000094.1 GCF_001509795.1 Streptomyces sp. NRRL WC-3605 | reverse complement strand
CGGCGTGGACCCGCTGAGCTTGAAGAGCCAGTCGTCGTGGCCGGGTTGCCAGGCGAACTTCACGAATCCGGGCTTGGTCACGGCGCCCGCCCATGCGGCGGGCGTCTGGTGCGAGACCAGGCCGGGTCCGAGGCCGAAGTCGGCGACGCCCGCGGCGTGCTCGAACAGTTCCTCCGTGGACGCGGGCCTCCGGCTCGTACTTCGGTTCGCCCGAGAACTTCGCGATCCGATACTGGGGCGAGTAGCTCTGGTACGCCCCCAGTCGCTGTCCCTGGGAGACTTCGGCCAGGGCGGCGGCCCTGTCCCCTGCCACCTGGGTGCTGGGCCGGGTCGGATGGCGGTGGTGTGCGGTGGGTGCCGGTCACGGCTGTTGTGTTCTTCCGGTGGGGTGGGTCAGGTGGAGGCGCAGGTCGTGCTGCGGCCGTCGCCTTCGGGGTGGGTTCGTTTGCGGGTGGGGCCGGGGCAGGTGCGGCGCAGTGGTCAGCCGAGGCAGGTCGGGCAGAGGTCTTCGCCGGCAGCGGTGGCGGGCACGGCGCAGTCGGCGCACTCGACTAGTGCGCGGTAGGTGAGGGCCTGGGGCGCCAAGCGCGCTGTGCGGCAGTCGTAGTCGAAGATTGCTTGCTGATCGCCATTGCGGGCCGTGCGTCCAGTGCCGGGGGGCAAGAGGTGACGGTGGCGGGCGGGGAGTGAAGCGTGACGATGCCGGAGGGCAGCTCCAATGGACACCGACGGTGCGGGTCCGGGCACCTGCCCGGCGATACAGCGCAGCCAGGCGCCGGTGACCGGCTCGTCGTAGGTGAACGCGCCCTTCCGCAGGCTCAGTAAGCGGCTTCGGGAGGTGTAGCGGTCCCCGACGATCAGGGTCGTTTGCCGGCCCGGGCCATGCCCCCTCCCCGGTTCGATGATCCACCGGACCGTATCGCCGGGGAGGGAGAGGACATGCTCAGGGTGTGGGCGCGCCCCTCATACCGCCCGTCGGCATCCGTCGAGTACAGCTGCACACCAGCCACAACCCCCAGCTGCAGACCGTCCCCGGACCCGGCGAGGGCCTGCCGGGTCCGCCAGTGCTGGGACCGCGCCGAGGCCCTGCGCGCCGACCTCGAAAGGGCAGTCGCCGCCTACGAAACCCTGCGCACCAGCATGATCACCACGAGCACGTACGTCCGGCAGCACAAGCGCGCCGACTTCCCCCTGCGCGGCGGCGACACCCGGCACCCGTCCTCGACACCCTCGACGCCTGGACCGAAGCCCCCGCCCCCCCAAGCTCGCCCGGTCGCTCAGGGAGCGGTCGTGGCCTCGAAGTCCCACGGCCGGGGCCCGGTACCGTCGTGCCAGGCACTCAGTTCGTCGCCGTTCACGCACAGGATTCCGCACTGCTCGGCGTACTCGAGGGCGGGGGCGGTGAAGTCGCTCGTCGTGACGACCACGGCAATGTCGGCCTCATGGACGGTGAAGCAGGTGCCCCCGAACCGCTGGAGATCCTGGGAGCCCACCTTGTTGGTCTCGCAGTAGCGCTTGCACTGGACGATCAGGCGCCGCCCGTCCGGGGTGACGGCCGTGACGTCGGCGCCCAAGTCCCCGGCCCCTCCGACCACTTCGACGTCCCCGCAGCCATCACGCAGGCACAGGTCGGCCACGGTCCGCTCGAAGGCGTCGGGGTCGAGTTCGAAGCAGTCCACCGGCAGGTCGACAACGGCGGTGGCCTCCTCCCCCGCTGCCGCCGCCGGACTGGGCACCGGCGACACCTGCGGGCGCAGAGGGTCGGCGCCGTACCCGAAGGCCCATTCCGCCGCACCGGCCGGGCACTCGACGGCCGGTAGCGCCACGGCCGCTGCCGCGCCCCTGACGCCTTCGGCCCCCGCCGTGCCGCGCATGCCCTGCGCCGCCGTCGTATGGCGCATGTCGCGGAGGTTGTCGGACGCGGTCTCGGCCGCGGCCTCCAGCGCCTCGGCCGCGCGGCGCGCGCATCTCGCGGCCGACAGCCTGCGCCACCGGGACCGGGAGGCGAGCACGGACGCGACGATCAGTACGGCGAGCAGTCCGGCCCCTTCCGGACGGCGTTCCACCATGCCCACCACGATGCGGCCCACCGATGCCACAAGACACAGGACGAGCGCCAGCAGGACGAAGAACAACGTGGTGGTACGCAGGTCGAACCGCCGGTCGCCGTACAGGCGTCGGTCACGAGGTGCGGGCACGGTCATGCCGGTCTTCCCCTCCCGAGAACGAAGATCGTCATGTCCTCGTTCCCAAGATCACCGACTTCACCGGTGGCGAGGACGAGCCGAGTTGAAGACGGCCGGCCAAAGCGGTGCCGGCCCCCAGGATGCCGCGGCCCGGGTCCCCGCATCCGCGCGGGAACCAACTCCCAGCACACACCTTTCGAGCCCGGACCTCCAACAGGAGGTCGGAATGGTCAACCCGGACACCCCCTACCGGAAAACAGCCAGACCAGCCCGTCGACACCATCCCCACCACCCCGCTCAAGAAGAAGACGACCGCAGCCAGCCATGGACGCGCAGGCCCTTCGCACCGTCGCCGCCTGAAATCAGCCCGCTTGCCGCCGGACCCCGCGCCCCCCCCCGCATGGAAGCGGCTGCCCGTCGCTGCGCACGGACCGGCTCCACGTGCCGACAGCGCCGCCGGACGGCGGCAGCGGCCTCGAACCACACGCGCACCGACGCATGTCAGCCCACGTCCACCAGGACGCCCGTCTCTTCGTCGGTAAGGCTGTCGAAACAGGAGATCAACGCCCTGATGTCACCCTCGGCTCCCGTCGCCCAGAGGTGGAGCGGAACGAAGCGCCGTCAAGCAGCTCGACGGAACTTGCGCAGCATGATGCACATCTACTGTCCCAACCTTCTGGGGGAATTCGATCAGGCTGTCGACGCGCGCGCAGCTTGGGTCAACAGTCACCACGCCGAGCTCCGCGAGGTGATCAAGAGAAGGAGCGCGGATGGGCGGCTTGTGCGACTGCGACACGAGATGAGCGCCACCGCAGAGCAGCTAGTAGCAGTACGAGCAGGACTCCGCGCCCTCATTCAGGAGAGGTATCCGATGGGAGCCATGCCCGACTGATTTCAGACGCCTGCTGGCCACTGGCAATGCCCGCATCTGGGCGGCGTGATGACCTGCGGCGCACCAGCGCCCGGCGCGGCCGGCTCCGGGAGGACGCGCGGCTGGCGGGCGCGCACGAGGGCCAGGTCGACGGCGCGGCCGATCGACGCGGTGGGCCGTCGGCGCGGCCGAGGGCTGCACCGACTGTTCGGTCGCTGCAGTGGTCTCCGGGGCCGGGGTCTCCTCGGCGGGCGCGGCCTGCGGGTCTTCGCGGCGCGACGGGACGGCGAGTTCCTCAATCTGCGTGACGGCGCGGCGCTCCTCCTCGGTTCGGGCCTGGGCGCGGCGTGGCTGGTGCAGGGGAGCCGGAAGTCACAGACCAGAGTGCTGTTGTGGAAGGGGGGAGGGCCTCGGTCGCCTAATGGTGTCGTTCTCTGGGGGTATGGGGTTACCGTCGCGTGCTGGGGAGCGGTCGCCGACCGCCGCGCACGGCACGGTGGGCGGGGTTGATCGGGCGTGGCCGGGACCGCTGGTGCGGTAGTCGTGGACGTTGCGGTGGCGGTTGGTTCCACCCGGGCACGTCGCCCTGCCGTAGCGCTCGGAAGATGACCCACGTCGGCCGCAGGCTCTTCCAGACCATCAGCCCCCCCCGTGACGGCTGTGACTGCGATGAACCCCGAGATGCCGGTGGTCGCGATTCGCCGGGCCATCTCGGGGGATGGGGGACGGTCGTTGGACGCCAGCCAGTCGATCAGCAGAATCTCGGCGTGGCAGTGACTGACGATCAACGTCGCGTAGAAGGCCAGGATCAGTAACTCGCGCAGCACCGTGATCCACGCGAGTGGTGAGTCCATGTCTTCCGCTGGGGGAGGCTCCGCCGCCCTGCGTTGGATGAGGGCCAGGAACTCCACGGTCGCGACGACCATGATGACCGGGATCACCGTCACCATGGCTGACGCGTACTCCTCTGTCATCACGTATTGCATGGCTCCCCCGGGGTTGTGTGGCGGGCCCGTACGGTACCGAACCGCCGTGCGGGATCTGGTCACACTCACGCCATCGTGGAGTCACGTCGGCATGAAGAACCGTGGCTCGGTGGTCACCGGCCGGGACGGGTGCAGGTCAGCGGCGAAAGTCGCCGTGGTGGTGGCCGCCGTTACGGTGGTGACCGCCCCACGACTCGTCGCGGTGGTGCCCGCCGCGGCGGTGGTGGTCGCCGCCCCAGGACTCGTCGTCGATGAAGCGGCCCCGGTCGTTGCGCAGGGTGGCGGTGTCGGAGTGGTTGTCCCACACGTAGTGGCGGCGGTCCTGGTACAGGTCACTGCGGGTGTCACGGCCCTTGCCAGTGTGAACACGGAGCGTGGCACGCCCTTCGAGGCGGTAGTAGTCGAAGGTGTAGGTGTGACCGTCCTCGTCCGTCAACGTCCAGCCGGCGAGGTTCACCGACCGGCGCGCGGTGTTGGTCAGCTCCACCCATTCAACCGCAGCGTTGACGAACGCATAGGGGCCCCGACGGCCCATGCCAGAGCGGACGGCTCACCAGTCCGGGATGCGACGCATTTCCGTACCCGCGTGCCCCTCCGGCGCTCCTCCGGGGTCACCCTCCCCCGGCCCCCGTTCGGCGCGTCGGGTCCGCCATTCCCGCGCGCTGCAGCCGAATTGCTCGCGGAACCAGCGGGAGAAGGCGCTCGGCGCGGAGAACCCGAGCAAGCCGGAGATCTCCGTCAGCGAACGCCTCGGGTTGGGCACGAGCTGTTCCGCCAGCTGGCTGCGCGTCGCGTTGAGGACGGAGGAGAACGTCTCGCCCGACGCCGCCAGGTGCCGGTGCACGGTCCGACGGTCGACCCCCAAACTGCCGGCGACCTGCTCGATGGAACACCGGCCGGTCGGCAGCAGGACCTCGATCAGATCCCGTACCCGGTCCAGCACCGTCGTGTCCCGCGAGGTCGCGATGGCGTCGAAGAACTGCCGTGCGTAGGCCCGCAGCATCGGATCCCCCAGAGGGTTGGGGGCGTGGAGGTCGCTGGCGTAGAAGACAATCCCGTCGAACTCGCCGTCGAATTCCACCACAGGACCGAAGACGCGATGGTGGCTCCTGGGATCCTTCGGCGCGCCGTGCGTGAGGCACACGGACAGTGCCTGCCAGCGCGCGCCGAGGAACGTGCGCAGCACCTGGTGGAAGGCACCCACGGCCAGCTCCACGGACTGGCGGGTCGCCGCCGTCTCCGCCGGCTCCAGGCTCACCTTGAGCGTGGCCAGGCCGTTCGCCTCGGACAGCCTGCTGTGCAGCAGCTCGTTGTACATGTGCTCGTGCCGGACGAGGAGCTCTAGCGCGCTGCGGACGTCCGGCTCCTCGCGAATGACCAGGCTGATGGGCCCCAGGCTGGAGAAGCGGCGCCGCTCGGCGAGGAGCAGGCCGAAGTCCTCGCGGCGGGCGGCCGCCGCGGACAGCTCGAGCAGCTGGATCACGGCCACGCCGGAGATCCACCGGTCCTGGACCGCGAGGCCGGCGGGATCCAGGCCGACCCGCTTCATCAGGGCTCGCGGGTCGATGCCGAGCGACTGGCTCAGCTCCACGTAGCCGCTCAGGGCGGCGTTGCGGACGAGGGGCTTCATCATGGGCGCGCTCCCTGGCGTGTGTCCCTGATTGATAAGTCAGACGTCACGCCACGTCAAGCGACGCGACACGGGCTGCCCTACTGTGGCACCACTCGCGATGGAGTGAATCCCCCGGAACACGGCGCCGAGACAGCGGGGGGCGCAAGGACATCCGTATCGCTCCATCGGAATCCATCAGACGCTCGAAGGGGAGAAGTGTGTCCGCGGTGCACACGAACGTGATCGAGGTGCTGCGCCGGCCCTGCACGGGACCGGCCGTCTGGAGCGGGGCGGACCTGGCCGACCGTGAGGGGTGGGTCCTGCGGCTGTCGCCCGAGCAGATCGAGGAGCTCGAGTCCGCCCTGCGCGCGGTCCGCGAGCGCGGTGTCCCGCTGCTGAAGGTGGGCTCCGCCGACTTCCCGCTGCCGACCCTGGCAGGTGTGCTCGAACGCGTCGTCGACGTGCTGGAGAACGGCCGAGGGTTCGTCCTGGTCAGACGCATCCCCGTCGAGCAGTACAGCCGGGCGGCGGCGAGCACCCTGTTCTGGGGGCTGGGGCAGCACTTGGGTGTCCCGGTGTCGCAGAACGCGGCCGGCCACATGCTCGGTCACGTCCGCGACACCGGACGCACCCTGGCCGACCCGTCCACGCGCGGCTACCAGACGAGAGCGGCGCTGCCGTTCCACACCGACGGGTCCGACGTGCTCGGGCTCCTGTGCCTGAATACGCCCCGCGCCGGCGCTCGCACCTCGCTCGTCAGTGCCGGCGCGGTCCACAACGCCGTCCTGGCGCGCCGTCCCGACCTCGTCGAGCGGCTGTACCGCACCCACTACCTCGACCGCCGGGGTGAACACGCCCCCGGCGAGCGCCCCTACCACGCGGCCCCCCTCGCCACCTGGCACGGGGGAAAGCTCAGCATGCGCTACCACCGCCCCTACCTGGAGTCCGCCCAGCGCCTGTCCGGAGTCCCGCGACTAAAGCGGGCCGACGTGGAGCTGTTCGACCTCGTCGACGAGGCGGCACGCTCCCCCCGGCACCGCCTGGACCTCGACTTCGAGCCCGGTGACCTGCTGCTGGTCAACAACTACGCGGTCCTGCACTCCCGCACGGAGTACGAGGACTTCGCCGAGCCCGAACGCAAGCGCCACCTGCTGCGGCTCTGGCTGACCCTGCGCCAGGGACGCGACCTTCCCCCGCACTTCTGGGGCGACCTCCCGCACGCCGGGGACGGCTCCGGCCGCGGCGGAATCACCCCCCGCGACGTGGTCACGATCCCCGGCACCGGCGACACCGGCGGCTCCTGCCGTCCCCACACCCACCCCTCAAGCCCCGACGGAACGGACGACGAATGAACAACCTCGCGGCAGCCCTGGCGGAAACGGCCGGAGCCCACGGCGACCGCATCGCCGTACGCCAGGACGACACCGTCCTCACCTACGCCCAGCTGGACGACGCCGCCGCGCGCGTCGCCGCCCTCCTGCGGGAGCGGGGCGTCCGGCCCGGCGATCGCGTCGCGATGGTCATGCCCAACGTCACCCTCTTCCCGGTCGCCTACTACGGCATCCTGCGGGCCGGCGGCGTCGTCGTCCCGATGAACCCGCTGCTCAAGTCCCGCGAAGTGGCCCACACCCTGACGGACTCCGGCTCCCGGATCGTGCTGACCGCCTCCCTCTTCGCGGCGGAGGTGACGAAGGCCGCCGCCGAGACGGGCGTGGAATGCCTGGTCACCAACGCGGACTTCGACGCCCTGGCCCAGGCGGCCGAGCCACTGGCCGAGGTCGTCGAGCGGGCCGACGGCGACACCGCCGTCATCCTCTACACCTCCGGGACGACAGGCACCCCGAAGGGCGCCGAGCTCACCCACCGCAACCTGTCGACCAACGCGGTCACGACCGTGGAGACGCTGATCCGGATCGGTCCGGACGACGTCCTGTTCGGCGGCCTGCCGCTGTTCCATGCCTTCGGGCAGACCTGCGCCCTCAACGCCGCCGTCGTCGCCGGCGCCACCCTGACCCTGCTGCCACGGTTCGACCCGGCCGCGGCGCTGCGGATCCTGCACCGGGACCGGGTCACCGTCTTCCTCGGCGTCCCCACCATGTACGCGGCCCTGCTCAACGCCGGGGGGCCCGGGGACCACGACCTGTCCCGGCTGCGCCTCGCCGTGTCCGGCGGCGCCTCCCTGCCGGTGGAGGTGCTGCACGGCTTCGAACGGCAATTCGACGTCACGGTGCTGGAGGGCTACGGGCTGTCGGAGACCTCGCCGGTCGCCGTGTTCAACCCCCCGGACCGCCCCCGCAAGGCCGGCTCGATCGGGGTGCCCATCCGCGGGGTCGAGGCCCGGCTCGTCACGGACGACGGCACCGACGTGGGCCCCGGCGAGGTGGGGGAGATCGCGATCCGCGGCGAGAACGTGATGAAGGGCTACCGCAACCGCCCCGAGGCGACCGCGGACGCCGTCCGCGACGGCTGGTTCCACACCGGCGACCTCGCCCGCGTCGACGAGGACGGCTATTACTTCATCGTCGACCGCAAGAAGGACCTCGTCATCCGCGGCGGCTACAACGTCTACCCGCGCGAGATCGAGGAGGTCCTCTACGAGCACCCCGCCGTCGCCGAGGCCGCCGTGGTCGGTGTGCCGCACGACGTCCACGGCGAGGAGATAGCGGCCGTGGTGGCCCTCCGGGACGGCGCGGAGGCCACCGCCGAAGAGATCCGGAACTTCGTCAGGGAACGGGTGGCCGCCTACAAGTACCCGCGGATCGTCACCTTCACCGACGCCCTCCCCAAGGGCGCCACCGGCAAGATCCTCAAGCGCGAGATCGTCGTCGTGGAGCAGGCGGCCACGGGGCACACCGGCGGACAAGGGTCGGACTCGTGAGGAAGGAGACGGACGCCCGGGAGCCCCGGTCCACCCCGGACCGCGGCCCCCGGCCGGGCGACCCCGCCCCGGCCGCGGCGGCCGCCGCCCGGCCGGTGCGCGGGTCCTGGATACCTGGGCTGGCCGTGGCCCTGGTCGTCGCGGTGGTGGCCATGGCGGTGGGCGAACGGCTCCCCGTCCTCGGCGGTCCGGTGACCGCCGTGATCCTCGGCGTCCTGGTCGCCGCCGCCCACAGACCGGCCCCCCGCCTCACGCCCGGCCTGCGCCTGGCCGGCAAACCCGTCCTCCAGGCCGGGGTCGCCCTGCTCGGCGCACAACTGTCGCTCTCCCAGGTGCTCCACGTGGGCGGCAGCTCCCTCCCGGTCATGATCGGCTCCCTGGCCGCCTGTCTGCTCGCCGCCCGGGTCATCGGACGCCGGCTCGGCGTCGGCGGCGATCTGCGCACCCTCATCGGAGCGGGCACCGGCATCTGCGGCGCGTCGGCGATCGCCGCGGTCACCCCGGTCATCGGCGCCGCGAGCGCGCAGGTCGCCTACGCCATCTCGACGATCTTCCTCTTCAACATCGCCGCGGTCGTCGTCTTCCCCCTGATCGGCCACCTCCTCGGCATGGATCCCCAGGTCTTCGGCCTGTTCGCCGGGACCGCGGTCAACGACATGTCGTCCGTGGTGGCCGTCGCCACCGCCTACGGCCCCGGCGCGGTCGACGACGCGGTGGTCGTCAAGCTGACCCGAACCTTGATGATCATCCCGGTCTGTCTGGGCCTGGCGCTCCTGGCCGGACGCCGCGCCCGCTCCACCCCCTCCGCGCCGGTGCGGCCGACCAGGCTGGTGCCCTGGTTCCTCGTGGCCTTCCTGCTGGCGGCCGCGGCGAACAGCGCCGGTCTCGTCCCCGCCGCGGCGCATCCGGGCCTCAAGGAGCTGTCCGTCTTCCTCATCACCGTCGCGCTGTCCGCCGTCGGCCTGTCCACCGACCTCGCGGCCCTGCGCCGCACCGGCCCCCGCCCCCTGCTGCTGGGCGCCTGCCTGTGGGTGGTCGTCTCCTCCTCCAGCCTGGCCCTCCAGTACGCCTTCGGCGGCGGCCTGTCGTAGCGGCCCCGCCGAAACGGATCCGGCCGCCGGCACCCCGGCCCGCGCCCCCCACCGAGAGGGCCGGGTCTCCGGAGTGCCGGCGGCGCGGTCGTGACGGAGTCCGCGAGACACCGTCCTCCCCGGCCCGCCGCCTGCGCGTCACCCCCGGCCGCATCGAGGACGACCGGCGTGCGCCGCCCTTGTCGGTGCCGTCCGCGATGATCCCCGCGTCGCCCCGGGGCACCACGGTGGGAGGGATCATGTCCTTCGGTTACAAGACTTCATGGCTCGCGGTGCGGGACGCAGGGCCGGAGGAGGTGGCCGACGCCCTCGGCCTCCGGCACCGGCGGAGCATGGACTGGACGAGCGGCACCGAACTGGCCTACCGGCAGGGGGTTTTCGTCGCCAGACCCGTCCCGGGCTGGACCCTCACCCACGGCCGGATCCATCTGACGCGGGAGACGGACGCCACTCGCCCGGACTTCCCCGCCTGGCTGCGGAGGCTGGCCGCACGCGTCGGGGACCTCCAGTACTTCGGCACGGACCGCATCGTCGACCACCACGCCTGGGCAGGGTCGACTCCGGTGAGCTGACCCGCGCCTACTGCTACATCGGCATGAGTGGCGCAGTCCCGCTGCGTCTCGGGGAACCCACCACCGCCGAGAGGGAACTCGGCGTTGGACTGGAGCGTCTGTCCCCCCGCCATCGCGGACGACTCCGTCGGCACCCCGGGGATCCACGGGTTCCCCCGGGTGTCGAGCCCGAGCGCACCTCCTGACCACCACCCGGCGACCACGAAGACGCCTCGGCCCATGGGTATGGGCCGAGGCGTCTTCTCCGTCCGCGGGAGGGCGCGGCTCACCCGCCCGTCGCGGAGCGGCCCGCGAACTCCGCGAACCAGGCCAGCATCTCGGGATGGGTGACGGCGCCCGCGCTGCTCACCTCGTCGACGCGGGCGCCCTGGAGGATGCGCTTGACGGGCACCTCCAGCTTCTTCCCGGTCAGGGTGCGGGGCACGGCGGCGATCGGCAGGATGACGTCGGGCACGTGGCGGGGTGACAGCCGGCGCCGGACGGCGGCCGCGATGCGCTCGCGCACCGCGTCGTCCAGGTCGGTTCCCTGGGCCGGGACCACGAACAGGGGCATGAAGTAGCCGCCGTCCGGGCGTTCCACGCCGACGACGAGGCTGTCCGCGACCTCGGGGAGCTGTTCGACGACCGCGTAGAGGTCGGCGGAGCCCATGCGCACGCCCATGCGGTTGAGCGTGGAGTCCGACCGGCCGGAGACGACGACCGACAGGTCGTGATGGACGGTGACCCAGTCGCCGTGCCGCCAGACACCGGGATACGTGTCGAAGTAGCTGTCCCGGTAGCGCGCCCCGTCGGGGTCGCCGACGAAGTGGAGCGGCATGGACGGCAGGGGCGAGGTCAGCACCAGTTCGCCCTGCTCCCCGGTCAGCGGCCGCCCCTCGGGGTCCCAGGCGGCCAGCACGACGCCGAGCGCGGGGCACTGGATGCGGCCCACCCGCACGGGCAGCAGCGGGGAGCCGCCCGCCAGCACGGAGCACACGTCGGTCCCGCCGCAGACCGACTGGAGCCAGACACCGGGCGCGAGCCGGTCGTGGACCCAGCGCCAGGTGCCGGGCGGCAGCGACGAGCCGGTCTGGAGGATCGAGCGCAGCGCCCCGAGACCGAGTTCGGCTGCCGGGTCCCCGCCCGCCTTCTCCCCGGCGGCGAGGTAGGCGGCTCCTACCCCGACCATCGTGGCTCCGGTCCGCTCGGCGACCCGCCAGGCGCCGTGGACGTCGGGGAACGTGGGGCTGCCGTCGTAGAGGATGACGGTGCTGCCGTGCAGTAGTCCGCCGACCAGGAAGTTCCAGACCATCCAGCTGGTGGACGTGACGAACAGATAGCGGTCCTCGGCGCGCAGGTCGGCGCCCAGTCCGAGGGCCTTCAGCAGTTCCACGACGATGCCGCCGTGGCCCTGGACGATCCCCTTGGGCACCCCAGTGGTCCCCGAGGACCACAGGATCCACAGGGGGTGGTCGAAGGGCACGTCGGCGAACTCCAGCGGCCCCTCCGCGGCCGGCAGCGCGGACCAGGAGTGCTGCCGTACGTCGGCCCGCGGCGCCCACGGCTCGTCCGGCGAGGGAAAGAGGTGGCCGACCGCGAGGACGTGCCGTACGGAGGGCAGCCCCTCCACGAGCTCGGCGACCACCGGGCGTTTGTCGTACCGCTTGCCGCCGTGGCGGTAGCCGTCCGCCGCCACCAGGACGGCCGGCCGTGCCTGCCGCAGCCGGGCGAGGACGCTGGGCGTGCCGAAGTCCGGGGAGCACACCGTCCACACCGCGCCGAGGGAGGCCGTGGCCAGCAGCGCGACGACGGTCTGCGGCAGGTTGGGAAGCCAGCCCGCCACGCAGTCGCCGGGCCCCACGCCCATCCGGCGCAGCGCCGCGGCGACGTCCGCGACCTGCCGGCGCAGTTCCTCCCAGGAGGTCTCGACGGGAGTCCCGCCCTCGTCCACGAAGACCAGGGCCGGGCGGTCGGGGGCGGCGTGCGCGAAGCAGCGTTCGGCGAAGTTCAACCGGGCGCCGGTGAACCACCTGGCGCCCGGCATGGAGGCGTCCGCCAGCACCTCGTCATAGCCGGACACGGCGTCCAGGCCGTAGAACTCCCATACGGCGGACCAGAAGCCGGGCAGGTCGGTGGAGCTCCACCGCCAGAGCTCGGCGTAGTCGTGGAAGTGCAACTCCCGGTGGGTACCGAGCCACCGCAGGAAGGACGCGACGTTGGAGTCTTGCGTCTCACGGCGACCGGGTGACCAGAGGAGATCGGGGTCGGTGTCGGTGTTCATCGATGCCTTTCCGGGAGCCGCCGGCCGGGGGCGGTGTCTCAGCCGTGATCGGGGTCGGGGTCGAGTTCGCGGAGCAGTTCCTCCGCCTCCGGCCACGGGCCGTAGCCGGAGGCGGGGTTGAGGTGCCCTACGGCTCCCAGCTCCACGAACCCGCTCTTCCAGGCCAGGGCCAGCGCACGGACGCGGTCCAGGCCGCCCAGCGGGTCGTCGGAACTGGCCGCGACGATGCTGGGGAAGGGCAGCGCCGACCGGGGGACCGGCGTCCAGCCGTTGCCGGCCAGCACGTCGGGAGTGGGGTAGCCCTCCGGAAGTGGGGTGTCGAAGTCCGGCGGGGTGACCAGCAGCGCGCCCCGGACGTCGGCCTGGTACTCCTGGGCCCAGTGCACGGTGGTGAGCACGCCGGCGCTGTGGGCGACCAGGACGACGGGTCCCGCGAGCCGCGAGACCACCTCGTCCAGCGCTGCCACGCGGGCCTTGCGGCTGAGTCCGTCATGTGTCAGCGGCGGCACCGTGCGGACGGTGCGGCCCGCCTCGGCCAGCCGGCCGGCGAGCAGGGTCTGCCAGTGCTCGTCCACGTGGTCGCGCAGGCCCGGGACGATCACGATCGCCGGGGTCGCGGTGCGGGTCATGAGGACACCTCCGCTCGCGTGCGCTCCGGGCCGGCCGGCCCGGACTGTTCGGTGATGCGGAGCAGATCCCGCTCGTAGTGGTGCCGGCCGACCACGAAGGCCACGGTGGCGCCGAGCGCGACGAGTGGGACGAGCTGGAGGGCGTCGAGCAGGCTCGTCCGGTCGGCGAGCATGCCCGTGACCGCGGGGCCGGGAGCCAGGCCGAGCAGGCTGTTGGCCAGGGTGAGGGTGGCGAACGCCGTGGCGGCGATGGTCGCCGGGGTCAGGTTCGCCACCATGGCGGCGGCCGGGCCGGCCGTGCCGGCCGACAGCACCGCTCCTGCCGCCAGCGTCATGATCTGGAGCGAGCCGGTGGGGAGGTGGAAGGCGGTCAGCAGCAGGACCAGCGAGCCGAGGCTGCAGAAGATCGCGACGGACCACTTCCTGATCGGCCGCGCCTTGCTGATCCGGTCCGAGACGATCCCGCCGCCGATCATTCCCACGCCGATGACCAGGGCGAAGACCCCGGCGGCGGCGCCGGCCTGCGCCGTGGGCAGGTGGTAGTAGCGGTCGAAGTAGCTGGGCAGCCAGGCGATGAGGGAGCCCGCGATGAACAGCTGGAGTCCGCTGCCGACGTACGCGCCGATCACCGAGGCGGAGGAGAACAGCCGCGGCAGGAGGGCCCGCAGATGCTCGCGCGGGGCGGTGGCCGCGTCCTCGACGGTGTCCGCCTCCGGCCGGACGTCGGCGTCCGCACCGGCGTCCGCCGCGTTCCCCGTGTCCGCGTCGGCGTCCGCCGCGTTCTTCGTGGCCGCGTCCGTCTCCGCCCGCGGCCGCAGCCGCTTCTCGGTGACCACGACGCCGTAGCACGCGGCGAGCACCAGCCCGAAGACGCCCATCACGCCGAACGCCCAGCGCCAGCCGAACGCCTCGGCCACCGCGCCGCCGATCGCGACGCCGAGGACGGAGCCGAAGGCGCCGCCCGCGATGAAGGCGCCGGAGAGGGTGGCCCTCAGTACGGGCGGGAAGACGCTCAGGACCACCGCGATCCCGACGCTGCCGTAGGCCGCCTCACCGATGCCGACGAAGAGTCGGCCGGTCATCATCTCGCCGTAGCCCGCGGACACCGCGCACCCCAGTGTCGCCAGGCTCCACACGGTGGCGGCGATCAGCAGGCTTCGCACCCTGCCCCAGCGGTCCGCCAGCAGGGACAACGGGAAGGCCAGCACGCCGACCGTCAGCGCCACGACCCCGCTGAGCGAGCCCAGCTCGGCGTCGGACAGCAGCCATTCGGCCTTCAGCATGGGAAAGACGGCGTTGAGGACCTGCCGTGACATGTAGTCGGACAGCAGCAGGCCGAAACTCAGGGCGAAAACGACCCAGGCATAGCGCCGGGACACCGGCCAGACGGACGGGGACGCCGTTTCCGGCGGGGACTGCTCAGTGGTGGGGAACGCCATTGTCATCACCTCGCGAGCTTCTGAAGGAAAGGTCAGAACGGTCTGTCGCCCGTGATCCCGGCGCGCTCCATCTTGCGGACGGCGGGCCAGTAGTCCTGGACGGCGTAGTGCTGGGTGGAGCGGTTGTCCCAGATGGCCACGCTGTTGGGCTGCCAGCGCCAGCGCACCTGGTACTCCGGGACCGCGGCCTGGCTGAGCAGGTAGTTGAGCAGCAGGTGCGCGCCGGGGGCGTAGTCCTGCCCGAAGCGGACGTTCCCGGGCGTGTGGAAGTTGACGAAGTGCGTGGTGAAGCTGTTGACGAAGAGGATCTGCTCCCCGGTCTCGGGGTGGGTGCGCACCACCGGGTGCTCCGCGTCCGGGAAGCGGGCCTTCAGCTCGTGGCGCTTCTCCTGCGGCATGACGGCGCCGAAGGACGCTTCGATGCTGTGCCGGGCGCGCAGGCCCTGGATCTGGGTCTTGACGTGGTCCGGCAGCCGGCGGTACGCCTCGACCATGTTGACCCAGATGGTGTCCCCGCCGACCGGGGGCGACTCCACGCAGCGCAGCACGGCTCCCATGGCGGGCGTCTCACGCCAGGTCCCGTCGGTGTGGAGGGCGTTCTCGTAGTGCTCGGCAGGGGAGTCGAGGTCCTTGTAGATGCGGACCAGGCCGGGGT
This sequence comes from Streptomyces sp. NRRL WC-3605, assembly GCF_001509795.1. Classification (GTDB taxonomy): domain Bacteria; phylum Actinomycetota; class Actinomycetes; order Streptomycetales; family Streptomycetaceae; genus Streptomyces; species Streptomyces viridochromogenes. Next base: position 10,171 of record NZ_LLZN01000094.1, on the reverse strand, counting down.
GGTCGGGGTCGCTGCCGGCCACCGGGTGGTCCTCCAGCGCGCCGAACCGCTCGGCGAACGCGACGTGTTCGGCGCGGGTGATGTCCTGGTCGCGCAGGAACAGGACCTTGTACTGGAGGAGCAGGGCCTTGATCTCGGCGAACAGCTCCTCGTCGCGCGCGGCGTCGCCGAGGTGCACGCCGGAGAGTTCGGCGCCGATGGTGCAGGTCAGCGGCTCGACCTTGATCGAGCCGAGGGAGTGGGCGCGCACCGTCGCGGGTGCGCTCTCCACCGGGGACAGGGTCTTCTCCACGGAACTTCCTCCTGGTGAGGGACGTGAACGGGAGTCAGGTGATCTGCTGTGCGGGCGTGTTCAGAGGACGAAGACGGACGAGCCCGTTGTCCGCCCCGCCTCCAGGTCGCGGTGCGCACGGGCGGCGTCCTCCAGCGCGTAGCGCTGGTTGACCTCGACGGTGATCCGTCCGGAGGCGACGTGGCCGAAGAGCTCGCCGGCCAGATCGGCCCGTTCGGTGGGGTCCGCGATGTAGTCGGCGAGGGCGGGCCGGGTCACGAACAGCGAGCCCTTGACCGCCAGTTGCATGGCGTCGATGGGTGGCACCGGCCCGGAGGCCGTGCCGAAGCACACCAGCAGGCCGCGCCGCCGCAGCGAGGCGAGGGAGCCGGCGAACGTCGTGGCGCCGACGCTGTCGAAGACGACCGGCACCCCGGCCCCGTCGGTCAGTTCGCGCACCCGCTCGGCGACGTCCTCGCGCCGGTAGTGGACGACGTGGTCGCAGCCGTGGGCGCGGGCCAGCTCGCCCTTGGCCTCGGTGGAGACCGTGCCGATCACGGTCAGCCCCAGCAGCTTCGCCCACTGGCAGAGGATGAGGCCGACACCGCCTGCCGCCGCGGTGAGCAGGATCGTGTCGCCGGCCTTCAGGGGGTGGATCCTGCGCAGAAGGTAGGCCGAGGTGAGGCCGCGCATGGTCATCGCGGCGGCCGTCTCGAAGCCGATCGCGTCCGGCAGCCTGATCAGGGAGTCGGCCGGCATCACCCGCTCCGTGCTGTACGCGCCCAGCGGGCTGCCGGTGTACGTCACCCGGTCGCCCTCGGCGACGTGCGTCACCTCCTCGCCCACGGCCTCCACCACACCGGCGGCCTCGACGCCGAGCCCGGCGGGCAGCGGCGCCGGGTACAGGCCGGTACGGAAGTAGGTGTCGGCGAAGTTGAGTCCGACGGCCGCGTGCCGGATCCGCACCTCGCCCGGGCCGGGGTCGCCGACGACGACCTCTTCCCAGTTCAGGACGTCGGGACCGCCGGTCTCCTGGAAGCGAATGGCGTGTGCCACGGGCGTGCTCCGTTGTTCGTCGCGGACGCCTGCCGGGTGTGCGGGGGCACGGCGCCGCGGGGAGTGGGATGGGATGAGGGGGCCGCCGGAGTCAGGGGATTGCCCCGGCGGCCCCTGGGGCCGCGCGCGCCGAGCGGAGCGCTGCGCGGTGGTCCGGTGGGGTGGTGGCGTGCCCGGAGGCGAACGGACGCGATCAGACGTCGCGGAGCATGAAACCGCGCTGTCCGGGACGGCGGTTCGGCACCATGCCGAGCCGGGCCAGGGTCTCGTCGGCGTCCGCGTAGTACTCCCCGAGCCGGTAGATCTTCTTGGCCTCGGCGCCGGTGGCGATGTCACGGCCCAGCGCCTCGGAGATCTGGACCATCTGCTCGACCTGCTCGACGGTGGTCATGCGCTCGCCCTTGCGTCGCCACAGGTTGTCCTCATTGCCCACGCGCACATGGACGCCGAGCGCGATGCCGATCGCGTTCATCGGCGCCACGGCCCGCATGGAGCTCTCGATGGTGAGGACGGCGCCGTCCGGGGTGCGGCGGACGAACTCGATCAGGTCCGCGGGGTGGCGGCCGGCGAAACCTCCGCCGATGGCCACGTAGTTGAGGATCAGCGGACCGGTGTAGACGCCGGACCGGATCAGCCGCTCCACGGTCTCCAGCTGGGCCAGCGTGGCGAGCTGGAAGTGCGGCTGGATGCCGCTGCCGTGCAGGCGCTTCAGGTGCTCCAGGTAGAAGTCCGGGCCGGCCTCGACGACCATGTCCCGATAGGCCTTGTAGTATTCCGGCTTGGCGATCGAGGTGCCCTCGAGGTCGTCGTCGTTCATGATCTCGACGATGTTCATCTGGCTGGTGTTGATCGCGATCGTCACCTGGTCCGGCGCCGGTGTGAGGTCGGCCAGCAGGTGACGGGTGTCGTAGCTGAGCCACTTGGCCTCGCTGCCCTCGTCCTCGGGGGCGAACGAGATCGAGCCGCCGATCTGGAGGACCATGTCCGGCACGGCCTCGCGCAGCCGTCCCAGCAGCTCGTTGAACATGGACATCCGCTTGGAGCCCTTGCCGTCGAGCTCCCGCACGTGGATGTGCAGTACGGTCGCGCCGGCGTTGTAGCAGTCGACGGCCGCCTGTACGTGCTCGTCCATGGTGAGGGGAAGGTCGTCGGCGTCACCGGGCAGCCACTCCGGCCCGTAGGGAGCGGCCTGGATCACCAGCTTTTCCTGGTTCTCGGGGAAGAGTGAGTCGTCGTGGAAGTGCACGGTCCGTCTCCTGTCGGATCGGTGGTCACCCACGTCGCGGGCGACCCGCGCAGGATGCGCGCGGGCAGCGAACCGTGGCGAGGGGTCGATGCGGGGCCGAGGGCGCGGGCCTGGTGTGCCGGTGGTGACCGGCCCGTCCGAAGGGGACGTGCACAGGGGAATGGTGTGCCCCCTGTGGTGGCTGACCGCGTCTCTGCGGTGGTGTCACCGTAGAGCTGGACGGGCCTGGGCTGCTTGACTGAGGGAGACGTAAGACTTGCCATTTGGGGACACCGGACAAGGGTCGCCGGAGAGCGGACACCTTGCGGTGCGACCGGCGTGCCGGAGACGGCCGGACATGGCGGAAAGAGAGTTTCAACCGGACGCGGAGTGAAGGAGAAGAACGAGCAGCAGTTGCCCTCCCGCTCCACCAGATCCCGCACCCGCTCCTCGACGCCGGGGTCGGCCGTGAGGTCGAGGCGCAGCCGCAGTGGCCCTGGCCTCGACAGCGACGTCAGCCGCTCGGCGAACAGCGCGTCCCACTCCGAGACCCGGAGGGGCCTCTCCTCGGTGGGCAGAGTGCAGGTCTGCGGCACCCACGCAAGATCGCTCATCGCACTCACTACCGTCATCGCGTCCCCGAACTCGTGGACACCTCCGACGGTAAGCCTGTACCTGGGTACCGGTTGCAAGCCTCTGCGTTGGGCGATCGAGCCGTTCACGTGGCCTCGCTGGCCGGCGGCGCGGTCGGTAAGGGGTGCTGCGGCCAGGAGTGGCTGGGGGCGCCTGGTCTCGCCATGATGGGCAGAACAACCGACGCTTGGCGGCAGCAACGCCGTCCGCCACGCCCCGCACCACCGGTGGGATCGCGCTGGTGAGAGGGGTGCGTACCTCTCGCCGCCGCAGCCGAGGAGGCGCTGTGAACGACTACCCCCCGATCGCGGACCACGGCATCGTCGGTGATCTGCAGACGGCGGCACTGATCGCCGCCAATGGCACTGTGGACTGGTGGTGCACGCCCAGGTTCGACTCCCCGAGTGTGTTCGCATCGCTGCTCGACAGTGACCGCGGCGGTTTCTGCCGCCTCGCCGCCGATGTCGGCGGCGACGCCACCGTCCGCCAGCTCTACCTTCCTGACACCGCCGTTCTCATCACGCGCTTCATGACGCCCGACGGCGTCGGCGAGGTCGTCGACTTCATGCCCCCCGACCTGTCGACGACGCCGTCCGCCCGGCATCGGCTGATCCGGGCCACGCGGGTGGTGCGCGGAAGCATGCCATTCGAGCTGACGTGCAAGCCCCGTTTCGACTACGGCCGCGCACCGCACGACCTCACCCGCCTCGACGACGGATCCGTGCTGTTCCGCGGGCCCGGCACCGATCTGCACCTGCAGGTCACCACGCCGATCGTGCTGCACCCCGACGGCACCGACGTCTCCGCCCGCTTCACCCTCCAGGCCGGGGAACGCGCCGCCGTCGTCCTCACCAGCGAAACCGGCGCTCTGGGCGTCCTCAGCGGCCGACCCGGCGGTGCGACGCCCACCACCGACGAGATCCTCGCCGACTTCGACGCGTGCAGCGCGTTCTGGCTGAAGTGGCTGCGCGCCTCCCGCTACCGCGGCCGCTGGCACGAGATGGTCACCCGATCCGCCATCACCCTCAAGCTCCTCACCTACGCCCCCACCGGTGCCCCGATCGCCGCCGCCACCATGGGCCTGCCCGAACAGATCGGCGGGGAGCGCAACTGGGACTACCGCTACACCTGGGTCCGAGACGCCTCCCTGTCGGTGCGGTCCCTGGTCGACCTCGGCTTCACCGCGGAGGCGAACGCCTTCCGCCGATGGCTGCGCGACCGCCTGGACGCCAGCGCCACCGCCTCGGGCGAACCGCTGCAGATCATGTACCGCGTCGACGGCGAGCCGCATCTGACCGAGGAGGTCCTGGACCATCTGGAGGGCTACCGGCGCTCGGCCCCGGTACGGGCCGGCAACGCGGCCGCAGACCAGATCCAGCTCGACATCTACGGCGAGGCCGCCTACGCCCTCGCCCAGTCCGAGGACATCGGCGGCATCCGCGGCTGGAACGCCTTCGCGCGCGTTATCGACTGGCTCACCGACCACTGGGACCGCCCCGACGAAGGCATCTGGGAGACCCGCGGCGGCCGCCAGAACTTCACCTACAGCCGCCTGATGACCTGGGTCGCCTTCGACCGTGCCGTCAAACTCGCCTCCGCCCACTCGCGCCCGGGCGACCTGACCCGCTGGCGCAACGCACGCGACACGGTCCTGCAGCAGATCATCGACCGGGGCTGGAATGAGACACGCCGTGCCTTCGTTCAGCACTACGACACCGACGTCCTCGACGCGTCGCTGCTCCTGATGCCCAAGGTCGGCTTCCTCACCCCCACCGACCCCGACTGGCTGACCACCCTCGACGCCATGGACGGCGAACTCGTCAGCGACAGCCTCGTCTACCGTTACGACCCCGCCGCCTCCCCCGATGGCCTGCGCGGCTCGGAGGGCACCTTCAACCTGTGCAGCTTCCTGTACGTGGAGGCACTCGCCCGCGCCGGACGCCTCACCCAGGCCCGCTACGCCTTCTCCAAGATGCTCACCTACGCCAACCACGTCGGCCTGTTCGCCGAAGAGATCGGACCCTCCGGCGAACAGCTCGGCAACTTCCCGCAGGCCTTCACCCACCTAGCCCTGATCGACGCGGCCATCGCACTGGACCAGGAACTCGACCGAGCCGAGGACAAAACCGGCTGAGGGTACGGGCTGCCCGGCGTCACCGCCCCGGTGCCCCCGGCGGTGCCGCCGTCCCGGCTCCGGCGGCGGGCGGCCCGGAGACCCGCGGCAGCAGAGCCGCCGCGATCAACCCGCCCACGCCGACGACCGCGAGCGTCGCCATCGCCGCCGCGTACCCGCCCTTGCTGAGCCCCGACACCAGGATCGTTCCCGCTACGGCCGTGCCGAGTGAGGAGCCAAGGTTGGAGATGCTGCGCGACAGGCCGGAGATCTCGCCCTGCTGCGCCTCGGCGAAGCACGACTGGACCACGTTCACCGACGGGGTGAGCATCACCCCCAGACCCAGACCGATAAACAGCAGCCCGGGGGCGAACGCCCATGCCCCGGGCTTCCAGGCGACCAAGGCAAGGAGCACGGCGACACCGGCGATCGTCACGACGAAGCCCACCATGATGAGGGTGCGCTGCGCACGGCGCCTGGCCAGCTTCTCGGCGGCCAGTGAGGAGGCGAGGATGCCGAGGGTCGCGGCGGTGAAGATGACGCCCGTGTCGATCGCGTCGTAGCCGCGCACGACCTGCAGGTAGGCGGCAACCGTGAACGAGACGCCCATCAGCATCAGCCACTGCGTGTTCTGGGTGACCAGACCGAGGTTGGAGGTGCGGTTGCGGAACAGCGCCGTCGACAGCAGCGCCTCCCGGCCGGCACGCTCGCGGCCACGCACCCAGGCGAAGAACCCGACCAGCACCGCCGCGCCGGCCAGCAACAGGCCGAGCGCCAGCCAGCCGTTGTTGTCGACGGCCAGGATGCCCGTCACCAGCAGCACCAGGCCCGCCGCCGACAGCACCGCCCCGACCGTGTCGAAGGGCCGGGCAGGCTCAGGCGGCAACGGATCGGCGATTCCACGGCTGAGGACCACGATCACCACGATCACCAGCGCCTGGAACACGAACGCAGCCCGCCAGCTGATCGTACTCGTGATCAGCCCGCCGATCAGCGGGCCCGCAGCCGCGCCGATCCCGCCCATCGCCATGATCGCGCCGAACGCACGCGCCCTCGACGCCATGTCGGTGAACAGCAGCGTGGTCAGGATGTAGACCGGCGGAATCAGCAACGCCGTCCCCACACCTTCCAGGATCGAGTTCCCGAGGATCAGCACGCCGACCCCGGCGCGGCCGCGCTGAGCACTGCCCCGACCCCGTAGACCACGAGCCCCGCCAGCAGGCAGCGCTTGCGCCCCCACTTGTCGGTCAGCTTCCCGCCCGGGATCATCAGCGCGGCCATCACCAGCAGGAAGATCGTGATCGCGACCTGGACACCCTGCACCGTGGTGTCCAGGTCCTCGCTGATGTCATTGATCATCACGTTCATGTTCGAGCCGGCGAAGCTGCAGATGAACTGCGCCAGCGCCAGCGGAGCCAGCACCCGCCGAGCCCCCGACGCCGTCCCCGCCATACCGCCACCTGCCAATCCACCACGTCCGGTGTAGCGCGAAAATGCTGTCCGCAGCAGCCCGGCGCGGACGAAACGCAGCCGCCGCCACGACCGTCGCACGACCGACCTCCCGATGGCTGAAGGCGCGCAGCAATCGGATCTCGAGGATGAATCCCAACTCGATCCTCACGCTCAGCCAAGTCCTCCCACCCGGCCAGATCGGGCACCCGATCCGCCACGACCCGACGGTCCACCGGCACCCAATACGTACGCCAACTCGGCACGCGTCCGCCTCTGCTCGATCCGCTTCAATACGCCGATCCAACAGGGAAGATCACCCAGGCGGGCAGTGTCCAATTGAAAATGCCCTGCCTCTTCATTCGTTCGTTCTGCGAGAGCAGCCAGTCAGTGGTCACAATGAGGCATTCCACGGGTCCAGTAGTTCGGATGGGTGGTGTGCGCTGTGGGAGGCAGTCGATGAGAGGGCCCGGTCGCAGGCCGCGGTGCTGTCTCGGTGCCATGCCAGCGCCCGAGCCCCTCGCGGATGCCGGACGGCGGGCCGAGGGCCCTGTGTCGGCGGTGATTTGGCGGTGGGGTGAGCTGCGCGGTGATCTGGACCAGCCCTCCATTAGGTGGAAAGGGATGTGCCTCGCAGCGAGGAGGGCAAGTCCAGCGCGCTCACCATCGGCCAGGTCGCGGCAAGCCCCGCAACCCGCTGCCATTCCCTGAAGTTGAGCCATTACGCAGAGACATGGAAGCGGGTCAGGGCGCGTCCCGACCGATCCCGCCTGGGTGACGGCTCGGGGGCGCATTGCGTTCGACGACCTCGACGCCGGTCAGGGAGGAAGCGGCGGACAGGCCTGTGGTGGTGATCACGTCCATGCGGAGGTCTCCTTCTTCGGGGTGTGCTGGGCCAGGGCTATGGGGCGGCGGCCCAAGAGGCGCAGGCGGCCGCGTTCGAGGTGGTAGGAGCCGATGCGGGCCAGGTCGCGGGCGGCTTCGACGGCGCGGGATCGGTCCAGGAAGGTCCACCCGGCGGCCAGATTGATGACCGCGGCGTGCACGGCTTCGCGGCCGGCCTGGATCGCAGCGGACTCCACCGTCACGCTCAGGTGCATCCGGGCGACGCACACGCCGTGCCCGGCGCCTTGGCGGATGAAGTACCTGAGGGTCGTCTCCGGGCGGTAGACCGGGTGGGAGACGACGGCGGCCGGTTCGATCAGAGTGTGGGGGCCGGCGTGACGGGCCCGGTCAATGAACTCGAGGTCTTCGCAGTCACCCATCCACCGTCCCCGGCGTCCGAGATCTGTGCGGAACAAGCCGATGTCCAGCGCCGTCTGACGGTTGAAGAGCAGGTTGCAGCCGGTTACCCAGTACGGCCACACAGCCAGCTCTCGGCCTGAGGGCCAGTCCACAGCGCCGTGGCATTCCCGCAGCGCCTTCGTCAGTGCGACGGCCTGACCGCCCGGGTACTGCACTGTGGTGCGGCCACCGACGGCGAAGACCTTCTCTTCCTCGATCGCGTCGATGAGGGTCTGCAGCCAGCCGGGTTCCGGGGTGATGTCGGGGTCGGTGATGGCGATGTACCGGCCACGAGCCGCGCAGATCCCGCGGTTCCGGCCCGCGCTCAGCCCGGGTGTCGGCTCGTACAGCACCCGTACGGGAAACGGCCAGTCACCGTCGCGTACAGCGTTCCGCGACCGGCCGGACGGGTCCGGGCAGGTCGTTGTCGACGACGACCGCTTCCATCTGCCCGCCGGACAGCGTCTGCGCTGCCAGCGCCTCCAGCAAACTCCGTACGTTCGCCGTGTTTCCGCGTGTGCTGACGACCACGGACACCAGCGGCGTATCCGTCTGTGCCATCGGTTCTCCTCTCGTCTCACGGTGGGTCCCGCTGCCGCATGTCGTGGCGGCAGAAGACGAGAATGGGCTCAACTGTTCGACCCAGTCGACCGGTTGGAGGGGGTCCCGAAGGGGTCCCGTATCCAAGTACGTCACCGTTCGTGTGCGCTGAGTGATTGGATTGAGGCGTGCAAGAGACCACACGTCACCCGCTGGTGCTGGCGCGGCTCGCGCTCGGCATGACGATGGATGAACTCGTCTCCGGGATCCGTGCCGCGGCCATCCGGCGTGGTCTGCGTTCAGGCACCGACGAGGCGCGGGTGCGTAAGTGGCAGCGCGGCATCAAGCCCAGCGAGGAATCGCAGATCTACATCGCCGAAGCCCTCGGCTGGCCCGCGGACATCGTCCGCGCCGACGACTGGCCGAACTGGCTGCCACTCACTGCCGAAGGCGTGGTCCCGTTCGGGCCCGACAGCTCCGTGCCCGCCCTGAGAGAGGCCCTGCGAACAGCGATGGACCGCCGTACCTTCTTCACGATCTCCGGCGCCACCCTGTCTGCGCTGGCCGCGGACTGGGCTGCCGGCCCTACGAGCGCTCTCGCCCAGGCCCGCGACGGCAAACCGATCGGCGAGGACTTCGTCACCTTCCTGGAGAACACCGCCCAGGAACTCGCCGGTCACACCACCGAGCAGCGACAGCACACCGCCACGCTGCTCGATGCCCACCTCACCACGGTGACCGACCTGCTCGAACACGGCCGCTACACACCCGTTCTCGGGCTGCGCCTGCACACCCTGGCGGCCTCCCTGTCCCAGAGCGTCGCCTGGCACCGCTTCGACCTAGGCCGCCACACCCACGCAAGCCAGCACTGGATCGCCGGCCTGCACAACGCCCGCGCCGCCAGAGACCAGGACATGGGCGCCGGCCTCCTGGGCGACCTCGCCTACCAGGCCGCCTGGCGCCGTGATCACACCACCGCCGCTAACATCCTCAACCACGCCCTGGCCCGCGCCCGCCATCCCGCAGCCCGCTGCCTGCTCCAGCTGCGCCTTGCCCGAACCCTCGCCGCACGGGGCGACCGGAGCGAACGACGCGCCGTGCTGCGTGCCCTCACCGCAGCGGAGAAGCACCTCAACGACGCCGGCGCCGACCGGCCGGCCTGGTGCGCCTGGGTGTCGGAAGCCGACCTCGCCGTGGACTCCGGCCAGGCCCTCCTGGACCTCGGCGACACCGGCCGCGCTCACCGGCTGATCACCGAAGGCGAACGCCTGCTGCCCCCAGCCCGGGACAAGACCCGCGGGGTCTTTCTCGCCTACCGCGCCGAAAGCTACCTCGAGTTGAAAGAACCTGAGCCCGCAGCGGCCGCCGCCACCGAATCCCTGCTCCTGGCACGTCGCATTGGAGCCCCCCGCTGCGTGCAGCTCGTCGACAACCTTCTCCCCCGCTTCCAGCACTACCAGCATGCCCAGGGCGTTTTGGAACTCCTCCAGCTCGCTGCCGCCTAGGTCGTGTCCGATGGGTCGCGTGACCGGCCCCTCGGTGGATCGTTTCGGTCGTCGTGGGGCGGGGTGATCTTTCGGATGAGGAATGGGCTCGACTG
>NZ_LLZN01000093.1 GCF_001509795.1 Streptomyces sp. NRRL WC-3605 | reverse complement strand
CATAGGCAGACGGTACGCCTTTCGCGCTCGAACATGCCTCATGTGCCTTACAGGCTTGCCGGCCAGCTACGAGCAGGTTCGCTTGACAACCCTAGATAAGACCCGTGCCCATCGCGTACTCGGAGGTGACCATCCCCGCGTCCCTCCGCGCCGCCCGTGCCCTGCCCACCAGGGCCGCCATCCGTGCCCGTACCGCCTTGAACATCCGTAACCCCCGTAAGGTTCGCTTCCGTTGATCCAGGTCCCACACACATCCGCGCTCGGCGCGCTCTCACCGCGCGCCCACGCCGCACGTCCTCGCCGATCACCGCGTCACGTGCCGCCACCTCCCAACACACCGCCGGCCAGCCCGATGACCACGGGCGCCACCCCGACCGCGATGAACGCGGGGAGGAAGCACAGGCCCACCGGCGCGGTGACCATGACGGCAGCTCTCCTGGCCCGCTCGGTCGCCGCACGCGTCCAGTCGGCACGGGCCTCCGCCGCGAGCCGTTCGACCGGTCCGGCCACCGGGAGACCGGAGACTCCGGCACGTTCGAGCAGACGCGCCAGCGCCGCCGCCCCCGGCATGGACGCCAACCGCCGCCAGGCATCACCCGGTTCACCACCGAGCCGGCACTCCGCTGCACCCCTCGCCAGCGCATCACCGACGGGACCGCCCAACGCCTCGCCCACGGCCTGCGCCGCGACCACCGGACTCGCGCCGGCGGCGATACAGGCCGCCAACAGGTCCGCTGCGAGCGGGAGTCGGCGTGCCACCTCATCCGCGTCGACCGCATCCCCCTGCGCACCCGCGGTGCCTCCACCGGCGCCCTGCCTCCGACGCCACCACCAGAGGCCGACGGCCCCGGCCGCACCCACCAGCAGCCCCGCCACACCGCCCACCAGGGCCCAGCCGGCCGTCCCGACGGCCGCCACGGGCGCCCAGCGCCGCATCGCGCCCCGCACATCGAGCCGTCTACGGGCCGGCACCAGGTCGGCCCTCCTCATCAGGCCCACCAGCCGTCCCCCTGACCCGGCGCTCCCGACGGACGTCCGCCCACCACCGCATCAGCCACCCGGCGATCAACACCGCCCCCAAGGCCATCCCCAGCCTGTGGACAACTTCCCCGCTCACGCCACCTCCTCCTTCCTGTTCCTGTTACTGCCGAAGTCCCTGATCGCCGCCTCACCCCGCCTCCGCTCCCCGCACGATCCGCGCCGCCCACCACATGCCGGTCCCTTCCAGCACCCCGCCGACCGCGAGGCACCCGAACCCGGCGCCGGTGTGCAGCAGCACGTGCAGCGGGTCCGCCCCCATGGCCGCCCCGAGCAGCAGCCCCAGCACCGGCAGCCCGGCCAGCATCACCACCGTCGACCGGGCACCCGCCAATTGGGCGCGCAGATCGGCACGTTGATCGCGCTCCGCGCGGAGTGCCGCCTCCAACCGGTCCAGCCCGGCCGCGAGCCCGGCCCCCTGGTCGACGGCGACCCGCCAGCACGCGGCCAGCCCTGACAGCCCCTCCGCACCGGGCTGCCGCGCCGCCGAGGCGAGCGCGCCCGGCACATCGCCGCCGAACCGCGCCGCCGCCAGCACGGCGGACTGCGCGGCGCCGAGCCCGCCGGAGTCATGCGCCGCTCTCAGCAGCGCCTCACCCGGCTGCCGTCCCGCCCGCACCTCACCGGCCAGCGCCCCGCACAGCGCGATCACCGCGCCTCCGCGCAGTTCCCGGGCGCGCCGCGCCTCCTGGGCCAGCCGCATCCGTCTCAGCAACGGCACTCCGCCCGCCCCCGCGACCAGCGGCAGCACCGACGAGCCGAGCACCGCCAGCACCAGACCGGCGACCAGAGCCCATCCCTCGGCTCTCAGACGGCCGCGCACCCGGCGCAGCGTCCCTGCCACCCGCCGCCAGTCGGACGGCCCGGCGTCCAGGACCTCGCCGCCCGCGAGCAGCAGCCGAGCCCGCCGCACGCCCTGGCCCCGCCCGCCCACCAGGCAGACGGCCGCCGCTCCAAGGCACACACCGGCCGCGCCCAGCCCGTCGAGCGCGCCGGACACCAGCTCATCCACGGCTGCCACCACCCGCGCCACTCCTGACCTCACCGCCCCCGCGCAGAAGCGACTGGAGCCGCTCCCAGCCCCGCTCGGCCACGAACCCCTCCGGGGCCCAGCGCAGCGCCGGCACGGTCCTCACCAGCCCTGCCGGGTCCCGCTCCAGCACATGCACCTCGGCGATCCGCCGACGCCCGGTCCGGTCCCGTACGAGATGGAGGACGACCGACAACGCGGCGGCCAACTGGCTGTGCAGGGCGGCCCGGTCGAGCCCGGCCGCCGTCCCGAGGGCTTCGAGACGGGCGGGCACATCGGCGGCCGCGTTGGCGTGGACAGTCCCACAGCCACCTTCATGACCTGTGTTGAGGGCGGCGAGCAGATGCACCACCTCGGGTCCGCGCACCTCGCCGACGACCAGCCGGTCCGGCCGCATCCGCAACGCCTGCCGCACCAGGTCCTCCAGGGTGACGAGGCCCGCGCCCTCCTGGTTGGCGGGCCGGCTCTCCAGCCGTACGACATGAGGGTGGTCCGGCTTGAGCTCCGCCGAGTCCTCGGCGAGCACGATCCGCTCGCCCGGTCCGACCAGTCCCAGCAGTGCGCTCAGCAGCGTCGTCTTACCGCTGCCGGTGCCGCCGCTGATGAGGAAGGACAGCCGCGCGCCGACCAGGGCACGCAGCACCCGGTCCCCACCCGGCGGCACCGTGCCCGCCGCGACCAGTTCGCCGAGTCTGAACGCCCGTGGACGCGCCACTCGGAGCGACAGACAGGCACACCCCACGGCCACCGGCGGGAGCACCGCGTGGAGACGGGTCCCGTCGGGCAGCCGGGCGTCCACCCAGGGCCGGGCGTCGTCCAGCCGCCGGCCCGCTACGGCGGCGAGGCGCTGCGCAAGACGTCGTACGGCCGCCGCGTCGGGGAAGGACACCGAGGTCAGCTCCAGGCCCCCGCCCCGGTCGACCCAGACCCGGTCCGGTGCCGAGACCAGGACGTCGGTCACGGCAGGGTCGGCGAGCAGCGGCTCCAGCGGACCGCTGCCGACCAGCTCGGATCGTAACTGCTCGGCCGCGCCGAGTACTTCGGCGTCCCCCAGCACCCTGCCTTGCTCCCGCAGGGCCTGCGCGACCCGGGCCGGAGTCGGTTCGGACCCGCTCTCCGCCAGCCACTGCCGCACCCCGTCGAGGAGCCCCGTCGGCACATCCGCCGCGCCACCGACACCGCCCGACGCCCATCGCCCACCGGCCGAACCGCCCACGCCGCCCGGCCGGGCTCCGACCCCACCGGCGCTCGCCCGGGCGGGCACCTCATGGGCACCCGACCGGACCAGCGCCCCACCCGCGCCCTCCGAGCCACTTACCGCCCAACGCGGCACCCGAGCCCGAGGCCGTGCACCTGCACTCGCTCCCGCACTCGCACTCGCACCTGCATCCACACGGACCCCCACGCCTGCACCCGCCGCCATCACCATCGCCACACCCCGCGCGCCCCACCCGTACTCACCCAGCCACCGCCGACCTCTCGCACTTCTCGACCCCCCGCCTCACTCAGGCCGTTCACGCCGCCCCCCGCCTCACTCAGGCCCCTCACGCCGCCCTCGCCTCACACAGCGCCCGCTCCCAGAACTCCCTGCAGAAGCGGGCGAGCGGACCCCGCGCCGCCGCGCCGGGCGGCTCCCGGTGCTCGTGGGGCCGCAGGAGCCCCGGCTCCACCGGCACCTCGCCCACCAGTGGCAGTCCCAGGAGCCGGGCCACCTCCCGGTCGTCGAGTCCGAGCGCGTAGGGCCCGCGTACGGCCAGGCGCAGATCTCTCAGCAGCAGCTGCACCGCAGAGGCCACCTGCCGGGCCGCGGCGACGGCGCGCAGCTCGGCCGGGACGACGAGGATGCCGAGGTCGAGCTGGGCCAGGGCTTCGGCGACGCCGTCGTCGATCCGGCGGGGCAGGTCGACGACGACGGCTCCCCCGCGGCGCCGGGCGGCCGCCAGTACGGCGCGCATCGCCTGGGGAGGGACCGCCACGCTGTCGCCCCGGTCCCAGCTGAGCACCCGCAGGGAGTGCAGTTCGGGCAGGGACTCCTCGAGGGCGCCGCTGCCCAGCCGTCCGCGTGAGCCGGCGAAGGCGGGCCAGCGCAGGCCCTCGACGGCCTCGCCGCCGAGGACTACGTCGAGTCCGCCGCCCAGCGGATCGCCGTCCACCAGCAGTGTGCGCAGTCCCTCGCGCGCGGCCGTCACGGCGAGGGCACACGCGAGCGTGGAGGCTCCTGATCCGCCGCGCCCGCCGATGACCCCCACGGTGAGCGCGGGCCGTCCGACGCCTTCCGCGACGTCGGCGATCCGGTCGACCAGCCACTGCTCGCCGTCGGGAAGCATCAGGACGTGGTCGGCGCCGATCTCGACGGCCCGGCGCCAGACTCCCGAGTCGTCCTGGTCACGGCCGACGAGGACCACGCCGCCTCGGCGTCCGGCGCCACGCACCCGGCGGGCGGCGTCGTCGCCGACGAGTACGAGCGGCGCCGCCTCCCAACTGCTCCGGGGCTCGGGCACCCCGTGATGGACCTCGGGTGTGGCGCCGGCCGCCGCGCACAGGCGCAGCAGATCGTCGAGCAGGTCGGCGTCCTCGGTGACGATCAACGGCTTCCCGGGCCGCCCGGAGGCGGGCCCCGGCGGATCGTGTGTGACGGCTGCGGTCACGGTTTCCATCCCCCATCGCTGCATCGTTCGCGCGGCCCTGCGGCCACGCCATTCCCAAAGGTGTGAAGAGCCGGTAAGCGGCCCCCATATGGACGGCCGATACGAACCGGCCAATCACGCCCGACAAACCGGAACCGGCCATGAAGTCGGCTCGCCGGGACGCGTCGGAATGACGATGCAGCGATCCGGCAAATCGTGTGGATCTTGGTCAATAACTGTGGACAACTCGGTAGTTGTGAATATGACCGTCACCCGAACCGGTGAGCCTTGCACTCACCTCTGGACGATCTCCCCACAGCAGCGCAACGATTACGCAGTGTCACGGATCGGAAGCATGCCGATAGGGCGGCAGCGGCCGCCCGGCTCCAGCCTCGCGGCCGTGCGCATAAGGGAAAAATGGCCCCGGACATGCGACGACCCCCGCCGGGGGGGAGAGCGGGGGTCGTCTCCACGGCCGACTCGGGGGGGGAGGAGTCGGACCGGGTTAGCACGGTCGCGAACGATCCGTGACTTCCATGGTGTACCCGAGAGCCTTCTCAAGCAAACCCACGCGCCGACCTTACGCCGAATGGGCTGCGCCTATGCTCAGGGCGTGGAAAACCACTCCTTGCCCCGCACAGCCGCCTTCTTTGACCTGGACAAGACGGTCATTGCGAAGTCGAGCACGCTCACCTTCAGCAAGTCGTTCTACCAAGGCGGCCTGATCAACCGCCGGGCCGCCTTGCGGACCGCCTATGCGCAGTTCGTCTTCCGCGTGGGCGGCATGGACCACGACCAGATGGAGCGGACCCGCGAGTACCTCTCGGCGATGGTCCGCGGCTGGAACGTCCAGCAGGTCAAAGAGATCGTCGCGGAGACGCTGCACGACCTCATCGACCCGATCATCTACGACGAGGCCGCGTCCCTCATCGAGGAGCATCACACGGCCGGCCGCGACGTCGTGATCGTCTCGACGTCCGGCGCCGAGGTCGTCGAGCCCATCGGTGAGTTGCTCGGCGCCGACCGCGTGGTGGCGACGCGCATGGTCGTCGGCGACGACGGCTGCTTCACCGGAGAGGTGGAGTACTACGCGTACGGCCCGACCAAGGCCGAGGCGATCCGGGAGCTGGCCGCGTCCGAGGGCTACGACCTCGCCCGCTGCTACGCCTACAGCGACTCGGCCACCGACCTGCCGATGCTGCAGACCGTCGGGCACCCGCACGCCGTGAACCCGGACCGCGCGCTGCGCCGCGAAGCGCTCACGCGCGGGTGGCCGATTCTCGACTTCCACCGGCCGGTCCGGCTCAAGCAGCGCTTCCCCGCCTTCTCGGTACCGCCGCGGCCCGCCCTCGTCGCGGCGGCCGCCATAGGTGCGGCCGCGGCGACCGCCGGCCTCGTCTGGTACGCGAGCCGGCGCCGTACGGCGCTCGCCTGAGCCGGACCCTCGCCGCCTCGTTCGTCCCGTGCGGATATCGATGCCCGTTTGGCTCGCATTTGAGCGCAAAAGTAAAGAACTGCAGCGAGGTCTTCCGCTTGGTTGCGGTCTGGAGTACAAAGGACTCAACGGCCCGCGAGACCAAGGACATCCGAGAGGATCACCTTAGCTACGCATATTGGCCCCACGGACCGAGCATGGACATTGGGCACCCACGCGACGTCGACCCGTCGATTACGGGCCAGCCGCACCAGGTGACGGGCAAAGTTCCCGACCTGATGGGCAATACATCGAGGACGCCTGGTAACCCGATGGACATGCCAGCGGCGGTACGAATCCTCGTACCGCCGCATTTTGTCGCCCGGCTTCACCGCACCTCACGCGGCTCAGGGAATTCCACTCGCGCCACCCGCCGGAAAGCGGTTCACGCGGCTCCGCGCTGAAGCGCCTCGCAGACCGCCACGGACTCGCGCGCGCCCAGCTCGACCGCCTTGCCGCAGTGGGCGATCCAGGCCGCCATGCCCTCGGGAGTGCCGGAGACATAGCCGTCCAGCGCCGCCAGATAGGCCGCACGGCCCAGCTCGGCGTGCCCCACCTCGGCCGCGCACACCGACTTCGGGTCGAGTCCGCTGCCGACCAGGACGACCCGCTCGGCCGTACGCGCGACCAGGCCGTTGTGGGAGGTGAAGGGGCGCAGCGCGAGCAGCTCGCCGTGCACCACGGCGGCCGTCACCAGCGCGGGCGCCGACCCGCCCGCGATGATCAGCTCGGAGAGTCCCTCCAGCCGGCCGTGAGCCTCGCCGGCGCTCGGCAGGGGGAGCTCGATCAGCGGTTCGTCGACCGCCTCACCCTCCTGCCGCGGCCGCCCGACCCGCTCGTCACCTTCCGCCGCGGCCACCAGGTGCAGCCGGGCCAGCACCCGCAGCGGCGACTGACGCCAGATGGACAGCAGTTGACCGGCCTCGGCGGTGAGCCGCAGGGCCGCGCCCATCACGCGCGCCTCGTCGTCACCGCTGAAGTCGGTCCGCCGGCGCACCTCCTCGAGCGCCCAGTCCGCACCCGACAGCGCCGCGGAGCCGCGGGCGCCCCGCAGGGCCGCCTCGGACGTGATCTCGTTGCTGCGGCGCCGCATGATCCGGTGCCCGTACACCCGGTCGACTGCCTTGCGCACCGACTCCACGGCCTCGGGCACACCGGGGAGCGACCCGAGGGCCGCGAGCGGATCGGCGGACGCGCCTGTCGTACTCATGAGTACGACATTACGCGCCGCCCCCGATCCGACCGCCACCCCATCCGGATTCCCGCGCGCGGGAGGACGGTCCCCACCGCTCGATCGGGTGGCCTTTCCGGCACGTATGCCACGTACAGCTATCGCCCGACTACGCTTGGTGAACATGAAAATTGCTTTCGTCGGGAAGGGCGGCAGCGGAAAGACGACGCTGTCCTCCCTGTTCATCCGCCATCTGGCGGCGGCCGGAGCGCCGGTCGTCGCCATCGACGCCGACATCAACCAGCACCTCGGAGCCGCGCTCGGTCTCGACGAGAGGGAAGCCGCGGCGGTCCCCGCGATGGGCGAGCGGCTGCCGCTGATCAAGGACTACCTACGGGGCCACAACCCGCGCATCGCGTCCGCCGCGACGATGATCAAGACGACACCACCCGGTGAGGGCTCGCGGCTGGTGCGGGTGCGCGAGCCGAACCCGCTGTACGACGCCTGCGCCCGGCCGGTGGAACTCGACGGCGGCGCCGTCCGTTTGATGGTCACCGGCCCCTTCACCGACTCCGACCTCGGAGTCGCCTGCTACCACTCCAAGACAGGAGCGGTGGAGCTGTACCTGAACCACCTCGTGGACGGCCCCGACGAGTACGTCGTGGTCGACATGACGGCGGGCTCGGACTCCTTCGCCTCCGGGATGTTCACCCGCTTCGACATCACGTTCCTCGTCGCCGAGCCGACCCGGAAGGGGGTCTCCGTCTACCGCCAGTACCGGGACTACGCGCGCGACTACGGAGTCGTCCTCAAAGTCGTCGGGAACAAGGTGCAGGGGCCAGACGACCTGGACTTCCTGCGCGCCGAGGTCGGGGACGACCTGCTGGTGACCGTCGGGCACTCGGACTGGGTGCGTGCCATGGAGAAGGGACGTCCGCCGCGGTTCGAGCTCCTGGAGGACGCCAACCACACGGCACTGCGCCGTCTGCGGACGTCCGCGGACGCGACGTACGAGCTGCGGGACTGGGAGCGCTACACCCGCCAGATGGTGCACTTCCACCTGAAGAACGCCCAGTCCTGGGGGAACGAGCGCACCGGGGCCGATCTGGCCGCGCAGGTCGACCCCGGTTTCGTCCTCGGAGAGCACCTCGTCACGCTCTCCGACGCGGGCTCCTCGCTGTCCCCCACCGCCTGACCAACCGCCTGACCCGCCGGCCCGCCCGTGCGGCCCCGCTCCGACGGCGGCACGGGCGGCCGGGGTCCTACCGTCCGGCTGGCGGCGCCCCCGGCACCCCCTTCGGGGCCGGGGCCCCACTGGCCGACAGGAAGGACGCCCAGCCCTGCTGCGGGGCCTCGCCGACGTTCAGCGTGCGCAGCTTGCGCAGGGTCGCGGGGTCCTGGGCGTCGAGCCAGTCCGCGAGCTGGCGGAAGGACACGCAGCGCACATCGGGCTTGTTGCAGACGGCTTCGACGACCTCCTCGACGGCACGCATGTAGGTGCCGCCGTTCCAGGACTCGAAGTGGTTGCCGATGATCAGGGGGGCGCGGTTGCCGTGGTACGCCCGCTGGAAGCCCATGAGCAGCCCTTCCCGCATCTGGTCACCCCAGAACTCGTGCTTGGCGGGGTCGCCCTGGGTCTTGGTGCCGGACTGGTTGACCATGAAGTTGTAGTCCATGGTGAGCTGTTCATAGGAGTGCCCGGGAAACGGCACCAGCTGCATCGACAGGTCCCACACGCCGTCCTTCTTCGTGGGCCAGAGCTGGTTGTTGACGCCGCTGGAGTCGTAGCGGAAGCCCATCTCCCGGGCCGCCTTGACGAAGTTCGAACGCCCTTCCAGGCAGGGCGTGCGGCCCCCGATGAGTTCCTTGTCGTAGTCGAAGGGCAGGGGGTCCGCCTGCGCCATGCCGGTGTTGGTCTTCCAGGACTTCACGAACCTCTTGGCCTGGCCGATCTCCTCCTTCCACTCCTTCACCGACCACTCGCCGACCCCGCCGCCCTTGCCGCAGAAGTGCCCGTTGAAGTGGGTGCCGATCTCGTTGCCCTCCAGCCACGCGAGGCGCAGCTGCCGCACGGTGTCGGCGATCCCCTCCTGGTCGTTGAAGCCGATGTCCGAGCGGCCCGGCGAGTGCTGCGGCGGCCGGTACTGGTCGCGCTTGTCCTCCGGCAGCATGTACACGCCGCTGAGGAAGTACGTCATGGTCGCGTTGTTGGCCTTGGCGACGCTGCGGAAGTGGGAGAACAGCTTCTGGCTGTCCTCACCGGCGCCGTCCCACGAGAACACCACGAACTGCGGCGGCTTCTGGCCCGGCTTCAGCCTCTCGGGCCGCGGCAGGTGCGGCTGCGCACCGGTGTACGCCGTGGAGCCGTCGCCGATCAGACGGATCGCGCTCTTCGGAGCGGGAGCGACCGGCTTCTGCTTCTGCTTCTGCGGCCCGGGCGCGGCCTGCCCGTCCGGGTCGGAACCGATCGCGCATCCGGCGAGCGACGCCACGCAGACGGCGGCGATCGCGGTGCCCGCGGCGATCCTGCGAGGTACGGCGGACCTGCCCGGCGGGGTGGGTCTGCGGGGTGTGGCCGACCTGGCGGATGTGGCGAAAGCGCGGTGAGGAGCGGTCCTGCGGGTGGCGGCCATGTCCGTCCACCTTCTTCCTTCTCTCGGTTCCGGCGGCGCCGCCAAGATCGCATGGGTCGAAGGTGGAATTAATACGACAAGCCGACTAATCGAGCACTTCACTCTCCAGTGGGATTTATTAGTCCATTTGCTCGGACAGTCTATTCCCCATCTTTACTCTCCATTACGATCCGTTTACCGACTGTCACCACCCGCCGCTGTACGCCGTGACCACACGGCCGCGACAGACCCCTGGCGTACCGCCAGGAGCCCACACGATCCGCGACCGCGCTGCCCCGGAGGAGACGGGAACATGTCAGCCTGCACCCCCACACGCCATGACGACGCCAACCCGAAGGAGCACAGCCACGAGCCCCACAGCCCGCCGGCCCGGCCCCGCGGCCCCCGTCTCACCGGCGCCGACGCATCGGCGTCCATCGCGGTCTTCCTGATCGCCCTCCCCCTCTCCCTGGGCATCGCCCTCGCCACCGGCGCCCCTCTCCAGGCCGGCCTCGTGGCCGCCGCCGTCGGCGGAGTCGTCGTCGGACGGCTGGGCGGCGCCCCCCTCCAGGTCAGCGGCCCCGCCGCCGGGCTCACCGTCGTGACCGCCGAGCTCATCCAGCGCTACGGATGGCGCACGACCTGCGCCATCACCGTCCTCGCCGGACTCGCCCAGCTCGGCCTCGGTCTCCTACGCGTGGCGCGTACCGCTCTCGCCGTGAGCCCGGCCATCGTGCACGGCATGCTCGCCGGTATCGGCGTCACCATCGCCGTGGCCCAGCTGCACATCGTCCTCGGCGGCACCCCGCACAGCTCGGTCCTGCTCAACCTGCGGGACCTGCCGGCCCAGCAGGCCCAGGTACAGACCGCATCCCTCGCCGTGAGCGCGCTGACCCTCGCGCTCCTGCTGGCCTGGCCACGCCTCCCCGGCCGTGGCGGACGGCTCCTGCGCGCCATGCCCGCGCCCCTCGTCGCCGTCACCGGAGCGACCGCCTGCGCGGCACTCCTCGGCTTCAGCCTGCCCAAGGTCGACCTGCCGTCCTGGAGCAGCCACGCCTTGGCCGGCCTCCCCGAGGGCCCGGTACTCGGCCTGATCGCCGCCGTCCTCACGATCACGCTGGTGTGCAGCGTGCAGTCGCTGCTCGGCGCGGTCGCCGTGGACAAGCTGATCGCCGCCCGGCCCGAGCTGTCCGCCCGCGTCGGCCGCGCCGACCTCGACCGCGAACTGCTCGGCCAAGGCGCCGCCAACGTCGTCTCCGGCGCTCTCGGCGGCCTGCCCGTCGCCGGAGTGGCGGTCCGCAGCACCGCGAATGTGAACGCCGGTGCCGTCAGCCGGAACTCCACGATGCTGCACGGCGTTCTCGTAGTGATCGCCGCGTTGCTGATGGTCCCGGTGCTAGAGCTCATCCCGCTCGCCTCGCTCGCCGCCCTGGTGATGGCCGTCGGCATCCAGATGGTGTCCCTGCACCACATCCGCACGGTGACCCGCCACCGCGAAGTGCTCGTCTACGCCGTCACCACCCTCGGCGTCGTGTTCCTCGGCGTCCTCGAAGGCGTGACGCTGGGGATCGGCATGGCCGTCGGCGTCGCCCTGCACCGCCTCACCCGCACCCGGATCACGCATCACGAAGAGGAAGGAGTCCATCACGTCCGCGTCCGAGGGCAGTTGACGTTCCTCGCCGTGCCCCGGCTCAGCCGGACCCTGCATCTCGTTCCCCAAGGAGCCCGCGCGGTCGTGGAGTTGGACGGCTCCTTCATGGACCACGCGGCGTACGAGGCCCTGCAGGACTGGCAGAACACCCAGGCGGCGCACGGAGGCACCGTCGAACTGGTCGGCCGCCGCACCGGCGTCCGGATCGGCGAGCCGACGGGACCGGCCGGTTTCCACCTGGACGGCAGACCGGGCGCACCTGACACGTCCGGCTGTCGCTGCCACCCGTGGACGCCGTGGCGCAACCACCAGTGCGCCATCCCGGAGACGGGCACCTCCGACCGCGCGGGCAGCCCGGCGGGCGGCCCCGGCACCACGGACGAGGCAACACACACGCCCGAGGACACCAAGCCATCCGCCCTCACCGGCCGACTGGTCACCCCCTCCGCAGCAGTGGGGACGCCGACGGCCCCGACGACCGCCTTGGCCCCCGGCGACCCACCCGCCGACGGCCCGGAGACGACCGGCACCGCAAGCTCCACCGCCCCCGCCCCCACAACCGCCACGGGCACCGGCACCGGCACCGGCACCGGCACCGGCACCGGCACCGGTCGGCAACTGGCCCGCGGCATCAGCGCGTTCCAGCGCAACACCGCCCCTCTCGTACGGGGCGAGCTGGCGCGGCTGGCACGGGAAGGGCAGCAACCCTCACAGCTGTTCCTCACCTGCGCGGACTCCCGGCTGGTCACCTCGATGATCACCAGCAGCGGTCCCGGAGACCTTTTCGTCGTCCGCAACGTCGGCAACCTCGTCCCGCCGCCCGGCGAGGAGAGCGGGGACGACTCGGTGGCCGCCGCGATCGAGTACGGGGTGGACGTGCTGCGGGTGCGGTCCATCACGGTGTGCGGACACTCCGGGTGCGGGGCCATGCAGGCCCTCCTCGCCTCCGACCAGGACACCGTCGAGACCCCGCTCCGCAGATGGCTGCGGCACGGCGGACCGAGTGTCGCCCGGATGGCCGACGGCAGCCGGCCCACGGCCAGACTCGCCGGGCGGGCGGCGGCCGACGCGGTCGAGCAGCTCTGCCTGACCAATGTGATCCAGCAGTTGGAGCATCTGCGGGCCCATGACTCGGTGAGCCGGGCCCTGCGAGCGGGAGAGCTGGAGCTGCACGGGATGTACTTCCACGTCGGTGAGGCGCAGGCGTACCTGTTGGCCGATGACGGGGAGGACAAGGTGTTCGACCACGTCGGGGTGGCCGACCTGTCGGCCTGATCCGGCGGAAGCCGCGCGGTCCCGCACAGAGGGCGGGGCCGCGCACCCGCCGGACGGCGGCGCGCCCGCCGCCGGGGGGCATCACGCACCAGCCGGACAACACCACGCCCCCCGCTGGACGGCGTCACGCGCCCCGCCAGGCGGCACCACGCACCCTCCGGCCAAGCGGCACCACGCACCCGCTGGCGGGCACCACACCTCCGCCCGCCCCGGGCCGCCCCGCCCCGCCCCGAAACCGCATGGCCGGAGGCCATCCGGGCGACTCGTCCGGAGGTCCGCATCGGCCGCGGCGCCGGGGTGTGAAAGGGATTACATGTCTGAACCGCGTGCGTACGGCGTCCGTGGGAACGGATGACCCCCGGCGCCGACAGCAGGTGTGCACCCGGCCGCAGACAGGTCTAAACCAATTTTCCGTCGACCCTTGTCAGCGGGCCCTCGGGTCTGATGAGCTGTGGCCTGGGACACAACGGACACCCTGGGAAAGGGAGATGTCGTGAGCAACGAAAGCCTGGCCAACCTGCTCAAGGAAGAGCGCAGGTTCGCACCCCCCGCCGACCTGGCTGCCAACGCCAACGTCACGGCGGAGGCGTATGAACAGGCCAAGGCTGACAGGCTCGGCTTCTGGGCTGAGCAGGCCCGCCGCCTGACCTGGGCCAAGGAGCCGACCGAGACACTGGACTGGTCGAACCCGCCGTTCGCCAAGTGGTTCAAGGACGGCGAGCTCAACGTCGCCTACAACTGCGTGGACCGGCACGTGGAGACCGGCCACGGCGACCGGGTGGCCATCCACTTCGAGGGCGAGCCCGGCGACAGCCGCGCCATCACCTACGCCGAGCTCAAGGACGAGGTGTCCAAGGCGGCCAACGCGCTGCTGGAGCTGGGCGTACGCAAGGGCGACCGGGTCGCCGTCTACATGCCGATGATCCCCGAGACGGCCGTTGCGATGCTGGCGTGCGCGCGCATCGGCGCCGCCCACTCGGTCGTCTTCGGCGGCTTCTCCGCCGACGCGCTCGCCACGCGCATCCAGGACGCGGACGCCAAGGTCGTCATCACCTCCGACGGCGGCTACCGGCGCGGCAAGCCGTCCGCGCTCAAGCCCGCCGTGGACGAGGCGATCACCAAGGTGGACAACGTCGAGCACGTGCTCGTGGTCCGCCGTACCGGCCAGGACGTGGCCTGGGACGACAGCCGTGACGTGTGGTGGCACGAGGTCGTCGACCGGCAGTCCGCCGAGCACACCGCCGAGGCCTTCGGCGCCGAGCAGCCGCTGTTCATCCTCTACACGTCCGGGACGACCGGTAAGCCCAAGGGCATCCTGCACACCTCCGGCGGCTACCTCACCCAGACCGCCTACACGCACCACGCCGTCTTCGACCTCAAGCCGGAGACCGACGTCTACTGGTGCACCGCCGACGTCGGCTGGGTCACCGGTCACTCGTACATCGTGTACGGGCCGCTGGCGAACGGCGCGACGCAGGTCATGTACGAGGGCACACCCGACACCCCGCACCAGGGCCGCTTCTGGGAGATCGTGCAGAAGTACGGGGTGACGATCCTCTACACGGCGCCGACGGCGATCCGGACGTTCATGAAGTGGGGCGACGACATCCCCGCCAAGTTCGACCTGTCCTCGCTGCGCGTCCTGGGGTCGGTGGGCGAACCGATCAACCCCGAGGCGTGGATCTGGTACCGCAAGAACATCGGCGCCGACACCACCCCGGTCGTCGACACGTGGTGGCAGACCGAGACCGGCGCGATGATGATCTCGCCGCTGCCGGGTGTGACCGAGGCCAAGCCCGGCTCGGCCCAGCGGCCGCTGCCCGGCATCTCCGCGACCGTCGTGGACGACGAGGCGAACGAGGTGCCCAACGGCGGAGGCGGCTACCTGGTCCTGACCGAGCCGTGGCCGTCGATGCTGCGCACCATCTGGGGCGACGACCAGCGGTTCATCGACACGTACTGGTCGCGGTTCGAGGGCAAGTACTTCGCCGGCGACGGTGCGAAGAAGGACGACGACGGCGACATCTGGCTCCTGGGCCGGGTGGACGACGTGATGCTGGTGTCCGGGCACAACATCTCCACCACCGAGGTGGAGTCGGCGCTGGTGTCCCACCCGTCGGTCGCCGAGGCGGCCGTCGTCGGCGCCGCCGACGAGACCACCGGCCAGGCCATCGTGGCCTTCGTCATCCTGCGCGGCACGGCCGCCGAGACCGAGGGCCTGGTCGCCGAGCTGCGCAACCACGTCGGCACCACCCTCGGCCCGATCGCCAAGCCCAAGCGGATCCTGCCGGTGGCCGAGCTGCCGAAGACCCGCTCCGGCAAGATCATGCGCCGCCTGCTGCGGGACGTCGCCGAGAACCGCCAGCTCGGTGACGTGACCACGCTGACCGACTCGACCGTCATGGACCTCATCCAGGCCAAGCTGCCGACGTCGGCCGGCGAGGACTGAGCACGTCCCACGACACCCCGAGGGCACCCGGCGCCACGCGCGCCGGGTGCCCTTCACGTTCGTACGACGAGGTGTGCTTCATGTTCGTAGGATGAGACCTGCGGATGCACCCGCGTGCACCCTTAGGTAGGCTAAACAAAGCGAAACTCGTTCACAGGTGCGCCGGGAAGTCTGGTCGGCATGTGCTCCGTCCTGCCCACCGACCGGAGGTAATCTCCCGTGGCCGCGTCCCCGCCCCCCGCTCCCACCCGCAAGGCATTCGGCCGGCTCTCGCTGCCCGAGCGGAACTTCGTGGCCGACGCGCTGCGCACCGAGACCGTCGGCGGCGTCCTGCTGCTCGTCGCCGCGATCGCCGCCCTGCTGTGGGCGAACATCCCGGCCCTGCAGGACAGCTACGAGAGCGTCGGGCACTACCACTTCGGCCCCGAGGCCCTGGGCCTGAACCTGTCCGTCGAGCACTGGGCGGCGGACGGACTCCTCGCGATCTTCTTCTTCGTCGCCGGGATCGAGCTCAAGCGCGAGCTCGTCGCCGGCGATCTGAAGGACCCGAGCAAGGCCGTCCTGCCCGTCGTCGCGGCACTGTGCGGCATGGCGGTGCCCGCCCTCGTGTACACGCTGACGGTGGTGACCGGCGGCGGTTCGATGGCGGGCTGGGCCGTACCGACGGCCACCGACATCGCGTTCGCGCTGGCCGTGCTCGCGGTCATCGGCACCTCGCTGCCGAGCGCGCTGCGTGCCTTCCTGCTGACCCTCGCCGTCGTCGACGACCTCTTCGCCATCCTGATCATCGCGCTCTTCTTCACCGAGCAGCTGAACTTCGCCGCGCTCGGCGGCGCCGTCGCGGGTCTGGTCGTGTTCTGGCTGCTGGTGCGCAAGGGCGTGCGCGGCTGGTACGTGTACGTGCCGCTCGCCCTCGTCATCTGGGGGCTGATGTACAACAGCGGCATCCACGCCACCATCGCCGGTGTCGCGATGGGCCTGATGCTGCGCTGCACCCGGCACGAGGGCGAGAAGGAGTCACCGGGCGAGCACATCGAGCACCTGGTGCGTCCGCTGTCGGCGGGCCTGGCCGTGCCGCTGTTCGCGCTGTTCAGCGCCGGGGTCGTGATCTCCGGGGGCGCGCTGGGCGACGTGTTCACCCAGCCGGAGACGCTCGGGGTGTTGCTCGGTCTCGTCGTCGGCAAGACCGTCGGCATCTTCGGCGGCACCTGGCTGACGGCACGCTTCACCCGGGCCTCCCTCAGCGACGACCTGGCGTGGGCTGACCTGTTCGCCGTGGCGACCCTCGCCGGCATCGGCTTCACCGTCTCCCTGCTGATCGACGAGCTGGCCTTCGCGGGCGACGCCGCGCTCACCGACGAGGTCAAGGCGGCCGTCCTGCTCGGCTCCCTGATCGCGGCGGCTCTGGCGACCGTGCTGCTGAAGATGCGGAACGCCAAGTACCGCGCGATGTGCGAGGAGGAGGAGCGCGACGAGGACGCGTCCGGCGTGCCGGACATCTACGAACAGGACGACCCCGAGTACCACCTGCGCATGGCCGCCCTG
The DNA here is from genome assembly GCF_001509795.1 of Streptomyces sp. NRRL WC-3605. Taxonomy (GTDB): domain Bacteria; phylum Actinomycetota; class Actinomycetes; order Streptomycetales; family Streptomycetaceae; genus Streptomyces; species Streptomyces viridochromogenes. The sequence continues at coordinate 6,186 of NZ_LLZN01000093.1, read as the reverse complement.
CACGAGCACAAGGCCGCCGAACACCGCCGGCTCGCCGAGGAGAAGGCCGCCGCGCGCCACGCGGTTGCCGAAGGGGCGGGCAGGGCAGGCGATGAGGGGCACCGTCGGGCATGATCTGACGGGACGGTACAAAAGACGGAACCGTACTCGGTCAGGCGGAAGACGGAACCGTGACTACGAGGGAGACCGCGATGAGCGCACCCGACGGCAGCCCGGTCGGCGCCGAACGCAGCATCGGCCAGCTGTTCGCCTCGGCGACGACCGAATTGTCGGCGCTGGTGCATGACGAGATCGCCCTGGCGAAGGCGCAGCTCAAGCAGGACGTCAAGCGCGGCGCGACGAGCGGCGGGGCGTTCTCGATGGCCGGCGCGGTGCTGGTGTTCTCGCTGCCGATGCTGAACTTCGCCCTGGCGTACGGCATCAGGACCTGGAGCGACTGGAACCTCGCGCTCTGTTTCCTGCTGTCCTTCGCCGCCAACGTCCTCGTCGCGGCGGTCCTCGCGCTGATCGGCGTCGTCTTCGCGAAGAAGGCCAAGAAGAGCAAGAGCCCGCAGAAGGTCGCGTCGTCGATGAAGGAGACGGCGGGCGTCCTGCAGAACGCCAAGCCGCACCCGCGGCCGGTTCCCGTTGCCGAGCTGGAGGACCGGGCACCCGCCGCCATCGAGGCTGTGGCACGCTCGTCGTCATGACGGATCCCGCCCCTTCGGCACAACCCGGCTCGGTCGTACGGCCCGACGGCCCCTGGACTCACCGGGACGTCGCGGCGAACGGCGCGCGCTTCCACATCGCCGAGATGGGCGACGGCCCCCTGGTCATGCTGCTGCACGGCTTTCCGCAGTTCTGGTGGGCGTGGCGGCACCAGCTCGTCGCGCTCGCCGACGCGGGATTCCGTGCCGTGGCGATGGACCTGCGCGGTGTGGGCGGCAGCGACCGGACGCCGCGCGGCTACGACCCGGCCAACCTCGCCCTCGACATCACCGGCGTGGTCCGCTCGCTCGGCGAGCCGGACGCGGCGCTCGTCGGGCACGACCTGGGCGGGTATCTGGCCTGGACTGCGGCCGTGATGCGACCCAAGCTGGTCCGCCGGCTCGCGGTCGCGTCCATGCCGCACCCCCGGCGCTGGCGGTCGGCGATGCTCTCGGACGTGAAGCAGACCAGTGCGGGCTCCTACATCTGGGGTTTCCAGCGGCCCTGGATCCCCGAGCGGCAGCTGACAGCCGACGACGGGGCGCTGGTCGGCCGGCTGATCCGGGACTGGTCCGGCCCGCGCCTGCCGGACGACGAGGCGGTGGAGACGTACCGCCGGGCGATCTGCATCCCGTCGACGGCGCACTGCTCGATCGAGCCGTACCGCTGGATGGTGCGCTCGCTGGCCCGGCCCGACGGCATCCAGTTCAACCGCCGGATGAAGCGGCCGGTGCGCGTGCCGACGCTGCATCTGCACGGCTCCCTCGACCCGGTGATGCGCACGCGCAGCGCGGCCGGGTCGGGCGAGTACGTCGAAGCGCCGTACCGCTGGCGGCTGTTCGACGGTCTGGGGCACTTCCCGCACGAGGAGGACCCGGTCGCCTTCTCCACCGAACTCATCAACTGGCTGAAGGACCCCGAGCCCGACCGGTGACCGGGCCGGCCCGCCCCGCTATCCGGAACTGAACACCTGTTCTTCGAACAGCCAATTGCCTCGCGCATAGGCCAATTGGGGTCTCCCGGCGCGGTTATCGACCTTGGGGTGGGGGCAGACGTCGGGGTATGGGCTGGACGCACGACTACAGTGACGCGGCACGCAATCGGCGCTCGGCCGGCGGGCTGAGCTCCCACCAGCGAGGCAGCGCCCCGCAGATGCCGGTCGCGGACCCCCGGGTGGGGATTCCGCGCATCCTCCGCCGCCGGGCCCGCTGGGTCTCGGTACGCCTGCGTCACCCACGCGGCTGACGGGCGGACACACTCACCACACCGGACTCACAACGCGCAGCTGTCGCTGTCCACCTGCTGCTTGGCGGTACGACCCTTGACGATGTCCTCCCGGATCTCGTCCGCGGTCAGCGCGTAGCCGGTGTCCGAGTCGTCGAGGGACTTGGCGAACACCACGCCGTACACCTTGCCCTTGGGGGTGAGGAGCGGGCCGCCGGAGTTGCCCTGACGCACGGTCGTGTACAGGGAGTAGACGTCCCGGCTGACGGTGCCCCGGTGGTAGATGTCCGGCCCGTTCGCCGGCAGCCGGCCGCGCACCCGCGCGGCCCGCACGTCGTACGCGCCGTTCTCCGGGAAGCCCGCGATGATCGCGCCGTCGCCGCTCTCGGCGTCGTCGGCCGTGAACCGCAGGGCGGGCGCCTCGAGATCGGGCACGTCCAGGACGGCGATGTCGCGCTTCCAGTCGTACAGGACGACCGTCGCGTCGTAGCGCCGCCCCTCACCGCCTATCTGGACGGTGGGTTCGTCGACGCCGCCGACGACGTGCGCGTTGGTCATGACGCGGCGCTCGGAGAAGACGAAGCCGGTGCCCTCCAGGACCTTGCCGCAACTCGTCGCCGTCCCCACGACCTTGACGATGGAGCGCTGGGCGCGGGTGGCCACCGGGCTCTTCGCGAGCGCGGGGTCGGGCGGTTGGACCTCGGTGATGGGCTCGTTCGAGAACGGGCTGAAGACCTGCGGGAAACCGGTCTGCGCGAGGACCGACGAGAAGTCCGCGAACCAGGTGTCGGCCTGGTCGGGCAGCGCCCGCGACACACCGAGCAGCACCTTGGAACCGCGGACCTCCTTGCCGAGCGTCGGCAGCGTCGTCCCGGCGAGGGCCGAACCGATCAGCCAGGCCACGAGGAGCATCGCCACGACGTTGACGAGGGCACCGCCGGTCGCGTCCAGCGCGCGGGCCGGGGACCAGGTGATGTAGCGGCGCAGCTTGTTGCCGAGATGAGTGGTCAGCGCCTGCCCGATGGAGGCGCAGACGATCACGACGATGACGGCGACGACCGCCGCGGTGGTGCTCACCTCGGCGTTGTCGGTGAGGGCGTCCCAGATGACCGGAAGGAGGTAGACGGCCACCAGACCGCCCCCGAGGAAACCGATCACCGACAGGATGCCGACGACGAAGCCCTGGCGGTAGCCGACGATCGCGAACCAGACGGCGGCGACCAGCAACAGGATGTCCAGCACGTTCACCGGTTCTAGCCTCGCCTCATCATTCTTCGCTCACAGGTCGGCCGTGGACCCGAGGCATCGCGGACACGAGGGGCCCGGGACGGCACAGCACCGCAGACACCCTGTCATGACCGCCAGTCGAGCGGGACCTGCTTCCCCCGGTCCCAGGGCCGCTCCCAGCCGGAGAAATGGAGCAGCCGGTCGATGACGCCGGCCGTGAAGCCCCACACGAGGGCCGATTCGACCAGAAATGCCGGACCTCGGTGGCCGCTGGGGTGGACCGTGGTGGCACGGTTGTCCGGATTCGTGAGATCCGCCACGGGGACGGTGAAGACGCGGGCGGTCTCGTTCGGATCGACGACGCCGACCGGACTCGGCTCACGCCACCAGCCCAGCACCGGGGTGACGACGAACCCGCTGACCGGGATGTACAGCCGCGGCAGCACCCCGAAGAGCTGCACACCGCTCGGATCGAGACCGGTCTCCTCCTCCGCCTCACGCAAGGCGGCCCGCAGCGGCCCGTCGGTCCCCGGATCGCCGTCCTCAGGATCGAGCGCACCCCCCGGGAACGACGGCTGCCCGGCATGCGACCGCAGGGAACTGGCCCGTTCCATGAGCAGCAACTCGGGCCCGCGCTCACCCTCCCCGAAGAGGATCAGCACGGCCGACTGGCGCCCGGCCCCGTCCTTCGGCGGCAGGAAGCGGCTCAGCTGCAACGGCTCGACGGTGTCGACGACCCGCGCCACCGGCTCCAGCCAGCCCGGCAGCCCGTCCTTGCTCAGCACCACCGGGCCGCCCTGCGTACCGCTCACCCGCGCCATCGCCACCCCCCTCGTCCTGCCTGCCTCAACGCGGGACGCCTCCCGGATCGTTCCGCGCTCACGCGGCCCCCAGCGGCGGGGCCGGCTTGCCGCCCGCGTCCAGATAGGCCTGAGGCGGCTTCAGCCGCTGCCCCGGGAAGCCGCCCTTCTCGTACTTCAGCAGCTTCTGCGCCTTCTCCGGATCGGTCTCGCCCTCCCCGTACGCCGGACACAGCGGAGCGATGGGACAGGCACCACACGCGGGCTTACGAGCATGACAAATGCGACGACCGTGCCAGATCACATGGTGCGACAGATCCGTCCACTCCCCCTTGGGAAACAGCGACCCGACCTCGGCCTCGATCTTGTCCGGATCGGTCTGCTCGGTCCACTGCCAGCGCCGCACCAGCCGCTGGAAATGGGTGTCGACCGTGATCCCGGGCCGCCCGAACGCATTCCCCAGCACCACGAAAGCAGTCTTGCGCCCCACACCGGGCAGCTTGACCAGCTCCTCCAGCCGCCCGGGAACCTCCCCGCCGTGGTCCTCCACGAGCGCCTTGGACAGCCCCATCACCGACCGGGTCTTGGCCCGGAAGAACCCGCACGGACGCAGGATCTCCTCGACCTCCTCCGGATTGGCGGCGGCCAGGTCCTCGGGCCCGGGGTACTTGGCGAAAAGCGCCGGCGTCGTCTGGTTGACGCGCAGATCGGTCGTCTGAGCGGACAGGACAGTCGCGACAAGCAGCTGGAAGGGGTTCTCGAAGTCCAGCTCGGGATGGGCGTACGGATAGACCTCGGCAAGCTCCCGGTTGATCCGCCGGGCCCTGCGCACCAGAGCCGTACGGGACGCACCCGCCACCTTGGCGCCGGAGGCACCCTTCACCGGCACGGCGCCCTTCTCGGGAACGACGGCAGGCTTCTTGGCGACGGCCGCTTTCCTGCCACGCGCGGCGGCTCCACCCGGCGCCTTTTTCGCCGTTTGCGCCGTTCTCTTCCCTCCACCAGGGCCCTGTTCGCCCACAGCGGAATCACGACGATCAACCACCCGCCCAGCCCCCTTGGCCTGTGCTCTCACCGGCGATTTGGACACTCGGCCAGCCTAAAGCCCGGCACCGACATCCGCCCTGGACCGCGAAGATCGGCGCCCAATTGGACCCCTGCCGCTTACCTCAGGACATGTGTGCGGCATCCTTGTGACAGATCACACTGTTTGGACCGTCCGGCAAAATGGGGAACACGGTCCCCTGGCACGCGGGGGAATCGACCCCCTGAGCAGGTCGACAAGGAGAGAACTCGTGGACGACGTTCTGCGGCGCAATCCGCTCTTCGCGGCTCTCGACGACGAGCAGTCCGCGGAACTGCGCGCCTCCATGAGTGAGGTGACGCTCGCACGGGGCGACTCCCTCTTCCACGAGGGCGACCCGGGCGACCGGCTCTATGTCGTCACCGAGGGCAAGGTCAAGCTTCACCGCACGTCCCCCGACGGCCGCGAGAACATGCTCGCCGTCGTCGGCCCCGGAGAGCTCATCGGCGAGCTCTCCCTGTTCGACCCGGGCCCGCGCACGGCGACCGCCACCGCGCTGACCGAGGTCAAGCTGCTCGGCCTCGGCCACGGCGACCTCCAGCCCTGGCTGAACGCCCGCCCCGAGGTGGCCACGGCGCTCCTGCGCGCCGTCGCCCGCCGCCTCCGGCGCACCAACGACGCCATGTCCGACCTCGTCTTCTCGGACGTCCCCGGCCGCGTCGCCCGCGCCCTGCTCGACCTCTCCCGCCGCTTCGGCGTGCAGTCCGAGGAGGGCATCCACGTCGTCCACGACCTCACGCAGGAAGAGCTGGCCCAGCTGGTCGGCGCCTCCCGCGAGACGGTCAACAAGGCCCTCGCCGACTTCGCGGGCCGCGGCTGGCTCCGCCTGGAGGCCCGCGCGGTGATCCTCCTCGACGTGGAACGCCTGGCCAAGCGCTCCCGCTGACGACACATCGGGGTCCCGCCTCCCACCGAGGCGGGACCCCGCTGCGTACCCGGGCCGCGTACGGCGGTGAGTGGCCGTGCCGGGGGGTGTCCGCCCGCAGCGTCCGGCGTCGACGTACGCCCACCCCGAAATCCGGCCGATCCGCCGGACCGAGGACGGACACCCCCCGGCACGGCCCCGCAGAACCCCCCACCGCAGGCGCGACACGCCCCCCACCCACCCGCACAGGCCGCCGCAGACTGGCACAGGCCGCCGCAGGCACAAACCCGCACCTCACC
>NZ_LLZN01000092.1 GCF_001509795.1 Streptomyces sp. NRRL WC-3605 | reverse complement strand
CCGCCTTCACCCCGGCGTCGTGGAGCTCCTTGGCGATCTCCGTGATGGTGCCGGTGGACGAGTAGAAGACGACAGCGAGCTTGACGGGAGTAGACATGAAGAGCCTCCATCGAAGGGGTGTTGTCGGCGCCACTAGGCGACCGGTCTCCTAAGCTAGACGACCGGTCACCTAATGGCAAACGGTCGCGTCCCGGACGTTCGTCGAGCGCCGCCGCACCTCGCCGGAGGCCACCGGCGGGCGGCCGGTCGCCCGCCGGATCCACGCCGGCTTCGAGCCTGTTACGAGTGCCGCCCGCAGTGGCCAGGACGCGTAGCCCTCCGAACGGGCGGGAGTCAGCGCCGGGGGCCGGAGAGCTTCCGGGGAGGGCGGCGATCACCTCTGGCGGGTGAGCGCCGACTCGCCTGGACTTCTCCCCCGTGCGCTTGAGCAGGGCCCCGAGGCGCCCGAGGGGCATCGCACGGCGTACGCAATGCGCGGGAGCGGCACCCGCCCGGTCGTGCAGGTCGCCAGCGGAGGCCGCGCACACGACTCCGCCCGGTCCAGGCGCGTTTCGAAGGTGGCGTCGTCCGCCCGCAGGGCGGGGCTCGCGGCGTCAGGTGCGGTGAACCGCAAGGCGGACGGCCGTCCGCCTACTCGGCCCACGCGGACAGCCCAACGACGCGGCGAGGTGCCGTAGCCGGCGTCGCGATGGCCCGCTGGGTCGGGCGCGGTCGTGCGCCCGCCGAGGATGACGGGACGGCCCTTAGCGGAGGAGCCGATCGAAGACGGTCTGGAAGAACGCGTCCACGGGGGCCGACGACTTGTCCACACGCGCCGCGATCAGGGTGCCCTCCCAGGCACTGAGGATGAACAGCGCGGTGGCCCCGGCGTCGAGCGAACCGTCCAGGTCGCCCGCCTCCTGAGCCTCGACGAGCAGCCCGCGCAGCCGGTCCGCCCAGCCGTCGAAGCCCTGCTTGGCCGCGGACCGGATCTCCTCGTTGTGGTCGGCGACCTCGGCACCGAAGTTGCCCACCAGGCAGCCTCGGACGAAACCGTTGTCCACCGTGTCCCTGCTCAGGTACTCGAAATGTGCCCGCAGCCGCTCCAGCGGAGGATGGTCGGGCGACGTGAGCAGATCGAAGCGCAGGGTGTCCGCGTACCGGCTCAGCGCCTCCAGGGCACTGTCCTCCTTGCTGGAGAAGTGGTTGTAGAACGACCCCTTGGGCACTCCAGCAGCCTTGGTGATGTCGTTGATGCCCGTGGCGTTGAAGCCCCGAGCATGGAACTGGCGGAATGCCGCCTCGGCGATCTCCTCGCGCTTGGACGCTCGCCCCATGTAGCTCACCTCCTGTGACAGTGCCCGATCGCCGGACCACTGGCCCTCCGCCGCGGCGCCGCGAAGCGGGCCGGGCCAGGGAGACCGCAATGGGCAAGACGACCGACCACTTCACTGTACGCGCCGCCGTCGCCCTTCATGCCGCCCGGCGGCCCACACGAGCGGCGAGCACCGGTATCGCGAGGAGGTGAGGAGGTGCAGGGAAGAAGACCCCCTCCGGGGCATGGGTTATGGTGTTTAAGACGACCGGTCATTTTGCTAGCGGTCATTTCGCTAGGTCGCGCTCGCCGAGCCCCGCCACGGGCTCCCGCTCGGCCGAAGCCGCCACCGCTCGCAGGACCGGTCCGTCCTCACTTCTCCGAACGACACACAGGAGCCACCATGTCCACGTACCGAGCCTTCGAGGCCACTGGAGTCCACAACCTGCGGCTGGTCGAGCGCGAGCTGACCGAGCCCGCACCGGGTCAGGTGCGCCTGCGGGTCGAGGCGTGCGGGATCTGCCACACCGACGTGCTGGCCGTGGAGGGCCTGCGGGCCGACCCCTCGCAGCCCGTGGTCCCGGGCCACGAGGTCGTCGGTGTCATCGACGCGGTCGGCGCCGGGGTCACCGCCTGGCAGATCGGCGACCGGGTGGGCGTCGGCTTCCTGAACGGGCAGTGCTGGGAGTGCGAGCCCTGCCGCCGAGGCGACTTCGTCAACTGCCTCAACCAGCAGCAGACCGGGACGACGGTCGACGGGGGTTACGCCGAGGTCGCCTACGCACCGGCGAGCGGCCTTGTGCGCATCCCCGAGGGCATCTCCGCGATCGACGCCGCTCCGCTGCTGTGCGCCGGCCTGACCACCTTCATCGCGCTCCAGCAGGGGGCGACCAGGGCGGGCGCACTTGTCGCCGTGCAGGGCATCGGAGGCCTCGGCCACCTGGCCCTGCAGTACGCGCGCAGCCTCGGCTACCGCGTGGCCGCCATCGCCCGCGGCCAGGAGAAGGAGGCGTACGCCCGGGAGCTGGGCGCCCACATCTACATCGACTCCACCAGCACCGACCCCGGGGCCGAACTGGCCGCCCTGGGCGGGGCGTCCCTCATCATCGCCACCGCCTCCAGCGGCGCCTCGATGAACCCCCTGGTCCGCGGCCTCGCCCCGAACGGCAAGCTGGTCGTGGTCGGAGCGGCGCCCGACCCGCTGACCATCGCCACCCCCGACCTGATCTTCGGCACCCACTCGGTCGTGGGCAGCCTGACCGGCACGGCGATCGAGAACGAGGACAACCTGGCCTTCAGCCTGGCCAACGAGATCCGGCCCAGCGTCGAGGTGATGGACTTCGCGCAGGCAGCGGAGGCCTACGAGCGGATGCTGTCAGGTCAGGCCCGCTTCCGCGTCGTGCTCGACGTCACGGCGGCCTGACCGAGGACGCTGACGCCTCCCACCCACCACAGCAACGGTGCCGGGGCCACGTCCGAGAGGACGTGGCCCCTGGTGCGGAGATCCCGCCGCACTCTTCAGGCCCGGAGAGCCTGGTCCACGGTCTCGTGGCAGTCGATGACGGTGTCGAGGCCGACGATCTGCAGGGCCCGCAGGGCGGCGCCGGTGGTTCCGGCCAGGCGCAGCCAGCCGCCGGCTCCACGGTGGGCTCGGTAGGCGGCGAGCAGGACGTTGATCCCGCTCGAATCCATGAAGGTGACCTGCCGCATGTCCACCACCACGCGTGGGAGCGAGGGGTCGGTGATTTCGAGCGTCTGCTGGAGCGTGTCGCAGGTGTCGTAGTCGATGCCCCCGGCCACCGCCACCACGCGGACGCCGTCCGTGACGGTGGCGACGGCTGACAGCCGTTCCGGCTGGTCAGCTCGTGCGTCGCGTCGTTCTGGACCGTCAGTCATGCCGGTGATCCTGGCACACCGGGCGCGGACCTGTGGAGTCAAGCCGCCGATTCGCCGAAGAAGCACCGGATCAAGCCCCGTACTGATGGAGCTGCGGCTGCGTCGTCGCACCCGTTCCGCGGTCCTGACCATCGCATCACCGTGGTGCTGCCTCTCCTCCACCGCTCCGCCCCTCACCGAGGGACCGACCGGCCGAGGTCACGAGAGCTGGGCCGTATCGCCGTCGACCTGGGCACGCGGCATGACCTCGCCGTCGTCCCCGTCCTTGTCGATACTCGACGTCACCAGTTTGACTGGTGACACACATTCGGGCAGAATGTCCGGAATGCTGGTCGGCAGTCCCTGTTCGACCTGCGGACGCACGGCGTGACGGAGGACTGGATGCTCAAGGGTGGCGCGCTGCGCCGGGCTACGGCTCTCGTGGCAGGCGGCGCACTGCTGCTGACGGGAGTGGCGCTGCTCGTCCTGCCCGGTCCGGGTCTGCTCCTGGTCCTTGCCGGGCTGCTGGTCCTCTCCCGGGAGTTCCCCGGAGTCCGGAGATACGTAGATCCGGTGCGTGTGCGCGCTCTGCGCGCAGCGGACGAGAGTGTCGCCTCACCGCTCCGGCTCGCCGCCTCCGTACTGGCCGGTGTCGGGCTCCTCGCGGCGGGTGTGACGTGGGGGCTGCTGCCCCGGCTCCCGTTCGGCGGCTGGGCCACGGGCACCGGTCTGATCGTGTCCGGACTGGTCCTCCTCCTTCTCCTGCTGTGGAGCCTCAACCGGGCGAGGCAGGCCCGCCCCGCGCCGACTCCCGCGACATCGCGCTCACGCCGTTACGGTCCCCGGGGGCGCAGGTCATGAACACGACGCGGGGGCACCGGGATCGGCCGCTGGAACTCATCGGTCTTACGGTCGCGCGCACCGCATCCGTCGAACGACTGCGCACGCAACGCACCGGGGCCGGGTCGGACTAGTGCCAGTGACCGGCGCCCGTGCGGCGCGGTCGCCCTCTGGCGGCACCATCGGAGGGCGAGCTACGCGCTCCTCGCCGACACGCCCCGGGACCGCCGATCCGGGCCGACGTATCCCGTTCGGCGCTCCTGTCGTTCCGGTCTGCGACACACCCTGACCGGCTTGTGACCTGGGTGACCCAGTCCCCAGGGACGCGGAGCGCTCCTAGGTTGACCGTCGGGCTGAGGGACGCAGATGGCAGCGGGCACAAAGCACGCGCGCCGGGAAGCCCGGTGCGGCACCGCCCCGCGGCCGTTACGTGCGACCGCCGACTCCTGCCGGCGCCGCCGGTGACGGCGGCAGCCGTACGCGACCGAGAGCAGGCGGTGTCCGGTGCCCCAGGCCGAGGGTAGAGCCGGCCCGCAGGGAACTGCGGGCGGCGGGCCGCGTCGTCGCGTTCGGCGAGGGCGAAGACACCGGGGCGGCGATGACCGCCCAGGAGCACGAGATCGCGGCGACGCCGGCATCACCCCAGCCGGCGTAGGGTCCTCTGCGAGCGCGATACGTGCTCACATATGCGAGGTTGGCACTTATGCAGCACGTATGAGAGCGAGCATGTCTTCGTTCACACCCCGGTAGCCGTTCGCCCGCATCCGGTGGTAAATGGGGCCCCGCTCCGTGACTCCACCTGGATAGGGGCGCACAACCACTACAGTCCCAGGTCGAGGGCGAGGCACGAGTAGAACTTCCACGAGTTCTCGGGGTTGTAGCCATCTCCCGGGCCGCCGGGTGCGACTTCCGCCTCGGTCGTCATGTCCTCGTAGCGGATCCGCTCGGGGAGCTTGCCGAAGCGGGCATGCCGTATCGCCGCTTCGGCGTCCGTGGCGAGTTCCTTGTTCATGACCATGCTCCACTTCCTCGGTCGTGGACCGCGATTGATGTCAGCGTGCCCTGATCTTCGTCACCTGTCAAGCCGGTGACGCCTGCCGCAGTGAATGCACCATCACCAGGTCCTTGTGAGACCGACACGTATGTGGTGGCCGGTTTCGCTCTTTCCTCACATGGTTGAAGTCGCAAAAATCTTGTCGGTCGGCTGCGCACGATCGAAGCAGGTCGGCCGACATTCCCTGATGCCGATGCACACGAGGAAGGGTGGGTCGCATGTCCTCCCCCGAAGCGAAGTTCCGCACCGCCATTGTCGTCGCGACCGCCGCCGCGGCCCTGATCGGCCTCGGCGCCGGGACAGCGAGCGCGTCGGACTGGCCGCCCCTGAAGTGGGGCGGCTATCTCTACACGGGCCACCACAACTCGGGTACTGAGACGGTGGTCGACCTCACCGACTTCGGCACGTGCCACACGCTGGCGGAGCCGGTCAACTCGCTCGTCATCGTCAGTGAGACGTCGTCCATCACCACGTACAGCGGCGCCGACTGCACCGGCTACGGCTTCCGGAGCGGCGGACTGGCGCAGTTCGACTTCGGCCTGCCGCAGGTGAGTTACCGCGTAGCGCCTGTCACCGGCTGACTCCCCCTCCGGGCGGCGAACGGTTCCTGGTAGGCCGCGGGAAGACTCAGACCGTCATCACGCATGATGTACGTGGTGGGCAGGTCCTTCCACCCCGCCCGAGTCTGCCTTCACAGCCCTCGGGGACCACACTCGGCAGATCCACCGTGTGGCTGGCCCAGCCCGTGCCGTGAGGACGTCCTGCCCCCTGGTGCCAGCACCCGGACCCGTGCCACGCCTCGTGCACCAGGAGGAACTCGGGGTCTCGTTCGGTGTCGTTCGTCTTCGTCCCTGTCCGAATCAGCGTGCAACGGTGGGCGGGCGAATCAAGACCACACAGCGTGTGCACACATGGTGCCGCCGTGTGTGTGACTCCAGCCGGTACATGTGCTCCACGGTGGGGTCGCTGCGGAGGTCAGACGGTGATCGTCTTGTATTCGGTGTAGGTGCCGAGGCCGACCGTGCCGTACTCCCGGCCGATGCCGCTGGCCTTGAATCCGCCGAACGGGCCGTCGAAGGCGAGCGAGGCGCCGTTGACGGTGACGGTGCCCGTGCGGACGCGACGGGCGACGGCGAGCGCGCGCTCCTCGTCGGCGGACCAGACGCCGCCGGACAGGCCGTACTCGGAGTCGTTGGCGATGCGCACCGCGTCGTCCTCGTCGTCGTAGGCGATGACGACCAGGACCGGGCCGAAGATCTCCTCCTGCGCGATCCGCATGGAGTTGTCGACGTCGGCGAAGAGGGTGGGGGTGACGTAGTTGCCCTTCTCCAGGCCCTCCGGGATCTGCGGGCCCCCGGTGACCAGGCGGGCGCCCTCCTCGACACCCAGCCGGATGTAGTCGATCACCCGCTGCTGCTGGTCGGGGCGGATCATCGGCCCGATGAAGGTGTCGGGGTCGTCGGGGTCTCCGACCTTCAGCGACTCCATCAGCTCCTTGAGACCGGTGACGACCTCCTCGTAACGGCTGCGCGGGGCGAGGATGCGTGTCTGGGCGATGCAGGACTCGGCGTTGTTCAGCAGGGAGCCGAACTTGACGCCTGCCACGGCCTTCTCGATGTCGGCGTCGGGGAGGATGATCGCGGCGGACTTGCCGCCCAACTCCAGGCTCACCCGCTTGAGCTGCTCGCCCGCGAGGGATGCGATGCGGCGGCCCGCGCGCGTGGACCCGGTGAAGGCGATCTTGTCGACGTCCGGGTGCCTGACCAGGTACTCGCTCGTGTCCCGGTCGGCGGGCAGGACGCTGATGACACCCTCGGGCAGGCCGACCCGCTCCAGCAGCTCGGCGAGGAAGCCCATGCTCGGAGAGTTCTCCGGCGAGACCTTCAGGACCACGGAGTTGCCCGCCACCAGCGCCGGGATGATCTTGGAGGTGGCGGAGGAGAAGGGTGAGTTCCACGGGATGACGGCGGCCACCACGCCGACCGCCTCACGGCGCACGACACTGCGCACGGGTGACGCCGGGTCCGACGGGGCGAACGTCTCCTCCCAGCCGAACTCCTCCGCGGCCTTCAGGTAGGCGTTGGCCTGCCGGGTGAGGCCGGCCTGTCCGGCGCGCGTGAACCACCCGGCCGAGCCGTTCTCCAGAGTGATCAGAGCGGCGATCTTCTCCGCGTTCTCCTCGCGCAGCGCGTTGAACCGGCGCAGCAGCGCGATCCGCTCGGCCGGCGGGGTCAGCCGCCACGCGCCCTCGTCGAAGGACTTCCGGGCCGCGGCGACCGCACGGTCGATGTCGGCGGGCCGCGCCTGGGCGGCACGGGCGATCACCGACCGGTCGTGCGGGGAGGTGATGTCCAGCAGCTCCGCGTCACTGGGCTCGACCCAGGAGCCACCGATGAAGAGTCGGTCGTAGGTGATCATGAGCGTTCTCTCTTCCGTCTTCCGTGCGCTTGGCCTGCTCGGACCAGACCTTCCGTTCAACTGTCACTTCAATGTAGCACTTGATTGAGTTAGCCACACATGAATGTCGCATCAGCGCGACAGAAGTTCCCCGTCAGCGATACCTTTGAGCTACGAGAGCCCGCTTTGCCGGCCGCGAGGACCTACTCTCCGCGATCTATGAGTCCCGCATCCCGGCCACCGAGCGGGCCATCCAGGACACCCGGCTCGGCGATGCACCCGTCGCCGTCGCCCTGCCTTCCCCGCATGCTCGCTGCCCGCATGCTCTCGGACGAGGCCATCCGCCGGCGTCGGGACATCTGCGTCGCCGAGGTGGACGCGCCCCTGCGACGGGGCACCGAAGAGGGCCTGTTGCCCGGGGAGCCGCCGGAGGGGTGGGCGGGGCCCCCAGGTCAGAGTACGGGCGTCGGCCTCGCCTCACCCTCTGCGTCAGCGTCACCGGCTGGACAGGTGACGATGTTCTGTGCAAAGGTCCCCGTGCCACGGGGGCTCACCGCGCTCGTAGGGCAGGTGGGCAAGCGGCCTCGCGCGGACGGGCCGGTCACCGGACAACGAATGACGGAAGGTTTGACATGATCAACAGGCGTACTTTCAGCAAGGCCGTAGGCCTTGGCACCGGCGCGGCCGCTGTCTCGCTCTCGGGCATGGGGACCGACGCGTTCGCCTCGTCCGCCTCGCGTGGGCGGCCGGGCGGCGGCTCCCAGGTCCCCACCGTCCCGGCCGTCACACCGGGCACCCACACTTCGTTCGCAAAGATCAGGCAGGTCAGGGCGGGAGTCCTGAACGTCGGCTATGCGGAGGCCGGCCCGGCGCATGGCCCCGTGGTCGTGCTGCTGCACGGCTGGCCGTACGACATTCACAGCTATGCCGACGTCGCCCCGCTGCTCGCCGACCTGGGGTACCGCGTCGTCGTCCCCTATCTGCGCGGACACGGCAGCACGGCCTTCCTGTCGGACCGCACCCCTCGCACGGCCGAGCAGTCCGCCATCGCGCTGGACGTCATCGCCCTGATGGACGCCCTGCGGATCGACAAGGCCGTGCTGGCCGGCTTCGACTGGGGATCGCGCACCGCCGACATCATCGCCGCCCTCTGGCCGGAGCGGGTCAAGTCCCTTGTCTCCACCAGCGGTTACCTCATCACCAACCGTGCGGCGCAGGCCGCGCCCGCCGCCCCGGCCGTCGAGCACACGTGGTGGTACCAGTGGTACTTCGCCACTCCCCGGGGCAAGGCGGCCATGGAGGACGAGGACAGCCGCCTCGCGCTGTGCCGGTACGTGTGGACCCTGGTCTCCCCCAACTGGAACTTCAGCGACGACACGTACAACCGCACCGCCGAGGCGTTCAAGAACCCCGACTACGCGGCCATCGTGCTCTTCAACTACCGCTGGCGCATCGGCCTCGTGGACACGGACGGCCGGTACGCGCGCTACGAGAAGCTGCTCGCCGGCCAGCCCTCCATCCATGTCCCCACCGTCACCCTCGACGCCGCCCTCGACCCCTTCACCCCGCCCGGGGACGGATCGGGCTACCGCGACCACTTCACCGGCCCGTACGCGCATCGCACGATCGCGAACGTCGGCCACAACCTGCCGCAGGAGGCGCCCACCGCCTTCGCCCAGGCCGTGGTCGACGCCGACCGCCTCTGAATCCGCACCCCGCCCATCACCACCGCCGAGGGCACGGGCTCGGCCGTGAGCCGACCAGCGCGCCGCGGGACCGGGCCCCGGGCAACGGCACTTCCGCCGCCCGGGGGCACTCATGAGACGCGACGAGGTTCCGGCACCACCTTGACGGGTGGCGGAGCTCTTGGTCCATGCATCACCAGCCACGGCGGTGACGAGTCCGGTTCTACGCTCCGTGCAGGCGGCTGTCGGAGAGCGCGCCGCCGCGCGGCCGTTCCTCACGGCCGGGCGCACGCGCCGACTGCCGGCCCCTGCGTGGGGGCCGGCCGGTCGGGTGGCGACGCGGTGGCTCAGGCGGCCGGGGTGTTCTCCTTCGTGGTGGGGACGCCGGCCGCTTCGTCGGGAGCGCCGAGGGCGGTGTCGTCGTTCCTTCCAGACGGCTTCCTTTTGAACGGCTTCCTTGCTGACGGCTTGAGGAAGAGGGCGAGGAGGGTGCCGACGGCCAGGGCCGGCGCGATCCACAGGTAACCGACGGCGGTGGCGTGGGCGAAGGCGTCCAGGGCGGTGTCGCGGAGCGCTCCGGGCAGGTGTCCGATGGTGTCGGGCCGCCCGGCGTCGAATCCGCCGGCGGTCGGCAGGTCCCGGACCCGGTCGGCGAAGCCCGTGTTGAGCAGGGTGCCGAAGACGGCGACTCCGAAGGCGGCGCCGATGGAGCGGGAGAAGGTGACGACGGCGCTCGCGGCGCCGATGTCCGCCGCCGGGACGCTGTTCTGGACGGTGGTCAGGACGACCATGGGCACCATGCCGATGCCGATGCCGGTGATCAGGAAGTAGACGCTGAGCAGCAGGGTGCCGGGTCCGTTGCCGATGGTGGCCAGCAGGAGCAGACCGGCCAGGTTGGCGACGAGGCCGCTCAGCAGGATCACCCTCAGCCGCTCGATGTGCGCCGCCCAGCGCCCGGCCAGGGACTGGCTGACGACGAGACCGGCGACGAGCGGCAGCATGTGGATGCCGGAGAGGGTGGCCGAGACCCCGTGGACGATCTGGAGATACGTCGGCAGGTAGACCAGCACGGAGAACATCGCCGCGTTGGCGAGGAATGCGATCAGCGAGGAGAACACCACGGTGCGCGAGCCGAGCATGGCCGGCGGCAGTACCGGGGCCGCGACTCGGCGCTCGACGGGAACCACCACCGCCGCGAGCACGACTGTGGCGATGATCAGGCCGACGATGGACGGCGAGCCCCATCCCCAGCGCTCGCCGAAGGACGTGACGAGGACGAGACCGGTGGCGATGGCGGCCAGCAGGGTGGCTCCGGCGTAGTCGATGCGCGCCTTGGCACCGCGGGCGGCGGCGGGCAGGGCCCGGGCGGCGAGGGCGAGGGCCACGATGCCGACCGGCAGGTTGATCAGGAAGGCCCAGCGCCATGACAGCTGGTCGGTGAAGACACCGCCGAGCAGCGGTCCCACGATGCTGGCGACGCCGTAGACCGAGCCGAACATGCCCTGGTAACGACCGCGCTCGCTCGGCGCCACGATGTCGCCGACGAGGCCGAAGGTCAGCACGATCATGCCGCCGCCACCGATGCCCTGGAGCACCCGGGCACCGATCAGTTCGGGAAGGCTCTGCGCCAGACCGCAGGCCACGGAGGCGATCAGGAAGACCGAGGTGGAGGCGAGGTAGAGCCGCTTGCGGCCGAACATGTCGCCGAGTTTCCCCCACAGCGGCGTCACGGCCGTGGAGGCGAGCAGGTAGGCGGCGCTGACCCAGGCGATGTCGTCGAACCCGTTGAGGTCCTCCGCTATCCGGGGCAACGCGGTGGAGACGATCGTCTGGTCCAGGGCCGCGAGCAGCACCGCGAGGATCAGCGCGCTCATCGCGGCGGCGACACCGCCCGGCCTGGGCGATGCGGACGGTGGCTTCGGCAACGACATGGCGGTGCCTTCCTTCTTTCGAGGACTACGGATGGCTCTTCGGGTGGCTCTTCGGGTGGCGGTAGGAGCTCGCGCCTGCCGCCACCCGGCATTTGCGTCTCACTACACTGGCACTATCTTAGCTACCTGCCACGTCAATGTAGCACTTCACACCCGGTACTTCACTCTGGAGGGGCATTAGAAGGCCTCAGGGGTCACAGGGCGCATAGAATCAGGGCGTGAGAGCCGACGCAGCACGCAACTTGGAAGCCGTCCTGACCACGGGAGCGCGCATGCTCGCCGCGGATCCCGGCGCGAGCATCGCGAGCATCGCCGCCGAGGCCGGCGTGGACCGGCGCACCGTCTACCGGCGCTTCGCGTCCCGCGAGGACCTGCTCTCCGCGATCTACGAGTCCCGCCTGGCCGCGATCGAACGAGCCATCGAGGACGCCCGGCTGCGCGAGGCACCCGTCGCCGTCGCCCTGCACCGCTACGTCGAGAACATCATCGCGGTCAACCGCACCTGGCCCGTCGACCTCACCCGCATGCTCGCCGACGAGGAGGTGCGCGCCCGCCGCGACGCATCCGCCCACGAGGTCGACGTCTTCCTCGACCGCGCCGTCACTGAGGGCTTCCTCCGTGCCGACCTGCCGGCCGGGTGGGTGAGCGCCCTCCTGCCGCAGCTCATGCACCTGGTGTCACGTCAGTTGCCCGACCTGAGCCCCGCCCGCGCGGCGGACCTCGTCGTCGACACCCTGCTGCGCGGCGCCGGCGTCCCCTGACACGAGGGCACCGCCTCAGAGGGTTTCGGGGTAGGCCGGGCGGCGGACGAACCGCTCGGTTCGCCGCCGCCCGGGGTGCGGCCGATCCGGAACTTACGCCCTATGCCCGTCCGCCGGTCGGGATACGACATTGCCGCCGCTGACCGGGCACCGGGCACCGGGCACCGGGCACCTCACACCACGTGCGTCCGGTCGGCCACGCCGGAGTCGCGGTCCTTGCTCAGCCACCGGGAGTGCTCTCGCTCGGCCCAGGACCGGCTGACGTACCCGGTGCGCATGCCCAGCCGTGCCTCCGGGTCCTGGAATGCCTTGCGCAGGTGGCCCAGGACGACCGCGGTGATCGCCCAGGCCAGCAGGTCGTGGACGAAGATGGCGCTGGTGCGGGAGATGAAGGGCAGCAGCCCCATGAACCACATGAGCAGGCCGGTGAACATCATCACCAGCACGGCCCCGGCGATCCAGCCCGCGTAGATCTTCTGACCCGCGTTGAACTTCCCGGCCGGACGCGCCCCAGGTGACCTGCGACCCCGGCGGACGGCCATCAGCCACTGGCGGTCGTATACCGCGAACCGGTTCAGGCGCCGCAGATCCGCGCGGAAGTCGGCGGAGAACAGCCCGAGGAGGGCCGGCAACGGCAGCAGGATGCCCGACCACTCGTGCAAGAAGACCATCACGTGGCGACGCCCGACGAGTTGGGCGAGCGGGCCGAGGTAGAGGCACGCGGCGGTGACCAGGCACACCAGCATCAACCAGCCGGTGGTGCGGTGGACCCAGCGTTCCGCGGTGCTGAAGCGGCGGACGCGGTCGGCCGGGTCAGGCCGCCTCGCCGTGCCGGTCGGCTCCGTCGAGCCAGCCGTCGATCGCATATCCGCGTTCCTCCCAGAAACCGGGGACGACCTTGTCGGTGACCGAGATGCCGGACAGCCACTTGGCCGACTTGTAGAAGTACATGGGTGCCACGAAGAGGCGGACGGGGCCGCCGTGCTCGTGGGTGATGGGCTTGTCCTGCATCTTCAGCGCCACCAGGACGTCGGCGCGGCGGGCCTGTTCCAGGGTGAGGCTCTCGCTGTACGCGCCGTCGAAGCAGGTGAAGCGAATCGCCGCGCCGGGAGAGCGCACCCCGACGTCGTCCAGGATGTCCGACAGCCTCACCCCTTCGAACGGGGTGTCGTCCACCCGCCAGCCGTCCGTGCACAGCACGTCGGCGACGACCCGGGTCTGGGCCATCGCACGCAGGTCGGTCAGGGTGTACGTCTTCGGCTTGTCGACCAGGCCGCGGACCTTGAGCGCGTAGTTCGTCTCGTCCTTGTGCGGCACCGAGCCGACGACGCTGTAGTACCGGAAGCCGCCCGGGTTGGGCAGCAGGCCGGTGAGGCCGGTCGCGTCCACCTGGGACGCGGCGCCGAGGAAGTTCTCCCAGCCTCGCTGGAGGTAGGGCGCGGCGGCGAGGCCAGCGGCGCCCGCGCCGAGCATGCCCAGCAGCGCTCGGCGACCGACCGGCGGACCGCTCTCGGGGTCCGGCTTCCGCTTTCCTGCCATGGTCAGTGTGCTCCTTACGTGAGGGCGTCACCCGGCGACATGTGAGGCCCGTATGACGACGGGATCGACACGTGTGTGTTTCGCCGACCTACCGTGCGTCACCGTTTCAACAGGTGACGATGCTGACATGTGACTCCGCCGCTGTCAACGCCCTGAGACGGACCCACCTGCTATCGTGAGTGGGCACGTAGATCGTCCAGCGAGGAGAGACAGACGTGGTGGGTGAAGACGACATCTCCGGGTGAGATCCGGATGTGACGGCCACTGGTCGGCGCCGCGGGCGCTGCCGAGTGGTCCCTGTCGTCGTACCCCTTTTCCCATGTCTGCCCAGGGCAGAGAACCATGCGCTCCGCCCTCAGTTCCTCAGAGGTCTTCCGTCATGTCCGACGCCGCCATCGTCTGTTCGAACCTCTCCTTCGCCTGGCCCGACGACACCCCGGTCTTCCACGACCTGTCGTTCTCCGTGACGCCCGGCCGCACCGGCCTGGTCGCCCCCAACGGCTCCGGCAAATCCACCCTGCTCAAGCTGATCACCGGTGAACTCAAGCCGCTCACCGGCTCGGTGTCCGTCAACGGCACCCTCGGTCACCTCCCCCAGAGCCTGCCGCTCACGCTGGACCTCACGGTCGCCGAGGTGCTGGGCGTCGCCGAGGTGATCCGCGCGCTGGACGCCGTGGAGTCCGGCGACGTCGACGACAAGCACTTCACCACCATCGGCGACGACTGGGACATCGAGGAGCGCACCCGCGCCCAGCTCGACCGGCTCGGCCTGACCGACATCGCGCTGGACCGCAGCCTCGCCACCCTCAGCGGCGGCCAGGTCGTCTCCCTCGGCCTCGCCGCCCAACTGCTCAAGCGGCCCGACGTCCTCCTCCTCGACGAGCCGACCAACAACCTCGACACGGACGCCCGGCACAAGCTGTACGACGTCCTGTCGGACTTCACCGGCTGCCTGCTCCTGGTCAGCCACGACCGCGCGCTCCTGGACCGCATGGAACGCATCGCGGAACTCGGCAGCGACGAACTGCGCCTGTACGGAGGAAACTTCACCGAGTACGAGGCCGCCGTCCGTGCCGAGCAGGAGGTCGCAGAGAAGAACATCCGCAGCGCCGAACAGGAGCTCAAGCGTGAGAAGCGGGAGATGCAGCAGGCCCGCGAACGCGCCGAGCGCCGCGCCGGCAACGCCCAGAGGAACTTGAAGAACGCCGGCCTGCCGCGGATCTTCGCGGGGAACATGAAACGGGGCGCGCAGGAGGCCGCCGGCAAGTCCGGCACGATGCACGCCGCGCGGGTCAGCGAGGCCAAGGCCCGTCTGGACGAGGCCGGGCGCTCCCTGCGCGAGGAGGTCAGGCTCAGCCTGGAACTGCCCGACACCCAGGTGCCCGCCGGACGCAACCTGTTCCTCGGTGAGGGCATGCAGGTCCGGCTCGGCGACGCGGACGTGTTCGCCCCGAACGGCGTCGACCTGACCGTGCGGGGGCCCGAGCGCATCGCGCTGACCGGCCCCAACGGCGCCGGGAAGACCACCCTGATGCGGGTGGTCACAGGCGACCTCGCGCCGGACAGCGGTGAGATCAAGCGCAACGACGGACGGATCGCCTACCTGTCGCAGCGCCTGGATCTGCTGGACCTGGACCGGACCGTGGCGCAGAACTTCGCCGACTTCGCGCCCGAGCGGCCGGAGGCGGAGCGGATGAACCTGCTCGCCCGGTTCCTCTTCCGGGGTACGCGCGCCCATCTGCCGGTCGGTGTGCTCTCCGGCGGCGAGCGGCTGCGCGCCACCCTGGCCTGCGTGCTGTGCGCGGAGCCGGCCCCGCACCTGCTGCTGCTCGACGAGCCGACCAACAACCTCGACCTCGTCAGCGCGGGGCAGTTGGAGAGCGCGCTCAACTCCTACCAGGGCGCGTTCATGGTGGTCAGCCACGACGAGCGGTTCCTCGCCGAGATCGGGATCAGCCGATGGCTGCGGCTGGCCGACGGCACGCTGCAGGAAGTGGGGGCTCCTGGGGTGTGAGCCTCCGACGTGTGACGTGGCCCGCGTCCGAGGCCGTGTGCCCGGCGGGCCGACCACCGATCACGAAGGACGGACCGATCGTGCCCCAGCACGCACTTCTCGCCCATGACCTCGTTCGCGACCTGGGCGGGCGCCGGGTCCTCGACGGCGTCTCCCTGACGGCCTCCCCCGGTCACCGCATCGGCCTGATCGGGGAGAACGGCGTCGGCAAGTCCACCCTGCTGCGCCTGCTCGCCGGCGCGGACGACCCCGACGCGGGTCGTGTCACCCGCCCCGCCGACCTCGGCTTCCTCCACCAGGAGATGTCCTTCGAGGGCGGCACCACCGTCGCGGCCGTCCTGGACGAGGCCCTGCGCGAGGCGCGGGAGGACCTGGCCGAGCTGGACCGGCTAGCCAGGGAACTCGCCCGGGTGCCCGAGGACGACCCCGGCCACCAGGGCGTCCTCGATGCCTACGGCAGGCGTCTCGAACAGGCCCAGGACCGGGAGTCCTGGGACGCCGACCGGCGTGCCGCCCTGGTCCTGGACGGTCTGGGCCTCGGTGCCGTCGACCACGACCGCACGCTGGGCTCGCTTTCCGGCGGGCAGCGCGGACGGCTCGCCCTGGCCGCGCTGCTCGTCCGGCGGCCCTCCGCGCTGCTCCTGGACGAGCCGACCAACCACCTCGACGACGGCGCCGCCGCCTTCCTGGAGGAGCAGGTCCGCTCGCTGCCCGGAACCGTCGTGCTCGCCAGCCACGACCGGGCGTTCCTCGACGCCGTCTGCACGGACCTGATCGACCTCGACCCGGCGGTGGACGGCCCCGTCCGCTACGGCGGCGACTACAGCGCCTACCTGTCCGAGAAGCACGCCGAGCGGCGGCGCTGGGAACAGCGGTACGTCGAGGAACAGCAGGAGCTGCGGGAGTTGCGTACGTCGGCGGGGGTGACCGCGCACCGGGTCGCCCCGGACCGGGGCCGTACCGACAACGAGAAGATGGGCTACGGCCACTGGGCGGGCCGCGTCCAGAACTCGATCTCCCGCCGGGTCCGCAACGCCACGCGACGGCTGGAGGAACTGGAGCGCGTCCAGGTTGCCGAGCCGCCGCGCCCCCTGCGGTTCGCCGCCGGTGACCTGGCGACCCGGTCGGAGGAGGGCCCGCAGCCGCTGGTCGTCTTGCGTGACGTACGGGTGCCGGGACGGCTCGCGGTGGACCGGCTGGAGGTGGCCGCCACCGACCGGCTCCTGGTCACCGGCGGCAACGGCGCGGGCAAGTCGACGCTACTGGCCGTGCTCGCGGGACGGCTGGCGGTCACCGGGGGCGAGGTGCACAGGCGGCGGCGGCTTTCGGTGGGGCTGCTCACCCAGGACACCGTCTTCGAACGGCCCGAGCGCACGGTCCGCGGCACCTACGAGGAGGCGCTGGGCGCGGCCCGGGCGGAGAAGGTGCCATTGGCCTCGCTGGGCCTGCTGCACGAGGCGGACATGGACAAGCCGGTCGGGCGTCTGTCGGTGGGGCAGCGCCGGCGACTGGCGCTGGCACTGCTGGTCGCCCGGCCGCCACAGCTGCTGCTTCTGGACGAGCCGACCAACCACCTCTCCCCCCGGCTCTGCGACGAACTCGAGGACGCGCTCGCCACGGGTCCAGGGGCGATCGTGGTCGCCAGCCACGACCGCTGGCTGCGACGCCGGTGGTCGGGCCGCGAGATCCGGCTGGCCCCGGACCACGACCGGGAGCGGGAGCCGGCGCCGGCCCGGTCGTGACCCCCCGGCCCGCCCGAACACCGCGCGTCGCCCCGTCGCGTGTGCGGCGCGCGGCCTCGGCGGGCCCTCTCTTCGGGGACGTCGACAGGACGGCGTCCGGGCAGGGGCACGACGGCCCGGGACATGTCCGGCTCCAGCGCCCGGCGCCATCCCGCACACGTGTCACACGTCCAGCCACCAGTACGTGGGACCGCCAGGGTTCGGCCGTACAGCGGCAGACGGCGGTGAATACCTGCGCTCACCTCATACTTCAGGTCCGCTGCGCTTATCGTGAAAGGTGAACATGCCCGGAGCGCCCTCCGTGGTCGACACTTGTCCGCACGCTGTCGGCACCGTGGGTACCATGCGCAGCAACATCCATATGAGGGAGTGAAACGGTTGTGACCAGCCAATCAACCGGCACCCTCCGGTCGCGCTTGGTGGACCAAGCCGCGTCGGACCTGGAGGACAACCGCCGTCGCCAGCGGGAACTGACGGAACAGCTGACGGTGTTGCGGCAGGAGGAGGCCCTCCTGACCGACATCCTGAAGCTCGCCCAGCGGTACGAGGGATTCGCGGACCCGTCCCGGCTGCCCGAGCAGTCGCAGGACGAGCCTGTCGCGGCGAGGACGAAGCGCACCAGTGCGGCCGCCGAGCGTCGGCCCCTGCTTGGTGACCTGCTGTTGGAGCTGCTCCGCGAGCACGACCAGCCACGCCTGGCGAAGGAACTGCGCGACGAGCTCCTGGCGAAGCACCCGGACCGCCAACCGACACCGCAGGTGGTGCGGAACACGTTGGAGTCCCTGGTGGCCAAGGGACGGATCCGGCGCCACAAGCGGCAGCGTTCCGTGATGTACACCCTCAGCCCGTCGGAGACGGCCGCCTGATCCACCCCCTCCCTCCAGGTTTCCACACCGGGACTCTTCGTGGTGACACATCAGGGCTAAGGGCGGCGATCCAGGCCCGCCGGCTGGTCGCGCGGGCGACCGCCGCTCGTCGGCCCCTGAGGTCACACCCACACGTGCGCGGCGCCCCCGCACTCGGCGCCTGCATTGTCCGTGCGCGGGCGCCGGGTCGGCCGTCAGCCCCGCCAGATGTTGTCGAACGCGGCGTCCTCGACGCCCCGGCGCAGCCTCACGGCCTCCAGTTCCGCAACCGCGTCCCCGACGGAGGCCAGCACCGTGCTTCGGCCGGCAGGCCCAGGGTGATGAGAGCGAGTGCGCGTGCGGTGCTCATGCGTCCCTCCTGGTCTCCAGCAGGCGCAGCCACACCTCGCTGATGGTGGGGAAGGCCGGTACCGCGTGCCAGAGGCGCTCCACCGGAACCTCCCCGGCGATCGCCATGGTGGCCGAGTAGAGCAGTTCGCCCACGCCCGGTCCCGCGAAGGTGGCGCCGACGACGACCTCCCGTTCCCGGTCGATGAGGACGCGGGCCCTCCCTCGATAGTCGGGGCGGTACTGCACGGCACCCGCGAGGTTGCCGAGTTCGTAGTCGACGATCTCGACATCGCGTCCGGCCCTTTCGGCCTCGGCCGCGGTGAGGCCCACCGTGGCGATCTCGGGATCGGTGAAGACGACGCCCGGGACGGCCTCGCCGTCTGCCGTGGCGCTGTGCGGTGTCCAGCGTCCGGTCGCGGGACGCTCCCCCCGGTACCGGGCCACGATCACGGCACCGGCGATGCGGGCCTGGTACTTGCCCTGGTGGGTGAAGAGCGCCCGCCTGTTGACGTCGCCCACGGCGTACAGCCAGTCCCCCGGCACGGCGGTGACGGTCAGGCTGTCGTCGGTGGTGAGCCACTCCCCCGGGCCGAGCCCCACGGTCTCGAGTCCGATGTCCGCGGAGCGCGGGGCGCGCCCGGTGGCGAAGAGGATCTCGTCGGCGACGACCTCGTCCCCGTCGGACAGGGTGATCCGTACCTCGTCGGCCTGTCCGTCGCGCAGGCGTCGCACGGCAGTGACGGAGACGCCGAACCGCACGTCCGCTCCCGCCTCCCGCAGTCGTTCGGCGACCAGTTCTCCCGCGAAGGGCTCCATACGGGGCAGCAGCCCTCCCTCACGGGCAAGCAGTGTCACATGGCTGCCCAGTGCCTGCCAGGCGGTGGCCATCTCGACGCCGACCACTCCCGCGCCGACGACGGCGAGGCGGCGGGGCGCCGCGCCGGCGGTGGTGGCCTCGCGGCTCGTCCAGGGCCTCACGTCCTCGAGGCCGGGCAACTCCGGCAGCGCCGCCCGGCTGCCGGTGCACACGGCGACCGCGTGCCGGGCGCGCAGCCGTACGGTCGCGCCGTACGGTGTCTCCACGGACACCTCGCGCTCTCCGGCGAGGCGTCCGTGACCGCGCAGCAGAGTGATGCCCGCGGACTCCAGCCACTCGACCTGGCTGTCGTCCTTCCAGTCGGCGGACATTCGGTCGCGGTGGGCGAGGACCGCCTTGGTGTCCAGCGGGTTGCCGACGGCCGGGTCGATGCCCGGTACGTGCACGGCGTCGGCACGCAGCAGGACGGGACGCAGCAGAGCCTTGCTGGGTTCGCAGGCCCAGTACGAGCATTCACCGCCCACCAGTTCGCTCTCGACGACGACGGTGCTCAGGCCCGCCGCGGCGGTCCGGTCGGCGACGTTCTCGCCGACCGGACCGGCCCCGATCACGATGACGTCGTACGTCTGGATGTCCTCGGTCGCCATGCCTGGCCTCCTGAAGGTGGGGTGGGGTGCGGCGGGCGAAACGCGCCCGCGCATCGGGGCGGTTCCGGCGCCGCGTCGTGGTCAGCGGCGCCGGGGCCGGGTCTCAGCGGCCGGGAGCGCGCTGGGTGACCTCCTGGAGGAACCACTCGTTGCCGTCGGGATCGGCGAAGGCCGCGAACGTCCCGTAGCTGGCCCGCTCCGGGTGGAGCCCGGGGACGCGGTGGGTGTCACCGGCGTGGTGGAAGACGCCCGTCTCGTCGCGGAACGGTCCGGACACCTCCACGCCGCGGGACTCCAGTTCCTTCTGTGCCTCGACGACGTCGGTGACGGTCAGCTGGAGGCCGTGGAGTGTGCCCGGCTCCTGCGCCGTCAGGCCGCGCCCGAAGATGACCGAGCACTCGGAGCCGGGCGGGGTGACCTGCACGATCCGGTATCCGTCGTCGATCGGGAAGTCGGCGTCGAGACGCCAGCCCAGGCGTTCGGCGTAGAAGGCCTTGGCGCGGTCGACGTCGGACACCGGCAGAACGACGACTTCGAGCTTCATGTCCACAGCGGGGTTCTCACTTTCGATTCGGATGATGCTGACAAGGTGGGTCCGGCGACGGCCGTCAGTTCCTTGAGCAGGAACAGCAGGCGGACTGACGATGAGTCACCCAGGATCACGGCACATGCCCGCCCTGGGATACGTGTGAGGGGTTGCGGCCTGCGCGTGTGGCAACGGCCTCTGCTTCAGAGGAAGTTCGCTGCGGGCGGGCCGTATCCCCCGAGCGCCGCGCTCTCGGCCCAGTGCCAGACGAGCACGTCGGTCGGGTGAGCCGGCCGCTCGGCGTCCGAGGGCACCGGGGTCCTTCCCAGCGGCCGCTCGTCGTCGGCCGGGGCGGCGGTACCGCTGGAGACCCGGTCACCACGGGCGGTTGCAGGGTGTGTCATGCGCTGTCCTTGTTCTCCGCGGGCGGCACGGGCCGACCGGAGAGGGGTGCGGGTCCCGCATCCGGGGGGAGACGCGGGACCCGCGTTCAGGTGGCCTCTCAGGCCGCGGCAGCCTTGATGGTGACCGGCACGTTGCCGCGCGTGGCCTTGGAGTAGGGGCAGATCTGATGCGCGGCGTCGGCGAGCTGCTGGGCGGTGGCCTGGTCGACCCCGCCGAGGACGGGGTTGAGAACGGCGGACAGGGAGAACTCCCCGTCGTCACCGTGGGTGAGGGTGATCTCCGCCGTGATGGCGGTGCTCGCCAGCCGGATCTTGCGCTCGATCGCGGCGCGGCGCACTGCGCCCAGGAAGCAGGCCGCCCAACCGGCGGCCAGGAGCTGCTCGGGGTTGGTCGCGCCACCCGCGCCGCCCAGCTCCTTCGGTATCGCCAGGCTGGTGTCCAGCAGACCGTCGGAGGAACTGACGTGACCGCCGTTGCGGCCCTCTCCGTCGACGTCGACAACGGCGGTGTAGGTGACTGCCATGACTGGTGCTCCGCATCTGAGTCCGGGCCGAGAAAGGTTTGACGACACCTCCCGACCAGCATTTCCATGCCGTCACCGGTTGAGGTGGTGACGCAATCATGGCAGTCCTCTGCGTCACCCGTCAAGACGGTGATTCGGAGGGTGGTGGAACTGCTCGGTACGGGCCGGGGCGCCCGCTGAGGCTCGTGGTGCCGCGTAGCGGAGTGCCATACCTCTCCGCGCTTCTCGCTCTGCTGGCACGGCACTGGCGGTCCGCCCCTGCGGAGTTGCCGCGGCCGCCCGTCACCGGGTCCCTGCCATGAATCGCCGCCCCGACAGGACGCTGGGTCAGCGCGAGATGACCTTGGCCCGTGCCGGTCCAGGGCCGGTCCGTCGGGCGTCGCCTGGTCCTGGCGATCTCGTCGAACGTCCGGGGTGATGGGCGGCCGGCGGGCCCACCCGCACGACGGCCCTCCCGGCCCGCCGACAGCAGGCGTGTCGGAGGAAGGGAGGGCCGCAGGGCGTCAGGGCGTCAGGGCGTCAGGGCGTCAGGGCGTCAGGGGCGAACCATCGGGTGTGGCAAGCCCGGTGTCACTGCAGGGACAGCTGGATCAGGCGGCCACCACCCTCGTGCCCCGCGTCGGTCGCCAGGGCCACGTAGCGGGCGGTGATGTCCGTGCTCAGGTGCCTGTCGCGGCCATGGCCCGTGAGCTGACCGGCCGGGGTGTAGGTGAGACCGTCACCGCTGTACTCGACGCGTAGCCCGGGCACGCGGCCACTGGTCCATTCGGTGCGAATGTCGCGGACACGGAGCCGGGCGCCGAGGTCGACGACCAGGCGGCCGTTCGGGCCGGGCGTCCACGCCGTCGCCGGATCGCCGTCGACAGCGGCGGAGGGGTCCGACATGCCCGGCGGCAGTGGGCTGGTCGGGAACACCGTGCGACCCAGTGCCAGGTCGCGCAGAGGGTAGGCGACGGCCCGCTTCACGGTGACCGTCGTGGTGCGGCCCGCGTGGACCACCGCCACCTCAGTGCGCTCCTGGGCGGTCACCTGCACGCGGCAGGAGGGCCCCGTGAGTTCGACCGTCGTGCCGTCGACCACACGCGCCCGCAGACCCGTCGGCAGCTGACGGCCGTCGAGCGGGCGCACGGTGAGCCGTGGTGGCAGCAGCCGGGCTTCCGCCGCGTCGAGTTCGGCGTCGTAGGCGGTGCCGCCGTCGGTGAGGGTCTGACGTCCCTCGAAGAGCAGCCTCGCGCTCCCGGTCTGCGGCACGTCGACGCGCGTCGTGACCGACTCGTCCGACAGGTTGAACAAGCTGAGGTGATCGTCGGTGAGGGCGGCGCGGACGGCTTCAGCCTCCGTTCGCGGCGTGGGCGCTTCGGCCCGCTCGCGCAACGTACGGGGCGAGGCGCCGGGGAGTCCCTCGACCAGGAGGGGTGCGGCCGGGCCGTCGGCCAGGATGATCTCGTCCTGGTGGACCGTCAGGCCGGAGGTGGCGCCTCGCACCACGAGGCCCGCGCGGCCGTCGACGTCCAGCCATCCGCCCCGGCTGGTGACGTCGGGCACCGGCCAGGAGGCGAGGTCCTCCCACTGAAGGCCGTCCGCCGACCCCTGCACCGTATAGGCGCGTCCCGCGGCGGCCTCCCAGCGCAGAGTGACCCGGTCCACAGCGTGCGGAGCCCCGAGGTCGACAGCCAACCAGCTGTCCGCGCGGGGGCGGTCGCCGCGTGACACCGCCCACCGGGTCGTCGTGCTGCCGTCCACCGCCAGCGCCGGCTCCTTGCCGGTGTCGTAGGAGGAGGCGGTGGCCGTACCGGTGCGGGCCAGATCGGCGCCGTCCGCACCGCTGCGCGCTTCGAACGCGAAGAGCGAGTATCCGTAGGTCGGGTCGGGCCGCACACCGAGCATGCGCAGATGCCGCACCTCGGTGCGCGCGAAGGTCACCTCGTCGATACGCGCGGCCGGCATGGCCGGCCGGGAGTCGACGGAGGCCACGGTGGCGCTTCCCTCGGCGAAGCGGTAGGTCCTGGCCCCGGCCAGGCCGGGCACGCCCGGCATGGTCAGATTGTGGATCTCCAGCCGTCCCTCCCCCGCGGCGACGCCCGACGTCGCGTACACGACCGCACCG
>NZ_LLZN01000091.1 GCF_001509795.1 Streptomyces sp. NRRL WC-3605 | reverse complement strand
CTTCTCGGAGATCGATTACGAGCGCAACAAGGCAGCCTGGCTGAAGGACCAGCCACCGGTGCCCCTCACCCCCGAAGACGTCTTCTCGCAGCTCGACCGTTTTCAGGGAGATGCCCGCGCCCGCGGCATCACCCACACCACGTTCCGCCACCTCACCGAGGCACTAAGCCTCAACGGCTCCCAGCGCGATGAGCTACGCCGAATCCTCATCACCAGTCGGCCTGACCAATACGACGCTCCGCTGTGGAATATCAGGGCATGAGCGCGTTCGCCAGCGACCCAGGCCTAGACAACGTCAGGGACGCAGCAGGCCACGGCACAGAAGTCGACGTGGCCGTACATCTCTTGGACGGCACCGTCAGGCTCTCGATCATGTGGACACAAGAGATCCTGCTGAGCCCCGACGACGCCGACCAGGTGGCCCAGGCACTTCAACGGGCCGCGGACCAGGCGCGCAAGATCACAGAAGCCGGGCGATCGGACGCGCCAACCGAGGCCTGAATCCCACTGAGTTACAACCTTCTCTACGGGTTCAAGGGCCCGCGCAAAGCGCGGGCTGGCCCCTTGGGCCTGGCCCCTCTGCGCCTACGGCGCCGGGGCCTGGCCCTGGGGGCCGCAAGCATGTTACGGCCCAGGCGGTAGAGCCTTAGACGGGCAAGGCCACGGTCAAGATGATGCCTCCGGCGGGGGATCGGCCGGCACCGGGATGGAGGGGGCGCCGTATGCGACCGCGGGTTCGTAGTGGCGTGCGCGGGGAGCTCCCATCCCGTCCACCGTCGACCCAGGCAGAGCCGAGCAGACGCGGCCCATGGCGTCCAGGTCGTTCGTACAGTGGCGCGCTCCACCTGGACGCCATGAACCACGCCCGCTCCACATGCGTGTGGGTCGACGGCGGACGGGATGGGAGCTGGGGAGAGTGGTGGGTTGAGGCGGAAGGAAGTGCCGACGTTAGTACGGCAGTGACGCTTGCGTACGGCCGAAATGTGCAGGCGCTGTACGCGGCGTTCTTCCCCAGGCCGATGACGTTGGGCACCCTACCGCCATGGGGGCATCTACCACTTCACCGACAATCCGAGTGACCTTCGACGATTACTACCCGGACCCAGCCGACGCTGACTGCCTTCGTCGCGCAGTCAGCAAGCGAGCGGACCATCTGACCTTCGAAGATGGGCATGTGGTGCTGTGGTTCGTAGGCGCAGAAGTTGGTCGCTATCCACTGCAGACGATCACATCCATCAGCATCCCCGGAGCTGAGGATGGGCGACGACGGGATGACTCAGAAGCAATCCGCAAGCAGTTCCCCAACGCGTATCAGCCATGGTCACCAGAGGACGACGACCAGCTACTGGCGCTCTATCGAGGCGGTAGCCGTGACTTCGACGATCTGGGGCAGACGTTCGGTCGGCAGCCCAGCGCCATCCGGTCACGTCTCGCCAAGCTGGGACTTGAACAGCTGTCATCCGCGCCGCAGACCAAAGTCGCAGCACTCCGCGCGAAGTGAAAATGCCATTCCCACACACCCCATCTGACCTGCGGAAACTCGCCACTGTCCAGCTTGGACGTAGGAAACGGTGGTAAAGTTCTACCTGTCGAATCAGGGTTGCTATGACAACCCCAGATCGCACCTTAAGCCTCCTGCACGGAGGCCCGGCCCCGGGTGCAACCAGGACCGGGCTCGTGCGTGGAGTGAGCGAAGCGGGTCCGGCCGAGTATGAGACGGTCGGACCCGCTTTGCGGTCCGCCCATCGTCCGGCGCCACTTCACCACGGCGCTAGTGCCGCGCCAACTGCTCCACACAGGTTGCGATAGCCGCCAAGGCCGGCAGAGCCACGATCAAAAGCCTGAACCATCGCGGGTCCGAATCTTGATCGCGCTTTTCCTCCTGCTCGTCAGGCTCTCGCTTCTGCATGTCTAGCTCCTCACCTTGTTGGTTCCCCCGGGCGAGCCGGGTCCCTCGACGGCAGTACGTCAAGGCGCGGTGCTCGGTGAAGAGCGAGACCGCCTCAGCATACCGGCCCCGTCATGAGCTTGACGGAGCGTCAGTGCGAGACGAATTGGAAAGCTGGCGCGCGCGAAATTGATTCATTCCCAATTCGTTCTAGCTTCGCCGCTCCCCTCCACTCCAAATCGGATGCCGATTTTCCGCATCCGATTTGGATGCCTGACTCGCATGCTCCCTCAGGGAGGTTACACTACGAGCAGCCGTAGTAGGTGCGGGTTGCCCCAAGGAGGAGGACGAGCGTGACGGAGGTGAGCTCCCCGGAGCGCGAGGTCAGCGAGTGGAACCTCGAACCAGGTGATGTGATCGAGCGCAAGCAGCTGCACGTCAAGTACGGCGGGCGGACTCAGGGCGGCATCGGACCATCAGCCAAGACGCCCAACGTGATGATCTTTACGGACCCGATCGCCGGCGAGAAGCATGGGTACTACGACGGCTGGATGCCCGATGGGCTCTTCCACTACAGCGGCGAAGGGCAGTACGGGGACCAGCGGATGCTCTCCGGTAACGCCAGCATCCTGAACCATGAAGCCGAGGGTCGAGCCCTTCGGGTCTTCCAGGGCGCCCGGGGCAACGTCACCTACCTTGGCCGCTTTGCAGCCGACGGCTGGTACGAAGCGGACGCACCGGAGACTGGAGATGGCCCGCTCCGCAAGGTCATCGTCTTCAAGCTCCGGCCCTTGGACACTCCAGCCAAGCACCCCGGCACAAAGTTGGGTCGGCTCCTCGCGGACCAGCAGGACCCAGTCACCGAGATCGACATCGAGCGGCTCGAAACCGAGAAGACGTACGTCGACCCGAACCGCGAGCCGTACGAGGCGGAGCGACGAGAAAGCAAGCTTGTGCTGGACTTCAGTGCCTACTGCCGCGCCAAGGGTTACCGGGTGATCCGTCAGCGCATCCTGCCCGAAGATGAGACCAGGCCCCTCCTCACAGACCTATACGTCCAAGACCTAGATGTCCTGATCGAGGCCAAAGGCAGCGTGACGAGGGAGAATATGCGTATGGCCCTGGGTCAGCTGATCGACTACAACCGTTTCGTGCGCGCCAAGTACCAGGCCGTTCTTGTGCCGAGCAAGCCCCGACCGGACCTCATTGAGCTCGCGAATGCTGCTGGGCAAGCGATCATCTGGCCCCAAGGCAACGGCTACAAGTGCTCCGACGCTGACCTACTAGCACACGCTTGATCACCGTGCGGGGGTTCCCGCGGCAGTCATCGGCGCAGCTGCCCACAGCGACCTGCCTCAGTCGAGGTTCCTAGTCGGGGGCCGTCAAGTGTCCACCCACGGCTCTTCTGGCCCGCTCCACCAGTTGCTCCTTTTTCTCGGCGCGGCGCCTCACGAACTGCGCCCAGTCACCCGAAGCGCGTATGTGCAGCTCTTCACCACCATGACTGCCCTCCAGGTACTCCTTCAGCGCATCCCATTCCTCATAGGCCAAGCCAGCCATCGACCTTGCCACTTCAGCAACGTCGGGCGGCCCTTCAAGTTCGATGATGTGCATCGTCTTCCAGAGCTGATCCACATGTTCGGTCAGCTGGCGCAGCGCAGGCTCGACAGGGGACGGCAAAGGCTCCATCCACAACTGATCTATGAAGTGGTGAGCGTCCAGCAGCTGGTTGAGGAAGCGCACGTAGACATCACGCCTCACCTCACGATGCCGCACTGCGCGTTCCTCGATCAGCCCTTCCCTTGCCTGCTCCCTCTGGCTCCTCGTCTGAGTGAGCGCCGCCTTATACGAAAATGCAGCAGCCAGTCCACCGGCCGCCACCGTAGACACGGCAGTGATCAGGGCTACAGCGACAACGTCGTTCATGTACGTAGTGTGGCCGCTGAGAGACCTGCGGCAGCCTGAGGGGATGAGCTCTGAGACAGGTGAGGAACTTCCAGACCTAGGTAAGTGGCTTCCTGCCAACATCGATCTTGACTTCGTAGCGCTCTTTCCGATCGCGGTACCCGACGACGGTTGGCTCAAGTTCACGCCCGATCCTGAACGAGGCTTCCCTGCCGTGCACATCGACGCCGCTTGGATCACGGACGAGGTGCTGCACCAAGCTACGGTCAGCGGTTTCACATTCGGTGAGGGCGACGACGTGGGAGAGCGCGAAGTGATTCGGCAGGGACAACTACCACTGACCTCGACTACGACATCGTGAGCGGCGATGGTCGCGCAGAACTGGAAAACGGGGAGATCGTGATCGGACTGCCCGGAGCGCTAATCGACCCTTACGTTCGCTAGATGCGATCGCTTGGTCGTGCCACTCTCGTGCCAGAACAAGCGGGGAGTCACGGGGAACTACGGAACCGAGAGAGCAATGGCGCGAGGTCCGCTCAGGACAACGAAGCGCCAGGTCACATCCGTAGTCGCCCAACCTCGCTCCTAAAGTGGTGCTCAGCTCCCGCCGTGCAGTGCGGTACTGATCTCCATAAGCCGCCCCTCGGACAGAGCGAACGCGTTGCTTGGGTTTCGGTAGGAGTGCCCACCGTCATTGGTCCAGACGTCGCCTGCCGACCTCCACCGAGCGGGAGCCCACTGGCCCTGATTCTCAAGCAGCATCCATCGATCACTCACTGGGTTCGGCGGGTAGGAGAGAACCCAACTCGGTTGATCCGTAGGTCAGGAAGACGAGGTCGCTATCGCTGCTGGTGTCCCAGATCTTGCGGTCGAATGTCACGGGGACTGATGCCGTGGACGGCGGACCCAAGTAGCACTCGACGGACGTCGCGCCGTCGGAACGTTCGAAGGACACGCGAGCGTCGTTACGCGGAAGGGACAGGCTGTAGATACCGGGGCGTCCGGCATCTGGGGTCAGCCAGCGGCCTGAGAGAAGGTTGTTCGTGAGCTTGGTGGCAATGTCTGACGGAGCAATGTCTCCGGCCAGGTCCGGCGGGGTCTTCATGGTGATGTCGTCGGGGGTGCCGAGGTCGTCGGCGCTGACGGGCTGGTTGTTGATGTCGTCGATCTGGGTTCGGATGACGGCGATCTCACTGGCGATGACCTCGTTGCTGAGGTTTGCGGCGAGGGCAAGGTCTTCGATGACCTTCTCGACGGTGCCGAGGACAGGGGCGGCGCCGCCGAGGATGTTGGTGAAGTCGTCGAAGTCCTCCTTGATGCCCTTATAAACCTGCTCCTCGACGGTGTCTTTGTAGAAATAGTTGCTGATCTGGAGGCGCTCGTAGGTGGCGCCGATGCGGTCGATACGGCCGATTCGCTGCTCGACGCGCATCAGGTTCCAGGGCATGTCGTAGTTGATGAGGCGGCCCGACGTCTGCAGGTTGAGGCCCTCACTCATCGAGTCGGTGCCGATCAACACCTCGATATCGCCGTTGCGGAATCGGGCCTTGATCTCGGCCTTAGTGACCGGGGTCCACTTCCTCTCTACGGGATCGTAGATCTCGCCACCGCGGCCGGAGTAACAGCCGAGCTTGTAGTAGCCGGCGGTCAGGAGGCGCTCGCGGACGTAGTCCATGGTGTCGGTGTACTGGGTGAAGACCACTGCGGAGTCATACGTTTTGAACGACTCGGCCAGGTCCCTGACGAGCTGCTGGGCCTTGGTGTCTTCGCCGGTGATATCGCCGAGGTCGTTGAGGAAGGCGCGGAGCTCGCCGATCTCCTTCTTGAGGCGGTCAGCGCGGACGTCGAAGGTCTCGGGGTCGAAGAGGGAGTTCTCCAGGTCGACGCCGTCGTCATCGGTGAGGAGGTCGGCGAGGCTCTTGCCCTGCTCGAGTACGTTGAGGCGGCGTTGCAGGGACTGCTTGATCGCTTCGAAGGAGGAGGTCAGCCGACGCCGGTAGACGGTCATGATGAAGCCGAGGGCCTTGGTGGCCTTGTCGGACTTGTACGCGTTGTAGTGGCGGCGGATGTATTCCTCGATGCGCTCATACAGCTTCCGCTCGTTCGGCGCCAGGGGGATGAACTCGTCGGCGACGTACCGGTACGGGATGACGATCGAGGCCGGGATGATGCCGGCCGCCTGGTAGGCCCGCATGGTCTTGCGGGTGTTGCGGAAGACCCGATCGCGTATCGGGGTGTGGCGGCGGGCCCACTTATCCATCCACTCGGAGGTGGCGTTGGGGAACTGTGCCCTGAGGTCCGGTGAGGGTGGGTTGCCGGCCATCCCGGTCACCGTCCACGCGTCGGCCCATCCGAGTGCGTTGTCGACCTGCCGCTCCAGCTCAGTGTCGCGTTCGGCGAGTGGATCGGAGAAGTAGTCCTCCAGCATGTCACAGATGAGTTTCCACCCGCGCCTCTCGGGCGGGTCGCCGAGGTAGGTGAAGTATTGCGTGAAGAAGAACGCCTGCTCACCCCACTTGCCCGGCAGCCCGAGAAGCTCGATGAGGTCCCAGGCCTCGTGGGGGTGCATCTGCATCGGGGTCGCCGAAGCGAGGTAGAGCGCACGCCACAGGTCGCGCTTCTTCATCTCCTGGAGCAGCGCAAGCAGGGAATTGGGAGTGTCGGTCGCCTTGGAGCCGCGGCGGCGGGCGTGATGGGCCTCATCGACGAGGACGACATCCCACGGTCCGGCGTCCAGGATCTGGGTACGGCGACTGCGGCGGCGAGCGAGATGGGAGGAGGCGAGCACGATCGGGAAGGCCGACCACGGATTCGCCTTCGGATCGGTCGCGATGGGCTGGTCGAACCGGTCCATGAAGCCGCCCTTGTCGTATCGGGCGACGTCGAGGTTCATCTTCTCGTGGAGCTCTTCCTGCCACTGCTTCATCACCGAGGCAGGCACAAGCAGCAGCGCCTTCTTCGCCCGACCGGAGGTGAAGAGCTCACGCAGCACCATGCCTGCCTCGACGGTCTTGCCGAGACCGACCTCGTCGGCGAAGAGATAGCCGCGCGGATACGTCGACACTACCCTGTGGATCAGCTCGGCCTGGTGCGGCAGCGGCTGAGCCCACGCTGTGCCCACACCAGTCCATGCCGACTGCTTCGGCGCATCCCGGAGAGCGACCAGCTCGTCCCAGGCCGCCTGGATATCGGCGTCCACGTCGACAGGCGATGCCTCGTGATCGGCGTCCTCCCGCCTCGGCTGCGGCACGAACGTGTCAAAGGGGAACGGCGGAGTGTCAGGAGCGTGCTCTATCAGGTGTTTCCGGATGGCGGTGGGCAGGTCGATGATCGCCCAACCCTCGTCGGGGTTGGCACGCCAGTGCCGCTCGAAGGCTCGTTCCTTGGGATCGCCGTAGTCCTCCCAGGACTCGGTACGCCAGGAGCGGTAGGCGTCGAAGGTCTCGTGGTTCTTCACCCATGCGGTGACCGAGGCGTTGTTCGAGCCGCTGAATGCGACCTTCTGGCCGTAGCGGTCTGTGAAGATGCCGTACTTGGTGTGGAAGTAGCGGCCCGACTCCTGGTGGGTGAGCAGGTGGCCGTGCTTGTCGACCGGGATGCCGACCCGAATGTGGAGCCGGTCGTTGGCGACCATCCAGGCCAGCACGCTGAGGTGGTCGCTCTGCACGATCTTCGTACCCTCCAGGCCAGGGTCAGCCAGTAAACGCTCGGCGACCACATCGTCGAGCGGAGTGCCGGAGAGCACCGCGTCGACGTCCTTCTTTCCGAGCTGAGCGCCGACGATGAGTCTCATCACGCCGCCACCGGCGATGAAGTACGCCGTGCCCTGGGCGGCGTACTGCAGCTCTGCCCCGGACCAGTAGCCGACCGCACGGTCGTAGGCGACAGCCCTTGAAAGCAGCGGCTCGTAGAACGTCTCGAACGGTGCGTCGTCGGGCGAGTACATCGCCTTCAGCGTGAGGCTGCGGAAGGAGTCCTCGGCCGTGGCAGGATCGTGGTCGAAGAGACCGTCCTGCGCCGGTGCCGCCGGCTTAACGGCGGCACCGGGAAATAGGGTGTCGTCGTGCTCGGCCAACCTCACTCCATTTCAAAGAGCGCGTCGGGCTTGTCCTCGACCAGCGTGGCCACGTCGGTGGCCTCCGGCAGAGTCACGTCGGGGAAGTAGAGCGTGCACAGGATGTCAAGGCGCCCAGCCTCCGGCAGAACCCACTCTTCCTTGAGCCTGGTTCGCGGCATCGCATTCACCAGACCCTGCAGGGTGGAGATGAACCCTGCGTCATTGGTGTAGCCGTGCTTGTCGAGGAATCGCTTCGCCGCTGGCATGCCATCGTGCTCGGCGATGTACAGGGTCGTGTCGACCGCGTCGATGATGTAGTCGAACGAGGCAGCCTCGGGCCGTACGCCGGGGGCGTCGGAGTCGCCACCGCGCCGCACTCGCTCGCTCGGGGTGAGTAGGGTGACCTTACCCGAGGACTTGACGACTACCTTGGCCCGCTCGAGCGCGTCGATGTCGAGCCCACCGACGGCGAGCGCCAAGAGGCGGGCAGTGTCGAAGGGGAACTGGCGGGCAGCGAAGGTGTCCCAGGCCAGTAGCACAAAGTCGGTGAGCGTGTCGACCTTCGCCGCCTTACCGACCAGGCGGGAACGGCGCAGGTCCACGATCTCCTCACGGGCCAGAGCAAGGGCGTCCTCGGGTCGCAGCAATTTGTCGCGGCCATCCTCGTCCGGGGTCGAGGAGTAGACCGGCCAGCTCTGCGAGATCACCGAGAGTGTCGGGCCATACGTCGAGAGCAGTAGGTCGACGCCCTCAATCCCGCCGTGCTGGAAACGCATCGCGGCCTCACGGGCTGCACGACGAACGTCCTGCTCGATGTCATCGAGATAGACCTTCGCGTCACCCTCACGGTCTTCGCGCTTGCGGCACACCAACATGATGGTCGACTGGGCTGAGTTGAGAGCCCTGATGTTGAGCCCAACTTCAGTCTCGGTGTTGACCGGCCACGAGGTCTCGATGGTGAATCCTGCCTGTAGAAGGCCCATGCCCAGGGTGTCCCATGCATTTGCCTTCTTGTGCGTGAACATCACCGAGAGCACACCATCGCTGGCGAGGACTCTGCGGCATTCGGCGAAGATACTGGTCATCTTCGACTCGTAGTCGAGGTCAGCGAGCTCTTGGCGACGCTTGCCCGCCGTCAGAAAACGGGCGATGTTGGCGACAGCCTCGTTGTCCTTGTCGGTAAGGTCGTCGTGGAAGTAGTCAGGAACCAGCCGGCCGAGAGTGCGCCTTTCCCAAACGTAGAAGTAGTCGGCCAGCTCGGCGTACATCACGTTGTCGTAGTACGGCGGGTCCATACACACGTGGGTCACGACGCCGTCGGGAAGGGCCAGGCTTGCGCCACTTCCCTGCAGGACAGTCACCTGCCGCGGCAATCGATCGTTGGCGTCCGCTAGCGAGACTCCGGTCTCATCGAGCAGGCGCGCGATACCGCCGTAAGCGTCGGTGAGCTGGTCGAGACACCACGAGAAGAGCGCGCGAGCACCCTCGAACTCGGCGAAGGTCCACTTGAATGAGAAATCGTGGCGGTCGAATACGCTGCGCATCTTCTGACGTGACACGTCCCAAGACGACAGGCGCGAGTTCCAGTTCAGAGCCTTGCCCTGCATCAGAGCCAACTGGAACAAGACGTCGGTGGCGTCCTCACCAAGTGCCTCGCGGACTTCGGCTTCGAGGCTGGCGAACTCCTCGACGAAGACCCCTTGGACGAGTGCCTGCCGCCGAGTGAACATGTCGGTCCAGTAGGTGAAGCCGTAGGGCCGGATCTCGTGCTTGGGGATCAGGTCAGGAATTGCTTCGCTCGGCAGGATACCGGTGGCAATCCAGACGTCCTTTACCTCGGCGTACTTGGCTTCTGCGGCGACGATGGCGTCGAGGTCTGACTGGGTGGGGGCGCGGAAGGTGCGTTCGCCGGACGGCTTGCGGATGGCGACCGCGTAGAGGACCTGCTTCATCTGGCCGCTTTGGGCGGCCTGCTTGATGTCGTCGCCGTCGATGACGAGGTTATCGTAGGGTGAAATGGCCTTGCCGCGGGCGGTGGTGCCGGCGGCGGCGTCGGTCGTGTCGACGTCCTTGCCGAGGACGACCTCGAAGATCGGCTCGGAAAGCTCGACACCGTCGTACTCGGTGAGCATCCGGACGGCGGCTTCCTTGCCTGCGGTCTTACGGAGCCACTTGTCGGGCAAGAGCGGTACGAGGCGGCCGGTACGAGGGCAGGGGATGGCGTTGGCGTACAGGTAAGTCGCTACTGTCTCAGCCTTGCCGCTTGGGAAGTACTCCTTAAGGCGCTCCTCGACGCGATTGACGAGGATGCCACCCCACTTCTTAAGCTCCGGAAGAAGGTCGAGCCCGCGGGTCGCGGGGATCTCGACTCCTGCTTTGAGCACGCTCGCGGCCACGCCGTTGAGGTCGTTGGCAACGACTGGAAGCCCGAGTCGGCTGGCGGCCCACGGAATCGAACCGCCACCGGCGGTCGGGTCTGCGACCACTGGCAGCTCGCCCCAGGTGTGGATCAGCACCGCATGGAGCAGGTCGATGTCCGTGCGCGGGATCGCGTTCCGGAACGCTTGCTTGTAGGTGTAAGGGTTGGGGATCCGCTGGCCTGTCGCGACAGCGACGTCGTACATGCGGCGGGCGATGATCGGGTCACCCCAGATGCCGACGAGGTGGAGGAGCCAGCGACGGTAGGCGGCCTCGTCCTGGAGCTCGACGGCGTCGGGAAACGCATTGGCGAGTTCCTCGGACCACGCCGGGAGGACACCTGCGAGAGCGACAGCGGCGGAGGCGACGAGGGGGCGGCGGGCCCACCAGATGTGGAGGAAGGAGAGCGGGGGGAGCGCGGAGGCGGCGCCGCGTTCGCGGCGCGACTCGATGCCGAGCTCGGCGACGGGGAGCCAGTCCTCGATGAGGACACGTGGTTTGGTGCTCATGGGGTGGCTCTTTCAGTTGTCAGAGAGGAGAGTCCGGAGCGCCTTGCGGGCGCGGCTGGCGTCGACGCCGATGCACTTGGAGTACCAGTAGTAGGTCTCCTCGGTGCTCATGGCGTTGATGCCGGCGACGAGTGCGCGGACGCGCTCATGCTTGGCGATGGGCTGGGTGGCCAGCAGGATCAGGGCCAGGCGTACGCCGTCGGGTTCGGTGAGCCGGATGGGTGCCTTGCGGGTGAAGGCCAGCACGCTGGGCTGATGGCCCGACCGCTTCACGGCAGCGAAGAGTGCGTCGACGACGCGGCCCGTCTGCTGCGGGGTGAGGGTGACGACGGCCGTGGCGAGGACGGAGGCGAACTCGCCAAAAGTCTCCTCGATGGTGAGGCCGTAGGTCTCGCCGCGGCCGGGCTTCACGATGAGACGGAAACCGCGGGCGCCGGCGACAGCAGCGAGCCGTCGGCTCGGGGCGGTCGTCGCGCGCTGAGGCAGGGTCACTTGGTCACCTCCGCCGTCATTGTTGTGCTCTTGATGCCGAGCTTTTTGATCACGTCGTGGATCTGCGCGAACTGCGGGTCGCCGACGTCGAGTCCCGGGTTGAACCGGAAGGTGAGGGTGACGTCGCCGACCACCTTCGTGGCGGCGGTGAGCGCCCTCTTGGCGTGGCCATAGGCCATCTGGAAGTCGGCGCGCTCGGCGGTGCCCTGGAACTGGATGCCGCCTCCAGTGAGCCCCTTGTACTCGGCGCGGATGGTGGAGCGAACCGTGATGGTCTGCTTCTGCAGCATGCCGAGCGAGGCGACGGCGAGGTCGATGTCGCTCGTGCCAGAGGCGGCATCCGCGCTCGTCTTCAAAGTGAGAGTTGAGATGGTGCGGATCGTGTAGTCGGAGACGGCGTCGAGCAGGGTCTGCATGGCCGCTCCGCCGGGGCCGTTCGCGGTG
The DNA here is from genome assembly GCF_001509795.1 of Streptomyces sp. NRRL WC-3605. Lineage (GTDB taxonomy): Bacteria > Actinomycetota > Actinomycetes > Streptomycetales > Streptomycetaceae > Streptomyces > Streptomyces viridochromogenes. Next base: position 371,350 of record NZ_LLZN01000091.1, on the reverse strand, counting down.
AAGGTCTTGGAGGGGACGGTGCGGGTGGGGACCTCGACACCGATTTGGTCAGCGGTCTCGCGCGGCAGGATGCGGAGGGTGTCGAGGCCCTTGTCCTTGATCGCCGAGGGCGAGAGCGCCCGGACGCCAGCGGCAGGCTCGGTGTCGGTGACGACGAACCAGCCGTACTCGCTGGACTGGACGGCAGTGGCCAGCAAGTCGAGGACCTCGGTCTTGGAGGGCTCGCCGCCGCAGGCGGCTTCGAGCCGGGCGCGGAGGTCGGCGCCGGTGAGCTGGTCCTTGGTGAGCACCGAGCGGAGGTCGGTCTGGGTGGGTTTGCGGACCAACAGGCCGCGCTTCTGCGCCTCGGTCATGGTCATGACCTCGGTGTCGGCGCTGAAGGTGATCGACATACCAGCCTGGTTGTTGGCCGTGTAAGCCTTGCCACTGGCGGAGTCGTAGTAGACCCAGTTGTCGTGGTTGACGCCGTTGACGATCGCGTCCCGCAGCAGGGAGGGGTTGCGGACGATGGCGACCTTGTGGTCGGCCCAGAAGTAGTCAAAGATCGCAGCCGTGCTCGTGGCTTCCTTGTTGGCCCAGGTACGGGCGCGCAGGAAGGAGGCCGTGAACGGGCTGGTGCGGATCTTGTCCTCGTCGGTCAGCAGGGTGATGACTGCGGAGGTGGCATTCTTCGGGTCGCCCTGGGCCTGGGCGGGGAGCTCGCGATGGCGCAGGTAGCCAGTGGTCTTCTCGTCGGCCGGGTAGTAGATGTGTTTGAAGCACCGGGTGACCGCGATGCGTGCCTGGAGGCGGGCCTCCTTGTCGTAGGCCTCGACCTTCTTGCGAACCTCCTCGCTGAACTGACCCAGCCGGTGGGAATCGGCGGCGAGGTTGTTGGAGGCGATCAGGGCACGTGCGCGGTCCTTGAGCGCGTGGACCTGCTCGGCGTCGGCCAGGGCGAAAACCAGGGAGTTGCGGTACTTGCGCAGCGCGCCGACCGAGCCGACCTTGTCGAGCATCTCCACAATCTGTGCCGGCGGCTGGTCGGCGTGGCGCAAGTCGACGGTGACGACATCGTGGTCGAGCACGACCACGCGCAGCGCGTTCTTGTCTGGGATTTCGGCAGGGCCTGACGGGAAATGGATCGCGGTGACGCCGCCGTCGTTGGCGAACGCCTTCTGTATCAGGCTGTCGACTTCCGCGGCGACCACGGTGTTGGCGACGTTGCGCTTCTCGGTTTCGATGATGGCGTTGACGTTGGGCTCGATGTTGAAGCGCCATCGGGCACCGTCGTACGACAGGTGCCAGAAGACCTTCTCCGACTCGGTGAGCGCCTTCTCGTAGATGGTGGCGTCCTCGCCGGGGCGCAGCGTGCCGACCAGCCAGTCGTTGCGGCCTGCGCCTGCGGTGGAGGCCATTTCCAGGGAGTGGGTGAACACGGTGCGGGCCACGCGGGTGGCGTAGGCAGGCTTGCCGGGGAAGACATCGGCGTCGACGACAGCCGCGTGGGAGGCCTTTGAGGCGAAGTCGCCCTTGGCCACGCTCGCGTACTCGGCGCGACCGAGGCCGTCGGTGAGGTGGTTGAGGACCGGCTCGTTGGAGTAGTCGATGTCGCCGACGTTGACGATAGCTGTGTCGTCGTCGGTGGCGTAGATGTTGGCCACGACCTCGGCCAGAAGTTTCAGGGCGCCGCGGGCGCGCTGGAAGTCGGTGATGTTGCCCAGGCGTTTATCGAGGACGCGGACCAGCTCGGGGTGGAACGGGTAGGTCTTAGTAACCAGGTCGCCATAGGAAGCCGGGTGCTCAGCGCCGCCGGCGAGCTGCTCGGTCTTGGCGAGCTGCTGGTAGAAGTCCCGGTAGGCCTCCCCGGCTGCCCTGGCGGCGCCCTCGTCGACGGAGGTGAAGAGGCGTTTCTTGAGGATCTCTCCGATCTCGTTGTCATCGGCCGGCGTGATCACCGCGCTCGGCCGCACCGCGCGGGTCAGCACGTCCCCGGTCTCCTGGGCGGCCTTGACCGAGGCGGCGTTGGCGGCGTCGGTCTTCTCCCTTTCCTCACCAGTCAGCTCGCTGATCTCGGTGGTCTCCGCACCGAACGCGTTGGTGGTCGCAGCCAAGGTGATGATGACCGAGACCTTGTTGGTCGGGTCGGAGGCGACCTCGAAGAGGTTGCCGAGGAAGGCGGGGATCGCGCCGGCCATGCGGCGTACGTCCTCGCTGCCGGAGGAGGTCAAAATACGCAGGTGCTTGGAGATCTCGTCGACGATCACCACTGTCGGCTTGCCGCCGAAGGCGGCCTTGATCGTGGCGGTGCCCGGGGCCGTGCGTTGGGTGTCGTTGGCCTCCATCGCCGCGAACGCGTCATCGCCAATCTGGGCGGCCATTTCGCCCCACATCGTGTAGGTGCGATGGCCGCTGGTCTCGAGGCCCGCAGTGGGGTCGAGGGCGTCGCCGACCAGGGCCGCGACCTGGACCGGGCCGTCGGGAAGCAGGCTCGGGTCGAGGAACTCGGCAATGTTGGACGGACGGGCACCCTTGGCGAGGTGGTAGACCGCGGTCAGGCCGTGGGTCTTACCGCCACCGAATGAAGTCGTCGGGCGAAGCACGCCGTTCTCCCCCGCGACACCCTTCGCTCCGGTCAGGCGACCGAAGGTTTTGGTAAGCAGCGTCTTCAAACCACTCGTGGGGTAGGTCTGCGCGAAGAATGCCTCCGCGTCGCCATACACCGGATAGTGCTCCGCGTCGCGGACCACCTTGTCCAGTTGTGCTGCGAAGTGGTTCTCCGCCAATCCGCCTTCGAGAACGTCCTCCCGCGGAACACACGCCTTCCGCAGAGCCACCAGGCTCGACGCTGCCATGCCCCTCCTCCCGCCCAGACGCCGCGCACGCGGCGTCGCCCCTCAACCTGGGCATAATGGTATTGCAGGCCGCCGACAATGCCGCCTACTAGTTCTGCCGACGGCCCCGCATCGTCCTACCTGCCGGTGGGTACATCAACGCGTCGTCCATGCCGGTGGCCCACATCAGCTCATTGCATGGCGTCGTGGACCATCCGTGGACGAGCAAGTCACCCAACACTGTCGTAAGGTCTCTGACCTGCCGGAACACCCGAGATGCCGACGGCCTCCGGAGCCGTGTGCGCAGTCGGACTCGCGAGAGGCACCACGCAAGCACGAAAGTGTCGGCACGAGCCGAAGCGTTGAAGGGGCCTGCTAGGTGCGGGCGCGTGGTGCTCGGGTGGCCGGGTCTGTGGCTTCTGCGGCAGTCGTGGGTCGGGGTCTGAGACGTGATTTGAGATTGCGGTCACCGTGCAGCCGGGTGTCTGGCGCACACTGCGGCGGGTCAGGGTCGAATCTCGCGGATCAGGGTGCCGTTCCCGTCGTGCAGTTCCAGGGTGTACGTCAGTCCGAAGCGGTTGAGGAGGGCGACGAGGTCGTCGAAACGGTGTGGGGCTACCACCCCGTTCAGTAGGACGTCTGGGCCGTCCACGGGGTCCAGTTCCACCTCGCACCACGACGTTCCCACCTCGTAGCCGTACCAGGAGGAGGAACTGGATCTCCAGCCAGCTCGGACGAAGCGTTCTGCTATGGGGGAGGCGTCGCGGCAGCCGTGCAGGATGCCGACCACGTTGTTGGCCAACTCCACCCATGCCCGGTCGAGTGCTTCGCCTTCGTCTGACAGGTCCACGTTCGCAGTATGAAGGGTTCCGCGACGCGGGGGGGGCGGGGACCGGAGCCCCCGTCACCGTGGGGCGACGGGGGCTGTTCAGTGCGTGCGGGGTCAGGCCTTCGTTGTTGTCTTGCGGGGCCTCGGGGAGTCCAGGTGGGCTACCACCGTGGTGTAGAAGCGGTGTACCGCTTCGTCGACGCTGCGGATGAAGCCCGTCTCGGCGTTGCCGCGGCCGCTTCCCATGCTCTTGACCAGGGACAGGCGAAAGCCCGTGATGCGGGTACCGGTGTCCTTCGGGAGCAGGTCCGCCGGTTCGGGGCGGAGGCGTTCCAGGGTGCCCCCGCGGGCCGCCGTTCGCTCCGTCGACGAGCGTTTCGATGTGGAGTGTCGCCGGTGCGTTCGCAAGGGTGCGGATGAGCCGCTTCGCCCAGGACAGGGGGTAGCCCTGCTCCGGGGCCGGCACCTCCATCGAGGTGCGCAGTTTTGCCCGAGCGGAGGTCCGACACGATGCCGAGGACGCCGGGTGTGCCCTCCATGCGGAGTTCCGCCTGGAGGCTTCCGTCGGTGCAGAGTTGATCCGCGAGGAGGCTTCGGCGTGCTCCCGGGTCCGTGCCTCACTTGGCGCGCTGCACCGGGAGGACCTTCTGCCCCAGCTCGCCTCCCAGTCCGAGGCACACCTGACGGATGAGGCGCTCCCAGCTCTCGACGACCTCCAGTGCGCGGGCGTCGCCCTGGCGCAGGGTCTCGTCGTCGATGCCGTTGCGTACGGGGACCCAGGCCCGGCCCATGTTCTGGAAGCCGTGGCACCCGGAGTTGTCGTGCTGCAGGTAGTGCAGCAGTTCCTGGAGGAGCGGCGGTTCGGCCGACGCTGGCCGGCACCGTCATAGGTGCCGGCCCGGGCTCGTCGGTCACATGCGCGCCAGGATCTCCGCCTTCTTCGTCGTGAACTCCTCGTCCGAGAGGATGCCCGCGTCCCTCAGCTCGGCCAGCTGGCGGAGCTGTTCGACCGGGGTGGGTGCCGCCTGCGGCACGGGAGCCGGGGCCGGGGCGGGGGCCTGCTCGGGGGCGGGGATCCTGCCGAGGATCAGGTCGGTGAGCAGGGTCTTGATGCGGGGAGCCGCGTCGTGCGGTACTCGGAAGTCGATGTTGTTGCCGGATGCCACGACCACGACCTTGGTGAACATCAGGCCGTCCCGCTTGGTCACCACGCTGGCGATGTTGCGGACCGGGTTCATCTCGGTGCCGGCGTCGGAGCTGCGCACGCCGGTGGCCAGGAGCGAGGCGCCGCCGGTCAGGAGGCCGGCCGTGAGCTTCTTGGCGCTCATGCCACGGGGGCGGGACCACTCGATCCGGTCCTGGTAGATCGCCACGTCGGCGTTCTTGCCCTCGATGTGGCTCTTGAAGGTCATCAGCGCGGTGCTGGACATGGAAGGTGCTCCTGACGTTCGGAACGGCGTGATACGTGCCGCCTACAACTGGACACACCCAAGTAGGTGAAGGTTGTACGAACGTCGGGGCAGGCTGTCAGGCCGTCGGGTCCGGCATGATCTCGCGGACCTCCTGGGGGCACCGGCACGCCTCGGCGATCTTCGCCGCCCACTCCAGCGCGGCCTCGCGGGAGGGGACGTCGACGACCGAGAAGCCGCCGATCACCGCCTTCGCCTCCGGGGCGGGGCCGTCGGTCACGATGCCGTCCGGAGTCACGATGCTCGCCCGTTGCCGTTCCAGTCCGCCGCCGTAGACCCAGACGCCGGCCTCGCGTGCCTGGCGCACCACCTCCAGCGAGGCCTCGGCCACCTTCGGCAGGTCGCCCTCGGGGATGACCATGGTGCCGTCGTCGAAGGAGATCAGGTAGTGCGTCATCGGGGCTCTCCTACAGCGCGTCGGAGTCGTCCGTGCGGAGCATCGCCCAGACCGTCTTGCCGGCCGGGGGGCGCCGCGTCCAGCCCCAGTGTTCGGACAGGGCGTCGATGATGCGCAGGCCGCGGCCGTGCTCGTCGAAGGGGTCGCTGGTGTGGGGGTAGACCGGTGGGCTGTCGCTCGGGTCGATGACCGCGCAGACCAGGTGGGCCGGGCGGCGCAGGCTGAGGCGGAGCCAGATGTCGCCGTCTCCCCCGGTGGGCCGGGCGGCGTGCAGCACGGCGTTGGCCAGGAGTTCGGTGACGATCGTCAGCGCGTCGCCGGTGCAGTGGCCGAGGGACCAGTCGTCCAGGGTGCGGCGGACGAGGTCGCGGGCCTCGGCGCAGCCCCGTTCCGCGCCGGTGAGGCGCAGGGCCACCGGGCGGGGGGTCTCCGCGTACGGCGAGGACGGTCCGGCGGGCGGCAGGGGCGCGATGCGGGGCGCCTTGGTGCCGACGCCGAGGCCTCGTACGGCCGTGCCGAGGGGGCGCGCCGGTCTCGCGGGGGACGCGGCACTGCCGGGCGGTCGGAGGCCTTCGTACGCAGGTAAGGACACGGCGTCTCCCTGATACACGGTCATGACGGGGCGTCTGCACCGCAGTTGACGGCACGGCTATTATCCACGACGAAGGCCTCCTCGTGCAATTTCACGGGAAATTGCGCGTGGAATGTCATCACAGAGCACGTGGCGTGTCCGGGGCCGGGCGAGGCCAGGGAGCGTGCGCGTGGCGGAACGTGAGCAAGGAGAGTGCAGTGCCAACAGCACCGAACGGCGTACGGGCCAGCTCGTTGGGCGTCCGTTGGATCAAGAGCCGGCACAGCAATGCCGAGGGCAACTGCGTCGAAGTGGCGGCTCTGGCCGACGGGCGTGTCGCCCTGCGCAACTCCCGCGACCCCGACGGCCCCGCGCTCGTCTACACGCCGGGTGAGATCTCCGCGTTCCTGGCTGGCGCCAAGGACGGTGAGTTCGACCACCTGGCGTGACGCCGGACCGCCACCGGTGTGACACCGGACGGCCGGCCACAGACACCGGTTCCCCTCCTCGAGGGGTGCCGGTCAGAGGGGGCGCCGCAGCTCTTCGGGGGAGGCGGCGGCGCCCCCGCCGGGGTGTGTCGGGACCCCGAACGCCGTACGTGAAACGGAAGTTGAGGCCGCCACTTCCGGCCGGGCCGGGCGGCAGGAGCCGTCGGGATGCGATAATGCAGTCTGTCGTATGCCCGTCTACGGGGAGTCAGGATGTCCTCCGAGTCACCTCGCATTTCCCGCCTCGAGCCGTATCTCAGCCGGACCGAACCCGCGCCCACTCTGCTGAAGATGCTGGTCGGCGTGCAGCTGGCGGGTATCCGCGAGGACGCGGGACTCTCCCAGGACCAGGCCGCGCGGGCCGTCGGGTTCAGCCCGGCGAAGCTGTCGCGGATCGAGTCGGGCAAGGGCCGCCGGCCGCCCACCGAGGCCGACGTCCGCGCGCTGCTGGAGCTCTACCGCACCGAGGAGTACGAGGCCTCCGTACTGCTGCAGCTGCTCAAGCGCGCCACCGAGCCCGGGTGGTGGCAGCGCTACGACAAGCGGCTGATGCCGGAGTGGTTCGACCGGCTGGTGGGGCTCCAGGAGGCCGCCACCGCCATCCGTACCTTCGAGCTCCAGTACGTGCCCGGTCTGCTGCAGACCGAGGAATACACGCGGGCCGTCGTCGAGCGCGGCCTGCCCACGGCGTCCGCGCGCGAGGTGCAGCGGCGGGTCGAGCTGCGCATGCGCCGCCGTGAGCTGCTGCACCGCTCCGACGCGCCCCGGCTGTGGGCGATCGTGGACGAGTCGGTGCTGCTGCGGGTCCTCGGCAGCCCCGCGGTGATGCACGAGCAGCTGGAGTACCTCGTGGAGATGGCTCAGCGGCCGCATGTGACCGTGCAGATCGTGCCGCTGGACGTGACGAACGCGTCGGCGCCCGCCATCCCGATCACCTATCTGCGGTTCGGCGGCGTGGACCTGCCGGACATCGTGTATCTGGAGCACATCAAGAGCGCCGCATTCCTGGAGGACCGCGACGAGACGGAGGAGTACCGGCTCGCGCTGGACCGCCTGGGCGACGAGGCACTCGACCCGCGGGAGTCGCTGGAGCGGCTGCGCGAGACGATGAAGCGTTACGCGTGACCGGCCGCTGACGCGCGGCGCAGCGCCTGAGCGCCGCGGCGACCGGGAGCTGACCCGGCGGGCGGCATCCCCGTCGGCGCCGCGACGATCACTGACGCATCCACGATCGCCGTAGCCTGGCCCACCTCTGTCACATCCGGCCCGTACGACGCGTCCGGGGCTCCCTCACGAGAGCCCCGGGCGGATGATGCGGTGCGGGCGGCCGCGCTACCGCGGCAGGCGGCCGATGCCGCCGAACTCGATCCACTCCTGCGTCTGCTGACGGGGTGCCACCTCGTTGTCGGGGCGCCAGGTGGAGACCTCGACCAGCCCGGGCTCCAGGATCTCGAGGCCCTCGAAGTACTCCTCGACGTCCTTCTCCTGACGCACCCGCCCCCAGTGGCCCTGGGTCGCCTGGTCCATGAACTCCGTGACGAACTTGCGGACCTCGGGGTCCTCGCTGACCAGCTGGCACATCAGCATGAAGCTGCCGGGCGCGAGGCGCTCGCGCACCCTGCGGGCCACGGCGAGCGGGCCGTCCGTGTCGCTGTCCGGGATGCAGTGGAACACCGAGTTGAACAGCACGGCGACCGGCTGCGAGAAGTCGATCAGGCGCTTGGTGTCGGGGTGGTCGAAGATGCCGTCGGTGTCGCGCATGTCGGCGTGGATGACGGCGGTGCGGTCGTTCTGGTCGAGCAGAGCGCGCCCGTGGACCAGGACCATCGGGTCGTTGTCGACGTAGATGACGCGCGACTCGGGGTCGATGTCCTGGGCGACCTGGTGGACGTTGTTCTGGGTGGGAAGACCGGAGCCGTGGTCGAGGAACTGGCGGATGCCGTACTCACCGGCGAGGGTGCGGACGGCGCGCTGGAGGAAACGCCGGTTGTTCACCGCGAGGGCCCGGGTGCTGGGGACGACCTTGTCCAGTTCCTCGCAGGCCGCTCGGTCGGAGGCGTAGTTGTCCTTGCCGCCGAGATAGTGGTCGTACATGCGCGCCGCTGTCGGCACCGCGGCGTCGATCGATGTGGACAGCTTTCCAGGCTCCATCGTTTCCCCCAGTGGCAGGGCCGGCCGAGGAGGATCACCTCGCCGACAACCCATCCTAGGGAGGGGCGAGTTGGTCGGGCCAGCCCATCGGGCAAGCCCGTACGGCCGCTTCGGCCCGGCGGGGCGGGCACGGAGCCGCGAAATGGAGCAAGGGTGCGAACCGGTCAGGGATCGGTGGGCGGCCGGGTGACCGCAAACGTTCGTAGGTGTCTACGAGATCGTCGCCGTGACGGTCTGTCGGACGGCACCGCGGGCCGGTGATCACCGGGAGTCGCGCCGTGCGGAGGGCCTGGCAGGGAGGTTTCTCGGCCGCTTTGCGCGCGCGAGGCCGCGGCGCGCCGCTGGTCGAACTAGAGTTCCCGGTCGGAAACGGTATGCGACGGGGGTGTCAGGTGACCGCGAGGACGTGCCCGTTCCTCTGCGTGCCCGGCGGATGCGGGGCGACGTCATGACCGGGGCTGCGTCATGACCGTGCCCGGCACACGGACCCGGTGGCTGAGGGGCGTGCGCTCCCCCGCCGCGCGGCTGCGTCTGGTGTGCTTCCCGCACGCGGGCGGGGCGGCCGGCTTCTTCCACGACTGGGCGGCGCTCACGCCGCCGTGGCTCGAGGTGCTGTCGGTGCAGTACCCCGGCCGCCAGGACCGGCTGAACGACCCGTGCCCGGCGACGATGGAGGAGCTGGCCGGCACGGTCGCCGAGGCGCTGCTCCAGGAGTCGGCGGACGGGCTGCCGGTGGCGCTGTTCGGGCACAGCATGGGCTCGGCGGTGGCGTACGAGGTGGCCGGCCGGCTGGAGGACGCGGGCGCGGCCCCGGTCCGGCTCGCCGTGTCGGGGCGGGGGCGGCCGCGCGGCCCGCACGAGCTCGCGGCACGGCCGGCCCCGGACGACGACGAGATCCTGCGGCGCGTCCGCGGGCTCGATCCGGCCGGTGCCGCCGTGTACGACCATCACGAGCTGCGGCCGGTGATCATGCCGGCGCTGCGCGCGGACTTCCGGATGCTGGCGGCCCACCGCCCGGCACCGCTGCGCCGGCTGGCCGTCCCGGTGACCGCCTGCGGCGGGGACCGCGATCCGGTGTGCCCGGTCGAGGACCTGTCGTCCTGGTCGGACGTCACCTCACGGGGTGTGGAGGTGCGAACCTTCGAGGGCGGCCACTTCTACCTCACCCCGCGCAAGCCCGAGGTGCTGGCCCTGCTCGCCGAGCGGCTGGCCTGAGCGGGCGGGCGCGCATCACGCCGACCGTTTGCGGGAGGCCGTCTTCTTGGCCGCCGTCTTCTTGGCCGTGGTCTTGCCGGTGCTCCTGGCGGTGCTCTTCGCCGGGGTCTTCTTCGCGCCCTGGGCGGACTTGGACGTCGACTTCCTCGCCGACGACGTCGAGGACGCGGACGAGGCGGACGACGCGGTCTTCTTCGCGGCGGCCTTCCCGCCGGCCGCGGACTTCTTCCCGGAGGTCTGCTTCGGTGCCGCGCGGGCCGACTTGCGCTGCGGCAGCGTCCGCACCTCCGCCTCCCGCGCCCCGGACGCCTCCTCGGCCTCCGCCGGCCGCTCGCCCCGCGACTCCTTCGCCGCGCGCACGCTGTTCTCGAGGGCGGCCATCAGGTCGAGGACCTTGCCGGACCGCGCCGGCTCGGGCGTCTCGGGCGGGGCCTCGCCGGAGACCTTCGCGGCGACCACCTCCTCCAGGGCCTCGCGGTACTCGTCGTGCAGCTCCTCGAGCTCGATCTCGCCGAGGGTGTCCATCAGGGCGTCCGCGAGGTCGAGTTCCTTGTCGTTCACGGTGACGGGCGTGTCCGGCGCGACGCCCTCGGGGGCCCGGACCTCGTCCGGCCACAGCAGCCCGTGCATGGCGATGGCGTCGTCGACGACCCGCAGCATGCCGAGCCGCTCCCGGCCGCGCAGGGCGTACTTGGCGATGGCCACCTTCTGGCTCCGCTTGAGCGCCTCGCGCAGCAGGGTGTACGGCTTGGCCGCCTGCGCCCCACCGGCCGCCAGGTAGTAGGCGGCGTCCATCTGGAGCGGGTCGATCCGGTCGGCCGGGACGAAGGCGACGATCTCGATGGTCCGGGCGGTCGGCAGCGGGAGGTGGGAGAGGTCCTCGTCGGTGATCGGGACGATCGTGCCGTCCGCGTCCTCGTAACCCTTGCCGATCTCGGCCTGGCCGACCTCGCGGTCCTCCAGTTCGCAGACCTTGCGGTAGCGGATCCGGCCGCCGTCCTCCGTGTGGATCTGACGGAAGGAGATCGAGCGGTTCTGGGTGGCGTTCACCAGCTTGATGGGGATGCTGACCAGGCCGAACGAGATGGCGCCGTTCCAGATGGATCGCACTTCCGCACCCCTTCGGTCGATATGCCAGGATTGTTCCTATATTCATCCGTTTCTCTGGAATCCTCATCGTATGACGCCGATCACAGAGGTGGAGGGGCGACGGCTCGCGCTGAGCAACCTGGAGAAGGTGCTGTACCCGGCGACCGGCTTCACCAAGGGCGAGGTGCTGCACTACTACGCCACCACCGCGCCGGTGCTGCTGCCGCATCTGCGCGACCGGCCGGTGTCGTTCCTGCGCTACCCGGACGGCCCGGACGGACAGCTGTTCTTCGCCAAGAACGTGCCGCCGGGCACCCCCGACTGGGTCACCACCGCCGAGGTGCCCCGCATGGAGGGGCCGGCGCGGATGGTGCTGGTGCAGGACCTGGCGAGCCTGATGTGGGCCGCGAACCTGGTGACCGAGTTCCATACGCCCCAGTGGGTGATCGCGGAACCCGGCGAGGCGGACCGGCTGGTCTTCGACCTGGACCCCGGGGCGCCCGCCTCGGTGGTCGAGTGCTGCGAGGTCGCCCTGTGGCTGCGGGAGCGGCTGGCCGCCGACGGCATCGAGGCGTACGCCAAGACCTCCGGCTCCAAGGGCCTGCACCTCAGCGCGGCCGTACGGCAGGTGTCCTCCGAGCGGGCCACGGAGTACGCCAAGGAACTCGCCGTGGAGGCCGAGCGGGCGATGCCCCGGCTGGTCGTGCACCGGATGACCAAGAGCCTGCGGCCGGGCAAGGTGTTCGTCGACTGGAGCCAGAACGCCGCCCGCAAGACGACGGCCGCCCCCTACACTCTGCGCGCCCGCGCCGAGCCCCTGGTGTCGGCGCCGGTCACCTGGGAGGAGGTGGCGGAGTGCGGCTCCCCCGGCGCCCTGACCTTCCTCGCCCCGGACCTGGCCCCGCGCCTGCAGGACTTCGGCGACCTGCTGGCGCCCCTGCTGGACCCGAAGGCCGCGGCCGAGGTGCCCTGAGGACCCCACGCATCACCGCGGCCCAGGTGCCCTGACGGCAGCGGCGCCCTGACCGCCTACAGCGCCGCCGTCCACACCGTACGGTCCCGGGCCAGCGCGAACAGGGCCTCGACGTCCGCCGGCTTCAGCAGCCCGCCCGTCCGCGCGAACCCGGCGATCTCCGTGTCCCGGAGCACCCGCACCTCGCGCGGCGGGGTGCGTACCGTCACCTCCGCCGGGTCGACGAGGACGAGGACCGGGCGGACCTCGGCGGTCAGGGCGTGCGCGGCCCGGTCGGCGTCGGCGCGCAGGCGCCGCAGCAGCGGTTCCGTGGTGCGCCGGCCGAGGGTGACCAGTGGATCGGCGACGGTCACCTTCTGCCGGTGGGCGTACACGCTGTGCAGGGTGAACAGCCCGCCGGGCCCGATCAGCAGATGGTGGACGCGGTCGCCGCCGGGCAGCGGCACCGAGTGCAGCACGCGCCAGCCGGCGCCCTCCAGCAGGTCCAGCGCCTCCCCGACCGTGCGCTCGGCGGTCAGCGCCCGCCGCCGTGGGTCGGTGCGCAGCCGGTGGGCGGGGCCGGGGTCGCGGTCGAGGGCGACGAGCAGCGCCTCGCCGGGGCGGTTGGGGGCCAGGTCGTCGTCCGGGTGCAGGGCGAGCCGGGCCAGGTCGGCGGGGGTGGGGACCGGGGGCGGGCCCACCGTGACCGGGCCGGTGACGAAGGGGCCGAGGGCCTCCAGCACCTCCTCGCGGCGGTCCTGGCCCAGCAGGTTCACGCGGGCCGCGTCCCGGTCGTACCAGGCGATGTTCCGCCCGTCCGGGAGGCAGACGTACAGCCGTTCCTGGCCGTGCCGCCAGGCTGGTACGACGCGCAGTTCGCTCATGGCACCATCACCCCACCGACCATGGGAACAGGCGGGGTGCTGCGCGGGCAAGAACCCGGATACCTTGGGGAGGAGTTGGGCAGGGCCCCGCGAGGGGCGGCTGGGGAGGCGCCGTTGCGTACCCGCAGGAAGCAACCCGACGTACCCGCTCCGGACAGTGCGTGGAGCGAGATCGTGCCCGGCCTGTGGATGGGCGGGCACCAGTTCCGCGGCCGGGCCGGGCAACTGGAGTTCGCCGTGGTGCGGGACGAGTTCGACCTCGTCCAGAGCTTGCTGCGGCTGCCCGGGCACGGGCCCGAGCAGGGCGTGGAGCACCATGTGTGGCCGATCCCGGACGGGCCGCTGGACGGGACCCAGCTCGCGGGCGTGATCCGGCTCGCGGACGCCGTGACGGAGGCGCTGGACGCGGACCGCAGGGTCCTGGTCCGCTGCTACCACGGCTACAACCGCTCGGGGCTGGTCGTCGCCCAGGCCCTGATCCGCCGCGGCCACTCCCCCGACCGGGCGATCCGGCTGATACGCTCCCGCCGCTCTCCCTGGGCCCTGCACAACGAACTGTTCGTCGACTACCTCCGCGCGGGACTGCCGGTCGCCCGGCTGCTGGAGGAACTCGCCGAGTGACCGTGCCGCCCCCCGCCCCCGGGTGCGCAAAATGGACTTCCGTACGAATACTGTGGACGCGCCCGCCCAGCGCCCGCCCTTCACTGGAGAACCGTGCCCCGCAGCCGCCTCATGCGCCTCGCCGCGCTCGTCGCCCTGCTGTCGGCGGCCGTCGCGGGGTGCGGTGACGCCGGGGGCCTGCGGAGCGCCGGCCCGACGGAGACCGCCGTCGCCCCGGACACGCTCTGGCCGCGGCTGACGCCCGCGTCGAGCCCGGCGTACGTGATCGGCGAGGTGAACCGGGAGACCGTGAAGGGCCTCACCGTGCCCGGCGGGGACATCCGCGCCGTGGACCCGGTGGACGTGGTGCGACGGGAGGTGGCGAAGAGCCCCGGGGACTACGAGGGCGGCAAGGCGCCGTACCGCGAGACCGGGCGGCTGATCGGCGACTGCGGTGACGGCGCGGGGCACGGCCGGTGCCCGGTGCTGCGGCCCTACTACCGGGATCTCACCGGCGACGGGCGCGCCGATCTGACGCTGGGCTTCCGGCTGCTGCCGGGCCGGACCACCGCGGTGCGCGTGTACACGGTGGAGAAGCGGCGGCTGGTGCAGGTGATGAGCTGGGACGACGCCGTCAGCGGGGTGGAGCTGGCCCGGCGTTCGGTGATCATCCGCTCGCCGTCGGAGGTCGCCGGGTACGAGTACCGGCTCCAGTGGACCTGGGAGCCGGACCAGAAGGCGATGCTGCTCACCCACGACGAGATGCTGCGCACCGGGCCGCACCCGCCGAAGTCGTCGAAGTCGCCTCACTCCCCGAAGTCGCCGGCGTCCCCCTCGGCGGGCACCCCGTGAGGCTCCGGCTGCCCCGGTGGGCCGGCCCGCTCGCCGTGCGGGCCGCCGTGTTCATCACGGTGATGTGCTGTGCGCTCGCGGCCCTGCTCGGTGTGCTGGTGCACGTCTCGGTGACCAACCAGACCGTCGGCAAGGCGCGCGACCTGGCGCTGGACCGGCTGGCGAGCGCCACGACGGCGTTCGAGGCCGGGGACAGGCTCGCTTCCGGCGCGCGGGTCGACCCGCCGGGGCTGCCGGGCTCCCTGCGGGACCTGGCGCTGGGCGGCGAGCGGGGCACCGTCGTCACCGATCACCGGGGGCGCCCCACGATGTGGGCGGCGGGTCCCGTCGACCGCGGCCGGGTGCTCGCCGTCGAGGTGGACTACTCGCAGCAGGCGCGCACGATAGACGGTCTGGACCGGGCGATCCTGTGGTCGTCGGCACTGGCCATCGGGGTGACGGTGCTGGCGGGCGCGTTCGCGGTGACCCGGGTGACGCGGCGGCTGCACGCCACGGCCGGGGTGGCCCGGCGGATCAGCGTCGGCGACCTGGACGCGCGGGTCGGCGACCCACGGACGAAGGACCCGGACCGGCCGCAGGACGAGGTGGCCGTGGTCGCGGCCGCCCTGGACTCGATGGCGTCCTCGCTCCAGGCCAAGCTGCTGGCCGAGCAGCGCTTCACGGCGGACGTGGCGCACGAGTTGCGCACCCCGCTGACCGGGCTGCACGCGGCGGCCGAACTGCTGCCGCCGGGGCGGCCGACCGAGCTGGTGCGGGACCGGGTGGCGGCGCTGCGGACGCTGACCGAGGACCTGCTGGAGATCTCGCGGCTGGAGTCGGGGCGCGAGCGCTCCGAAGTGGACACCGAGTCGCTGGCCGCGCTGGCGGACCGGGTGGTGCGGGGCGCCGCCGGTGACACGGGGGTCGTGGTGGTGCGGGACGCGGTCGTGGAGACCGACCGGCGACGGCTGGAACGGGTGCTGGGCAACCTGGTGGCCAACGCGCACAAGCACGGCCGGGGGCCGGTGGTGCTGACGGTGGACGGGACCGTGGTGACGGTCCGGGACCACGGCGAGGGCTATCCGGAGTACCTGGTGGCGCACGGCCCGCAGCGCTTCCGCACGGAGGGCGGCACCACGGGACACGGGCTCGGACTGACGATCGCGCTGGGCCAGGCGGAGGTCCTGGGCGCCCGCCTGACCTTCACCAACGCCCCCGACGGCGGAGCGATCGCCCGACTGGTCCTGCCGTAGCCCGCGTTCCGGGGGGGGGAGGCGCGGCTGACGTTGCCGGTCGCCCGACCGACGCTGCCGTCGCGCTGCAGGGGGGAGCCGCACGCCTGGCGTGGGCCGACGCCCGGCAGGCCCCGCCGGAGCCCGGGAGCAGGGGCGGTGCCTTTCCGGGGCCGCACGGCCAAGGTTCAACACCCCCGGGACGCCGGGGCGGTCGCCCGTTGGTCCTGCCCTGGAGCGCGGGCCGGGGCCGCGCGGCTGGCATGCCCGGCACCCCGGACGCTGGGCCCGTGCGGGATTCCCCGTGCTCCAGGTGAGGCGCGCCGCTCGGGCCCGCTTCTCTCTCCCCCCGGGGGGTGGTGCTCGGTTGGCCCATTCAGGCGCGCGGCGCCCCAGAGGTGCTCCTAATGTGGCGATCAGTCAGGTTTTTCCTGTCCCGGGCGTTTCCGGGACTGTCCTCGGAGGTGCCTCATGGCCCTGCGTTCGCGTTTCGCGCTGTCCATAGCCGCCGGTCTGCTCGCCACCGCCGCGGCCGCCACACCCGCCGTGGCCGACGACGAGTGGGGGTCCGGCAGCAGCACGGAGTCACAGGGGGACTGGGGCGGGGCCCAGGGAGAGGGCGGGGAGCAGAACGGCCAGGGCGCCTCGCAGGGTGCGTCCCAGGGGGCGGCGCAGGGCGACTGGGGCGGCGGTCAGGGCGGGAACCAGCAGTACACCCGGGGCCGGGTCACCGCGAGCACGCTGCTGCTGCGCAGCGCCCCCAACCGGGGCAGCCAGGTCATCCGCGTCGTGCACCGGGGCGACCACGTACGCATCTTCTGCAAGACCCGGGGCGAGAGCGTCCAGGGCAACGGGAACTGGTACCTCCTCGCGGACGGCATCTGGGCCTGGGGCTCGGCGCGCTACATCGACACCTTCGGGCACACGCCGCGCTGGTGCTGAGACACCAGGCGCGCAAGACGGACTATTTGGGTAGGTTCCGGACATGATCAAGGCCGGAACCTCCCTGGTGGCAGCGGACACGCCCGCTCCCGCCGCACCCCTCCCCCGGCGCCGTGGCATCGAACTGTCCCTCATCGTCGTGGCCGTCCTGCTCAGCGTGTACGGGTACTGCGCCGTCGGTCTCGCCCGGCAGGGCACCGTCCCGCCCGGCGCCGCGGGCTACGGCGCCGGGCTGGGCGTGCTGGCACTGGTCGCGCATCTGGCCGTACGCCTGCGCGCCCCGTCGGCGGACCCCCTGCTGCTGCCGATCGGCGTCCTGCTCAACGGGCTCGGCCTGGTGCTGATCTACCGGCTCGACCTGGAGACGCCGGGTGACCGGGCGGCGCCGACCCAGCTCGTGTGGTCCACGCTGGGGGTGGCCCTGTTCATCGTGGTCGTCCTGCTGCTGCGCGACCACCGGGTGCTCCAGCGGTACGCGTATGTCTGTGTCGTCGCCGCGCTCGCCCTGCTGACCCTGCCGATCCTCTTCCCCTCGGTGAACGGCGCCCGCATCTGGATCCGGATCGCGGGATTCTCGATCCAGCCCGGCGAGTTCGCGAAGGTGCTGCTCGCGGTGTTCTTCGCCGCGTACCTGGCCGCCAACCGCAGCGCGCTGGCCTACACGGGCCGGCGGGTCCTCGGGGTGGAGCGGCTCCAGCTGCCCACCGGGCGGGTCCTCGGCCCCATCGTCGCGATCTGGCTCATCAGCGTGGGCGTGCTCGTCCTCGAACGGGACCTGGGCACCTCGCTGTTGTTCTTCGGCCTGTTCGTGGTGCTGCTGTACGTCGCCACCGGGCGCACCGGCTGGATCGCGGTCGGCCTGCTGCTCGCGGCGGTCGGCGCTGTCGCCGTGGGCATGCTGGAGCCGCATGTGCACGGCCGGGTCGAGGACTGGCGGCATCCGTTCGCCTCCATCGAGGCGGGTGAGGGGCCCAACCAGCTCTCCCAGTCGCTGTTCGCCTTCGCGGCGGGGGGCACGTTCGGCACCGGGCTCGGCCTCGGCCACTCGATCCTGATCGGCTTCGCGGCCAAGTCGGACTTCATCCTGGCCACCGCCGGGGAGGAGCTGGGCCTGGCCGGACTGTCCGCGGTCTTCCTGCTGTACGGCCTGCTCGTGGAGCGCGGCTACCGGACGGGCCTCGCGCTGCGCGACCCGTTCGGGCGGCTGCTCGCGGTGGGGCTCGCCTCCATCGTGGCGCTCCAGGTGTTCGTGATCGCGGGCGGGGTGACCGGGCTGATCCCGCTGACCGGCATGGCGATGCCGTTCCTGGCGCAGGGCGGCTCGTCGGTGGTCACCAACTGGGCGATCGTGGCGCTGCTGATCCGGCTGAGCGACCGCGCGCGCAGCCGCCTGGGCGTGCCCCGCGGCGAGGAGAGCGCGGCGCCGGAGGCGGGGCGGCACGAGCCGGCGGGGGCCGTCCGATGACCCGGCACATCCGGCACGCCGCCTTCTTCTGCGCGCTGCTGCTGGCCGCGCTGCTGGTCAACGCCGCCCGGGTGCAGGTCGTCGAGGCCCCGGCGTACGGCGACAACATCGCCAACCGGCGCACCACCATCGCCCGGTACGGGCAGCCGCGCGGGGACATCCTGGTCGACGGCACCCCGGTCACCGGCTCGAAGGACACCAGCGAGCACCTGCGCTACGAGCGGACGTACGCGAACGGCCCGATGTACGCCCCGGTGACCGGCTACGCCTCGCAGGTGTACGGCACGACGCTGCTGGAGCACACCGAGGACGGCGTCCTGGCGGGCACCGACCCGCTGCTGTCGCCGTTCCCCCTGTGGGGGGCCGCCACGCGGAGCCGGTACCCGGGCGGGGACGTGGTCACCACGCTGCGGCGGGCCGCGCAGGAGGCCGCGTACGAGGGGCTGGCGGGCCGCAAGGGGGCGGTCGCGGCGATCGAGCCGTCGACGGGGCGCGTCCTCGCCCTGGTGTCCGCGCCCTCCTACGATCCCTCGGTCCTGTCGGGGAACGGCTCGGCGGTGGCCCGGTCCTGGTCGACGCTGAACCGCGACCCGGACAAGCCGATGCTGAACCGGGCGGTGCGCAAGACGTATCCGCCGGGGTCGACCTTCAAGGTGGTGACGGCGGCCGCCGCGCTGGACGCGGGGGTGGTCGAGGACCTGGACGTCCGGACCCGCACCCCCGACCCGTACACGCTGCCGGGCACCAGAACGAAGCTGACGAACGCCTCCGACGGCTGCAAGGACGTTCCGCTGCGCAAGGCGTTCGAGTGGTCCTGCAACACGGTGTTCGCGAAGCTCGGCGTCGAGGTGGGGGTGAAACGGATGGCGGCGACGGCCGGCGCGTTCGGGTTCAACGACCCCGATCTGAAGATCCCCTACTCGGTCGCGCGGTCCACGTTCGACACCCGGGTGGACCGGGCGCAGCTCGCGCTGTCGTCGATCGGGCAGTACAACACGCGGGCCACGCCGTTGCAGATGGCGATGGTGGCGGCGGCCGTGGCGAACGGGGGGCAGGTGCGCTCGCCGTATCTGGTGGAGCGCACGGTGCGGGCGGGCGGGGGCACGGTGGCGGCGGCCGGGTCCCGGCCGATGCGGCAGGCGATGCGGCCCTCGACGGCCGCCCAGCTGCGGGACCTGATGGTGGACGTGGTGCGGGAGGGCACCGGCACCAACGCCTGGATCCCGGGCGCGACGGTCGGCGGCAAGACCGGCACCGCGCAGCACGGCCTGGGCAACTCCGGGACGCCGTACGCCTGGTTCGTCTCCTGGGCGCAGGGCGACCACGACGTGGAGCCGAAGGTCGCGGTCGCCGTGGTGGTGGAGGACGCGGACGCGGACCGGGGCGAGATCAGCGGCGGCGGGGACGCGGCGCCGATCGCGCGGGCGGTGATGGAGGCCGTGCTGAAGTCGTCGCCGGAGCAACGGCGTTGAGGCGCGCGGCTCAGTCGGAGCCCGCGCGCACCGCGTCGGTCACCTCGGCGACCCGCTCGCGCTCCTCGCGCGCGAACCGTTCGGCGTCCAGCCGCTCCGCGATCTCCTCGTCCTGGGACATGAGCAGGTCCAGATTCTGGTCGCCCATCTCCAGCACGCCCATGTCGACGTAGGCCTGCTGGAGCCGTTTGCCCCACAGGCCGATGTCCTTGACGCAGGGCACGATGCGGGAGAACAGCAGCCTGCGGAAGAGCTGGAGGAACTCGGAGCGCTCGCTGAGCTCCTCCGCCTCGGCCTTCGGGATGCCGAAGTTCTCCAGGACCTCCACGCCCCGCAGCCGGTCCCGCATGAGGTGGCAGCCCTCGATGACGAACTCCTCGCGTTCGCGCAGTTCGGCGTCGGTGAGCTGCTTGTAGTAGTCGCGCAGGGCCATCCGCCCGAAGGCCACGTGCCGGGCCTCGTCCTGCATGACGTAGGCGAGGATCTGCCGGGGCAGCGGTTTGGTGGTGGTGTCGCGGATCATGCCGAACGCGGCCAGCGCCAGCCCCTCGATCAGCACCTGCATGCCGAGGTAGGGCATGTCCCAGCGGCTGTCGCGCAGGGTGTCGCCGAGCAGGGACTGGAGGTTGTCGTTGATCGGGTAGACCATCCCGACCTTCTCGTGGAGGAAACGGCCGTAGATCTCGGCGTGCCGGGCCTCGTCCATGGTCTGGGTCGCCGAGTAGAACTTGGCGTCCATGTCGGGCACCGACTCCACGATCCGCGCGGCGCAGATCATCGCGCCCTGCTCGCCGTGCAGGAACTGGCTGAACTGCCAGGACGCGTAGTGCCGGCGCAGGTCGCCCTTCTCCCGGTCGTTCATCCGGTCCCAGTGGGGCGTGCCGTACAGGGCCATCGCGTCCTCGGGGGTGCCGAGCGGGTCGTAGGGGTCGACCTCCAGGTCCCAGTCGATCCTGCGCTGCCCGTCCCACTGTTTGTCCTTGCCCTTCTGGTAGAGGGCGAGGAGCCGCTCGCGGCCGTCGTCGTACTCCCAGTTGAAGCGGGCCGCGCCGGTCGCCGGTACCTGCCAGAGGGGGTCACCCGGATCGTCGGCGTACACGTCGTATGTCGGCATACGGCGCAGGCTCCTACGTGTTGGACGCGGGGTCAACAAGTGCGGCACAGGGGATTGACGGGCTTGCTGACAGGCAGTCTCATAAGACCCGTACGATGTGACCACCGGTAACGAGGTGAGGGACCGATGACTGCCCTGACGGAAGCCGAGGCGCTGGACGGCCTGCGCGACGCGCTCGGCCTGCTCAAGGACCGCGAACAGGTGGCCGAACGCCTCCTCGCCTCTTCCGCGAAGCACTCCTTCGACCCCGACGAGGAACTGGACTGGGACGCGCCCTTCGAGGAGGGCAAATGGTTCTGGCCCCCGGAGCTCGTCTCGCTCTACGACACTCCGATGTGGAAGCGGATGAGCGAGGAGCAGTGCATCGCGCTCTCCCAGCACGAGGCCGCCGCGCTCGCCTCCCTCGGCATCTGGTTCGAGATCATTCTCATGCAGCTGCTGGTCCGGCACATCTACGACAAGTCCGCGACGAGCGCCCACGTCCGGTACGCGCTCACCGAGATCGAGGACGAGTGCCGGCACTCCAAGATGTTCGCCCGCCTGATCTCCCACGGCGGCACGCCCTGGTACCCCGTCAGCCGCGTCCACCAGAACCTGGGCCGGCTGTTCAAGACGATCTCCACCACCCCGGGCTCCTTCACGGCCACCCTGCTCGGCGAGGAGATCCTCGACTGGATGCAGCGCCTGACCTTCCCGGACGAGCGCGTCCAGACCCTCATCCGCGGTGTCACCCGCATCCACGTGGTCGAGGAGGCCCGCCATGTGCGGTACGCCCGTGAGGAGCTGCGCCGGCAGATGATGACGGCGCCGAGGTGGTCGCAGGAGTTCACCCGGGTCACCTCGGGCGAGTTCGCCCGCGTCTTCTCGGTCGCTTTCGTCAACCCGGACGTCTACACCAACGTCGGCCTCGACAAGCGGGAGGCCATGGCCCAGGTCAAGGCCAGCGGTCACCGCCGCGAGGTCATGCAGACCGGGGCCAAGCGGCTGACGGACTTCCTGGACGACATCGGCGTCCTGCGCGGAGTGGGCCGCCGCCTGTGGAAGTCGTCGGGCATGCTGGCGTAGCCGCCGCGTGCCCGGAGCCGGTCCCACCCCGGCGGTTAGGCTTCCTTCCATGCCAGCCGCTCCCGCCTACCGCCGCCTGAGCGTCGAGGAGCGCCGTACCCAGCTCCTCGACGCCGCCCTCGGACTGTTCGCGCACCGGGCCCCCGAGGAGGTCTCCCTCGACGACGTGGCGGAGGCGGCGGGGGTGTCCCGGCCCCTGGTGTACCGGTACTTCCCGGGCGGCAAGCAGCAGCTGTACGAGGCGGCGCTGCGCTCCGCCGCCGAGGAACTGCGGACCTGCTTCGACGAGCCCCGCGAGGGCCGCCTGGTCCCCCGGCTCGCCCGCGCGCTCGACCGCTACCTCGCCTTCGTCGACCAGCACGACACCGGCTTCAGCGCCCTGCTCCAGGGCGGCAGCGTCGTCGAGACGTCCCGGACGACGGCCATCGTCGACGGGGTGCGCCGCGCCGCCGCCGAGCACATCCTGCGGCACCTGGAGGTCGGCGACCCGGGGCTGCGGCTGCGCATGACGGTCCGCATGTGGATCACGGCCGTGGAGGCGGCCTCCCTCATCTGGCTCGACGAGGGCAAGCGGCCGCCCGTGGAGGAACTGCGCGACTGGCTGGTGGACCAGTTCGTCGCCGTGCTGTCGGTGACCGCCGCCCGGGACCCGCAGACCGCCGCGCTGGCCGAGCGCCTCCTGGCGGATGGCTGACACTGGTCCCGTGAAGAGCGAAGACACCCCGTTCGAGGGCGGCCCGATGGACGGCCGCGTGCTGCCGGTGCTGCTGGGCATCACCGGCCACCCGCCGAAGACGTACCGCATCCCCGTCCCCGGCCCGGACGGCGGGCCGCCCACGGTCCTCGTCTACCGCCGCGTCCCGCGCGGGCAGGCCGCCCGGCCGGGCCTGTCCCGGCGCTGGAAGTACGCCTACGACCCCGAGGGCGACCAGGGGCGCCGGCTGAACTGGCCGTGGTCGCGTCCCGGCGACACGCCGCGCGGCAAGCCGGACGACCCGCACGGGTGACCGGCCTACGCCGAACCGCGCACGTCCGGCGCGCGGCCCCGGTGCGTCCGCCCGATGCTCTCGGTGCGAGCAGAGATCCTGTCCGCACCGGAGGTGATGACATGTCGGGAAGGCCGCTGCGGCTGGCGTGCACCGCTACCGTGCTGTCCGCCGCGCTCCTCGTGCCCGTGTCCGCCACGGCGGCCCCCGAGCCCCCCGAGCGCACCACGGTCGCGCTTCTGACGGACCTTCAGCGGCTGTACCGGGAGGCGGAGCGGGCGACCGAGACGTACAACACCACCGAGGAGAAGCTGGACGGGCAGCGCGCCGAGGTGGCCCGCCTGGACAAGGCGCTCGCGTCCGCGCGGCTGCGCCTGCACGACAGCCGGGGCGCGGCGGGCCGCCTGGCCCGCCAGCAGTACCAGAACACCACGGCGATCTCCCCGTACGTCCGGCTGCTGCTGGCCCGCGACCCGCAGCACGCCCTGGACCAGGGCCATGTCATCGGCCTGCTGGCCCGCGAGCGCGCCGAGACCGTCGGCCGGCTGACCGGCACGGAACGGGCGGCAGACCGGCTGGCCCGCGCCGCCCGCGCCGCCCTCGACAAGCAACTCGCGCTCGCCGAACGGCAGAAGAAGGACCGCGACACGGTACGGAAGCGGCTGCGGAAGGTGGAGGAACTCCTCGCCTCCCTCACCGCCGAGCAGCTCGCCGCGCTGGCCGAGCTGGAGGAGAAGGGCGTCACGAAGGCGCAGAAGGACCTGCTGGCGTCGGGCGCCCTCGCGGAGGACGACGCCAAGCCGTCCGCCCCGGCCCGGCGGGCGATCCGCTTCGCCGAACGCCAGCTCGGCAAGCCGTACCGGTGGGGCGCCGAGGGCCCGAAGTCGTACGACTGCTCCGGGCTGACCCAGCGGGCCTGGGGGCACGCCGGCACCCGCATCCCCCGCACCAGCCAGGAGCAGTGGGCGCGGCTCGAACGCGTCCCGCTGATCGAGCTGCGCCCCGGCGACCTGGTGATCTACTTCCCGGACGCGACGCACGTGGCCCTGTACATCGGCAAGGGCAAGGTGATCCAGGCCCCGCGCCCCGGCGAGAAGATCACGATCTCCCCGATCGCCTCCAACCCGGTCCTGGGCGCGGTACGCCCGGCGGTCAGGAAGGCGTGACGGACGCCAGGTACGCCTCGGTCTTCTCCGGCTCGTAGAAGAAGTTCTCGAAGTCGGCCGGGTTGTCGAAGCCGTTGGCGAAGCGGTCGGCGGCCGGCTGGAGCCGGCCCGCCGCGCCGATGAGGTCGAGGATGTGCTCCGGCGGCGGGGCCAGCATGGCGTTCGTCCACTTGGTGACGTGCTGGGCGGTGGCCCAGTAGCGGTCGAACGTGGCCCGCATCCAGGTCTCGTCGAACTCCTTGTCGCCGTGCTCCAGGATCGACGCGAGGTAGGCGGCCGCGCACTTGGAGGCGGAGTTGGAGCCCTGCCCGGTGATGGGGTCGTTGGCCACGACGACGTCCGCGACGCCGAGGACCAGGCCGCCGCCGGGGAGCCGGCCGACGGGGTTGCGGACCGTGGGGGCGTACCGTCCGCTCAGCGTGCCGCCGGCGTCCGTCAGCTCCACCTTGGTGGCGCGGGCGTACTCCCACGGCACGTACCGCTCCATGAGTTCCAGGGTCAGGGAGAGGTGCTCGGACGGGTCCTTCACGCCGGCGAAGACGTCGAGCGGGCCGCCGGGTATGCCCTCCCAGAACAGGATGTCCGCGCGCCCGGACGTCGTCAGGGTCGGCATGACGAACAGCTCGCCGACGCCGGGGACGAGGTTGCAGCGGACGGCCTCGGTGCCGGGGTGCTCGGGGCGCGGGCCCATGCCGTGCACGTAGGCGACCGCGAGGGCGCGCTGGGGCTCGCTGTACGGGGAGCGCTCGGCGTCCCTGCCGAACATCTGGACGAGCTCGCCCTTGCCCGCGGAGACGAGCACGAGGTCGTACGTGCGGGAGAAGTAGTCCAGGTCGCCGACGGCCGCGCCGTGGATGACGAGCTGGCCGCCGCGCTGGGCGAAGGTCTCCATCCAGCCGGCCATCTTCACCCGCTGGTCGACGGACTGCGCGAACCCGTCGAGCCGGCCCAGCCAGTCGATCGCGCGGGCCGCCGGGCCTTCGGCCCAGGAGCCGGGGGCGGCGACCGAGACGCCGAGTCCTTCGATCTTCGGGGCCTGGGACTCCCAGAAGTTCAGCTGGAGGTCGCGCTCGTGCTGGAGTGCGGTGTGGAACATGCACTGGGTCGACATGACCCGCCCGGAGCGGATCTCGTCCGCGGTCCGGTTGGACATCAGGGTGACCTCGTACCCGTGGGACTGGAGTCCGAGGGCGAGCTGGAGGCCGGACTGGCCGGCCCCGACGACGAGTATCTTCCGCATGCGGGTGAGGGCTCCTAACCGCGATTCACTCGGGGGTGACGTCGAGCGCGTGCCCCACCAGGGACAGCAGGGTCTCGATCACCGAGATCCGGCGCCGCGCGTCCATGATCATTACAGGTATGTGGGCGGGGATCGTCAACGCCTCGCGCACGTCCTCCGGTTCGAACCGCTCGCTGCCGTCGAAGTGGTTGACCGCGACGACGTACGGCAGGCCGCAGCTCTCGAAGTAGTCCAGCGCGGGGAAGCAGTCCTTCAGCCGCCGGGTGTCGGCCATGACGACCGCGCCGATCGCGCCGCGCACCAGGTCGTCCCACATGAACCAGAACCGCTGCTGGCCCGGTGTGCCGAACAGATACAGCACCAGGTCGTCGTCGAGCGTGATGCGCCCGAAGTCCATGGCCACGGTGGTGGTCGACTTGCCGGGCGTGGCGGTGAGGTCGTCGGTCTCCTCGCTCGCCTCGGTCATCAGCGCCTCGGTCTGCAGCGGCGTGATCTCGGAGACCGCGGTGACCAGCGTGGTCTTCCCGACGCCGAACCCGCCGGCCACGACTATCTTCGTGGCGATCGGGGCCCGGGTGCGGTCCGTCTGCCAGGACCTCAGGTCCTCGTCGGTGTCCTCAAAGACGACGGAGTCCACTCAGCACCCTTTCGAGCAGAGCCCGGTCCGGACGGCCGGTGCCATGACCGGTCCCGGTGCCGTACACACGGATCTTTCCCTGGTCCGCGAGGTCGCTGAGGAGCACGCGGACCACGCCGAGCGGCATCTTCAGCAGCGCGGCGATCTCGGCCACCGTACGCATCCGGCGGCACAGTTCGACGATGGCCCGCAGCTCCGGCATCACCTTCGTGCTGAGCGAGCCGTTGGTGAGCTCCTTGCGCTCCTCGGGGGCCTCCAGCGCGGCCACGAACGTCTCCACGAGGAGGACGTGACCGAAGCGGGTCCGCCCGCCGGTGAGCGAGTAGGGCCGCACGCGCGCCGGTTTTCGGTCACCGCCGCGCACGGGGAGCTGTGGCCGGTTCCTCGGGGCGTTGCTCATCGGGTGCTCCCTGCCGGCGCGGGCTCCAGCGACTTCCGCAGCTCGCTGCGGAGTTCGGGGGTGAGGACGTGGCCGGCCCGGCCGACGAAGAGCGCCATGTGGTACGCGACGACGCTCATGTCGCAGTCGGCGGAACCGTGCACGCCGAGCAGCGAGCCGTCGCTGATGGACATGACGAAGAGGCTGCCCTCGTCCATCGCGACCATGGTGTGCTTCACCCCGCCGAACTCCATGAGCCGGGCCGCGCCGATGGTGAGGCTGCCGATGCCGGAGACGACGGTGGCGAGGTCGGCCGAGGAGCCGCGCGGGCCGGAGCGCTGCCCGGACCTCGCCTCGCGGGCCTCGTCGTTGCGTGCCTGGTCCGAGGAGAGCAGGAGCAGGCCGTCGGAGGACACGACGGCGACCGACTGGATACCCGGCACCTCCTCGACCAGATTCGTCAACAACCAGTGCAGGTTGCGGGCTTCACTGCTCAGTCCGAAGGTACTGGGCGCGGTCAACTGCTTGCCTCCTCGACTGTGCCCCCCGTGGCTGCTTCGGATTCGGTGCGCGCCTCGGCGGGCGTGTCCGGTGCCTTGTTCTGTCCGGTGCGTTCGGCGATCTCCGCCTGGACCTCGCGGTAGCCGGCCTCGGCTCCCTTGCGGAAGCCGCCGAGCCGGCGGCGCAGGGCGTCGGCGTCGACCGTTCCGCCGCGCCGGGGCGGCGGGGCGGTCGGTGTGGTGATCCTGGGGGTGCGCTTGGGCAGGCCCTTGTCGGTGACGGGCTCCGCTTCCTCGTCGGCCTCGTCGGGCTCGTCGGCCTCGTCCGCCTCGTCCCGGGCGCGCTCGTGGGTGTCGGGGCCGATGGCGTACGGGTCGGGCCGCTCGGGCAGCGACTCCTCGGCCGGGGCGGCGGCCGGCTCCGGGATCAGCAGCTCCATCGTCGTCTCGGACGGCGACAGGTCGGCGGGGGCCTGCGGCTCGGCCGGTGTTTCGGGTTCAGTGGGCTCCGCGGGCTTCACGGCCCCGGCGCGCGTCGCGGGCTCGGTGTCCCCGGGCTCGGACGACGGCTCCGGTTCCGCCTCGTTCCGCTGTACGGCCTGCTCGGCCAGCTCCACCAGCGGGTCGGCGTTCTTCTGCCGGGCCGGCAGGTGGTTGGAGTTGGCCTCGGCGTCGGCGCCCGGCAGGGAGAAGGTGTGGCCGCCGGTGTGGCGCGGCGCGTCCGTGGGGACCGCGGCGGTGGGGGCGGCGGCCAGCAGTCCCGCGGGCAGGACCGCGACGGCCGCGACGCCGCCCTGCTTCTGCTCGCGCAGCTGGACGCGGACGCCGTGCCGGTGGGCGAGGCGGGCGACGACGTACAGGCCGAGGCCGAGGCCGTCCTCGCCCTCCTGGTCGTAGGTGGCCTCCGGGTCGAACTCGGCGAGGCGGGCGTTGAGCCGCGCCAGTCGGTCGCCGGCCATGCCGATGCCCTCGTCCTGCACGGAGAGCATGACCTCGCCGCTCTCCAGCAGCCAGCCGGAGACCTCGACGGGCAGGTCGGGCGGTGAGAACGAGGTGGCGTTCTCCATGAGTTCGGCGAGCAGGTGCGAGAGGTCGTCGGCGGCGAAGCCCGCCACGTGCGCGTGCGGTGGCAGGGCGGCGATACGGACCCGCTCGTACCGCTCGATCTCGCTGACGGCGGCGCGGACGACGTCCACCAGCGGCACCGGCCCGGCGTGCTGCTGGACGTGCTCGGTGCCGGCCAGCACGAGGAGGTTCTCGCTGTGCCGCCGCATGACGGTGGCGAAGTGGTCGAGCTTGAACAGGGTGGCGAGGCGCTCGGGGTCCTGCTCGCGCTCCTCCAGTCCCTCGATCACGCCGAGCTGGCGCTCCACCAGGCCGAGGGTGCGCAGGGCCAGGTTGACGAAGGTGCCGCCGATGCTGTCGCGCAGGCGCTCCAGCTGGGCGGTGGACTCGGCGAGTTCGCCGCGCAGCTCCTCGCGGGCGTCGGCCATCTTCTGGCGCTGCCCGACCAGGTGCTTGCGGTCGGACTCCAGGGTGGCGATGCGCTCGTGCAGCGCGGCGGCACGGGTGTGCAGCGCGTTGACGGAGTCGACGACCTGGGCGAACTCGTCCTTGCGGCCGGTGAACCGCACGGGTTCCTCGGCGGCCGGGTCGGCGGCGCCCGCGAGCCGGGCGGAGCCGAGCCGCAGCACGGCGAGGGGGCGGGTGAGGCTGCGGGCCATGCCCGTGGCGACGCCCACGGCGAGCAGCATCAGCGCGCCGAGGATCGCGATGTGGATCTCCAGCGCGGTGACGTCGTCGTCGCGCAGCTCCTCCAGGGCCTTGGTGCGCCGGTCGTAGAGCGCCGACTCGGCGCCGCGCATCGAGTCGACGCGGGCGGACAGGGCGGCCGAGGCCCGGCGGATGTCGGTGGCCAGGTCGCGGTCGGAGAGCGTGGGCTGGTCGGTGAGGGCGGCCAGGTACCGCTCGGCGGTGTCGACCTCGGGACCGGTGACGGTGGAGTCGTAGGAGGCGCGGGCGGCGGGGGCAGCGGTGTCGCGGAAGCCGGCGAGGGCCGCGTCGGAGCGCAGCCGCGCCTCCTGGGCCGCGGTGGTGAGCGCGTCGCGCTGCTTGGCGTCCGCGTCCGAGGTGGTCTTGCGGGTGGTGGCGGCACCGGTCAGCGGGTCGATCACGGTCTGGGTGGTGGTCGGCACGCTCAGCGCGGCGAGCAGCAGCCCGCGCGCGGCGGCCGCCTGCTGGACGGCGGTGTCCAGCTCGGCCAGCGCGTGGGCGCCGGTGCCGGCGCGCGACGGCATCTCCTCGGCCAGTTGCCCGGCGAGCCGGTGCAGCTCGGTGATGGCGCCCGTGTAGGCGGCGTGTGCCTCCAGGGCGCTGCTCTTGCCGGTGAGCGCGGAGCGGCGCAGGGCGGCGACGCCCTCGAGGTCGTCGCGCAGCTCGGCGGGGGTGTCGGTGTCGGCGCGCAGCTCCTCGACCTGCCGGTCGACGCGGGCGCTGCGCTGTTCGCTGGGCGCCTTGGACTTGGGGCGGCCCGCGGCGATGTAGGAGGTGACCTCGTCGCGCTCGTCGGCGAGGGAGTGCGCGAGGGTGAGCGCGTCCTGGGTCTGCTCGGCGAGCGTCACCGTGCTCTGTGTGTCGTGCAGTTGCCCGGAGGCGGCGACGACCGAGGGGACCCCGGCGCCCGCGATGGCGGCGGCCACGACGGCCACGGCGACGATCAGCCGGTTCCGTACGTGGGTCGGGCGCCCCTTGCCCGCCGGGGCGGGGGCGTCGGCGGTGCCGGGGATGGGCTGGTCGCCTCCCGCGGAGGCCGTCTGCTTGTCTGAGCGACGAGGCCGCGTCTTCTGCACCGGTGCTCGCATTCCTGACTCGTGGTACCCATGGGTCCGGATGACGTGCCGTCAACTGCCGTCGACCGTACGTACACCCCTCCCCCAAGCTCGCGACTGGGTTCGCGCCCGGGGTGGCCCTCACCGGTCCCCGACCCTCCCAGTGCGGGTGGGCGACGGCCGCACATCACCTGAGCCGCCACCCGAAGGAGTGAACCCCGGAGGGGAGTTGGCGGGCAAGTTCCCGTGGCGTGTGCGGACGCCCTGCGCGGTGGGCCGGTTGGACGTCTGCGGCGGGCGGTGGCAGTATTCGCCGCCACGCCTTGCCGGAGTGAAGCATTCCTCCCAAATCAGGCGGGTGACCTGCGCGGCCGTGACGATCCGGCGGGAGTCGCGCCCCCCTGGGGGACCTTGTGAAGGGCTCGTGCAGACTGGCCGGATGCGTACCGAGCTAGTTTCGGAGTCCGGCGATCCGGACCGCGCCAACGAGGACTTCGCGAGTGTCGCCCTGCCCGCTTCGGGGCGGGGAGGGGCCCTCGTCGTCCTGGACGGGGTGACGCCGCCGAGGGGCGCGACGGGGTGCCGGCACTCCGTCCACTGGTTCACCGCGCGGCTGGGCGGGGCGCTGACCGAACTGACCGTTTCCCTCCCCGATGTTCCGCTCGGGGACGTCCTGGGCCGCGCCATCGCCCGCACCGCCGAGGCCCATGCGCAGACCTGTGACCTTTCTCACCCGCGCACGCCCCAGGCAACCGTCGTCCTCGCGCGGTGGTCCGCCGGGGCGGTGGACTACCTCGTGCTGTCCGACTCGATGCTCCTCGTGGAGTCCCCCGACGGCACGGTGACGGCCCGTCTGGACGACCGGCTGGCCCGGCTGCCGCGTTCGGCGCTGGCGACGGACGCCCACATCGACGCGCATCTGCGCAACAGGGAGGGCGGCTTCTTCACGGCTGCCGCCGACCCCGCCGTGGCGGCACGCGCGGTGACGGGGACGCTGCCGCGCGGCGAGGTGCGCACCCTGGCCGCGCTGTCGGACGGCGCGGCCCGCTGGGTGGAGCGCTTCCGTCAGGGCGACTGGGCCGACTGCCTGGGCCTGGTCCGCGAGGAGGGCGCGGGCGCGCTGGTGGAGCGGGTGCGGGCGCTGGAGCGGACGCACCCGGGCCGCGGCAAGCGGCACGACGACGCGACGGTCGTGTACGTGGAGCTGTGAGGCGGCGGGCCCTCCAGGGCGCGCTTCGAGGATGGCGAGCCGCACGGCGCTTTCGCAGCCCGGCTCAGTCCATGCCCCGGTTCAGCTGGTTCAGCAGCCGGGCCAGCTCGGCCACTTCCTCGCGCTCCCAGTGCGAGAGCTGGGCGACGTAGCGCGCCCGGCGGGCCTCGCGCACGTTGGCGACCCGGCGGCGCCCCTCCTCGGTGAGGTGCACCAGCCAGGCCCGGCCGTCCGCCGGGTCCGGCTCGCGGGCGACGAGGCCCAGGTCCTCCAGGGCGTGCAGCTGGCGCGACATGGTGGCCTTGCCGACGCCGATGAACGCGGCGAGTTCGGTGGCGCGCAGCCGTCCGGACTCGTCCAGCCGGACCAGCAGGCCGTACGCCGCCGACTCCAGGTCCGGGTGGACCTCGCGGGCCATCTCGCCCTGCTTGGCGCGGGCCCGCCGGAAGAGAACCGTCAACTCGCGTTCCAGGTCCAGGAACTCGGGCTGGTCCATACCACCGCGGGCAGGCCCGGGTCCGGGCGCCGTCGCGTCGCCGTTGCCGTCTTCGTGCACGTCAGCCCCTGCCTCGTTTTCCCGGCCGTGAAAGTTTCCGCCAACCGGCGTCATCGCCGCAGCTCCGTCAGTATTTCGCAGGCTTGGACCAACGGCAGCCGCCAGGCCCCCTTCCACCAGGTCGTTCCGCTGCCTAGCGTCGTACGGCGGAGCATGACGATGACATGCTCACGCCACACTCGTGCGCGTTCCCCACCATGCGTCACCGAGCCTTCGGAGGCACGCTATGCCCGTGCACAGACCCGAACAGCGCCACCCCCACAGCCCGTATCCGACCGGACTTCTGCTCACCCTCGTCCTCGCCCTGGCCCTGCTCGTCCTGGCCGCCCAGCCGTCGTCCGCGCGGGACGACGCCACCCCGCCGCGCGGCTCCGCGTACATGGGCGTCGGCGTCGCCGCCCACGACGGCACCGACGGCTCCCCCGCCGGCACCCTGGCCGCCCAGACGGAGGGCGTCGACGTCTCCAGCCACCAGGGTGACGTCGCCTGGCCGACCCTGTGGTCCAGCGGGGTCAAGTGGGCCTACGTGAAGGCCACCGAGGGGACGTACTACACCAACCCCTACTTCGCCCAGCAGTACAACGGCTCCTACAACGTGGGCATGATCCGCGGCGCGTACCACTTCGCGACGCCGGACACCACCAATGGAGCAACCCAGGCCGACTACTTCGTCGACCACGGGGGCGGCTGGTCCCGCGACGGCCGCACCCTGCCCGGTGTCCTCGACATCGAGTGGAACCCGTACGGCGCCGCCTGCTACGGCAAGTCCGCGAGCGGGATGGTCACCTGGATCCGCGACTTCGTGAACCGCTACAAGGCCCGCACCGGCCGCGACGCCGTCATCTACACGGCGACCAGCTGGTGGAAGCAGTGCACCGGCAACTCCAGCGCCTTCGCCACGGCCAACCCGCTGTGGATCGCCCGGTACGCGACCGCCGTGGGCGAGCTGCCCGCCGGATGGAGCTACCACACGATGTGGCAGTACACGTCGACCGGCCCGACCGTCGGCGACCACAACCGGTTCAACGGCGCCCTCGACCGGGTCGTGGCCCTGGCCAACGGCTGACTCCCCCGCACGGCGAAGGCCCGGGCCCCCTTCCGGGGACCCGGGCCCCGCCCTGTCCGGCGGCGTCCGTCACGCCGCCGCCGGAACCTCCCGGGCCGCGTCGCTGGTGGCCGGCGACAGGGCCAGCTCCAGGACCTGACGGACGTCGGTCACGGCGTGGACGTCGAGCTTGTCCAGCACCTCGGCCGGGACGTCGTCCAGGTCGGGCTCGTTCCGCTTGGGGATGATCACGGTCGTGACCCCCGCGCGGTGGGCGGCGAGCAGCTTCTGCTTCACCCCGCCGATCGGCAGCACCCGGCCGGTCAGCGAGACCTCACCGGTCATCGCCACGTCCGTGCGGACCGGCCGGCCGGACAGCAGCGAGGCCAGCGCCGTCGTCATCGTGATGCCCGCGCTCGGGCCGTCCTTCGGCACCGCGCCCGCCGGGAAGTGGATGTGCACGCCCCGGTCCTTCAGGTCGGCGACGGGCAGCTCCAGCTCGGCGCCGCGGCTGCGCAGGAAGCTCAGCGCGATCTGGGCGCTCTCCTTCATCACGTCACCCAGCTGGCCGGTCAGCGTCAGGCCCGCCGCGCCCGTCTCCGGGTCGGCCAGCGACGCCTCGACGAACAGGACGTCACCGCCCGCGCCGGTCACCGCGAGTCCGGTCGCCACGCCGGGCACCGCCGTACGGCGCTCGGCCGGGTCCTGGGCCGACTCGGGCACGTGGTGCGGCCGGCCGATCAGGCCGCGCAGCTCGCCCTCGGTGACGGTGAACGGCAGCTTCCGCTCGTCCAGTTCGTGCTGGGCCGCCACCTTGCGCAGCAGCCGCGCGATGGACCGCTCCAGGGTGCGCACACCCGCCTCGCGCGTGTACTCGCCGGCGAGCTTGCGCAGCGCGCCCTCGTCGATGGTGACCTCGTCCGCGTTCAGTCCCGCCCGCTCCAGCTGGCGCGGGAGCAGGTGGTCGCGGGCGATGACGACCTTCTCGTCCTCGGTGTAGCCGTCGAGGCGGACCAGCTCCATACGGTCGAGCAGGGCCTCCGGGATGGCCTCCAGGACGTTGGCGGTGGCCAGGAACACCACGTCGGACAGGTCGAGCTCGACCTCCAGGTAGTGGTCGCGGAACGTGTGGTTCTGCGCCGGGTCCAGGACCTCCAGGAGGGCCGCGGCCGGGTCGCCGCGGAAGTCGGAGCCGACCTTGTCGATCTCGTCGAGCAGGACCACCGGGTTCATCGACCCGGCCTCCTTGATCGCCCGCACGATCCGTCCGGGCAGCGCCCCGACGTACGTACGGCGGTGACCGCGGATCTCGGCCTCGTCGCGTACACCGCCGAGGGCGACGCGCACGAACTTGCGGCCCATCGCGTGGGCGACGGACTCACCCAGCGAGGTCTTGCCGACGCCGGGCGGGCCGACGAGCGCCAGCACGGCACCGCCGCGCCGGCCACCGACGACACCCAGGCCCCGGTCGGTACGGCGCTTGCGCACCGCCAGGTACTCGGTGATCCGCTCCTTCACGTCCTCCAGGCCGGAGTGCTCGGCGTCCAGCACGCCCTTCGCGCCCTGGATGTCGTAGGCGTCCTCGGTGCGCTCGTTCCACGGCAGCTCCAGGACGGTGTCCAGCCAGGTGCGGATCCAGGAGCCCTCGGGCGACTGGTCGGAGGACCGCTCCAGCTTGTCGACCTCCTTGAGCGCGGCCTCGCGGACCTTCTCCGGCAGGTCGGCCGCCTCGACGCGGGCGCGGTAGTCGTCGGACTCCTCGCCGTCCTGCTCGCCGTTCAGCTCGCGCAGCTCCTTGCGGACGGCCTCCAGCTGGCGGCGCAGCAGGAACTCGCGCTGCTGCTTGTCGACGCCCTCCTGGACGTCCTTGGCGATGGTCTCGGCCACGTCCTGCTCGGCGAGGTGATCGCGCAGCTGCTGCGTGGCGAGCTTGAGCCGGGCCACCGGGTCGGCGGTCTCCAGCAGCTCGACCTTCTGCTCGGTGGTCAGGAAGGGCGAGTACCCGGAGTTGTCGGCGAGCTGCGAGACGTCGTCGATGGCCTGCACCCGGTCCACGACCTGCCAGGCGCCGCGCTTGCGCAGCCAGGCGGTCGCGAGGGCCTTGTACTCCTTCACCAGCTCCGCCACCTGTCCGGGCAGCGGCTCGGGCACGCTCTGGTCGATCCGCGTGCCCTCGACCCACAGCGCCGCACCCGGCCCGGTGGTGCCGGCACCGATGCGCACCCGGCCGCGGCCGCGAATCAGGGCACCGGGATCACCGTCGGCCAGCCGGCCGACCTGCTCCACGGTGCCGAGCACGCCGGTGCTCGCGTAGGTGCCGTCGATGCGCGGCACCAGCAGCACCCGGGGCTTGCCGGGCGTGGACCGCGCGGCGGCCTGGGCGGCCTCCACGGCGGCCCGCACGTCGGCGTCGTTCAAGTCCAGGGGGACCACCATCCCGGGCAGCACGACCTCGTCGTCGAGCGGCAGCACGGGCAGGGTGAGCGATGTGGACGTCGAAGCCATGATCTCCCCTTAGGCAGTCAAGTTGAGTTACGCCGACTCAATGCTTGACGGGACCTGATTGTTCCCGGCCCGGTGACGCGTTCGCTGACAGCGATCGGACGCGGACCCGGCGTGCCGGAACGCGCGACACTCGCATGGGGAAGCGGCGGGACGAGCTCCCCTATTCCGGCCGCTCCCGGCCGCCGGAACAGGGGAGGCCCGGACGGTGGCCGGAGCGTGCCGGGGCGGAGCTGGCAGGATGGCGCGGTGCCCACTTCGTACGACACCCCTGTAGTCCTGGACCGTCGCGAAGGCCCCCACGGGGAGGTCGTGCTGCGGCGGCACGGTGATCTGCTCCAGATCATCGCCAACGGCTGCTTCCTGATGGACACCTCCGACGGCCGCTCAGAGAGGCTGCTGGTCGACGCGGCGCTGGACGCGCTGGGCGGGCGTTCACGGCCGCACATCCTGATCGGCGGGCTCGGTGTCGGGTTCTCGCTCGCACACGCCGCGGCCGACCCGCGGCCAGGGCGGATCACCGTCGCGGAGCGCGAGCGCGCGATCATCGACTGGCATCTCGGGGGGCCGCTCTCCGGTCTCTCCGCGGCGGCGCTCGCGGACCCGCGGACGTCGATCCTGGAGACCGATCTCGTCACCCACGTGTATGAGACATCCGCCACGTACGACGTGCTCTGCCTCGACATCGACAACGGGCCCGGATGGACCGTCACCGAGGGCAACGAGAGCCTGTACTCACCGGGCGGACTGGCCGCCTGCGCAAGGGCGTTGACACCGGGTGGGGTACTGGCCGTATGGTCCGCGCAGCCCTCTCCGGAATTCGAAGAAACCTTGCGCAATGCCGGATTCCAGCAGGTGCGTACCGAAGAGATCCCCGTTGCCCGGGGCGTTCCGGACGTCGTCCACCTCGCCGTCCGACCTGGATAGCCCTGGCGCGGTGACTCCCCGTACTCTGCTTTCCTGACGCGGATCATTCAAGCGTCAATCGGAAGCATGCGCAGGCACAGCCAGTAAGCGGAATCACCCCACGGATTCCGGAAAGCAACTTTGGGGCGGGCGATGGAGCAGACACACACCTCCCACAACGGCACGGCGGCGACCCCCGGCGCACAGCGCCGGGTCCTGGTGGTCGAGGACGATCCGACCATCGTGGACGCTATCGCGGCCCGTCTGCGCGCCGAGGGTTTCCTCGTGCAGACCGCGGGAGACGGCCCGGCGGCCGTCGACACGGCCGAGGCCTGGCAGCCCGACCTGCTGATCCTCGACATCATGCTGCCGGGCTTCGACGGCCTGGAGGTCTGCCGCCGGGTGCAGGCGCAGCGGCCGGTGCCGGTGATGATGCTGACCGCGCGCGACGACGAGACCGACATGCTGGTCGGCCTCGGCGTCGGCGCCGACGACTACATGACCAAGCCGTTCTCCATGCGTGAGCTGGCGGCACGCGTGCACGTGCTGCTGCGCCGCGTCGAGCGCGCCGCCCTCGCGGCCACCACGCCGCGCTCGGGCATCCTGCGCCTCGGCGAGCTGGAGATCGACCACGCGCAGCGGCGCGTGCGGGTGCGCAGCGAGGACGTGCACCTGACGCCTACCGAGTTCGACCTGCTGGTGTGCCTGGCGAACACCCCGCGCGCGGTCCTCTCCCGCGAGCAGCTGCTCGCCGAGGTGTGGGACTGGGCGGACGCGTCCGGCACCCGGACCGTCGACAGCCACATCAAGGCCCTGCGGCGGAAGATCGGGGCCGAGCGCATCCGCACCGTGCACGGCGTGGGCTACGCCCTGGAGACGCCGACGCCATGAGCGACGGTCCGGCCGTGCGGAGAGGCCCCGGGGAGCCCTGGGGCGGCGTTCGTCCGTTCTCGATCAAGACCAAGCTGGGCGCGCTCGTCGTCATCGCGGTCCTGATCACCACCGGACTGTCGATGATCGCGGTGCGCACCCAGACGGAGCTGCGCTTCATCACGGTCTTCTCGATGATCGCCACCCTGCTCATCACGCAGTTCGTGGCGCATTCGCTCACCGCGCCGCTGGACGAGATGAACACGGTGGCCCGGTCGATCTCCCAGGGCGACTACACGCGCCGGGTCAGCGAGAGCCGCCGCGACGAGCTGGGCGACCTGGCCGGGACGATCAACCTCATGGCCGACGAGCTGGAGGCCCAGGACCAGCAGCGCAAGGAGCTGGTCGCGAACGTCTCGCACGAGCTGCGCACCCCGATCGCGGGGCTGCGCGCGGTCCTGGAGAACGTGGTCGACGGCATCGCCGAGGCCGACCCGGAGACGATGCGCACGGCGCTGAAGCAGACCGAGCGCCTCGGCCGGCTGGTGGAGACGCTGCTCGACCTGTCCCGCCTGGACAACGGCGTCGTGCCGCTGCGGATGCGCCGCTTCGAGGTGTGGCCCTATCTGTCCGGGGTGCTGAAGGAGGCCAACATGGTCGCCTCCGCGCGCGCGGGCATGACCTCGGGCTCCGGCAGCCACACCCGCACGGACGTGCATCTGCACCTCGACGTGTCGCCGCCGGAGCTGACTGCGCACGCCGACCCCGAGCGCATCCACCAGGTCGTCGCCAACCTCATCGACAACGCGATCAAGCACAGCCCGCCGCACGGCCGCGTCACGGTCAAGGCGCGGCGCGGGCCGCACCCGGAGTCGCTGGAGCTGGAGGTCCTGGACGAGGGCCCGGGCATCCCGCGCTCGGACTGGCACCGGGTCTTCGAGCGTTTCAACCGGGGCGCGGTGAGCCGGCCGCACGGCCCGGGCAGCGACGGCGGCACGGGTCTGGGGCTGGCGATCGCTCGCTGGGCCGTGGATCTGCACGGCGGCCGGATCGGTGTGGCCGAATCGGATCGCGGTTGCCGGATTCTTGTCACACTTCCAGGGCAGCCGTCCGTACAAAGTTGACGTAAAGTTCGAAGCGGAGCGCCAAGATCCACACGCATCGTGCCTGACAGGGCCGTGTGATCAGGTACAGACCTGCACCGTCGCAGCGTCAGCTCGCGGCCGCGCCTTCCCATTTGCGGTCCGCTGAAGCGGAACCACGCTTGTTTCCCGCCATTTCTGAGCCCGAAACACGCTTCCCGATGTGACTTACACGACGATGACCATGCCCGGCCTGACCTTCCCGGCCGGGGAGGCGTAGCCTTGATTCCCGCTGTCCATCACCTTGTGAAGCGGAAGAGGGCGGTTCTCGCCGTGTCGCCACAGTCCCCCAGTAACGCATCGAGCATCTCGACCGACGCGGACCAAGCGGGCAAGAACCCCGCTGCCGCGTTCGGAGCCAACGAGTGGCTCGTCGACGAGATCTATCAGCAGTACCTCCAGGACCCGAATTCGGTAGACCGCGCCTGGTGGGACTTCTTCGCCGACTACAAGCCGGGGGCTGCCGCCGCCCCGGCTGCGGCGGGTACCGCGGCCGCGGGGGCCGCGGAGACCACCGCTCCCGCCGCCGCGCCGGTCCCGGCTCCCGCACCGGCCGCGAAGCCGGCTCCGGCCAAGGCCGCCGCGCCCGCCGCTCCGGCGGCTCCCGCGGCTCCCGCGACGAAGCCCGCCCCGGCCGCGAAGCCCGCCCAGCCGAAGAAGGCCGAGCCCGCCGCCGCCTCCGCGGACGGCCCCGAGTTCGTGACGCTGCGCGGCCCGTCCGCCGCCGTCGCGAAGAACATGAACGCCTCGCTGGAGCTGCCGACCGCCACCTCGGTCCGCGCGGTCCCGGTGAAGCTGCTGTTCGACAACCGCATCGTCATCAACAACCACCTCAAGCGGGCCCGGGGCGGGAAGATCTCCTTCACGCACCTGATCGGCTACGCGATGGTGCAGGCCATCAAGGCCATGCCGTCGATGAACCACTCCTTCGCGGAGAAGGACGGCAAGCCGACCCTGGTCAAGCCGGACCACGTCAACCTCGGTCTCGCCATCGACCTGGTCAAGCCCAACGGCGACCGCCAGCTCGTCGTCGCGGCGATCAAGAAGGCCGAGACGCTGAACTTCTTCGAGTTCTGGCAGGCCTACGAGGACATCGTCCGCCGCGCCCGCGACGGCAAGCTGACGATGGACGACTTCTCCGGCGTCACGGTCTCCCTGACCAACCCCGGCGGCCTCGGCACCGTGCACTCCGTGCCGCGTCTGATGCCCGGCCAGTCGGTGATCATGGGCGTCGGCTCCATGGACTACCCGGCGGAGTTCCAGGGCACCTCCCAGGACACCCTGAACAAGCTCGGCATCTCCAAGGTCATGACGCTCACGTCGACCTACGACCACCGGGTCATCCAGGGCGCCGCCTCCGGCGAGTTCCTCCGCCAGGTCGCGAACCTGCTGCTGGGCGAGAACGGCTTCTACGACGACATCTTCGAGGCCCTGCGCATCCCCTACGAGCCGGTCCGCTGGCTCAAGGACATCGACGCCAGCCACGACGACGACGTCACCAAGGCCGCCCGGGTCTTCGAGCTGATCCACTCCTACCGGGTCCGCGGCCACGTCATGGCCGACACCGACCCGCTGGAGTACCGCCAGCGCAAGCACCCCGACCTGGACATCACCGAGCACGGCCTCACCCTGTGGGACCTGGAGCGCGAGTTCGCCGTCGGCGGCTTCTCCGGCAAGTCCCTGATGAAGCTGCGCGACATCCTCGGCGTGCTGCGCGACTCGTACTGCCGCACCACCGGCGTCGAGTTCATGCACATCCAGGACCCCAAGCAGCGCAAGTGGATCCAGGACCGCATCGAGCGCCCGCACACCAAGCCGGAGCGCGAGGAGCAGCTGCGCATCCTGCGCCGGCTGAACGCGGCGGAGGCCTTCGAGACCTTCCTGCAGACCAAGTACGTGGGCCAGAAGCGCTTCTCGCTGGAGGGCGGCGAGTCCGTCATCCCGCTGCTGGACGCGGTCATCGACTCGGCGGCCGAGTCCCGCCTGGACGAGGTCGTCATCGGCATGGCCCACCGCGGCCGGCTGAACGTCCTGGCCAACATCGTCGGCAAGTCGTACGCGCAGATCTTCCGCGAGTTCGAGGGCAACCTCGACCCGAAGTCGATGCACGGCTCCGGCGACGTGAAGTACCACCTGGGCGCCGAGGGCACCTTCACCGGCCTGGACGGCGAGCAGATCAAGGTCTCGCTCACCGCCAACCCCTCGCACCTGGAGGCGGTCGACCCCGTCCTGGAGGGCGTCGCCCGCGCCAAGCAGGACATCATCAACAAGGGCGGCACGGACTTCACCGTCCTGCCGATCGCCCTGCACGGCGACGCGGCCTTCGCGGGCCAGGGTGTCGTGGCCGAGACCCTGAACATGTCGCAGCTGCGCGGCTACCGCACCGGCGGCACCGTCCACGTGGTCATCAACAACCAGGTCGGCTTCACCGCGGCCCCCGAGTCCTCGCGTTCCTCCATGTACGCGACGGACGTGGCCCGCATGATCGAGGCCCCGATCTTCCACGTGAACGGCGACGACCCCGAGGCCGTCGTCCGCGTCGCGCGGCTCGCCTTCGAGTTCCGTCAGGCGTTCAACAAGGACGTCGTGATCGACCTCATCTGCTACCGCCGCCGCGGTCACAACGAGTCGGACAACCCGGCGTTCACCCAGCCGCTGATGTACGACCTGATCGACAAGAAGCGCTCGGTGCGCAAGCTCTACACCGAGTCCCTGATCGGTCGCGGCGACATCACCCTGGAAGAGGCCGAGCAGGCGCTGCAGGACTACCAGGGCCAGCTGGAGAAGGTCTTCACGGAGGTCCGCGAGGCCACCTCGCAGCCGTCGACGGCCGCGCCCTCGGACCCGCAGGCCGAGTTCCCGGTCGCCGTGAACACCGCGGTGACCTCGGAGGTCGTCAAGCGGATCGCCGAGTCCCAGGTCAACATCCCCGACCACATCACCGTGCACCCGCGCCTGCTGCCGCAGCTGCAGCGCCGGGCGTCGATGGTGGAGGACGGCACCATCGACTGGGGCATGGGCGAGACCCTCGCGGTCGGCTCCCTCCTGCTGGAGGGCGTCCCGGTCCGGCTCGCCGGCCAGGACTCGCAGCGCGGCACCTTCGGCCAGCGCCACGCGGTGATCATCGACCGTGAGACGGGCGAGGAGTACACGCCGCTGCAGTACCTCTCCGAGGACCAGGCGCGCCTGAACGTCTACAACTCGCTGCTGTCCGAGTACGCGGCCATGGGCTTCGAGTACGGCTACTCGCTGGCCCGCCCCGAGGCGCTCGTGATGTGGGAGGCGCAGTTCGGCGACTTCGTCAACGGCGCGCAGACGGTCGTGGACGAGTTCATCTCCTCGGCCGAGCAGAAGTGGGCGCAGACCTCCGGTGTCGTCCTGCTCCTGCCGCACGGCTACGAGGGCCAGGGCCCGGACCACTCCTCGGCCCGCCCGGAGCGCTTCCTCCAGATGTGCGCGCAGAACAACATGACGGTCGCGATGCCGACGTCGCCGTCGAACTACTTCCACCTCCTGCGGTGGCAGGTGCACAACCCGCACCACAAGCCGCTGGTCGTCTTCACGCCGAAGTCGATGCTGCGCCTGAAGGCGGCCGCGGCGAAGGCGGAGGAGTTCACCACCGGCCAGTTCCAGCCGGTCATCGGTGACGCGTCGGTCGACCCGGCCGCCGTGAAGAAGGTCGTCTTCTGCGCCGGCAAGGTCTACTACGACCTGGAGGCCGAGCGGAAGAAGCGCGGCGTCACGGACACGGCGATCATCCGCATCGAGCGCCTGTACCCGCTGCCGGGTGCCGAGCTCCAGGCGGAGATCAAGAAGTACCCGAACGCCGAGAAGTACCTGTGGGCCCAGGAGGAGCCGGCGAACCAGGGTGCGTGGCCGTTCATCGCGCTGAACCTGATCGACCACCTGGACCTCGCGGTCGGCGCCGACGTCCCGCACGGCGAGCGCCTGCGCCGCATCTCGCGTCCGCACTCCTCGTCCCCGGCCGTCGGTTCCGCCAAGCGGCACCAGGCCGAGCAGGAGCAGCTCGTGCATGAGGTGTTCGACGCCTGATCCTGCGGATCCCCGTAGGAGAGCCTGTACGGAAGGCCCGGTTCCGAGTCCTTCGACTCGGCGCCGGGCCTTCCCGCGTTTCTCAGCTCAGGGCGGCGAGGAGCTGGGCCAGCGCCCGTACGGTGGAGCGGGTCTCCAGCAGGTACGCGGTCGCGCCGGACGGGCGCCGGGCCGGCTCCCGCGCGCTGGACGGTTCGATGCCGACCGTGTCCACCTCCACGGCGAAGGGCAGCTGGAGCATCCGTACGGCGGTGGCGTGCTGGGCGGGGACGTGGAGCGCGGTCGTGACCAGCAGCAGGCGCTCCCCCGGCTCCAGTTCGGCGATCCGCTCGGCGAAGAAGGCGTAGCTGTCCGCGGTGTCCGCGCGGCGCCGCTCCGGCTCGCTGGACGGGGCGGCGACCACGCGGACGGGCAGCCTGCCGGGCGTGCGGTAGGTGCGGACGGCCCAGGTGCCGCCGGGCAGTCCGGACTCCTCGCCGGCCACGGATTCCGGTGTCTGCAGGCCGAAGGCGCGCCGTGTGCCGAAGTCCAGCGCCTCGTACTCCTCGCCGAGTTCGGGTGCCCCGGCGAGCGCCGCGAGCTCGAACTCGTCGCCCAGGAAGGGCCGGTGGCCGCCGAGGGCGGTGACGGAGCCGGTCGTCACCCGGCCGGTGCGGATCAGCTGGGCGGCGTACGCCGTGCGCGCCAGGCAGGCCCGGATGAGGCCGCCGAGCACCAGGACGTGCTCGTAGTGGCCGTAGCGCAGGCGGGTGCCGCCGCACAGGCCGAGCGCCTCGGCCGCGGCCCGCACGAGCCGTTGCTGCTCGGGCCGCACGGGCAGGTCGTCGGCGAGGTTGCGTTCCCTGCCCCGCCGGGTGTCCCAGCGCCGGGTGAAGACGTCGAGCCGTGCCAGCCGCTCCGCCGCGTCGCCCTTGCCGGCCGCGAGGTCGTGGGCCAGCTCGTGGTCCTGGTCGGTGCGGGCGAACGCCTCGACCAGGGCGCGGACCGGCGGGGAGGCCAGCCAGAACTCGATGTCCGCGGCCGGTTCAACTCCCGTGCCGACGAGGGGGACCGGGTCGAAGTGGGTGCTCATGTCGTTCCGTCTCCGTGGGATGGGTCTACCGCGCGCCGTCCCGAGAACTGCCGGGAGGGGGGCGGGGTCACGGAGCCCGCGGGGGGCGGCTCCGGCCCGGCACGCAGCCGTGGCGGACAGGACATATCCTCACTGCATGTACTTCACCGACCGAGGCATCGAAGAGCTGGAGAAGCGGCGCGGCGAGGAGGAGATCACCTTCGAGTGGCTGGCCGAGCAGCTGCGCACCTTCGTCGACCTGAACCCCGACTTCGAGGTACCGGTGGAGCGGCTGGCGACGTGGCTGGCCCGGCTGGACGACGAGGACGACGACATCTGAGGACGCGCGCGCGTCGGCCCGGACGGCGTCCGAGGACCTGGGACGGGCGTCAGTCCAGCGGCCGGACCGGCGCGCAGGCGAGGCCGAGCGCGCCGTGGGCCAGCAGGAGCGCGCCCGCGGCAGTCCAGCCGCCGCTGCGGCGGTGCAGACCCCAGGCGGTGAGGGGCAGACCGGCCGCGATCTGGACCAGGGCGAGCATGCCGCCCCGGGGCCCGCCGGCCCAGGGCGGCCACGGGCCCGGACCGTCCCCCTGCGTCCCGTGCGGGGGCGTGCGGTCGCCCTCCGGCCGGTGCGCGCCCTGCGCCGGGCGCGTGTGGGGCCATTCGCGGGCGGCGGCGCACAGCAGGTCGGCGCTGTCGCCGGGGGCGAGGCCGTCGGGCAGGTCCACGCCCGCGCGCTGGAGGACGGCGAGCAGGCCGCGCAGCCGGGAGCGGGCGTCGGAGGCCGGGTCGGGGCGGGTCAGTTCGTCGAGGGACTGCACGTCGAGCACGGGGTCGAGGCCGAGGCGCCCGGCGAAGGTGTGCATGGCCTCGTCCACGCCCACGGGGGTGCCGTTGGCGAGCCATTCGTAGCCGACCGGGCGGCGGAAGCCCGAGGCGAGGGAGTACCCGGCGCGTTCGGCGTCCCACCACAGGGCGAGGGCGGGCCACGGAGCGCCGACGGCCAGGGCGAGGGCCCAGCCGGAGAGGACGCGGTCGACCGGTTCGCCGCCGTCCTGCCAGGGCCTGCCCTCGGGCACGAGGACGCTCCACCCCTCGCCGGCGGGCGCGAGCAGCATGTCCTCGCGCAGCAGCCGGGCCACGGGCGCGACGGAATCGGGTTCCGCCCGGCACAGGAGCAGGGCGCCCGGGGCCGGCAGGGCCTCGCGGGCGGACCGGGACTGTTCCGTCGACATGCCCCCACGCTAGGCCGGTTTGTCCGGTCAGTGGGATTTGTGATCACCAGAACGAGTGCCTTGACTTTACCTGGCCGCGATATATCGTGTTTTACGGAAGACGCGATATGGCGTGTC
The DNA here is from genome assembly GCF_001509795.1 of Streptomyces sp. NRRL WC-3605. Lineage (GTDB taxonomy): Bacteria > Actinomycetota > Actinomycetes > Streptomycetales > Streptomycetaceae > Streptomyces > Streptomyces viridochromogenes. Next base: position 327,348 of record NZ_LLZN01000091.1, on the reverse strand, counting down.
GTGTTCAGGTCCGGCCCGTGGGCCGCGCCCGGTCAGCCAGGAGGTCCGCACCATGCCCGAGTGGTCCGTCACGGAGCCCAGGAAACTCACCTTCGAGGAGCCGGTGCGCGACCTGCACGTCCGCGTCGTCAACGGAACGGTGAACGTCGTGGGCACGGAGGAAGGTTCCGCCCGCCTGGAGGTGTCCGAGCTGGAGGGCCCGCCCCTGGTGGTGACGCAGCAGCGCGGCACCCTGACGGTCGCGTACGAGGACCTGCCCTGGAAGGGCTTCCTCAAGTGGCTGGACCGCAAGGGCTGGCGCCGCAGCGCGGTGGTCTCCCTGGCGGTGCCGGCCGGCACCCGCGTCGAGGTGGGCGTCGTCGGCGCCAACGCGTTCGTCTCCGGGCTGCGGGGGCCGTCCACGATCAAGGGCGTCACCGGCGACACCACGCTGGTGGGCCTGTCCGGCCCGGTCCGCGCGGACACCGTCTCGGGGAACCTGGAGGCGCAGGCCGTCACCGGCGACCTGCGCTTCAACTCGGTCTCCGGCGATCTGACGGTCGTCGAGGGGGCCGGCTCGTCGGTGAAGGCGGACTCCGTCAGCGGGTCCATGATCGTCGACCTCGACCCGGAGGGCCCGACGGACGTCCGGCTGACCAGCGTCTCCGGTGAGATCGCCATACGGCTGCCCGCCCCGGCGGACGCCGACATCGAGGCCAACACCGCGAGCGGCACCATCTCCAACGCCTTCGACGACCTGCGGGTGCGCGGCCAGTGGGGCGCCCACAAGATCACCGGCCGGCTGGGGGCCGGCACGGGCAAGCTCCGGGCGACGACGGTCTCCGGCTCGATCGCCCTGCTGCGCCGCCCGCCACGCGACGAGGAGCCGTGGGAGGGGCGCGCCGGCGCAGAGCCGGGCCCCACCCCGGGTGCGGCGCCCGGCCCGGTGGACGGCCCGGCGGGCGGAGCGGGGGACAATTTCCCCTCCGGCCCGGGCGACGCCCCGTCCGACGCCCCCACCCCCCGCCCGGCCGACGGCACGACCGACAAGAAGGTGCTCTGACATGCCCCCCGTCTTCGCCCACGGCCGCCTCCGCCTGTATCTGCTGAAGCTGCTGGACGAGGCGCCCCGCCACGGCTACGAGGTGATCCGCCTCCTGGAGGAGCGCTTCCAGGGGCTGTACGCGCCGTCCGCCGGCACCGTCTACCCGCGCCTGGCCAAGCTGGAGGCCGAGGGCCTGGTCACCCACACCACCGAGGGCGGCCGCAAGGTGTACGCCATCACGGACGCGGGCCGCGCCGAACTGGCCGACCGCAGCGGTGAACTGGCCGATCTGGAGCTGGAGATCCGCGAGTCGGTCGCCGAGCTGGCCGCCGAGATGCAGGCCGACGTGCGCGGCGCCGCCGGGGATCTGCGGCGCGAGATGCGGGCCGCCGCGTCCGAGGCCCGCAAGGGCGGCTCCCGACCGGAGACCTCCTTCGACGACCACACGGACGTCACCGACAAGGAGGCGTGGCGGGCCGCCAAGGAGGAGATGCGCCGGGCCAAGCAGGAATGGAAGGAGCAGGCCCGCCGCGCCAAGGACGAGAGCCGTCGCGCCCGCGAGGAGGCCCAGCGAGCCCGGCGCCAGGCCAAGGAGGCGCAGGACCGCGCCCGGGCCCAGGCCCAGGAGGAGGTCCAGCGCATCGCCCGCCGGGTCCAGGAGCAGGTGCAGGACCACTTCGCGCGTGGCGACTGGCCGACGGGGCTGCGCGAGGGCCTGACGGAACTGGCCAAGGAGTTCGGCGACTTCGGGAAGGACCACGGCAAGGGGTTCGGCCGGGACTTCGGCTTCGGCCGGCAGGGCGCCGCCGCGCAAGGGGCCTCGTCCGCCGGTGCCGACCCGGCCGGACCCTCCCCCGCCGCCGAGTACACACGGCCCCCCGAGTACTCCGAGACCCCGGAGGACTTCCCGGCCGGCTACGAGCCGTCCTGGTCCCATGAGGCCGGCAGCGGCGACCCGGTCCGCGACCTGGACCGGCTGCTCGACCGCTTCCGCGACGACATCCGCGACGCGGCCCGCGACCACGGCGTGACGCCGGATCAGTTCCGGGACGTGCGCCGCCACTTGTCGACGGCGGCGGCCCACATCGGGGCACTGCTGCGGGCGCCCAAGCCCTGAGGGAGCCGGGGCGGTACGGCCGTGCCGCCCACCTCTCACGCACCACCGCTCGTGCGCCCGTCCTCCGCGTGCCGGGTCTCGCCCGAGCCGGGCCTCGCCTGGACCCGGCCTCGCCTGCGCCCGGCCGGTGGCGGCTCGTCAGCCGGCCTTGGCCTCCGGGCCGCCGTACAGCACCCGGGTGACGGACTCATGGGTGACCCCGTGGTCCGCGAGGGCCTCGGCGGGTACGCCGGGGCGGCTGGTGAGGGCCAGCAGAAGATGCTCGTCGCCGATGTGCCGGTCCCGGCGGGCGACGGCCATGCGCAGCGACCGGGTCAGCACGTCCTTGGCCTCCTTGCTGAACGGGCGGTGCCCGGACCACCCGGTCCCGCTCCGGCGGTTTCCGGCGAGCGCGCCGACGCCGTGCGCCTCCTCGACCCGGGCGACGATCTCCGTGACGTCGATCCCGAGCCCGGAGAGGGCCTCGGTCTCGGCCTGCGACAGCCCGCCCCGCCGCCGGGCGTCGTCGAGGGCCTGGCGTACGGAGTCGACCCACTCCCCGCCGCCGAGTGCCGCCAGGGCGAACGAGGCCCGGCTGCCTTCGCGGTCCAGCAGTGCGAGCAGCAGATGCTCGGCGCCGACCGTCGGCGCCTCGTCCCGCCCGGCATGCTCCACCGCGCCCGTCACCACCGCACGGGCGTCCTTCGTGAACCGCTCGAACATCAACGCCTCCCGTATTTCTTGTGCACGGCCTGCCTGCTGACCCCGAGTTCCGCGGCGATCTCCTGCCACGACCACCCTTGGTTGCGCGCGCTGCGCACCTGCACCGCCTCCAGCTGCTCCAGCAGCCGGCGGAGTGCCGCGACGGCCCGCAGGCCCACACGTGGATCGCGATCTCCCGCCCGCTCGGCGAGATCCGTTGCCTCGGTCATGGCGTCAATGCTGGTTGACAGACCTCGTCATGTCAACCCCAGTTGACACGCCTGGGTGTGCGAGAACGCGAACGGCGGGCCCGGACCAGGTCCGGACCCGCCGTGCACGGCATCACGCGTGAGGTCAGTTGGTGAGCACGATCTTCCCGAACTGCTCGCCGGACGCCATCCGCTCGAAGCCCTCACGGGCCCGGTCCATCGGCAGCACCTCGTCGATCACCGGGCGCACCCCGGTCGCGGCGCAGAAGGACAGCAGGTCCTCCAGCTCGTCCTTCGTGCCCATGGTGGAGCCGACGACCTTCAGCTCCAGGAAGAAGATCCGGGTGAGCTCGGCGTGCGAGGGTCGGTCGCCGCTGGTGGCACCTGAGATGACCAGCGTGCCGCCGGGCTTGAGCGACTTCACGGAGTGCGACCAGGTGGCGGCGCCGACTGTCTCGATCACGGCGTCCACCCGCTGCGGCAGCCGGGCCCCCGACTCCACGGCCTCGACCGCGCCGAGCTCCAGGGCGCGCTTGCGCTTGGCCTCGTCCCGGCTGGTGGCGAAGACACGCAGCCCCGCCGCCTTGCCGAGGACGATGGCGGCCGTGGCGACACCGCCGCCCGCCCCCTGCACCAGCACCGAGTCCCCGGGCCGCACACCGGCGTTGGTGAAGAGCATCCGGTACGCCGTCAGCCAGGCGGTGGGCAGGCAGGCGGCCTCCTCGAAGGAGAGCTCCTTGGGCTTGGGCAGGACGTTCCACGTCGGGACGGCGACCCGCTCGGCGAAGGTGCCCTGGTACCGCTCGGTGAGGATGGACCGGGGCTCCCGGGGGCCGACCCCGTGCCCGCTCTGGCCGATGACGGAGTGCAGGACGACCTCGTTGCCGTCCTCGTCGACGCCCGCGGCGTCGCAGCCGAGGATCATCGGCAGCCGTTCCTCGGGGAGGCCCACGCCCCGCAGGGACCACAGGTCGTGATGGTTCAGGGAGGCGGCCCTGACGTCGATGGTGCTCCAGCCGGGGCGGGCCTCGGGGGCCGGGCGGTCCCCCAACTCCAGGCCGGAGAGCGGCTGGTCGCGGTCGATTCGGGCGGCGTAGACGGCGAACATGACCTTGACGATAGGCTCCGCGCCCGGCCGGCGGAACGGTGGGGCGCTGTGAGACACGCCCTCTTGCCAAGCCGCGGAGCGCCCCGCCGGGCGTTCCGCACCTCCGGGGCCGCCTCCGCGCGACACGCCGGACCCGCCCTCCCCGCCCACCCGGACGGGCCAGGCGGCGGGTGAGAAACGGGCGGGTGAAGAGAGGGCACGAACCGGCGGAGCGCATGGAACGGCCCCGCCCGGGGAGCCGGGCGGGGCCGTCCTCGTGACGTCCGGGTCAGCGGCGCGCGACGCCCTCGGCGCGCGCGGCGGCGGCGACGGCCGCGGTGACCGCGGGGGCCACCCGCTCGTCGAACGGGGACGGGATCACGTAGTCGGCGGCGAGGTCGTCACCGACGACACCGGCGAGCGCCTCGGCGGCGGCGATCTTCATGCCCTCGGTGATGCGGGAGGCCCGCACCTGGAGCGCCCCGGCGAAGATGCCCGGGAAGGCCAGCACGTTGTTGATCTGGTTGGGGAAGTCCGACCGGCCGGTGGCGACGACCGCCGCGTACTTGTGCGCGACCTCCGGGTGCACCTCGGGGTTCGGGTTGGCCATGGCGAACACGAACGCGCCCTCCGCCATGGAGGCGACGGCCTCCTCGGGCACCGTGCCGCCGGAGACGCCGATGAAGACGTCCGCGCCGGCCAGCGCCGACTCCAGCGAACCGGTGAGGCCGGCCTTGTTGGTGAACCCGGCCACCTCCCGCTTGACGTCCGTCAGGTCGGTCCGGTCGGCCGACACGACGCCCTTGCGGTCGGCCACCGCGACATCGCCGATGCCGGCCTCGACCAGCATCCGGGCGATGGCGACCCCGGCCGCGCCGGCGCCGGAGATGACGGCCCGCAGGTCCGCGAGCCCCTTGCCGGTCAGCCGCGCCGCGTTGCGCAGGGCGGCCAGCGTGACGACGGCCGTGCCGTGCTGGTCGTCGTGGAAGACCGGGATGTCGAGCCGCTCCTGCAGCTTGCGCTCGATCTCGAAGCACCGGGGCGCCGAGATGTCCTCCAGGTTCACCCCGCCGAAGGACGGGGCGAGGCGCACCACGGTCTCGACGATCTCGTCGACGCCGGTGCAGTCGAGGGCGATCGGGACCGCGTCGACGCCGCCGAACTGCTTGAACAGGATCGCCTTGCCCTCCATCACCGGGAGGGAGGCTTCGGGGCCGATGTCACCGAGCCCCAGCACGGCCGTGCCGTCGGTCACGACGGCGACGACGGACGACTTCCACGTGTAGTCGTTGACAAGGTCCGGCTGCTCGGCGATCGCGCTGCACACTTTCGCGACGCCGGGCGTGTACGCCAGGGACAGGTCGTCCTTGTCACGGATCGGCACGGTGGCCTGCACGGCCATCTTGCCGCCGCGGTGCAGGGCGAATGCCGGATCGAAGGAATCGAGGGGCTCGACCCCGCCGTCCTGATCGGTATTGCCCCCGCTGCGAGGATTGACGATCTCCGCTGCCACTTTGTCTGACCCCTTAGGTGTTCTGGTTGAGGGTGGGACCACTCCTGGTGAGAAGTGGGCGGGGACGCGCATGGCCCTGCTCGTTGATACGTACGACGTACGACGTACGGCCCATACGCGACGGGCGCGCCGCACACGCGCCCTGAAGCCCCGGATGAGGGGTGTAAAGAACCTTCTTACCGGACGGACCGCGCCGCGACGAGTCCAATACGTGCAAGATCACATGACGCATGGGGAGACTTCCTCACCCATGGATACGAATCGGACACGACATGAGGACGCCACCGGTGTGAATCGTGCCGAAATGGGCGGACAATCATCACCAAACATCATGAAAGGTCGATGACCCTCACGTACCCCGCATGCGACTGATCCCTGTCCCGTGAAACACCGAAGATCTTCCGGCCGGAAGGAAGGATTCCCGCAAGAGGTGCGGTCCGGGTGGACCGGCCTGCGGCGGTTCGAGGGTAACCCGTTATCCGATTTTGACATGGCGGGCGCCCTGAATGGCCCAGTCCGAATGGCAAGATGCCGTAATCACACAGGGTCGCGACACTCGAAGGCGTGTGCTCTCGTCGACCTGAGTACCCCAGGCCCCTGCCGGTCCACCGGCAGGCGCCCGCCCCATCGGCAACTCCACCCATCCGCCGGAGGAACCCACCATGACCGCACGCACCACCCGTCGTACGACCGCCGCTCGCTCCCGGTTGGCAGTGGTCGGCTCGATCGCGGTCGCAGGCGCACTGATTCTCACCGGTTGCGGTGACCAGACCGACAGCAACTCGGAGAGCTCGGGCTCGAAGAGCGCGGCGCCGCTCGCCGACAAGCTGCCGCAGGCGATCCGCGACAAGGGCGTCATCAAGGTCGGCTCGGACATCGCCTACGCCCCGGTCGAGTTCAAGGACGACTCCGGCAAGACGGTCGGCATCGACCCCGACCTGGCCGCCGCCATGGGCAAGCAGCTCGGCGTGACCTTCCAGTTCGAGAACGGCACCTTCGACAGCCTCATCACCGGTCTGCGCTCGAAGCGCTACGACGTCGCGATGTCGGCGATGACGGACACCAAGGACCGCCAGGAGGGCATCGACTCGGACACCGGCAAGAAGGTCGGTGAGGGCGTCGACTTCGTCGACTACTTCACGGCCGGCGTCTCGATCTACACCCAGAAGGGCAAGAACACCGACATCAAGACCTGGTCGGACCTGTGCGGCAAGAAGATCGTCGTGCAGCGCGGCACGGTCTCCGAGGACCTGGCCAAGGCCGAGGCCAAGAAGTGCTCCGGTGGCAAGACCATCACCATCGAGGCCTTCGACAACGACCAGCAGGCCCAGACCCGCCTGCGCGCCGGTGGCGCCGCCGCCGGCTCGTCCGACTTCCCCGTCGCCGCGTACGCCGTGAAGACCTCCGGCGGCGGCAACGACTTCCAGCTGGTCGGTGAGCAGGTCGAGGCCGCCCCGTACGGCATCGCGGTCGCCAAGAACAACACCCAGCTGCGGGACGCCCTCAAGGCCGCCCTCGAGGCGATCATCGAGAACGGCGAGTACGACAAGATCATCAAGAAGTGGGGCGTCGAGGACGGTGCGGTGAAGGAAGCCACCGTCAACGGCGGCAAGTGACCGCGCCGGACCGCGGGCACTGAAAGGCAACACCTGTGACTGACATCGACAAGAAGGACGGGCCGGCGGACACCCCGCCGGCCGGTCCGGAGGCCATCAAGGCCATCCCGGTCCGCCACTACGGACGGTACGTCTCCGCCGTCGTGGCGCTCGCCCTCTTCGGCGCGATCGTCTACGCCTTCTCCCAGGGCAAGATCAACTGGGGTGCGATCCCGGACTACTTCTTCGACGACCGCATCCTCGACGGCGTCGGCAGGACCCTGCTGCTGACGATCCTGTCCATGGCGATCGGCATCATCGGCGGCGTCCTGCTCGCCGTGATGCGCCTGTCCAAGAACCCCGTGACCTCGTCCATCGCGTGGTTCTACATCTGGTTCTTCCGCGGCACCCCGGTCCTGGTCCAGCTCATCGTCTGGTTCAACCTCGGCCTGGTCTTCGAGTACATCAACCTCGGCCCGTTCTACAAGAACGAGTGGTCGGACTTCATGACGCCGTTCCTGACGGCGCTGCTGGGTCTCGGCCTCAACGAGGCGGCGTACATGGCGGAGATCTGCCGCGCCGGTCTGCTCGCGGTCGACGAGGGCCAGACGGAGGCCTCGCACGCGCTCGGCATGAGCCACGTCAAGACGCTGCGCCGCATCGTCATCCCGCAGGCCATGCGCGTGATCGTGCCGCCCACGGGCAACGAGGTCATCAACATGCTGAAGACGACCTCGCTGGTCTCGGTCGTCCAGTACCCCGAGCTGTTCCGGGCGGCCCAGGACATCGGCCAGACCTCCGGTGCACCGGCCGAGATGCTGTTCCTCGCGGCCGCCTGGTACCTGCTGCTGACCTCGGTCTTCAGCATCGGCCAGTACTACCTGGAGCGCTACTACGCGCGCGGTTCGAGCCGGTCGCTGCCGGCCACGCCGTTCCAGAAGATCAAGGCGAACCTGCTGTCCCTGTCCAACCGCTCCGCGTCGACGGGAGGCACCGCATGACCGCCATGGTCAAGGCCGAGGGCGTCCACAAGTCCTTCGGCCCGGTAGAGGTCCTCAAGGGCATCGACCTCGAGGTCAAGCAGGGCGAGGTGTTCTGCCTCATCGGTCCCTCGGGCTCCGGCAAGTCGACCTTCCTGAGGTGCATCAACCACCTGGAGAAGATCAACGCCGGGCGGCTGTACGTCGACGGCGAGCTGGTCGGCTACCGCCAGAAGGGCGACAAGCTGTACGAGCTCAAGGACAGCGAGGTCGCGGTCAAGCGCCGGGACATCGGCATGGTGTTCCAGCGGTTCAACCTGTTCCCGCACATGACGGCCCTGGAGAACGTCATCGAGGCGCCGATCCAGGTCAAGGGCGTCGCCAAGGGCCAGGCCCGGGAGCGGGCGCGCGAGCTCCTCGACCGGGTCGGCCTGGCCGACAAGGCCGGGAACTACCCCTCGCAGCTCTCCGGCGGCCAGCAGCAGCGTGTGGCGATCGCCCGCGCGCTGGCGATGGACCCGAAGCTGATGCTCTTCGACGAGCCCACCTCGGCGCTCGACCCGGAGCTGGTCGGCGACGTCCTGGACGTCATGCGCGACCTGGCCGAGTCCGGCATGACGATGGTCGTCGTCACCCATGAAATGGGCTTCGCCCGCGAGGTCGGCGACAGCCTGGTCTTCATGGACGGCGGCGTGGTCGTCGAGTCCGGCGATCCGCGGGAGGTCCTGACCAACCCGCAGCACGAGCGGACGCAGGCGTTCCTGTCCAAGGTGCTCTGACCGGGGACAGACCGAAGGGGCGGTACGGGTGATCCGTACCGCCCCTTTCGTCATGCGCTACTTCAGTGCCAGCACCAGCGCGTCCGAAGGGGAGCACCAGACCGGCCTCGCCTCCCCGAAGCCCTGCTCACGCAGGACGCGCGCGTGCCACGCGGCCGAGGGCGTGTCGCCGTCGGCGTGGTCGCCGTAGATCTCGAAGCGGCGGGCCGTCGGCCCGGCGAGGGCCGGGTCCCGGGCCGCCAGCCGCCACCACTCGGACCAGTCCGGGACGCCGTCCGCCCTGGCCTCCTCCATGCGCGCGTGGCGCTGCGCGCGCTCGGCGGCGTTGATCCGGGGCGTCGATTCGTCGATCATGTGGTCCGCGTTCATGAAGACACCGCCGTCACGGACCAGCTCCGCGACCTGACCGTAGAGGGCCACGAGGGGTTCACGGTGCAGCCAGTGCAGGGCCGTGGCGGTCAGGACGGCGTCGTAGGAGTCGTACGGCAGCCTGGCCGGCCAGTCGGGGTCCTTGAGGTCGGCCGTGACGAAGGAGATCCGCTCGTCGCCCGCGAAGGTGCCCTCCGCGATGGCGAGGAGCGCCGGGTCGAGATCGACGCCGGTGCTCGTGGCCTGCGGGAACCGCGCGAGCAGCCGGGCCGAGATGCTTCCGGTGCCGCACGCGAGGTCGAGCACGCGCGGGGCGGGACCGACGACGGCCTCGACCATGTCCAGCATGATCCGGAAGCGGTCCTCCCGGTCGGGCATGTACCACTCCTGCTGCCGGTCCCAGCTGCGCTGCCAGCCGGCCCAGTCCGCCGTGGCCTCGGTCGTCGTGGTGGCCGAGCTGTCCAAGTCCGTCATCGGGCCCCTCCGTCACACGAATGCGTAATACCCTGGATGCGCGATCGCCCATTACCCGACCGCACGACGACGATAGAACGTCTCCGTAAGGACTACAAGTGGAACTGGCCTATTACTCGGACTACGCCGTACGACTCGTCAACAGCGAGGACCCGGCCCGGGGCAAGGACTCGCTGACCTCGGTCGAGGCCGTCCGCGACCTCTTCGGCAGCCACAAGGAGGCGGCCCGCCGCGCCACCGACGCCGACGTCACCCGCTTCCGCTCGGTCCGTGCGCGCCTGCGGTCGGTCTTCGCGGCGGCGGACACCGGCGACGAGTCCACGGCGGTGAACCTGCTGAACGCCCTGCTCCTGGAGTTCCCGGTCAGCCCGCAGATCTCCGGGCACGACGTACGGGACGACGACGGGCGCCCGCTGTGGCACATGCACCTGGCCGACCACCCGTCGAACGCGACCGCCGGCTACGCGGCCATCGCCGCGATGGGCCTGGCCTTCCATCTGACGGAGTACGGCGTCGACCGGCTGGGCCTGTGCGAGGCGTCGCCCTGCCGCAACGCCTACCTGGACACCTCGACCAACCGCTCCCGGCGCTACTGCTCGGACCGCTGCGCGACCCGTGCCAACGTCGCCGCCTACCGGGCCCGCAAGCGCCTGGAGGCCGACCGGTCGGCCGGCACCGGCCGCACTGCCGACAGCGCCCAGCGCACCACCGCCCACGGCGAGCGCTGACCGGGCTTGCGCGGCCGCACCCGCAGCCGTACACGGCCGAGGATCAGCTCGTCGGGGACGACGCCGTAGTCGGTGCTGTCGCCGCCCGCGAACGCGTTGTCGGCCAGCACCCACCAGCCGCCCTCCCGGCGCTCGGCCGCGCGCTTGACGACCAGCAGGTCCTGCTGGAAGGGGTGGCGCAGGACGACGACCTCGCCCGGCCGGGTGCGGCCCCGGTGCGACACGACGAGCAGATCGCCGTGGTACAGCGTGGGCACCATGGACGGACCGGTCACCTCGGCCCACCCGAAGGGCCGACCGGCCCGCCCGCGCTCGGTCTCCTGCGACAGCTCCGGCATCCCCGGCACCTCCCCGGTACGGTCCTCCACCAGTCTCAGTCTCACCCTGGACTTTTGTCCTAAGCCCACGGGGGCACTCGCGAAATCCGGTCTTGCAGGGAGTAATGTCCCACCTGAGAAGACGATCACGAGGAAGGAATGCTCCATGCTTTCCCGCCTGTTTGCCCCCAAGGTCAAGGTCAGCGCACACTGCGACCTGCCCTGCGGTGTGTACGACCCGGCCCAGGCCCGCATCGAGGCGGAGTCGGTGAAGGCCGTCCAGGAGAAGATGGCCGCCAACGACGACCCGCACTTCCAGGCGCGTGCCACCGTCATCAAGGAGCAGCGCGCCGAGCTGGCCAAGCACCACGTCTCGGTGCTCTGGAGCGACTACTTCAAGCCCCCGCACTTCGAGAAGTACCCGGAGCTGCACCAGCTGGTCAACGACGCCCTGAAGGCCCTCTCGGCCGCCAAGGCGTCTACGGACCCGGCGACGGGCCAGAAGGCTCTGGACTACATCGCCCAGATCGACAAGATCTTCTGGGAGACCAAGAAGGCCTGAACCCAGGCCGTTTCGTCGTTCTCCCGACGCCCGGAGGGGCTCGGCCGGTTCGCCGGCCGGGCCCCTTCGGCGTCCCGTCGGGGCGGGCGGGCCCCTCCGGTGTCCGTCGGGGCGGGCGCCTGCGCCCCGCACGTGTTTCACCGGCTTTCGGTTCCCCCGATGTGCGGTGATCGTGTTCACCTGCGGAGAATTGGCTCTTGATCGGCACGGCCCCGTAGGTTTTGGCATGTCCACCCCGGTGGATGAGATGCCGATCCCCGGGGGGAAGACCGGTGCCCGAATCCAGCTCGACGGCCGTCGTACCGGCGCCGGCCGTCCCGCGCGCGCCCACCGAAGAACCGATACCTCAGCGGCCTCGCCGGCCGTTCCTGTGGGTGCTCCCCGCGGTGTGGACCGTCGGCCTCGGCCTGTGGGGGCTCTCCCGGCAGAACAGCGTCTGGCGCGACGAGGCCGCGACCTGGCAGGTGGCCCAGCGCTCCAGCGGGGCGACAGCGCACCTCCTGGAGCACGTCGACGCCGTGCACGGCCTCTACTACCTGCTGATGCACGCCCTGTTCACCTGCTTCGGCAGCGGAACGACCACCCTGCGGCTCCCCTCGGTGCTGGCCATGGCCGTCGCGGCGGCCTGTGTGACCCGCCTCGGGCAGCGGCTGGCCGGAGACTGGGCGGGGCTGGCGGGCGGACTGGCCCTCGCGCTGCTCCCGGCCGTGCAGTTCCACCTCCAGGAGGGCCGCCCGTACGCCCTCGTCACCGCCGGGGCCGGGGTCGCGACCGTGCTGCTCGTGACGGCCCTCGAAGGGCGTGCCCGGCACCGGCACTGGGCCGCCTACGCGGCCACGGTCGCCGTGTGCGGGCTGCTGAACTGGCTGTCGCTGCTGGTGCTGCCCGCGCATCTCGTGACCCTGGCCTGGTCCCGCGCGCGTCGCCGGGTCCTGGCGCGCTGGGCGACGGCGTCGGTGTTCGCCGTGGCAGCGGTGCTGCCGCTGATCCTGTTCAGCCTCGGGCAGGCCGAACAGGTCTCCTGGATACCGCCGTCGACCTGGCACATGCTGATCGGCCCCGGGGTCCTCGTCGCGATCGGGGCGCTCGGCGCCCTGGCGGACCGCCCGCGCACCCGGCGTCCGTCGGCGGCGGCCGTGGGGCTTCCGCTGCTCGCCGTGCCGCAACTCCTGCTCCTGTGCGTCTCCTTGGTGAAGCCGCTCTTCCTGGACCGCTACGTGCTGTTCGCGATGCTGGGTCTGGCGCTGCTCATCGGCGCGGCGCTGGGCGCGGCCGTCCGGGCGCTCCGGCCGCGGCTGCCGCGCGTGTCGGTGGCGCTGGTTCCGGTGGTGGTCGCCGTGGCGCTGGTCGCGCTGCTGCCGCAGTCGCTGGCCAAGCGGTCCCCGGCGAGCCGGGTGGACGACGTGCTGGCGGTGGCGGAGGACGTAGGGCGGCTGAAGCGGAGCGGTGACGCCGTGGTGTTCGTGCCGGCGGCCCGGCGGGACGCCGCGCTGGTCTCGCCGGCCGCCTTCGCGGGGGTACGGGACATAGCGCTGGTCCGTGGCCCGGTGGAGTCCGGCACGCTCAAGGGCGAGGAGGCGTCGCCCGCCCGGATACGTTCCGCGATGCTGGCCCGGCGGCGCGTCCTGCTCGTCACGGACGCGGCGGTGGTGGCCCGGCCGGTGTCGGCGCGCCGGGACCAGGTCAAGTCGGCCGTTCTGGAGCGGTACTTCACCGTGGTGACGGACATACAGGTGCGCGGGCGGCGGGTGACCGTGTACGAGCGGCGGCCGACCCGGTGAGCGGCGGCGGCCCGGCCTACGATCACTCCATGAGCATCCGCTGGACGTACGCCTTCGTGGACCGGCCCACCGCCGTCTTCGAACGGGCCCACTCCTTCTGGGCGGCGGTGACGGACAGTCGCCTGTCGGCCTTCCGGGGCGACCGGGACGAGTTCGTCACCCTGCTGCCGGGCGGCGGGGCGGACGCCTGCGTCAAGGTGCAGGGGGTCGGGGCGGGGGCAGGGGGCGCGCATCTCGACTTCGCCGTCGAGGACGTACGGGCGTTCGTGGACGGCGCGTCGGAGCGCGGGGCCGGCCTGGTCGCCGAGCACGACGGGTGGGCCGTGCTGCGCACGCCCGCGGGGCTGTCGTTCTGCGCGGTGCCGTGGGCCGGGGAGGCGGTCCGGCCGCCCGTCGCGCACGGAAGCCGGCTCGACCAGGTCTGCCTGGACGTCCCGCCGTCCGCGTTCGACGTCGAAGTCGCCTTCTTCGACGCCCTGTTGGACGGGTGGGAGTCCTTTCCCGGCTCACGCCCCGAGTTCCATGTACTGCGTCCGCCGGCCGGGCTGCCGGTCCGCATCCTGATCCAGCGGCTCGGCGAGGAACGCGCGGCCTCGGCCCATGTGGACCTCGCCTGCGCGGACGTGACGGCGACCCGCGCCCGGCACGAGGAGCTGGGCGCCGCCTTGGTCGCGGAGGGCGCGCACTGGACGGTGATGCGGGACCCGGCGGGCGGCGTCTACTGCCTGACGGCACGTGACCCGGGGACGGGCGCGCTCAGCGGCTCCTGACGAAACAGAGGCTGTCCTCCCCCGGTGCGGGCCGCGGGCACTCCGGAGGGGGCGCCGGGCTCGTGGCGTTCTCCCAGACGTACGGCCCCGGCGGCTCGGTGGCGTCCTGCAGCCACAGCGTCACGCCGCCCGCGACGGCCACCAGCACCAGCCAGACGGCCACGATCCACCGCCATGACCGGCCGCGCCGCCCCGTCACGCCCATCGCTCCACGTCGACCACGGCGCTCACCGGCAGGGGTCCGTACACGTGCGGGAACTCCTCGCCGCCCGGCTTCACGGCCTCGTAGCGCAGCGGCACGTCCAGCCGCTCCGGGTCGACGACCAGCACCACCAGGTCGTCGGAGCCGTCGTAGGAGCCGTAGAGGAAGGCGGCGACCGCCGGGAGCTGGGCGCGGGTCGAGCAGTGGATGAAGCCCTCCTCCTGGAGCGTGCGGCCACGGGTGGAGATCTCGTAGGCGCCGCGCTCGCGGGCGGCCTCCCAGAGCGAGCGCTCGGTGAGGTGGAGGATGTACGTGTGTTCGGACATACGGCGAGCCTATGGTCCGGGGCGGACCGGCTTCCCGCCGCAGGTCAGGATTCGGACGTGGTGGTCGTCTTCTCGGTCCGGTCGGCCGGGGCGGGCTGTCCGGGCTGTTCGGGCTGTCCGGGTGGCTGTTCGGGCTGTCCGGGCTGTCCGGGCGGCACGGATGTCCCGGGCGGGGCGGGCCGGTGGTGATGATGCTGCTCGGCGGTCTCCTCCGAGGAGTGCGCCGCGCAGTCGGGGTTCCGGCAGGGGCCGGCGACCCAGGTGGGGACCCAGGCGCCGAGCGTCTTGTGACGCCGGACGACCGTCTCGACGGGCTGTCCACAGGAGGGACAGACGTGCTCTTCGCTGCCCATGTCCCCAGGGTAGGGCGGCTCGGGGCTCAGCGCTTCCTGCTGTACGTACGGACCACGGCTCCGTTGCCGAAGCCGCGGACCTCGTCGAGGGTGAACTCGGTGACGGAGAAGCCGGAGGCGAACATCGGCATGCCCGTGCCGTAGACGACCGGATAGCTCTTGATGACCAGTTCGTCGATCTCGTCGAGCAGGGCGCCGGCGAGCTGCGAGCCGCCGCACAGGTAGATGTCCAGTCCGCCCTTCTCGGCCTTGAGCGCCCGGACCCTGCCGACGACGTCGTCCGCGATCAGCTCGACCTCGGGGTCCGGCGACTCGGGCAGGGAGCGCGTCGCGACGTACTGGCGCAGATGGGCGTACGGGCTCGTGATGCCCAGCTTCAGGGCCTCGTCGTAGCTGCCGCGCCCCTGGATCACCGTGTCGAACCGCTTGTTCTCCAGGTGGTCGAGGCCGAGGGCGCGACGGCCCTGGGTCGCCACCGTCTCCGGATACTGCTCCGTGAGGTACGCCAGGAACTCCTCGTCCACGAAGCGGTACATGTCCGTGGCGTCGCCGGCGGAGTCCCCGATGAAGCCGTCGAGGGAGCAGGCGATGAAGTACGTGAGCTTTCGCAAGCCGGTCTCTTTTCGTAGGCTGACTTCAACTACTTCGGTTGTAGTGCTTCAGTTGTAGTACTCCGGCTGTAGTGGTTGCAAGTGCTTTTCCGTGAGAACTTCAAGTGAGGGAGGGGATTCCGCATGGCGGGGAATCCGGAGCGGCGGGCCGCTCTCGTCGACGCGGGCGTCGAGGTGCTGGCGCGTGAGGGGGCGCGGGGGCTGACCTTCCGGGCGGTGGACGCCGAGGCCGGGGTGCCGGTCGGCACCGCCTCCAACTACTTCACCGGGCGCGCGGACCTGCTCCGGCAGATCGACACCCGGCTGCACACGCGGCTGGCGCCGGACCCGCAGGTGCTGGCCGGGCTGCTCGAACGGCCGAAGGACCGCTCGCTCGTCACCGCGTTCATGCACGACCTGATGGGCCGGGCGACCCGCGACCGCACCGGGTATCTGGCGCTGCTGGAGATGCGCCTGGAGGCGTCACGGCGCCCCGAACTGCGCGCCTCGTTCACGAAGTCGGTGCGCGCCGACCTCGACGAGGGCCTCGCCTTCCACCGCGCCGCCGGGCTGCCCGGCGGCGACGAGGTCGTCACCGTGCTCTATCTGGCGATGCTCGGCCTGCTCCTCGAGCACCTGACCCTGCCGGACGTCCTGGACGGCGTCCTGCCCGGCGTGACCGTCCCGGACGGGCTGCTGGAACGGATCACGGCGACGGTGGTGCCGGAGGAGTAGAAGCCGAGAGGGCGTCGTGGGCGCCGCGGTTCAGGCGCGCGGCTCGCGCCACATCGGCCACATCCGCGGGCCCTCCGGGAGGTCGAGGGGGCGCCCTTCGAGGGTGAAGCCGAGGCGTTCGTACAGCACGCGGCTTCGGGCGCTGCTCGCCTCCAGGTAGGCGCCGAGGCCTTCCTGGTCGCAGCGGTCGAGCACGGCGGTGATGAGGGCCGTGCCCAGGCCCTGCCCCTGCCGCTCCGGCGCGGCGGCGATCATCCACAGGTACTCGTGGGCCCGCCCGGCCGGATGGATCCCGGCGGTCAGCCGGCCGATCAGCTCGACGCGCTCGTTGTCCGGGTCGACGGCCGCCCGCAGCTCGGCGGGGCCCTCGTCGTCCTGCCCGGGCGCGTCGGCGGGAACGGACATCCACAGCGCGCAGGCCGTGCCGTCCTCGGTGACGTCGATCCGGCCGTGGGCCAGGACGACGTCGGTGAACGCGGCCATCAGTTTCGGGTGGGTGGTGCGGCGGTGCTCCGCGCCGGGGAAGACCCAGCCGCTGACCGGGTCGTCCTGGAAGGCCGCGTCCAGCAGCCCCACCACCAGCTCGCGGTCCGCCTCGCCCGCCGTCCGGATCGCCACGCCCATGAGTCCGCGCCCTTCGTCTCAACCGGCCTTGATCGTAGGTCCGTTGACCGGACGCTGCCGCACCGGGGACGACTTTGACGTGATCCGTTCGTCTCGCGGACGCGGAGAGCGGGCACCCGTGTACGGCGGCGCAGACGTGGGACGGGCCCCGCACACCGTGGGGATGTGCGGGACCCGCCGGGCCGGAGCCGGGAAGCCGTACGGGGTCAGGAGCCGTACGGCCCCGGTGGCTCCGGGGTCCTCGTGGCCGCGGGCGGTCGCCGCGGCGCTCAGGCGCTGCGCCGGGTCACGAACTCGGCCAGTGCCAGCAGTCCACCCGCCTCCTCCGGGTCGGGCACCGCGGTGGCGAGCGCCTGCACGGCACGGGCCATCCGGTCCGCGGCCTGGGCCTGCGCCCAGTCACGGCCGCCCGCCCGTTCCACGGCGAGCGCGGTGCGCTGAAGGTCCTCCTGGTCGTAGGGCGCCTCGTACAGCGCGGCCAGCTCCTGGGCCGCCGGGCCGCCCGAGGTGAGCGCCGCGACGACGGGCAGCGACTTCTTGCGGGCGGCGAGGTCCGCGCCGACCGGCTTGCCGGTGCGGCCCGGGTCTCCCCATATGCCGATCACGTCGTCGATGAGCTGGAACGCGAGCCCGGCCTCGCGGCCGAACGCGTCGAGCGCCCGGACCTCGTCGTCGCCAGCGCCCGCGTACAGCGCCCCGAGCGCGCAGGCGCATCCGAGGAGCGCGCCGGTCTTGGCCTCGGCCATGGCGAGCACCTCGTCGAGGGAGACCCCGCCGGGGTGCCGTTTCTCCAGCGCGGTGTCCGCGTGCTGGCCCGCGCACAGCTCGACCACGCAGTCGGCGAGCCGGGACGCGGCCGCGGAGGACGCCGGATGCGGGTCGTCGGCGAGCAGGCGCAGAGCGAGCGCCTGCAGGGCGTCCCCGGCGAGGATCGCGTCGGCGTCGCCGAACACGGTCCACGCGGTGGGCCGGTGCCTACGGGTGGTGTCCCGGTCCATCACGTCGTCGTGCAACAGCGTGAAGTTGTGGACCAGTTCCACCGCGACGGCCGCCCGCAGGGCCGCCGCCCGTGCTCGTGGGCCGCCGAGCGCCGCCGCGGCGGTGAGGACGAGGGCGGGCCGGATGGCCTTGCCCGCGCCGCCCGTCGCCGGGGTGCCGTCCGGTTCGGTCCAGCCGAAGTGGTAGAGCGCGATCCGGCGCATGGCGGGCGGAAGCGACTCGACCGCGGCGCGCATCTCGGGGTCGACGGACGCCCGGGTGCCCTCCAGGATCGCCGCCGCCTCGGGCGGGTCGGCCGGTCCCGGAGCGTCCTGCGGGACGGTCGGGACGGACCCCCGCCTCTCGGGCGGTGCGGTCGGACGCGGTACCCCGGCGGTGCGGTGCTGTGTCTCCGTCATGAACTCACCCACGGCCTCGCCTCGATGAGTCGGCCCACGGTGGCCCTTCCGCTCCAGCTGGACGCCTACGCCGTGGGTCTACCCACGCGGAGTGCGCGGAACACGGCGTACCGCCGGTGAAGGTCATCGCCAACGGCCGATCTCGACGTTCTCCAGGACGCCGAGGGCGTCCGGGACGAGGACCGCGGCCGAGTAGTACGCCGTGACCAGGTAGTTGATGACGGCCTGTTCGTTGATGCCCATGAAGCGGCACGACAGGCTCGGCTCGATCTCGTCCGGGATGCCCGCCTGCTGGAGCCCGATGACGCCCTGCTCTGCCTCGCCGGTGCGCAGCGCGATGATCGAGGTCGTCCGGGCCTCGGTGACCGGGATCTTGTTGCACGGGAAGATCGGCACGCCCCGCCAGGTCGGGATGCGGTTGCCCCCCATGTCGACGGTCTCCGGGACCAGTCCGCGCTTGTTCAGCTCGCGTCCGAACGCGGAGATCGCGCGCGGGTGGGCGAGGAGCATCTTGGTGCCGCGCCGCCGGCTGAGCAGCTCGTCCATGTCGTCGGGGCCGGGCACGCCGTCGTGCGGCTGGAGCCGCTGGTCGTACTCGCAGTTGTGGAGCAGGCCGAACTCGCGGTTGTTGACGAGTTCGTGCTCCTGGCGCTCCTTCAGGGCCTCCACGGTGAGCCGCAGCTGCTGCTCGGTCTGGTTCATCGGCTGGTTGTACAGGTCGGCCACGCGCGTGTGGATGCGCAGCACGGTCTGGGCGATGCTCAGCTCGTACTCGCGGGGCCGGGCCTCGTAGTCGACGAAGGTGTGCGGGATGTCCGGCTCGCCGCTGTGGCCGGCCGCCAGGTCGAGCGCCTTCTCGCCGTACTTGTTGGTGCGCTGCGCGGGGATCGACCGCAGCTGCTCCAGATGTCCCTGGAGCGACTCGGCGCGCTCGGCGACCTGCTCGAAGTCGCGCCGGTCCAGGACCAGGACGGTGCAGGCGGTGACCGTGCGGGCCGTGTACTCCCAGATGGCGTCGGGGTCGAGCAGCGCCTGCTCGCCGAGGTAGGCGCCGTCGGCGAGGACGCCCAGCAGCTCGTCCTCCCCGTAGGGGCCGGTGCCGATCTTCTCCACCCTGCCGTGCGCGAGCAGGTACACCGCGTCGGTCGTGCTGCCGAACGACGCGATGACCTGGCCGGCGGCGAACTCCCGCTGCACGCACCGCTGGGCGAGCTCGGCCAGCACGTCCTCGTCCTCGAAGTCCCGCAGCACCGGGAGTTCGCCCAGCTCGGCGGGGATGACCTCGACCCGGTCGCCGGTCTTCACGAACGTGACGCGGCCGTCCCCCACGGCGTACGTCAGACGCCGGTTCACCCGGTACGTGCCGCCCTGCACGTTCACCCAGGGCAGCATGCGCAGCAGCCAGCGGGAGCTGATCTCCTGCATCTGGGGTGCTGACTTGGTCGTGGTGGCCAGGTTCCGTGCGGCCGCCGTGCCGAGACTCTGCTGGGTCTTGGCCTGCTCCGTACGGACCTCTTCGCCTACCGACATATGGAATTGCCCTCCCGGTCGTGCACCGGCGCCGTCGCGGCGCCACGCGTAGCGATCTGCCTGACCAGGCTTTCATCACGGAACGTGTTGGTGCTATTACACGAACGAGGGGGAATGGATCACGGCCCTGCTGGGCAGATGGTGGTCTTCTGTCCATCGGTACCGGCACCGGGGGCTGGCTGAAACAGCTCGCTCACCGTGCGAGCGGGGAAGCGACAAGGAGTCCTTGCCTCCGTTTCCGGTAAAGCACCGGTACGAGGGCGGCCGCATCCGGCGGCCGGCCCCACGGCGCGAGGAGGCGTACATGGCCACTCCGATGTCCGCGAGCAGATTCCTGCAGAGGCTGCGCGCGGAGGGCGTGACGGTCGTCGAGGTCGGCGACTGGGAGCACCACAACCGCAACCACGTGGGGCCCTGGGGCCCCGTGCACGGTGTCATGATCCACCACTCGGTGACCAAGGGCGCCGCGCACACCGTGGAGCTGTGCCGCAAGGGCTACGAAGGGCTGCCCGGCCCGCTCTGCCACGGCGTGATCACCAAGGACGGCAAGGTGCACCTGGTCGGCTACGGCCGTGCCAACCACGCCGGTCTCGGTGACGACGACGTGCTGCGCGCGGTCATCGCGGAGAAGGCCCTGCCGCCGGACAACGAGGCCAACACCGACGGCAACCGCCACTTCTACGGCTTCGAGTGCGAGAACCTGGGCGACGGCAAGGACCCCTGGCCCGAGGCGCAGCTGGAGGCGATCGAGCGGGTGTCGGCCGCCATCTGCCGGCATCACGGCTGGAACGAGCGCTCGGTGATCGGGCACCTGGAGTGGCAGCCCGGGAAGGTGGACCCGCGCGGGTTCACGATGGCGTCCATGCGCGGGCGCATCAAGGAGCGGCTGAAGTAGCGACTGCCGTAGCGGCTGACGTAGCGGCTGAAGCAGTGCCGCCGCGCCGGTCACAATGGCCGGGTGACCAGCCGTGACGCCGTACCCGACCTCGCCGCCCTGCGGCCCCGGCTACCCTCGCCGCTGCGCGAGTCGGCGGACGGGCGCCTGGAGCGGCACGGGGTACGGCTGCTGCTCAAACGGGACGACCTGATCCACCCGGAGCTGATCGGCAACAAGTGGCGCAAGCTCGCGCCGAACCTGGCGGCCGCGGCCGGACGGACGGTCGTCACCTTCGGCGGCGCCTATTCGAACCATCTGCGGGCCACGGCGGCGGCGGGCCGTCTCCTCGGTCTGCCCACGGTCGGCGTGGTGCGCGGCCAGGAGCTGGCGGAACGTCCCCTCAACCCCTCGCTCGCCCGGTGCGTGGCCGACGGGATGCGGCTGCACTTCGTCGACCGGTCGACGTACCGCCGCAAGAGCGAGCCCTCGACGCTCGCCGCCGTGCTGCGCGCGGCGGGCGCCGAGGACGCCCACGTCGTCCCGGAGGGCGGCAGCAACGCCCTCGCCGTCCAGGGGTGCCGGGCGCTCGGCGAGGAGCTGCGCGGGCGGGCCGACGTGGCCCTGATCGCGTGCGGCACCGGCGGGACCCTGGCGGGCCTGGCCGCCGGGCTGGGTCCGGACGGGCGGGCGCTGGGCGTCCCGGTGCTCAGGGGCGGCTTCCTCGGCGCCGAGGTCCGCGCCCTGCAGCACGCCGCGTTCGGGGGCCCGCGCGGCGACTGGTGGCTCGACGAGCGCTTCCACTTCGGCGGGTACGCGCGTACGACGCCCGCTCTGGAGTCCTTCGCGGAGGACTTCGAGGACCGGCACGGCATGCCCGTCGAGCGTCTTTATGTCGCCAAAATGCTGTACGCGCTCGTGGCCCTCGCGGAGGAGGGCGCCTTCGCGCGCGGGACGACGGTCGCGGCCGTCGTCACCGGGGCGCCGTTCACCGGCTGAGCCCGCGCGGGCCGCGTCGGCCCCGGCCCGGTCAGCCCGCCTCGCGGTAGGCGGCCGCCTCCTCCAGGTCCAGCCTGCGCAGCAGGGTCCGCAGCATCTCGTCGTCGATGTAGCGGCCGTCGCGCAGCTTGACGAAGACGGCGCGTTCGGCGCCGATGGCCTCCCGGGACAGCCGCCTGTAGGTGTCGTCGACGGATTCTCCGGTGATCGGGTTGGCCTGCCCGAGGCGTTCCCAGACGGAGTTGCGCCGGCGTTCCAGGACCGCCCTCAGGCGCTCGGCCAGCGGCTCGGGAAGGGCGTTGCGCTCGTCGGCGAGGAGTACGCGCAGGCGTTCCTCGGCGACCCGGGACGCCTGCGCCTGCGCGTTGGCCTCGGCGAGGGTCTCGGCCTGCGCGTCGCGCCCGGGCAGCTTCAGCAGGCGGATTAGCGGCGGCAGCGTCACGCCCTGCACGACGAGGGTGCCGATCACCGTGGTGAAGGTCAGGAACAGGATGAGGTTGCGTTCGGGGAACGGCTCGCCGTCGTGCATCCTCAGCGGGATGGAGAACGCGATGGCGAGGGAGACCACGCCCCGCATCCCGGCCCAGGAGATGACGAACGACCCCCTCCAGGTCGGGTTGTCCTCGTGTTCCCTGATCCTGGCGGAGAGCATCCGCGGCAGGAAGGTCGCCGGGTACACCCACAGGAACCGCGTGGCGACGACGACGGCGAACAGAGCGGTCGCGTACCAGGCGGCGGTGGAGCCCTCGAACTCCCCGAGGCCACGCAGGACGACCGGCAGCTGCAGGCCGATCAGGGCGAACACGGCCGACTCCAGCACGAACGCGACCATCTTCCACACCGCCTCCTCCTGGAGCCGGGTCGCGAAGTCGACCTCCCACGCGCGGTGCCCGAGGTAGAGGGCGACGACCACGACGGCGAGCACACCGGAGGCGTGCACCTGCTCGGCGACCGCGTACGCCACGAAGGGCGTCAGCAGCGAGAGCGTGTTCTGCAGCAGCGCCTCCTTCAGGTGGGTGCGCAGCCAGTGGATCGGCACCATCAGCACCAGTCCCGCGACGACACCGCCGACCGCGGCCAGCAGGAACTCGCGGATGCCGCCGGCCCAGGTGGCGCCCTCGCCGACGGCCGCGGCGACGGCGACCCGGTAGGCCGTGATCGCGGTGGCGTCGTTCACCAGGGACTCGCCCTGGAGGATCGTGGTGATCCGCGACGGCAGCCCCACCCGGCGGGCGACGGCCGTCGCCGCGACCGCGTCCGGCGGCGCCACGACCGCGCCCAGCACCAGGGCCGCGGTCAGCGGGAGCCCGGGGACGAGGAGGTAGGCGGCGTAGCCCACGACGAGGGTCGCGAAGAGGACGTACCCCACGGACAGCAGTGCCACGGGGCGCAGCTGCGCGCGCAGGTCGAGGTAGGAGCTGTCGGCTGCCGCCGTGTAGAGCAGCGGCGGCAGGATCAGGGGCAGCACGACGTGCGGGTCGAGCGTGTAGTCGGGCACGCCCGGCACGTACGACACCATGAGCCCGGCCGCGACCAGCAGCAGCGGCGCCGGCACCGGGACCCGCCGGGCGAGCGCGGCCACCGCCGCGCTCCCCGCCACCAGCAGCAGCAGCGGCATCACGTCCATGCTTCTCGCCCACCCTCGTCAGTCGCCCGCGCCCGCGCGGCCCGCTCGTCGTGTCCGGGGACGGCGGCCACCCGCGCTTCCCCGGCCATGATTTTCGCGCGCCGGTCCACGCGCGGCCGTCGTAACCTGGCAATCATGAAACAGTGCACGCACGCCGGCGGGCTGCCGCACCCGGAACCCGAACCGCTGAGCGAGACGTGTCCGGAGTGCCTGGCGGAGGGCACGCATCCGGTGCAGCTGCGGATCTGCCTCACCTGCGGTCACGTCGGCTGCTGCGACTCCTCGCCCGGGCGGCACGCCACCGGGCATCACAAGGAGTCCGGGCACCCGGTCATGCGGACCTTCGAGCCCGGCGAGCGCTGGCGCTGGTGCTTCGTGGACCACGTTCTCGTGTGACGGGGACGTAGGCTGGACGGCGCCGGAACCGGACGGTTCGACCGTCTGACGTCTGGGTACGTCAAACCGGCGCGCGCTCTTCCCAATTGGGCCCGCAGACCCCCTAGCCACGGAGCGTATCCGTGTGTTTACTATGAGTGACAGCAAGGGGTTGGGGTCCTGGGGACAGGAAACTTCGAAGCGCGGTAGCGTCACCGCTGAACCACAGATCGCGTTACCCCGGGGGGCGACCCTCGGCCCCGAGAAGCTTGTACCACCTTGGAGGTGAGGGTGTCCCAGATCGCAGGCGAGCCCGTGACCCAGGACTTCGTGGAAGTCCGGCTGCCGGCTGCGGGTGCCTACCTGTCGGTGCTGCGTACGGCGACTGCCGGCCTCGCCGCCCGTTTGGACTTCACCCTCGACGAGATCGAGGACCTTCGCATCGCGGTGGACGAGGCCTGCGCGATCCTGCTCCAGCAGGCCGTGCCCGGCTCGGTGCTCAGCTGCGTGTTCCGGCTCGTCGACGACTCGCTGGAGGTCACCGTCTCGGCCCCGACCACGGACGGCCACGCCCCGTCGCGGGACACCTTCGCCTGGACCGTCCTGTCGGCCCTGGCCGGCAAGGTCTCCTCGGCGGTGGACGAGGACAAGACCGTGTCGATCAGCCTCTACAAACAGCGCGGCGCGGGACCCGGGCCGGCGTGAGGGACGGGGACGGGCCGGTGCGGGACGAAGAGCGCGGCACACGGGGGCTGCCGGACGGCACCTCCCCCGGCTCCGACGGAGCCGGGAGCCTGGGGGCGGGCCCGAGCGGCCCGGGCGTTTCCCGCCGTATGGCGGACGGCATCGACGGCATCCCCGAGCAGGCCCGGCCGCACCCGGAGGACGACTCCGTGGCGACCGGCCTCCTGGACGACGGGCGGGATGACGAGGGTGCCGTGCAGGGCGCGCCCGCGGCCGGGCGCAACGGGGTCTCCCCGGCCCGGCCGGCGGCGAGGGCTCGGGAGAGGGCGACGGGCGGGACGATGAGCGAGCACGAGCGATACGCCGAGGGCCGGGCGACGAACGCGCGCGGCGCGCAGGCCACACGCCACGACCCGCAGGACCGCAGCGGGGCGCGCGCCCTGTTCATCGAGCTGCGCGAGCTGCAGGACGGCACCCCGGAGTACGCGGAGCTGCGCAACCGGCTGGTCCGGATGCATCTGCCGCTCGTGGAGCACCTCGCGCGCCGCTTCCGCAACCGCGGCGAGCCGCTCGACGACCTCACCCAGGTCGCCACCATCGGGCTGATCAAGTCGGTCGACCGGTTCGACCCGGACCGCGGCGTCGAGTTCTCGACGTACGCGACGCCGACGGTCGTCGGGGAGATCAAGCGGCACTTCCGCGACAAGGGCTGGGCGGTCCGCGTCCCGCGCAGGCTCCAGGAGCTGCGCCTCGCGCTGACGACGGCCACCGCGGAGCTGTCCCAGCTGCACGGCCGCTCCCCCACGGTCCACGAGCTCGCCGAGAAGCTGGCGATCTCGGAGGAGGAGGTCCTGGAGGGCCTGGAGTCGGCGAACGCCTACTCCACGCTGTCCCTGGACGTCCCCGACACCGACGACGAGTCCCCGGCGGTCGCGGACACCCTGGGCGCGGAGGACGAGGCGCTGGAGGGCGTCGAGTACCGCGAGTCGCTGAAGCCGTTGCTCGAGGACCTCCCGCCGCGCGAGAAGCGCATCCTGCTGCTGCGCTTCTTCGGCAACATGACCCAGTCGCAGATCGCGCAGGAGGTCGGCATCTCCCAGATGCACGTCTCGCGTCTGCTGGCGCGCACGCTGGCGCAGCTGCGGGAGAAGCTCCTCGTCGAGGAGTGAGCGCCGCGGAGGTGCCCGGGTGGACCGGCGGTCAGCGCTCGCCGGGTTCGGCGCCGGGCCGCCGGATTCCGAGGGCCTGCGTGGTCGACGGGCTGAGCAGGAAGACCAGCGTGGCGATCGCGGCGGCGGCGACGGCGATCCCGGCCGGGATCGCGATGCTGTCGGCCTGCAGCAGGCTGTAGGCCACCGGCAGCGCCAGGATCTGGGTGATCACGGAGGGGCCCCGGCTCCAGCTGCGCCGGGCGAGCAGTCCGCGCGCGGCGAGCAGCGGCAGCAGGGCGAGGACGACGAGCGTGACACCGAGAGTGACGGCCTGCTGCCGGTCGTCGGGGTCTCCCGTGAGCCCGAGCACCAGCACCCAGACACCGCCGACGGCCAGTCCCAGCCCTTCCAGGGCGGTGAGCACGGCGGCGTAGGTGAGCCGCCGCGGGCGCGGACCGGCGGTTTCCTCGGGAGTGGGGGTCTGCTGCTTGGTCACCCCAGAAGGGTAGCCCTCCGTGCGGGGGCTCTTTCCGGCCGAGGTCTCCTCCCTCGGCCTTCCCGGCTTGCCGGTCTCCCGGCTTCCCGGTGTCCCGGCTTCGCCCCGGCTCCCGTGGCGAGGCTCACGCGGGTTGTCCCGGTCGATCCCCACTCCGACCTGTGCCCGGTACCCCCCAGTAGGTACGCTGCCAGTCATGCGTGCACTTCTCGTGGTCAATCCGGCGGCAACCACCACAAGCGCACGTACGCGCGATGTCCTGATCCATGCGCTCGCCAGCGAGATGAAGCTGGAGGCGGTCACCACCGAGTACCGCGGACACGCGCGCGACCTGGGCCGGCAGGCGGCGGACAGCGACGACATCGACCTGGTGGTCGCCCTCGGCGGCGACGGCACGGTGAACGAGGTCGTCAACGGTCTGCTCCACAAGGGCCCCGATCCGGAGAGACTGCCGCGCCTCGCGGTGGTCCCCGGCGGTTCCACGAACGTCTTCGCCCGTGCCCTCGGGCTGCCCAACGACGCCGTCGAGGCGACCGGCGCCCTGCTGGACGCCCTGCGCGAGGGCAGCGAGCGCACGGTCGGCATGGGCATAGCCGCCGGCACCCCGGGGACCGCCGACGAGGCGGTGCCCGGCCGGTGGTTCACCTTCTGCGCGGGGCTCGGCTTCGACGCCGGGGTCGTCGGCCGGGTCGAACAGCAGCGCGAGCAGGGCCGGAGGTCCACACACGCCCTGTATCTGCGCCAGGTGGCACGCCAATTCCTCCAGGAGCCCAACCGCCGGCACGGCACGATCACCCTGGAGCGGCCGGGCGAGGACCCGGTGACCGATTTGGTGCTGTCCATTGTGTGCAACACCGCTCCGTGGACCTATCTGCTCAATCGCCCCGTGTACGCGGCACCTAAAGCCTCGTTCGATACCGGTCTCGACGTACTCGGTCTCAGCCGTATGTCGACGGTCGCGGTTGCCCGGTATGCGACCCAGTTGCTCACTTCGTCCCCCGAGCGGGGACCCCATGGCAAGCACGCGGTCTCGCTGCACGATCTGGACCGGTTCACCTTGCATTCGAAGGTGCCCCTGCCCCTTCAGATGGACGGCGACCATCTGGGGCTGCGTACGAGCGTGACGTTCACAGGCGTACGCCGTGCACTGCGTGTGATTGTGTGAGCGGAACGGGCGAAAGTCCTTTCACTCGAACGTTTAGGCCAGCATCCACCCCATGGAAGTACGGCTGTGACCTAGTCGACACCGAGGAATCAAAAAAAACTTTCCGGAAGGGGTTGTATCCGCCGCCGAGGTTTGCGAGTCTCTACATGGCGATCGGGACGGCCCGCAAGACCGGCCTCCACTGATCACCAGAATCCCCCTTCAACTCACAGGACCCGCGCCGGGGAACTGGCGGTAGGCCCTTCACTTGTTGAGGGATTCGTGAAAGCGTTCACATTCACAAGCAACCCGCATGTAATCAAGGAGAGGTAGCAGCCATGGACTGGCGTCACAACGCCGTTTGCCGCGAGGAAGACCCCGAGCTCTTCTTCCCCATCGGCAACACCGGTCCTGCGCTGCTGCAGATCGAGGAAGCCAAGGCCGTCTGCCGCCGCTGCCCGGTTATCGAGCAGTGCCTGCAGTGGGCGCTCGAGTCCGGTCAGGACTCCGGCGTCTGGGGTGGTCTCAGCGAGGACGAGCGCCGCGCCATGAAGCGCCGCGCCGCCCGCAACCGGGCCCGTCAGGCCTCCGCCTGACACTCCCACCCCGTAAGAACAGCCTGAGCTTGGCGGCGCGTACAGCGCGTACGCATCTCCCGCCCCCGAGCCGCAGCGCGCAGTACCCCCGATGCTCCCCCGTCACTCGGCCCCGGTCGAGCCGGGGGTACCCATCGCCTTGCTGACGAGCAGCAATGAGCACTGGCCCCGGACCTTCTGGTCCGGGGCTGTCTGCTGTCCGCACTCCCCCGCCGCCGGCCGCTCCCCCGGCCGGGGCTACTTGGCCGCCCGCACCGGGATGTCGAGGATCACCCGGGTGCCCCGCTCCGGCGCCGGGACCATGTCGAAGGAGCCGCCCAACTCGCCCTCGACGAGCGTCCGTACGATCTGCAGGCCGAGGTTGCCCGCCGTGTGCGGGTCGAAGCCCTCGGGCAGGCCGACGCCGTCGTCCTGGACGGTGACCAGGAGGCGGGCCTGCTTGGTCGTCCCGCCGCGGACCGCCGACACCTCGACGGTGCCGGTGTCGCCGTCGCGGAACCCGTGCTCCAGGGCGTTCTGCAGGACCTCGGTCAGGACCATCGACAGCGGGGTGGCGACCTCGGCGTCGAGGATGCCGAAGCGGCCCGTGCGCCGGCCGGTCACCTTGCCGGGCGAGATCTCGGCCACCATCGCGAGCACGCGGTCGGCGATCTCGTCGAACTCGACGCGTTCGTCCAGGTTCTGGCTGAGCGTCTCGTGCACGATGGCGATCGAGCCGACGCGGCGGACCGCCTCCTCCAGAGCCTCCCGGCCGCGGTCGGACTCGATCCGCCGGGCCTGCAGGCGCAGCAGGGCGGCCACCGTCTGGAGGTTGTTCTTGACCCGGTGGTGGATCTCCCGGATCGTCGCGTCCTTCGTGATCAACTCGCGCTCGCGGCGGCGCAGTTCGGTGACGTCCCGCAGCAGCACCAGCGAACCGATGCGGATGCCCTTGGGCTTGAGCGGGATCGCCCGGAACTGGATGACGCCGTCGTCGGACTCGATCTCGAACTCGCGGGGCGCCCAGCCGCTGGCGACCTTGGCGAGCGCCTCGTCCACCGGGCCGTGGGTCGGGGCGAGTTCGGCGGTCGTGCGGCCCAGGTGGTGGCCGACCAGGTCGGCGGCGAGGCCGAGGCGGTGGTAGGCGGAGAGGGCGTTCGGGGAGGCGTACTGGACGACGCCGTCGGCGTCCACACGGATCAGGCCGTCGCCGACCCGCGGCGAGGCGTCCATGTCGACCTGCTGGTTGGCGAACGGGAACGAGCCGGCCGCGATCATCTGCGCGAGGTCCGAGGCGCTCTGCAGATAGGTGAGCTCGAGACGGCTCGGGGTGCGGACGGTGAGCAGGTTGGTGTTGCGGGCGATGACGCCGAGGACGCGGCCCTCCCGGCGGACCGGGATCGACTCGACGCGGACCGGGACCTCCTCGCGCCACTCCGGGTCGCCCTCGCGCACGATGCGTCCCTCGTCGAGCGCGGCGTCCAGCATCGGGCGGCGGCCGCGCGGGACGAGGTGGCCGACCATGTCGTCCTGGTAGGAGGTGGGGCCGGTGTTGGGCCGCATCTGGGCCACGGAGACGTACCGGGTGCCGTCGCTGGTGGGCACCCACAGCACGAGGTCGGCGAAGGAGAGGTCGGAGA
This sequence comes from Streptomyces sp. NRRL WC-3605, assembly GCF_001509795.1. GTDB lineage: Bacteria > Actinomycetota > Actinomycetes > Streptomycetales > Streptomycetaceae > Streptomyces > Streptomyces viridochromogenes. The sequence continues at coordinate 298,040 of NZ_LLZN01000091.1, read as the reverse complement.
GCAGCTGCCACTCCGAGACCAGCAGATGGAGCCACTCGAGGTCGGTGTCGTCGAGGGCCGTGTGCTGGCGTACGAGTTCGTTCATGGAGGGCACGAGGCCGAGCGTACCCGGGGTCACCGACGGGGTCCGCACGCCGGCCTCGGGAGGCCGTACGGCCTCGGAGACACCCGCGGGCCGCGGCGCCTGAGAGGGACCCTCAACCCTCCCGGCACCGCAGCCCGGAGCAATATCGGCCGTGGGGTGTGCGGTCCCGGTCGGCCGAGGATGAGGACCCGGGGCAGTCAGGGCAGAGAGCTCCGGTTCCTCGGTCCGCCTTCCTGTGCGGGGAAGACGGAAGTCGGTGCGTACTTCGTTCTACGCACTCCCTGGCATTGTGGACTAGACCACTCGGGTGTGTCCATGCGTGGGAGTTGTTCGCTGTTGGCGCTTCCGTGCGGGCTCTCGGACCGGCCCGAGCCGGTCGGTCGCCCTGGCATACATCACGCAGCCTAACCCGTGTGGGTTCATGTCGGGGCGGGTCCGCCGGGGCAATTCCAGCAGCGACCCCCGGTTCGTCCGGGATCGCCCGGTTCGGCTGAAGTCGCACCGGGTAGCGCCGGCCGGCGGGAGGGCCCTCGCGGGGGTGCCGGGACGGCGACCCGCGGGGCGCGCTCACCTGGGCCGGAGGGCACCGCTCTGTTAGATTGGTCTAAACCACATGCTCCCTTCAGGGTGCCCTTCGAGTCCCTCTTCAGATCGGCAGGCCCAGCGTGGAAGTTGTCATCGTTCCGGACGCCCAGGCGGGTGGCGAGCTGATAGCCGAGGCCATGGCCCAGCTGCTCCGACGCAAGCCCGACGCCCTGCTCGGTGTGGCCACCGGGTCGACCCCGCTGCCCATCTACACGGCGCTCGCGGCCAAGGTGCGCTCCGGTGCCGTCGACGCCTCGCGGGCGCGCGTCGCCCAGCTGGACGAATACGTGGGGCTCCCGGCCGAGCACCCGGAGTCCTACCGCTCGGTGCTGCGGCGCGAGGTGCTGGAACCGCTGGGCGTCGGCATGGACGCGTTCATGGGCCCGGACGGCACGGCCGAGGACGTGCAGGCCGCGTGCGAGGCGTACGACAAGGCCCTGGCGGAGGCCGGTGGAGTCGACCTCCAGCTGCTCGGGATCGGCACGGACGGGCACATCGGCTTCAACGAGCCCTGCTCCTCGCTGGCCTCGCGGACCCGGATCAAGACGCTCACCGAGCAGACCCGGGTGGACAACGCGCGCTTCTTCGACGGGGACATCGAGCAGGTCCCGCACCACGTGATCACCCAGGGCATCGGGACGATCCTGGAGGCGCGGCACCTGGTGCTGCTGGCCACCGGCGAGGGCAAGGCGGACGCGGTCGCCGCGACCGTCGAAGGGCCGGTCGCGGCCGTGTGCCCGGCGTCGGCGCTGCAGCTGCACCCGCACGCCACGGTCGTCGTCGACGAGCCCGCCGCCTCGAAGCTGAAGCTGGCGGACTACTTCCGGCACACCTACGCCAACAAGCCCGACTGGCAGGGGATCTGAACTCCCGCCCATGACGAAGGCGCCGGTCCCCTCGGAGGGACCGGCGCCTTCGTCGTCTAGACGCCCGCGATGACCTCGGCCGCCGCGCGGCCGCAGACGCGGGCCGCGCCGTGGGTGGCGATGTGCAGGGCGCCGCGCGGGGCGGCCTGGGGGACGCCCATCTCGACCACGATCGTGTCGGGGCGGACCGTGAGCAGGTCGTCCAGGGCCGCCGCCATCCAGGGATGGCGGTGCTCGTCGCGCACGACCGCCACCAGACGGCTGTCACCGGCCGCGGCCAGCGCCTCGCGGCCGGCGTCGCCGCCCGTGTGAGTGCCCGTGCGGGTGCCGGGGAGGAGGCGGTCCAGGTCCGCCGCCACGCCCCAGGGGGTCTCGTCGCCCACGGCGATGTTGGCGACCGGCGTGAAGGCGGCCACGTACGGCGCCTCGGTGAGCGGGGTGAAGGAGGCGGCGCCCGTCAGCCGCAGGGCGCGGCGGGCCGCGACGAGGCCGATGTCGGGGCGGGCCTCGACCGGTTCCGCCGTGGCGGTGGCCGTCCAGCGGGCCAGCTCGCGGACGCGTTCGGCCGCCTCCGCGAGCCGGGCCTCGGGAAGCTCGCCCGAGCGGACGGCCGTGACGAGGGCGTCGCGCAGCCGCCGTACCGTCTCGTCGTCGGCGAGGCCGCCGCCCACGCAGATCGCGTCGGCGCCGGCCGCGATCGCGAGGACGCTGCCGCGTTCGATGCCGTAGGTGGCGGCGATGGCCTGCATCTCCATGCCGTCGGTGACGATGAGGCCGGTGTAGCCGAGTTCGCCGCGCAGCAGTTCGGTCAGGATGGCGCAGGACAGGGTCGCCGGCCGGTCCGGGTCCAGGGCGGGGACGAGGATGTGCGCGCTCATCACCGCCCGGGTGCCGGCCGCGATCGCCGCGCGGAACGGGGCGAGTTCGCGCTCCGTGAGCACCGAGACGTCGGCGTCGATGCGGGGCAGGGCGTGGTGGGAGTCGACGGCGGTGTCGCCGTGGCCGGGGAAGTGCTTGGTGCACGCCGCGACGCCCGCCGACTGCAGGCCGGTGACATAGGCGGCGGTGTGCCGGGCGGCCAGGGCGGTGCCGGCGCCGAAGGAGCGCACGCCGATCACCGGGTTCGCCGGGTTGGAGTTGATGTCGGCCGACGGGGCCCAGTTGAGGTTGACTCCGCAGGCGGCGAGGCGGCGGCCCAGTTCGGCCGCGACCTGCCGGGTGAGCTCGACGTCGTCGACGGCGCCGAGGGCGTGGTTGCCGGGGAAGCTGGAGCCGGAGCGCACCTCCAGCCGGGTCACGTCACCGCCCTCCTCGTCGATCGCCACGAGGACGTCGTCGCGCTCGGCGCGCAGCTGGGCGGTCAGGGCCGCCAGCTGCTCGGACGAGGCGATGTTGCGGCCGAACAGTCCGACGGAGGCGAGGCCCTCCCCGAGCCGGCGCAGCAGCCAGTCCGGCGCGGTGGTGCCGGTGAAGCCCGGCTGGAGGACGGTCAGGGCATCGCGCGTGAGTGTGTCGGTGCCGCTGGCGATTGTCGTCATCGGGTGGCGTTATCCCTTCACGGCGCCGGCCGTCAGGCCGCTGACAGCCCTGCGCTGCAGGAAGACGAAGAGGATCAGGATCGGGACGGCGAAGAGGGAGGACGCCGCCATGGTCGCGCCCCAGTCGTTGCCGAAGGCGGTCTGGAAGCTGGACAGCCACAGCGGCAGGGTCTGCGACTCCGCCTCCTTGTTCAGCACCAGGACCAGGGGGAACTCGTTCCACGCGGTGATGAAGCCGAACAGGGACGTGGACATCAGTCCGGGCGCGAGCAGCGGCAGGATGACCTTGAGGAAGGCCTGGGAGCGGGTGCAGCCGTCGACCATCGCCGCCTCCTCCAGTTCCCGGGGCACCGCGGCGACGAAGCCGCGCAGCGTCAGGATGGTGAAGGGCAGGATCATCATCATGTAGAAGACCGTCAGCGGCAGCAGGCTGTTGAGCATCGACGCGTCCCGGACGATCATGTACATCGCGATGATCATGACCTCCCAGGGCGCCATCTGGGCCAGCATGAAGCCGATGACGAAGCCGCGCCGCCCCTTGAACCGCATCCGGGCGAGGGCGAACGCGCCGGCCAGCGCGATGACCAGGGCGAAGGCGACCGCGCAGACGGTGACGATCAGCGAGTTGGAGACGTAGGTCCAGAAGTGGTCGACGCCGGTGGCCCGCTGGAAGTGCTCGAAGGTGATGTCGGTCGGGAACCAGACCGGGTCCTCGGAGATGATGTCGCCGGTCGGCTTGAGGGCCGTGGCGAACATCCAGTACACGGGGAAGACGAAGCCGACGAACAGGATGACGGCCGTGACGTTGGGCCACAGGCGGCCGAAGAGTGAGCGCTTCACAGCTCGTCCTCCTCTTGCTTGAGCACGATCCTGAGGTAGTACGCGGTCAGGCCGAGCAGGATCAGGATGGTCAGGACGGCGATCGCGGCACCCATGCCGTAGTGCTGGTTGCCGACGCCCTCGATGTAGGCGTAGACGGGCAGGATCTCGGTGAGCCGGTCGGGGCCGCCGCCGTTGATGGTGAAGACCTGCACGAACGCCTTGAAGACCCAGATGACCTCGAGGAAGGTCGTGGCGTACAGGAAGGGCCGCAGGAACGGCATGGTCACCGTGGTGAAGCTCTTCCACACACCCGCGCCGTCCAGGGACGCGGCCTCGTACAGCTCGCTGGGGATGGTGGTCGTGGCCGCGTAGAGGTTGATCGCGACGAACGGGATCGACATCCACACGATCAGCAGCGTGACCACGAAGAACGTGGACATCTGGCTGCTGGTCCAGCTGTAGTCGGCCATCGAGTGCCAGCCCAGCTTGTCGAGCACCCAGTTGACGACGCCGAAGCGCTGCGCGAACAGCCACTGGTAGACCGTGCTCGCGGCGACCACGGGCATCGCCCAGGCCAGCACGAGCCCCATCATGAGCGTGATCCGCATCCGCTTGCCGAGGCGGGCGAGCAGCAGGCCGATCAGCGTTCCCGCGACCATGATCAGGACGACGTTGACCGCCGTGAACAGGATCGAGCGCAGGGTGACGCGCCAGAAGTCCTCGCCGGTGAGGACCTGCCTGTAGTTCTCGACGCCGTTCCACTCGGTGACGTGCTGGATCAGCTGCGCCATGTTGAGGTTCTGGAACGACAGCAGGACGTCCTTCAGCAGCGGCCAGCCGAGCAGCAGCACGGTGGCCGCGCAGGCCGGCAGCAGCAGGAGGTACGGGACGAGCGCGCCCGGGCGCTTCCCCGTCGCGGGTCTGCCCCCGCCGGAGCGGCCCGGCGTCGTCTTCGCCACGTCCACCGGACCGGAGGGCGGCCGTTCGGTCTGCACGGTCATGCTCGCGATCTCTCTTCTCGACCTACCGGAACGAGGGTGCGGGGGGCGGCCCGACGGCCGGCCCCCGCACCCGGTGCCCTTACTGCTGCTGCGCGAGGCGCTTGTTGAACTCGTCCTCGACCTGCTTGGCGGCGGCGGCCGGGGACTTGCCGTTCAGCACGGCGGTCATGTAGGTCTTCACCGGGTTCGGCGCGTTCTCCACGGCGGCCCACTCGGGGATCAGCGGCGTGGTGCCACCGCCCGCGGCGGCCGGCGCGGCGGCCTCGGCGACCTCGTTGCCCTTCAGGTTGCTCTGCAGCGCCTCCTTGTTGGGGATGACGCCGTTGAGCTTGGCGAGCTCGCCCTCGTAGGTGTCGGACAGGGCGATCTTCAGGAACTCCTTGGCCAGCTCCTGCTTCTTGCTGCCCGCGGCGACCGCGAGGTTGGAGCCGCCGAGGAAGACGCCCTCGGGCTTGTCGGCCGTGGCACCGGGGATGGTGAAGTAGCCGATCTCCTTCTCGATCTTCGGGTTCGCCTTGATGGCGATGCCGGCCTCCCAGCCCATGCCGATGAAGGCGCCGACGTTGCCCTTGCCGAAGACCTCGCCCTGCTGCGGGGTGGCCTCGTCCTTGTCCTTGGGGGCCTTGGACAGGGCCTGGAACTTCTTGTAGGTCTCCATCGCGGCGGCGACCTTGGGGTCGGCGAGGTTGGAGACGTACTTGCCGTCCTGCTCCTTCACGAGCTGGACGCCCTCGCCGATGGTGAGGCCGACGAAGTGGTACCAGTTCTGGCCGGGCAGGTAGATCGGCTCGGCGTCGGTCTTCTCGCCGATCTGCTTGAGGTCGGCGTAGAACTCGTCACGCGTCTTGGGCGTGTCCTTGATGCCGGCGTCGGCCCAGACCTTCTTGTTGTAGAGCACGACGCGGTTGGCGAAGTACCACGGCGCCGCGTACTGCTTGCCCTCGAAGATCGAGGACTCGTTGAGGGACGCCGTCCACTCGCCGCCGATCTCGCTCTTGAGGTCCGCCAGGTCGGCGAGACCGCCGGTCTTGGCGTACGCCGGGGTCTGGGTGTTGCCGATCTCGAAGACGTCCGGCGGGTTCTCCTCGGAGAGCGCGGTGGTCAGCTTCTGCTGGATGCCGTTCCACTGCTGGATCTGGAACTTGACCTTGGCCTTGGTCTTCTTCTCGAACGCGGCGGCGACGTCCTTCTGCCACTGGTCGGGCGAGGAACCGTCCATCACCCACACCGTGAGCGTCTGGCCCGCGTAGCCGTCCGCCCCGGCCTTGCCGTCGCCGTCGCCGTTGTCGCCCCCGCACGCCGCCAGGGAGATCATCATGCCCGCGACACCGATCGCGGATATCAGCCTGCGCTTCACGCCACCCTCCTCAGGGATGCCACAAACCCCCCTGCCTCCCCGCGCTAGCGATGGGCCGGGACCTGGACCAATGGTGTAGACCAGTACCCGGAGCTTGGACCAGACCAGAAAGGGTGTCAAGGGTGCGCGAATAGCCTCCGACCAGCCGTTATGCGACCTACATATGCAGGAACCTTTAAGTAAGAAACCCTAGAAATTACGGCTCAGGGCCGCCATCAGTCGCTATACCACTGCGTTCTGTGGACTAGACCAAACGACGCGGCGGGGGTATACAGAACAGATCACGGAGCGTACGGGGACAGGCCCCGCGCCGCCGTGCCACGATGTGAGCCGCAGCCGGAGCCGGGAAGGCGGAGCATGAGCACCGACGTCAGCAGTGCGGAGAACGAGAGCGGCGTCCCCGTCCGCACCGCCCGCGTGCCCAAGTACTACCGCCTGAAGAAGCACCTCCTCGACATGACGGAGACCCAGGCGCCCGGCACACCGGTGCCGCCCGAGCGCACGCTCGCCGCCGAGTTCGACACCTCGCGCACGACCGTGCGCCAGGCCCTCCAGGAACTCGTCGTCGAGGGCCGGCTGGAGCGCATCCAGGGCAAGGGCACGTTCGTCGCCAAGCCGAAGGTGTCGCAGGCGCTGCAACTCACCTCGTACACCGAGGACATGCGCGCCCAGGGCCTGGAGCCCACCTCGCAGCTGCTGGACATCGGCTACATCACCGCCGACGACCGCCTGGCCGGACTGCTCGACATCACGGCCGGCGGCAGGGTGCTGCGCATCGAGCGGCTGCGCATGGCGAACGGCGAGCCGATGGCCATCGAGACCACGCATCTGTCGGCCAAGCGCTTCCCGGCCCTGCGCCGGTCGCTGGTCAAGTACACCTCGCTGTACACCGCGCTCGCCGAGGTCTACGACGTCCACCTCGCCGAGGCCGAGGAGACCATCGAGACCTCCCTGGCCACCCCCCGCGAGGCCGGCCTGCTCGGCACCGACGTGGGCCTGCCGATGCTCATGCTGTCCCGGCACTCCCTGGACCGCGACGGGCAGCCGGTGGAGTGGGTGCGCTCGGTCTACCGGGGCGACCGCTACAAGTTCGTCGCGCGACTGAAGCGGCCGCAGGACTGAGGCGTCAACGCCGCTGCTCAGCCGCCCTGTGGCACGTACACGATTCCTTTACATCCGAACCATGACCGAGGCCTTCCGCTGCGGTCGCGCCGTCACCTAGATTGCCCGGGCATTTCACAGGCGATCAACAAGGGGACGGAGCCGAAAGATGTCAGATGCCCCAGAAGTGAACAGAGGCGTGGTGACGCCGACCCGGGTCGTCATCGGTCTCTGCCTGGCCGCGCCCTTCGTGGCGATGTTGTGGGTGGGTTCGTACGCCAAGACCGACCCGGAGTTCATCGGCATCCCCTTCTTCTACTGGTACCAGATGCTGTGGGTGCTGCTCTCGACGCTGCTGACGATGACGGCGTACAAGCTGTGGCAGCGTGACCAGCGCGCCCGCGCCCCCCGGAAGGGCGGTGCGGCGGAATGAACGACGGCGTGAACGGCGTCGCGCTCGGCGTCTTCATCTTCTTCTTCCTGGCCGTCACGGTCATGGGCTTCCTGGCCGCGCGCTGGCGCAAGGCCGAGAACGAGCACACCCTCGACGAATGGGGGCTGGGCGGCCGGTCGTTCGGCACCTGGGTGACCTGGTTCCTGCTCGGCGGCGACCTGTACACCGCGTACACCTTCGTGGCGGTCCCGGCGGCGATCTACGCGGCCGGCGCGGCGGGCTTCTTCGCGGTGCCGTACACCATCCTGGTCTACCCGCTGATCTTCACGTTCCTGCCGCGGCTGTGGTCGGTCTCGCACAAGCACGGCTATGTGACGACCTCGGACTTCGTGCGCGGACGGTTCGGCTCCAAGAGCCTGTCGCTGGCCGTGGCGGTCACCGGCATCCTGGCGACGATGCCCTACATCGCGCTCCAGCTGGTCGGCATCCAGGCCGTCCTGGACGTCATGGGCGTCGGCGGCGGCGAGAGCACCCACTGGTTCGTCAAGGACCTGCCGCTGCTCATCGCATTCGGCGTGCTGGCGGCCTACACCTACTCGTCGGGCCTGCGCGCCCCCGCGCTGATCGCCTTCGTGAAGGACACGCTGATCTACATCGTCATCGCGGTGGCGATCATCTACATCCCGATCAAGCTCGGCGGCTTCGACGAGATCTTCGCCCGGGCGGGCGACGCCTTCGCGCAGCCGAACCCGGCCACGGGTGCCCCGCGCGGGGCGCTCACCCCGGGCGACGCGACCCAGTGGACGTACGCCACGCTGGCGCTGGGCTCCGCGCTCGCGCTGTTCATGTACCCGCACTCGATCACCGCGACGCTGTCCTCGCGCAGCCGTGAGGTGATCCGCCGCAACACCACGATCCTGCCGCTGTACTCCCTGATGCTGGGTCTGCTGGCCCTGCTGGGCTTCATGGCGATCGCGGCCGGGGTCAAGGTGCAGAACGGGCAGCTGGCGATCCCGCAGCTGTTCGAGAACATGTTCCCGGCCTGGTTCGCGGGCGTGGCCTTCGCGGCCATCGGCATCGGCGCCCTGGTGCCGGCGGCGATCATGTCCATCGCGGCGGCGAACCTGTTCACCCGCAACATCTACAAGGACTTCATCAAGCCCGACGCCACGCCCAAGCAGGAGACCGCCGTCTCCAAGATCGTGTCGCTGCTGGTGAAGGTGGGCGCGCTGATCTTCGTCCTCACCATGGACAAGACGGTCGCCATCAACTTCCAGCTCCTGGGCGGCATCTGGATCCTGCAGACCTTCCCGGCCCTGGTCGGCGGCCTGTTCACGCGCTGGTTCCACCGCTGGGCGCTGCTGGCCGGCTGGGCGGTCGGCATGATCTACGGCACGGCCGCCGCGTACGGGGTGGCGACCCCGGCGCAGAAGCACTTCGGTGGCTCCTCCAAGGAGATCCCGGGCATCGGCGAGATCGGCTACATCGGTCTGACGGCGTTCGTGCTCAACGTGCTGGTCACCGTCGTCCTGACGTTCGTCCTGAGGGCCGCCAAGGCCCCCGACGGCATCGACGAGACGAAGCCGGAGGACTACACGGCGGACGCGGGCGACCCCGGCGTCCAGGTGGAGCTGCCGCCGGCCACGGCGGGCTCGTCCCACTGAACCCCCGGCACACGGCGGGCCGTCGGAGAAATCCGGCGGCCCGCCGCCGCGTTCGTACGGCAGACTCGGCCCCATGGACATCGTGATCCGGCCGGCGGACCCCGGCGAGTACGGCATCCTCGGCGAGATCACCGCTCGGGCCTACCTCCTGGACGGCCTCCTGGACTTCGGCGGGGACGACGCCTACCTCGGCGAGCTCAAGGACGTGGCCAAGCGCGCGGCGGCCGCACAGGTGCTCGTGGCCGTCGAGCACGACCGCGTCCTCGGCGGTGTGACCTTCGTCCCGGACGGCGGCCCGATGGCCGATCTGGCCCGCCCCGGCGAGGCGGAGATCCGCATGCTCGCCGTCGACCGCGCGGCCCGGGGCCGGGGAGCCGGTGAAGCGCTGGTGCGTGCCTGTCTCGACCGCGCCCGCGCCACGGAGGGCTGTGTGCGGGTGATCCTCTCCTCCCAGTCCGCCATGCACAGCGCCCACCGCCTCTACGAGCGGCTGGGCTTCGTCCGCACGCCGGAACGGGACTGGAACCCGCTGCCGGAGCTGACCGACCTCACGCTGATCACCTATGAGTTGACGCTCTGACACCAGCGCGCCACAACATCTAGGGGTGGCGCGGCAGGCGAGCACAAGATGTATGCTCATGCTCGCTGTCGCCGCAGGGGAATCCGGTGCGAATCCGGAACTGTCCCGCAACGGTGTACTTGTGCATGTCTCATGCGCTTCGTCAGTCCGAGGACCTGCCGACAGTGCGTCCCGGCCACCCGGCCGGTGCGCTCCGACGTCCGGGCCTCGTGGAATGGGCCGGTGGACGCGACGCCCCGTGCGCTCGTGAGCTGCCCCCTGCCCTCCGCAAGGCCCTGTGCCGAGCGAGGGAGAGCCTCACGTGACCATCGCGCCAGCCGAACCGGCCTCAGCGGCGGCCGAACCGGAGAACGACGGTCCCGGTGCCGCGCTGCTGCGGACCCTGACCGAGCTGACCGCCGACCTCCCCGACGCCGACCCCGGCCGGGTCGCCGCCGCCGCGCTGCGCGGCCGGTCCGCCCGGGCCGACGAGACGGAGTTGCGCGAGCTCGCCACCGAGGCGGCGGCCGGGCTCATCTCCGAGGACCCCGCGTACAGCAGGCTGGCCGCGCGGCTGCTCACCCTCTCCATCGCCGCCGAGGCGGCCTCGCAGGGGGTCACCACCTTCACCGGGTCGGTCGCGACCGGCCACCGCGAGGGCCTTGTCGCCGACCGGACCGCCGCGTTCGTGCGCACGCACGCCGCCCGGCTCGACGCGCTCGTCGACACCGGCGCCGACGACCGGTTCGGCTACTTCGGTCTGCGCACCCTGCACAGCCGTTACCTGCTGCGGCACCCGCACACCCGCAAGGTGATCGAGACGCCCCAGCACTTCCTGCTGCGGGTCGCCGCCGGTCTCGCCGCGGACGACACCGCCGGGGCGGTGGACGAGGTCGCGGCGCTCTACCGGCTGATGAGCCGCCTGGAGTACCTGCCGTCCTCCCCCACGCTCTTCAACTCCGGTACGCGACACCCCCAGATGTCGTCCTGCTACCTCCTGGACTCCCCCAAGGACGAGCTGGACTCGATCTACGACCGCTACCACCAGGTCGCGCGCCTCTCCAAGCACGCGGGCGGCATCGGTCTGTCGTACTCCCGCGTCCGCGCCCGGGGTTCGCTGATCCGGGGCACCAACGGGCACTCCAACGGCATCGTCCCGTTCCTCAAGACGCTGGACGCCTCGGTCGCCGCCGTGAACCAGGGCGGCCGGCGCAAGGGCGCCGCCGCGGTCTACCTGGAGACCTGGCACTCCGACATCGAGGAGTTCCTGGAGCTGCGGGACAACACGGGCGAGGACGCCCGCCGTACGCACAACCTGAACCTCGCGCACTGGGTGCCGGACGAGTTCATGCGCCGGGTCGAGGCCGACGCGCCGTGGAGCCTGTTCTCCCCCGCCGACGTGCCCGAGCTGGTCGACCTGTGGGGCGAGGAGTTCGACGCCGCCTACCGCGAGGCCGAGCGCAAGGGGCTGGCACGCAAGACCCTCCCGGCCCGGGAGCTGTACGGCCGCATGATGCGCACCCTCGCGCAGACCGGCAACGGCTGGATGACCTTCAAGGACGCCGCCAACCGGACCGCCAACCAGACCGCCCTGCCGGGCCACGTCGTGCACTCGTCCAACCTGTGCACCGAGATCCTGGAGGTCACGGACGACGGGGAGACGGCGGTCTGCAACCTCGGCTCGGTCAACCTCGGCGCCTTCGTGCGGGGCGGGGACATCGACTGGGAGCGCCTGGACGAGACGGTCCGCACGGCCGTCACGTTCCTCGACCGGGTCGTGGACATCAACTTCTACCCGACCGAGCAGGCCGGCCGCTCCAACGCGCGGTGGCGCCCGGTGGGGCTGGGCGCGATGGGCCTGCAGGACGTGTTCTTCCAGCTGCGGCTGCCCTTCGACTCCCCCGAGGCCAAGGCCCTGTCCACCCGGATCGCCGAGAGGATCATGCTGGCCGCGTACGAGGCGTCCGCCGACCTCGCCGAGCGCGAGGGTCCGCTCCCCGCCTGGGAGAAGACGCGGACCGCGCGGGGCGTGCTGCACCCCGACCACTACGGCGTCGAGCTGACCTGGCCCGAACGCTGGGCCGCGCTGCGCGAGCGGATCGACGAGGTCGGTCTGCGCAACGCGCTGCTGCTGGCGATCGCGCCGACCGCCACGATCGCGTCCATCGCCGGTGTCTACGAGTGCATCGAGCCGCAGGTCTCCAACCTGTTCAAGCGCGAGACCCTGTCCGGCGAGTTCCTGCAGGTCAACTCCTACCTCGTCGAGGAGCTGAAGCGGCTCGGCGTGTGGGACGCCCGCACCCGCGAGGCGCTGCGCGAGGCGAACGGCTCGGTGCAGGACTTCGCCTGGATCCCGGCGGACGTACGGGCGCTGTACCGCACGGCCTGGGAGATCCCGCAGCGCGGCCTGATCGACATGGCCGCGGCCCGCACCCCGTTCCTCGACCAGTCGCAGTCCCTGAACCTGTTCCTGGAGACGCCGACCATCGGCAAGCTCTCCTCGATGTACGCGTACGCCTGGAAACAGGGGCTGAAGACGACGTACTACCTGCGCTCGCGCCCGGCGACGAGGATCGCCCGCGCGGCCCGCGCCACCGTCCCCGTACCGCAGGTCACCGACCCCGACGCGGTCGCCTGCTCCCTTGAGAACCCCGAGTCCTGCGAGGCCTGCCAGTGACGTCCCGTACCCCGAACCTTCTCGACCCCGGCTTCGAGCTGACCCTGCGCCCCATGCGCTACCCGGACTTCTACGAGCGCTACCGGGACGCCATCAAGAACACCTGGACCGTGGAGGAGGTCGACCTCCACTCGGACGTCGCCGACCTCGCGAAGCTGACCCCGGCCGAACAGCACCTGATCGGGCGGCTGGTGGCGTTCTTCGCGACCGGTGACTCGATCGTCGCCAACAACCTGGTGCTGACGCTGTACAAGCACATCAACTCCCCCGAGGCGCGGCTCTACCTCTCGCGCCAGCTGTTCGAGGAGGCCGTGCACGTCCAGTTCTATCTGACGCTGCTCGACACCTACCTCCCCGATCCGGAGGACCGGGCGGCGGCGTTCGCGGCGGTGGAGAACATCCCGTCGATCCGTGAGAAGGCCGGCTTCTGCTTCAAGTGGATCAACGAGGTGGAGAAGCTGGACCGCCTGGAGTCACAGGCCGACCGCCGGCGGTTCCTGCTGAACCTGATCTGCTTCGCGGCCTGCATCGAGGGCCTGTTCTTCTACGGCGCCTTCGCGTACGTCTACTGGTTCCGCAGCCGGGGCCTGCTGCACGGTCTCGCGACCGGCACCAACTGGGTGTTCCGGGACGAGACCATGCACATGTCGTTCGCGTTCGACGTGGTCGACACCGTCCGCAAGGAGGAGCCGGAGCTGTTCGACGACCGGCTCGGGCAGGAGGTCACCGACATGCTCAAGGAGGCCGTCGAGGCCGAGCTGCAGTTCGCGCGCGACCTGTGCGGTGACGGCCTCCCCGGCATGAACACCGACTCGATGCGGCAGTACCTGGAGTGTGTCGCCGACCAGCGGCTGACCCGCCTCGGCTTCGCCCCGGTGTACGGCTCCGAGAACCCCTTCTCCTTCATGGAGCTGCAGGGGGTTCAGGAGTTGACCAACTTCTTCGAGCGGCGTCCCTCGGCGTACCAGGTGGCGGTGGAGGGCACCGTCGACCTGGACGAGGACTTCTGAGTCCGGACCGCGTCGCGCTCCTGGGCCTCCCTGATCTGACGGTCGATGCGGCGGTCGTGCACGATCCCGATCACCGAGGGGAGGACCAGGAGGACGAACATCCCGAGCACGACGGCCATGGCGAGCAGTGTCTGTGTCTGTTCCGTAGTCATGACACCACTGTCGCGCCGGACACTCCTGTCGAACAGTGGCAGGACTGCCGTACGCCCTCGATTTACTGCCATCCGCGAGGCACAATGGCAGCATGCTGAAGAACGTGGCGGCCGTCCTGCTGGACGGCGTACACCCCTTCGAACTCGGCGTGGTCTGCGAGGTGTTCGGCATCGACCGCAGCGACGAGGGCCTGCCCACGTACGACTTCGCGGTCGTCTCGGCCGAGGGGCCGACGCTGGGCACCCACGCCGGCGGGCTGACCCTCTCCACGCCGTACGGCCTGGAGCGGCTGGAGGAGGCGGACCTGATCGCGGTGCCCGCGGGCAACGACTACGTCACCCGCGACTTCCCGCCCGAGCTGCTGGACGCCCTGGTCAGAGCGGTCGACCGGGGCGCCCGGGTGCTCAGCGTCTGCTCCGGTGTCTTCCTGCTGGGGGCGGCGGGCCTGCTCGACGGGCGACGGTGCAGTGTGCACTGGCGGCACGCCGACGAGCTGTCCCGGCGCCACCCCCGGGCGACGGTCGAGCCCGACGTCCTGTACGTCGACGCGGGGCCGGTGATCACCAGCGCCGGCACCGCCGCCGGCATCGACGCCTGTCTGCACCTGGTGCGGCAGGAACAGGGCACGGAGGTCGCCAACAAGATCGCCCGGCGCATGGTCGTGCCGCCGCACCGGGACGGCGGCCAGGCCCAGTACATCGAGCGGCCGCTGCCCGTCTCCTCGTGCGACACGGTCGGTGAGGTGCTGGCCTGGATGGAACGGCACCTCGACGAGGACGTCACCGTGGAGCAGCTCGCCGAGCGCGCGCTGATGTCCCCGCGGACCTTCGCCCGCCGCTTCCAGCAGGAGACCGGCACCACCCCGTACCGCTGGATCCTGCGGCAACGGGTTCTGCTGGCCCAGCAGTTGCTGGAGGCGACGGACGAGACGGTGGACGCGATCGCCGGCCGGACCGGGTTCGGCACGGCGGCCGCGCTGCGCCACCAGTTCGTACGGGCCCTCGGAACGACCCCGCAGGCGTACCGGCGGACGTTCCAGGGGCCCGAGGCCGCCTAGCCTCGGGGCCCCTAACCTCTCGACCCCCTAGCTTCGGGGCATCGTCCGCAACCTGAGGTCGTGCGGGTGGAGGGTGATGCCGACCCGGGTGCCGTCCTTGGAACCGGGTGCCTGCTCGAAGCGGTACGACGTCGCGAGCGCCGCCGTGACGAGGGTCAGCAGTGCCATCGAGAAGTGGTCGCTCGGGCACTTGCGGTTGCCGACGCCGAACGGGGCCATGGCGTGCTTCGGCACGTCCTTCGCCCGCTCCGGGAGCCACCGGTCCGGGTCGAACCGGAGATGGTCGGCGTACGACCGCGGATCGCGCTGGACCGCGTACGGGCTGTAGACGATGTCGGACCCGGCCGGAATGCGGTAGCCACCGAGTTCCGTGTCCGCGACCGCGCGCCGGGTGAGAATCCAGATCGCGGGCCGCAACCGCATTGCCTCCACGACGACATTGTTGGTGTGCCGCAGGGCGCGGACGTCCTCGAATGCCACCGGCCGGCCATCGGTCACGGATTCAACTTCCGCCCGCACCTTGTCGGCGTGTTCCGGGTGCTCGGCGAGCACATGGAGCAGCCACATGATCGTCGATCCCACGGTTTCGGCGCCCGCGGTGAGAATGGCCACGACCTGATCGTGGATCTCCTGCTCCCCAATGGGGTCGCCATTCCCGTCCGTGGCCTCCAGCAATGCCGTCAGCAAATCGTTCGGCTTTTGACCGGACGCCCGGCGTTCGGCGACGATCTCGTCGACGATGAGATGGAAGTCGGCCAGGGCGCCGTTGAATCGGCGGTTGGCCGGAAGGGGCAGCCTGTAAAGCGGCCCGAGCGGGATCACCATCCGCCGGTACATGCCCCGGAAGAGGGTGTCGAGCGCCGCGGACAGCCGCTCGGCGCGCTCGTCCATGTACGCCCCGCGCAGCAGGCAGCGGGCGGCGACCCGTACGGCGATCCGGAACGCCTCGGTGGTGCAGTCGATGGTCTCGCCGGCCGCCCACCGTCCGGTGAGCGCGTGGGCCTCCTCCTCCATGACCGGCGCGTAGCCGGGGATGGCGTCGAGCCGGAAGGCGGGCTGCATGGTGCGGCGCTGCCGGCGGTGGCGGGGGCCGTTCGCGGTGGCCACGCCCTCCTTGCCGAGCAGGTCCTCCAGCGACTCCCACAGCGGCCCGGCGATCTCGAAGTCGGTGCTCAGCGCCAGCGCGCCGGTCAGTTCGGGGGTGGTGACGGCGTACAGGGTCTTCGGGCCGAGCCTCAGCCGGACGACGTCGCCGTGGTCCCGCAGCCCGGACATGAAGGCGAGCGGGTCGCGGACCATGCGCCAGGCGTGGCGCAGCACGGGGACTCCACCGCCGGCGAGGGGCGGCTCCCGCAGTTCGGAGGAGGGACGGGAACCGGTCGTGGGGTGCGTGGACTCGACGGTCATTTCTCACCTGCCGCTTCGTTGCTGACGTACGGGGGCGTGGACCGGTCGTCCCAGCTGTCGACCTTGTACCGGCCGGACTCGTGGTGGAACCAGTAGACGGAGCTGAACCAGTTGCGCATGTCGCCGACGCAAGTTCGCACGGCGGCGCCGAGTTCCTTTCCCCGCCGGGTGCCGTCGGAGAGGGAGTCGGCGAATTCCAGGGCCTCGCGTTCGGCGACGAGGAATTCGGAGATGCAGCTGTCGACTCGTCGCCGCATTTCCGCGATCGCCTCCTCCAGGGTCAGCCGCTCATGGGTGACGAGACTGATGCCGAGATTGTGGACCTCGTCGCCCGCTATTTCCTTCGGGAGTGAGCAGAGGTCGTTGTACCAGGCGGCGAAATCCTGGCTCAGCAATGCCGCCCGCGCATAGGCGGGATGTTTTCGCACCGGGTCCGGGAGTTCCAGCTGTGCGCTCGGCTCCAGCAGATCGGTCCAGATCCGGTGGGCGAAGGTGAGACGGCGCAGGGCGAGGTATTCGTCGACGGTGGGGATACGGCCCTCGGTGCGGTTCACGAATTCCCGGTCGTACGCATCGATCACCGCGTGGAAGTGGCGGGCGAAGCGGGTGTTCCAGGAGGGGGACAGGAACGAGTAGAGGCGCACCAGGCTGTCGGCGAGGCCCGCGACCAGCGGATCGGCGTGCCGGAGGTGGTGCTCGGGCGCGTCGAGGGCGGCGTGCAGCCGCGTCCGCAGGCGCCGCCAGGCGGCCGGGCGGCGGTGGACGATGTCACGGTCGTGCCGGTCGTCCCAGACGAAGAACCACGCGCTGTAGTCGGCTATCGCCTGCAGGACGTCCTCGGGGGCCTCGGTGTAGTACCCCGCCATGAGGTCCGTGTAGCACAGGCCGTCGGCGTGCTCTTCGACCTTGTCGGCCGGCATGAGCCGCTTTTCGAGGAGCCAGGTGCGGGTCTTCTCCTGGAGCCGGGGCCAATACGGATGGAGTTGCCTGGGAAACGCTTCCTCGATCACCGGAAGAGAGAGCGATGGTGGAACGGGTACCGCCATGGGTGTCGCTGTGGTGCCGCGTGAGAAAGCATGCACGAACAAACCCCTCTCAGGCCGCCAGTCGGTCACGCCCTCCTCTGCGCCGGGCGTGCACCGTCGTGTATCCCCGCTCTTCCATTCAGCACCACAACTGACCGTTCTGGGAACGGATTTGCATCATTCACTACCCCTACAGGACCGCCGTCCCGCTGTCATCGGTGGAACACGCTCGAACAGATGACGGACATGCGAACGGCGCCCGCCCGGGACGGAGGTCGCGGGGGGCGCCGTACGGAAGGTGCCTGTGGGGCCTGTGAGGCCTGGGGGTCGTCAGTCGTTGGCGACGACGGGGTAGCGCGGCTCGTTCTCGGCCATCTGCCGCAGCGCGTCCTTGCGTTCCCGCTTGGAGAGGCGGTCGATGTAGAGGTAGCCGTACAGGTGGTCCGTCTCGTGCTGGAGGCAGCGGGCGAAGTAGCCCGTGCCGCGCACCCGGATCGGGTTGCCCTTCTCGTCCTGGCCGGTCACCTCGGCGTAGTCGGGACGGGCGAGCGGGGCGTACGCGGTCGGCACGGACAGGCAGCCCTCGTTGCTGTCGTCCAGGCGCCGCCGGTCCGCGGGCAGTTCCACGAGCTTGGGGTTGCAGACCACACCGACGTGCCGCACGCCGTCGTCGTCCGGGCAGTCGTAGACGAAGACCTTCAGGTCGACGCCGATCTGGTTGGCGGCCAGGCCGACGCCCTCGGCGGTCCGCTGCGAGGCGAACATGTCGTCGACCAGCTTCCGCAGCTCGTCGTCGAACTCGGTGACGTCCCTGCACTCCTTGTGCAGGACAGGGTTGCCGACGACCGTGATGGGCCGCGAGGTGCCACGCTCGCGGTACGCCTGCTCGCGTTCCTCGCAGTCCTCCGAGTCGATGACGAAGCCCTCGTCGTCGACGGGGAGCACGCCCGCGTGCTGCTGTTCGGTGTCCTGCTGGGCCATGACAGACGTAAGCCTTTCCTGCACAAACCGGGGATCGGACGGACGGTGATGTGGATACAGGGTACGGCGAATGCTCAGCAGACCTCTTCGAGATCACGCCAGTCACGGCTGTCCGGGCTGTCCGCGACCCAGCCGTCGAGCAGGCCCCGGACCAGCGCGGCCGGCGCCGCGACCCCGCACTCGCGCTCCGGCACCCACAGCTGCCCGTCGGTGCGGTGCCCGAGCGGGCCGGGGTGGCCCGGCTCACTGTGGTCGTGCGGGTCGAGATGCTCCCCGTCGCCCTCGTCGGACGGCATCCGTGACTCCGAGCACATCCGGCACAGCAGCCGGACGGACGACGACCAGTCCTCCGCGGCGAACCCGGCGTCGGCGGCGAGCTGCTCCAGGGCGTCGCGGTCGGACTCGGTGGCCGCCTCGAGGAGGACCACCCAGGTCGGGACCGGCGAGGGCGCCCACAGCTCGATCTCGTCGAAGACCGGGAAGGAGTGACCGGACGACGTGGTGCGCTCCCCGTGGGGCACGCCGTCGTGCAGCACGACCTCGCCCCAGCGGCGCCCGGACGACGGCAGCGGGATCGACAGCACCTCGATCCGGGCGGGGTCCAGCCGCCGCCCCCACACGACCTCGGCCTCGCCCTCCGGGGAGAGCCGTACGGCCGCGCTGCCCAGGTCCATCCCGGACGGCTCGCCGGACTCGGTGGCCCCTCCGGGCACCCGCAGGCCGTACGCCTGCCAGGCGCGCCGGGCCAGCGGCCAGTCCTGGAGCGCGGTGGCCGCGATGCCGACGTTCCACCAGTCGGGGGCGCCGGTCTCCCGGTCGAGCAGGGCGACCGCCCGCAGCCCGGCGGCGCGGGCCTGCTCCCAGTCGTGCCGGAACTTGTGCAGCAGCGCGAGATTGAACCAGGACTCGGACAGCCAGGGCTCCAGATCGGCGGCCCGCGTCAGCAGCGCGCCGGCGTCCTCGTACCGGCCGTCGCCGATGAGAGTGAACGCCCGGTCGGTGGCCTGCCGCCAGGAGGCGGAGGGCCGGTGCCGTCCCTTGCCGAAGATCCTCACGATTCCCGCCTGCCAGTTCCGTGGAGTGGGCTGGCTAGTGCTGCCCCCGGACACCCTTTCCTTCGCATCCAACCACGTACGGTTGGAAGGGCGCTCATTACCCATGGGTTACCCAGCCACGGGCATGCTCAGACCGTCTCTGGACAGGACCCGCGCCAGCGATCCGACGACCTCCGGGGCGTACTCCCCCGCCGTCCCCAGGCGCAGTTCCTCCAGGGCTTTCAATGCCCCGCCGGGCCCGGCGTCGCGGGCCTTCTCCTCGTAGGCGTTCACCGCGCGCACGATCCGGGCGGCGACCGGCTGCTCGGCGCAGGGGTCCGCGAGGCGCTCCACGACCAGGGCCACCTGCGGGCTCACCCCGGTCTGCCGGACGACGGCCCCGCCGAGCAGCGCGATGCGCCGCTGCTCCTCGGCGGGCAGCCGGGCGGTGGCCCCGGCCGGCACCGGGTCGACGAGGCTGAGCTGTCCGATGTCGTGCATGAGTGCCGCGTACTCCAGGATCGTGAGCTCCGCCTCGGACAGGCCGAGGTCCCGGCCGACCTCCCGGCTGAGGGCGGCCACCCGGCGGGCGTGCCCGGCCGGGGTGTACCCGGCGATCTCGGTGGCCCGGGCGAGGGAGGCGATGGTCTGCCGGTAGGTGGTCCGCACGGCGGCGTACCGGCGGAACGACATCTGGGTGAGCAGCAGCGGCACCGAGAAGACCGGAAGCGCCCACAGTCCGACCACGGCGACCGCGAGCGCCGTCACCGCGCCCGTCGCGCAGACCGCCGAGCCGATGCCGAGGGTGGCCCGCAGCTCGTCCCGCAGCAGCGGGCCGAACGGCCAGCCGGTGCGGGAGCGCGCGAGGGCGGCGGCCAGCAGGGCGTCGCACAGGAAGGTGAGGGTCAGGACCGCCGCCAGGAGGAGGGCGTAGGCGGTGCCCCGGCCGTGAAAGGGGCCCTGGTGGGAGAAGGGGTGCAGACAGACGGCGGCGAAGCCGGTGGTGAGCACGCGCCGCGCGAGATGGTCCCGCACGGGCCGGCCCTGCGCGATGTGCGGCACGCTGCCGAGCAGCGAGGCGGCGAGGACGACGCCGACCACCTGGGTCACCCCGTGGTGGGTGGCCTGCCCGCCGACCTCCCCGAGCAGCGCGTACGACAGGGCGGCCGCCGCGCCGAGGGGTGCGGTCTCCCGGCCCTCGGCCCCGGGCCGGCGGGTCAGTTCGCCCAGGACGACGAGGGCGCCGAAGGCGAGCGCGGTGCCGCGTCCGTCGAGGCCGTCGCGCAGGCAGTCGAGCAGGGAGAGACCCGCGAGGAGGGCGGCGCCGGTGTGGACGCACACGAGCAGGAGCGGGGGCCGCGGGGCGGTCACCGGTGGGCCCCGGGGGCGCTGGAGACGGGCGGGCGGGGCGGGGGCGCGCCGGTCTCGTCGGCGGTCACCGCGGGGTGCCAGCCGAAGCGGCGGACGGCCCGGACGAGCGCGGTGACCATCCGGGGGTCGAACTGCGAGCCGGCGCACCGCTCCAGCTCCCGCAGCGCGACGGGGACGGGCCGGGCCCGGGAGTAGGACCGGGTGGACGTCATCGCGTCGAAGGCGTCGGCGACGGCCACCACCCGGGCGGGCTCCGGGATCTGGCTGCCCCTCAGCCCGTAGGGGTAGCCGCTGCCGTCCAAACGTTCGTGGTGGTGCAGGACGGCGGCCCGGGCCTCGCCGAGGAAGGAGATGCCGCGGACCATCTCGTGCCCGTACTCGGGGTGCAGCTCGATGATCCGGCGTTCCTCGGGCGTGAGCGGGCCGTCCTTGCGGAGCAGCCGGGTGGGCACGCCGAGTTTGCCGACGTCGTGCAGGATCCCGGCGAAGCGGAGGACCTCCACCCGTTCGTCCTCCAGGCCCAGCTCCCGCGCGATCATCATGGAGGCGTGCCCGACGCGCTCGCTGTGGCCCCGGGTGTAGCCGTCCTTGATGTCGACGGCCTGGACGAGGGCGCGGATGGTGGCCTGGTGGGCCGCGTGCTCCCGGTGGTACTGGCCGAACACCCACCACGACACGCACATGGGCAGCAGCACGAGCAGGGCCGCGACCGGGCCGTACGGGCTCTGCCACAGGACGGCCATCATGAGCCCGGCGAGTCCGTGCACGGCGATGGGGGCGAGGGAGCGCGGGAAGAGACCCCGCCAGGCGCGGCGGGCGGGGACGCGCTCGGCGAGCGCCAGGATGCCGCCGTCGAGCAGGGTGAGGACCAGGCAGAACGCGACGACGGCGGCCCCGGCGGCGGCGAGCGCGCCGGGGAACTCGGCGGCGGTCACGGCGTCCGGCTCGCCCAGTGCCCCGTAGACCTCGGCGGCCGCCCGCACGGCGAGCACCAGCTGGGCGGCCCGCCACAGGCGGCGCGTTCCGCGCGGCCGGCGTCCGACGGGCCCGAGCAGCGCGCCCGGCACCGCGACGAGCGCGGCGGCGGGCGGAGGCAGCAGGAACGCCCCGGCCAGCAGCACGGGGTAGAAGGTGCCGGACAGACGTCCGCGGGCGGCGACGCGTCCCCCGCCGGCGTAGAGCGCGGCGAGGAGGGCCACCGCCCACCAGGACGGGCGCGCGGAGGGCACGGGCAGCAGACAGAGCACCGCCGCGAGTGCGGCACAGGCCACGTACACGCGTGCCCGTGCCGGCAAGGTCTCCATGCCCGGCCCCTCCCCCACCGTCACCTGCTCAGCTCACGCGGAGCCTAGGTGGGGCGGGGGGCGGGTGCGGGCGTGTCGCCCGCCATTCGCACGTTCGGGTGACGCGGGGGTCAGGTCTCCTGCGGTGTGGCGGCGACGTCGTGCTCGGGCACGGACTGACCGGAGCGGATCAGGTCGAGCCGGCCCAGCACCTTCGCGCGCAGGTCCGTGGGGACGTCGTCATGGCCGCAGCAGCGCTTGACGAGCTTCTTCACCGCTTCTTCGAGCCCGTACTTCTCCAGGCACGGCGAGCACTCCTGGAAGTGCTGCTTGAACTTGTCGCGGTCGACGTCCGGCATCTCGCTGTCGAGGAACTCGTAGAGGTGGTCGAGTACCTCGGAGCAGTCCGTCTCGTGCGGCTCTCCGCAGCTCATGAGCCCGAGCCTTTCGCTTCGTCCGACTCTCCGGCGCCGGCCGGGACCAGCCCGCGCTCGCGGGCGTAGTCCTCGAGCATGCCGCGCAGTTGACGGCGGCCCCGGTGCAGCCGGGACATCACCGTACCGATGGGTGTCCCCATGATGTCCGCGATCTCCTTGTACGCAAAGCCCTCTACGTCGGCCAGATACACGGCGATGCGGAATTCCTCGGGGATCGCCTGAAGTGCTTCCTTCACGTCCGAGTCCGGCAGGTGGTCGAGCGCCTGCGACTCGGCGGAGCGCAGACCCGTCGACATGTGCGACTCGGCGCGCGCCAGCTGCCAGTCCTCGATCTCCTCGGCCGCGGAGCGCTGGGGTTCGCGCTGCTTCTTGCGGTACGAGTTGATGAAGGTGTTGGTGAGGATCCGGTACAGCCAGGCCTTCAGGTTGGTGCCCTCGCGGAACTGGTGGAAGGACGCGTACGCCTTGGCGTAGGTCTCCTGCACCAGGTCCTCCGCATCGGCCGGGTTGCGCGTCATGCGCAGGGCGGCCGAGTACATCTGGTCGAGGAATTCCAGCGCGTCCCGCTCGAAGCGCGCGGTGCGCTCGGCGCTCGTCTCCGGGGACGTGCCCACGCCCGTGCCCAGGCCCTCGGGCTGCTCCGCCTGGCCGTTGTCGGTCCCTGCGTCGGTACCGGGAACCGGACCCACCTCCTCAAGATTCACGGCAGGACCGAATCCGGCCGTGCCTGAATCGGAGGATAGACGACCCGCCGTACCTGCCGCCCCTCGGATGGGAGCGGTCTTGGCCGCGTGCAGCACCGTCCAGTCCAGGTCGGCACGGCTGCTGCGACTCGGGCAGAAGGTCGAACCCATGCGGTGGACTTCCTCTCCTACGACGTCGGTGCCGGTGCTCAGCACCGCATGTCCGCCACAACAGAGGCCGGGCCCGCATCATTCCCGAACCTTTACCCCAGTGACCCGGCCCACCTCACTACGGCGTCCGTGACGAGGGCCACGGCCTCGTCCTGTCCGAGGGGCGCCCGCTTGGGCACGGCGAACCCGTGGTCGGCGTGGGGCACCTCGACGAGTTCGTACGGGCCGTCGGGGAACTCCTCGGGCTTGCCGAAGGGGTCGTTGCCGCCCTGGACGACGAGGGTGGGCACCCCGGCGCCGAGCAGTTCACCGGCCCGCGACTTCTCCGGCCTGCCCGGCGGGTGCAGCGGGAAGCTGAGCGCCAGCACGGCGTGCGCCCCGAGTTCACCGGCCGTGCGGCAGGCCACGCGGGCTCCGGCGCTGCGCCCGCCCGCGATCACGGGCAGCCCCGGCGCGGCGAGCGCGGGCCACAGCCCCCGCCAGCCGGTGTCCAGGGTCTTCGGCGCGGGCGCCAGCTTCTTGCCGGCCACCCTCCAGGGCTGCTCGACGAGGGCGACGCTCACGCCGTGCTCCGGAAGGGCCCGGGCGAGCGCCACGAGGTCCCGGGCCCCGATGCCGCCGCCGGCGCCGTGGCTCACGGCCAGCACGAGCCGGGGCCGGGGTGCCGGGTGCCAGGTGACGCGAGCGTCCCCCGCGTCCGTGGCGATGGTCTCGATGATCTCGGTCGTCACGTCAGAAGAGTGTGCCCTCTTCGGGGCCGTCGAGCTCCTTCAGCAGCTCCGGGCCGTTGTTGCGGACGTTGCTGACGAGGGTGGAGACGGGGTAGGCGCGCATCTGGCCGGACGGCGGCGGTGCGAGCAGGGGCCGCAGCTCCTCCGGGTCCTGGCGGGCGGGGTCCAGCCAGGCGTCCCAGCGGTCGGGGGTGAGCATCAGCGGCATCCGGGGGTGGATGTCGGCGAGGGAGCGCGGGCCCTCCCCGGGCGCGACGGCCAGCGGGGCCGTCTCCGCCTCGGTCGTGATCACCGAGCAGGTCACCCACCAGGCCCGCGGGTGGTCGTCCGGCAGGGTCCGGTCGCGCCAGAACTCGTAGAGCCCGGCCATCGCGAAGACGGAGCCGTCGGCGGGGAGCACGAAGTAGGGCTGCTTGCGCGGCCGTTTGCGCTTCCCCTCCTGCTCCAGGTCCAGCTCCTGGCGGCCGGTGACCCACTCGTAGTAGCCGTCGGCGGGGATGATGCAGCGCCGGGAGGTGAAGGCCCGCCGGTAGGACGGCTTCTCGTGCACGGTCTCCGCACGGGCGTTGATCATCTTGAAGGCGGTCTCGGGCGTCTTGGACCAGCTCGGGACCAGTCCCCACTTCAGCGTGCGCAGCTGCCGAACCGGACGCTGGTCGGCCGCGTCTTTCAGGGGGCGGTCGAGGACGACGTGGACCTCCTTCGTCGGGGCCACGTTGTAGTCCGGCTCCAGGGTCTCCTCGGGCTCCCACTTCTCGATCTCGAAGATCGCCGCGAGATCCTCGGGCCCACGACTGGCTGCATACCGTCCGCACATACGTGCCACACTGCCAGATTCCATCCACCCCGAGGGAGCCGATGCCTCACATGGACCGCACCGCATCCGCCTCGCTCGCCTCCCTGTGGGGCGAGGTCTCCGGTACCCAGACCGACCCGGACCTGTGGGTGGTGATCGCCACCCTGGTGGCGGCGCTCGCCGTGGTCGTCCCGCCCGGACTGTGGCGGCTGTCGCGCAACGCCATCACCATCGCCCACGAGGGCGGGCACGGACTGGTCGCCCTGCTGACCGGCCGGACGCTGACCGGGATACGGCTGCACTCCGACACCAGCGGCCTGACCGTCAGCCGCGGCAAGCCGTACGGCCTCGGGATGATCCTCACGGCGGCCGCGGGCTACACGGCCCCGCCGCTGCTGGGGCTCGGCGGGGCCGCGCTGCTGTCGGCCGGGCGCATCACGCTGTTGCTGTGGCTGGCGACGCTGCTGCTGCTGGCGATGCTGGTGATGATCCGCAACGCCTACGGGGCGCTCACGGTGTTCCTCACGGGCGGCACCTTCGTGGTCGTCTCGTGGCTCACGGGACCGCAGGTGCAGGCGGCGTTCGCGTACGCGGTGGTGTGGTTCCTCCTGGTGGGTGGTGTCCGGCCGGCCTTCGAGCTGCAGGCGAAGCGCTCGCACGGCGGGGCCGGCGACTCGGACGCGGACCAGCTGTCGCGGCTCACCCATGTACCGGCGGGGCTGTGGCTGTTCCTGTTCCACGCGGTGTCGCTGTGCGCGCTCCTCGGCGGGGGCCGGTGGCTGCTGGACCTGTGAGCCCCTGAGGCGCCCAGGTCACGGGGCGGTGCCGCGCGGCATGACCGGGCCCACGGCGCGGCACCGGCGGGACCGCCTGCTTATAAAGTGGGGCCATGGCCCCGAACGACGCATCCACCGCCCTCTGGCCCGCCCCGCACGCGAGCGGAGCCGTCGACGCGACGGTCCACGTGCCGGGGTCCAAGTCGGTCACCAACCGCGCCCTCGTCCTCGCCGCCCTGGCCAGCGAGCCGGGCTGGCTGCGCCGTCCGCTGCGCTCCCGCGACACCCTGCTGATGGCCGGCGCGCTGCGCACGATGGGCGTCGGCATCGAGGAGGGCGTGGGTCCCGAGGGCACCGGCGAGGCGTGGCGGGTGCTGCCGGCGGGGCTGCGCGGCCCGGCCACGGTCGACGTGGGCAACGCCGGCACGGTGATGCGCTTCCTGCCCCCGGTGGCCGCGCTGGCCGACGGCCCGGTCCGCTTCGACGGCGACGCACGGTCGTACGAGCGTCCGCTGCACGGGGTGATCGACGCGCTGCGCGTCCTCGGCGCCCGGATCGACGACGACGGCCGGGGCGCGCTGCCGCTGACGGTGCACGGCGGGGGTGCGCTTGAGGGCGGCGTGGTGGAGATCGACGCCTCGTCGTCGTCCCAGTTCGTGTCGGCGCTGCTGCTGTCGGGTCCGCGGTTCAACCAGGGCGTCGAGGTCCGGCACACCGGTTCCACGCTGCCGTCGATGCCGCACATCCGGATGACCGTCGACATGCTGCGCGCGGTCGGTGCCCAGGTGGACACCCCGGAGTCGGGCGGCGAGCCGAACGTGTGGCGGGTCACGCCGGGCGCGCTGCTCGGCCGCGATCTGACCGTCGAGCCGGACCTGTCCAACGCCCAGCCGTTCCTCGCGGCGGCGCTGGTGACCGGCGGCAAGATCCTGATCCCGGACTGGCCGGCCCGCACCACGCAGCCCGGCGACCGGCTGCGGGAGATCTTCACCGAGATGGGCGGCTCCTGCGAACTCACCGAGTACGGGCTGGTGTTCACCGGTTCGGGCGCGATCCACGGCATCGACGTGGACCTCGGCGAGGTCGGCGAGCTCACCCCGGGCATCGCGGCGGTCGCGGCCCTCGCGGACTCCCCCTCCACCCTGCGCGGGGTGGCGCATCTGCGGCTGCACGAGACGGACCGGCTGGCCGCGCTCACCAAGGAGATCAACGAACTCGGCGGCGACGTCACCGAGACCGCCGACGGCCTGCACATCCGCCCGCGTCCGCTGCACGGCGGCGTCTTCCACACCTACGAGGACCACCGCATGGCGACGGCCGGCGCGGTCATCGGCCTCGCGGTCGAGGGCGTACGCATCGAGAACGTGGCGACGACGGCGAAGACCCTGCCGGACTTCCCCGATCTGTGGACCGGGATGCTCGGGGCGTAGGGCTCGGGGACACAGCGATGCGCCGCTACGGCAAGCACACCGACGAGGACGACATCCGCACGCGCCCCGGCCGTCGGAACACCAGGCCCCGCACCAACATCCGGCCCAAGCACGAGGACGCCGCCGAGGGCATGGTCCTCACCGTCGACCGGGGCCGGCTGACCTGCCTCGTGGAGGACCGGGTCGTCCTGGCGATGAAGGCACGCGAACTGGGCCGCAAGGCCGCGGTGGTCGGTGACCGGGTGGCCCTCGTCGGCGATCTCTCCGGCAAGAAGGACACCCTCGCGCGGATCGTGCGCATCGAGGAGCGCACCTCGGTGCTGCGCCGTACCGCCGACGACGACGATCCGTTCGAGCGGGTCGTGGTGGCCAACGCCGACCAGCTCGCGATCGTCACCGCCCTCGCCGACCCCGAGCCGCGTCCCAGGCTGATCGACCGCTGCCTGGTGGCGGCGTTCGACGGCGGTCTGGAGCCGCTGCTGGTGCTGACGAAGTCCGATCTCGCGTCGCCGGACGAACTGCTGGAGCTGTACGGCGCGTTGGACATCCCGTACGTCGTCACCAACCGCGAGGAGCTGACCGACGGGGCGGCGGCGGACCGGGTGCGCGAGCATCTGGACGGCAGGGTCACGGCGTTCGTGGGCCACTCCGGCGTCGGCAAGACGACGCTGGTGAACGCGCTGGTGCCGGAGGACCGCCGGCGGTCGACCGGGCACGTCAACGCGGTGACCGGGCGCGGCCGGCACACCACGACGTCGGCGCTCGCGCTGCCGCTGGGCGGCGCGGACGGCTGGGTGGTGGACACCCCGGGCGTCCGGTCGTTCGGCCTCGCCCACATCGACCCCTCCCGCGTGATCCACGCGTTCCCCGATCTGGAGCCGGGCACCGAGGGCTGTCCCCGCGCGTGCAGTCACGACGAGCCCGACTGCGCGCTGGACGCGTGGGTGGCGGAGGGGCACGCCGATCCCGCGCGGCTCTACTCCCTGCGGCGGCTGCTGGCGACGCGGGAGCGCACGGAGGGCGACTGACCTCCGCGTTGTTTGTCCCCGCACGAGTCTGGTAAGGGCATAATCGCACCGAGCGAGCTGCAAGCCTGGCCAAAGGCTGACGATTCTGACGAAGCGGTCACCGAAACACGGCGTACGGGAGGACAGCACATGGCGTGGCTGCTGGTCATCGTGGCGGGGCTGCTCGAAACCGGATTCGCCGTCTGCCTCAAACTGTCGCACGGCTTCTCGCGGCTGTGGCCGACCGTCGCCTTCTGCATCTTCGCGCTGGGCAGCTTCGGCCTGCTGACGATGTCCCTGCGGAAGCTGGACGTGGGTCCCGCGTACGCGGTGTGGACGGGCATCGGGGCGGCGGGCACCGCGATCTACGGGATGGTCTTCCTCGGCGACATCGTCTCGACGCTGAAGATCGTGTCGATCTCCCTGGTCATCCTGGGAGTGGTCGGCCTCCAGCTGTCCGGTTCGGCCCACTAGGGGGTGCCTTGTCGATCGGGCGGGAACCCGGCCTGATCGACAAGACACCCCCTAGGGCCGCGCTCAGTCCGTCAACTGACGGTCCAACGCCTCCCGTACGAGATCGGCGACACCGTCCTCGCCGGGCGGCGGGGCGGCGACACAGGACAGGGCGAGCCGCAGGGCGAGTTCACAGCAGTGCGCGAGGCCGACCCGGTCCGGCGGGGCGGCCCCGGACGCGGCGAGCACCGAGACGGCCCGGTCGCGCACCATGACCACGAAGTCGCCCGGCGCGGGCAGCGGCCCGTCGGCCCTGCGCTGGGCGGGCACGGCCGAGGAGGACGGCACGGCGGACAGCGTCGGCGACGGCAGCCGCTCGCTCCAGCAACCGGTGAGCAGGGAGCGGACCAGGGCGTTGTCGCGGGCGAGGCGCGCGGTCCACTCGGCGGTGGCGGTCAGGCGGCCCCGGACGTCGCCGGGGGTGGCGAGGGCGCGTTCGACGCCCGCAAGATAGGTGTCGGCCTCCCTGCGGACCAGCGCGCGGGCGAGCCCTTCCTTGCTGCCGAACTCGTTGTAGAGCGTCTGCCGGGACACCCCGGCCGTCGCGGCCACGTCGACCATCCGCACGGCTGACCACGGCCGGCGCGCCAGCGCCGAGTGGGCGGCGTCGAGCAGTGAATCCCGCGCTGCAGGCATCATCGCCTCCTGGGGCGAGCGGCTTAGCGCCCAGATTTGACGGGTGCGGGGGCACTGTCAAGGGTTCGCGAAGGCGTACGGGGTGCCCTTCGGCCGGGTGTTCGGAGCCGGGACCGGGCGCCGGTCGCGCGAGCGACGGGATGCGCGCGGGGGTGTGGTGGCCCCACCCCGATCACGACAGATACGGTTCGTTCCATGCCGGACTACCTCGACGATCTCCGCCTCGCCCACGTCCTCGCGGACGCCGCCGACGCCGCCACCATGGCCCGCTTCAAGGCGCTCGACCTCAAGGTCGAGACCAAGCCGGACATGACGCCGGTGAGCGAGGCCGACCGGGCGGCCGAGGAGCTGATCCGGGGGCAGCTGCAGCGGGCCCGCCCGAGAGACGCGATCCACGGCGAGGAGTACGGCGTCGAGGGCACCGGCCCCCGCCGCTGGGTGATCGACCCGATCGACGGCACCAAGAACTACATCCGGGGCGTCCCCGTGTGGGCCACGCTCATCTCGCTGATGGAGGCGGGCGAGGGCGGCTTCCAGCCGGTCGTCGGGGTCGTGTCCGCGCCCGCGCTCGGGCGGCGCTGGTGGGCCGCCCAGGGGTACGGGGCGTTCAGCGGGCGCAGCCTCTCCGCCGCGACCCGGCTGCACGTCTCGCGCGTCTCGAAGCTGGCGGACGCGTCGTTCGCGTACTCCTCGCTCAGCGGCTGGGAGGAGCAGGGGCGTCTCGACGGCTTCCTGGACCTGACCCGCGAGGTGTGGCGCACGCGCGCGTACGGCGACTTCTGGCCGTACATGATGGTCGCCGAGGGTGCGGTGGACCTGTGCGCCGAACCCGAGCTGTCCCTCTGGGACATGGCCGCCACCGCCATCGTCGTGACGGAGGCGGGCGGCACGTTCACCGGGCTCGACGGCCGTCCCGGCCCGCACAGCGGCAACGCCGCGGCCTCGAACGGACTGCTGCACGACGAACTCCTGAGCTACCTCAACGGCCGCTACTGACCGCCCTCTTGTTGACCTCCCCTTTGCCTGTCACTCTGGGGATCCCCCACTTGTGAACTTGTGCATTGCCGACTGGCGCGTCCGGCGCCGGGCAGGAGCGGCGGTGCGGGGGCACTTCAGGAGGTGGCTCCATCCATGCTCGTACGAGACGCCATGAGCACCGTGGTCCTCACCATCGGCCCCACCCACACCCTTCGTCAGGCAGCCGCGTTGATGTCCACCCGCCGGGTGGGCGCGGCCGTCGTCCATGATCCCGACGCGGGCGGTATCGGCATCCTGACCGAACGCGACATCCTCAACTCCGTCGGTCTCGGGGAGAGTCCGGACGCCGAGCGGGTCCAGGACCACACCACCGACGACGTCGTCTTCGCCACGCCGTCCTGGACCCTGGAGGAGGCCGCCCGCGCCATGGCGCACGGCGGTTTCCGCCATCTGATCGTGCTGGAGGGCGACGAGCCCGTGGGCGTGGTCTCGGTCCGGGACGTCATCCGCTGCTGGGCCCCGGCCCGGCAGCAGGTGCCGGCCTGAGACACCGGACGGGCCGGGCTCCCCGCGGGAACCCGGCCCGTCCGTCCGGCAGGCGGTCCAGTGCCGGTGGTCAGCCGCGCAGCTCCCGCACGGCGGCCTCCAGCCGCTTGCCGAAGTCCTCGTCGGCCTGCCGGAAGTTGTTGATCGCGCGCTCGGCGATGTCGTCGCGCGTGACCCCGGAGACGGCGTTCGCCAGGTTCTTCACCAGGCGCTCCTTCTCGTCCTCCGACATCAGCCGGTAGAGGTTGCCCGCCTGCACGAAGTCGTTGTCCTCGGCGTGGACCGGCGTGACCGTCTCGCCGGTGACGCCGGAGACGGCGACGGGCTGCCACAGCGGGCGGTCCGTCTGGAACGGGCCGCCGAAGCTGTTCGGCTCGTAGTTCTTCCCGCCCTTGTGGCGGCCGTCGTACAGATGGCCGTCACGGGAGTGGGTGCGCGCCTCGGTGGCGTGCGGGCGGTTCACCGGCAGGTGGTCGGCGTTGATGCCGACGCGGTAGCGGTGGGCGTCGCCGTACGCGAAGAGACGGCCCTGGAGCATCTTGTCCGGGGAGGGACCGATGCCCGGCACGAAGTGGGCAGGGCTGAAGATCGACTGCTCGACCTCGGCGAAGATGTTCTCCGGGTTGCGGTTGAGCTCCAGCTTGCCGAACTCGATCAGCGGGTAGTCCGCGTGCGGCCAGACCTTGGTCAGGTCGAACGGGTTGAAGCGGTAGGTCGCCGCCTCGGCCACCGGCATGACCTGGACGGACACGGTCCAGGACGGGTACTCGCCGCGCTCGATGGCCTCGCGCAGGTCCCGCTGGTGAGAGTCGGGGTCCTTGCCCGCGAGGATCTCGGCTTCCTCGGCGGTCAGGTTCTTGATGCCCTGGTCCGTCTTGAAGTGGTACTTGACCCAGAAGGCCTCGCCGGCCTCGTTGGTCCACTGGTAGGTGTGCGAGCCGAAGCCGTCCATGTGGCGGTAGGACGCCGGGATGCCGCGGTCGCCGAACAGCCAGGTCACCTGGTGGGTCGACTCGGGCGACAGGCCCCAGAAGTCGAAGACGTTGTCCGCCTCCTGCGAACCGGTGTACGGGTCGCGCTTCTGGGTGTGGATGAAGTCGGGGAACTTGATCGCGTCCCGGATGAAGAACACCGGGGTGTTGTTGCCGACGAGGTCGTAGTTGCCCTCCTCGGTGTAGAACTTCACCGCGAAACCGCGCGGGTCACGTACCGCGTCGGGGGCGCCGAGGTTGCCCGCGACCGTGGAGAAGCGCAGGAAGGTCTCGGTCTCCTTGCCCACCTCGGACAGGAACTTCGCCCGGGTGTACCGCGTGACGTCGGCGGTCACGGTGAACGTGCCGTAGGCGCCGGCGCCGCGTGCGTGCACCACCCGCTCCGGGATGCGCTCGCGGTTGAAGTGGGCCAGCTTCTCCAGCAGGAGCTGGTCCTGGACGAGCACCGGGCCGCCGATCCCCGCGGTCTCGCTGTTCTGGTTGTCGGCCACCGGAGCTCCGGCCTCCGTCGTGAGCGGTCCCTGGGTCACGTACGCCTCCTGCGTGGTTCCGTATGACTCCGACCATTCCTGTCCCTTGGCCAAAGTCCTCACCGATCCTACAATGGACATTGTCTAAGTCAAGTGACGCTCCAAAGTCACATCTGTTCAGAACCTGGTCCTGGTGCTGTTAAGGTGTCCTCCATGAGTGACCTTCTGGAACGGCTGCGTGGACGCGGATGGCGCATGACCGCTCAGCGGCGCGTCGTGGCCGAGGTCCTCGCCGGTGAGCACGTCCATCTGACGGCCGACGAGGTGCACGCCCGAGCTGTCGCGAAGCTGCCCGAGATCTCCCGCGCCACCGTCTACAACACGCTGGGTGAGCTGGTCTCCCTCGGCGAGGTGATCGAGGTCTCCACCGACAAGCGCGCCAAGCGGTACGACCCGAACGCACACCAGCCGCACCACCACTTGGTGTGCGCCCAGTGCGGCACGATCCGGGACGTCCACCCCACGGGGAACCCGATGGCCGACCTTCCCGACTCCGAGCGCTTCGGCTTCTCGGTCTCCGAGGTCGAGGTCACGTACCGGGGCGTCTGCCCGAACTGCTCGAAGGCCTGATCACTTCGAAGGCCTGATCACACTTCGTCGAAGCCCCGGCGCCTCTGAGGTGCCGGGGCTTCGCCCTGCCCGGCGACTGCGGGATACGACGACGGAAACACCAAGGGCCGGAATCCTGAGGATTCCGGCCCTTGGCCTTGAGTAGCGGGGACAGGATTTGAACCTGCGACCTCTGGGTTATGAGCCCAGCGAGCTACCGAGCTGCTCCACCCCGCGTCGGTGAAATGAACACTACGTCAAGGACGCGGACAGAGGCAAATCACTTCAGGCAGCTCAGGCCGACAGCTCCTCGCGCAGAGCGTCCCGCAGCCGCGCCGCGCGCTGCGCGACCTCCTTCGGCCCGAGGGTCACCGCGCGGTCGGCCCACCGCTGGCCCTCCGCCAGCTCGCCGCGACGCGCGTAGACCAGGGCGAGGCGCAAGGCCGACCGCCCGTGCCCGGCGTCGGCCGCACGGGTCCACCACACGGCGGCCTCGGGCTCGCTGCCCTCCCTGGCCAGCAGCAGGCCGAGGTTGAACGCGCCGTTGCGCGAGCCGGCCTCGGCGGCCCTGCGGTACCACTCGGCCGCCTCCACGACGTCACCCCGTGCCGCGGCCAGCATGCCCACCCGGACCTGGGCGCGCCGGTGACCCTGGGTCGCCGCCCGCTCGTACCACTCCTCGCACTCGGTCTTCTCGTGGACGATCTCCCCGAGCTCGTGCGCGGGCTCCGGCGGGCGCCGCGCGTCGAGCAGGGTCGCCAGCCGGTACGCGGCCTCGGCGCTGCCGGCCCCGGCCGCGCACCGCAGATGCCGCTCGGCCGCGAACTCGTCGCCGTCCCGCAGACGCGCGATGCCGACCTGGAGCGCCGCCTCCGAGTGCCCGGCGGCGGCCGCGCGCTCGTACCAGCGCAGCGCGGCCTCCTCCTCGCCGCGCCCGGCGTGCAGGATGCCCAGGTTGAACGCGGCGTCCACGCTCCCGGCCTCGGCGGCCTTGGAGAACCAGGGCTCGGCGCCCGCCGCGTCCCCGACCTGCAGCAGCAGGATGGCCAGCGCGTTCGCCGCCTCCCGGTGCCCGGCGTAGGCGGCCCGGCGGTACCACTGCTCGGCCTGCGCGGTGCGCTTCTGCTCGGCGCAGAGCAGCCCGAGGTTGTAGGCGCCGTTCACGTCACCGGCGTCCATGGCGGCCCGGTACCAGCGCTCGGCGGTCTGCGTCTCCCCCCGCTCGGCGTGCAGCGCACCCAGCGCGTTGGCCGCGTTGCCGTCGCCGTCCTGGGCGGCACGCAGCCACCACACGGCGGCGCTCTCGCTGTCCCCGGCGTCGCGCAGCAGGAAGCCCAGCGCGCAGGCGGCCCTCGCCTCGCCGTCCTTGGCGGACGTCAGGTACCAGCGCCCGGCCTCCTTGAGCTCTCCCCGCCGCTCGAGGATGGCCCCGAGGTGCAGGGCGGCCCGGCGGTGCCCGCGCGCGGCGGCCTGCCGGTACCACTGCTCGGCCTCCTCCGCCGCCGCCTCGTCCGCGGCGACACCGTTGTCCGGCCCGTCCAGGTCCGTACGGCCGGCCTGCCGGTCGAGCGCGCGGGCCAGCCGGTACGCCGCCTCCCGGTGGCCGCGCTCGGCGGCCGCCCGCATCCAGCGCTCGGCGCCGGGGTCGCTGCGGTGCTCCAGCAGATCGGCGAGTGCGTACGCGCCGAGCGCGTGGCCCTGCTCGGCGGACTGCCGCAGCCAGTACTCGGCGGCGGGCTCGTCACCGCGCTCGCGGTGATGCCGGCCGAGCGCGTGCGCGGCGGCGGCCGATCCGGCGACCGCGGCGATCCGCCACCAGCCGGCGGCCTCATCGGCGTAGCCGCGCTGGTGCAGCAGCACGCCCAGGTTGTTGGCCGCGGCCCGGTCGCCCGCGGCGGTGGCCGCGCGCAGTTGCGGCTCGGCCCCGTCGAGGTCGCCGCGGCGCAGCAGCATGGCCCCGAGGACGCTCATGGCCTCGACCTCACCGCTCTGCGCGGCGAGCCGGTGGCGCGCCTCCTCGGCGGCCTCCCCCGCCTCGTCGGCGTCCACGGGACGGACCGGAACCGGGGTGTCGTCGGGCTGCACCAGGTCACTCATCGACTGCGAGGCGTCCTCCGTCGGCTGCACGGAATCGCCCACCGACCGTACAAAGTCGGCAGGCTGCGCAAACCGCCCTGTCTCCAACAGAGTTGCCTTGTCCCCCATAACGTCCATCGTCGCACCACCTGCAACCTGGGTACACCTGGTATACCGCAGCCAGTGAGGTCACTACAGCGTTTTGTCGACATGCCCACAGAGAGACAAGTCAAACACAAGAGGCCCAACTCCCCACGGCGGCGCGTCCATCCCGCTGCCCGGCACATGCGTTCGCACACCACAAAGGCCCGGATCCATGAGGATCCGGGCCTTCGGTGTCGAGCGAACGAATCGCCGACTTCAGTAGCGGGGACAGGATTTGAACCTGCGACCTCTGGGTTATGAGCCCAGCGAGCTACCGAGCTGCTCCACCCCGCGCCGTTGTGTTGCAACCGTACCACGGCGCGGGGTGGGCCCTTCGACCAGCCGAGCTGCCCTACGTACCGGTAGGACTGCTGCTCGGCTCGGGACTCTTGCTCGGCTTGGCGCTCGCGCCGCCGTCACCGGCACCGCTCGCGCCCTTGTCCGCGGCGTCCTGGGCGTCCTCGGCCCGCCGCAGCGCGTCCTGCAGGTCCTTCTGCGCCTTGCCGTACGCCTCCCAGTCGCCCTTCTTCAGAGCGTCCTGGCCGGCGTCGAACGCCTTCTGGGCGTCGTTCAACGCGTCCTGGACCGTCGGGTCGCTGGACTTCGGCGGCGGCTTCGTCCCGCCGTCGTCGCCCTCGTCCGGCGGCTCGGTGGTCGGGCCCTCGGCTCCGAAGATCTTGTTCAGCGCCTCGTCGAGGGTGTCCTCGAACGCGGTGGCGCCGCCGTAGGACACCAGCACCTTGCGCAGCAGTGGGTACTTCAGCCCGCCACCCCGGACGTAGACCGGCTCCACGTAGAGCAGTCCGCCGTCGAGCGGGACCGCCAGCAGGTTGCCGTACTCGACCTCCGAGTCGCCGCCTCTCAGCAGCCTGATCGTCTCGGCGATGTTCTGCTCGGAGTTGAACTGGCTCTGCACCTGGCTGGGGCCGTTGACCGTGGTGTTGGTCGGCAGTTTCAGAATTCTGATCTTGCCGTAGTCATTCGTCCCCGCCTCGGCGTCGACGGCCATGAACGCGCTGAGGTTGTCCCTGCCGTTGGGCGTGAACGTCGTCGTCAGCGAGAACGCCTGCGCCTGCTGGTCGGGCATCTTCATGCTCAGGTAGTACGGCGGCACCGCGCTGCCCGACTTGTTGGTCGGGTCGTCCGGCACCTGCCAGACCTCGCTGCCGCTGAGGAACGTCGTCGCGTCCTTCACGTGGTAGCGGGTGAGCAGCTCGCGCTGGACCTTGAACAGGTCCTGCGGGTAGCGGAGATGGTCCATCAGCCCGCTGGAGATCTCGCTCTTGGCCTTCACCGTGCCGGGGAACGCCTTCATCCAGGTCTTCAGGACGGGGTCCTTGGTGTCCCACTGGAAGAGCTTGACCTCACCGGTGTAGGCGTCGACCGTCGCCTTCACCGAGTTTCGGATGTAGTTGACCTGGTTCTGCTGGGCCACCACCGCGCGGTTGTCGTTGGTGGCGGTCAGCGAGTCGGCCGTGGTGTCGCCCAGGGTCGTGCGCGAGGAGTACGGGTAGCCGTTCGTCGTCGTGTACGCGTCGACGATCCACTGGATCCGTCCGTCCACGACCGCCGGGTAGGCGTCGCCGTCGATGGTCAGCCACGGGGCGACCGCCTCGACGCGCTCCTTGGGCGTGCGGTTGTACAGGATGCGCGAGCCGTCGCCGATCGCGCCGGAGTACAGGATCTGCGGCTCGCCGAACGCCACGGCGTACGCGGCCCGGTTGACCGGGTTGGAGAGGCTGACCCCGCTGTCGCCCTTGTAGCTGTAGGTCTTCTCACCGCTGTCGTCGGAGTAGTCGATCTCCTTCTGGGGACCGCCGACGATCGAGTACATCGTGGTCTTCTCGCCGTAGTAGACCCGCTGCTCGTACGTCCCGAGGTCGCCCTGGGACGGCAGGTCGGACTCGGTGAACTCCGGACGGCCCTGGGAGTCTGCGCTGGTGCCCTCGGCGGCGACGGCGCCGTAGCCGTGGGTGTACCGGAAGTGGTCGTTGATCCAGTTGCGCTTCGGGATGCCGTTGAGGTTGATCTCGCGCAGACCGATGACCGTGTCCTGGTCCTTGCCGTCCTTGCTGTACCGGTCGACGTCCAGGTTCGTCGGGAACGCGTAGTAGTTCCTGATCTGCTGGAGCTGCTGGAACGTCGGCGAGACGATGTTCGGGTCCATGATGCGGATGCTCGCCGTGGGGCCGACGTCGTCGCGCAGCTTCGTCTTGTCGTCGGTCTGGCTGGTGCCCGGGTACTCGGTCACCTTCGTGCCGTCGATGCCGTAGGCCTCGCGCGTCGCCTTCAAATTCTTCTCGACGTACGGCGCTTCCTTGGCCTGCTCGTTCGGCTGGACCTGGAACTTCTGCACGATCGCCGGGTACAGGCCGCCGATGAGGATCGCGGACAGCACCATCAGGCCGAAGCCGATCACGGGCAGCTGCCAGGTGCGCCGCCACAGGGTGGCGAAGAACAGCAGGGCGCAGATGACGGCGATGCAGAACAGGATCGTCTTCGCCGGCAGATAGGCGTTGGCGTCGACGTACCGCAGACCGGTCCAGTTGTCGGTGGCCTTGAAGTCACTGGACTTCACGGCCAGGCCGTACCGGTCGAGCCAGTAGGCGACGGCCTTCAGCGTGACGAAGATGCCGAGGAGGACCGACAGGTGCCCGGTGGCGGCGGCCGTGGCGCGCGCGCCGGGGCTGGTGATGCGCAGCCCGCCGTACAGGTAGTGGGTGAGCGCGGCGGCGATCACGGAGAGGATCACGGCGGCGAAGCCGAAGCCGAGCAGGAACCGGTACCAGGGCAGGTCGAAGGCGTAGAAGCCGACGTCGAGGTGGAACTGAGGGTCCTTCTCGCCGAAGGGCACGCCGTTGACCCACATCAGCCAGGTCCGCCACTGGCTGGAGGCGGAGGCGCCGGCGATCAGGCCGACCAGTGCCGTGATGGCGATCAGCAGCCACTTCTTGTAGGGCGCGATGCCCATGCGGTAGCGGTCGAGGTTCTGCTGCTCCATCGACATCGCGCTCAGCGGCGGGCGCAGCCGGTGGGCCAGCCAGATGTTGAAGCCGACCGCGAGGGCCATCAGCAGGCCGAAGACGAAGAACAGCCCGATCTTCGTCCACAGCGTCGTCGTGAAGACCGACGAGTAGTTCACCGACCGGTACCAGAGCCAGTCCGTCCAGAACCCCGCGAACATGGTGAAGGCCATGCCGAGGACGGCGAGGACGCCCAATGTCAGGAGCAGGGTCCGGACCCGCCGGGACGGGCGGCCCACTCTCATCCGTGGCCCGGTCGGGCCTCCGCCGCGGTCCGGCATCTGGAAAGCCAAGGTTTCGCACCCCGAAGTTCGCTGTTGGTCTGGGTCAGGCCCGCGTCTTCGTGGACCCTCTGTGGCCCCCCGTGATCGTGGGCCCACACCTATGCAACTTACTCACGCTTTACTCGGTTCCCGATTCCGGCCGGGAACGAGGCAGGATTGTGACCATGTCCAACACTCCCATGGCAGCCAACCCGCTGACCCGGGCCGTTCTCGAGATCGACGAGTACGCCTCCGGACTCGGCTGGGACCAGCCCGCCCGCCTCTTCGCCCTCGTCGACACCGCACGGCTGCGAGCCCAGGAACCCGGCCTCGCCGCCCAGCTCGGCCTGGGGGACGAGCAGGAGTCCACCGGCCTGACCCCGATCGAGCAGGACGAACTTCCAACGGGCAAGCAGCTCGACGAGTTCCTGGGCACGATCGCCTGGCCCGACGCCGTGTCCGGCTGCGCCCTCACCGTGGAGCGCCTGATGCTGCCCCCGTCCGCCGAGGCGCAGGTGCCGCAGGGCCTGAGCGACTCCGAGCTGACCCGGTGGGTGGCCGAGCACCCGGAGCGCCAGGAGGTCCGTATGACCGTGGCCGTCCTGCGTGACGGCAGCCGTGAGTCGGCGCTGCGGCTGCGGGAGAAGGACACCCCCACGGAGGTCCTGACCGGCCCCGAGCTGGTGCCCGGCCTGGCACAGGCGCTGGCGGCGACGTTCGAGGACTGAGGACTGCGGCGACGACCGCGGGGGCGCCCCTCAGGTGAGGGGCGCCCCCGCGGTCGTGCGTGCCGGGCGGGTCAGCTGCCGGTGGTGCACTTCGGCAGGGCGGCCGTGTCGCCGGAGCGGATGTCCTTCAGGGCGCCGAGCGCGTCGTCGATGGTGTCGACCTTGACCAGGGTGAGCCCGTCGGGGACGTCCCTGGCGGCGGTGGCGCAGTTGTCGGCGGGGGTGAGGAAGTACTGGGCGCCCTTGTCGCGCGCGCCCACGGTCTTCATCTCGATGCCGCCGATGGGCCCGACCTTGCCCGCGTCGTCGATGGTGCCGGTGCCGGCGACGAACTTCCCGCCGGTGAGGCTGCCCGGTGTGAGCTTGTCGTAGAGACCGAGGGCGAACATCAGTCCCGCGCTGGGGCCGCCGACGTCGGCGAGCTTGATGTCGATGTCGAACGGGAAGGTGTGGTCGGTCCCGGCGGAGATCCCGACGATGGCGCGCTTGGCGCCGCTGTCGTGGGACTCGGCGGTGGTGATCGTCACCTTCTCGGTGCCCTGCGGCGACCGGCGCTCCTTCTCCGCGGCGGCCTGCTCCTTGGCGGGGACGATCGTGAAGACGACCTTCTGGCCCGGCTTGTGCTTGGTCACCAGCTCGGCGACGTCCCCGGGCTTCTTGACGGCGGTGCCGTCCACGGCCTTGATGACGTCACCGGCGTGCAGCTCGCCCTCGGCCGGGCTGCCCTTGACGACGGTCGACACGATCACCCAGCTCCGCACCGGGATGTCCAGCGCCTCCAGGGCGGCGACCTTCGCGCTCT
Source organism: Streptomyces sp. NRRL WC-3605 (assembly GCF_001509795.1). Classification (GTDB taxonomy): domain Bacteria; phylum Actinomycetota; class Actinomycetes; order Streptomycetales; family Streptomycetaceae; genus Streptomyces; species Streptomyces viridochromogenes. The sequence continues at coordinate 258,259 of NZ_LLZN01000091.1, read as the reverse complement.
CCTGGGACTGGCTGAACTCCTCGGCGTTCTCCTGGGTGGACTCCTCCTCCGTCTTGCCGTCCGGGTAGAGGGTGTCGTGCGGCACGACCTTGTTGTCGTGCGCGAGCCAGCCGTAGACGGCCTCGACGAGGTTCATCCGGTAGTCGGCGCTCGTGACCCGGACGGTGGTCATGTTGAGGTGGCCGGTCGTCGGGTACGTCTTGCGCCCGGTGATCTGCAGCACCGGCTCGCCGTCGTGCTCCCCCAGGGTGTTGACCGTGGGGCCCGGGGACATCTCGGCATACGGCACGCGGATGAAGACTCCCGCGCACAGGAGCGCGATCAGCATCAGGGTGGAGGCGAGCATCGTCGCGGTGCGGCGTGGCATGGCACGACAGTACGTGACAGTCCTGTCAGAGCCCCGTCAGGGCCGGGATCCGAACCACGCGGGCGTCTCGAGGCGCGGACGGATCAGGTCCGGGACGGGGGCTTCTCCATGGCCGCGCGGAAGCGGGCGTACCCGTCGAGCTCCGGCCCGTCGCCGCGGGTCCTGCGGGTCCTGTTGGCCCAGCTCCCCCACAGCCCCGCGCCGACCGCGGCCCCGAGCGGAATCAGCAACCAGGCGAGCGCCGTCATGCGCGCCTCCCGTCCCCACAGAGCGAACCGCAACTGACTGATCAGCAGATTAACCGCTGGCACTGACAACGCTCATGCCAGGGGTGCGGTTACGCAAGCCGGGTGAGGCGGACGGGTTCCCCAGGGCTTTCCGGCAGGTCAGCAGGCGCCGACCCACTCCTCGGTGCCGTCGGAGAACTTCTGGTGCTTCCAGATCGGCACCTCGTGCTTGAGGTCGTCGATCAGCTTCCGGCACGCCTCGAACGCCTCGCCGCGGTGGGGGCAGGAGACGGCGACGACGACGGCGAGGTCACCGACCGCGAGGTCGCCGACGCGGTGCACGGCGGCGAGCGCCCGCACCGGGTACTCGGCGACGACCTTCTCGGCGATCCGCCGCATCTCGGCCTCGGCGCTGGGATGGCAGGAGTACGTGAGCGCGTCGACGTCGGCGCCGCCGTCGTGGTTGCGCACGGTGCCCACGAAGAGCGCGGTCCCCCCGGAGGCGTCGTCCCCGACGGCCTGGAAGACCTCGTCCACGGAGAGGGCCGTCTCACGGATGCCGATGAGCTTGACCGGGTCCTGAGCGCCCTGCTCGCCGGGGTGATCACTGGTAGGTGCCATGTCCCCATCGTGCCCCACGCGCGCGAGGGCGGGGAATAGCGTCATCGCCCGGCACACGCGTGTGCGGCTTTGGAGCCTCCTACAGACGACACGCGCGGACGACACGCGCGGACGGCAGCGCGAACGACACGCCCGGACGGCGCGCGGCCGTGGCGCGCGGTCAGATCCGGCGGCGGGCCTTGCGGGCCCTGCGGACCACCGCCGCGGCGCCCAGCAGCGCCACCGTCGCGCCCGCGGCACCGGCGGCCGTCGCGTCCTTGCGGCCCAGGCGCCGTCCGGCGACGGTGTGCCGCCCGGAGACCTCCTCCAGCAGCTCCGCGAGGACCTCCTCGTTGGTCCACTGCGGCCGCCATCCCGCGTCGTGCAGCCGGCTCCCGCTGACCACCCACGGGTACATCGTGTACGCGAGGTCGCCGGCCGGGGAGGGCGTCAGGCCGATGCGGTGCAGCCGCGCCGCCGCGCCGAGGGCCACCGCGGACGGCAGTTCCATGCGCCGGATGCCGCTGAGCTCCTCGACCTCCTCCTGCTCCAGCCATCCGTCGCAGCCGACGGCCAGTTCCCCGTCGACCTTCTCCAGGACGGCGTACTCCAGCGCGCCGCACAGGTCCTCGACATGGCAGAACTGCCAGGCGGGCCGGGACCCGGCGACCACGAGCAGCCGGGGCGACTCGAAGTACCTGGTCAGGGCGGTGTCGGTGCCGCCGACGAGGATGGCGGGGCGCACGACGGTGACGTTGAGGCCGGGGTGGGCGCGGGGGGCGCGGCGCGCCAGGCGCTCGATCTCCAGCAGGTCGCCGACGCCGGTGGCCTCGGCGGTCGCCCGCAGCTCGGCGTCCTCGGACAGCGGCAGCTCGTTGTCGGGCAGGGCGCCGTAGACCATGGCGGAGGTGCACAGCACCACCCGGTGCACCCCGGCGGCCGCGGCGGCCGTCAGGACGGTCTGGGTCCCCCGAACGTTGTAGGCGGTCCGCGCGGCGGAATCCGTCTCCAGATCGAGGTCGAGCGCCAGGTGCACGACGACGTCGGCGCCGCGCAGCTTGTCCGCGATCGCCGGGTCGCGCACGTCCAGGATGTGCCACTGCGCCGCCGCGCACTCGCCTCGCCGCTCGTCGATGGCGATGACCTGCTTGACCTCCTCGGAGGCGGCGAGCCGCTCCGTGAGCAGGGCGCCGACGCCTGACGCGGCACCGGTGACCGCGACGACGGGACCGCGCACACCGCGCGCGGGAGGGGTTGACGGGTTTCGCGCTGCGCGAACCTGCGGATCGGGGGAACTCACCGGGCGTCTCCAGCGGTTGTCTTCAGTACGAGCGTGAGTGACGCGTACGTACCAGGTGGCATCCATCCTGCCGCAGGCCGAGAGTCGGCGAAGCACCGAGGCCCGATCGGTCACAGGTGTCTACGCTGGGTGGTGTTATCGGGCAGTCGTGCCGCCGGCGCCAGCCGGTGGCCTTACCAGCCGAGGAACCCCGTGAGTGACACCCCATTCGGATTCGGCCTTCCGCCGGAGGAGCCGGACGACGGCGACGAGGGCAAGAAGAAGGACCAGGAGAGCGGTGGTGGTCAGGGACCGTCCAACCCGTTCGGCTTCGGGCTGCCCGGCGCCGGAGGCTTTGGCAGCCCGGGCGCCGACAATCCGTTCGCAGCCATGTTCGGTTCGCTGAGCCCCAACGATCTGGGCGCCGCCTTCCAGCAGCTCGGCCAGATGCTCTCCTACGAGGGCGGCCCGGTGAACTGGGACATGGCCAAGCAGATCGCCCGCCAGACGGTCTCCCAGGGCACGGCGGACGGCACCAAGGACGCGAGCGTCGGCCCGGCCGACCGCAGCGCCGTCCAGGAGGCGGTGCGCCTGGCCGACCTGTGGCTCGACGACGCGACGTCGCTGCCGTCGGGCGCGGGCACCGCCGTCGCCTGGAGCCGCGCGGAGTGGGTCGAGGCGACCCTCCCCGCGTGGCAGGAGCTGGTCGACCCGGTGGCCGAGCGGGTCGGCGCCGCCATGGGCGACGTCCTGCCGGAGGAGATGCAGGCCATGGCCGGCCCGCTGATCGGCATGATGCGCTCGATGGGCGGCGCCATGTTCGGCACGCAGATCGGGCAGGCCGTGGGCGTGCTCGCGGGCGAGGTCGTCGGCTCCACCGACATCGGCCTGCCACTCGGCCCGGCCGGGAAGGCCGCGCTCCTCCCGGTCAACATCGAGACGTTCGGCAAGGACCTCGGTGTGCCGAAGGAGGAGGTGCGGCTGTACCTGGCGCTGCGCGAGGCCGCCCATCAGCGGCTCTTCGCCCATGTGCCGTGGCTGCGCTCCCACCTGTTCGGCGCCGTCGACGGCTACGCGCGCGGGATCAAGGTCGACACCGCCAAGCTGGAGGACGTCGTCGGCCAGTTCGACCCGCAGAACCCCGAGCAGCTGCAGGACGCCCTCCAGCAGGGCATGTTCCAGCCGGAGGACACCCCGGAGCAGAAGGCCGCCCTGGCCCGTCTGGAGACGGCTCTGGCGCTGGTCGAGGGCTGGGTGGACGCCGTGGTGCACGCGGCCGCGAAGCCCCGTCTGTCGTCCGCGGACGCGCTGCGCGAGACGCTGCGCCGCCGCCGGGCCTCGGGCGGTCCGGCCGAGCAGACGTTCGCCACGCTGATCGGGCTGGAGCTGCGGCCGCGCCGGCTGCGCGACGCCTCCCGGCTGTGGGCCTCGCTCACGGACGCGCGCGGTGTCGACGGCAGGGACGCCCTGTGGCACCACCCGGACATGCTGCCGACGGCCAGTGACCTGGACGACCCGGACGGCTTCGTGCACCGCGAGCAGATCGATTTCTCCGAGCTCGACAAGATGCTCGGCGAGGCGGCGAGCGGCGGCTCCACCGGCAAGCCGGACCTGAGCAAGGGCGACGGGAACTCCGGCGACTCCGAGGCCGGCGAGGACCGCAAGAAGGACGACGACAGCGAGTGAGCCTGTACGACGACGCGGTCCTGGTGCTCAAGGGGTACGAGGACCAGACCGACCTGCGCCAGGTCTACCTCGACCATCTCGCGGCGCACCCCGACGGCCTGTGGAAGTCCTGCTCGGACGGCCACATCACGGCGAGCGCCCTGGTGGTCGACCCGGCCCGTGAGCGCGTGCTGCTGACGCTGCACAGGAAGCTGCGGATGTGGCTGCAGATGGGCGGCCACTGCGAGCCGGGCGACGCGACGCTGGCGGCGGCTGCCCTGCGCGAGGCCTCCGAGGAGTCCGGCGTCACCGGTCTGACCCTGCTGCCGGGCGGCCCGGTGCGCCTCGACCGCCATCCCATCCCGGCGCCCTGCAACTGGCACCTGGACGTGCAGTACGCCGTCCTCGCGCCCCCGGACGCCGAGCACGCGATCAGCGACGAGTCCCTCGACGTGCGCTGGTTCGGCTACGCCGAGGTGGCGGACGTGGCGGACGAGTCGGTCGTACGACTGCTGCGGGCGACCCGCGAACGGCTGTGAGCGCATGAGCGGGAACGGGTGAGGGGCGACCACCCTCGGTGGTCGCCCCTCACCCGTTCCTGCCCGTCCGTCAGCTCCAGACGTTGCCCTGGTTCTGACCGCGGGCACCCTGCTGGCCCATGCCGTACTGGGCGGCGAGGCCCGAGCCGATCTGGGCGTTCTGCGGGGGCAGCAGCTCGCTGGGCTGGACCAGTGCGAAGCCGGTGCCCATGAAGCTGAGCTCCCAGCCCTCACCGGTGCTGGCGCGGCGCCGCCACACCCCGGAGGAGTGCGTCTGCGCCTGCATCTGCACCCGCAGACCGGTGGACCAGGCCACGATCGCGTCCGCGTCGCAGTTGACGTACTTGTCGGGCGTCACCTGCATCATCAGCGGCATGCCGGAGGTCATCAGGGCGACCTTGCCGCGGCCGGTGATGTTGAGCTGGTACTTCCCGGAGCCGGAGATGCCGTAGAGGCTGTCCACGGCGATCACCTCGTGGTGCAGCGAGGAGTCCATCGCCAGCACGTAGCTGCTGTCGACGGTCAGCCCGTCCTGGTCGACGTCGACCAGGTGGACGTGCTGCTTGAGGTTGGCGAAGTAGACGACGCCCTGTCCGTGGCAGCGCATGAGGTCCAGGCCCTCACCGGTGCGGGCACGCGCGCGTGACTGCTGGTTGCTCTGGAACTCGGCGTCGAACTCGACGAGTCCCTGGTAGGCGACCATCGTGCCCTTACGGGCCAGGACGTCGTCGTGCCCCTCCAGGGCGACGCGGAGCATCTGCTTGTTCTGCAGGCTCCAGCGGTCCTGGGTCTGCTGGTCGTTGTAGGCGAAAATCGGGCTCTGCATGGCGTTCTCTGCTCCCCCTCAGCCCCGGACCCGGAGGCGGTCGGTACTGTCCTCGCTCGGCTGGACGACGACGATGCCCTGGCCGGAGAAGGCCATCTGGTAGGCCTCGCCGCTGCCCCGGCCGATCAGGGACTGCGCCTTGAAGCTGCGCTTGCCCTTCACCTTGAGGTTCGGCGACCATGCGACGAGCGCGTCGGGGTCGACGTACGTCTCGTCCTCGCCGCCGCCGCAGTCGACGACGATCGGCTTGCCCCGGGAGGTCAGCGCGACCCAGCCCTGCCCGGAGATCTTGGTGTTCCACAGGCCCTGCCCGGCGAACTTCGCCAGGCCCTTCACCCGCTCGACGCCCCACGTCAGATGGGCGTCGAAGGCGAGGAGGTTGGTGGCGTTGACGGAGATGCCGTCGCCGTTGAGGTTGATCACGACGACGTTGGCGCCGTAGTCGGCGAGGTAGAGCAGGCCGTCGCCGGAGCACTTCATCAGCGGCGCGCCCTCACCGGTGAGCCAGTCCTTGGCGATCTGGCGGACGGCGGGCGGGTTGGGCTCGTACTGGACGAAGCCCTCGTAGGCGACCATCGAGCCCACGCGCGCCATGAGGTCGTGCCCGGTCTGCATGGCGACCTTGACCATGTGGTTGCCGTGGTTCTCCATGCGGGCGGTGACGGGTGCGGGGGCGTAGCCCGCGAGCGGCTGGTTCATGACGGGCTCCCTCAGATCTCGTACGGCTGGACGACGACGAAGCTGCCGGGCGCGGCCCGGAACTGGAGGTTCACGCTCTCGCCGGTGTCGCCCGGGTAGGCGTTGCGGCGCATGCGCACCTGGCTGGAGACGACGACCTGCGCGGCGGCCGACCACGCGACCACGGCGTTGCAGTCGGCGAACGTCGTGGGCGTGACGGGCAGCACCACGGGGGTGCCGTGCGTCTTGACGACGATCGTGCCGGTGCCGGTGAACTGCATCGTGAACAGCGCGCCGCCGGGGATGCCGTGCCCCTCGATCCGGCGGACCTCGTACTGCAGGGACTCGTCGAAGGCGAGGACGTTCTCCGCGGAGACGCAGATGCCGTCGCCCTGGAGTTCGATGGGGTGCAGCATCGTGGAGTCCTCGGCGAGGAACACCTGGCCCTGGCCGGTGCAGCGCATGAGCTGCATCTCCTGGCCGGTCGCGTTGCCCACGATCCGGCCGGTGAATCCGGCGCCCTTGTAGCTGAAGTCGACCTTGCCCTGGTACAGCACCATGCTGCCCTGGCGGGCCAGCACCGGCTGGCCGCCGATGCCGAGGTCGACGCGGACCAGCTTCTTGTTCTGCTGTGTCCAGCGCTGACCGGTCGGCGTCTCCTTGAACTGCTGGAGCGCGGCGGCGACACCGGGTGCCTGGGGCGCGCCCGGCGGGGCGCCGTGCGGGATCTGCCCGGGGATCTGGCCGGGCATCTGCCCGGGGGCCTGCCCGTACGGGGGCTGCTGGCCGTAGCCCGGGGGCGGGGCCGGCTGGCCGTATCCGGGCGGCGGGGCCGGGGCCTGGGGTGCCTGCGGTGCGGCCGGCGCCTGGGGGTAGCCGTAGCCGGGAGGCGGCGGCGCGGTGGGCTGGCCGTAGGGCGCGGGCGCCGGGGCGGGCGGCGGCGGGGCGGCGCCGGGCGGCGTCATGGGCGCGACGATCGTCGGCTGGGCGTGCACCGACGGGGCCGGGCCGGGAGGCGGAGGCGTGGCACCCGGCGGGGGCGCGAAGCCCTGTGCGGCCGGGGCCGGGGCGGGAGGGGCCATGGGCTGCGGGGCGGGGGCCGGCGCGGGCGCCCCCGCGGGGGCACCGAACGCGGGCGGGGCCGCGGCCTGGGCGGGCGGCGCGAAGCTGGGCGCGCCGGCACCGGCCTGGGGCTGCGGCGGGGCCGCGGCGGGGGTCTCCTCCTCCGCCACCTCACCGCCGAAGTTCCTGAGCAGCGCCTCGAGACCGCCGTCGAAGCCCTGTCCCACGGCGGCGAACCGCCAGACGTCCTTCAGGTAGAAGTCACCCAGCATCACGGCGCGCTCGGTGGTGAACTCCGAGCCGCTGAAGGCGTACCGGGCCACCTCCTCGCCGCCCGCGACGATGCGGAGGTAGCCGGGGCCGATCTGCGACATCTGACCGGCGCCGTCGAGCGTCGCCGTGAACGACAGCTTCTGGATCTGCGGGGGGATCTTGTCGAGCGTGACCCGGAACGACTCGGTGTCGCCGGCCTGCGCGCCGAGGAGCTGGATGCTCTCCTCGGGGGACTTCGGCTGGTTGAAGAAGACGAAGTAACGGTCGTCGGAGAGCCGTTCGTCGGCGTCGAGACCGAAGCAGCTGATGTCGAAGGTCAGCCCTGGGCCACCGATCTGTACGCCTACGTACAGATCCGTGCCCGCCGTGAGGTCACTGATCCTGGCCTTGTGGCCGCGTTGGAATTCCCTGGCCATGCGTAACGACCGTCCCCCATCCCGAAGTGAGTGCGTCGCGACAGGCTAACGGCAAACTCGGACATCGGACGAAGCCGGTACAGACCCGGTACACAACTTCCGCGAAGGAAGCGGAGGCACCGTCTCCGGACACCGTGGGCGGGAGCGGTCACTCGCCCCGGGCGGCGGGAAGATGCGGCAGACGCTCGGCGGCGACGACGCCTTCGAGGTATCCCTTGGCCCGCTCGGTGCGGGGATACGCCTCCAGCAGCCGCCAGAAGCGCGGCCCGTGGCCGGGGACGAGGAGGTGCGCCAGCTCGTGCAGGAGGACGTAGTCCACGACGTACTCGGGCATGCCCTGCAACCGGTGCGATAGCCGGATGCTGCCCTCGGCGGGGGTGCACGAACCCCAGCGGGTGTTCTGGTTGGTGACCCAGCGGACCGAGTCCGGCCGGGCCCGGCCGCCCAGATACTGCTCCGACAACCGGTCGGCCCGCGAGGACAGTTCGGCGTCGCCGAGGACCTTCTTGCTCTCCTGGGCGGCCAGCTTGTCGAGCATGACGCGCACCCAGCGCTGCTCCTCCGCCTCGGACATCCGGGCGGGGATGAGCACGATGGTGCGATCGCCCTCGCGGTACGCCGACACCGTCCGGCGGCGCCGGGCGCTCCTGCGGACCTCGATCGCGTTCGCCCCCGAGCCGCTCACGGGCGGGCTGGTCGTACCGCGCTGTGGCGTTCCGGCGCGGTGCAGTGGGTCGGCGGACACGCCCCGACGTTACCCGTTGCCCCGGGGGGAAGTCCCGACTCCGGGACGGTTCGATTCCGATCCCTCGCCCCGGTGTCTGATTTGTACGACGAATATCCACTGCCTGTGGACAACTTTCCGCACCGATCGCCGCGTCAGGGCATGCTGACTGTCGTCGGGGAGGCCATGACCGGGCTCCCCCGGCGCACGGGGACGCACCACGACGACGGCTACGGGGGCCTGTTCATGCACGCTGCAGCTTCGACCGAGACCGACACCGGTGACACCACTGACACCCGTTTCGACACTAGTGCGGCGATTTCGACTTTTTCGCCCGGGAGTTCGGTGGAGGCGGAGACAGAGTCGGAGGCGGAGGTGCACCGGGAGGCCGGTGCGGGGCTTCCACGGGCGCCTTTGCTGAAGCCCGCGTTGCGTCGGGGCTGGCGGGACCTCAATACGGTGCAGTTCGGGATGACTCCGGCGCACGCGCTGACGCTGGGTCCGATGGACACGGCGACGGGCAGCTTCCTCGACCTGCTGAACGGCACCCGGGGGCCGGAGCTGCTGCGCGAGGAGGGCCGGCGGATGGACCTGCCCGTCGGGCATGTCGACGGACTGCTTCGACGGCTCACGCGCGCCGGCCTGCTCGACGACGCCCGGGGCGGCGGGCCAGGGGGCGACTGGCTGCGGCGCAGGAAGGCGGTCCTGGACCGGCTGCGCCCCGATCTGGCCTCACTGTCCCTGACCACCTCCGAGCCGGGTGAGGCGATCGGCCGGCTCGCCGCCCGCCGCTCCGCGCGGGTGCAGGTGCGCGGTGCGGGCCGGGTCGGCGCCGTGCTCGCCTCGCTGCTGGCGGCGGCCGGGGTCGGCGAGGTGGACGTGCGCGACATCGGGCGGGTCGAGCCGTGGGACGTGACGCCGGGCGGGCTGCCCGCCGAGACGGTCGGTGACCGCCGGGACGACGCCGCCCGCCGGATCGCACGCCGCCACGCACCGGACCGCCCACCGCGCCGCGACACCCGCTCCCCTCGCGGACAGGACGCCCACGGCCACTCGCTGGTGATCATCGCTCCGCGCGACGACGTCGGCGTGCACGCCCCGTCCCCGTCCGCCGCGGAACCGCTGATCGACTCCGGCACGCCCCATCTGTACGTCGGCGTGGTGGAGGGCACCGGCGTGGTCGGCCCTCTCGTCCTGCCGGGCGAGACGGCCTGCGCCGGATGCCTGGACGCGGACCGCACCGACCGGGACCCCGTCTGGCCCCGCCTCGTGACCCAGTGGCGGTCGGGCCGGGGGCGGGCCCGGCCCGTGCCGCCCTGCGACGTCGCGCTCGCGACCACGGTCGCCGGACTGGCCGCGGCGCACGCCCTGGCCTTCCTCGACGGCCGGATCCCGTCCACGGCGGGCGCACGATGGGAGGTGTCACTACCCGGTCTGACCTGGCACGCCCGCCCGGTGTGGGCGCATCGTGCCTGCCCGTGCGGTGCGGCGGACAAAGGCGAGGAGGAACACCCCTCCGCCGACGAGGGGTCGCACGAGACAATGGCGGAGGAACGGCCGTCGAAGAAGCCACGCCGCGAGGCGGACACCGCACGGCCGGCTCGGATCTGGAGGGCGCATGTCTGATCTTCCGCGCAAGGCGGTCACACGCACCGCCAAGCTCGCCGCGCTGCCGCTCGGCTTCGCCGGGCGGGCTACCTGGGGACTCGGCAAGCGGATCGTCGGTGAGTCCGCGGAGATCGTCGGCCGCGAACTGCAGCAGCGGACCGCCGAGCAGCTGTTCAAGGTCCTCGGCGAGCTCAAGGGCGGCGCGATGAAGTTCGGGCAGGCCCTGTCCGTCTTCGAGTCGGCCCTGCCCGAGGAGGTCGCCGGACCGTACCGGGCGGCGCTCACCAAGCTGCAGGAGGCCGCGCCGCCGATGCCGACGCGCACCGTGCACGCGGTCCTGTCGGAACGGCTCGGCGAGGACTGGCACGACCTGTTCCTGGAGTTCGAGGACAAGCCGGCCGCCGCCGCGTCGATCGGCCAGGTGCACCGGGCGGTGTGGCACGACGGCCGTGAGGTCGCGGTCAAGGTGCAGTACCCCGGAGCCGGGGAGGCCCTGCTCTCCGACCTGAACCAGCTGAGCCGGTTCGCCCGGCTGCTGGGCCCCCTGATCCCGGGCATGGACATCAAGCCGCTGATCGCGGAGCTGAGGGACCGCGTCTCCGAGGAGCTGGACTACGGCCTGGAGGCGCAGGCGCAGCAGGCCCACGCGGAGGAGTTCGCGGACGACCCGGACGTCGTCGTGCCGGCGGTCGTCCACCAGAGCGATGAGGTCCTGATCACGGAATGGATGGACGGGGTGCCGCTCTCGGAGGTGATCTCCGACGGCACCGAGGAGCAGCGCGACCGCGCCGGTCAGCTCCTGGCCCGGTTCCTCTTCTCCGGACCGGCCCGCACCGGCCTGCTGCACGCCGACCCCCACCCGGGGAACTTCCGTCTGCTGCCGGGCGGCCCGGAGGGCGAGGACGACTGGCGGCTGGGCGTGCTGGACTTCGGCACCGTCGACCGGCTCCCCGGTGGCCTGCCGACGCCCATCGGGGAGTCCCTGCGGATGACGCTGGACGGCGACGCGGACGCGGTCTACGAGATGCTGTGCGCCGAGGGTTTCGTCAAGGAGACGATCGACCTGGAGCCCGACGCCGTCATGGACTACCTGCTGCCGATCATCGAACCGGCCCAGGTCGAGGAGTTCACGTTCTCACGCGGCTGGATGCGCAGTCAGGCCGCCCGGGTGGCCGACCCCCGCTCGCCCGCCTACCAGCTGGGCAAGCGGCTCAATCTGCCCCCTGCCTATCTCCTCATCCACCGGGTGACGCTGAGCACCATCGGCGTGCTGTGCCAGCTCGGTGCGACGGTGCGGCTGCGTCAGGAACTGGAGGAGTGGCTGCCGGGGTTCGCGCCGGAGGACCTGACGGACGAGGAGGACTCGGCGGCGGAGGCCTGAGCGGCCGGGGCTACCACCAGGCGGAGTCCAGCCGGCCCTCGATCGCCCGGAGGTTCTCGCGCGAGCAGGTGTCGCAGAAGTGGACCCGGACGCCGTTCTCCACGGAGCAGGTCCAGGTGGGCCTCGGTTCCTCGCTGCGAGCGCCGCAGCGGGCGCACACCATCGGCCGGGACTCGGCGTCGGAGCCGCGGTCACCGTCGCTGCCGGGAGGACTCGTCACCCACCCGACGATAACGCCGGCGCCGGCCGGGCGTCCGGACAACGCACGGCGGGGGCCGCTCCGTTCATGACGGATCGGCCCCCGCGGGAGTCGCTGCCCTGCCGGTGGGAAGACCCACCGGCCGGCGGTGCGGCGATTACTGCATGACCGCCATGGCGAGCGCGCGGCGGGCGCGCATCGAGGCGCGCTCGGCCCGGCGCTGCATCCGGCGAGCGGTCGCCAGGCGCACGGCCTGGCGCTCCCGCTGCGCCTCGCGCTGGAGGTCGTGCATATGCGCACGTGCCAGGGCTTCTTGGATGAGTTGCATCTCTCGGTTCCTGTTCTGGCGCGAGGTGGTGGCGCCACTGGTGGTGAAGTCTTCAGGCGCGGAGCCTGCGGTCTCGTCGGTGGACGGCTTCATCGGGGCCTGCTTCTGGGGGTCGTGCGTGAGGGGGCGGTCGATCGTTCCGGTGATGTTCATGCCGTGACCGGGTTCTTGCGCGGGCGGCCACGCGGCCGCTTCCGGGCGACGACGACACCCTGGACGAACAGCTCGCCACCCCAGACTCCCCAGGGCTCACGCCGCTCCTTGGCGCCGGCGAGGCAGGCCTCCATCAGCGGGCAGGTGCGGCAGAGGGACTTGGCGTACTCGACGTCCGCCGGCGACTCGGCGAAGAAGACCTCCGGGTCGTAGGAACGGCAGGGGACGGGCACGCCGAGGTTCTCGATGGCGTCGTCGAGCGCGGTGAGCGCGGTGAGGGGGATCAAGGTCGGGTCCTCCGTGGAGCCAGGCTTGGGAATCACGTCTGAAGGCGGTACGGACGGGGCGTGCGCTTCGAGTTGCACGGTTCGTCTTCCTCGTCTGTTCGTTCCGGTCCTGTTGGACCGGTTGGCGGCTGGTACCGGGTCTTGCCTGTCCCGAGGCCCCTTCGCTCTGCCGTCCCGTGTGTGAGGACAAACAGAAGGGCCGCGGATCCCGGATGGGGTTCCGCGGCCCTGAAGGCGCCGGCCTGATCGTCGATCAGGCTGGATCACTCCAGGGTTCTGGCCCACGGAAGGCCCACATCTGGTGGTGCTGCGTCGTCTGCTTCCGGAATCCGGCACCGGTCGCCGTAAAGGCATAGGCCTGCGCCTGTGCCACTACTGCCGCTTCCAGTGCCTTGGTCGGTCGCTCATTGCGCTCACGGACGGGAAGGCCCGCGAGGGACACGGCGGACGCCGGACGAACGGCAGGAATGCCGGACAGACCGGTGCCCAGGTCCGAGGCGCCGAGCATGCACAGGGAGGCGACGACCGAGCGATCGGTCATTTTGGCGGTGCTGAAGGAGCTGGCGTTGATGCTGATCACTGGACTCGCCTCCTCTCGGCGTCTCGGGGGACTGGTGTGAACCAGTCCTGCGGGTATGCAAGTACATCACGGATCAGGGGCCTGCGAGAAGGCCTCCGTTCGCGTGGTTAAGAACCTATGGGGATTGCTGGGGCATGCGCAAACTATTTTTGCGACGAGTTCTTCTCAGCCTCCCATCTCGCTCTCCCCGACCTCCTGACCTGCGCATATGGCCAGCACGTCGGCTCCGTAGCGATCGAGCTTCCGTTTGAGGAGACCTGGAATACGGGCCAACTCATCCGGACTGCCCGGCTCCGCCTCGGCGATCGCCATCAGGGTCCGGTCCGTGAAGACGCAGAAGTCGGGCTGGCCGCTGCGCCGCGCCTGGTCGGCCCGCCAGTCGCGCAGGCGCTCGTACAGTCCCTCGTTCATGTCGGAGGGGCAGCTCTCACAGCGCATCAGCTTCATCTCACCGGCGTCGATGAGGGTGCGCCCGCAGACCCGGCAACGGGCCGGGCTGCGCTGCCTGCGTCTCGGGGCGTCCTCGCGCCGGCCGGTGGAGCCGCGCGTGTACCCCCGCTCGACGCCGCCGGTCCCGCCTCCGGAAGCCGCCCGGCCCGCGGCGCCTCCGGAACCGGGGCGCAGTCCGTCCAGGAAACGGCTGGGACGGCGGTTGGGGCGGCCGCCGGGGGCGCGGGTCAGCGCCCAGGAGACATGGAGGTGGCGCCGGGCGCGCGTGACACCCACGTACAGGAGGCGGCGCTCCTCCTCGACCTGTTCGTCGGTCTTGGCGTACGAGATCGGCATCATGCCCTCGGCCACGCCGACCAGGAAGACGGCGTCCCACTCCAGGCCCTTCGCCGAGTGCAGGGAGGCGAGGGTGACGCCCTGGACGGTGGGGGCGTGCTGGGCGTTCGCCCGCTCGTCGAGCTCGGCGACCAGGTCGGCGAGGGTGGCGCCGGACTTGGCCGCGGCGAAGTCCTGCGCGAGGTGGACGAGGGCGGCCAGCGATTCCCAGCGCTCTCTGACGGCACCGGAGCCGGCCGGCGGCTCGGACGTCCAGCCCTCCCCCGACAGCACGGCACGCACCTGCGAAGGCAGGTCCACGGCGTCGTCCAGGAGCGAGTCGTTGCCGCCGAAGCGGGCCGCGCCGCGCAGGGCGACGCTCGCCTTGCGCACCTCTGGCCGGTCGAAGAACCGCTCGGCGCCGCGCAGCTGGTAGGGGATGCCGGCGTCGGCGAGGGCCTGCTCGTAGGTCTCGGACTGGGAGTTCGTCCGGAACAGGACGGCGATCTCGGCGGCCGGCACACCGGCGTCCATCAGGTCGCGGATACGCCGGGCGGCGCCCTCCGCCTCGGCCGGTTCGTCGGTGTACTCGGTGTAGACGGGCTCGGGGCCGGGGTCGCGCTGGGAGACCAGTTCCAGCCGGTGGTCGGCGGCGCGGCCGCGGGCCTGGGAGAGCAGACCGTTGGCGAGGCGGACGACCTGGGGGGTGGAGCGGTAGTCGCGGACCAGTTTGACGACGGTGGCCCCGGGGTGGCGGGAGCGGAAGTCGAGCAGATGGTCCGGGGTGGCACCGGTGAACGAGTAGATCGTCTGGCTGGCGTCCCCGACCACGCAGAGGCTGTCGCGGTCGCCGAGCCACAGCTCCAGCAGGCGCTGCTGGAGGGGGCTGACGTCCTGGTACTCGTCGACCACGAAGTGCTGGTACTGGGAGCGCACCTGTTCGGCGATGTCCTGCCGGTCCTGGAGGACGGCGACCGTGAGCAGCAGGACGTCCTCGAAGTCGATGACGGCGCGGTCCCGCTTGAGGTCCTCGTAGACGGTGTAGAGCTGGGCGATCTCGGCCGGGTCGCGGGGGGCCTCACGGCCGGCCTTCGCGGCGGCGAGCGCGTAGTCGGCGGGGATGGTCTGGGTGACCTTGGACCACTCGATCTCGGCGGTGACGTCCCGCAGCTCGTTGCGGTCGAGGCGGATGCGGCAGGCGGCAGCCGCGTCGGCGACGAGCTGGATCTTGCGGTCGACGAGGCGCGGCATGGAACCACCGACGGCTTTCGGCCAGAAGTACTGCAGCTGCCGCAGCGCGGCCGAGTGGAACGTGCGGGCCTGGACCCCGGCGGCGCCGAGCTGGCGCAGCCGCCCGCGCATCTCCCCCGCGGCGCGGGCGGTGAAGGTGACGGCGAGGACGCTGGCGGGCTGGAGGATGCCCGCGCGCACCCCGTAGGCGATGCGGTGGGTGATGGCCCGGGTCTTGCCGGTACCGGCTCCCGCGAGCAC
This sequence comes from Streptomyces sp. NRRL WC-3605, assembly GCF_001509795.1. Lineage (GTDB taxonomy): Bacteria > Actinomycetota > Actinomycetes > Streptomycetales > Streptomycetaceae > Streptomyces > Streptomyces viridochromogenes. The sequence goes on along the minus strand of NZ_LLZN01000091.1, from coordinate 242,811 downwards.
GCACACCGGACCGTGCAGGGCGGTCGCCACCTCGCGCTGCTCGGGGTCGAGCCCGTCGAGCACCGCGTCGGGGGAGGCCGGTACCTGCGGGAAGAGGGTGGAGTGCGTTGCTGCTGTCACACGTTCATGCTGCCAGGTCGCCGGAGACGGCCGCGCAGGTTGTCCACAGGCGGGCAGGGATAGTCGTACGAATGCGGCAGGCGTCACGCGCCCGGCATACCCCGGGTGGGAATGGAGCGCCGCCGCTGTACGTTCCCCCACCGGACGACCTGATCCCCGAGCCATCCGAGGAGCGCGCGAGACATGCAGGGCACTGTGACGATGTACAGCACCACCTGGTGCGGCTACTGCCAGCGGCTGAAGAAGCAGCTGGACCGCGAGGGCATCGCGTACACCGAGATCAACATCGAGCAGGACCCCGAGTCCGCCGCTTTCGTCGAGAAGGCCAATGGCGGAAACCAGACCGTGCCGACCGTGCTCTTCGCGGACGGTTCGACGCTGACCAACCCGTCGCTGGCCCAGGTGAAGCAGAAGATCGCCGTCTGAGCACACCTCTGATCCACACCTTGGGTCACCCATCTGCTCCACATCGCGAAGAGGGTGGCGGCCCGTGACCGGGCCGCCACCCTCTTCGTCTGCGTCCGTGCGCCTCGCCGCGGGTCAGACGACGCGCGTCGGCAGCTGCTTGCCGTACCAGAGCTCGATCAGCCGGGCCGCGATGGAGATGCCGTAGGGCGGCAGGACCTCGCCCGACTCGAAGGCCGCGCGCAGGTCGTCGCGGGAGAACCAGCGGGCCTCGTGGATCTCCTCGCCGTCGACCTGGATGTCGAACGAGGTGGCGCGGGCCATGAAGCCGAGCATGAGGCTGGACGGGAACGGCCAGGGCTGGCTCGCCACGTACTCGACCCCACCGACGGTGATGCCGGCCTCCTCGAAGACCTCGCGCCGCACGGCCTGCTCGATCGACTCCCCCGGCTCGACGAAGCCTGCGAGCGTGGAGAAGCGGCCCTCGGGCCAGTGCACCTGGCGGCCGAGGAGGATGCGGTCCTCCTCGTCGGTGACGGCCATGATCACGGCCGGGTCGGTGCGCGGGTAGTGCTCCGCGCCGCAGGCGGGGCAGCGGCGGATGTGCCCGGCGGCGGCGATGACGGTGCGCTCGCCGCAGCGGGAGCAGAAGCGGTGGGTGCGCTGCCAGTTCTCCAGACCGACGGCGTGCACCATCAGGCCCGCGTCACGCGGTGACAGCAGCAGTCCTGCCTCGCGCAGCCCCGCCGGTCGCGCGGACTGGTCGATACGGCCGGGCAGGGCGTCCTTCTGCAGGGCGAAGTAGCTGACGCCGTCCTCGTCGATGCCGAGGAAGTACCGGTGCGCCTCGGTGAGGGGTGCCTCGAACGAGGGGGTCATGACGAGTTCGGTACGTCCGTCCGGCGTCTCGTCGATCAGGACCTGGCCGCCGGAGACCACGAAGCAGCGGGTCGTGGGGTGGCTCCACGCCGCCGCCAGCCAGGCCTCGTCGAGCCGGTGGTGGGCGGCGCGGTCGATGCCGCTCGGGGCGGTGAGCGAGACGGGTCGGTCGGCGGTGTGGTCGGTCGAGGTGGTCACGGGTGCTTCCAACTCCCCCAGTGGAACGGTGTGCTTCGACGGGTGGATCGGCGGGACGTGGGACTTGAGGTGACCGGGGGCGGCAGCGCTCGGCGTGGTGCGGCGGCGTCTCCAGTGTGCCGCGCGCGCGGTGCCGCTCCGGGTGGGGGCGGTGTGTCAGGGCTCATGACGCCAGTGCGCGGCGAGGTCGCCCCACAGGTAGGCGGTGGTCTCGACGCCTTTGAGGAGCAGGTCGAGCTCGACCTTCTCGTTCGGGGCGTGCCAGCCGTCGGAGGGGACGGAGATGCCGAGGAAGAGCACGGGCGCGCCGAGCACGTCCTGCAGGTCGGCGGCGGGCCCGGAGCCACCCTCGCGCGTGAAGCGGACGGGCCCCTCGAAGGCGCGGCCCATCGCACGCACGACGGACCGCAGGGCCGGGTGGTCGAGCGGCGTCAGGCACGGACGGGTGGCGCCGCTGAAGGTGATCTCGCTGCGGATCCCCGCGGGCACCTGCTCGGCGGCCCACGCGCGGACGGCCTTCTCGATGTGGTCGGGGTCCTGTCCCGCGACCAGCCGGAAGGACAGCTTCACCATGGCGGACGACGGGATGATCGTCTTGCTGCCGGGGCCCTGGTAGCCCCCGCCGATCCCGTTCACCTCGGCGGTGGGGCGGGCCCAGACGCGCTCCAGCGTGGTGTGGCCGGCCTCCCCGTGGGCGGCGTGCGACCGGGCGGTGCGCAGCCACCGTGCCTCGTCGAAGGGCAGCTCGGCGAAGAGCTCGCGCTCGCGGTCGGTCAGCTCCACGACTCCGTCGTAGAAGCCGGGGATCGCCACGCGCGCGTGTTCGTCGTGGAGGGCGGCGACCAGGCGGGCGACGGCGGTCGCAGGGTTCGGGACGGCGCCGCCGAACGAGCCGGAGTGGATGTCCTGGTCGGGGCCGTGCAGCCGGATCTCGCACTCGGCGAGGCCGCGCATGCCCGTGCACACGGTGGGGGTGTCCTCGGCCCACATGCCCGTGTCGGAGACGATCACCGCGTCGGCGGCGAGCCGGTCGGCGCGTTCCTCCACCAGAGCGCGGAAGTGCGGGGAGCCGGACTCCTCCTCGCCCTCGATCAGCAGCTTGAGGCCGACGGCCGGGGCGGTACGGCCGGTCGTGGCGAGGTGGGCCCGGACGCCGAGTGTGTGGAAGAACACCTGGCCCTTGTCGTCGGCCGCCCCGCGCGCGTACAGCCGTCCGTCGCGGACGACGGGCTCGAAGGGCTCGCTGTCCCAGCCGTCCTCTCGGGCGGCGGGCTGCACGTCGTGGTGCCCGTAGACGAGGACCGTGGGCGCCTCGGGGTCGTCGGAGGGCCAGTGCGCGAAGACGGCCGGGGCGCCGGGCGTGGGCCAGACCTCGACCGTGGGGAAGCCGGTCTCCAGCAGCTTGGCGGCGAGCCAGTCGGCGCTGCGGCGGACGTCGGGCGCGTGGACGGGCTGAGCCGAGACGGACGGGATGCGCAGCCATTCCGCGAGATCGTCGAGGAAGGCGGTGCTGTGCTGTTCGATGTACGTACGGACAGCGTCGTCCGGGGTCTGGCTCATGCTCCCGAGCCTATCGGCCCGCGCCGACATCCTGATTGGGCGGTTCCTCACACTCCGTCTCCCCGGCGGGCTCGCCGGTGAGCAGGCGTTCCAGCGCCGAGCGGTCCGGCAGGGCGTCCGGGCGTACGACCTCGCCGCTGCGGACGTACAGGAACGCGGCGCCGACCGACTCCAGGGGGACACCCTGCTGCTCGGCCCAGGCGAGCCGGTACAGGGCGAGCTGGAGGGGGTCGGCGGTGCGGGCGCGGTTGGTCTTCCAGTCGACGATCTCGTACGTCACCCCGTCGCCCTCGCCGTTGCGGTACACGGCGTCGATACGGCCGCGGACGACCCGGCCGGCGATCGCGAGCTGGAACGGGGCCTCCACCCGGTACGGCGTGCGGTGCGCGTACTCCGTTCGCTCGAAGGCATCCTTGAGGGCCTCCAGGTCGCGTTCGTCGGCGATCTCCGCCTCGCTGCCCGGCAGCTCGTCGGGCTCCAGCATCGGCAGCGTCAACTCTTCGAAGCGGGCTTCCACCCATGCGTGGAACCGGGTGCCTCGGCGTGCGGCGGGTTGCGGGGGGCGCGGCATGGGGCGCGCGAGTTCCTGCGCGAACCCGTCCGGGTCGGCGGCCAGCCGCATCAGCTGGGACGCGGTCAGGGACGCGGGCAGCGGTACGTCCGTGACGCTCGCGCGGGCACGCAGCAGCTCGCCGGAGAGGGCGTCGAGGTCGCGGTCCCAGGAGGCGAGGGTGCGGGCCTCCTCCGGTGTGAGGTGTTCGTCGTCCGAGGTGCGGGGGCGCGGCGGCGGCGCCTGGTGCGGGATGGAGGGGCGCACGGGGGTCCGTGGCTCCGGCGGGCGGGGGCGTCCGTGTTCGGCGGTCGGGTCGGGGGCGGCCTCGTCGGGGGCTCTCTCGCGCGGGGCGTCGTCGTAGCGGGCGCCGTCGTAGGCGTCGTCCTCGAAAGGGGCCTCGTCGAGGGGGGCGTCGTCCCAGAGTCCGGACGCGTCAGGGGCGTCGGCCACGGGCTCGTCGCCCAAGGGGCCGTACGCGGGGTCCTCGTCCTCGTCCGGCGGGGGCGGCCAGTCGGGGTCGTCGTAGGTCTCGGGGTCGTGCGTCGCGACTGGGTCGTCTTGGGACGCCAGCTTCTCCAGGTGCGCGAGGACCGTCTCGGCGGCCGCGCGGCGTCGGGCCAGGGCGGTCTCGTCCAGGGGCAGGGGCCAGGCGTGCTCGGCGCCCTGCCGGAGCAGGGCCGGGTTCTCCGCGCCCTCGGCCGGCTCGTCGGCCCACACCTCGATCTCGCCGTAGCCGGCCGCGCAGTGGTCGTGGAGGGCCAGCAGGAAGTCGGAGGGCCCACGGGGCTTCTTCTGGCTGGGACCCCACCAGTGGCCGGAGCCGAGGAGCAGCGAGCGGGGTCGGGTGAAGGTGACGTAGCCGAGGCGCAGTTCCTCGGTGTGCTGGTGTTCCTTCATGGCCTCGTGGAAGGACTTGAGGCCCCGGGAGTCCCAGGAGGTGACGTCGGGGAGCGTGTCGGCGTCGCCGCGCAGCTCGTGCGGGAGGACCTTGCCCTGCGCGGTCCACTTCTCACGGCCCTGGCTGCTGGGGAAGGTGCCGGTGACCAGGCCGGGGACGGCGACGACGTCCCACTCCAGGCCCTTGGACTTGTGCGCGGTGAGCACCTTGACGGTGTTGTCGCCGCCCGGCAGGGCGTTGTCGAGGCCCTTCTCGTACTGGGCGGCGGTGCGCAGGAAGGCCAGGAAGGCGAGCAGGGAGGCCTCGTGGTCGCCGGCCGCGAAGGAGGCGGCGATGTCGAGGAAGTTGGACAGGGTCTCGCGGCGCCGGGCGGCGAGCGCGTGCGGGGAGGCCGACAGCTCGACCTCCAGGCCGGTGACGGCGAGGACGCGGTGCAGGACGTCCATGAGCGGGTCGGACAGGGAGCGGCGCAGGTCGCGCAGCTCGGCGGCGAGCCGGGCGAAGCGCACGCGCGCGTCCGGCGAGAAGGGCAGCCCGTCGTCGTCCCCGGCGCCGTCCAGTGGCGTCTCCAGGAACGTGTCGAGGGCGTCCGCGAGGGAGATCACCTCGGCCGGGTCGATGCCCTCGACGGCCTCGGCGAGACGGCGGTCGGGGTCGTCGTCGCCGTCCACGCGCGCGTGGGACACCAGCAGGCGGGCGCGCCGGCCCAGCAGGGCGAGGTCGCGCGGCCCGATGCGCCAGCGCGGGCCGGTGAGCAGCCGGACCAGGGAGGCGTTGGCGCCGGGGTCCTGGAGGACCTCGCAGACGGCGACCAGGTCGGCGATCTCGGGCAGGTGGAGCAGGCCCGACAGGCCGACCACCTCGACGGGGACGTCCCGGGCGACGAGTGCCGCCTGGATCTCCGCGAAGTCGGTCGCCGTACGGCACAGGACGGCGATCTCGCCAGGCGCCTTGCCGGTGTTCACCAGGTGGGCGACTGAGTCGGCGATCCAGTCGATCTCCTCGGCGTGGGTGCTCAGCAGGGCGCAGCGCACGATGCCGTCGCGCTCGGCTCCCGGGGCCGGGCGCAGGGCCTCCACGCCCGCGTGCAGGGCGCGCAGGGGCTCCGCGAGGCCGTTGGCGAGGTCGAGGAGGCGGCCGCCGCTGCGGCGGTTCTCGCTGAGGGCCTGGCGGGTGGCGGGGCGGCCGTCGGCGTGGGCGAAGTGCTCGGGGAAGTCGTCGAGGTTGGCGACGGAGGCGCCGCGCCAGCCGTAGATCGCCTGACAGGGGTCGCCCACGGCGGTCACCGGGTGGCCGGTGCCGTCGCCGAACAGCCCGGCGAGGAGGACGCGCTGGGCGACGGACGTGTCCTGGTACTCGTCGAGGAGGACCACCCGGAACTCCTCGCGCAGAAGGCGGCCGACCTCGGGCATCTGTGCCAGGCGCGCCGACAGGGCGATCTGGTCGCCGAAGTCGAGCAGGTCCCGTTCGCGCTTGGCGGCCCGGTAGCGGACGACGAGGTCGGCGAGCTCGCGGCGCGCGGCGGCGGCCTCGGGGACCTTGCGCAGGTCGGCGTTGCTGAGCTTGGTGCCCTGGAGCGTGAGCAGCAACCGGGCGTCGTGGGCGCGCAGCGCCTCGGGGCGCACGAGGTGCTCGGACAGTTCGGCGTCGAGGGCGAGCAGGTCGCTGACGAGGTCGGCGAAGGAGCGGGTGAGGGCCGGGTAGGGGCCGGGGGCCTCGCGCAGCACGCGCGCGGCGAGCTGGTAGCGGGTGGCGTCCGCGAGCAGCCGGGAGGTCGGTTCGAGGCCGATGCGCAGGCCGTGGTCGGTCAGCAGGCGGCCCGCGAACGCGTGGTACGTGGAGATCACCGGTTCGCCCGGCGGGCGGTCCGGGTCGATGGCGTCGGGGTCGGTGACCCCGGCCCGGACGAGGGCCTTGCGGACGCGTTCGGCGAGTTCGCCGGCGGCTTTGTTGGTGAAGGTCAGGCCGAGGACCTGTTCCGGCGCGACCTGGCCGGTGCCGACCAGCCAGACCACGCGGGCCGCCATGACGGTCGTCTTGCCCGATCCGGCGCCGGCCACGATCACCTGCGGGGCGGGCGGCGCGATGATGCAGGCCGTCTGCTCCGGGGTGAACGGGATGCCGAGGAGCTCTTTGAGCTGCTCGGGGTCGGTGATACGGGCGGGCACCTGAGGAAGGCTAGCGGCGGCCACTGACAGCGTGTGCCGGATCGCCCCCCGGGGCGGAAGAAGCGCAGGTCGGAGCGGGTGGTGCGATCCGTCACGCCGGTCGCGGGGGCCGGGTTCGGCAGCGTGGGGCGGGAGGGGACGGGGCGGGGCAGGGCGGTCACTCGACCACGTGCCGCCCCTCCGGGCGCGCGCTGCACGACGCGCGGAACGCGCAGTGCGTGCAGTGCTGGCCCGCCGTGGGCGCGAACCGCTCGTCGAGGACCTTGCCGGCCGCCGTGGCCAGCAGATCGCCGACCCACTCCCCCTCCGGGCCGTCCAGCGGCTGCTGCGCCTGCACCTTGGGCAGCGTGTCGCCGCCGTCCCGCTGGGCGGCGCCCTGACGCAGCTGGACGAGTTCGGCGCCGCCCGGCTCGGCCCGTACGCCGTCGAAGGCGTCGTCGACGGCGCCCTCGCGCACGGCCAGCTGGTAGACGGCGAGCTGCGGGTGGCGGGCCACCTCGGCCGCGCTGGGCGCCTGCTTGCCGGTCTTGAAGTCCACGACGTAGGCGCGTCCGTCGGCGTCGGCCTCGACGCGGTCCATCTGGCCGCGGATGCGCACCTCGAAGTCGCCCGCCTCCAGCGTCACGTCGAAGTCGTGTTCGCTGGCCACCGGCGTGCGGCCCGCGCGGTCCATCACATGCCACCGGAGGAAGCGTTCGAGCGCCACGCGCGCGTTGGCCTTCTCCTGCTCCGACTTCCACGGGGCGTCGAAGGCGAGGGCGTTCCAGACGGAGTCGAGCCGTTCCATGAGGACCGCGAGATCGGCCGGTGTGTGCCCGGAGGCGACCTCGTCGGCGAGGACGTGCACCACGTTGCCGAAGCCCTGGGCGACGGTGGCGGGCGCGTCGGCCTTCACCTCGCGGCCCAGGAACCACTGCAGGGAGCAGGTGTTGGCCAGCTGGTCCAGGGCGCTGCCGGACAGCACCACGGGCTGGTCGCGGTCGCGCAGCGGCACCTTCGACTCGGTGGGTTCGAACATGCCCCACCAGCGGTAGGGGTGGGCGGCGGGCACCAGGGGACGGCCGTCGTCGTCGGCGAGCGCGGCCAGCCGGGCCAGCCGGAGCGCCGCGGCCCGGCGCAGCGCGTCCGACGCGCGCGGGTCGACCGTCGTGGCCCGCAGTTCGGCGACGAGGGCGGCCACGGACAGCGGGCGGCGGGGGCGGCCGGTCACGTCGACGGGTTCCACGCCGAGTTCGGTGAGGAACCGGGACGGCTGGTCGCCGTCGTCGGCGGGTGCCTTCACGGCCGTGACGACGAGCCGCTCACGCGCGCGTGTGGCGGCCACGTAGAACAGCCTGCGCTCCTCGGCGAGCAGCGCGCCGGGGGTGAGCGGTTCGGCGAGCCCGTCGCGGCCGATGCGGTCGGCCTCCAGGAGCGAGCCGCGGCGGCGCAGATCGGGCCACAGTCCCTCCTGGACCCCGGCGACGACGACCAGGCGCCACTCCAGCCCCTTGGAGCGGTGCGCGGTCATCAGGCGCACCGCGTCCGGGCGTACGGCACGCCGGGTGAGGGTGTCGGCGGCGATGTCCTCGGCGTCGATCTCCTCCAGGAAGTTCAGGGCGCCCCGGCCGCCGGTGCGCTCCTCCGCGCGCGCCGCCGTCGCGAAGAGGGCGCACACGGCGTCCAGGTCGCGGTCGGCGTTGCGCCCGGCGGCGCCGCCGCGGCGGGCGGCGCGTTCCAGGCGGGTGGGCCACGGGGTGCCCTCCCACAGGTCCCACAGCGCCTCCTCGGCCGTACCGCCGCCCGCGAGGCGCTCGCGTGCCGTGCGCAGCAGGGCGCCGAGGCGCTGGGCGCCCCGCGCGTACGTGGGGTCGTGCACGGCGAGCCGCTCGGGCTCGGCCAGCGCCAGGGCGAGCAGTTCGTCGGAGGGCGGCGGCAGCGGGTTGCCCGCGGCCCGCTCCTCGTCCCGCAGGGCCCGTCCGAGGCGGCGCAGGTCGGCGGCGTCCATGCCGGCCAGCGGGGAGGCGAGCAGCGTCAGGGCGGTCTCGGTGTCGAGCCAGCAGGGGGCGGGCTCGGTCCCCTCGTCACCGGAAGAAGCGGGCACGGAAGACCCGGACTCGCCCGGCCCCTCCTCCGCGAGTCCCTGCCCCTGCTCCGCGAGTTCCTGCCGCTCCTCCGCGCGTCCTAGCCCCTCCTCCGCGCGTCCTTGCCGCTCATCCGCGCGTCCCTGCCCCGCCACCGCCGTGGCCACCGCGCGCAGGGCCGTCAGCAGGGGCGCGACGGAGGGCTCGTGGCGCAGGGGCAGGTCGTCGCCGTCGATGTCCAGGGGCACCCCGGCGGCCGTGAGGGCGCGGCGGACGGTCGGGATGGTGCGGGAGCCGGCGCGCACCAGGACGGCCATGTCGCTCCAGGGGACGCCGTCCTCCAGATGCGCCCGGCGCAGGATGTCCGCGATGTTGTCCAGTTCGGTGCCGGCCGTCGGGTACGTGTGGACCTCCACCCGGCCGCCCTCGCGGACCGCGGTGAGTTCGCGGTGGGCGCGGACTTTGTCGGCCGGGAGCCGGGTGAGCGGCATGCGCCGGGTCACCAGCCGGGTCGCGGCGAGGAGCGCGGCGCCCGAGCGGCGGGAGGTGCGCAGGACCTCGACGGGGGCGGGGCGGCCGTCCGCGCGCGGGAAGGTGTGCGGGAACTCCAGGATGCCGTTCACGTCGGCGCCACGGAACGTGTAGATCGACTGGTCGGGGTCGCCGAACGCCACGAGGGTGCGGCCGCCGCCTGCGAGGGCGCGCAGCAGCCGTACCTGGGCCGGGTCGGTGTCCTGGTACTCGTCGACGTACACGGCGTCGTACCGCGCGGCGAGCGCCTCGGCGGCGTCGGGCCGCCGGGCGAGCAGGACCGCGCGGTGGACCAGCTCGGCGTAGTCGAGGACGCCCTGGAGGTCGAGGACGTCCAAATACTCGGCGAGGAAGGAGGCGGCGGCCCGCCAGTCGGGGCGGCCGATGCGGCGCGCGAAGTCGTCGAGGGCGCCGGGGCCGAGGCCCAGCTCGCGGCTGCGGGCGAGAACCGCGCGGACCTCGTCGGCGAAGCCTCGGGTGGTCAGGCAGGCGCGCAGCTCGTCCGGCCAGCGCACATGGGCGAGCCCGAGCCGTTCCAGTCCGGGCTGGCCGGCGAGCAGCTCGCGGACGGTCACGTCCTGCTCCGGGCCGGAGAGCAGTCGCAGGGGCTCGACGAACAGGTCGTGGTCCTGGTGGGCGCGGACCAGGGCGTAGCAGAACGAGTGGAAGGTGGTGGCCTGGGGCGCGCGGGCGGCGCCGATGCGCAGGGCCATGCGGTCGCGCAGTTCGACGGCGGCCTTGCGGCTGAACGTCAGCACGAGGATGCGCTCGGGGTCGCCCCCGCGCGCGATGCGGGCCGCCACCGACTCGACGAGCGTGGTGGTCTTGCCGGTGCCCGGGCCGGCGAGAACGAGCATCGGGCCGCCGGTGTGGTCAACCACCGAGCGCTGGGCGGCGTCAAGACGAGGGGGAGCCGCCTGGGCCGGAGGGGTACGCACCAACCGGTAAGCGCCACGGGCCCCCTGTCGCACCGGGGTGTGCGACAGGCGCCTGGTGGAGGAAGAGGAGCTCACGTGGTTCGCCGGTCCTGGTGGGTGTGCAAGGGGTCGTCGCCGGCGCGCTGCGCCGTCGCCGTCAGGCGGTGGTCGGGGCCTCGGGCGGCCGCCTTCCGCGCGGGGAGGGCGGTGACCGCGGGGTGAGGGGGACACGCGCAGCCGACGCTACGCCGGGGGACAGCACGGAAGCAGGGCTTCCGCTTCATCCCTCGGGTCACTCCTGGCACCTGTGCCCCTCGCCTCACGAACGTACGTCATGCCTCGGACGTGCCCTCCTGCCCCGGAACGCGTCACGCGTCACACGGCGGGCCCGCCGATGGCGGAAGCTGTCAGGTGTGACCCTGTGCGCGTCCACCGCCGTCCCAGCGCGCGCGTCTCATGTCGAGGCGCGGCAGGTGGCCCCCGGCTGCCCTGCTCGCCTCCTTCAGAGGCGTGCCCTCGGCGCGGTAGTGCTCCAGTGCCCGCAGTTCGTGACCGGGCAGCAGGACGCCGTCCGAGCGGACCACCCGCCACCACGGGACGGCACCCCCGTAGAGGGCCATCACCCGGCCCACCTGACGAGGCCCGCCCTCCTCCAGCCACTCCGCCACGTCGCCGTACGTCATGACGCGCCCCGGCGGGATCAGCTCGGCGACCTCCAGGACCCGCTCGGCGTACTCCGGCAGCGCGTCCGTGTGCTCCGGCAGCGCGTCCGTGTGCTGCGGACGGGCGGCGTCCGGAAGGCTCTCCTCGCTCATCCGCCCCATCCTGCACCACGCCACCGACAACGCGACGCGCCCGCCACCGTGCGTAGCCCTCGCTCCGGGGCGACGCTTCGGGCAGACTGTGCGCCCCCGCGTTTGCACCCTGATGCCCCTGTGTGTCGGTGGGGCATGCCACCATCGTGCGGGCGGTGACTGGTGATACGAGATCAAGAAGAGACGATGAAGCAGCAGGGCGTGCACCCGGAGGACGCGGAGAGCACGTCCGGCGCTTCGTCGCGCCCTGACACCGCGCGCGCCGGCGACAAGGACCCGGAAGGGACCGCCGCCGACGAGGAACAGCAGGCCGGCGGGGGTTCCGACGCGGACCGCGCGGCCGGCGAGGGCACTGCCCCGGACATCGAGGAGGCGCACGCCGACGAGGTGGAGGGCGACGAACCGCTGCTGCCCGCGCGCGTGCACCGCCCCTCCGACCTCGTCCGGGTCCTGGCGGGCGTGCTGGGCATCGTGCTGCTGCTCGCGATCGCCGCGTTCGCGCACGGCACCACCTCGGGCCTCGAACAGGACATCAACAAGGGCACCGGGCAGGCGCCCGACGTGTTCAGCAAGCTCGCGGGTCTGGTCTCCAGCATCGCCATCCTGCTGGTCCCGGTGGCCTTCGCGATCGAACGGCTGATCAAGCGGGACGGGCTGCGCATCGCCGACGGCGTCCTGGCGGCCGTCCTCGCGCACGGGGTGACACTCGCCACAGACCTGTGGGTCGCGCGGGCGGCCCCGGAGTCCATCCGGGACGCGCTCACCCAGCCCTCCCCCGGTGACGTCGGCTCGCTCACCGACCCGGTGCACGGCTACCTCGCGCCGGTCATCGCGTACATGACGGCCGTGGGCATGTCCCGCAGACCCCGCTGGCGCGCGGTCCTGTGGGCGGTCCTGGTCCTGTACGCCTTCTCGATGCTGGTCACCGGCTACACCACGCCGTTCTCGATCCTGCTGACGCTGCTGATCGGCTGGGCCGTCGCCTACGGCACGCTCTACGCGGTCGGTTCCCCCAACGTCCGCCCGACCGGCCGGACGCTGATGGCGGGCCTGCGGCACGTCGGGTTCCGCCCGGTGAGCGCGGCCCGCGAGGAGGTCGCCGACACCCAGGAGACCGCCACCGACCGCGGCCGGCGCTACTTCGTCACCCTGGAGGACGGCCCTCCGCTGGACGTCACGGTCGTCGACCGGGAGCAGCAGGCGCAGGGCTTCTTCTACCGCGCGTGGCGCAACCTCACGCTGCGCGGCTTCGCCACCCGCAGCAGCCTCCAGTCGCTGCGGCAGGCCCTGGAGCAGGAGGCCCTGCTCGCCTACGCGGCCATCGCGGCCGGGGCCAACGCGCCCAAGCTGATCGCCACCTCCGAGCTCGGCCCGGACGCCGTGATGCTGGTCTACGAGCACACCGGCGGCCGCACCCTCGACTCGCTCGCGGACGACGAGATCACCGACGATCTGCTGCGCGACACCTGGCTGCAGGTCAAGGCGCTGCAGTCCCGCCGTATCGCACACCGCAGGCTCGTCGGTGACGCCATCCTGGTGGATCGTTCCGGCAAGGTGATCATCACCGACCTGCGGATCGGCGAGATCGCGGCGAACAGCCTGCTGCTGCGCATGGACATCTCCCAGCTGCTGGTCACCCTGGGGCTGCGCGTCGGCGCCGAGCGTGCCGTGGCCTCGGCGGTCGGCGTCCTCGGCCCCGATGCCGTGGCCGACTGCCTGCCCATGCTCCAGCCGATCGCGCTGAGCCGCTCCACGCGCGCGACGCTGCGCCGGCTCGCCCGGGAACGCGCCCAGCGTGAGCGTGACGCGGTCCTGGAGGCGTCCCGGCTGTCCAAGCAGGCCCGCAGCGAGGAGGCCGCCGCCGATACCGGCGTCGACTCCGAGAAGCTGGACAAGAAGACCGTACGGGCGCAGGCGCGCGCCGAGAAGCGGGCGCTGGACGAGGCTCTGGAGGACGCCCGCGAGGAGGACCTGCTCACGCTGATCCGGCACGAGGTGCTGCGCATCAGGCCGCAGGCACCGGTCGAGCCGGCCCGGCTGGAGCGGGTGCGCCCGCGCACCCTGATCAGCTTCATCGCGGGCGCCATCGGCGCGTACTTCCTGCTCACGCAGCTCACGCACATCGAGTTCGGCCCGCTCGTCGCGAACGCCCAGTGGGGCTGGGTGGCCGCGGCCGTGCTGTTCTCCGCCCTGAGCTACTTCGCGGCGGCGATGGCCCTGCTGGGGTTCGTGCCGGAGCGGGTGCCCTTCCGGCGGACGGTGGGGGCGCAGGTCGCCGGGTCGTTCGTGAAGATCGTCGCACCGGCCGCGGTCGGCGGCGTCGCGCTGAACACCCGCTTCCTGCAGCGCGCCGGAGTGCGGCCGGGGCTCGCCGTGGCGAGTGTCGGCGCGTCCCAGCTGTTCGGGCTCGGCTGCCACATCCTGATGCTGCTGTCCTTCGGCTATCTCACCGGAACCGAGAAGACGCCCTCGCTGTCGCCGTCCCGCACGGTGATCGCCGGTCTCCTGACGGTGGCGGTGCTGGTGCTCGTCGTGACGTCGGTGCCGTTCCTGCGGAAGTTCGTCGTCACGCGCGTGAGGTCGCTGTTCGCGGGCGTCGTGCCGCGCATGCTCGACGTGCTCCAGCGGCCGCAGAAGCTGGTCACCGGCATCGGCGGCATGCTGCTGCTGACCGCCTGCTTCGTGATGTGCCTGGACGCCTCCATCAGGGCGTTCGGCAGCGAGGGCACCTCGCTGAGCATCGCCAGCGTGGCCGTCGTCTTCCTCGCGGGCAACGCGCTCGGCTCCGCCGCCCCGACCCCGGGCGGTGTGGGCGCCGTGGAGGCCACCCTGACCGTCGGCCTGATCGCCGTCGGCCTGCCCAGCGAGGTCGCCGCGCCCGCGGTGCTGCTGTTCCGTCTGCTGACCCTGTGGCTGCCGGTGCTCCCCGGCTGGCTGGCCTTCAACCATCTGACCCGCAAGGGCGCGCTGTAGGACGCCGGCCGGCGGGCCGTGGGGACGTACTCCATGCCGGGCGCCGTACGGTCGAGGGGCACCGGACGAGCGTGGCGCCGCCGTACCTCGTACGGCCCGTGTCCCGGGCGCCGCGCCCCGCACGACCGCAGGATGGGATCATGCCGAACCCGCCCCGGCTGCGCGCCGCCACCCTGACCGCCGCCGCCCTGCTGCTGGCCTCCGCGCTGGCGGCCTGCGGGGACGACGACTCCGGTGACCGCGATCTGACGGCGCAGGAACTGACGTGGCGGGACTGCCCGGCGCCGTCGCAGGCGCAGGGAGGCGGGGGCAGCCCTTCGCCGCTGCCGGACGACGGCACCTGGCAGTGCGCCAGGATGAAGGCGCCGCGCGACTGGGACGACCCCAAGGGCGACACCATCGAGCTCGAGCTGATCCGGGTGAGGACCACCGGCCCCGAGAACCGCCGCATCGGCTCCCTGATCTTCAACTTCGGCGGGCCGGGCGGCTCCGGCGTCACCACGCTTCCGGCCTTCGGCGAGTCCTACGAGACCCTGCGCACCCGCTACGACCTGGTGAGCTTCGACCCGCGCGGGGTCGGCCGCAGCGCGCCCGTGTGGTGCGAGGACGACCAGCAGCTCGACGCCTACTTCCAGCAGGACGCGACACCGGACGACGCGGCCGAGCGCACCGAGCTCGTCGACAGCACAAGGGACTTCAACAACGCGTGCGAGAAGAACTCCGGCGAGATGCTCCCGCACGTCGGCACCACCGAGGCGGCCCGCGACATGGACCTGATGCGCCAGGTCCTGGGCGACGACAAGCTCCACTACTTCGGCATCTCGTACGGCACGGAACTCGGCGGCGTCTACGCCCACCTGTTCCCCGAGAAGGTCGGACGGGCGGTGTTCGACGCGGTGGTCGATCCGACCCAGACCCCCGAGCAGGAATCGCTCGCCCAGGCCCGGGGCTTCCAGCTCGCCCTCGACAACTTCGCCGAGGACTGCACCTCCCAGGCCGAGGACTGCCCGATCGGCGACACCCCCGAGGACGTCGAGAACCGCATCGCCACACTGCTGAAGGACCTCGACGGCAAGCCGATCAAGGGCATCTTCCCGCGCGAGCTCACGCAGACGGACGCCACCAACGGCATCGTGCAGGCGCTGTACTCCAAGGACTTCTGGCCCTACCTGACGGAGGGTCTTGAGCAGGCGTACGACGGGGACGGCAGCACCCTGATGCTGCTCTCCGACTCGCTGAACGGGCGCAGCGAGAACGGCGAGTACAACAACAGCACCGCCGCGAACGTCTCGATCAACTGCGCCGACGACAAGCCCCGTTACACCCCGGCGTTCGTGGAGGATCGGCTGCCGCTGTTCCAGAAGGCCTCGGATCTCTTCGGCGACGCCCTCGCCTGGTCGATGCTCAGCTGCACCGACTGGGCCGTGCCCGGCGCCGCGGATCACCCCGACGTCAGCGCGCCCGGTTCGGCACCGATCCTCGTCGTGGGCAACACCGGCGACCCCGCCACCCCCTACGGGGGAGCCCGGAAGATGGCGCGGGCGCTGGGCGACGGGGTGGGCGTCGAGATGACCTACAAGGGACAGGGGCACGGGGCGTACGAGAGCGACAACAAGTGCGTACGGGGCGCGGTGAACGGCTATCTGCTGGACGGGAAGGTGCCCCCGGCCGGGACGGTCTGCGGGTGAAACTCGCCAATCCCTTGCATATTCGCAGGTCAGACAGTTATCCACAGGGTCCGACGGGCTTTCCGTGATCCGCCTAGTATGGCCGGACCGCCCTCCGCTGCACGGTGCGGAGGGCCCGCGAGGGGGGACACGGCATGGCACGGTTCGTACGGTGGACGGCTCTGACGGCTGCCGCCGCGCTGCTCGCGACCGGGTGCAGCGGGGGCTCGTCGGACGACCCGAAGTCCGACGGGGACACGGGCGGCAGCAGCGCCTCGGCGCCGGCCAAGAGTTCCGAGCCGGCGCTGCCCTCCTCTCTGACCTCGCAGGACCTGGACTGGGGGCGCTGCAAGGCCACTGCGGGCTCGCCCGCACCGGGCGGCGAGTGGCAGTGCGCGACGCTCAAGGCACCGCTGGACTGGAAGAAGCCCGAGGGCAGGACGATCGATCTCGCGCTGATCCGCGCCAAGGCCACCGGGGACGACCGCATCGGCTCCCTGTTGTTCAACTTCGGCGGCCCCGGCGGCTCGGGCATCGCCACCCTGCCCTGGTACTCGGCGGGCGCGTCCGCGCTGCGCGAGCACTACGACCTGGTGAGCTGGGACCCGCGCGGAGTGGGGGCCAGCGAGGGCGTGCGCTGTCGCCGAGACCAGGAGATCCAGGCGTCCGAGGCCGTCGATCTGACGCCGGACACCCCGGCGGAGGAGACGGCGTACTTCCGTGACGCCGGGGACTTCGGCAAGGGCTGCCAGAAGGCCGGGGGCTCCCTCATTGCGCACGTGTCGACCACGGACACCGCGCGGGACATGGACCTGATGCGCCAGGTGCTCGGCGACCGCAAGACCCACTACTTCGGCATCTCGTACGGCACCGAACTGGGCGGCGTCTACGCCCACCTCTTCCCGAAGAACGTCGGGCGGATCGTCCTCGACGCGGTGGTCGACCCGAGCGCCGACGCGGCGGGCCACGCCGAGAACCAGGCGCTGGGCTTCCAGCGCGCGCTCAACAACTACCTGAAGTCCACCGGCAAGAGCGCGGAGGCGGGCACCCGTGAGGTGGTCGACCTGCTGAAGCGGATCGACGCGGATCCGCTGCCGACGTCGTCGAGCCGCAAACTCACCGAGTCGCTCGCGCTCACCGGCATCATCAGGCCGCTGTACAGCAAGGCCGGTTGGCCGACCCTGACCAGCGCGCTCCAGGCGGCCCAACAGGGCGACGGCACCGAACTCCTGGCCCTCGCCGACGAGTACAACGACCGTGAGGCGTCGGGGAGGTACGGCACGGGCAGCCACTCGCAGCGGGTCATATCGTGCCTGGACGACAAGCAGCGCCCGACGGCCGAGGACGCGAAGGAGCTGCTGCCGCGCTTCGAGAAGGTCTCGCCCGTGTTCGGCCCGATGCTGGGCTGGGACACGGCCGGCTGGTGCCACGACTGGCCGGTGTCCGGTCAGTACGACACCCCGGAGGTGAGCGCCGCGGGCTCGGCCCCGATCCTCCTCGTCGGCAACACCGGCGACCCGGCGACCCCCTACGAGGGGACGCGCCGCATGGCCGACGAACTCGGCAAGGGGGTCGGCGTGATGCTCACCTGGAAGGGCGAGGGCCACTCCGCGTACGGCAAGGGCAGCGACTGCGTGGACTCCACGGTCAACGCGTACCTGCTCAAGGGCACCGTCCCGAAGGACGGCAAGGTCTGCTCCTGACGACTCGCCCAAGATCTGTACGCGACGGCAACCCGCTGCGATCATGAACGCCGGGCAGAAGCCCGCAGACGTGGGGGGGTAGGACGATGCGTGACCTGATCGTGAGCCTGGTGCTGATCGTCGCAGTGTTCGCACTGCTGCTGGCACTCGGCAGCAGCATGGGCGGCGTGGAGACCGGCATCTGGGCGGTGGCGCTGCTGGCGGCGATCACTGTGGTGGTCCGCCGGTACGCACGACAGAGGCGGCTGGGCCAGTGACGTGAAGGCGTCGATCATCACCCTCTGATCGCCGATCACATCCGCGCCCGGCCAACTGGCCGCATACGCCGTTCCCTTCGGGTTGCCCTTGATGGCGAGCGCACCGTACCCGCACGCACTGACAACGGAGGCGGCTCAGCCCAGCTCGGCGAACTCGGCCGTCTCTGGGCCGTGCGAGGCCAACCGGCGCCGACCGACAACGACAGAAGCCCACGGCATCTGAGTAGTTCAGAGCCGTGGGCTTCCTCGGTCCCGCTGGTCGGCGGGAGCCTCGGTCAGTAGACCGGCTTGTTCGGTTCGATCTGGTTGACCCAGCCGATGACGCCGCCGCCGACGTGGACCGCGTCCGAGAAGCCCGCGGACTTCAGGACCGCCAGGACCTCCGCACTGCGGACACCCGTCTTGCAGTGCAGGACGATCTTCTTGTCCTGCGGGAGGGTCTCCAGGGCGGTGCCCATGAGGAACTCGTTCTTCGGGATCAGGCGGGCGCCGGGGATCGAGACGATCTCGTACTCGTTGACCTCGCGGACATCGATGATGTCGATGTTCTCGCCGTCGTCGATCCACTCCTTGAGCTGCTTGGGAGTGATCGTCGAGCCGGCCGCCGCCTCCTGGGCCTCCTCGGACACGACGCCGCAGAAGGCCTCGTAGTCGATGAGCTCGGTGACGGTCGGGTTCTCGCCGCAGACCGCGCAGTTCGGGTCCTTGCGGACCTTGACCTGGCGGTACTGCATCTCCAGGGCGTCGTAGATCATGAGGCGGCCGACCAGCGGGTCGCCGATGCCCGCGAGGAGCTTGATGGCCTCGTTGACCTGGATGGAGCCGATGGACGCGCAGAGCACGCCCAGGACGCCGCCCTCGGCGCAGGAGGGGACCATGCCCGGCGGCGGGGGCTCCGGGTAGAGGCAGCGGTAGCACGGGCCGTGCTCGGACCAGAACACGGAGGCCTGGCCGTCGAAGCGGTAGATCGAGCCCCACACGTACGGCTTGTTCAGCAGCACGCAGGCGTCGTTGACCAGGTAGCGGGTCGCGAAGTTGTCCGTGCCGTCGACGATCAGGTCGTACTGGCTGAAGATGTCCATCACGTTGTCGGCCTCGAGCCGCTCCTCGTGAAGGACCACGTTCACGTACGGGTTGATGCCCTTGACGGAGTCACGGGCGGACTCGGCCTTGGAGCGGCCGATGTCGGCCTGGCTGTGGATGATCTGGCGCTGGAGGTTCGACTCGTCGACCTCGTCGAACTCCACGATGCCGAGCGTGCCGACGCCCGCCGCGGCCATGTACATCAGCGCCGGCGAGCCCAGGCCGCCGGCGCCCACACAGAGCACCTTGGCGTTCTTCAGCCGCTTCTGCCCGTCCATCCCGACGTCGGGGATGATCAGGTGGCGGGAGTACCTGCGAACCTCGTCTACGGTGAGCTCTGAAGCGGGCTCGACCAGGGGTGGCAGCGACACGGAGACTCCGTTGGTCGGTCGATCACTACATTTGTTCTCCTCGTAACAGTGCCACGGCCTTTTTCATTCCGAGACACCTGTTCCGATCCGCGAGACGATGTCGTCCCAGTAGCCGGGCATGGCCTCCCAGGGGTCGGTGCGCCCGCCGCGGTCGGTGCGGTCGGTGAACCAGACGGTCGCGGCACCCTGCCAGCGCGCGATGCGCATCGCCTCGTCCAGGTGTCCGCGCGGCACTCCGTGGACCAAGTGGCAGAAGCGGCCCGGCGGATAGTCGGCCGTCCACTCCGCCACCTGCGACCAGCGGTACTCGGACCAGGGCCCGGAGAACGTGACGAGCTGGTCGCCGCACTCGGCGTATCCGGGGTGGGGGTGGGTGCCGTGGCCGAGGACGATGTGGGCCTTGTCACGCAGCGCGCGCAGCGTGCCGACCGCGCGGCGGGTCTCGGGCAGGTCGGCGCGTTCGATCGGGCAGCGGTCGAGGTAGAAGCCGTCGACCCGGTACCAGTCGACGTACCGCTGGGCCTCGGACATCAGGTCGCCCAGGCTCCGGCCGCCGCCCCCTCGGGAGGGGCCCCGGCCCGGCCCGCCTGAGCCCGTCGCCCGTGGGCCCGTCGCACGCGAACGCGCCGCGCCGGCACGGGCGGTGTCGAAGCGGGTCGTGTCGAACCGGGCCGTGTCGAACCGGGCGGTGTCCAGGCGGCTCGTGTCCAGACGGGAGGCGTCCAGGTGGCCGAGGACGCGGACGCCCGCGTTGCGGAGCCGGCCGGCCGCCTCCAGGCAGTGGGGGTCGGGCTGGGTGCCGGGGCCGTCGGCGACGTTGAGGACGGCCCAGTGCACGGGGGCGCCGGGGCGGGTCAGCTCCGCCCACTCGGCGGGCGCGAGCAGGGGGTGGGCCAGGCCGGGGATGCCGAGCCCCGGGCGCAGGTCCGTGCTCGCGGTCGTCGTGGGGGTACCGGTCAGATACGGCATGCCGCCTCCATCCAGATGTCGCCCAGGGACTCCTCGAGGCTGATGCGGGGGCGCCACCCCAGCCGGTCGCGGGCGGTGCGCACGTCGGCCTGCTGCCAGCTGCCGCAGCCGTCCGGGTAGGCCACGGGCGCGGCGTTGTGGCCCACGTGACCCGCGTGACCGGCGTGGGTGCCGTGCGGGCCGTGCGCCGCGTGGTCCGAGTCGCCCCGGGGGTGGCCGATCGTGGCGCGCAGCGGCCCTGGCGGGCCGTCGAGTTCGTGCAGGGCGCCGCCGTACCCGGCCACCCGGGCGAGGACGGCGGCGGCGTCGCGCAGCCGGACGGCGCGCCCGGAGCCGATGTTGATGACGCCCTGCGCCGCCGAGAGGGAGGCGGCGTGGACGGCGCGGGCGACGTCCCGCACGTCGACGAAGTCCCGCTGCGCCCCGAGCCCGGTGAGCTTCAACTCGCCGTCGCCGGACTGCATGGCCCGGCGCATGGCCTCGGCGAGACGGCCGAGCGGGGAGCCGGCCGGGGTGCCGGGCCCCGCGGGCGAGAACACCCGCAGCACGACGGCGTCGAGACCCGACCCGAGGACGAGCTCGGTGGCGGCGAGCTTGCTGACGCCGTACGGGCCTCCGGGGCGGGGCACGGCGTCCTCGGCCGTGGAGGAGCCGGGCTGGCTCGGGCCGTATTCGGCACCGCAGCCGATCTGCACGAGCCGGGCGCCGCAGCCGCTGCGCCGCAGGGCCTCGCAGACGGTGGCGACGGCGACGGTGTTGTGCCGGGTGAGCTCGCGGGCGCCGCCGCGGGTGGCGCCGGCGCAGTTGACGACGACGCCGGGGTGGACCGCGTCGAGGAAGCGGGTGAGGGCACCGGGGCTGCCGGACGCGAGGTCGAACCGGACGTCCGCGTCGTCGCCGCGGCCCAGCGCGGTGAGCTGGACGGCGGGGTCGGCGAGGAGACGGTCGGCGACGAAGCGGCCGAGATAGCCGTTGGCTCCGATCAGCAGGACTCTCATCGCGCGGCTCCCGGGGCCGAGGGGAGGTCGGGTCGGGAGGTGGTCATGGGAGGTCTCTCCTTCGTCGGGGTGCCTCCGGCGGTTCGGGCCGGGGGCCAGAGGTGGTGGGAGAAGCAGGACAGGCGGGGCGTGGCGGGGCGGCGGGGGCGGAGGCACGGCCGCGAGCCCTGCGCCGCCGAAACGCCGGGTCGCCGTCCGCCGGCGCTCACCACCGGTCCTCCCCCGCCGCGTGGGCCGACGCCCGGGTCAGGGTGCGGCTCGCGTGGAGCAGCAGGGCCAGGGCGGCTGCGCCGCAGGCGAGGACCGGGACGGCTGCGGGACCCCAGGCGTCGGCGAGCGCCCGGGTGGGGGCCGCCAGCCACGCGCAGCCCGGAAGGCGGGCCCCGAAGACACTGGCGAGGGCCGTCGCCTCGGCCGCGGCGGTGGCGGTCAGGACGAGCGCCGGGGCGTGGGTGAAGCCGTGCACGGTGAGGAGCCGGGCGAGGAAGAGCAGGGCGCCCAGCGTGAGGGTCGCCGGGTAGGCGGCGGGCTCGTCCAGGGCCGCGGCGGTCGCGGCGGTGAGGGCCGCGAGGGCACCGACGTAGGCGGCGAACGCGGCCAGCAGCAGCGGCTGCACCGAGGTGGCGAAGTCGGCCAGTGCCCGGCTGGAGGACAGCGTGCGGCGGGCCCGTACGGCGAGGAGGTGCGCGCACCAGGCCGCGGGGGCGCAGGAGAGCGCGAGGGCCAGGAGGGGCGCGGTGGTCAGGGGCCAGGAGCCCTCGGCGCCGCCGCCGGGCAGGGTGTCGGGTCCTCCGGTGAGGGCCGCGCGCAGGAGGCCGTCGCCGAGCAGGGCGTAGCCGAGGAGCCAGCCCGTCCAGGTCGCCGTCGGGCGGGTGGTGTGCGCGGTCGACAGCGGGCCCCTGGAGAGGGCCGCGCGCAGGGCGAGGAGCACGGCGAGCGCTCCCACGGCGGCCGCGATCAGCCGGGTCTGGCCGTGGGTGAGACGTACGGCGGCCAGGGTGGCCGTGCCGAGCGCGCCGGGCAGGAGGGTGAGCAGCACCCAGTCGGCGCGTACGCGCGGCGGTGCGACGGGGGCGGGGTCGTCGGGCGCGTCCCCGTCGCGGGGCACGCGCGCGTACATCTCCTCGGCCAGCGAGAACACGTCCCGGTGCCGGAAGCGGGCGGCGGTGCGGTCGGTGATGCCGTGGGCCTCGAGTCCGGCGGCGATCTCCAGGGGGTCCACCGCGCGGGCGCACAGGTCGTGGTGCCGGTGCATCAGGGCCTTCACGGGGTCCGCGCCCGCGCGGGGCGGGCGGGGACGGTCGAGGGGGTCGGCGAGGGCGGCCTGGTCCTCGGGGCCCTCGGCGCCGGCCGTGAGCCACTCCTCGGCGCGTTCGTCCCAGACCTCCGGGCCGCCGGGCGCGGTCATGGGGTGGTCGGTCCCTCCTGCGGCGGTCATCGCGTCTCCTCCCACGCCGGCGCCGGTCGAGCCGGCGTACGGCCGGTCCGCACGCCCCTCGTCGCGCCCTCTAGCGTCACCGGGACCGGGCAAGCCGGCGTGACACCCCTGCGTACGCCCCTCATCGCGCCCCCTCCGGCGTGGGAAGCCCGGGAGCCTGGGCGGGTGCCGTCGGCTCCGGCCCGCCTTGCGGGCGGTTGCTGGTCCAGTGCCCGGGGACATGCGCCTCGGCGGGGACGCCGAACGGCAGCGGGGCACCGGCGTCGTCGAGGACCACGCGCCGGACCGGCGTTCCGGCGACGACGTCGAGGTAAATGCCGTGAAATGCCGCGACGTTCTGCTCGACCGTGAACAGTTCGAGCGCTCGCGCGCGGGCCGCCGCGCCGAGGCGTTCACGGCGCTCGGGGTCGCGCAGCAGCGTCACGCACGCCTCCGCGAGCGCCCGCGGGTTGCGCGGCGGTACGACGAGACCGGTGCCGCCGATGACCTCGACCACCGCGCCGACGTCGGTGGACACCGTGGCGCGGCCACAGAGCATGGCCTCGACCAGGCCGACGGGGAAGCCCTCGACGACGCTGGACAGGACGGTCACCGCGCCGGAGGCGTAGGCGTCGGCGAGGGACGGGAGCTGCGGCCCGCCGATCTCCTCGAAGGAGACGGGGTTCTCCCCGACCGTGTGCGGGCCGTCGGCCTCGTCGGGGAAGAGCTGGGCGGCCAGCGCCCTGCAGTGGCCGAGGTAGGCCTCCCCCTCGGGCCCCGCCGGGGCGCCGACGATCCGCAGGCGGGTCTTCGGCTCCTCCTTTCGGACCTCGGCGAAGGCGTGCAGCAGGGAGACCAGGTCCTTGGCGGGTTCGACGCGGCCGACCCAGACCAGCGTGTCGGGGTCCGCGCACGACGACGCCTCGCCGACCTCCGCGAAGCGGGAGGCGTCCATGCCCGGGTAGACGGTGCGGAGCCTGGAGCGGTCGGCGCCGCAGCGCTCCTGCCAGCGGCGGGCGTGGGCGTTGCCGGGGGTGATGACGGCCGCCCGGTCGTACGCCTCGGCGGCGAGGGCGCCGTGGAAGCCGGCGAGGAGGGCGCGTACGGCGGGCGGGGCGCCGGTGCCGGCGAGGTACTGGGTGCGCAGCCGGACGCCGTACTCGGTGAGCAGCAGCGGTACGTCGCAGAAGTGCCGGGCGAGCAGGCCGGTCAGGGCCGCGGTGCCGCCGGAGGTGGCGTGGCTCAGGTCGGCGGCGCCCAGCCCGTCGTCCTCGTACCAGTCGAGCGAGAGGGGGCGCAGGGCACGTTCGAGGTGGGCGGCGACGGCCAGGAGGTCGGGGACGCGCGCCTCGCGCGCCGTGCGCATCGCGTCCCGCGCGCGGCAGGCGCGTTCGAGGGTGCGGACGGCGGTCTCGGACCGTAA
This sequence comes from Streptomyces sp. NRRL WC-3605, assembly GCF_001509795.1. Classification (GTDB taxonomy): domain Bacteria; phylum Actinomycetota; class Actinomycetes; order Streptomycetales; family Streptomycetaceae; genus Streptomyces; species Streptomyces viridochromogenes. The sequence goes on along the minus strand of NZ_LLZN01000091.1, from coordinate 218,843 downwards.
CGCCCCGGCCAGTCCGCCTTCGTCGCGGGCGAGTTCGGCGAGCCCGTACAGCGCGTTGCCGAAACGGTCCGCCTGGAGGGTCGACGGGGGCTCCGTGGCGCCGTCGGCTCCTCGGTCGCCGCCCACGCAGAGGACGGCGGCCAACGCGCCGTAGTGCTCCTCGAAGCGCCGGCGGGCGCGGCGGCCGTACACGACCCCGTCGTCCTCGGCGGTCCACAGCGACGCCGTGCGCACCCGGCTGACCTGCGGGGGCAGCGGGACCCAGCCCTCGTCCTCCTGGCGCTCGCTGCGGCTGAGCGCGTAGATGTCGAACTCGTGCTGCCCGAGCCCGCGTACGAGCCGGTCGCACCAGAGCCTGGCGTCACCGCTCACATACGGATAGCCACCCTCCGCAATCAGTCCGATGCGCACGAGTACACCCCCGATCTCCCTTGAGGGGAGCCGCCGTACGGCGGCGGCTCACAGCGGGAAGAACGTATGCGCACAAGGCGGTGGCGCGATGGACGGTTGTCCATCGCGCCACCAAAAGGGGTGAACGGTCGTAACTTTCCCGTGCGGGTCGCGTTCCGTCGCGCTAGGAGTTCAAACGCACACGGATCGTCACGCTCTCCACCCTGTTCCGACGGGTCCGGTCAGATCGTGGCCGGCTCCCGTCGCGCCGACCGCCGTCGCGCCGCGACCGCCGGGTCGAGCGCCGGTACGGCGGCCAGCAGTTGCCCGGTGTACGGGTCCTGCGGGTGGTCGTACACCTGGTCGGCGGGCCCCTGTTCGACGATCCGCCCGCGCCGCATCACGGCGACCCTGTCGCTGACCTGGCGGACGACGGCGAGGTCGTGCGCGATGAAGACCAGCGCGAGGCCGAGTTCACGCTGCAGCTCCGCGAGCAGCGCTACCACCTGGGCCTGCGTGGTGACGTCGAGCGCGGAGACGGGCTCGTCGCAGACGATGACGCGCGGGTCCGCGGCGAGCGCCCGCGCGATGCCGACGCGCTGGCGCTGGCCCCCGCTGAACTCGTGCGGATAGCGGTCGTGGTGGGCCGCCTCCAGGCCGACGCGCTCCAGGAGTTCGCGCACCCGGGCCCGGATCCGTGTCTCGTCCCGTTCGCCCCGCGCGCGCAGCGGGTCGGCGATCGACTCGCCCACGCTGCGGCGGGGGTTGAGGGAGGAGACGGGGTCCTGGAACACCATCTGCACGGACGGATCGACGCCCACGCGCGCGTGCCCGTCGTGGCGGACCTCTCCGGCCGTCGGCTCCAGGAGTCCGACGAGCATGCGGCCGAGGGTCGTCTTGCCGCTGCCGCTCTCCCCCACCACGCCGAGGGTCTCGCCCCGGCGGACGGTGATCGACACCCCGTCCACGGCCGCGAACGCCTTCTTCCCACGCCCGAACACCCGGTGCAGCCCGACGGCCTCCAGCACCGGCTCCCCGGGCCCGTCGCTCCCGGAGGCGCTCCCGGCATCGCACCCGGCGCCGCTTCCGGCATCGCTCCCGGCGCCGGTCTCCGCGCCCGGCTCGGCACGGCCCGCCCGGGGCGCGTCCACGCGCGGGACGGCGCCGAGCAGTTCGCGGGTGTACGGCTCCCTCGGCGCGCCCAGGACCTCCGTGACGGACCCGTGCTCCACCTGCCGCCCGTGCCGCATGACCAGCACCTCGTCGACGCTCTCGGCGGCCACGCCCACGTCGTGGGTGACCAGCAGCAGTCCCATCCCGGTCTCCTCGCGGAGGGTGTGCAGCAGGTCGAGGATCTGCGCCTGGACGGTGACGTCGAGGGCCGTCGTGGGCTCGTCGGCGATCAGCAGCTCGGGCTCGCAGGCCAGCGCCATGGCGATGAGCGCGCGCTGGCGCATGCCGCCGCTGAACTCGTGCGGCCGCGACCGGGACCGCCGTACGGCGTCCGGGATGCCCACCCGGTCGAGCACCTCCACGGCACGCGCGCGTGCGGCCCGCCGCGAGGCACGCGTGTGCACCCGGTACACCTCGGCGATCTGGTCGCCGACGGCGTAGTACGGGTCGAGCGAGGACAGCGGGTCCTGGAAGACCATGGCGGCCGTCCCGCCCCGCAGCCGGCGCAGCGCGTCCTCGGACGCCCGCCCCACGTCGAGGCCCGCGACCTCGATCGTGCCGCCGACCTCCGCCCCCGTGCCGCGGTGCAGGCCGAGCAGGGCGGAGGCGACCGTGGACTTGCCGGAGCCGGATTCGCCGACGAGGGCGAGGGCGGCGCCGCGTTCCAGCCGGAACCCGAGCCCGTCGACGGCCCGCAGGCCGCCGAAGTCGACGGTCAGGCCGTCCACCTCGACGAGGCTCCCGGCCGTGTCCTTCACGGTGTCGCTCATGTCAGCACCACCCGTCGGTCGGCCAGCGCGTACAGGACGTCCGCGACGGCGTTGGCGAGGACCACGAAGAAGCCGGTCACGAGGACCATCCCGACGACCACGGGCAGGTCGACGACCTTGACCGCCTCGACCATCTCCCGGCCGACGCCGGGCAGTCCGAACAGGGTCTCGGTGAGCACGGCGCCGCCGAACAGGACGCCTATGTTGTTGGCGTTCACGGCGATGAGCGGGGCGAGCGCGCCGCGCAGGGCGTGCCGCCCGATGACGGCCCGCTCCCCGACACCGTAGGCGCGGAAGGTGCGCACATGGTCCTCGGTGAGCGTCTCCAGCATCGCGGCGCGGGTGATCCGGGCGTACGTGGCGGACTCGACGAGCGCCAGCGACAGCCAGGGCAGCAGCAGGTTCCACGCCCACTGTTCGGGGTCGTCGGTGAAGGGGACGTACTGCGGGAAGGGCAGCAGTTCGAGCTGTCCGCAGACGACGATCATCAGGACGAGCCCGATGACGAAGACCGGGGTGGACATGCCCGCGAGGGTGACGGTGGTCAGCAGCCGCTCGGTGAGCCGGCCGCGCCGCCACACCGACAGCACGCCGGTGCCGACGCCGATGATCAGCCACAGCACCATCGAACCGAGCGCGAGCGAGGCGGTGACCGGCAGCTTCGCCAGGATCAGCGTCAGGACCTGCTGGTCGCTCTGGTACGACAGCCCGAGGCAGGGCGCGGAGCAGTGCTGGACCGAGGTGCCGGTGGAGTAGTCCTGGCCGGCGACGATCCCCTGGAGGAAGTGCCAGTACCGCGCGTACAGCGGGTCGTCGAGGTGCAGTTGCGCGGAGACCTGCTGCACCTGGGCCGGTGAGCAGCGCGGGCCGCAGGTGATCTGGGCGACGTCGCCTGGAGTGACGTAGAAGACCACGTAGATGATCACCGAGAGGGCGAGCAGGGTGACGACGGCGCCGGCCGCCCGGCGCACGGCGAATCCGCCGAAGCCGTTCATGACCGGCCGCCCTTCCGGCCCGTGCCGACGCGCAGCCGGGAGGCGGCGCGCGGGTCGAGGGCGGTGCGGACGCCGTCGCCGAGCACGGTGAGGGCGAGGACGGTGACGAACAGGGCGCCGGCGGGCAGCAGCAGGTACTGCGGGGCGGCCTGGTACCAGACGTTCGCGGAGGTGAGCATCTGTCCCCAGGACGGTGTCGGCGGCCGTACACCCACGCCGAGGAAGGACAGGGCCGCCTCGACGGAGATGTTCGTCGGCACGAGGATGGCCGCGAACGTGATGACGGGCGCGGCGAGGCCGGGCAGCAGTTCGCGTCGGGCGATGCGGACCGTGCCCCAGCCGCTGAGACGGGCGGCGGCCACGTGGTCGGCCTCCTTGAGGGTGAGCGTCTGCGCGCGGACCAGCTTGGCGAGGGTGGCCCAGCCGGAGACCAGCCCGACGACCAGCGCCACCAGGACGGGGCGCGGGAAGCTCGTGGGCACGACGGCGAGCAGGGCGAGCGCGACGATCATCAGGGGCATCGCGACGAAGATGTCGGCGACACGGGTCAGGAGCTGGTCGATCCAGCGGTTCCCGAGCCCGGCGGCGAGGCCGACGGCGACCCCGAGGACGAGCTGGACGACGGTCGCCGCGAGGGCGACGCCGAGGGACACGCGGGCGCCGTACACGAGCCGTGCGAACAGGTCGCGTCCGGTCTGTGGTTCGACGCCGAGCCAGTGGTCGGCGCTGATGCCGCCGAGGGGTCCGACGGGGACGCCGCCGCGCGCGGAGTCCACGAGGGACGGGTGGTAGGTGGTGGGGTCCTGGCCCTCGAGCGCGGTGAGCAGGGGCGCGGTGAGCGCGACCAGGACGAGCAGGGCGACGGCGGACGCCGCGACGAGGGCGGCGCGCCGCGTGCGCAGCCGCCGCCAGAACTGACGGGCCCCCGAGACCCCCGGAGCGTCCGCCCCGGGGGTCTCGACGGCGAGAACTGCCTCGCTCACGGCGCTACTTCACCGCGACCTGGGAGACGTCGAGGACGCCGGTCCAGTCGCTGATCACGACGTTCTTGACGTCCTTGCCGTACAGCCGCTTGTAGACGGGGTGGAACAGCGGCACGGTGAGGGCCTTCTCCCCGATCCGGCTGTCGAGGGCGCCCCACCGCTCGGCGGCGGCGTCGAGGTCGGTCAGCTTGTTGATCGCGTCGATCTCGGCGTTGACGGAGGCGTCGTCCAGCAGGCCGTTGTTGAAGTTGGCGCCGTCCTTCACGATCTGCCGGCCGTCGAAGATGGGGGCGAGGAAGGGACCGCCGGAGGGCCAGTCGGCACCCCAGTGGGCGAGGAAGAACCCGGGCTCGGTCTTCACGTCGTGGATCTTGTCGGAGTAGTCGTTGTCCTCCAGGCCCTGGAGGCGGACGGTGATGCCGGCCTTCTTCAGGGCGTCCTGGATGGCGGTGGCGATCTCGGGGCTGGTCTCGAAGTCCTTGGCGTTGGAGTGGGTGAGGGTGACGGTCAGCCCGTCGCCGTGCCCGGCCTCCTTCAGCAGCTCCTTGGCCTTCGCCGGGTCACCGCTCTTGCCGGCCGGGTAGTGGTCGTACGGCGTGTGGCCGAAGGACTTCTGGTCGGGCAGGAAGGTGGTGGCGGGCTCGGCGAGCGCGGAGCCGCCGGCGGCGTTGACGACGGAGGAGCGGTCGAGCGCGTAGGAGATCGCCTGGCGCACCTTGGGGTCGTCGAACGGCTTCACCTTCGGGTTGAACGCGATGTAGTTCGTGTAGCCGAAGTGGCCGGTGCCGACGCGCGCGGCCAGGTCCTTGTCGCCGGAGACCTTGGCGAGTTCGGCGGGGCCGAGGTTGGTGTCCGTGGTGACGGCTGCGGCGTCCGCCCCCTGGGACGCGGAGAGCCGCTGGTTGATCACGGAGGAGTCGAGCCCGGACCGTACGTCGATCTTGTCCGGGTACGCCTTGCGCTCGGCGTCGGTCGCGGCGGACCAGTGCGGGTTGCGCTCCAGGACGAGCCGCTCCCCGTCGTTCTCGTTCGAGACGACCTTGTACGGCCCGGAGGAGACCGGGTGCTGCTCGTACTTGGTGCCGGTGTCCTTGGCCTTGGGGACGGGCGTGAACTGCGTCTGGGTGGCCAGATACGGGAACTCGCCCTCTGGCTTGTTCAGATGGAAGACGATGGTCCGCTCGTCCGGCGTCTCGATCGCCGACAGACCCTTCTTGTCCTTGTACGGCCCCTGGTAGCCGGCGGCGCCGACCAGCCAGTCCCGCAGGTAGGGGGCGCCGCCGGAGAGCTCAGGGGCGAAGGAGCGCTCGATGCCGTACTTGACGTCGGCCGAGGTGATCTCGGTGCCGTCCTCGTACTTCAGGCCCTCCTTGAGGGTGAAGGTCCAGACGGTGGCGTCCTTGTTGGGGCGCCCGGTGTCGGTGGCGAGGTCGGGGACGACCTGAGCCCCGGCCTCGCCGTTCTCGCGATTGCGGGTGGTGAGGGTGCGGAAGACGAGCGAGGGGACGTTGCCGCCGCCGGAGGTGTAGAGGCGCGCGGGGTCGAAGTCCTGCTGCGGGTTGGAGTTCAGAACGGTCAGCGTGCCGCCCTTGTGCGGCGCGGAGTCGTTGCCGGCTGCCTTGGCATCGTTGTCCTCAGGCCCGCAGGCGGCGGCGCCCGCTGCCACGACCAGGCTGACGGATGCCGCTGCCACGCGGCGCGCTATGACGGACGGTTGACGCATCGGAGACGACCTCTCGGTTGATGAACGCGTGCCGGTCCCGCTTCGGATCTCGAAGCATGAGACGGAACGACACGGAGTGAGACGTGCTGGAACGGACGTCTGCCCCGGCGCCGGGTCGTCGAGAGGCCGCGCCGGGTCAGGGACCGCAGCGCGGAGGAAAGAGGGGGTCGCGACGCGTACGCCGAAGGGCGGGCGTCAGCGACAGTCGATGTCGGCCACGCACAGAGCGGTCACGCCGATGAGCGCCAGCTCGATGGCGGCGCGGCAGGTGGCGGGACGGCACGACATGCGCAGAAATATGAACGATCTGGCTGCGCATGTCAATGTGAGCTGTGAGTCACCTGTCAACTCCCGGGGAACGCCCAGGGGTTGGCCTTGCAGCTGATCCCGTCGTGGTCGAGGAACTTGGTCTGCTGCTGCATGACCGGGGCGAGCTCGCCGTCCTTGTCGCAGGTGACATGGCCGAAACCGAGCCGGTGGCCGATCTCGTGGTTGATCAGCATCTGCCGGTAGGCGTGGATGTGGTCGCCGTAGGTCTCGGACCCCTGCGCCCACCGGTAGGCGTTGATCATCACGCGCTCGGTGGCCGCCGAGTCGCACGAGACGTTGTCCTCGGTGGTGTCGAGGCCGGACTTGGCGCACCAGTCGGCCGTGGTACCGGGGCTGGCGAGGGTGATCACGAAGTCGGGGTCGCCGTCGTGGACGCGCTCGAAGGTACGGGCGCCGCCGTGGGCCCAGCTCCGCTTGTCGTTCAGCGTCTTCTGCACGGCCTCGGCGAACAGCTCGGCGTCCAGCCCGAGGCCCCGCTCGACGTCCACGCGGTAGGTGAACTTCCGTCCGCCGCCGGGGGCCTTGTCGGTCCCCGGTACCGCGTCGAACTTCCCGGAGCCGGTCGCGTCCGCGGCCAGCGCGTACCGCCGGCCCATCTTCTGGTCGTACGTCAGCGGTGTCGCCGAGGGCGTCGGGCGGTCGTCGGTGCGGGAGGCGGCGTCACGGGAGTCCCGCGTCCCGCCCTCGGCTGCCCCGGTCTGGGTGCCGGTGCCGCCTTGGCCCTGTGCGGCCTGGCCCGCGACCACGACGGCCAGCACGGTGACGACGGCGGCGGCCGCGACCCCGGTGAAGGCCCGGCCCCTGCCGCCCTTGACGGCGGCGGGCACGCCGGTCGGCGGCGCGTCGTCGGCGACGCCTGACGTATCGCGGTCGGCGGCCGGCGGGTACGCCCGCTCGGCGGTGTGAGGCGCGCGGACGCCGGTGTCCGCGTCGAAGGCGTCGACGAACTCCTGCCGGGGTCCCGCGGAGCCGGGCGCCTGGCGGGGCCGCGGCACGGGGGCACCGGTCGCCGCCGTGCCGTGGGCGACCGCGGTACGCCCTCTCAACTCGCCCCAGCCGCCCCCGGGTTCCCGCTGCTCGGGGTGACCGCCGCGAGCCCGGGGAACCCCGTGGGCGGGCGTGCCGTCCGCGAACCGGGGGACGCCGCGCGCGGGTGTGCCGTCGGGGAACATCGGCACCCCACGCGCGGGCGTGCCGTCGCCATAGCGGAGCACACCACGGGCCGGGGTGCCGTCGGGGAGGCGCGGGACGCCCCGTGCAGGGGTGCCGTCAGGGAGACGCGGGACGCCCCGTGCAGGGGTGCCGTCAGGGAGACGCGGGACGCCACGCGCAGGGGTGCCGTCGGGCAGGCGCGGGGTCCCTTGGGCCGGGGTGCCGTCAGGGAGACGCGGGACGCCACGCGCGGGCGTCCCGTCGGGCAGGCGCGGGACCCCACGGGCCGGGGTCCCGTCGGCGAAACGCGGCACACCGCGCGAGGGAGTGCCGTCGGGCGGCCTCGGCACACCCTGGGCCGGACGCGGGACACCGCGCGCGGGGGTGCCGTCCGGTAGGCGTGGGGAGCCGTGTGGGGGCGTGGGGGCCGCCGGATAGGGCTGCCCGCCGTACGCCGGGGGTCCTCCTCGCCGGGCGGGCGGGGGCGTCGGAGCTCCCGAGGGGCGGCCGGGACCCGGTACAGAGGGCCGGCCCTGTGGCGGGCCCTGCTCGGGCGGCGCCTGCGCGGCGTCCTGTCGTGCCGTCGTCTCCGCGGCGTCCCGTCTGGCGAGGCCGCGCCGGCTGTGGCGTCCCACGCGCGCCTCAGCTCCCCGGGTTCTCGGTCGGGGCACCCGCGCCGGTGCCGGACGGGCGTCGGCCCGCGTCGGGCTCACCGCCCGGGGTCCGCGCGAGGAGGTCGAGGAAGCCCCGGGCCACGACGTCCGGGTACTCCATCATCGCGACGTGCCCCGCCTCCGGAAGGGTCAGCAGCCGGGAGTCCCGGAAGGCACGTGCCGCCCTGACGGACATGCGGTGGCCGACGAGCTGGTCCTTGCCGCCGTAGACGAGCAGGGTCGGGGCCAGCACCCGCTCGGCCTGCCGCCACAGCGCGTGCTGTCCGCCCAGGGTGTAGGCGTTGACGAGCCCGCGCGCGGACCGTGTCATCGCGTCCCAGAAGTACGGCAGCCGCAGCCGCCGTTCCATCTCCGCGACGGCGTCGCGGAAGCCCTCCGGCGTCACCCGTCCCGGCTCGCCGTAGCAGAGCTGCAGCACCCCCCGCACGCGCTGCTCCGCCGTCCACTTCCGGGTGAGCCGCGTGAAGAGCGCCGTCACCCCCGGCACCGCCAGCAGCCCGGTGGGCACGGCGGTGCGCTGGACGCGGAGCTCCGGTAGCGCGGGCGACACGAGGGTGAGCGTACGGACGAGGTCGGGGCGGACGGCGGCGACGCGCGTGGAGACCGCACCGCCGAGCGAGTTGCCGAAGAGGTGTACGGGGCCGCGGCCGGACGCGTCCAGATAGCGGATCACCGCGCGTGCGTGCGCGGTGATGGAGTAGTTGCCGTCGTCCGGTGGCGGGGAGTCGCCGAAGCCGGGCAGGTCGACGGCCTCGGAGTCGACGACGCCGTCGAGCTGCTCCATGAGCGCCGACCAGTTGAGCGAGGAGCCGCCGAGCCCGTGGACGTACAGCGCGGGGGGCAGCCCTTCACGCGCGGGCGGGCGCGACCGCACGGTGAGCGTCACGCCGGGCAGCCCGACCGACCGCAGCCGCTCCCCCTCCGCGACCCGGACGGTCGCCACCTGGGGGAGCACGTGGGCGGCCGGCACGGAGGGCAGCTCGGTCGAAGACATGCGGCAATGTTACGAGGTGATCACGCGGTGATTCATGCGTTCGCCATTGTGTTCGCCATCACAAGCCGACGCGTACATGGCAGGACTACCGCCGGGAACCGGCCACGGGGACCGTCCCGTGCGCAGCGGTCCGGAAACCGCCCGGATCGCCCGCGAACGGCCCGCTCATCGCATAGCGTCCGGATCGGGTGTCTCCTAGGCTCGTACGCAGGGCACCCGGACACGGACCCCAGTCTCGCCCGGGGACACCGCACCCCCCACGGGGACGTTCTAGGAAAGGGAGCCCACCATGGCCGTCGATCCCACCGACCCCGAGACGTTCGTGCACGACGACTCCGAGGACGCCGAGGAGTTCGACGTCGAGGCGCCGCCCGCCGACGCCGCAGAGCAGAAGGCGGACGTCACACCGGACCGCGACGACCCGCTGACGGAGGTGGACCCGGACCGGGCCAACGAGGCCGATCTGGTCGAGCAGGCGCGCGTGGTCTCCCTCGACGAGGACGACTATCGCTGACCGGCCGGTGCCGCGAGGGCCGGGACCGGCGAGGGCCCGTCCGGGCGCGGGAACAGGGCCGCTGAGCAGGAGAGATTCGAGGCCCATGCCCATTGCGACCCGGTTTCAAACCCTCCGTGCGACTTTCGCCACCGTCCGGTCCGTGAAATTCTGCGCTCGCACCGCGCACACCGGGGTTACCGAAAAGTACGATGGCGACGCGGCGCACACCGCATGTGGACGATCTTGGGAGGCGGCGTGACAGCCATCGAGCAGACAGAGGCGGCACGCCCGCGAGGCACGCGCCTGCCGCGCCGTGCCCGACGGAACCAGCTGCTGGGCGCCGCCCAGGAAGTCTTCGTGGCGCAGGGCTACCACGCCGCCGCGATGGACGACATCGCCGAGCGCGCCGGTGTCAGCAAGCCGGTGCTCTACCAGCACTTCCCGGGCAAGCTCGACCTCTATCTCGCGCTCCTGGACCAGCACTGCGAGTCGCTGATCCAGTCGGTGCGCAGCGCGCTCGCGTCGACCACCGACAACAAGCAGCGCGTGCGCGCCACGATGGACGCCTACTTCGCGTACGTCGAGGACGACGGTGGCGCCTTCCGGCTGGTCTTCGAGTCCGACCTGACCAACGAGCCCGCCGTGCGCGAGCGCGTCGACAAGGTCACGAACGACTGCGCCGAGGCGATCTGCGACGTCATCGCCGAGGACACCGGGCTCTCGCGCGCGGAGTCGATGCTGCTGGCCTCCGGCCTCGGCGGGCTCGCGCAGGTGGTGGCCCGCTCCTGGCTGCACAGCGACCGCAGCGTCCCGCGCGACCAGGCCGTCCAGCTGCTGACGTCGCTGGCCTGGCGCGGTATCGCCGGCTTCCCGCTGCACGGCTCCGACGCGCACTGAGCCGCACACGTCACGCACCACGCGCGCGTACGGCCGCCTCGGGCCCGCACGCGCGCGTGGTGCGCGTTTGTTCCCGTCCGCTGTTCGCTCCTGGCGTGGCCCGGCGGAGCGTGGACATCCCCTCACCGGGCTAATGTGTGCTGGGTACGGCGCGCAAGGTCGCGCACTTCACTGACCGTCGGAGGGACATAGCCGTGGAGGTCAAGATCGGCGTGCAGCACGCGCCCCGCGAGATCGTTCTGGAGAGCGGTCAGAGTGCCGAGGACGTCGAGCGGGCGGTGTCCGAGGCGCTGGCAGGCAAGTCTCAGCTGCTGAGCCTCGTCGACGAGCACGGCCGCAAGGTCCTCGTCCCGGCCGACCGTCTCGCGTACGTGGAGCTCGGTGAGCCGGCTCCGCGCAAGGTGGGCTTCGGCGCACTCTGAGGCATCCGCCGCCACAGCGTGCGGAGAGGGGCCCGGCGACCACGGTCGCCGGGCCCCTCTTCCGTTCCCCGCACCGCGTTCCGCGGCGTCGGCGCCTCCAGGTCTCCTCCACGCGCGGGACACAGCCCGTTCACAGAGGAGGATTGGATTCCGCAGGTCAGGGGTATGACGGGGTACGACCGTTTCGAGCAGGTCGGCCATGTGGGAGGGACCCCAGCATGCTCTTGGAAGCGCTCAGCTCCGCGATCCTCGGCCTGGCCCTGGCGTGGGCCGCGTACAGCCGCCTGCCGCACCGCATGCCCGCCCGCTCGCTCGTCCTGCCGACCGGTGCCGGCGGCGCCCTCTTCGGCGCCTTCGTCACGCACACGGCGCTCGACTTCGGCAACCTCGCCGTGATCCTGACCGGCGCCGCGATCGTCGCCGCCGCCTCACTCTCCCTGCTGGTGCGCCCCGCGGGAAGACTCGGCCGCCGCTCGGCCACCGCCTAGGGGGTGTCTTGAGGAGGGAGTCGATGCGGCGCATCGGCGACCGACGACAACGCGGCGAGGCGCGGTGCCAGACACCGGGAGCCCGGCCTGATCGGCAAGACACCCCCTAGCCCGGAGGAAGCGGTCGCCGAGCGCCTGACATGTGGGGCGGCTAGGCCGCCAGGCCCAGCGCGGCCATCCGCTTGGTGTGCGCCTCGGTGATCCGCGAGAACATCTTGCCGACCTCCGCGAGGTCGAACCCGTCCGCGACCCCGCCCACGAGCATCGTCGACAGCGCGTCCCGGTCCGCGACCACCCGCTGCGACTGCGACAGGGCCTCGCCCATCAGACGCCGCGCCCACAGCGCGAGACGGCCGCCCACACGCGGGTCGGCGTCGATGGCCGCGCGCACCTTCTCCACGGCGAACCCGGCGTGGCCGGTGTCGTCCAGCACGGCCAGCACCAGATCGCGCGTGTCCGAGTCGAGCCGGGCGGCGACCTCCCGGTAGAAGTCGCTGGCGATCGAGTCGCCGACGTACGCCTTGACGAGGCCCTCCAGCCAGTCCGAGGGGGCCGTCTGCCGGTGGAAGCCGTCCAGGGCGGCGACGAACGGCTCCATGGCCTCGGTGGGCTCGACACCGATCTCGGCGAGCCGGTCCCGCAGCTTCTCGTAGTGGTGGAACTCGGCCGACGCCATCTTCGCCAGCTCCGCCTTGTCCGCGAGCGTCGGCGCCAGCTTTGCGTCCTCCGCCAGCCGCTCGAACGCCGCCAGCTCGCCGTAGGCCAGCGCGCCGAGCAGGTCGACGACGGCGGCCCGGTACTGGGGATCGGTGGAGGCCTTCGCCCAGTCCTGGGCGGCGACCCCGGTGCGTGCGACGGGGGCGTCGGCGGTGTCCGCGGCGTCAGAGGTGTTGTCAGGCGTCGTCATGAAGCGCACAATAGCCCGCTCGGTGCGTGACGGAAGTCCCTGGTCAATCACTGTGACGACGACTACGTGACCAATTCGGCCATCGCATGTGCGCGATTCCGGGGTATGGTGGTAATGCGCCCGCTGAGTACTCTGACGTACCCGACGGGCCGCGCGTTATGAGGATGCCCGGTCGGTGGCCCGATCGGCTCCGACCCGACAGCCCTCCCCGGCCGTACGGCACCATGCGTACGACGACCGGAGGGACACCCTCAGCGGTACGAGCGCTAGAGCGTCGGCAGTGGTCCCGTGCCTTACGGTCCCGCCGTACGGCAGCCGACGTCCCCGGCACGGTCCGTCAAGACCCCCCGCGCGCTCGCCTCGCACCGCGTACACAGAAGAGGCAGCACCCTGACTACGACTTTCCGAGAGCTCGGAATCCTTCCCGAGACCGCCGAGGCCCTGGAGGCCGTCGGCATCGTCACCCCCTTCCCCATCCAGGAGATGACCCTCCCCGTCGCCCTCTCCGGCACGGACGTCATCGGCCAGGCGAAGACCGGCACCGGCAAGACGCTCGGTTTCGGCCTCCCCCTCCTGGAGCGGGTCACCGTCCCCGCCGACGTCGAGGCCGGCCGCGCCCGTCCCGACGCCCTCACCGACGCCCCCCAGGCGCTCGTCGTCGTCCCCACGCGCGAGCTGTGCCAGCAGGTCACCAACGACCTGCTGACCGCGGGCAAGGTCCGCAACGTCCGCGTCCTCGCCATCTACGGCGGCCGCGCCTACGAGCCCCAGGTCGAGGCCCTGAAGAAGGGCGTCGACGTCGTCGTCGGCACCCCGGGCCGGCTTCTCGACCTCGCGGGCCAGAAGAAGCTCGACCTCAGCCACATCAAGGCGCTCGTCCTCGACGAGGCCGACGAGATGCTCGACCTGGGCTTCCTCCCCGACGTCGAGAAGATCATCAACCTCCTGCCGGCCCGGCGCCAGACCATGCTGTTCTCGGCGACCATGCCGGGCGCGGTCATCGGCCTCGCGCGCCGCTACATGTCGCAGCCGACCCACATCCGCGCGACCGCGCCGGACGACGAGGGCAAGACGGTCGCGAACACCGCGCAGTTCGTCTACCGCGCGCACAACATGGACAAGCCCGAGATGGTCGCGCGCATCCTCCAGGCCGAGGGCCGGGGGCTGGCCATGGTCTTCTGCCGCACCAAGCGCACCGCGGCCGACCTCGCCGACCAGCTCCAGCAGCGTGGCTTCGCGGCCGGCGCGGTCCACGGCGACCTCGGCCAGGGCGCCCGTGAGCAGGCGCTGCGCGCGTTCCGCAACGGCAAGGTGGACGTGCTCGTCTGCACCGACGTCGCCGCGCGCGGCATCGACGTCGAGGGCGTCACCCACGTCGTCAACTACCAGTCGCCCGAAGAGGAGAAGACGTACCTGCACCGCATCGGCCGCACCGGCCGCGCGGGCGCCAAGGGCATCGCGATCACCCTCGTCGACTGGGACGACATCCCGCGCTGGCAGCTGATCAACAAGGCGCTGGAGCTCGACTTCAACGACCCGCCGGAGACGTACTCCACGTCGCCCCACCTCTTCGAGGACCTGAAGATCCCCGCCGGCACCAAGGGTGTCCTGCCCCGCTCGGAGCGCACGCGCGCCGGGCTGGCGGCGGAGGAGCTGGAGGACCTCGGCGAGACCGGTGGCCGCGGCGCCCGCGGCCGTGGTGGCCGCGGCGGCCGGGACGACTCCCGCACCGAGGAACGTGAGCGCCCGGCGCGCACGCCGCGCCGCCGTCGCCGGACGCGCGGCGGGAGCCCGCTGGACGCCCCGGCGGCGCCCGACGCCACCGGTACGCCGGCGGCGGAGGCGGCCCCCGCGGAGACCGCGGAGTCCGCGACCGAGTCGCGCACGCCCCGCCGCCGTCGCCGCACCCGCGGCGGCGCACCGGCCGAGGCGTCCCTGACGGCCGCGCCGGCCCCGCAGGAGGCCGAGGCCGCCGTGGCCACGGCCGAGGGCCCGGCCGTGGAGACCGCCGAGGAGACCGCGGCGAAGCCGCGCCGCCGCCGTACCCGCAAGTCGGCCGAGGCGCAGACGGCGCCGGTGGCCGAGGCCGCCGAGGAGGCCGTACGGGCGTCCGAGCCGGTCGCCGCACCGGTGACGGAGGAGGCCCCCGCGGCCGCCCCGCGCCGCCGCACCCGCAAGGCCGCCGCGACCGCCGAGGCCCCCGCCGAGGTGGCCGAGACGACCGAGGCCAAGCCGCGCCGGACGCGGAAGACGGCCGAAGCGGCCCTCGACACGGCCGAGGCCACCGAGGCCAAGCCCAAGGCCCGCCGCACCCGCAAGACCGCGGCGACCGCCGAGGCGGCCGACATCCCGGCGCAGACGGCTCAGGAGCCGGAGGCCGCCGAGACGACCAAGCCGCGCCGGACCCGCAAGGCCGCCGCGACCGCCGAAGCGGCCGTCGACACGGCCGAGGGCACGGAGGCCAAGCCGAAGGCGCGCCGCACCCGCAAGACCGCGGCGACCGCCGAGGCTCCGGCCGACGCGTCCGAGACGGCCGAGGCCAAGCCGCGCCGGACCCGCAAGGCCGCCGCGACCGCCGAGGCCGCCGTCGACACGGCCGAGGGCACGGAGGCCAAGCCCAAGGCCCGCCGCACCCGCAAGACCGCGGCGGCGACCGCCGAGGCCGCCGACATCCCGGCCCAGGCCACGCAGGAGCCCGCGGCACCCCGCCGCCGCACCCGCAAGGCCGCGGCCGCCGAGGAGACCGTGGAGACGGCCGCCGAGGCGAAGCCGAAGGTGCGCCGCGCCCGCAAGGCCACGGCAGTCGCCGAGGAGCCCGCGGAGAGCTGACCCGCACGACGCCGACGGCCCGGCCCCACCGAGAGGGGGGCCGGGCCGTCGGCGTTCCCGGGCTCCCGCGCGGTGGACGCCGGGGGCGCACCGGTTACCCTCCCCCTCGTGAGCAGCGAACCCGTCCACACCCCGCCTCCCGGCTCCCACGCCTACGCCCTGCGGACCGACCGCGGCGCCTTCGCCGTCGTCGACTGCCCCGTCGCGCCCGGGGTGCGGCCCCGCGGGGTCGCGCTGATGCTGCCCGGATTCACCGGCAGCAAGGAGGACTTCACCCTGATGCAGGGGCCGCTCGCGGAGCGCGGCTATCGCACGGTGGCCGTCGACGGGCGCGGCCAGCACGAGTCGGACGGGCCCGAACACGACGAATCCGCCTATGAGCGGGGTGAGTTGGCGCGTGACGTACTCGCGCAGGCGGCGGCCCTCGGCCCCCTCGACTCCCCGCTGCACCTGTTCGGCCACTCGCTGGGCGGCCAGATCGCCCGCGCGGCCGTCCTCCTCGACCGCACGCCCTTCCGGTCGCTGACCCTGATGGCGTCGGGCCCCGCCCAGATCTCGGATTCCCAGCAGCAGCGCGTGAAGCTGCTGCGGGACGCGCTCGCGGTGATGACCATGGCCGAGACCTGGGAGGCGATCCTCGCCATGGGGCCGCCCGAGGAGGTCGGCGGCCCGGCCCGCGGCATCGGCGGCCCGGAGCTGCTGCGCCGCCGCTGGCTGGGCACCAAGCCCGCGCAACTCCTGGCGACGGGACGCCAGTTGTGCACGGAACCGGACCGCGTGGACGAACTCGCCGCCCTGCCGCTGCCGTTCCACGTCCTGTCGGGGGCGAGCGACGACACCTGGCCGGTCTCCGTCCTGGACGACATGGCCGAACGGCTGCGCGCGCACCGGACGGTGATTCCGGGTGCCGAGCACTCACCCAACGCCGACCGGCCCCTGCCGACCGCCCGGGCCACGGCCGACTTCTGGGACACGGTCACCGGGGGCTAGGTCGTGTCCGCAAAGTCCCGCCTGCCGCCCTACGGGCGAACGACGGGACTTTGACGAAAGACCCTAGTACTGGCCCTGCAGGTGCTCCCAGAAGCCGTCGCGCAGCGCGCGGCGCAGGTCGGCCTGGCCGCGCAGGGAGTACTGGAGCAGCCCCTCCGCCTCGACCAGCAGGTCCTGGTCGACGGAACCGGGGAGGTACGGGTGGCCGGGCAGCAGCTCGACCAGTGACTCGCGGCCGCGTGCCGCGAGCCACTTGGCCGCGATCTGGGCGCCGACGAACCGCACGTCCTCCCGGGTGGGCCGGGCGGACGGGGCTTCGTAGGCGGCGGCGGTGCGCCGGGAGACGTACGGCTTGAAGAAGTCGAGGTCGAGGGTGCGCTGGCTGTCGACCTCCCAGAGCAGCGGCTCGGCCTGGTTGCGGCCCTCCGGCGCCTCGATGCCCCACAGGTGGACGCGCGCCCCGTACCCCTGGGCCGCCTCGACCGCCGACACGAGGTCCTCGTCGCCGCCGAGGAGGGCCGCGTCACTGATGGCGCGGTGCCGGGCCAGGGACTCCAGGTCGGTCCTGATGAGGGAGTCGACGCCCTTCTGCTGGTTGTGGGCGTTGAGGTTGCCCAGGCGCACCTTGACGTCGGGGAGTTCGGCGATCGACTGCTGTTCCGCGGTGTGGATGCGGCGCCGGGCGCCGTCGTACCAGTAGACGCGCAGCAGCCGGCTGTCGGCGAAGATCGAGCGGGCCCGGTCGATGAGGGCCTCGATCAACCCCTCGGCGTCCAGGTCGAACGCCCGGCGGTCCTCCGTGCCGGCGACCAGGCGCCCGGCGGCGGCGTAGAGGTAGCCCGCGTCGACGAAGATCGCATGGGTGGAGGGCGTCTTCGCCACCTCGGCGAGCATGCGCAGCAGCAGCTCGTTGGTGTGGTCGATGCGGGCGGCGAGCGCCGCCAGGTCGTCGTTCATCGACTCCATTGTCCCGGCGGTCACGCTGCGAACACAACCGGTCCCGGTCGGTCCCTGCTTGATCGTTCGACGATCTCTTACCGGTCAGTAGTTAGTCGTTCGAAAAATTTCTTTAGCGTAGGGAATGTTTGTAACACGCGGCCCGTTAGATACCTATGGAACCGGGAGCGCCATGGCTCGCGGGGACCTCCACCCCAGATGTTCTCCTCAGGAGGATGACCAGACGAAGGGAGAAGCCATATGCGCTTCGAGATCATGCGACTCGACGAGCTGGACGGCACGCCCGTGGACAGCACCGTCGTGGACGCCGCCTCCGTCAACCGGATCGTTCAGCAGGCTGCCGCCATAGGGCAGCGACTCTGGATCCGCCCGGCCGACACCTCGGCCTCGTAACGCGCGGATCGACGCGAAGCTTCAGGGCCCCGTACGGCACGACGCCGTACGGGGCCCTTTGGTCTGCCGAGGGGGTGCCCGGGTCTCAGCTCCCCTTGATCACCTGGGTGACGCCGTTGATGATCTGCTGGACGGCGATCGCGGAGAGCATCATGCCCGCGAGCCGTGTCACGAGGACCACTCCCCCGTCCTTGATGACCCGGATGATCAGCAGCGAGTACCGCATCACGAGCCACAGCACCACGTGGATGGCGAGGATCGCCGTCCACACGGACACCTGGCCGCCGACGCTGTCGGCCTTCTGCACGGCGAGGATGACGGAGACGATCGCGCCCGGCCCGGCGAGCAGCGGCATGCCGAGCGGCACGAGGGCGACGTTCACGTCCTTGGTCTGCTGCGGCTCGTCCGTCTTGCCGGTGAGCAGGTCGAGCGCGATGAGCAGGAGCAGCAGACCGCCGGCGATCATCAGCGCCGGGATCGAGACATGCAGATAGTCGAGGATCTGATGGCCGAGGAGGCCGAACACCGCGATGACCCCGCCCGCCACACAGACGGCCTGGAAGGCCATCCGCCGCTGCACCTTGGCGGGCCGGCCGGCGGTGAGCGCGAGGAAGATCGGGGTGATCCCGGGGGGATCCATGATCACGAACAGGGTGAGGAAGAGCGAGCCGAAGACGGCGACGTCGAACATGGGTGAGCTGTGCCTTGCGCAGGGGCGTGCCACCGTGACCGGCCGCCCGCGAGGCGGGCAGGGGTGGGCACGGCGGACGACGCCGGGTGGATCGGACGGGCGGGTGAGGGTGCTCAGACTCCGCCGGTACCGGGGACGGGGAACGCGCCGGTCGCCCGCCGCGTGATCTCGCCGTACACCTCGGGGTCGGTCGTGTACTCGCCGAGGACGCAGGTCTTGCGGCTGCCGTGGTAGTCGCTGGAGCCGGTGGTCAGCAGCCCGAGCTCCTGGGCGAGTCCGCGCAGCCGCGCGCGGGTGCCGGGGTCGTGGTCCATGTGGTCGACCTCGATCCCGTCGAGGCCGGCCGCGGCCAGCTCGGCGATCGTGGACTCCGGGACCGTACGGCCGCGCTTGCTGGCGGCGGGGTGGGCGAAGACGGTGACGCCTCCCGCGGCCTTGACCAGCCGGACGGCCTCGAAGGGATCCGTCTCGTGCTTCTCCACATGGGCCCGGCCGCCGTCGGCCAGCCAGTCCTCGGTGAAGGCCTCGTCCACGGACGGCACGACACCGAGCTCGACGAGCGCGGAGGCGACGTGCGGGCGGCCGACCGAGCCGCCGCCGGCGATCCGGCTCACCTGCTCCCAGGTGACGGGCACACCCAGCGCGTTCAGCTTGGCGACCATGCCCTTGGCCCTCGGCACCCGGTCGTCGCGCACCAGCTCGCGCTCGGCGAGCAGGGCGGGCTCCTCGGGGTCGAAGAGGTAGGCCAGCAGATGCATGCTGATCCCGTCGACCCGGCAGGACAGCTCCGCGCCGGTGACGAGCGTGAGCCCCTCCGGCAGCGCGGCGATCGCCTCGGCGTAGCCGCGGGTCGTGTCGTGGTCGGTGAGCGCCACGACGTCCAGCCCGGCCTCGGCGGCGTGACGCACCAGCTCGGCGGGGGTGTCCGTACCGTCGGACGCGGTGGAGTGGGTGTGCAGGTCGATACGCACGACGCGGACTCCAGTCGGGACGGCACGGAAGGGACCGCACAAGGATAGCCGTATTTCCGGACTCGCCTGTCACACCCGCACGGCACCGGCGCCCCCTACACCGAGGGGCGCCTCCTACGGTTCGAGCAGGCGAGGGGACAGCGCCCCGCAGGGCACCAGCTCCACCTCGGCCCCGGCGTCCCGCAGATCGGTGAGCACCAGTTCGTCGTACAGGAGCAGCCCGGACTGCTCGGGCCACGTGATCGCCCACAGCCACATCCCCAGCGCCTCGCCGGCGAAGACCGCGCGGTCGTCGGGGGTGCCGGAGACATGCCACAGCGGGGTGGGGCGGCCGGTGGCGAGGACCTTGGCCTGCGGCGGTTTCTCGACGTCGATGTACGCCCCGGGGTCGGGTCCGTCGATGCCGGCGTAGCGGGCGCCGAGTCCGACGCCGAGCTCCTCGGCGATCAGGATCAGCTCGCCGGGGCCGCCGAGCGGTCCGGGTCCGGAACAGGCCACGGCGCTCGCGCGTCCGCCGCTGCGGTCGTCGCCCGCGCTGGCGACGCCGGTGAACAGCCACCCGATCGGCAGCGGCCACGGCATCCACACGGGCACCCGCGTGCGGTGCACGACCACTCCGAGCGCCTCGACGCTGGGCGGGATCACGGGCTGCACCGGATACACGGTGCCGTGCACGTCGCACTGCCAGGTGTCGGCGAAGAGTCCGGGAGCCCTGACCCGGCCACCGCACTTCGGGCAACTGGGTTCGCCCCTCATAGGGCCCCACGGTCCTACCCCTTCCGCGTCACGTCAAGGACGATCACCCGTCCGGACGGAACGCGTGGACCGCGAGGATATAGATGTAGCTTGCATTAATTAGAATAGCTAACCTAATCTGTTCAGGTACCAACCACCTTCACCGACTGAACCAGTCCTGATTGGAGAACGGCATGGACCCCCTCGATGCGGGATCCGGCGGCATCCTCCGGCAGCCCAAGGCCGTCTGGGCGACCGCCGGCGCGTCCGTCGTCGCCTTCATGGGCATCGGGCTCGTCGACCCGATCCTGCCGTCCATCGCGAGCGGCCTGGACGCCACGGCCGGCCAGGTCTCCCTGCTCTTCACCTCGTACTTCCTGATCACCGCCGTGGCGATGCTGCTCACCGGCTTCGTCTCCAGCCGCATAGGCGGGCGCAGGACGCTGCTGCTCGGCCTGGCGCTGGTCGTCGTCTTCGCCGCGCTCGCGGGCACGTCCGGCTCGGTCGGGGAACTGGTCGGGTTCCGGGCCGGCTGGGGCCTGGGCAACGCGCTCTTCGTGTCCACCGCCCTCGCGGTGATCGTCGGAGCCGCGGCCGGCGGCAGCGCGGCGGCGATCCTGCTGTACGAGTCCGCCCTCGGGCTCGGCATGGCCTGCGGCCCGCTGCTGGGTGCGCTGCTCGGCGACGCCAGCTGGCGCTACCCGTTCTTCGGCACGGCGTTCCTGATGGCCGTCGGCTTCCTGTGCATCACGGCGTTCCTCAAGGAGCAGCCCAAGCCGGCCACCAAGACCTCGGTGCTCGACCCGATCCGCGCCCTCGGCCACGGCGGCCTGGCGTCGGCGGCGGCCTCGGCGTTCTTCTACAACTACACGTTCTTCACCGTGCTGGCCTTCACGCCGTTCGTGCTGGACATGAGCCCGTACCGGTCGGGCGCGGTGTTCTTCGCCTGGGGTGTGCTGCTCGCCGTGTTCTCGGTGATCGTGGCGCCGCGCCTGCAAAAGCGGTTCGGCTCGCTGTGGGTCCTCGGCGGCTCGCTCGTCCTGCTCGCGGCCGACGTGCTCGTCCTCGGCTACGGCGACCACACGACCGCCGTGGTCTGCACGATCCTGTCGGGGGCGTTCATCGGCGTGAACAACACCGTCTACACCGAGCTGGCCCTCGGCGTGTCGGACGCGCCGCGCCCGGTGGCCAGCGCCGGCTACAACTTCGTCCGCTGGTTCGCGGCGGCCGCGGCGCCGTTCTTCGCCCCGCGGATCGAGGAGTGGACCGGCAGCCTGAAGGTGCCGTTCGTGGTGGCCGCCGTCACCGCGGTGCTGGGCGCGCTCGTCGTCCTCGTCCGCCGCGGGGCGCTCACCCTGGCGGCCGAGGAGCACACCACCCGGCACGCGACCCGGGACAGCGTCACCGTGTTCGCCAACTGACGCTCCCCTACGGCCGGTTGGTGAGATCGCTCACGTGGGGCTCATCGGGCGCTCACGCGACGCTCACGTCAACGGGACGGACGTGCGGGTGGGATCCCGCAGGTCCGTCCCCTGCGTCAGCCAGCGCTCCTGGAGGGCCTGGGCGCCGTGCACGCGCTTCCAGGCGGCCTCGTTCGGCGTCATCGGGAGCAGCGGCAGGAAGCTCACCGGGTCGAGGGGGGCGTCGAGGTCCAGGTCCTCCACGAGACCGCCCGGCTCGGCGACCAGCACCGAGGTGAACGGGGCGCCGGGCCACAGGGGTTCACCTACGTCGAGGGAGGCGCCGGGGGCCACGACGACACCCTCCACCTGCGGGGACGCGGCGAGCACCGCGAGCGGGCGGAGCACCTTGTCGGTGTCGGCGAGACCGGCGCGGACGGACAGGACCAGCTCGGCGCGGGGGCCCTTGACGGGGTCGGCGACCACGGCCGTCGGGTCCGTCATGGGGTGCGCGGACATGCCGAGGGTGGCGTAGCGGACGATGTCGCCCTCCTGGAAGCGGAGCACCTCGACGCGGTCGGTGCCGAGGAAGGTGACCGCCGCGCGTGCGTCCGGTTCACCGAGGGCGGTGCGCAGCCGGGCCTCGACCAGGGGAAGAACATCAGCCATGTGGCGAGCATAGAACTCGTCAGGACGCGGCAAAGCAGCGCCTTGACACTTCTGTCGGCTGATACTCTTGCCCGGTGTTCGGGCAGCGTGCCGAGGCATCGCGAACGAGTCCCGACGCCTGAATACTCCCGTACGGGGAACCCCTTAGGGGTATGGAACGTCCCTCACGAGGGACCGGCCGGAGGAGGTGGGGCTGTCATGGATCGAAGTCGACCGTGCAGTACCACTCGCTCTTCCCGCCGTTGATGTAGCTGGCTCGGCTGTTCCGGCTCCGGCTGACCGCCGCCTTTCACGCTCGTGTTCCTGACGCGGAAGAGCACTTCGTTTCGCTTTGCCTGATCGGTCTGATCTGTTTCAGCAACGAAGCCCATCACCGCAACGGTGCGGTGCTCCCCGCTTTGTGGACGTACCAAACATCCTGAGGTCAGGACGTCCTCATTCCGGGCAGTTCCACCCGTGCGGCGGTACGCACGCGCTTCGTTGCCCGTCGCGAAGGAGCCTGCTCATGTCGATGATCCGCGACCTGCGTGCCGTGGTCCGTCCGTCCCGCATCTCGCTGCGCAAGGACAGCGGCCCGTACGAGACCACCCGTGACCCCGCGACGCCCTCCGCCGTCGTCGACTGCGCCGTCTACCGCGACGGCGCCCGCCTGGCGACCGCGACGCCGCTGACGCCGCACGAGGCGATGCGCCAGGTGCGCCGCGACGGAGGCTTCGTCTGGATCGGGCTGCACGAGCCCACCGAGGCCGAATTCGCTGGTATCGCCGGTGAGTTCGGGCTGCACCCGCTCGCCGTCGAGGACGCCGTGCAGGCGCACCAGCGGCCCAAGCTGGAGCGCTACGACGACACCCTGTTCACCGTGTTCAAGACGGTCCACTACGTCGAGCACGACCGTCTCACCGCCAACAGCGAGGTCGTGGAGACCGGTGAGGTGATGTGCTTCACCGGCCGGGACTTCTTCATCACCGTCCGGCACGGCGGCCAGGGCTCGCTGCGCGCGCTGCGGCACCGCCTCCAGGACGACCCCGAGCTGCTCGCGAAGGGCCCGTCCGCGGTGCTGCACGCCATCGCCGACCACGTGGTGGACGGCTACATCGCCGTCGCCGACGCCGTGCAGGACGACATCGACGAGGTGGAGACCGAGGTCTTCTCGCCGGGCCGCAAGGGCGCCCCGCGCGGCACGGACGCCGGCCGGATCTACCAACTCAAGCGCGAGGTGCTGGAGTTCAAGCGTGCGGTGTCGCCGCTGCTGCGCCCGATGCAGCTGCTGAGCGAGCGGCCGATGCGGCTGATCGACCCCGACATCCAGAAGTACTTCCGGGACGTCGCCGACCACGTCGCGCGCGTGCACGAGCAGGTCATCGGCTTCGACGAGCTGCTGAACTCGATCCTCCAGGCCAACCTCGCGCAGGCGTCCGTCGCGCAGAACGAGGACATGCGCAAGATCACCTCATGGGCGGCGATCATCGCCGTCCCGACGATGGTCTGCGGGGTGTACGGCATGAACTTCGACTACATGCCGGAGACGCACTGGAAGTACGGCTACCCGGTGATCCTCAGCGTGACCGTCGCGATCTGTCTGGGCATCCACCGCACGCTCAAGCGCAACGGCTGGCTCTGATCCGGACGGGCCCCGCTGGATAGGCTTGGGCCATGACAAGCGAGCTGCTCGACCAGGCCCTCGTCGAGGAGGCCACGAAGAAGTCCGGCCTCGTCTGGGTCGCGGCGCCGGGCGTCCCGGCCCGCGCGCTGTGGCACGTGTGGCACGAGGGTGCCGCGTGTGTCGTGGGCGACGGCCCGGGTGAGCAGCCGCTGCCCGGCCTGACCGACGGGGCCGCCGTCGAGGTCACCGTGCGCAGCAAGGACAAGGGCGGCCGGCTGGTGTCCTGGCCGGCGCGGGTCGTCGAGCTGGCGGCGCGGACCGAGGCGTGGGAGGCCGCGGTAGCCGAGCTCAAGGGCAAGCGCCTGAACGCCCCGGACGGGGAGGCGATGCCCGAGCGCTGGGCGCGCGAGTGCCGGGTGCTGCGCCTGGAGCCGGCGGGAGCGCCGGCCCCGCTGCCGGACGGCTCTCTCGCCGAGGTCCCCGTGCCGACACCGGCGACGACCCGCCACCCGATCCCGGCGGGGCTGCCCCGCCTGCTGGCGAAGCGCCGCAAGCGGGGCTGAGGGTTCAGGACGACGGCAGCTGCCGGCCGTAGTCCACGGTGTCGTCCTTGTTCGGCTTCTCCAGCGGGAAGTCCTTGCCCCACGCCGAGAAGGTGAGGGTGCCCGCGCCGCCCGCGCGGGTCAGGAGCAGCGGGTAGGGCTTGCCCTCCAGGGAGACGTCGAGGGTGCCGCCGTCCCCGCCGTCGCCGGAGAGCCTGATGGTGCGCAGGCCCGCCTGCTCGTGGTGCCCGTCCGTGGTCACTTTGCCGTGCAGCGCCAGCAGCCCGTCGAGCAGGACGTCCTTCTCGGTGAACCCGCTGAACTTCTGGTACGAAGGATCGCCCTGCGGCACCTTCACGTACTTGCCGTCCAACTTGTCGACCGCCCCGGCGTCCGTCTTGCCGTCGGTGCCCGCGTCGCTCCAGAAGCCTGCGTCGGCCTTCAGGAACAGCTGCTCGCCGACGCGCAGCAGATGGAACGTGGACCCGCGCGCGGTGACCGATCCGGTCGCGCCGTCGGCCTTCAGCCGCATGTCGAGTCTGTAGGTGCGTCCGCTGGTGACCACGTTCCCCGAGAGGCGCACCGCCTGGGCGGAGTCGGCGGCGGCCCGGGTCTTGCGCTGGATCTCGGCCACCGGCAGCTTGCCGACCCCGTTGGTCCCCGCGTCGGGGTCCTCGCTGCCGCATCCCGTCAGCCCCGTCGCCGACACGGCCAGGGCGCACATGGCGGACACCAGCACGGCCTTGCGGGGGCGGCCGTGGGGAATCGCAGTCACAGGTGGGGCTGCCTTTCTGTCGTGGTACCCGAGCGGCGTACGGCAGCGTACCGGGGCGCCGGGTCCCGGGCGGAGCCAGTCCGTCCGGACCCCTCACCAGGGCGGACCGGATGCGGACGGGCTAGCCTGAAGCCCACCCCAGCGGGCAATTCGGAAAGGGCGCCCCGGCGCGGCACCCCGTCACAGCAGCACCAGGAATTCGGCCGACCCGCACGCAGAGGAGCCTCAGCCATGGCAGCCGGCGCGCCCCGGATCTTCGTCTCGCACCTCGCCGGTGTCGCCGCGTTCGACCCGAACGGCGACCAGGTGGGCCGGGTGCGGGACCTGGTCGTCATGCTGCGCGTGGGCCGGCGCCCGCCGCGGCTGCTCGGCCTCGTGGTCGAACTGTCCACGCGGCGCCGTATCTTCCTGCCGATGACCCGGGTGACCAGCATCGAGTCCGGGCAGGTCATCACGACCGGGGTGCTGAACGTCCGCCGGTTCGAGCAGCGGCCCACCGAGCGGCTGGTCTTCGGTGAGCTGCTCGACCGTCGCGTCACCCTCGTGGAGACCGACGAGGAGGTCACCGTCCTGGACCTGTCGGTGCAGCAGCTGCCCGCCCGCCGGGACTGGGAGATCGACAAGGTGTTCGTCCGCAAGGGCGGCCGGGGCGGCGCCTTCCGGCGGGCCAAGGGCGAGTCGCTGACGGTCGAGTGGTCGGCCGTCACCGGGTTCTCCCTGGAGGAGCAGGGCCAGGGCGCGGAGAACCTGCTGGCCACGTTCGAGCAGCTGCGCCCCGCCGACCTCGCCAACGTGCTGCACCACCTCTCCCCCAAGCGCCGCGCCGAGGTCGCCGCCGCCCTGGACGACGACCGCCTCGCCGACGTGCTGGAGGAGCTGCCGGAGGACGACCAGATCGAGATCCTCGGCAAGCTGAAGCAGGAGCGCGCCGCCGACGTCCTGGAGGCCATGGACCCCGACGACGCGGCCGACCTGCTCGCCGAGCTGCCCGCGGACGAGCAGGAGCGGCTGCTGAACCTGATGCAGCCCTCGGACGCGGCCGACATGCGCCGCCTGATGTCGTACGAGGAGCACACCGCGGGCGGTCTGATGACGACCGAGCCGATCATCCTGCGGCCCGACGCCACCGTCGCGGACGCCCTCGCCCGCATCCGGCACCCCGACCTGTCGCCGGCGCTGGCCGCCCAGGTCTACGTGTGCCGCCCGCCCGACGAGACCCCGACCGGCAAGTACCTCGGCACGGTCCACTTCCAGCGCCTGCTGCGCGACCCGCCGTACACCCTGGTCAGCTCCATGGTGGACGAGGCGCTGGAGGCCCTGGAGCCGGACGCGACGCTGCCCGTCGTCGCCGGGTTCTTCGCGACGTACGACATGGTGGCGGCGCCCGTCGTCGACGACTCGGGGTCGCTGCTGGGCGCGGTCACCGTGGACGACGTGCTGGACCACATGCTGCCCGACGACTGGCGGGAGACCGAGTTCCACCTGGACGAGGACTCCGGCGGGGGAAGGGGCCCGGATGGCTCCTGAGCGCGAGGGCGGCGCACGCGAGCGCGCCACGGCGGGCGCGACCGCCGCCGGACGGGGACCGCGGACCCGGCTGGACCAGCCGCGCCCGCCGCGCCGCCGCATCCTGCCCGAGTGGGACCCGGACGCCTTCGGACGGCTGTCGGAGCGGGTCGCCCGGTTCATCGGCACCGGGCGGTTCCTGGTGTGGATGACGGTCGTGATCATCCTGTGGGTGCTGTGGAACATCGCGGCGCCCAGCGAGCTGCGCTTCGACGAGTACCCGTTCATCTTCCTGACGCTGGCCCTGTCCCTGCAGGCGTCGTACGCGGCCCCGCTGATCCTGCTCGCGCAGAACCGGCAGGACGACCGGGACCGGGTGAACCTCGAACAGGACCGCAAGCAGAACGAGCGGTCGATCGCCGATACCGAGTTCCTGACCCGCGAGATCGCGGCGCTGCGGGTCGGCCTGGGCGAGGTCGCCACCCGCGACTGGATGCGCTCGGAGCTGCAGGACATGCTGAAGGAGCTGGAGGAGCGGCACAACGGGCATCGCGAGCGCGGGGTATTCCCGGCGGAACGGCCACCGGGACGTGACGTAGACGACCGCTGACGGCCTTACCCGGGCATGGCTACCGGGCCGTACCATCGTCCTTATGGCTACGGAAGACGCGGTGCGCGAAGCACTGGCGACGGTGAACGACCCCGAGATCAACCGCCCCATCACCGAGCTGGGGATGGTCAAGTCGGTGGAGATCGGTGCGGACGGTGCGGTCGCGGTCACCGTGTATCTGACGGTCTCCGGCTGCCCGATGCGCGACACCATCACGCAGCGTGTGACGGACGCGGTCTCCCGCGTCGAGGGCGTGACCCGGGTCGACGTCACGCTCGACGTGATGAGCGACGAGCAGCGCAAGGAGCTGGCGAACGCCCTGCGCGGCGGCCAGGCCGAGCGTGAGGTCCCCTTCGCCAAGCCGGGCAGCCTGACCCGGGTGTACGCGGTCGCCTCCGGCAAGGGCGGCGTCGGCAAGTCCTCGGTGACGGTGAACCTGGCGGCGGCCATGGCGGCCGACGGTCTGAAGGTGGGCGTCGTCGACGCCGACATCTACGGCCACAGCGTGCCGCGCATGCTGGGCGCCGACGGACGCCCGACCCAGGTCGAGAACATGATCATGCCGCCGTCGGCGAACGGCGTGAAGGTCATCTCCATCGGCATGTTCACCCCGGGCAACGCCCCGGTGGTGTGGCGCGGCCCGATGCTGCACCGCGCGCTCCAGCAGTTCCTCGCGGACGTCTACTGGGGCGACCTCGACGTCCTGCTCCTGGACCTGCCGCCCGGCACCGGCGACATCGCGATCTCGGTCGCGCAGCTCGTCCCGAACGCCGAGATCCTGGTCGTGACGACTCCGCAGCAGGCCGCCGCCGAGGTGGCCGAGCGGGCCGGCTCCATCGCCGTCCAGACGCACCAGAAGATCGTCGGCGTGGTCGAGAACATGTCGGGCCTGCCCTGCCCGCACTGCGGCGAGATGGTCGACGTGTTCGGCACCGGCGGCGGCCAGACGGTCGCCGACGGCCTGACCCGCACGACGGGTGCGACGGTCCCGGTCCTCGGCAGCATCCCGATCGACGTCCGCCTGCGCGAGGGCGGCGACGAGGGCAAGCCGGTCGTCCTGACCGACCCGGACTCCCCGGCGGGCGCGGCCCTGCGCTCGATCGCGGGCAAGCTGGGCGGCCGCCAGCGCGGCCTGTCGGGCCTGTCGCTGGGGATCACCCCGAAGAACAAGTTCTGAACTCGCACGTCTGCGGTCTGCGGCTCCGTCACTGGTCAAACTTCTGACCAGCGGCGAAGCCGTCGACGTCTGTCAACGTTGGTGGTCGTTGAGCGCCCATGCACGGCCCAGAGACGGCCCGAGCGGACCGCCCTCGGCATGTCCCTCCATACGAACTACAGGCGGGGGTTCATTGAGGTCGGCCGAGCACGTCAGCCGGTCGCCTGACGCCTGGGCTCGTCGTCGACTGGGCTGGGGGTCGCGCGGGGGTGCTGCTGTGCCACTGTCCGAGTTCGTTGATGCCGACGTTGGGCGTCAGCGGAACAGTTCCGGAACTGGGCAGACCTCCAGCGGTTCGGCCGGCCGGTCCGCCCACTGCCACCAAGTGTGCCGACCAGCGCATCGCCACAGAGAGCGGCAAATCCTCCGGCCGTCCAGGCGGCTACCTGTCGTGGCTGGAAGTCTGTTCCTGGGACACGGCAAGATCATCTCGTCTCTGACCATCGGTTACGGGACGGGTCTCAGCGACCCGAGCAGCTGGCACCAGGCCCTCGAAGCGACATAGGGAGTCGACGGCCCGGTGCTCCTGTGGTTGGCGAGCGTGTGGCCTGTATTCATGTCCGGGCCGAGGTCAACGCTCCAGGGTGCGCAGGCCCGCCTCGTCGTGGGTCTCGCCGACGGCTGGGGGGAGATCGTTGAGCTTCTTGAGCTGTTCTGAGGTCAGCTCCACGGCGTCAGCGGCGGTATTCTCCTCGACGCGTGCCACGCGCTTGGTGCCGGGGATGGGGGCGATATCGTCGCCCTGGGCCAGCAGCCAGGCCAGGGCGACCTGCGCCGGGGTGGCACCCGCCTCGGCTGCGAGGGCTTCGATCTTGTCGGCGATGCGCAGGTTGTGCTGGAAGTTCTCGCCGGTGAAGCGGGGGTTGTTCTTGCGCAGGTCGGTGTCGTCGAAGCCGCTCGTGGAGCGGATCTGTCCGGTGAGGAAACCGCGTCCCAGGGGCGAGTAGGGCACGAACCCGACGTTCAGTTCCCGCAGCAGCGGCAGCACCCGCGCCTCAGCATGTTCCCGGGCCCACAGGGAGTACTCCGACTGGACTGCAGCGATGGGGTGGACGGCGTGGGCGCGGCGAATCGTTTCCGGCCCGGCCTCGGAGAGGCCGATGTGGCGGACCTTGCCCTCTCGGACCAGTTCTGCCAGCGTCCCCACCGTGTCCTCGATGGGCGTGTTCGGGTCGACCCGGTGCTGGTAGTACAGGTCGATGTAGTCGGTGCCCAGCCGCTTGAGCGAGCCCTCCACGGCAGTGCGGATGCTGGCCGGGCTGCTGTCGAGCTGCCCGGCCGGCCGGCCGGTGTGGGAGATCATGCCGAACTTCGTCGCCACCACGGCCTGGTCGCGACGGCCCTTGAGCGCCTTGCCGAGGAGTTCCTCGTTGATGTAGGGGCCGTAAACCTCGGCGGTGTCGAGGAACGTGACCCCCAGTTCAAGGGCGCGGTGGATGGTGCGGATCGACTCGGCGTCGTCCGTGTTGGCGCCGGTGTAGGCGTAGGACATCGACACCAGGCCTAGACCGATACGGGAGACATCCAGGTCCCCCAGCTTGATGTGCTTCATTGGGCTTCTCTCATTCTCTGGCTGTTGTCGGAATCACTGGGCGCTGCTCCCGGCTCCGCGGTCCATCGCCTTGTCGATCATTCGAGTTGACAGTGTCTGGTCGCGCGAGCAGGGCGGGCCCTGATCCGCTTTGCAGTGCTCTTGGGCAGGTAGTGGCTGCAGGGGAGCAGGGCGTCATAGGTCGTCACCGACGGATGAGGCGTCCAGGGGACGCCAAGTGGGGCTGTCGCCGTCCCGCCGGACATGTCCGAACACCACGTCCGCGAAGTGGATGCCGAAACCGATCGTGTCGGGCTCCGCCAAGTCGGCGACGAGGCGGCGGCGATAGTCGGCCGCCGGGACGGGGTCGCCGTCGAAGGCCAGGGGCCATTCGGGGTGCTCGACCTGGATCGATGAGAGCATGGCGTCGCCGAAGGCGATCAGCCGCTGCCCGCCCGATGTGATGACGTACTCGGCATGTCCGGGCGTGTGACCGGCGCCTATCCGCATCCGTACTCCCGGAAAGATCTCCTGCCCGTCCGCCACGGTGCGGACGCTCGGTGCCAGGCCGGCCATCTCCTTGCTCATCCCCTGCGCCTCCAGCACACCGCGGTGAGCCCATTCAGGTTCGGACATCAGGTAATCGGCGTGGGCGAGTGGGGGCCGGTCACCGCCCGGTGCGGGATGCCAGGCCCAACCGATGTGGTCGGGGTGCAGGTGAGTGAAAGCCACCGCCTCGATCTCCTCGGGCCTGCGACGGAGTGCGGCCAGGCTGTCCAGGAGCGCACCGCCGTGCATCGTGGCGACCGGGCCCTGCGAGGCGTGCGAGTCGTGTGGTCCGATCCCGACGTCGATCAATAGTGCGCGGTCGCCGTTCTCCACCAGCAGGCCACCGATGCTCACCACCAGGTTGCCGGACGTGTCCAGGAACTCGGGTCGTGCGTCCCACACCTCTTCAGGGGTGTCGGGAAGCAGATCGCGCGGCCTGAGCCGCGCCGCTCCGTCCGGTACGTAGGTCACCTTCACGTCGCCCAGTCGTACCGAGCGGATACCCGCCGGCTTCCTCAGCCTCTGGACCAGATCGTCTGCGGAATACGCCACGTTTCCTCACCTTGTCGATCATCGTTGCGTCGCCCGGACGCGACGACGCAACCATAAGCATCAAGCCAGAATATTACAAGCTTGAATGATTTTAGCTTGATGCGATTTGGTAGGGTGGAACGCATGACGAAGCCCCCGGAGCCGCAGACCGTCGCCGAGCGAAGGGTGTGTGGCCTGATCAACGGACTGGCCCAGCAGATCTCCGATCATGTGCGCGTACGCGCCGCGACTCTGGGCCTCACCGTGCCGCAGGTGACCGCGCTGCGGGAGATGACCGGACCGATGACCATGCGCGAGCTCGCCGAACGCATGAGCTGCGAGCCCTCCAACGTGACCTTCGTCATCGACAAGCTGGAGAAACAGGGCCTGGTCGAACGACGCGCGCACCCCACCGATCGCCGCGCCAAGCAACTCATCCTCACCGCCGAGGGCGGTTCCCTCCGTGAACAGGTCCTTGAACTCCTCGCCCAGGACTCGCCGCTGGCCGGTCTCAGTCCTGATCAGCAGCGCGCTCTCAGGGACCTGCTTGAGCAAGCAATTGTCCGTCCATGAGTGGACGCCGGCAGAGGGCCGCTGGGTT
Organism: Streptomyces sp. NRRL WC-3605; assembly: GCF_001509795.1. Classification (GTDB taxonomy): domain Bacteria; phylum Actinomycetota; class Actinomycetes; order Streptomycetales; family Streptomycetaceae; genus Streptomyces; species Streptomyces viridochromogenes. The sequence continues at coordinate 187,350 of NZ_LLZN01000091.1, read as the reverse complement.
TGCGGCCACGGCTCGTTCGGCGGGGCCTACGGTTCGGCGGGTGTCTCCGGGAACAGCAGCCGTTCGTAGTTCCACCCACTGAAGTGGCCGGCAGCTTCGGCCGTTCTGGCTGCCTGACCACCGAGGGCGAGAACGACGTCACGAGGCGACGTGCCCCAACGGCTCTGTCATGAGGTAGTCGCCGTAGTTGCGGTAGCCGTCCGGACACAGGAATGCGCGGATCAGGCGGTTCTCGTAGGGCTCGAGTCGTCTGGGGTGCTGGCGCACTCCCATACGGGCGTGCAGACCTCACGACCTCTCCGCGACCAGTCGTCGCGCGGTGCCGATGACGGAGCTGCTCGGCGTCGCCCGGGACTCATGCCGGCAATTCGATGGGGTTGATCCGGGCTCTCTCGGCGCCGTGTGAACCGGTCGGGCGGGCCAGCCGGCGGTACTGAACTTGAACCCGGGATGTCGGTCGACTCGTGGTGACGGCGTCAGGGTCCGAGACCGCCGGCTGCTACCGGCTCGGGTTCAGGACGATGGCTTTTGCCAGCGCCGCGGCGAGATTCACCCGACGTCATCGCTCCAAGAACAGACCTCCAGCCTGAGAGGTAGCCGCCGTGCGCGAAGACCAGGACCTCGCCAGGGCACTCGCCGGTTTCGGTGAACAGTTGCACGTCGGCAGCCACGACGGTGCCGGGGCCCGTTGGCGCGAGCTCCACCGCGTCGGCGTCGAGGTCGAAGTAGGCAGTGCCGCAACCGCACTCACAGCGGGATTGCACCCTGAGTCGGGGCACCTGCCGTCGGAGGGCGACGTGAACCGGCTCGTCCGGGTTCAGGACGAGGTCAAGCACGTCGGCTACGTCCTCGAGCAGGCTGTCAGTCCTGCCGCCACCGTAGCTGACCAGCAGCTTTGTGGATGAAGAGTCAGGACGCGGACCCCTCGACCCGCGAGTCCGTCGAGTCCCGCTCTTTGGCGAGCCTTCTCACTCTGACGGCCCACGGGCGGCCCCCACGGGGCGAACCATGCCGTGACCTGCGGCTTCAAGTTCTGACCCGCCCTCAGGGGCGTACGTACGTCGAAGGGGCGCCGCGAGCTTCGCGGCGCCCCTTCGACGTGCGGGTCACGTCGACGTGCGGGTCACGCGTAGGACGCGATGTCCTTGATCATGGCGAAGCCCAGGCCGTACGCGCTCATGCCGCGGCCGTACGCGCCCAGGTGGACGCCCTCCTGGGTGGAGCCCGCGAGGACCCAGCCGAACTCGGACTCCCGGTAGTGGAACGGGGTGGGCACGCCGTCCACCGGCAGGGACAGCGTCGACCAGTCCGGTCCGTCGAGGTCGTCGGCGAGCGCCCACGCCGTCTCGGTCTGCTGGTCGAGCCAGTCGTCCCGCAGCGAGTGGTCCATCTGGCCGGGCCAGGTGAAGGACAGCAGTCCCACGCCGGCCAGCCAGGCCGCCGAGGAGACCGTGGTGGCCTCCAGCAGGCCCGTTCCGTCGGCGCTGCGGCGGGACGGGTTGGCGGCGACGCTCACGACCACCGCGAACTTCTCGCGGCCCTCCGCCGCCTCGTTGAGCACGGACGGTTCGTCACCGTGCCCGATCGAACCGTGTTCCACGGCCCCGTCGGCCGCCGTGCCGACCTGCATCAGCCAGCGCGGCCCGGTGAACGCCTCGTCGAGGCCGTACCAGGGGAAGGGCGCCAGCAGGTAGCCGTCGACCGTGCGCCGGGCGGAGGGGGCCTGCCGGCCGCTCTCCTCGGTCGATTCCTGCGCGACCGCCCGACTCGTCGTCTGACTCGTCGTCTCCATGTGCCCGGACGCCTCCTCGATCTCGCCGCACCAGGCCGGCCCGCCCCCCTTCGGGCGGCGGTCCCTGTTGGGTACGGTCCGCACAACAACTCGGCAGCATAGCCACACCGCTGCTGACAGCCGGGAAGCCGCCCGGCGCGCGAGGCGCGCGGACGGCGGGATCAGGCCGTGCGGGGGCCCGGCCGGCGTATGAGAAGCGTCACGTACGGGCCGGGCGCCGGGCTTCTCAGGTGGCGTCCGCGTCGTACGGCGGGTGCTCGACGCGCGGGGTCTCCGGCTTCTTCGTCATGTCGACCCGGCCGGCCCCGGACGAGGCCGGCCCGGCGGCGGGTGCCGCGGGCGACTCGGTCTCCCGGCCGTGGACGGCGTCGGTGACCTCGGCCATCTCCTTCTTCAGGTCGAAGCCGTTGCGGATCTCCTTCAGCCCCAGTTCCTCGTTGTCCAGCTGCTTGCGGATGAAGGTCTTGGGGTTGAGGTCCTCGAACTCGAAGTCCTTGAACTCCGGGCCGAGTTCCTGGCGGATGTCCTGCTTGGCGCTCTCCGAGAACTCGCGGATCTTGCGGATCGTCCGCGTGACGTCCTGGATGACCTTGGGGAGCTTGTCCGGACCGAAGACGAGCACGGCGAGGACGATCAGCGTCACCAGCTCGAGCGGTCCTATGTCATTGAACACCTGAAGCTCCTTGCGATGTCCTCGGTCCTCGGCCCTCGGTGGTCGCCTGCGGGTCTTTCCGTGGTCCGGGCCGCCCCCACGTTACCCGGCCATCCACCACGACCGGTACTGTGCCGGGCGGTGTGAGACCGGTGTGAGTTCACCGCCCGCTCGACGAGCCCAGCGTCAGCTTCAGCGTGATCTCCTTGCCGTCCCGCTTCAGCGTCAGCTCCAGGCGGTCGCCGGGGCGGTGGGCGCGGGTCTTGATGATCAGTTCCTCGCCGGAGTGCACCCGTGCCCCGTCGATCTCGGTGATGACGTCACCCGGCTCGATACCCGCCTTGGCGCCGGGTCCGCCCTTGGTGACGGCGGGGCCGCCCTCGCTGTCCTTCGTCCCGACCCGGGCGCCGTCGCCGCCGTACGCCATGTCCAGGGTGACGCCGATGACCGGGTGGGTGGCCTTGCCCGTGTTGATCAGTTCCTCGGCGACGCGCTTGGCCTGGTTGACCGGGATGGCGAAGCCCAGGCCGATGGAGCCGGCCTGGCCGCCGTCGGGCTCGGCGCCGCTGCCCGCCGATCGGATGGCGGAGTTGATGCCGACGACCCGGCCGGCCCGGTCGAGCAGCGGGCCGCCCGAGTTTCCGGGGTTGATGGGCGCGTCGGTCTGCAGGGCGTCGACGTACGACACGTCGCTGCCGTCCCCGTCCTCGCCGCCGGCGGTGATGGGGCGCTGCTTGGCGCTGATGATGCCGGAGGTGACGGTGCCTTCGAGGTCGAAGGGGGCGCCGATGGCGACGACGGGGTCGCCGACCTGGACGTTCTCGGAGTTGCCGAGCGGCAGGGGCCGCAGTCCGCTGACGCCGGTGACCTTCACGACCGCGAGGTCGTAGCCGCTGTCCCGGCCGACCACGGTGGCCTTGGCGGTGTCGCCGCTGTGGAACGTCACCGATATCTCGCCGTCGTCGCCGGCGGGTTCGACGACGTGGTTGTTGGTCAGGATGTGGCCGCGGTCGTCCAGCACGAACCCGGTGCCGGTCCCCTGCTCCGAACGGCCGCTCACATGCAGGGTGACGACGCTGGGCAGGGCCCGGGCGGCGATCCCCGCGACGCTGTCCGGGGCCCGGTCGGGCGCCTCGGCGCCGGCCTGCGGCAGCTCCACGGTGTCCAGGCCGCCGTTGCGTTCGAGGTAGGCGCCGAGGGCTCCGCCGACGCCACCGGAGACGAGGGCGATGACCAGGGCGCCGACGAGGAGCGCCCCCTTCACACCTCTGCGCCGCCGCACCCCGGCCCCGCTCTCCTGCAGCGGCGCCGCCGCCGCCCGCTGCGCCGCGCGCGCCCAGGGGTCGTAGTTGCGCCAGGGGTCGTGGGGAGTGCCGAGGGTGCCGGGCGCGCCGGGCACCGTGGGAACGGCAGGCGGCGGCGCGTCCGCGAAGGCGGGATCGGGCGCGGCGTGGACAGGGGCGCCGGGCGCCTGGTGGTGGGGTGCGGGCGCCGACTGGGCGGGGACCGCCTGCTGGTGCGGCGCGGGCGCCGACTGGGCGGGGACCGCCTGCTGGTGCGGCGCGGGCGCGGGCGCCGCCGCTGCCGGGGTGCCGTGGGCCGGGGTGGCCGCCGGGTGCTGGACCGGCGGGGCGGGCGCCCAGGGGCCGGGCTCACCGTAGGGCGGCGTGCTGTAGGGATCGGGGTCGTGCAGGGGCCGCGGGCTCGCGTCCTGGGGCGGGGCGGGGGCGACGGGAGCCGACGTGGCTTCCGTGCCCGTGCCGGCGTCTGCCGACGGGCTGCCGGGGGCCTGCGAGGCTTCCGTGCCCGTGCCGGCGTCCACCGCCGGGGTGCTCAGGTCCGAGACAGGCGCGGCCGGTGCGTTCGCTGGCGTGTCCGTCTCGCCGCCCTCCGCCGGGGAGACGGCGCCCGAGGCCGACGCGTCCGCTGTCGTGGCCGTCTCCGAGGGCTCCTCCCCCTCACGCGGCTGAGGTACCGGCTGCCGTTGCGGGACCGCGAGTTCGAAGTCGCCGTCGGGGGTGGCGCGCGAGTCGGGGGCGGGCGGGAGCGGGTAGTCGTCGGCGGTGCCCGGCGTCTCCTGGGGCCGCGCGGGGCGGGCCAGTTCGAAGTCGCCGTCGGCGGAAGCGCCGGACGCCCCCGGGGAGCCCTCCTGCGGCCGGGAGCGGTTCCACCACTTCGCCCGCGTGGGCTTCCCCTCGTTCATGCTCTGTTTCCCACTCACTTCGGCCACCCGTCCGGCGGGCACGCGGACGCGCGGCCCACCCCGGATTCAACCAGGTTCGTGGGCCGCCGCGCAGTGGGCCGGGTCAGGGGCCGGTGGCCGGAGAGGCGGAAGGTGAGGAGGTCGTGCCGGGGACGGGTGCGGCGAGCAGACCCGGGGTGGCGGCGGTCCCGGAGTCCTTGGACCAGGAGGTCAGGCTGAGCGGCGGGGTGGCGCTCAGCGGACGTATCAGCGGGGACATGGCGGCGGCGCCCGCCACCACGGGGGCCGTCAGCGTCCGCATGTCCTGGGCCGCCGACAAGGCCGGCGTCCCGGGGAGCAGCGGTGCGGGCGTCCTGGTCGGGGCGACCGGGGTCCGCGCCGCTCCGGACGCCTGCCCCTGGGCGAGCAGCGGGCCGGTGCTCCGGCGGCGCTGGTTCTCCGGGGCCGTGGTGGCGCCGGTGCCCTGGGAGCGGGCCGGGGTCACGTTGCTGCCGCCGGAGCCGCCGCGCGCCTCGGTGTCGGCGGGCACGCTGCCGGTGACCCCGCCGAGGGCGAGGGCGGCCAGCGACACGGCTCCGGCCGCGACGAAGGCGAACCGCATCCGGGAGGACGCGTGACGGTCGGGGTCCTGACGTCCGGTCACCGGATGGGTGCGGAAGCCGCGGTCGGCTCCGGTGAGGGCGGCGGCGTGCCCGCCCGAGGGGACGTACCCGAACTCGAACGCGTCGTCCCGCTTCACTCCGAAGACACCCGCGGTGCCCGGCCGTCCGGCCGTCCCGAATCCGCCCCCGCCGAGCGGCGAGCCGCCGCCGTCCTGGTCACCTCCTCCAGAGAGGCCCTGGAGCCGGGCCAGGAAGCTCTCGGAGGGCGGCGGGGGTGCCGCCTCCGCGAAGACGTTCTTCAGCCGGCGCTGTGCGTCGACCTCGGCCTTGCACCGGGCGCAGGTCGCCAGGTGGGCCAGGACGCGCTCACGCGTCTCATGACCGAGCTCCCCGTCGACGAGGGCGGAGAGTCGGTCGCCAAGGTGCTGCTCGGCGAGGAGCCGTTCCATGGGGTCGGGTCGAAGGCCGCTCACGTGCTGGCGCCCCCTCCCCCCAGAGCGGCCACGCGCGGCACGAAGGAGCGGCGCTCGGCGCGCGCCTCCGGCGAGCGGTGGGCGAGGGCCTTGCGCAGCTGCGAGCGGCCGCGGTGGATCCGCGAGCGGACGGTGCCGAGCTTGACGCCGAGGGTGGCGGCGATCTCCTCGTACGAGAGTCCCTCGATGTCGCACAGGACGACCGCGGCGCGGAACTCCGGTGCGAGGGTGTCGAGGGCCTGCTGGACGTCCGCGTCGAAGTGGGCGTCGTTGAAGACCTGCTGGGGCGTGGGCTCCTTGCTGGGCAGCCGCTCGGCGGCGTCCTCGCCCAGCGCGTCGAAACGGATGCGCTGCTTGCGGCGCACCATGTCGAGGAACAGGTTGGTGGTGATGCGGTGCAGCCAGCCCTCGAAGGTGCCCGGCGTGTAGGTCGACAGGGAGCGGAAGACACGGACGAAGACCTCCTGGGTGAGGTCCTCGGCGTCGTGCTGGTTGCCCGTGAGGCGGTAGGCGAGCCGGTAGACGCGCCCGCTGTGGGTGCTGACGATCTCCTCCCAGGTGGGCGGAGTCCACGCCTGCCCGTCCGCGTCGGTGGAGAAGGTCGCGGTCTGGGCGGAGTCGCCGGCGTGGCTGTGGTCAGCGGTGTCGTTCACGGATTTCGGCCTGCCCGCCGATCCGAGGAAGCGCCGCAGCACCCCTCCCCGATCCGCAGGCGCAGCCGCACCTCCCCTATCGGCTCTGGTGGTGTCCAGTGGAGCCCCTACCATAGCCACCTCGCCCGTTAGCTCCGGATAAGCGGTTTTCCCAGAGTTTGAACTGGGCTGACACGGCTGGTGCGGCTGCGTCAGCACTTGCTCGCGACCCTGCTCGTCATCGTGATCCAACCGTGTCCCCCCGCTCGTCTTCCCACCCTTCCAAACGCGCGGTCCCATCTGCGGGTTCCCGGGCGCAACGGATACAGTCACGCCGAGGCAACCACGGGGACAGGAGAGGGTCATTACCGGCAACCGGCAGACGAGCTGGGCGTTCGCCGACGCCTACGTCGCCGAGGACGACGTCCTGCGCTGGGCCCGGGACCGGGCCCGGGAGGCGGGACTGCGCTCGGTGTCGCCCGGCACGGGCGCCGCGCTGGGGTTGCTCGCCGCCACCGTGGACGCCAAGGCGGTCGCGGAGATCGGCACCGGCACCGGCGTGTCGGGCATCCATCTCCTGCACGGCATGCGCCCGGACGGTGTGCTGACCACCGTGGACTCGGAGCCGGAGCACCAGCAGTTCGCCCGTCAGGCGTTCCGCGCCGCGGGGTTCGCCAGCAACCGCGCCCGCTTCATCCCGGGCCGCGCGCTGGACGTCCTGCCCCGCCTCGCGGACGCCGGCTACGACCTCGTCTTCTGCGACGGCGACCGGCTGGAGTTCCTCGACTATCTCGCCGAATCGTTGCGTCTGCTGCGCCCCGGGGGCCTGGTCGCCTTCGAGGGCGTCTTCGCCAGCGGCCGTACCGTCGACTCAGGGCCGCAGCCCACCGAGGTGATACGCGTCCGGGAGCTGCTGCGGGCGGTGCGGGAGAGCCAGGAGCTGGTCCCGTCGCTGCTGCCGGTGGGCGACGGGCTGCTGTGCGCGGTCAAGCGCTGAGGGACCTCCGCCGCCCGGAGAGCAGCAACCCCGGCATCCGTGGAATGCCGGGGCCACCGAAAGGGTAGGGTCGCGTCCGCGTCAGCCGACGACCTTCTTGAGGGCGTCGCCGAGCGCGTCGGCCTCGTCAGGGGTCAGCTCGACGACGAGCCGACCGCCGCCTTCGAGCGGAACGCGCATGACGATGCCCCGCCCCTCCTTGGTCACCTCGAGCGGGCCATCGCCCGTCCGCGGCTTCATGGCCGCCATGCTCGTTCCCCTTCCTGAAACCAGCTCATCGTCAAAGCCGACGGCCCCATGGAGGGCACGCGTCTCGGGAGTGAGACACGCGACACCGGCATCGAACACATTGCTTCCCAGCCATTATCCCGCATGCCAGGACCCGATGACCAACATCAGTCGGCATCGCTTGGGCAACGCGCGCGAGCAAAACCACCCAATTCGGCGATGTGGCTGCGATACTGCGCCACCCCGCGCACTTCGGCGGCACACGCCCGTGCGTGGATTCTTTGACGCAGGTCACACGTCCCGCGCCCGTGGCGGCCCGTGATCTCCGCCATGCTGTCCCTCAGACATGGGCGTACCGACGAGTACGAGTACGCCCGGAGCCGCCACACCGGAGGGGATACGCCATGGCCGACACCGTGCTCTACGAGGTGAGCGACGGGCTGGCGACGATCACGCTGAACCGCCCCGAAGCGATGAACGCGCTGAACATCGCCGCGAAGGTCGCCCTGCGGGACGCGGTCGAGGCCGCCGCGGGCGACGACGCCGTGCGGGCCGTGCTGCTGACGGCGGCCGGGGAGCGGTCGTTCTGCGTGGGTCAGGACCTGAAGGAGCACATCGGGCTGCTGGCCTCCGACCGGGAGTCCGGGACGAAGCTGACCATGACCACGGTCAAGGAGCACTACAACCCGATCGTCCGGGCGCTGGCCGGGATGCGGAAGCCCGTCGTGGCCGCGGTGAACGGCGTCGCCGCCGGGGCCGGTCTCGGCTTCGCGCTGGCCGCGGACTACCGGGTGGTCGCGGAGACGGCCGCCTTCAACACGTCGTTCGCCGGGGTCGCCCTGACCGCCGACTCCGGGATCTCCTGGACTCTGCCGCGGGTCGTGGGCCCGAGCCGCGCCACCGACCTGCTGCTCTTCCCGCGCAACATCACCGCGCAGGAGGCGTACGACCTGGGCATCGCGAACCGGCTGGTGCCGGCGGCGGAGCTGCGCGCCGAGGCCGAGCGGGTGGCCCGGGGCCTCGCCGCGGGCCCGACGGTGGCGTACGCGGCGATCAAGGAGGCGGTGGCGTTCGGGCTGTCGCACTCCCTGGAGGAGACCCTGGAGAAGGAGGACGAGCTGCAGACGCGCGCGGGCACCTCCGAGGACCACGCGATCGCGGTGCGGGCCTTCGTGAACAAGGAGAAGCCCGCCTACCTGGGCCGCTGACACCTGGCCGCTGACACCTGGGCCGCCGGCACCTGGGCCGCCGGGCGGAGGGCGCCGCCCGCGTCAGGCGGCGCCCCGCGCGACGCAGTCCGCCAGATGGTCGTCGACCAGGCCGCACGCCTGCATGAGGGCGTACGCCGTCGTCGGGCCGACGAACCTGAGGCCCCGCTTCTTCAGGGCCTTGGACAGGGCCGTCGACTCCGGGGTGACCGCGGGGACGTCCGCCAGGGTCTTCGGGACCGGGCGGGCGGCCGGGTCGGGGGCGTGGGACCAGATCAGGGCGTCGAGCTCGCCCGGCGCCCAGCCGGCCAGCACCTTGGCGTTGGCCACGGTCGCCGCGATCTTCAGCCGGTTGCGGATGATCCCGGTGTCGGCGAGGAGGCGTTCCTCGTCGGCTTCCGTGAAGGTGGCGACCCGGGCGATCTCGAACCCGGCGAAGGCCGCCCGGAACCCCTCCCGGCGGCGCAGGATCGTGATCCAGGACAGGCCGGACTGGAAGGCCTCCAGGCTGAGCCGTTCGTACAGGGCGTCGTCGCCGTGGACGGGGCGGCCCCACTCCTCGTCGTGGTAGGCCACGTAGTCCGGGGTGGACAGGGCCCAGGGGCAGCGCGGGGCGCCGTCCGGGCCCGCGAGGGCCGAGCCGTCGCTCACCGCTGGTCCTCCTGGTCGGGCTTCTCCATGGAGACCTGGCCCCGCGGCGCCCGCGCGCCGGCCAGCGCGGACTCCAGATCGGCGATGCGCGCGTCGCGCTCGGCGAGCTCGGCGCCGAGGCGGCTGAGGGCGTCGTCGACGTCGGCCATGCGGTAGCCGCGGGCGGCGAGCGGGAAGCGCAGGCCCTCGACGTCGGCCCGGCCGACGGGGCGGTCCGGCGGCAGCGGGTCGTTCAGCCGCTCGGGCGCCGCCTCGGGCAGCGGTCCGTCGCCCTCGCCGCCGCCCACAACGGCGAGCGTCACCGCGCCGACCACGACGGCCAGCGCGACGACCAGGAACAAGAACATGAGCATCGCTGTGGCCCCCACGGTCCGTGATGCGAGCGGTCGGGTGTGTCAGGGTCCGATCGTGCCATGCGACGCTGACGGTTAGGGTCGCAGGCGGCCCGAAGGGCGCACGCAGCGGGAATGTCGAGGGAAGGTCAACAGGGGATGCTCAGGCTGGGCAGTCGTGAGTTCGGCGCGCACGAGCCGGTGATCATGGCGATCGTGAACCGGACCCCGGACTCCTTCTACGACCAGGGGGCGACGTTCCACGACGAGCCGGCCCTCGCGCGCGTGGAGCAGGCCGTGGCCGAGGGCGCGGCGATCATCGACATCGGCGGCGTCAAGGCGGGTCCCGGCGAGGAGGTGTCCGCCGAGGAGGAGGTGCGGCGCACGGTCGGGTTCGTGGCGGAGGTGCGGCGGCGCTTCCCGGACGTCGTGATCAGCGTGGACACCTGGCGGGCCGAGGTCGGTGCCGCGGTGTGCGAGGCCGGGGCCGACCTGCTGAACGACGCCTGGGGCGGTGTGGACCCCGGACTCGCGGAGGTCGCTGCCCGCCACGGGGTGGGCCTGGTGTGCACGCACGCGGGCGGCGCCCGGCCCCGCACCCGGCCGCACCGGGTGACGTACGACGACGTCATGGCGGACATCCTGCGGGTGACCGTGGGCCTGGCGGAGCGGGCGCTCGCGCTGGGGGTGCCCCGCGAGTCGATCCTGATCGACCCGGGGCACGACTTCGGGAAGAACACCCGGCACAGCCTGGAGGCGACCCGGCGGCTCGGGGAGATGGTGGAGACGGGCTGGCCGGTGCTGGTCTCCCTGTCCAACAAGGACTTCGTCGGGGAGACCCTGGACCGGCCGGTCAAGGAGCGGGTGGTCGGGACGCTCGCGACGACCGCGGTGTCCGCGTGGCTGGGCGCCCAGGTGTACCGGGTGCACGAGGTGGCGGAGACCCGGCAGGTGCTGGACATGGTGGCGTCGATCGCCGGGCACCGGCCGCCGGCCGTGGCGCGGCGGGGACTGGCCTGAGCCCCCCGCCACGCCCCTCACGCGCCCCCGCCACACTCCTCACCCGCCCGGGGTCAGCGGCTCGCCTCCTTGGAGACCAGGGCGACCGCCTCGTCCACGTCGTCGGTGACGTGGAACAGCAGAAGGTCCTTCTCGGACGCCTTGCCCTGGGCCACCAGGGTGTTGGTCAGCCAGTCCACCAGGCCGCCCCAGTACTCGGTGCCGAACAGCACGATCGGGAAGCGGGTGACCTTCTGGGTCTGGACGAGGGTGAGCGCCTCGAAGAGTTCGTCGAGGGTGCCGAGGCCGCCCGGGAGCACCACGAACCCCTGGGCGTACTTGACGAACATCATCTTGCGGACGAAGAAGTACCGGAAGTTGAGGCCGATGTCGACGTAGGGGTTGAGGCCCTGCTCGAAGGGCAGCTCGATGCCCAGGCCGACGGAGGTGCCGTTCGCCTCGAGGGCGCCCTTGTTGGCCGCCTCCATGGCGCCGGGGCCGCCGCCGGTGATCACGGCGAAGCCGGCCTCGACCAGGCCCCGGCCCAGCCCCACCCCGGCCTCGTACTCCGGGGAGTCCACCGGGGTGCGCGCGGAGCCGAACACACTGATCGCGGGGGGCAGTTCGGCGAGCGTGCCGAAGCCCTCGATGAACTCCGACTGGATGCGCAGGACCCGCCAGGGGTCGGTGTGCACCCAGTCGGTGGGGGCGCGCTCGTCCAGCAGGCGCTGGTCGGTGGTGCCGGCCTGCACCTGGTGGCGCCGGCGCAGCACCGGCCCCAGCCGCTGCTCGTCGGGGGGCTGCTTCTTCCCCTCGGGGTTACCCGTAGCCATGTGCGCTCCCTCCGTGTGCCAGGACGTTCCACCTCAGCGTAGATCTACGCGGGTTACCCGCGAGGGACGTCAGCATGTCCGCCCCGCGGCGTCCCGAACCCCCGGCGCCCCGATCGGGTCACGCGGAGAGCCACGCGCGCAGCCGCTCCTCCCCCGCGAGGATCTTCGCGGTCTCGACGCGCTCGTCCCGCTTGTGCGCAAGGTGCGGGTTGCCGGGGCCGTAGTTCACGGCGGGGACGCCGAGGGCGGAGAAGCGGGAGACGTCGGTCCAACCGTACTTGGGCCGCGGGACGCCCCCGACGGCTTCCATGAAGGCCGCGGCGGCCGGGTGGGACAGGCCGGGCAGGGCGCCGCCGCTGTGGTCGTCCACGACGAACTCCTCGACGCCGCAGTCGGCGAACACCTCGCGCACGTGCGCGACGGCCTCCTCCTCGCTGCGGTCGGGGGCGTAGCGGAAGTTCACGGTGACGACGCACTCGTCGGGGATGACGTTGCCGGCGACGCCGCCGGAGATGCCGACCGCGTTCAGGCCCTCCCGGTACTCCAGGCCGTCGATCACCGGGTGGCGCGGCTCGTAGGAGGCGAGGCGGGCCAGGATCGGGGAGGCCGCGTGGATGGCGTTGGAGCCCATCCAGGAGCGCGCGGAGTGCGACCGCTCCCCGGTGGTCTTCAGCAGGACGCGCAGGGTGCCCTGGCAGCCGCCCTCGACCTCGCCGTCCGAGGGCTCCAGGAGCACCGCGAAGTCGCCCTCCAGCCATTGCGGGCGGTTCTCCGCGATGTGCTTGAGGCCGTTGAGGTCGGCGGTGACCTCCTCGTTGTCGTAGAAGACGAACGTGAGGTCCCGGTTGGGGGCCGGGACGGTGGCCGCGATGCGCAGCTGGACGGCGACGCCGGACTTCATGTCGCAGGTGCCGCAGCCCCACAGGACGCCGTCGTCGTCGAGGCGCGAGGGCACGTTGTCCGCGATCGGCACGGTGTCGATGTGCCCGGCGAGGATGATCCGCTCCGGCCGGCCGAGGTCGGTGCGCGCCAGGACGTTGTTGCCGTACCGCTCGACCGTCAGGTGCGGCAGGGCGCGCAGGGCGCCCTCGATGGCGTCCGCGAGGGGCTTCTCCGAGCCGCTCTCGGAGGGAAAGTCGACCAGCCGGGCGGTGAGCAGGGCGGCGTCGAGGCTGAGGTCAAGGGAGGTGTCGGCCATGGGGCCGACCCTAACCCGCGGTCCTGAACGCACGGTCCCGTCCCTCTTTTCCCACGACTCTCCTACCACTCAGTAGCCTCGGCTACCTTGTAGGCGTGCCGAAGACGTCGCCTTCCTCACGCCGTGGCCGCCTCCTCCGCAGGGGGGCGGCCCTCCTGGTCCTGCTCTCCGTCGCGGGGTACCTCGCCGTGCAGTACGTCACCGGCGGCGCGCGCATGCCGGGCTGCGCGGTCGTCTCCGCCGAGGGGGACGGCACCCGGTACGAGTTCACGCCGGAGCAGGCCGTGAACGCGGCGACGATCGCCGCGGTCGGTACCGGGCGGGGGCTGCCCGAGCGGGCGGTGACGATCGCGCTGGCGACCGCGCTGCAGGAGTCGGCGCTGCGCAACATCGGGCACGGCGACCGCGACTCGCTGGGCCTGTTCCAGCAGCGGCCGTCGCAGGGCTGGGGCACCGAGCAGCAGATCATGGACCCGACCTACGCGGCCGGCGCCTTCTACGAGCACCTGGTCAAGGTCCCGGACTACACCCGGCTGCCGCTGACGCAGGCCGCGCAGCGCGTGCAGCGCAGCGGCTTCCCGGAGGCGTACGCCAAGCACGAGCCGGACGCGGAGTTGCTCGCCGCCGCCCTCACCGGCCGCGCCGCCGCCACCCTGACCTGCGACGGACGTCCGGAGACGGCGCCCACGGCGGGCACGGACCGGGTGCGCGCGGCGCTGGTGCGGGACTTCGGACGCGACGCGCTCCAGTCGGCCGCCGCCGAGGTCGGCGGCACGGCGTCGCCCTCGCCCGCCGGCGCGCGGAGCGACGGCGGGGACGGGCGGACCGTGGTGCTGCCGGTGACCGCGGACGGGCGGGCCGGGAAGAAGCGCGCGGCCGGCGAACGCGGCTGGCAGCTGGCGCACTGGGCCGTGGCCAACGCGTCCCGGCTGCACATCGAGCGGGTGGCGTTCGCGGGGCGGGAGTGGACCGCCGGGCACACCGACAGCCGGTGGCGGACGAGCGGCGCGCAGGGTGCCCCGGAGGGCGGGAGCACCGCGGACGCGGTCCGGATCACGACGACGCGGTAGTACGGGCAGACGTTCAAGGACTCACTCCGCGGGGTTACCGCGGGTGTCGCCGGGCGCCGGGGCGGGCAGGCTTCCGCCCCGGGCGGTCCCACACGGCCAAAGCCCTTGTGAACAAAGGGATGCAAGGGTTCCGCACACGTTTCGGCGCGGAGCGTTATGCCCGTTTTTGTCCGCAGGCGATTATGCGACGCATTGCCAACTCTTTACGTTGTCGCGCCGCAACCTTCCCGGCCTTCGAGCGGTAGTCACTGCGCCGAGCCCGGAGATCAACAGCCTGTCGGTCAACTGCCGGGCCTGGTCGGACACTTCATCTTTCTCATCCGACTTACCCGTCGAAGGAGCATCATGACCCTCCCCCTGACCCGCCGGATCGCCCGTGCCGCGCTGATCGTCGCTGCGGGAGCGGCTGCCGGGGTCGGTGCGGCCGGCTCCGCCAGCGCGGCCCCCGAACTGCCCGACGCGTCCAAGCTCGGCGGGCTCTCCGCCCTCGACGGCGCGAGCGTCGTCGACGGCGCCGCCCAGAACGCCACCGGGCTCGCGAGCGGTGCCGTCGACAGCACGGTCGACCAGGCGCTGCCGACGGCCACGCAGACCGGTGACAAGGTCACCAAGAAGGGCACCAAGGCCGCCAAGAAGGCCGGCGGCAAGGTGACGAAGACCGGCGGCAAGGCCGCGAAGAAGGCCGCGCCGGCCGCCCAGGAGGCCGCGGGCGGCGTGGCCGGGTCGGTCGGCACCGTCCTCGGCGACGCTGCGGGGGCCGCCACGCAGGGCGGTCTGCCCGCCACCGGCTCGCTGCCGGTGCAGGGCCTTCCGATCGGCTGACGCGGCCGCAGGCGGACGAGAGCGGCGGGGTCCGGGACGCTTCCCGGACCCCGCCGCTCCGTGTGTCTCGGGGCCGCTCCGTGTCTCCGGCCGGCCGCGTCTCAGGCCAGCCGCTCGACCGCGGCCCGCACCCGCTCGTCGGTGGCCGTGAACGCCACCCGCACATGCCGGGCCCCGGCCTCGCCGTAGAAGTCGCCGGGCGCCACCAGCACGCCGCGCTCGGCCAGGTGCGCCACCGTCGACCAGCAGGACTCGTCCCGCGTGGCCCACAGGTAGAGGCTCGCCTCGCTGTGCTCGATCCGGAAGCCGTGGTCCTCCAGGGCCGTGCGCAGGGCGGCGCGGCGGGCCGCGTAGCGCTCCCGCTGGACGCGGACGTGCTCGTCGTCGCCCAGGGCCGCCACGACGGCCGCCTGGGTCGGCGCGGACGTCATCATGCCGCCGTGCTTGCGGATCTCCAGCAGCGGGGCCAGCACCGCCGGGTCGCCCGCCAGGAAGGCGGCGCGGTACCCGGCGAGGTTCGACCGCTTGGACAGCGAGTGCACGGCGACCAGGCCGTCGTACGAACCGCCGTTGACGTCCGGGTGCAGGACGGAGACCGGCTCGGCCTCCCAGCCCAGCTCCAGGTAGCACTCGTCGGAGAAGACCAGGACGCCGTGCTCGCGGGCCCAGGCGACGATCCGGGTCAGCTCCCGCTTCGAGAGGACCTTGCCGGTGGGGTTGGACGGCGAGTTCAGCCAGAGCAGCTTCAGCCCGCGCGGGTCCAGGTCGGGCCCCGCGGCGCCGGCCGCGAACGTCTCCGTGTCGTACACCTCGTACCCGGCACGGGCCAGCCGCGCGCCCACCTCGTACGTCGGGTAGGCCAGGCGCGGGTACGCCACCCGGTCGCCGGGGCCGAGGCCCAGCTGCGTGGGGAGCCAGGCGACCAGTTCCTTCGAGCCGACGATCGGCAGCACGTGCCGGTGGGTGACCTCGCGGGCGCCGAGCCGGCGCTCCACCCAGCCGGTGATCGCGTCACGCAGCGCCGGGGTGCCCCACACCGTGGGATAGCCCGGGGAGTCCGCCGCGTCGATCAGCGCCTTCTGGATCAGCTCGGGGACCGGGTCGACCGGTGTGCCGACCGAGAGGTCGACGATGCCGTCCGGGTGCGCCGCGGCCGTCTTCTTGTACGGCTCCAGCTTGTCCCAGGGGAAGGTCGGGAGTCGGTCGGAGACTGCGGACACGGGATGTCGCTCACTTTCTGGTACGGCCGGACACGCCGACGCCCCGGCCCCGTACGGCGGTCGAGGCCGTACGGGACCGAGGCGGCACGCTGTGCGGGTCGCCGATGGGGGTTACCCGTTCTGCGGCGGCAGCGCGGCGATGAAGGGGTGGTCCCGCTCGATCAGACCGAGCTTGCTGGCGCCGCCGGGGGAGCCGAGCTCGTCGAAGAACTCGACGTTCGCCTTGTAGTAGTCCTTCCACTCCTCCGGAGTGTCGTCCTCGTAGAAGATCGCCTCGACCGGGCAGACCGGCTCACAGGCACCGCAGTCGACGCATTCGTCCGGGTGGATGTACAAGGACCGCTGGCCCTCGTAGATGCAGTCGACCGGGCACTCCTCGATGCACGCCTTGTCCTTGACGTCGACACAAGGCTGCGCGATGACGTAGGTCACGCTGTCGTTCCTCCTCGATTGGGCGCTGGCGGGCCTCCTCAGGCTCCGCCGCCTGGCGCGCGGGAGCGCGGCGTCGTCGATGCCCGCCCCTAGTATCTCCGTTCTTGGGCATGATCCGAACAGGAGGGGTGAACTGACCTGTGGAAATCTCTGCGACGGGGCGCCTTGAGGTCCGTATCACCGCTGCTGACGTGGGCAAACGGGTTTCCGTACGCCGCCTGGCCGATGCCGCTGGTTCGGGTGAGAAGTTCACCGACACGGTGGGCGTGCTCGCATCGTGGAACGACGGTGTGCTGCTGATCACACGGAAGAGTGGTGAGACCGTCCGCATTCCGGAAGCCTCGCTGGTCGCCGGGAAGGTGGTTCCGGCCGCTCCGGCCCGCCGCCGCGGCCCCGCCGCGACCTACGAGGAGCTCGCGCGTGTCGCCGCCCGCGCGTGGCGGCCGGTCGAGAGCGAGCGGCTCGGCGGCTGGGAGCTGCGCGCCGCCGCCGGTTTCACCCGCCGCGCCAACTCCGTCCTGCCGCTGGACGATCCCGGGCTGCCGTTGGACGCCGCGCTCGACGCCGTGCGCCGCTGGTACGCCGACCGGGGCCTGCCCGCGTACGTCCAGACGGCGACGGGCGCCGAGGGCACCCAGGAGCGGCTGTGCGCGGAGCTGGAGCGGCGCGGCTGGGAGCGCGAGGTGACCGCCGAGCTGTGGATCGGGGCGCTGGCGCCGGTCGCCGACCGGCACGAGGGCTCCGGAGTGGTGCTGAGCCGGGAAGCGGACGAGGCTTGGCTTGCGCGGTATCAGCGCAAGGGAGTGAGCGACGTGGCCCTGAAGGTGCTGGGCAGCGGCCCCTCGGTGTGGTTCGCGTCCGTCCCCGCCGGGGACGGCGAGGCGCCCGCCGCGATCGGGCGCTGTGTCGTGGACGG
This sequence comes from Streptomyces sp. NRRL WC-3605, assembly GCF_001509795.1. GTDB lineage: Bacteria > Actinomycetota > Actinomycetes > Streptomycetales > Streptomycetaceae > Streptomyces > Streptomyces viridochromogenes. The sequence continues at coordinate 170,090 of NZ_LLZN01000091.1, read as the reverse complement.
CCGGTGGGCCGGGTTCTCCGCGGTCGAGGTCGATCCGGCGCTGCGGCGCCGAGGCCTGGCCCGGCGGGTGATGGCCGCGCTGTCGGCACGGGCCCTGGAGGAGGGGGCGTCGGCGGCCTGGCTCCAGGTCGAGACGGACAACGCGGGCGCGCGCGGCCTGTACGCCGGGATGGGCTTCGCGGCGCACCACGCGTACCACCACTACCGATCCGCCTGAGCGGCGGTACCGATCACCGTGGAAGGGCACGAGCCGGCTATGCGTCCCCTGTATCCCCCGACTCCCGAGCGCTCCGCCGAGCTGCGGCGGCGGTTCGCCGAGGAGGCGCGGTCCGAGCGGCCCGACCTGTCCGCGCTCTGCCTGCTCATGGGGGCCGAGGCGGACGGGGAGCTGGACGAGGCGGGCATGGACGCCGCGCAGATGGAGCTGGACGAGATGGCGGGGCGGCTGCCGTACCGGCCGGGCGGGCCGCGCGCCTGGGCGGTGGCACTGCGGGAACTGCTCGGCGAGCGGTACGGGTTCCGCGGCTGCGCGGCGGACTACGAGTGGCTGGAGTCGTCGCTGTTGCACGAGGTGCTGCTGCGGCGCAGGGGGCTGCCGATCCTGCTGTCGGTGGTGTGGATGGAGGTGGCCCGGCGGGCCGGGGCCCCGGTGTACGGGGTCGCGCTGCCCGGGCACTTCGTGGTGGGGTTCGGCCCGGCCGACGAGCAGGTGCTCGCCGATCCGTTCGACGGCGGGCGGGTACTGACCGGCTCCGACGCGGAGGTGCTGGTGGCCGGGGCCACGGGGGCGCCGCTGGAGCCGTCGATGCTGACGCCGGCCGATCCGCTGGAGGTGGTGACGCGGATCCTCAACAACGTGCGCGCGTGGGCCGCGGCCCGGCCCGAGCGGACGGACGTGGCGCTGTGGGCGGTGGAGCTGTCGCTGCTGCTGCCGGCGCACCCGGCCCGGCTGCGGTTCGAGCGGGGCACGCTGCTGGTCAAGCGCGGTGACTTCGTGGGGGGTGCCGCGGAGATGGAGGAGTACGCGGAGCTGATCGAGGTGGTCGACGAGGGGGCCGCGGAGCGGGTGCGCGCGGAGGCCCGCGCCGCCCGGGCCCTGCTCAACTGACCCCTGCGGCCGGACTACAGCCAGCCCTTCTCCCTCGCTATGCGCACCGCCTCCGCGCGGTTGCGGGCCGCCAGCTTCTGGATCGCCGTCGACAGGTAGTTGCGGACCGTGCCCTGGGACAGGTGCAGGGCCGCCGCGAGTTCGGCGTTGGTGGAGCCGTCCTCCGCGGCGCGCAGCACCTCCCGCTCGCGGTCGGTGAGCGGGTTGGCGCCCTCGGCGAGGGCCGCCGCGGCGAGGGTCGGGTCGATGACCCGCTCCCCCGCCAGCACCTTCCTGATCGCCTCGGCCAGTTGGGCCGCCGGGGCGTCCTTGACGAGGAACGCGTCGGCGCCGGACTCCATCGCGCTGCGGAGGTAGCCGGGCCGGCCGAACGTGGTGAGGACGACCAGCTTCACGGCGGGCAGCTCGGCGTGCAGGAGGGCGGCGGCCTCGATGCCGGTCGCCCCCGGCATCTCGATGTCGAGGAGGGCGACGTCCACGTCGTGCGCCCGGGCGGCCGCCAGCACCACGTCCCCGCGGGCCACCTGGGCGACCACCTCGATGTCGTCCTCCAGACCGAGCAGGGCGGCCAGGGCCTCGCGCACCATGGACTGGTCCTCGGCGAGGAGGACCTTGATCGTCGGGCTCATGCGCCGGATCCTACGTCCGCCGGGACACCCGGGGCCGGGGCCCGGGCGATCAGGCGGAAACCGCTGCGGGTCCGGCCCGCCTCCAGGGTGCCGCCGGCCTGGGCCAGGCGTTCCGTGAGCCCGGTCAGACCGTGCCCCGGAGCGCCGCCCGGAGCGCCCGACCCGTCGTCCTCCACGGCGAGTTCCACCAGGAGGCCGTCCAGCGTCTGGCGGCGCACGAGCTCCACCGTGCAGCGCCGGGCGCCGCTGTGCCGCACCACGTTGGTGACGGCCTCGCGCAGCGCCCAGGCGAGGGCCGTCTCGCTGTCCTCGGGGACGCCGGTGAGGTCCGGTTCGGCGGGGAGCTCGGCGGTGATGCCGGCCGCCGTCAACGCGACCCGGGCGCCCGCCAGTTCCTCCAGGAGCCGGGGCTTGCGGTAACCGGCGACGGCGGCCCGGACGTCCACGAGCGCCTGCCGGCTGACCTGCTCGATGTCGGCGACCTGCTGGGCCGCCTTGTCCGGGTGGCCGGGGAGCATCCGGCCGGCCAGCTCGCTCTTCAGCGTGATCAGGGACAGCGAGTGCCCGAGCAGGTCGTGCAGATCGCGGGCGAGCCGCAGCCGTTCCTCGTTGGCGGCGAGCCGGGCGACCGTGGCGCGGGCCTCCCTCAGCTCTATCGTCGTGCGGATCAGCTCGCGCACACCGGTCATGGAGAAGCCGCCGAGCAGAGCCGGGAAGAGCAGTCCGGTCAAAAAGGCGGTGCCACCCGGCACCACGAAGGCGACACCGGTCAGCAGCGCGGACACGGCCGGGATCGTCCAGCGGGCCAGGCGGAACGGCAGGGCGGCGCCCGAGGAGATGGCCACGTAGACGAAGAGCACGAGCCACTGCCGGCCCAGGGTCAGGCTGAGCACGGTCGACTGGGCGGCCAGCACCGCCACGGAGCCGAGGACGACGGCGTTGTGCTCGCCGCGCCCGGCGCGGAAGACCAGGGCGAAGTACCAGGCGACGAAGGCGGCCAGACCGATCCAGCCGAGGACCACGACCCCGTCGCTGTGGCCTCCGTGGAGCAGATCGTCGACCGGAGCGCCCAGGTAGGCGAGCCAGATGCCGATCCAGAGGAACTTCACGACCTGCTGTCTGCGGTTCTGCGGGCGCTGCCCCATGCCGACGCTGCTCACGCTTTCAGCGTGTCCTTTCGGTACAGCCAGGCCGCGCCGCCGCCGAACAGCACGAAGAACACGGCGAGGAGGGCGATGTCCCCGGCGTGCGGGGCCTGACTCTGCTCGATGGCCTGACCCAGTGCAGCGTACGCGCGCGTCGGAACCCACTCGGCGATGTCCTGGAGCCAGCCCGGGAAGGTGGTGGTCGGCATCCACAGGCCGCCGAGGATGGACAGCCCGAAGTAGGTGATCATCGTGATGGGGCGGACCGCGTCACCGGTCGCCAGGTAGCCGAGGGCGACGCCGAGCGCGGCGAACACCAGGCTGCCGGCCCAGATCGCCCCGGTGAGGGCGAGCCACTGCCAGGCGTCCAGGCGCACGTCCTTGCCGACGGCGGCGACGAGGAAGACCATCACGATCGCGGGCAGGCTGACCACGGCGGCGCTCGCCGTCTTGGCGAGGACGTAGCCGCGGCCGGGCAGCGGGGTGAGCCGGAGCTGCCGCACCCAGCCGTTCTCCCGCTCCTTGGCGATGCGTTCGCTGTTGCCCATCAGGACGGCCGTCAGGGCGCCGAAGGACGCCATCGACACCATCATGTAGGTCGGCAGGGTCAGTCCGGTGCCGTCGACCTTCGTGGTGCTGTCGGCGGTGCCCGCGATCAGCAGGAACAGGATGGACGGGTAGGCCACCGAGAAGAACAGCGACTTGCGGTTGCGCAGGGCGCGGGCGAGTTCGAGGCGGATCAGGGCGTTCATGACGGGCGGGCCTCCTCCGCGGCGGTGATGGCGACGAACGCCTGCTCCAGGCCGAGCCCGGCGACTTCGAGATTGCGGGGGTACAGGCCGAGGCCGTACAGGGCGTGCACGGTCGCGTCGGCGTCGGCGGACTGCATGCGCACGGTCTGGCCGGAGACGTCGCAGCGCGTCAGGGAGGGCAGCGTCCGCAGCGCGTCCGTGTCGACCGGGCCGTCCAGGTCGAAGGAGATCCGGCGGGCGCCCGCCTTCGCCTTGATCTCGGCGGCGGTGCCGTCGGCGAGGAGCCGGCCCCGGTGCAGCACCAGGACCCGGTCCGCGATCGCGTCGGCCTCCTCCAGGTAGTGCGTGGCGAACAGGACCGTACGGCCCCGGTCGGCCTGCTCGCGCATGGTCGCCCAGAACGCCTGGCGAGCGGTGACGTCCATGCCGGTGGTGGGCTCGTCGAGGACGATCAGGTCGCTGTCGCCGGCGGTGGCGAGGGCGAACCGGACGCGCTGGGCCTGCCCGCCGGAGAGCTTGTCGACCTTGCGGCCGGCGATCTGGGTGACACCGGCGCGGGCGAGGACGTCGGAGACCGGATACGGCCTCGGGTGCAGGGAGCAGGCCAGGCGCACCAGTTCGGCGACGGTGACCTCCTCCATCAGCCCGCCGCTCTGGAGCATGGCGCCCACCCGGCCCGCGACGATCGCCTCGCGCGGTTCGGTGCCGAGGACGCTGACCGTGCCGCTGTCGGGCCGCTTGAGGCCGAGCAGCAGGTCGAGCGTGGTGGACTTGCCGGCCCCGTTCGGGCCGAGGAGGGCGACGGTCTCTCCCGGGTGCAGCGCGAGTGTCAGGCCGTCGACGGCGCGTACGTCCCCGTAGGTCTTGCTCACCCGGTCGAAGCCGGCCACCGGGGCGGCCGTTTTCACGGCTGTCGTTGTCATGAACCCAGCCTGGCCGCCGGGCCGGGGTCCCCGGCAGTGCCGCCGGTCCTGTGTGCCGGATGACAGATGTCATACGACGGCCAGGGGGCACCCGGCGCCCGCCGCGTGCCCCCTGGCCTGCCGAACCGTCGCTAGTTCGGGTTGGTGTCGATGGTGACCGTGCGCTCCGCCGGGGTCTTGCCGCGCAGTGCCTTGCGCAGGGCGGAGGCGACGTCCTCCGGGAGGACGTCCCGCTTGCCGCTGGCGCCGTTGATCTGCACCCCCGCGAAGGTGGTGCCGTAGGCCGTCTTGAGGGCCTTCAGGTCGTAGGTGTCGACGAGCTTGCCGTCGACGGCCTTCGCTCCGAGGATCTTCGGCAGGGACAGCGAGCCGAACTGGATGCTGTGGGCGGCGTCCGTCTGGATGGTCACCTTGGTGGCCATCGCCGGCTCGGCGAAGTCCTTCATGAACCGGTCGACCTCGGCCTTGCCGACGGTCGGCTGCCGCGTGGTCGTCGGCACCTGCACCGCCGCGGACTGCCCGGTCTCCACCTGGGTGCGGTACGCGGCCTCGACGGCGGACGTCGAGCGGGCGACGTCGATGCCGGCGCCGGGCTTGCCGTACACGGCGACCGCCTTGCCGGTCCTGAAGGACACCGTGCCCTCGGTCACCGACCCGCTGCCGCCGGATGCGGCCTGGAGGGCGGCGTGCAGCTTCTCCTCGTCGGTGGGCATGGCCGGTTCGACGACCCGCTGGTTGCCGAACAGGGAGCCGATGACGGAGACCGGGTTGTAGTCGCTGCTGGCGGCGTCGCTCACCGTCTGCTGCATGTCGAACTGGAGCCCGGCCTTGTCCGGGTCCAGCGGGACGGTGCGCCCGCCCACGGACAGCTTCAGCGGCTTGCCGACCCGGTCCTCGAAGGCGTCGTTGAGCTTCTTGACGGCGTCGTCGCGGGTGCCGCCGCCGATGTCGACGCCGAGCACGGTGGTGCCCTTGGGCACGTCGGTGTGGTTCATCAGCAGACCGGCGCCGTACAGGCCCCCCGCGAGGACGACCAGGCCGCCGCCGAGCAGCGCGAGCTTGCTGCGGCCCTTCTTCTTGGGCGGTCGGGCCGCCGGGGCGCTCGGCGCGGCCGGCTCGGGCGCGGCGGGGCCCGGACCCCGGGAACCGCCCTGCGGGCCGCCGGACACCACCGGGATGCCGCTGGTGACGGTGTGCCCGGAGACGTTGTCGGCGACGCCGTGGTGCGGTTGCCCGGGCTCGGGGGCGTGCTTCTGCGGGGTGAGGATCGCGGTGTCGTCGCTCAGGCCGCCGCCGGGGACGTGGCCGCCCGGGGCGTGCGGGGCGGCGCCGGGGCCCGGGCGGCCCGGGCCCGCCTGGATGCCGGGCGCGCCGGGACCGGCCGGGCCGGGGCCCATGGGTCCGCGGGGCCCGCCGCCCCCGAGGGGCGGGACGGGCGGGCCGTCGCCGGTGACGGGGCCGGTCGTCGGGCCCGTGGGACCCTGCGGGCCGCCGCCGGGGCCGCCGCGGCCGAAGTCGTTCGGGCCGTTGAAGTCGTCGATGCCGCCGGGACCGCCGGGGCTGTCCGGGGCGTTGAAGTCGGCGGCCGGGTCGATGTTGCCGGGACCGCTGTAGCCGCCCTGGGGGCCGGGGCCGTTCGGGCCGCTCTGGCCACCGGAGCCGTTGTCGGAGAAGTACGGCAGGTCGTCGCGGCGCGCCTCACCGGCGGGCGGACGCGCGCCGGGGCCGCCGGGCGTGCCGCTGCCGCCGCGCGGTCCGGCCGCGAGCGCCTCGGTCACGTCGAAGGAGCCGGTGCCGCCGCCGTGGCCGGGGGCCACCGGGCCGCCGGTCGCGCCGGGCAGCCCCGTGCCGGTGCCGCCGGACGGGCGGGGGCCGCCCTCGGTGCGGGCGCCGGGCACGCTCACCGAGCCGACGACACCGCCGGGCCGTCCCGGACCGGCGCCGGGGCCCTTGGGGCCGGGGGCGGCCGGTCCCGAACCGGCGGGCGCACCGGTCCCGTTGCCCGACGGACCGCTCTGAGGGCCCTTGGCGGACGGGGACTTGCGCGGGGCGAACCAGTCGCTGGCCTTCTCCTCCGCCGGAGCCGCGGGTTCGGCCGCCGGTTCGGCGGGCGCCGGGCCCGCGGCGGGGGCGGCGGGCGCCTGGGGCTCCTGGGCGTCCGCGGCGGCGCCGGGCTTCCCGCCGTCGGGGACGGGCTTGCGCACGACGACCGGCGGGATCGGCCGTGATCCGGGGATGTTGATCCGGATGCGGGTCGTCAGCGTGGTCTCGGTCTTGCGTTCCTCCGGCGCACCCGAACGGGCCGCGCCCGCACCGTTCTCGGAAGCCACGGGGGTCCCGTACGGCGGCGTCCCCGAAGGGTAGGCGGCTCCGCCGCGCCCGTCGGGCCCGGAGGACGGAGTGTCAGTTTCACGACTCAAGGCAGGTTCTCCCGGTTGGCTCCGCCGCCCGTACCTCACTGCGTCGGGCGGCTCGGCGGCGCGCACCACCATACTGGCCACTTCTGACGCGTATCCCACGACCGCCTGGGAAACCCACACGGGACTCGCACGTGCACGGTATGAAGAAGTGGTACGTCACTTGCCAAGTCGGACCCCGTCACCACCCGGTTGCCGTAGCGGTGCAAGGGTGGCGCAGATCACAGCCATGGCCATCCCTCCGAGGAGGAAGAGGTAGGCGGAGGCTCCTGTGCCGAAGACGAAGTCGCCCTCGGGGCGGCTGGCGGTGAGCAGGAGGACGGTGATCGCCCAGCCCGCGGCGGCGGCGACCGCCCCGCCCCGGCTGCCCGTGGCGCGGGCGGCACCGAGCATCAGCCCGGCCTCCCCCGCGAGCGCGAGCAGCAGGCCGCCCGGGAACCAGGCGGGCTGCACCAGCGCCCCGGCGACCCCGACCAGGGCGCCGAGCACGAGGAGCCCGAGGTAGGCGAGGACGCGGGGGGCGGAGGGGCCCTTCAGCGGCCGGGCGAGCATCGAACTCATGACGTCTCCTCGATCCCCGCGAACAGGTCGGTCTCGGGGGCACCGACGGGCTCCCCCTGGACCAGTTCGTAGTACTCGGTGGTCAGCAGGGGCTGGGCAAGCTCGTTGGACAGCGCGAAGTACCGCCCGGACACCTCGATCTGCGTGGCGTGCGCCCGCATCGCGGCGGCCTTGGCGGCGGCGTGCGCGGTGCCGTCGATCACGGTGGTGATCCGCTCGTCCTCGACGACGCCGGGCACGTCGGCGGCCGTGGCGGCCTTGGTGAACGGCAGACCGGGCAGATCCGCCTGGAGCCGGGCGAACGCCTCGTCCACGGCGGTGCGCGGGACGCGGTTCCAGTAGATCTTGGGGATGCGCCAGCCGGCCTCGGCGGCCAGCTCGGCGCCGCGCATGGCGACGCGGTGGGCCTGGATGTGGTCGGGGTGCCCGTAGCCGCCGTTCGGGTCATAGGTGACGAGGACCTGGGGGCGCACCTCCAGGATGACGTCCACGAGCGCGCGGGCCGCCTCGTCCAGGTCCGCCTGCCACAGGCACGCCGGGTCGTCGTTGTCGGCGGTGTCCATCATCCCGGAGTCCTCGTAGCGGCCCGGGCCGCCGAGCTGCCGGAAGTCCTCGACGCCGAGCTCGCGCATCGCGGCGGTGAGCTCGCCCAGGCGGTACTCGCCCAGCGCGGCGCCGGTCAGATGGCGCAGCCCGGCGGGGATGACCTCGCCGTGCTCACCGAGGGTGCAGGTGACCAGCGTGACCCGCGCCCCCTCGGCCGCGTACGTGGCCATGGTGACGCCGTTGTTGATCGACTCGTCGTCCGGGTGCGCGTGCACGAGGAGGAGACGCCGGGCAGGCAGTTCGGTCATGGGGCCAGCCTACGAGGCCGCTGCCGCCCCTACTCGGCGGCCTGTCGGCCTTCGGCGCCGCCCTCTCGGAAGATCTCGTCGGCGGACGGGGCGGTGGCGGCCCGGACGAGCCACCGGCTCAGGAGCTCGGGGACGCCGACGCCGCGCGCCTCGCCGCTCGCACCGGAACACCGGCTGTCGGGTCCCGGTGACTGTCCGGTGCTTGTCCGGCGGTGTCCGGGCTTGTCGGCACCGGTCACGCGGGTACGGAGCCAGTCGGTACGGCCGTACGACGGAGGGCGCGACATGTCTGTGGACGGGGAGATCCGGCGGCTCAAGAGCGAGGCCGACGAGCCGGGTTGGGAGGTGGACCCGGACGACGACTGGGGTCTGGCGGTCGTCGCGACCGTGGGGCGGCAGCTGAAGCTGCGGCGGGAGGCCGTCGGGATGCGGGCCGCCGTGTTCGGGGAGGCCCTCGGGTACGGCGAGGACATGGTCTACAAGATCGAGGCGGGCAAACGGATCCCCCGGCCCGAGTATCTGGACCTGGCGGACGAGGTGCTGGGCGCCGGCGGGCTGCTCTCCGCGATGAAGGAGGACGTCAAGAAGGTCCGGTATCCCAAGAAGGTGCGGGATCTGGCCCAGTTGGAGGCGCGGGCGGTCGAGATCGGGGTGTATGTGTGCAGCAGCATTCCCGGTCTGCTCCAGACCCCGGACCACGCACGGGCCTTGTTGGCGTCGTGGCTGCCCGTCTACGCCCCCGAGGACCTGGAGCGGCGCGTGGCGGCTCGCATGGCACGGCGCTCGGTCTTCGAGCGGTCACCGGCCCCGGCTCTCGGATTCGTCCTGGAGGAGGCCACGCTGCACCGGAGGGTCGGAGGCACAATGGTGCGGCGACAGCAGTTCGAACGCCTGCTGGAAGTAGGGCGGTTCAACAACGTCACCCTTCAGGTGATGCCGTTGGGCAGTGCACCGCACCCGGGCATGAGCGGCAGGATCGAGCTGCTCAAGTTCGAGGACGGCACGGCCGTGGGGCGCTCCGACGGAGCGTTCAACGGGCGGCCGGTCTCGGACCCCAGGGAGCTGCGCATTCTTGAGCTGCGGTACGGCACCGTCCGGGCTCAGGCACTGCCGCCCGGGGAGTCACTGGCCCTCATCGAGCACCTGCTGGGAGAGACATGATCCGCACGTCCGCCGCCGGGGACACCCCCGACCTGGCCTGGTTCAAGAGCAGTTACAGCGACGGCCCCGACGGCGACTCCTGCGTAGAGGTCGCCCGCACCCCGGGTGCCGTCCACGTCCGTGACTCGAAGCACGTCACCGGGCCTCGGCTGGCGGTCACGCCGGCGGCCTGGGCCGGGTTCGTGGCGTACGCCGCCGGGGGGTGAGTGGGGCGGGCTCCGGACCGTGGGGTGCGGAGCCCGAGAATGGCGGGCGGCTCAGAACTTGATGCTGCCGATCATGCCCGCGATGTTCGTCGTCAGCTCACTGATCGTGGGCGCGACGGTCGAGGACGCCAGGTAGAAGCCGAGCAGCATGCAGACGATCGCATGCCCCGCCTTCAGCCCTGACTTCTTGATCAACAGGAAGACGATGATCGCCAGCAGCACCACCGCCGAAATCGAGAGTGCCACGGCGGCTCACCTCCAAGAATCCCAAGCGGGGGTCGGTCTATGGGGGCAGATAAATCCATGCAGCAAGCCAGCAGGTTCATACCCACTATGCGACAGTGATCATAACTATCCGTACGTGCGCATCGGTCGGCGCACAGCCGCACAAGGGGGCGCACTGGCCAATATGGTCGGGGCATGACGACCGAGCCAGTCTCCTTCCCCAGGCGGCACGCCCGCACCCAGAGATTCACCTTGGGAGCGCCCCGCGCGTTCACGGTGGCACCCGACGGTTCCCGTGCCGTGTTCCTGCGCTCCTCCTCCGGTACGGACCCGGCGAGTTCGCTGTGGGTGCTCGACACGGCGGAGGGCCGGGAGCGCGTGACGGCCGACCCGCGCGCCCTGCTCGGCGGGGCGTCGGAGAACCTCCCGCCCGAGGAGCGCGCGCGCCGCGAACGCAGCCGTGAGGGGGGCGCCGGCATCGTCTCCTACGGCACCGACGCGGCCGTCGAGCTGGCCGCGTTCGCCCTGTCGGGGCGGCTGTTCACGGCGGAGCTGCGGGCCGGCACGGCCCGTGAACTGCCCGTCCGCGGACCGGTGATCGACCCGCACCCCTCCCCCGACGGACGGCACGTGGCGTACGTCGCGCGGGGCGCGCTGCGGGTGGTCGGAGCGGAGGGCGAGGACGACCGGGCGCTCGCCGAACCGGAGTCGGACGGGGTCACCTACGGGCTGGCGGAGTTCATCGCGGCCGAGGAGATGGGCCGTCACCGGGGGTACTGGTGGAGCCCGGAGTCGGACCGGCTGCTGGTCGCGCGGGCGGACGACACCCCGGTGCGGCGGTGGTGGATCTCCGACCCGGCGCATCCCGACCGGGCGCCTCGGCAGGTGCCGTACCCGGCGGCGGGGACGCCCAACGCGGAGGTCCGGCTGTTCGTGATCGGCCTGGACGGGACGCGCACCGAGGTCTCCTGGGACCGGGCGCGCTATCCGTATCTGGCGCGAGTGCACTGGTCGGCGGCGGGTGCGCCGCTGCTGCTCGTACAGGCGCGCGACCAGCGCAGCCAGCTGTTCCTGGCCGTGGACCCGGCGACGGGGACGACCCGGATGGTGCACGCCGACGAAGATCCACAATGGCTGGAACTTTTCCCTGGTGTGCCGTGCTGGAGCCCGTCCGGTCACCTGGTGCGCATCGCCGACGAGGGCGGCGCGCGGGTGCTGACGGTGGGCGAACGCCCGTTGACCGGACCGCAGTTGCATGTGCGCGCGGTGCTCGATGTGTCCGACGACGACGTGCTGGTCTCGGCGTCGGCCGGTGCCTCGGCGACCGATCCCGAGATCGGCGAGGTGCATGTGTACCGGGTGAACGAGCTCGGCGTGGAGCGTGTCTCGCAGGAGCCCGGCGTGCACGCGGCGGTGCGTGCCGGAGGCGTGACCGTGCTCGTCTCCCACACGCCGGACCGGCCCGGGGCTCGGGTCCAGGTGCTGCGCGACGGCAAGGCGATTGGCTTGGTCCGGTCGCATGCCGAAGATCCTGGAGTGACTCCCCGGCTCACGCTCACCGAGGGGGGCGCACGGCGCATCCCGTGCGCCGTGCTTATGCCTCGGGACTACGCCGGTGACACCCCCCTGCCGGTGCTCCTGGACCCGTACGGCGGGCCGCACGGCCAGCGGGTGGTGGCCGCCCACAACCCGCATCTGACCTCCCAGTGGTTCGCCGACCAGGGCTTCGCCGTGATCGTCGCCGACGGCCGGGGCACTCCGGGCCGCTCGCCGGCCTGGGAGAAGGCTGTCAAGGACGACATCGCGGCGGTCGTGGTCCAGGACCAGGTCGACGCCCTCCACGACCTCGCCGAGCGGTTCCCGCTCGACCTCGGCCGGGTCGCCATCCGCGGCTGGTCCTTCGGCGGTTATCTCGCGGGCCTCGCCGCACTGCGCCGGCCCGACGTCTTCCACGCGGCCGTCGTCGGCGCCCCCGTCACCGACCTGCGCCTGTACGACACCCACTACCAGGAGCGGTACGTCGGGCACCCCGACGAGCAGCCGGAGGTCTACCGGCGCAACTCCCTGATCGACGACGCCGGTCTGGTGGACGCGGCCGAAGCGCACCGCCCGATGATGATCGTGCACGGCCTGGTGGACGACAACGTCGTCGTCGCCCACTCGCTGCGGCTGTCCTCGGCGCTGCTCGCCGCCGGCCGGCCGCACGAGGTGCTGCCGCTGTCGGGGGTGACGCACATGACCCCGCAGGAGGAGGTCGCCGAGAACCTGCTGCTGCTCCAGCTCGACTTCCTGAAGCGGTCGCTCGGGCTCGACCAGAAGGCGAAGGACCGGGCCTAGAAGGCGACGGACCGGGGCGCCCATGGGCACCCCGGTCCGTCTACGGCACCCGCACGGCCGTACGCTGTCCAGCCTGACGCGTCCGTATATCGGAACCGGGTCGGTCAAGTTGCCTGCGTGTTAACGCGGTTCGTGGGCCTTTGCGGTGTTACGGCCGGGCCTCCGCGGCCACCACCCGCTTCTCCTCCGCGAAGTGGCACGCCGACGGGTGCGCCGCCGGACCCCCCGCCGCGCGCAGCGGCTCCGGCACCGCGAGCACCGGCACCTCCTCGGCACAGCGCTCCCGCGCCTTGAAGCAGCGGGTGCGGAAGCGGCAGCCGGACGGCACCTGGGTCGGGGACGGGACGTCGCCGGTGAGGATGATCCGCTCCCGGTGGGCGCGGGCCCGTGGGTCCGGGACGGGGACCGCGGAGAGCAGCGCCTGGGTGTAGGGGTGCGTGGGATGGTCGTAGATCTCGGCGTCCCCGCCGGTCTCCACCATCCGCCCGAGGTACATCACGCCGACCCGGTCCGAGATGTGCCGGACGATCGACAGGTCGTGGGCGATGAAGACGTACGAGAGGCCGAACTCCCGTTGCAGGCGCGCCATCAGGTTGATCACCTGGGCCTGCACGGAGACGTCGAGCGCGGAGACCGGCTCGTCGGCGACGATGATCTCCGGGCGCAGCGCCAGGCCGCGCGCGATGCCGATGCGCTGGCGCTGCCCTCCGGAGAACTGGTGCGGGTAGCGGTTGATGTGCTCGGGGTTCAGCCCGACCACGTCGAGCAGTTCGCGCACCCGGCGGCGCCGGTCACCCTTCGGGGCCACCTCGGGGTGGATGTCGTACGGCTCCCCGACGATGTCGCCCACCGTCATGCGGGGGTTGAGCGAGGTGTACGGGTCCTGGAAGACCATCTGGATGTTGCGACGCACGGCCTTCAGGGCGCGGCCCGACAGCCGGGTGATGTCCTCGCCCCGGTAGCGGATGGTCCCGGCCGTCGGACGCTCCAGGTTGACCAGCATCCGCGCGACGGTCGACTTGCCGCAGCCGGACTCCCCCACGACACCGAGGGTCTCGCCGCGGTGGAGGGTGAGGTCGACGCCGTCGACCGCCCGCACGGAGCCGACCTGCTTGCGCAGCAGGACGCCCCGGGTGAGCGGGTAGTGCTTCACCAGTCCCTCGACCTCGAGGATCGCCTCAGGCATGCAGGCACTCCGTCCGGAAGTGGCAGGCGCTGCCGCGCACCTCGGAGACCGCGTACAGCGGGGGCTCGTCGGAGCGGCAGACGTCCCGGGCCATCGGGCAGCGGGGGTGGAACGCGCACCCGGGCGGGATGCGCGTGAGGTTGGGCGGCAGCCCTCTGATCGCGGTCAGCTCCCGGCCCTTGAGGTCGAGCCGGGGGACGGAGTCGAGCAGGCCCCGGGTGTACGGGTGGGCGGGCGCCTTGTAGATGTCGTGGACCGGCGCCGACTCCACGATCCGGCCCGCGTACATCACGGCGATCCGGTCGGCGACGTCGGCGACCACCCCGAGGTCGTGGGTGATCAGGACGAGCCCCATCCGGTACTCGCGCCGCAGCTCGGCGAGCAGGTCCATCACCTGTGCCTGCACGGTGACGTCGAGGGCGGTCGTCGGCTCGTCGGCGATGATCAGCGCCGGTTCCAGCGCGATCGCCATGGCGATCATGATGCGCTGGCGCATGCCGCCGGAGAACTGGTGCGGGTACTGCTTCACACGCTCGCGGGCGCCCGGGATGCGCACCCGGTCCATCAGCTCGACCGCCTTCGCGCGGGCGTCCTTGCGGGACATGCCCCGGTGCACGACGAACATCTCGCCGAGCTGGTCGCCGACGGTCAGCACCGGGTTCAGGGACGACAGGGCGTCCTGGAAGATCATCGCCATGCCGGCGCCGCGCACCCGCCGCCGCTCCTCCTCGCCGAGCCTGAGCAGGTCCCGGCCCTGGAACAGCACCTCGCCGCCGGTGATCCGCCCCGGCGGCGAGTCCAGAATGCCCATCACCGCCTGTGCGGTCACCGACTTGCCGGAGCCGGACTCGCCGAGCACCGCGAGGGTCTCCCCCGCGTCCACGCCGAAGCTGACGCCGTTGACGGCACGGGCGATCCCGTCCCGGGTCCGGAACTCCACCTTCAGGTCACGCACGTCGAGCAGCATCGCGTCCCTCACCTCAGCTTCGGGTCGAGGGCGTCGCGCACCGCGTCGCCCAGCATGATGAAGGCCAGGACGGTGACCGCCAGCGCCCCCGAGGGCCACAGCAGCGCGTGCGGGGCGGTGCGGACGTACGGGGAGGCGGCGGAGATGTCGATGCCCCAGGACACGCTCGGCGGTTTCAGGCCCACCCCGAGGTAGGACAGGGTGGCCTCCAGGGCGATGTACGTCCCGAGCGCGATCGTCGCCACCACGATCACCGGGGCGACCGCGTTGGGGGCGATGTGCCGCAGCAGCAGCCGGGCCGGGGAGGCGCCGAGGGCGCGGGCGGCCTGCACGTAGTCGTTCTGCTGGACGGTGATGACCGAGCCCCGGGCGATCCGGGAGATCTGCGGCCAGCCGAGCAGCACGATGAACCCGACCACCGGCCATACCGAGTTGGCGGTCACCACCGACAGCAGGACCAGGCCGCCGAGGACGACCGGGATGGCGAAGAAGACGTCGGTGATCCGCGACAGCACGCCGTCCCACCAGCCGCCGAAGAACCCTGCGAGCGCGCCCAGCACCGAGCCGAGGAGGGCCACCCCGAGCGTGGCGCAGACGCCGACGACGACGGACGTCCGGGCGCCGTACACGGTGCGGGTGTAGACGTCGCAGCCCTGGCCGTCGAAGCCGAAGGGGTGGCCGGGCGCGGAACCCTGCTGGGCGCGGGCGAGGTCGCACTTCAGGGGGCTGCCGGAGGCGATCAGGGACGGCCACACGGAGATGACGGCCAGGAAGAGGATGACGAGGGCCGAGGCCAGGAAGACGGGGTTGCGGCGCAGGTCGCGCCAGGCGTCCGACCACAGGCTGCGGGGCCGGTCGGCGGTCTCGGCCGGGCCGGCCGCGGGCGGGGCGGGCTCGCCCGCTCCGTCGGGGGCGGCCGGCGGACGCCGTACCGTCCCCGCCTCGGTCGCGCTCAGGTCCATCGCGCCGCCGCCGGCGATCACCCCCTCGGGCGGGAACGGCTGTTCAGGCATAGCGGATCCTCGGGTCGAGTACGGCGTACAGCAGGTCGACGACCAGGTTGCAGAGCAGGAAGACGAGGACGAGGACCGTCACGAAGCCGACGACCGTCTGGGTGTTCTGGCGCACGATGCCCTGGTAGAGCTGGTAGCCGACGCCGTGGATGTTGAAGATCCGCTCGGTGACGATCGCGCCGCCCATCAGGAAGCCGATGTCGGCGCCGACGAACGTGACGACGGGGATGAGGGAGTTGCGCAGCAGGTGCCGGGTGACGACCCGGCGCCGGGGCAGGCCCTTGGCGACGGCCGTGCGGACGTAGTCGGAGCGCCGGTTCTCCGCGATGGACGTCCGGGTCAGCCGGGTGACGTAGGCCAGGGACACCGAGGCGAGGACGAGGCCCGGCAGGAGCAGTTCCCCGAAGGGGGCCGCCGGGGACACCGACGGCCTGATCCAGCCCCACTGGACGCCGAGCCACAGCTGGAGCAGCAGGCCGGTGACGAAGGTGGGGACGGAGACGACCACGAGGGTGAGCAGCAGCACGCCGGTGTCGACGGGACGGCCGCGGCGCAGACCGGTGAGGACGCCGAGGGTGACCCCGATGAGGATCTCGAAGCAGATCGCCACGATCGTCAGCCGGAGGGTGACCGGGAAGGCCGTGGACATCAGCTCGGTGACCTCCTGACCGTTGAACGCGGTCCCGAAGTCCCCGGTGAACACGTTCCCCATGTAGGTCAGGTACTGCCGCCACACGGGCTGGTCGAGGCCGAACTCCTGGCGGAGCCGGGCGGCCGTCGCAGGGTCGCACTGGCGGTCGCCGCACAGCCCCGCGACGGGGTCGCCCATCACGTTCACCATGAGGAAGATCAGCAGGGTGGACCCGATGAACACCGGGACCATCTGCACCAGGCGCCGGACGACGTACCGTCCCATGGCGGGCTCAGCCGACCTTGATCTGTTCGTAGACGGGGACGCTGAACGGGTTGAGGGTCACGTCCGACAGGCGCTCGGACCAGCCGGCGCTGCCGTTCTGGTACCAGAGCGGGATGGCCGCCATCTCGTCGCGGACGACCTCCTCCGCCTGCTGGAACAGCTTCACCGCCTGCGCGGGGTCCGTCTCGGCGTTCGCCCGGTCGACGAGCCGGTCGAACTCCTTGCTGGACCACTTGCCGTCGTTGGAGGAGGCGTTGGTGTAGTAGAGCGGCTGGAGGAAGTTCTGGGTCAGTGGGTAGTCCATCTGCCAGCCCGCCCGGAACGGCCCGGCCAGCTTCTGGGTGGTGGACTTGCCGCGGAAGTCGGCGAAGGTGCCGATCGGGTTGCCGACGCAGGCCTTGTCGTCGTCCAGGGCGTTGTTGATGGAGTTGCAGACGGCGTCCACCCACAGCTTGTGGGAACCGGTGTCCGCGTTGTACGTGATCTTGACCTGGCCGCCGGGCAGCCCGCCGCCCTCCTCGATCAGCTTCCGGGCAGCGGCGGCGTCGTACTCGCACCACTGCCCGCACAGCCCCGCCTTGTAGCCGCCCTCGGCGCCGAGCACCGGTGACGTCCAGTCAGTGGCCGGGGTGCGGGTGCCCTGGAAGATGGTCCGGGTGATCTGCTCGCGGTCGATGGCCCGGGACAGGCCCTTGCGGACCTTGTCCGCGCCCGGCCCGGTCCAGCGCTTGTCGTAGTGCGGGAAGGACAGGGTCTGGATGATGCCGGCCGGGGTGTTCAGGTAGCGGCCGTCGAGGTCGGCGCGGACGTTCTTCAGCTGCTGCGCGGGCACGTCGTCGACGAGGTCGAGGTTGCCGGCCATCAGGTCGGTGTACGCGGTGTTGTTGTCGGTGTAGACCTTCAGCGTGACGCCGTCGTTGCGGGCCGCGTCGGGCCCGGCGTAGGCGTCCCATCGCACCAGCCGCATCTCCGAGCCCCTGGTGTACGCCTGCACGGTGTACGGCCCGTTGCCGACGGGCCTGGCGAGCCAGCCCGCGTGGTCCTGGTAGAACGCGCGCGGCAGCGGGACGAACGCGTTGTAGCCGAGGGTGTCCGGGAACCCGGAGAACTTCTGGCTGAGCGTGACGGTGAAGGTCCGCTCGTCGACGACCTTCAGTCCTGACATGGTCTTCGCGCGCTGCCCGCCCTGCTCGGGGTGGACCTGGTCGTAGCCCTCGATGTAGCTGAAGAAGTAGGCGTTCTTCTGGTTGTTCTCCAGACTCGCCCCGTAGTTCCAGGCGTCCACGAACGACTTCGCGGTGACCTTCTCGCCGTCGCTGAACGTCCAGCCGTCCTTGAGGGTGATCGTGTAGTGCTGCGAGTCGGACGTCTCGATGCGCTCGGCGACCATGTTCTTCGCCTCGCCGGTCTTCGGGTCGTACTGCTTCAGACCGCGGAAGATCATGGACAGCACCTTGCCGCCCTGCACCTCGTTGGTGTTGGCCGGCTCCAGCGGGTTCTGCGGGTCCGTCCAGGAGGAGCTGAGCACCGCGCCGCCCTCCCCGGCGTCGGCGCCGCCTCCGCAGGCCGTCGTCGCGAGCGCAACGGCCATCGCGCCCGCGGCCCATCTGGCGTAGCTGGCTGCGCGCATCGGGTGCCTCCTCGTGACCGCGGCGCCCGGGTCGACGCCATGCCCTGGCAGCCACTATCGGCAGCCGCGCGGGCTGCGCGCATGCGCACGGAGGCCATCCGGGGAAGGGGTTGGCCCGTTCGGCCGCACGGTCCCCGTCAGGGCGTCAGGCCGCCACCAGGGACTCTTCAGCGGTCTGGACCAGTGGCTGTCTCAATCTCATCACTTCGTTGTTTCCGCAGGCCACATGGGGTTTCATGCGCCGTTGACGTGCGCATGAACGCGCTGACAGTCCAACAGGCCGTCCCTCTGCAAGCGATGACGCGAGGTCACACATGAGTACTTCTCAGCAGCACGGCAGAGCGCGGCGGCGACTGGCCGCCGCCACCGGAGCCGGCGCCCTGATCCTTACGGCCGGGCTGGTGCCGCAGCAGGCGGCGGCCGCAGACGGCGACAAGGTCCTCACCGTCGCAGTCGCACAGAGCGTCGACTCACTGAGCCCGTTCCTCGCCCAGCGGCTCCTGAGCACCAGCATCCACCGGCTGACGTACGAGTACCTCACCAACTACGACGCCGAGGACGCCCGTGCCGTCCCCGCCCTCGCCACCAAGTGGACGTCGTCGCCGGACAAGCTGACCTGGACCTACACGATCCGCTCCGACTCCTCGTGGTCGGACGGCGAGCGGGCCACGGCCGAGGACGCGGCCTGGACGTTCAACACGATGATGACCGACCCGGACGCGGCGACCGCCAACGGCAGCTTCGTCGCCAACTTCCGCAAGGTGACCGCCCCGAGCCCCACCGAACTGGTCATCGAGCTGAAGAAGCCGCAGGCCACGATGACGGCGCTGGACGTGCCGATCGTGCCGAAGCACGTCTGGGAGAAGGTCGACGACTACTCCGAGTTCAACAACGACAAGAACTTCCCCATCGTCGGAAACGGGCCATTCATCCTCACCGACTACAAGCCCGACAGCTATGTGCGGCTGAAGGCCAACAAGGACTTCTGGCGCGGGGCGCCCAAGTTCGACGAGCTGGTCTTCCGCTACTACAAGGACCAGGACGCGGCGGTCGCCGCCCTGCGCAAGGGCGAGGTCTCCTTCGTCTCCGGATCGCCGGCGCTCACGCCCGCCCAGGCGTCCTCGCTCAAGAGCGAGAAGAACATCAAGGTCAACGACGCCCCCGGCCGCCGCTTCTACGCCCTGGCCGTCAACCCCGGCGCCCGGGCGAAGAACGGGGAGACGTTCGGCGACGGCGACCCGTCCCTGAAGGACGAACGGGTGCGGCACGCCCTGTTCATGGCCGTCGACCGCAAGACCGTCGTCGACAAGGTCTTCCAGGGCTACGCCGTGCAGGGCGAGGGATACATACCGCCGCGCTTCGATTCCTACTTCTGGAAGCCGTCGGACGGCCAGGAACTCGCCTACGACCCCGCGAAGGCGGCCAGACTCCTCGACGAGGCCGGCTACAAGAAGAACGGTGACGGCAAACGCGTCGGCAAGGACGGCAAGCCGCTCGACTACCGGGTGCTGTGCCACGCCACCGACCCCAACGACAAGGCGATCGGCCAGTACCTCCAGGAGTGGTGGGGCGAGCTCGGCATCGGCGTCTCCCTGAACTGCGTGGACAACGTCACCGACCCCTGGCTGGCCGGCACCTACGACCTCGCGTTCGACGGCTGGTCCGTCAACCCCGACCCCGACTTCGTCATGTCGATCCACACCTGCGGGGCGCTGCCCGCCACCCCGAAGGACACGGGCGCCACCGACAACTTCATCTGCGACAAGCAGTACGACGAGCTGTACGCGAAGCAGCTCGCCGAGTACGACCCGGTCAAGCGCGCCGACCTCGTCAAGCAGATGCAGTCCCGGCTGTACGACCTCGGCTACATGAACGTCATGGCCTACCCGAACGCCGTCGAGGCCTACCGCACCGACCAGATCGCCTCGATCACCACGATGCCGAAGAAGGCGGGCAACATCTACGGGCAGGACGGCTACTGGAGCTGGTGGTCGGCCACCCCGGCGGACACGGGCGACTCCGGCGGCTCGGACTCGACGGGGGTCGTCGTCGGCATCGTCGCCGGTGTCGTCGTGCTCGTCGGCGCGGGCGCGTTCCTCGCGCTGCGGCGGCGGTCCACCGCAGAGGACCGCGAGTAGCCCATGACCGCCGAAGCACCCCTCACCGCGGCCGTCGAGGCCGCCGCGCCCGCGGTCCCCGGACCGCGGGCGCGCACCACCACGCGCTATCTGCGCTACGGCGCGGGCAAGGTGGCCGGCGCCGCCGTCTCCCTGTTCGCCGTGCTCGTCACCGGGTTCTTCCTGTTCCGGCTGATCCCCGGCGACCCGGTGAAGACCATGACCGGCGGGCGGCCCGTGTCGGCCGAGCAACTGGACTCCTACCGACGTGAGTTCGGTCTCGACCTGCCGCTGTGGCAGCAGTTCACCGAGTACTGCGGCAAGGCGCTCACCGGCGACCTCGGGACGTCGTACCAGTTCCACACACCCGTCGTCGACAAGATCTCCGAGGCGCTGCCCAACACGCTGATCCTCACCGGCACCGCGTTCGTCCTCTACACCCTGCTCGGCATCGTGCTGGGCACCCGCTCCGCCTGGCGGCACGGCGGGCTCGGCGACCGGCTGAACACCGGGCTGGCGCTGACCCTGTACTCCGTGCCGTCCTTCTGGCTGGGCCTGCTGCTGATCATCGTGTTCTCCGTCGGCATCGGCCCGGTCCCCGGTCTCTTCCCGACCGGCGGCATGGAGTCCGGCGGCGAGGAGGGCTTCGCCCACGTCCTCGACGTCGCCCACCACCTGGTCCTGCCCGTCGTCACGCTGGTCGCGGTCGAGTACGGCCAGACCCTGCTGGTCGCGCGGTCCGCGCTGCTGGACGAGATGGGCGGCGACTATCTGACGACCGCCCGCGCCAAGGGGCTCCGGGACGACCAGGTGCGCCGCCGGCACGCCGTGCCCAACGCGCTGCTGCCGACCGTCACCCTCGTCTTCGTCAATCTGGGCCGGACGGTCGCCGGCGTCATCCTGGTCGAGACGGTGTTCTCCTGGCCGGGGCTCGGCGGACTGTTCTACCAGGGGCTGAGCGTCCCCGACCTGCCGCTGGTGCAGGGCCTGTTCCTCTTCTTCGCCGGGACGGTGATCGTCATGAACACCCTGGCCGACCTCGTGTACCCGCTGCTCGACCCCCGGGTGGGCCGATGACGGCCGGGACCGGGGAGCCCGTGAAGGACGGCGCTCCCGAGGCGCCCGGTCCGCGGACGCTCGCCCGCCGCCGGCGCCGCGCGTCCGCCGCCCGCTTCTGGCGGGAGTACCGCACCCACCGGGCCGGACTGGTGGGGCTCGCCGCGCTCGCCCTGTTCGCGCTGGTCGCCCTGACCGCCCCGCTCACCGTCGGCTCCGACGTGTCCAGCGTGACCGGGGCGCCCGGACAGCCGCTGGAGACCCCCAGCGGTGAGTTCTGGCTGGGCACCGACCGGTTCGGGCGAGACCTGCTCGGCCTGGTGGTGTGGGGGTCGCGGGTGTCCCTGCTCGTGGGGCTGCTCGCGGCCGCCCTGTGCGTGGCGATCGGCACCCTGGTCGGGATCACGGCGGGCCACTTCAAGGGCGCCTACGCCACCGTGGTCATGCGGATCACCGACTGGTTCCTGGTGATGCCGACGCTGGTCCTCGCGATCGCGCTGGCCACCGTGATGTCCCGCTCGCTGGGCACGGTCGTGCTGGCGATCGGCGTGACGTCCTGGCCGACGACGGCCCGGCTGGTGCGGGCGCAGACCCTCGCCGTGGAGGCCCGGCCCTACATCGAGCGTGCCCGGGCGCTGGGCGGCGGGCACCGGCACATCATGGTGCGGCACGTCCTGCCCAACGTGATGCCGCTGGTGCTCGCCCAGACGACGCTGATGATCTCCTCCTCCATCCTCGCCGAGGCGACGCTCGCCTTCCTGGGGCTGGGCGACCCGACCGTCGTGTCCTGGGGCGGGCTGCTCCAGGACGCCCGGGAGGCGGGCTCGGTCAGCTCCGGGAACTGGTCGTACCTGGTGCCGCCCGGCCTCGCCATCGCGGGTGTCGCGCTGGCGTTCACGCTCTGTGGGCGCGCGGTGGAGTCCGTCCTCAACCCCAGGCTGGGGGTGGCCCGTTGACACTGCTCGAGGTCCGGAACCTGGAGGTGACCTACCCGGGCGGCGCGGCCGCCGTACGGGGGGTCGACCTGAGCCTGGAGGCCGGGCAGAAGCTCGGCATCGCCGGGGAGTCGGGGTGCGGCAAGTCGACGCTCGCGCTCGCCCTGCTGCGGCTGCTGCCCGCCGGCACCCGGGTCGGCGGCGAGGTCCTGCTGGACGGCGAGGACGTCCTCACCATGCGGTGGGGCCGGGTGCGCGCGGTGCGCTGGGCCGGGGCGTCGATCGTCTTCCAGGGCGCGATGCACTCGCTGAACGCCGTGCACCGCGTCGGGGACCAGATCGCCGAACCGATCCTGCTGCACCGCCGGGCGACCCCGGCCGCCGCCCGGCGGCGCACCGGCGAGCTCCTGGAACAGGTGGGGCTCCCGGGGGCGCGGGCCTCGGCGTACCCGCACGAACTGTCCGGCGGGCAGCGCCAGCGTGTCATGATCGCGATGGCGCTGGCCTGCGACCCCCGCCTGGTCGTCGCCGACGAGCCGACGACCGCGCTGGACGTGATGATCCAGGCGCAGATCCTGCGGCTCATCGAACGGCTCGTCGCCGAGCAGGAGCTCGGGCTCATCGCCATCAGCCACGACCTCGCCGTCCTCGCGGAGACCTGCGACCGGATGGCGGTGATGTACGCGGGCCGGGTGGTCGAGGAGGGACCGGCGCGCACGGTGTACGAGAACGCCGATCACCCCTACGCCCGGGCGCTGTCGGAGGCGTTCCCGAGGATCGGCGACCCCGCCTCCCGGTTCGCCCCGCGCGGCCTGCCGGGCGACCCGCCGGACCCGTCGGCGCTGCCCCCCGGGTGCGCCTTCCACCCCCGCTGCCCGGTCGCGCTGGACTCCTGCGCGGTCGACGACCCGGCGCTGCGCGTGTCGGGCACCGGGCGGCGGGCGGCGTGTGTGCACGTGGGCGCGGCCCAGGACGCGAGGAGCGGAACATGAGCCTGCTGAGCGCGCGAGAACTGCACGTCACCTTCCCCGGCCGGCACGGCGGCCCGCCCGCCCGCGCGGTGGACGGCGTCGAACTGGACATCGGGGCCGGGGAGATCGTCGCCCTGGTCGGCGAGTCGGGCTGCGGCAAGACGACCCTGGCCCGGGCCCTGCTCGGGCTCGTCCGGCCGACCCGGGGACGGGTCGTCTTCGACGGCAAGGAGGTACGGCCCGACGCGCGCGCCCTGAAGGCGTACCGGCGCCGCGCCCAGCTGGTCCTCCAGGACCCGACGGGCTCCCTCAACCCCCGGCACACCGTGTACGAGGCGGTGGCGGAGGGCCTGCGCATCCACGGGCACACCGGCGACGAGCGCACGGCGGTGGCCGAGGCGCTGTCCCGGGCCGGACTGCGGCCCCCCGAGCGGTTCTTCCTGCGCTACCCGCACGAGCTGTCCGGCGGGCAGCGCCAGCGCGTGGTCATCGCCGGCGCCCTGGTCCTCGCCCCCGAACTCCTCGTCGCCGACGAGCCGGTGGCCTCCCTGGACGCCTCCGTGCGCGGGGAGATCCTGGCACTGCTGCTGCGGCTGCGCGCCGAACTCGGGCTGTCCGCGCTGGTCGTGACGCACGACCTGGGCCTGGCGTGGAACATCGCGGACCGGGTGGCGGTGATGTACCTGGGCCGGATCGTGGAGACCGGGGACGTCGAGCAGGTCCTGACGGCACCACAGCACCCGTACACACGGGCGCTGCTGTCGGTCCTCCCGGAGGCACCGGGCACGCCGGTGATCCTCAGCGGCGAACCGCCGGACCCGTCACGGGTGCCGGCCGGCTGCCGCTTCCACGCGCGCTGCCCGGTGCTGGCGAGCGGCGAGGCGGACCGGGCCGGGGTGGCGGACGCCTGCCGCACCGAGGACCCGGAGATCCTCGACGGCGGGGCGCACGCCCAGGTGGCCTGTCACTGGGCACGGGCGGCCACGAGGGCCTGAGACGTACGAGGACCGGGGTGCGGGCGCCTGCTGCGGCGCTCGCACCCCGGTCCTCGTGGGTCGGCGTGGGACGGTGTCAGCTCTTGCCGACCGGCCCGTCGCTGTCGGAGGCGCCCTCCAGGGCCTTCAGGCCGGCGTCCAGGACGACGTCCTCGCCCCGGTCCGCGATGGTGGGGTCCTCCGGGTAGTGGCACGCGGTCAGGTGACCGGGCTTGCTGCCCTCGATGCGCAGCAGCGGCGGCTCCTCCGTGGCGCACTTCTCCGTCGCCTTCCAGCACCGGGTGCGGAACCGGCAGCCGGACGGCGGCTCGATCGGCGAGGGCACGTCACCGGCGAGGCGGATGCGCTCCCGCTTCGTGGCGTCGATGTCCGCGTCCGGGACGGCCGACAGCAGCGCGTGCGTGTACGGGTGCCGCGGGCCGTTGTAGATCGAGTCACGGTCGGCGATCTCGACGATCTTGCCGAGGTACATGACCGCGACGCGCTCCGAGAAGTGCCGGACGATCGCCAGGTCGTGGGCGATGAAGACGAACGCGATGCCCATCTCCCGCTGCACTTCCTGCAGCAGGTTCACCACCTGGGCCTGGATCGACACGTCGAGGGCCGAGACCGGCTCGTCGGCGACGATCAGCTTCGGCTCCAGCGCGATGGCCCGCGCGACGCCGATGCGCTGGCGCTGACCGCCGGAGAACTCGTGCGGGAAGCGGTTGTAGTGCTCCGGGTTGAGACCGACGATCTCCAGGAGCTCACGGACGCGCTTCTCGCGGCCGCCGGGAGGGTTGATCCCGTTGATCTCCATCGGGCCGGAGATGATCGTGCCGACCGTCTGCCGCGGGTTCAGCGACGCGTACGGGTCCTGGAAGATCATCTGGATCTCGGACCGGATCGGCGCCAGCTTGCGGCGATCGGCCCGGCTGATGTCCTGGCCCTTGTACTCGATGGTGCCCGCGGTCGGCTCGTAGAGCCGGGTCAGCAGCCGACCGGTGGTCGACTTGCCGCAGCCGGACTCACCGACGAGGCCGAGGCTCTCGCCCGGGTAGACCTCGAAGTCCACGCCGTCGACGGCCTTGACGTGGCCGACGGTGCGCCGGATCGGGAAGCCGCCCTTGATCGGGAAGTGCTTGGTCAGTCCGCTGACCTTCATCAGCGGTGCCTCGTCGCTGCCCCGCTGCTGCGGGACGGCGTCGGCGACCGCCGTGGTCGTGTTGTTCTTGTCGCTCATGGTGATGCCCCAGTCGCCGGTTTCCGCTCAGCCCAGCCGGGGCTGAATCGTGTCGATGAAGACCTGCTGCCGCTGCTCCCCCGTCAGGTGGCAGGCGGCGGCACGCCCGGCGGCGAGCGCCGGCCGCTCCCCCGCGCACAGCCCGCCCTGCACCTTGTCGGTGTGCGCGCACCGCGGGTGGAACGGGCAGCCCGACGGCGGGTTCAGCAGGGACGGCGGCGAGCCGGGGATCGGCAGCAGCGGCTCGTCGACGCTCGAGGACAGCCGCGGCATCGAGCCGAGCAGGCCCCAGGTGTACGGGTGCTGAGGCGCCTTCAGCACCTCGCGCACCGAGCCGCGCTCCACGGCCCGGCCGGCGTACATCACGAGGATGTCGTCCGCCATGTTGGCGACCACGCCGAGGTCGTGGGTGATCATGATGATCGCGGAGCCGAACTCCTGCTGCAGGTCCTTGAGCAGGTCGAGGATCTGCGCCTGCACGGTCACGTCGAGCGCGGTGGTCGGCTCGTCCGCGATGAGCAGGTCCGGGTCGCAGGCCAGCGCCATGGCGATCATGGCGCGCTGGCGCATACCGCCGGAGAACTGGTGCGGGTAGTCGTCCACGCGCTGCTGCGGGTGCGGAATGCCGACCTTCTCCAGCAGATCGATGGCACGCACCCGGGCGTCCCGCTTGGAGGCGCCGGTGTGCTTCATGAACGGCTCGGCGATCTGCCGGCCCACCGTGTAGTAGGGCGACAGGGCGGTCAGCGCGTCCTGGAAGATCATCGCCATCTTCTTGCCGCGCAGCGTCTCCAGCTTCTTCTCGCCGGCGTCGGTCAGTTCCTGGCCGTCCAGCGTGATGGAGCCGTCGATCGTCGTCGTCTTGCGGTTGTGCAGACCGAGGACGGCGAGGTTGGTCACGGACTTGCCGGAACCGGACTCGCCCACGATTCCGAGGGTCTTGCCGCGCTCGAGGTCGAAGGAGAGCCCGTCCACCGCCTTGACGATGCCGTCCTCGGTGGAGAAGTGGACCTTGAGGTCGCGCACCGAGAGAAAGGCGTCCCCCGAGGCGGGAGCAGCGGCCTCTTCGGGCTTGGTCTGAGTGGTCACGGTGGTTCTCCTAGGACAGGCGCACGCGCGGGTCGATGACGGCGTACAAGGCGTCCACGATCAGGTTGAAGACGATGATGAGCGCGGCGCTGACCAGCATGACGCCCATCAGCATGGGCAGGTCCTTGTTGGTCACGGAGTCGAGGGCGAGCCGGCCGAGTCCCGCCAGGCTGAACGTCAGCTCGGTCACCATGCCGCCCGAGAGCAGGGAGGACAGGTCGATGCCGAGGATGGTGACGATCGGGATGAGGGAGCCGCGCCACGCGTAGCGGAAGAACGTGTAGTTGGCCGACATGCCCTTGGCACGCGCGGCTCTGACGTGTTCCTCCTGGAGCTGCTCGATCATCGAGGAGCGGCTCATACGTGTGTAGTTGGCGGTGAAGATGGTCGCCATGACGACCCAGGGGATCAGCAGGCCCATGAACCAGCCGCCGATGTCCTCGGAGAAGGGCACGTACTTCGGCTTGTCGAGCCAGCCGGTGCTGTAGACGAGCGCGAGCAGGACCAGCGGGCCGAGGAAGTAGATCTGCAGGGAGCTGACGACCAGCGAGCCGGAGCTGAACAGCTTGTCGATCCAGGTGCCGCGGTTCTTGGCGGCCAGCAGGCCGGCGCCGAGGCCGAGGAAGAGGAAGACGATGAGGCTTCCGGCGGTCAGCGACAGCGTCAGCGGGAAGCGGTCGACGATCGTGTCCCAGACGTTCTGGTTGTTGGCGAAGGAGACGCCGAAGCAGGGGGCGGCACAGTGGCCGACGGCGAAGTCACGGCCGGCGAAGATGCCGACGAGGAACGTCCAGTACTGGACGGTGACCGGCTTGTCGAGGCCGAGGTTCTTGTGAATGATCGCCAGCGCGTCCGGAGTGCAGTTCTTTCCACAGGCCAGAGTGGCCGGGTCCTGCGGGATGGCGAAGAACATGAAGAACGTGAACGCACTGATCAACAGCAGAATCAGCGCCGCGCCGAATGTCCGGCGGATGAGGAATTGAAGCATGGCAGGCAGCTGCTCTCAGGACGGCGGCAATCGGAGAGGGGTCTGGCAGAGGGGTGGGGGACGGGTGGTGGGCGCTCCGCCGCGCGCCCACCACCGTCGCCCCGACCGTGCGGGTTACTTCTTCAGGAAGACGCGGGTGACGTCCACGTAGCTCGAGTCGGAGCTGTAGCGGATGCCGCCGATGTTCGAACCGAAGATCTGGAAGACCTTGGTGTAGTAGATCGGCGCGGCCGGGTTGACTTCCTTGGAGATGTACTCGTTCAGCTCGGCCCAGGCCTTGGTGGCCTCGGTCGTGTCAGTGATCTTCGCGATCCGCGCGATCTCCGAGTTGACCTTCGGGTCGTTGATGTGCGAGTAGTTCGACGCACCGTCCTGGATCGCGTTGCCGTCGTACAGCGGCGGGAAGACGGTGGACGCGGACGGCCAGTCCTGACCCCAACCGGTCATGTACAGGTCGTAGCCGTTCTTGACCTTGCCGACCTGCTCGTACCAGGTGGCGGAGTCGATCTCCTTCTTCTGGATGTCGAGACCGATCTTCTCCAGGGCGGTGGCGATCAGCACGGCCTGCTGCTGGCGGACCGGGGTGTTGCCGTAGGCGTAGACGAGCTTCTTGCCCTCGAAGCCGCCCTCCTTGATGAGCTTCTTCGCGGCCTCGATGTCACCGTTCGGCTTGCCCTTGCGGTTGAACGGGTCGAACGCCTCGTCGTAGCCCGGGGTGGTGGGCGACATCAGGGAGTTGGCGACCTCGCCGCCGTAGGCGCCACCGTCGGCCTTGAAGACCGAGGCGGAGGGCAGCGCGAGGGTGATGGCGTCGCGCAGCTTCTTGTCCTTGACGCGGTCAAGGTTGAAGTTGAGCTGCCACACGTACGGCGCGTAGCCCTGGATGGTGCGCTTCATCGCGGCCTTGTTGCCCACGACCTGCTGCAGCTGCGTGGTGGCGACCTGGCCGGTGAACATCATGGCGTTCTTGGCCCCGCCCTGGTCGGCGAGCAGCGTCTTGGTCTGGTCCTCGTCATCGTGGTTCATCTCGATGTCGAAGCCGTCGACGTACTGGTGGCGAACGGAGTCGGACTTGGGGTCCCACTTGTCGTTCTTGACCAGCTTCATGGACTTGCCGGGCTTGAAGTCGGCGATCTTGTACGGACCCAGGGCGACCGGGTCGTTGTCGTACTTCTCCTTGGTGTCCGTCTCCTCGGGCACGACGCTGTAACCGGGCATGGTCAGCATCTGCGGGAGGTCGACCTGGGCCTCCTTGAAGTGGAAGACGATCGTCTTGTCGTCCGGGGTGTCCAGGACGGTCTTCGGCAGGTGCTTGCCCTTGTCCGGACCCGGGTAGGCCTTGCGGTAGGTGGTGCCGGCACCCGACAGCGCCTGCTGCAGGTAGGTCGGGCCGTCCGTGATGTAGGACGCGTACAGGCGCTCGACCGTGTGGCGGATGTCCGCCGAGTTGATCGGGTTGCCGTTCTCGTCCTTCAGGTCGTCCTTGAGGGTGTAGGTCCAGGTCTTGCCGCCGTCCGAGACCTTGCCCGCGTCGGTGGCGAGGTCGCCCACGACGGTCAGGTTGCCCTGGTCGTCCTCGTCGTACTGGGTCAGGCCGCGGAAGATCAGACGGCTGAGCAGCTTGCCGTCGGAGACGTAGATCTGGCCCGGGTCCAGGTGGGAGAAGTCGGCCTCCTGGTACACGGTCGCCACGCCGCCGGGCTTGGCGCCCGGGACCTCGGGAGCCGGACCGGTCGACGCCTTCGCGTCACCGATCTGCACCGGCTTGGACTGCGCCTTGGCATCGTCCTTGGTCTTGCTGTTGTCCTTGCTGGAGCCACCGCCGCCCCCGCCGCAGGCGGTGAGGGTCAGGGCGCCCGCGGCGACCGCGACTATGGCGGCCGAAGCGGCGCGGTTACGGAAGATGCTCATGGAGACGATCCACCTGCCTGTGAGTAGTGAGCACTGCTGATACTGGGCCGGGACGGTGCCGTACGGCGCCGGGGGCCGACCGAGCGGGGTGTGGGGGGAGGGTGGGAGACAACCCGGGGAGGGTCAGCGTCCCGTCTTGGGGTCGAAGGCGTCCCGTACCGAGTCGCCCAGGAGGTTGAACGCCACGACGAAGATCACCATGGCGATGCCGGGGAAGAGCATGTAGTACGGGTCCTGCTCGACGATGTTGGCGCCGATGGCGAACATCCGACCCCAGTCCGGGGTGGGTTCGACGTATCCGACGCCCACGAAGGACAGGAACGCGATGCTGAGGATCGTGCTGGGCAGCGTCAGGGTGGCCTGCACCAGCGTGGGGGTCACGATGTTGGGCAGAAGCTCCTTGCGGATGATCCGCCAGGGCGAGGCACCGGAGATCCGGGCGGCCTCGATGAACTCGCGGTCGCGCAGCGACAGCGTGGCGCCGCGGACGATGCGCGC
The DNA here is from genome assembly GCF_001509795.1 of Streptomyces sp. NRRL WC-3605. Lineage (GTDB taxonomy): Bacteria > Actinomycetota > Actinomycetes > Streptomycetales > Streptomycetaceae > Streptomyces > Streptomyces viridochromogenes. Next base: position 140,278 of record NZ_LLZN01000091.1, on the reverse strand, counting down.
CATGCTCATCCAGCCCAGGAAGGACAGGACGATGATGATCGCGCAGGTCCGCACATAGGTGGGCGTCTCCTCGTCGGGGGCGACGAACACCGTGGTGATGACCGGCATCGCGGCGACGAAGAACAGCTGGCTCGGCAGCGCCATGAAGAAGTCGGTCACCCGGCCGAGCCAGTAGTCGATACGGCCGCCGAAGTAGCCGCCGACGAGTCCGAGCAGCACACCCAGGATCGTCATGATGATCGTCGCGGCGAGGGCGGTGGCCAGCGAGGTCCGGATGCCGTAGACCAGCTGCGTGAGGACGTCACGGCCGAGGCCCGGCTCGATGCCGAACCAGAACTCTCCGTCGATACCGCCGACGGGCTTCGCGGGCATGGTGAACATGTCCAGAAGCTCGGGCCTGTCCTGGCCGTACAGGGTGTACGGGTCCTTGCCGTAGACCATCGAGATCAGCGGCGCGGCTGCGGCGATCAGGAAGTAGAACAGGACGACGAAAGCGGACACCACGCCGGTCCGGTCGCGCTTGAACCGCGCCCACATCAACTGGCTGGGGCTGCGCCCCGCGAGCTTCTTCGGCTCCTCGGCCTTGCTCGGTGACGCGCTCTCTTTGTCCAAGGCGGAGGAGGTGTCAACACCCTCAAGCTCGATTGGACTCGTCATGATTCGTCCATTTCACAGGTTGGAGGTCACCGGGGAGGAACACTGGCCCGGCAGCCTTCGCACGGCGTACGTATCCGCAGCGCGCGAGGGGGAACAACGACGGAGGGGCGTCGGCCGCCCCTGGGGGAACCCTGGCTCGCGACCGGCTGGAGGCCGGCCAACGGAACGAGTCGTCAAGGAAGTTCGCGACGCCGCGTCGCGAACGCAACCACCGTGACGGCACTGAGCGCACCCGCGGGGCCTACACCTGCCATCGGGGACGACGCGACCCATATGGCGCTTGTGGCACCTCGCATGGGTTCCTCCTCATGAATCCGCTGGTTCACCGCAAAGAGAGGCACACGACACCTTCCGGTCCCATTCCGGTCCCGAAAGCCGCCAGGTGCCCCCCGCGCTCGAGAGTCGGCGCAGTCAGCGCGTGACCCGTTCAGACGAGCTCTACGCGCCTAACTATCTGCCATCGGCCACGCGACGAACCACAGTCTCGAGGTCTCGGTTCGATCACAGATAGGGGCCAGGTCTTCCAAAATCCGGACAAAGGGTTTGGCGAGAGATCACTACGAAACGGACTTGTTACACATCTATCGGAGCGAGGCGTCCGAATAGCGGACAGCCGTCTCGAAAATCGCTTGCCGCTCACCCGCCGAAAAGGGAGGGTGCCCGCGGGGCGTCGTGTCCTCCGCCACAGTCCGGCGGGACGGCCCGCACGGTCCGTCACCGGACCCGCGGTTACCGGCAGTCGCACCGCCGCCGCTTGCGGGCAGGATAGTGCGACCTGTCCCGTTCTCCGGCATCTCACCAGGGATTCAAGGGTTTTCCCTATGCCGTTCCCGTAGGCCTCTCACCGGCCCCGGACGCACGACGGCACCGGACACCCCCGGCAGGGGCCGTCCGGTGCCGTCAGAGCGTGCGTCAGCCGTGCTTGGCGCGGCTCGCGGCGCGGGCGCGCTCGCGGGCGTCCAGGTTCACCTTGCGGATGCGGACGGCCTCCGGAGTCACCTCGACGCACTCGTCGTCGCGGCAGAACTCCAGGGACTGCTCCAGCGACAGCTTGCGCGGCGGGACGATCGACTCGGCCACGTCGGCCGTGGACGACCGCATGTTGGTGAGCTTCTTCTCCTTGGTGATGTTGACGTCCATGTCGTCGGCGCGGGAGTTCTCGCCGACGATCATGCCCTCGTACACCTCGGTGCCGGGCTCGACGAAGAGCACGCCGCGCTCCTGGAGGTTCGTCATCGCGAACGCGGTGACGGCACCGGCGCGGTCGGCGACCAGGGAGCCGTTGTTGCGGGTCGTCAGCGTCCCGAACCAGGGCTCGTGGCCCTCGTGGATCGAGTGGGCGATACCCGTGCCGCGGGTCTGGGTCAGGAACTCGGTACGGAAGCCGATGAGACCGCGGGAGGGCACGACGAACTCCAGGCGCACCCAGCCGGAGCCGTGGTTGGACATGTTGTCCATACGGCCCTTGCGGACGCCCATCAGCTGCGTGACGGCGCCCATGTGCTCCTCGGGCACGTCGATGGTCATGCGCTCGACCGGCTCGTAGGTCTTGCCTTCGACCTCCTTGGTGACCACCTGCGGCTTGCCGATGGTCAGCTCGAAGCCCTCGCGGCGCATCTGCTCGACCAGGATGGCCAGCGCCAGCTCGCCGCGGCCCTGCACCTCCCAGGCGTCGGGGCGCTCGGTGTCCAGGACGCGGAGGCTGACGTTGCCGATCAGCTCGCGGTCGAGGCGGTCCTTGACCTGGCGGGCGGTGACCTTGCGGTCCTTGACGGCCGCCTTGGCGTCGGCGCCCTTGCCGGTGCCGCCCCGGCCGACCAGCGGCGAGGTGTTGGTACCGATGACCATGGAGATCGCGGGCTCGTCGACCGTGATGAGCGGCAGCGGCACCGGGTTCTCGGGGTCGGCCAGCGTCTCGCCGATCATGATGTCCGGGATACCGGCGACCGCGCAGATGTCACCCGGGCCCGCCTTCTCGGCCGGCTTGCGGGTGAGCGCCTCGGTCATCATCAGCTCGGAGATGCGCACGTTGGTGACGGAGCCGTCGCGCTTCATCCACGCGACGGTCTGCCCCTTCTTCAGCTCGCCCTGGTGGACGCGCAGCAGCGCGATACGGCCGAGGAAGTTGTCGGCGTCCAGGTTGGTGACGTGCGCCTGGAGGGGGGCTTCCTCGTCGTAGGTCGGGGCCGGGATGTGCTGGAGGATCGTCGAGAAGAACGGCTCCAGGCTGGTGGAGTCCTCCGGGACGGTGCCGTCGGCCGGCTTGGTCAGCGAGGCGATGCCGTCACGGCCGCAGGCGTAGACGATCGGGAACTCGATCTGCTCCTCGTCCGCGTCCAGGTCAAGGAATAGGTCGTAGGTCTCGTTGACGACCTCGTCGATCCGGGCGTCCGGGCGGTCGGTCTTGTTGATGCAGAGGATGATCGGCAGCCGGGCGTGGAGGGCCTTGCGCAGCACGAAGCGGGTCTGCGGGAGCGGGCCCTCGGAGGCGTCGACGAGCAGCACCACACCGTCGACCATCGACAGACCGCGCTCGACCTCGCCACCGAAGTCGGCGTGGCCGGGGGTGTCGATGATGTTGATCGTGATCGGGTCCCCGCCGTCCTTGGGGTGGTACTTCACCGCCGTGTTCTTGGCGAGGATCGTGATGCCCTTCTCACGCTCCAGGTCGTTCGAGTCCATCATGCGGTCGTCGACCGAGTCGAGCTGGTGGGCGGCGAAGGCACCGGCCTGCTTCAGCATGCCGTCGACGATGGTGGTCTTGCCGTGGTCGACGTGGGCGACGATGGCGACGTTGCGGATGTCGTGACGTGTTGCGGTCACAGCCATGTTGTGGCGTACTCCCGGAGTGTGAGGACGGCCCTGCTGCGTACGTCTGTGTTACGCGGGCCCTGCCGGGCGGAACATGCCACGGCCTTACCCCATCGTACGGGGCCGCGGCCACCGGGGCTTGGCGGGATGTGACGGCGCAGGTCAGCACCGCTTTGGGGAACGCGAAGGGCGCCGCTGGGGCCGGATCGGCCCGTGCGGCGCCCGTGAGCGGCTCCCGAGGAAGGGGACTACGAGGCGGAGGGGGCCGGCTGGCCCTTCGCGCCCTTCTTCAGGAAGCCCATGTCCTCGAAGACCGGGGCTGTGAACCCGAAGGCGCCCGCGTTGGCGAGGTCCGTGCGCGCGGCCGTCAGCTGGGGCCGCTGGTAGAGGGGGATCGAGCCGGCCGCGGCCCAGATGCGGGAGTCCGCCTTGCGGATCAGGGACCGGGACTCGGACTCGTCGAGCGTGCTGACCGCCTGCTCGAAGAGCTGGTCCACCTGGTCGGTGCCGACCCTCGTGTAGTTCTGCTCGACGTTCAGCGAGCCGTCGGCGGCCGGGACCGGCTTGGCGTAGATCGGCCGGGCGTCGGTCGCGGGGAAGGCGGAGCCGGGCCAGGAGTAGAGGGCGAGGTCGTACTGGCCGGACGCGATGTGGTCCTTGAAGTAGCTCTCGTCCGAGACCTTGGTGACCTCGGTGCGGATGCCGACCCGCTTCAGCATGAGGCCGATCCGGTCCGCCACCGTGCGCAGGGTCCCCGACCCCTCGCCGTCCGGCACGACGAAGCGCAGCGTCAGCGCCTTGCCGTCCTTGGCGAGCTGGCGGGTCGCGGCGCCCGCGGGAGCGGCCGTGCCCTGCGGGGCGTACGCCCCGGGCGCACCGCCGGACAGCTGCATGCCGCCGTACTGCTTGCCGTCCTGGGCGAGCGGGCGGCCGTCCTGCTCGTCGGCGCCCTTGTCGTCCTCGCCGACGATGTAGGTGTCGTCGTCGGATTTCTTGCCGGACTTGGACTCGCCGTCCTTCTCGCCGTCCTTCTTGGCCTTCTCCGTCTTCTCCCCGGAGTCCTTGTCCTTGTCCTTCTCCTTCTTCGCGGACCCGCCGGTCTTGTCGGCCTCGCTGCCGGCGGCCTTCTCGCCCTTCTTCTTCTCCTTCACCGGTCCGCCCGGCACCCAGCCGGCGTCCGCGAGGAGCGCCTGCGCCTCCGCGGTGTCCTGGCCGCCGATGGCCCCGCTGTTGTCGGCGTAGGCGGCCTGTCCGGACAGGGCGAGGTGGCTGCCGACCGGCTCGGCGGGCAGCCCGAGCGGCCGCAGGACCGTCTCGGCCAGCTTCTCCCGGTCCAGGGCGCGGGCCACGGCCCGGCGCACCCGCTCGTCGGCGAGCGGTCCGTCGCCGCCGCCGTTGAGCGCGAGCTGGGTGTAGGAGGGCTCGAGCGACTTGCGGATCTCGAAGCCGTGGAAACGCTCCTTGTCCTTGCGCTGCGCGGGCGTCAGCTTCTTCAGGTCGGGGCCCATCAGCGGGGTGCCGGAGGGGCTGGCCGAGGGGTTCTCGGGGCGCGGGGCGGCGATCGCGATACGCCGGGCGGCGGCCGGGTCGACGTCGGCGAGGTCGAGGCGCCCGGCGGCCAGCTCGGTGGCCCGCTCGTCGCGGGGCACGGCGCGCAGCACGATCTCGTTCAGCTTCGCGGGCTCGCCCCACCAGCGGGGGTTGCGGGTGAGCCGGATCTCGTCGCCCTTGCGGTCGATCTTCCGGACGGTGAACGGCCCGGCGCTGACCTTGAGCCTGGTCCGCGCCCCGTCGTTGAAGGAGTCCGGCGTGCCCATGACCTCCTTCGGATACAGCGGCGAGAACAGCGACCGCCAGTCCGCGTACGAGCGGGCGAAGGTGACCCGCACCTCCAGGTCGTTGTCGCCGCGCTCGATCTTCTGGATGCGGTCGTAGCCGGCGTTGCGGGCGGTCCAGTAGGCGCTGTCCTTGCCGGACAGGGCACGCCACTGGGCGGCGAAGTCGGCGGCGCCGATCTCCCGGCCGTCGCTCCAGACGGCCTGCTGGTTCAGCTTGTAGAGCACGACCTGCTTGGGCTCGGTCTCCACGACCTCGGCGGACTCCAGGTACGCCTCGTTGCGCTCGGGGCGCCCGCTCTCGTCGAGCCGGTACATCGAGGGCAGCGTGGCCTGGGCGATCCGGGAGGTGGTGGCGTCGGCGTCCGACTGGAAGGTGTTCAACGTCTCCGGCACGGAGTCGACCGCCCAGCGCAGGGTGCCGCCGTCGGCGATCCGCGCCCGAGCGGCCGGGGCGACGTCCTGACCGGCCAGCGGCTTGCCCGCCGGGTCCGGGTCGCTGCAGCCGGCGAGCACCGGCAACGCCAGCACCCCCGTGGTGAGGAAGGCGGCAGCGCGCATGACCGCGCCGCGGCCGGGCCTGGTTCCGACGCCGTCGTGGGACATCTGCGTACCTCCGGGGAGCGGCTCCCGCCGGTGACAATTAGTGCGTTCTGATCACGTTTGGCGGTATTTTGGTGCTGATCAGATCTACGGCACCCCACTGAAGAGGAAAGGGTTCGCCAGGCGCAGACGACACGGCGCCAGGGGCACGCAAGGCCACCCGTGCGGAGCACAGCGCCCCGCACACTCCTTCGATCCCCCGGCGCACACAGAGCGCGTGCGAGCGCGCGCCGACGGCGCGCAATCCGCCAATCGCTGCACACGACTTCACAGAGGCTGGTGTGACGCGCAACACTCGCAGGCGCATGAACGTTGCCACCCAGGGCCGCAGGGCCCACGGAAGTGAGGTCACGTCATGTCCGTGCACGACGACTTGATCGCCGTCCAGCGCTGCCTGGACGACCTGGCGCGGTCCGTGGGCCGCCTGGAGAAGCAGCTCGGCACGGCCGGGCTGGAGATGCGCCGCGTGCGCACCGACGCCAACCATCTGCGCGAGAGCGTCGCGCTGCTGCGGGAGGCCGCGGCGAGCCCGGCGGCCCCGCGCAGGCCGGAGCTCGTCACCATCCCCGACACGCCGTACGACGACTCGCTGTGGATCGACACGGACGACGAGGGTCTCGGCGCCCGGGACCGCCGCGCCCCCTGATCCGACCCCCTGACCCGACCGGAGTCATGCATTGGCCACTGGTACGGAACCCCATCTGAACAGCGGCGGCGTACGCACCGGTACCCGCGCCGCGATCGACGCCCCGCACCTGCGGGCCGACCGCTGGTGGCTGGCCCCCGCCGCCACCGCGGCCGGTCTGCTGGCGTTCATCGTGTACTCGACCTGGCGGGCCTTCGCGAACGCGGACTACTACGCGGCGCCGTACGTGTCCCCCTTCTACTCGCCCTGCCTCGCGGAGAACTGCGAGCCGATGCGCGGCGGGCCGAACTGGGAGCTCTTCGGGAGCTGGTGGGGGATCTCGCCGGCGATCATCATCCTGATCTTCCCGCTGGGCTTCCGGCTGACCTGCTACTACTACCGCAAGGCGTACTACCGGGGGTTCTGGATGTCGCCCCCCGCCTGCGCGGTCGCGGAACCGCACGCGAAGTACTCCGGTGAGACCCGCTTCCCGCTGATCCTGCAGAACGTCCACCGGTACTTCTTCTACGCGGCGCTGCTGGTCGCCGGCATCCTGACGTACGACACGGTGCTCGCCTTCCGCGACGAGACCTACGCCTGGGGCCACATGGGCCTCGGCACCCTCGTCTTCCTCGCCAACATCGCGCTGATCTGGGCGTACACCCTCTCCTGCCACTCCTGCCGGCACATCGTCGGCGGCAAGCTCAAGCACTTCTCCAAGCATCCCGTGCGCTACCGCATGTGGCAGTGGATCGGGAAGCTCAACGCCCGTCACATGCAGCTCGCCTGGGCGTCGCTGGTGAGCGTCGCGCTCGCCGACTTCTACGTCTATCTCGTCGCGTCCGGGGTCTTCGACGATCCGCGCTTCTTCTAGATTTGGTGGGGACTGAACACATGTCCGTGGTCGACCGGCAGGAGTGGGACGTCGTCGTGGTCGGTGCCGGGGGCGCCGGCCTCCGCGCGGCGATCGAGGCGCGGGAGCGGGGCGCCCGTACGGCCGTGATCTGCAAGTCGCTGTTCGGCAAGGCACACACCGTGATGGCCGAGGGCGGTATCGCGGCGGCCATGGCCAACGCCAACGAGCACGACAACTGGCAGGTGCACTTCCGCGACACCATGCGCGGCGGAAAGTTCCTCAACCAGTGGCGGATGGCCGAGCTGCACGCCCAGGAGGCCCCGCAGCGGGTGTGGGAGCTGGAGACCTGGGGCGCGCTCTTCGACCGTACGAAGGACGGCCGGATCTCGCAGCGCAACTTCGGCGGGCACGAGTACCCGCGCCTCGCGCACGTCGGCGACCGCACCGGCCTGGAGCTGATCCGCACCCTCCAGCAGAAGATCGTCTCGCTCCAGCAGGAGGACAAGAAGGAGACCGGGGACTACGAGTCGCGGCTGAAGGTCTATCAGGAGTGCACGGTCACCCGGATCCTGAAGGACGGCAGCCGCGTCTCCGGCGTCTTCGCCTACGAGCGGGAGACCGGCCGCTTCTTCGTCCTGGAGGCCCCGTCCGTGGTCATCGCGACCGGCGGCATCGGCAAGTCCTTCAAGGTGACGTCGAACTCGTGGGAGTACACCGGCGACGGGCACGCGCTGGCGCTGCTCGCCGGGGCGCCGCTGCTGAACATGGAGTTCGTGCAGTTCCACCCGACGGGGATGGTCTGGCCGCCGTCGGTGAAGGGCATCCTGGTCACCGAGTCGGTGCGCGGCGACGGCGGGGTGCTGCGCAACTCCGAGGGCAAGCGGTTCATGTTCGACTACGTCCCCGACGTCTTCAAGGAGAAGTACGCGGAGTCGGAGGAGGAGGGCGACCGCTGGTACGAGGACCCGGACAACAACCGGCGCCCTCCCGAGCTGCTCCCCCGCGACGAGGTCGCCCGCGCGATCAACGCCGAGGTGAAGGCGGGCCGGGGCTCCCCGCACGGCGGGGTCTTCCTGGACGTGTCCACGCGGATGCCCGCCGAGGTGATCCGGCGCCGGCTGCCGTCGATGTACCACCAGTTCAAGGAGCTGGCGGACGTCGACATCACCGCCGAGGCGATGGAGGTCGGGCCTACCTGCCACTACGTCATGGGCGGGATCGCGGTCGACTCGGACACGGCGGCGGCCCGCGGGGTGCCGGGGCTGTTCGCGGCCGGTGAGGTGGCCGGCGGGATGCACGGCTCCAACCGGCTGGGCGGCAACTCGCTCTCCGACCTGCTGGTCTTCGGGCGCCGGGCGGGCTGGCACGCCGCCGAGCACGCGGCCGCCCAGGCGTTCGAGCGCCCCGGAGTCGGCGACGTGCAGATCGACAACGCGGCGGCGGAGGCGCTGCGGCCCTTCTCGGCGGAGGGGCCGGCCGGGTCCGCGGACGCCGGGCGCCCGCCGGAGAACCCGTACACCCTGCACCAGGAACTGCAGCAGGCCATGAACGACCTGGTCGGCATCATCCGCCGCGAGGCCGAGATGGAGCAGGCGCTGGAGAAGCTGGCCGAGCTGCGGGTGCGGGCGCGGCGGGCCGGGGTCGAGGGGCACCGGCAGTTCAACCCGGGCTGGCACCTCGCGCTGGACCTGCGGAACATGCTGCTGGTCAGCGAGTGCGTGGCGCGGGCGGCGCTGGAGCGCACCGAGTCGCGCGGCGGCCACACCCGCGAGGACCATCCGGACATGGACCGCCGGTGGCGCAACATCAATCTGCTGTGCCGTCTCACCGACCCGACGGGCGGCCTCGCGGCCACCGACCCCGAGCGCGGCCAGATCGACCTCGTCCGGGAGACCACCGAACCCGTCCGACAGGACCTGCTCGCCCTCTTCGAGAAGGAGGAGCTGGTCAAGTACCTCGCCGAAGAGGAGCTCTACCAGTGAGCAGCTACGAGGCCCGCTTCAGGGTGTGGCGGGGGGACGTGCAAGGCGGCGCCCTGGAGGACTTCGCCGTCGAGGTGAACGACGGCGAGGTCGTCCTCGACATCATCCACCGCCTCCAGGCCACCCAGGCGCCCGACCTGGCCGTCCGCTGGAACTGCAAGGCGGGCAAGTGCGGCTCGTGCTCGGCCGAGATCAACGGGCGGCCGCGGCTGATGTGCATGACCCGGATGTCGGTGTTCACCCGCGAGGAGACGATCACCGTCACCCCGCTGCGGGCCTTCCCGGTCGTACGGGACCTGGTGACGGACGTCGGCTTCAACTACGACAAGGCCCGGCAGGTGCCCGCGTTCGTGCCGCCGGAGGGCGTGGCCCCCGGCGAGTACCGGATGATGCAGGAGGACGTGGACCGCTCGCAGGAGTTCCGCAAGTGCATCGAGTGCTTCCTGTGCCAGGACACCTGCCATGTGGTGCGCGACCACGAGGAGAACAAGCCGGCCTTCGCCGGGCCCCGCTTCCTGATGCGCGTCGCCGAGCTGGACATGCACCCGCTGGACGCGGCCGCCGAGAGCGGGCTGGACCGCAAGAGGACGGCGCAGGACGAGCACGGCCTCGGGTACTGCAACATCACCAAGTGCTGCACCGAGGTGTGCCCCGAGGGCATCAAGATCACGGACAACGCGCTCATCCCGCTGAAGGAACGGGCCGTGGACCGCAAGTACGACCCGCTGGTGTGGCTGGGCTCGAAGATCAGGAGGCGGTCCTCGTAGTGGGGGCGCGCCCGCACCTCCCCTGACGCATCCCGGTCGCGCGGGCGCATACCTGCTCATACGCTCCGGAATGTGACGTCATCCTTGATCCGGGGCCGGCCGCGGCGCTCCCGCGCGCACATATCCGCGCGCGTGGCGCACTCCCTGCTGGGCGCGCTGATCGGGGTGGCGTGGCTGGTACTGCCCGGCACGGCGGCCGGCGGCACGGTGGGCGGCGGGCCGCACCGGCCGGTGGCGGGCGCGCTCGGCCAGCGGGACGACCGGGGCACGCACACCGCCGATCTCGTGCTCCCCATGATCGCCGTGGTCGCGGCGGGGGCGCTGGCGAGCTTCGGGTTCTGGCGGCGCAGACGGCGGGCCACGGGGCGTACGACCCCCGGTGGGGCGCCGGTGCCGGGCGCGGAACCACCTGACGAGGAGCTGGACGAGCGGGCCCGGGACGCGCTGGTCCGCGCGGACGGGTGGGTGCGGGTCGGCCGTGAGGAGCTGGGGTTCGCCGAGGCCCGGTTCGAGGACGGGCCGCCGGAGGAGATCGAGGACGTCCGGCGGGCCCTGCGGGAGGCCGAGACCGAACTGGCGGCGGCCTTCCGCATCCGCTGGCGGTACGAGCACGGGGTCCCCGAGGAGGACGCGGCCCGCCGGCACGCGCTGGCGGGTGTCGTCGGGCGGTGCGAGGAGGCGGGGCGGCTGCTGGACGTGCGGGCCGCCGCCTTCGACACGCTGCGGCGCCTCGAGGAGGGACCGGGCGGCGGGCTGGGGGCCGCCCTGGCCGTCGCGGAGGGCCGGTTCCGGGGCCTGACCGCACGGACCGGGGACGCAGACGCGACCCTCCGCGACCTCGGCGAGCGCTACGCCGCCTCGGCGGCCTCCACGGTCGTGGGGAACGTCGAACAGGCCAAGGACCGCCTGGTGTTCGCGACCACCCGTCTGAACCTCGCCCGGCAGGCCGCCGACGCCGGGGACGTCGGGCGGGCGGCGAGCCGCCTGCGGGCCGCCGAGGGCGCCGTCGCCCAGGCCGGGATCCTCATCGACGGCGTCGAACGGCTGCGCCGGGACCTCGCGGCGGCCGCGGAGCTGGTACCGGCCGCGCTGACCGGCGCGGAGGCGGAGATCGCCGGCGCCCGACGGGCCCTCGCCGGGGAGACCGCCGCCCACCCGGACGTCACGCCGGGCGAGCTGCGCGCCCGCGCGGGCCACGCCGACGTCGTCCTGGCGGGCGTACGGCAGGAGCTGGCCTCGGGACGGCCGTACGACCCGCTGGGGTTGCTGCGGCGGATCGTGCGGGCCGTGGCACCCCTGGCCGCCGGGCGTGCCGGGGTGCTCCCGGCCGCCGCCGCCCTCTGCGCGCGGGCGGCCGTCGCGGGGGCGGACGACGTCGTGGCGACGCACGGGGCGGTGGTGGGGTGCGCGGCCCGCACCCGCCTGGCGGAGGCCCGCCGCTGCGAGCGCGTGGAGGACCTGGCCGACCTGGTGACGGCCGACGCGCTGGCCGAGGAGGCCCGCGACCTGGCCGACGAGGACATCCGCCTCCACGGCCACCCACCCGAGCCGACCCCCGACCTGACGGCCGCGGCCGTCGGCGCCCTGCACCCCACACCAGGGAGCTACGGCGGCCCCCGGACCTCCGGCCGACGCCGCGAGGTGGACGAGCAGGGGTGACCGGGGCGTGGCTCGGGACGGCTACTCCCGAGCGGGGCGTCCGGCGCCATCTCGACCCCGGCGCCCCGAACCGGGCGGGCCGGAGTGGAGGGGGCCAGGGTCAGAAGAGGCTCAGGAGGGCCTCGGCCGGGTCGGTCAGGGTGGTTTCGCCGTCGGGGAGCGGGAGTTCGAACCAGACCGTCTTGCCGCGCGGTGTACGGCGGGAGCCCCAGGCCGCGCTGAGCAGGCCGACCAGCTGGAGACCGCGGCCGCCCTCGTCCGTGTCGCGGGCGCGGCGGCGGCGCGGCTGGACCAGGCCGGCGTCCCAGACCTCGCACACCAGCGTGCGGTCCAGGAGCAGGCGGAGCCGGATCTCGCCCTCGCCGTAGCGCAGCGCGTTGGTGACCAGTTCGCTGACGAGGAGTTCGGTGGTGTCGACCAGCGCCTCCAGGTCCCACGACTGCAGCCGGGCGCGGGCGTACTCGCGGGCGCGCCCCACGCTGCGCGGCTCGCGCGGCAGCGTCCAGTCGCCGACCGAGTCGGCGGGCAGCCCCTGCACACGGGCCATCAGCAGCGCGATGTCGTCCTCGCCGTGATGGGTGTCGAGGGTGTTGAGGACGTGGTCGCACACGTCCTCCAGCGGCCTCGACGGGTCGGTGAGCGCGCCCACGAACGCCTGGAGCCCCTCGTCCAGGGGATGGTCGCGCGACTCGACCAGTCCATCCGTGTAGAGCGCCAGCAGGGCGCCCTCGGGCAGTTCGACCTCCACCTCCTCGAACGGCTCGCCGCCGACGCCGAGCGGCATCCCCGGCGGCACGTCCAGCATCAGCGCGTCCTCGCCGGGCTCGACGAGGACCGGCGGCAGATGCCCGGCGTTGGCGAAGGTGCAGCGCCGGGTCACCGAGTCGTAGACGGCGTACACGCAGGTGGCGAGGTACACCTCGGACAGGTCCGCCTCGCGGGGCCGGCGCGCCGCGCGGGTGGCCTGCTGCACCCCGCCGGGGGCGCCGAGCCCGCGCGCGATCTCGTCGAGCGCGGACAGCACCTCGGCCGGTTCGAGGTCCAGCAGTGCCAGCGTCCGTACGGCGGAGCGCAGTTCGCCCATCGCGACGGCGGCGCGCAGCCCGCGCCCCATCACGTCGCCGACGACCAGCGCGGTGCGGTGGCCGGGCAGTTCGATGACGTCGAACCAGTCGCCGCCCACCTCGCTGTGCCGGTCGGAGGAGGCGTTGCCGGGCAGATAGCGGCAGGCGATGTCGAGTCCGGCGGCGACCGGGTCGCCGGGCGGCAGCAGCGACCGCTGCAGTATCAGGGCGCGTTCGTGCTCGCGCCGGTACAGGCGGGCGTTGTCGATGCAGACCGCCGCGCGGGCCGCGAGTTCCACGGCGAGTTCGCGGTCGCGGTCCCCGAACGGCTCGCTGCCCTTCGTCCGGGCGAACTGGGCGAGTCCGACGACGGTGTCGTGGGCGACCATCGGCACGGCGAGCGTGGACTGCACGAGCCCGCCCTCCTCGCCGGGCACGTGCTGTACGCGGGCCGTGCGCAGGGCGTCCGCGCAGGGCGAGTTGAACGGGTAGTGGTGCACGCCGCCGACGGCGACCTCGGCGCCGCCGCCCACGAAGGGCGCGTCGGAGACGGCGCTGGAGAAGGCGACCCGGCGCAGTTCCGCGCTGCCGTCGGCGAGTCCGGGCGGCGTCTCGTCACCGGCCAGCAGCCCCTGGTAGAGGTCGACGGTGGCGAGGTCGCAGAAGCCGGGCACCACGACGTCGAGGAGTTCGCGGGCCGTGGTCTCCAGGTCGAGGGAGTTGCCGATGCGGGCGCCGGCGTCGTTCAGCAGGGCGAGGTTGCGCCGGGCGGCGGCCGCCTCGCGGGCGGCGGCGCGCCGGGCGGTGATGTCGATGCCCAGCCAGGCGATGCCGATGGGACGGCCGCTGCCGCTGTGCACCCGGTAGAGGTTGACGGACCAGTGGCGGCGCTCGTCGGAGCCCGGCAGGAAGCCGGTGACGTGCATGTCGGTGATGGAGTCGCCGCTCTCCAGGACGCGGCGCAGGGTGGCCGCGACCCGCTCGGCCTCGGGCCGGGCGAGGTAGTCGTGGACGCCCCGGCCACGGTGGTCGTCGGGGGCGCCGCCGAACAGGGAGGCGAAGCGCTGGTTGGCGCGGCGCACCCGCAGATCGGTGTCGATCAGCAGGAACCCGAAGGGAGATTGACCGAAAATGGCCTGCGAGGCGGCGAGGTCGGTCTCCATCCGGCGCAGGGTCCGGACGTCGACGACGATGCAGACGGCGGCCTTCTCCCCCTCCTCGGTCCGCGTCGGCATGACGTACACCTCGGCGAGGCCGTCCCTGCCCCGGCCGCCGTCCTCGGCGCCGTCCGGCACCCGGAAGGGGACCACGCCGGTCCACTCGCGCCCGTCCAGGATCTCGGCCATCTTCCGCTGGCCCTGCGCGCGCAGGTCGGGGTCGATGAACGCCTCGATGGGGTCCATGCCGACCGCGCGCTCGGCGGGGATGCCGAAGACCTGCTCGGCGCGCAGACTCCACTGGTCGACCAGGCCGTCGGGGCCGATGGAGAAGGACGCGACCTTGATGTAGTCGTAGATCGAACCGGGCGGCTTGCTCTGCCACAGCGGCTCGCCCGGGCGCGGCTCCTCGGAGCCGAACGCGGTCGTGTCCGGGTCCTGCGGGCCGTGGGGTGCGCGGGCGTCCGGTGCACCGGCCGGGGCGGCCTCGGCGGAGACGGGTGTGCCGTGGGAGGCGGGTGTGCCGTGTGAGGCGGGTGTGCCGTGGGAGGCGCGAGCGTCGGAGAGATCCCCGGCGGCCCTCGCCCCGCCCTTGTTCGACGGGTCCTCGGACTCCGTCGCCTTCGCTGGTATCTCGCTCACGCGAACCGTCCCCTCCAGCTCACCGCGTCCGGCACCGGTCACCGGCGGCGGCTGCCCGCAGTATCCAGCACTACGGCCCCGCACAACACGGTGTTCACGATCACAGCACGGTCCCGATGCTTTTCGGTCCCCGCCGCGGAAACACTTCCAGTCTTCTAACCAGCGGACACGCCCTCGAATCACGACCTTGGTCACCCGTCACCGGCGGGAACCGGCCGCCGGTGGTCCGGGGCGGACGGAGGGCGTCCGGCAGGGGGCTGACGAAGGGCGTCCGGCCGGGTGCTGACGGAGCGTGGGCCGCGGGGCGTCAGCGGGGGATCGCGAGTTCGAACCAGACCGTCTTGCCGGTGCCGCGTCCCGGCCGGGTCCCCCAGCGGCGGGAGGTGCGCGCCACGAGCTGGAGTCCGCGGCCGCTCTCGTCCTCGTCGGCGGCGCTGCGGGCGCGCGGCGGATCGGGCAGGGGGTCGGAGACCTCGACGAGCAGCACCCCGTCGTCCCCGGAGGGACGCACCAGGCGCACCCCGATGGGACCGGTGGCGTGCCGCAGGGAGTTGGTCACGAGTTCGCTGACCAGGAGGGCCGCGACGTCGGCGAGGGTGCCCAGCTCCCAGGCGCGCAGCCGGGCGCGTACGGCCTCGCGGGCCGCCCGGACGGCACCGGGCTCCGCGGGGAAGGTCCATTCGGCGCAGTCGCCATCGGTGTCGAGCACGCCGATCACTTCCCAGCCAGCGGGGGCCACTCCATGTCCGGTTTCATGGGGTTAATGGGCACATACCCGATATTCGGGCGACAGTACCGCGCCGGGCGGGTCAAGGGCAGGGGTTCGTCAGGACGTCAGCCGCCGGGCCACCTCGCGGACGGCGGGCACGTCCTGCTCCAGCCAGTCGACGTCCCACAGCTCGCCGGCGTCGAGCCAGCGCAGGTCGTCGTGGTCCTCCAGGGGCTGGGGCGCCGGGCTGGCGGGCCGCAGGCGGGCCGTCCACACATGGAGGACGAAGGGGGCCCGCAGGGGCCAGACGCCCGGGACGCGCTCCATCACCTCGGCGTCCACGCCGAGTTCCTCGCGCAGTTCGCGGGCGAGCGCCGCGTCGGGCTCCTCGCCCGGTTCGACCTTGCCGCCGGGGAGCTCCCAGCGCCCGGCCAGGTCCGCCGGCGCACTCCGGCGTGCGGCGAGCAGGCGTCCCGCGTCCAGCAGCGCGGCGCCGACCACGATCCGTTCCGTCATGCGCCGGAGCCTACGGGAGCGCGTCGGGTCAGCGGTCGGCGCCGCTGCCGTTCGGTGTGATGCGCTCGACCCAGTAGAGCTGCTTGTGTCCACGGCCGTCGAGGCTGTCCGCGATCTTCTCGGCCTCCGCCCGGGTCGCGTACCGGCCCACGCGATAGCGATTGCCGTTGTCGTCCTGCCGGACGACGAGCTAGGGAAGAGTGATCGTGCTGTCGTTCACCGCGCCCCACTGCTCCTTCCCGCCCACGGCCGCCCGTATAACGCTCGCGGCCTGTGCCGTGCCCCGCCCGCTGAGGAAACCGCAATCCGCATATGCCCGAGCCTACGCCTAACCTTCACGCAGCGAATACGGCTTTTCACAAAGAGGTACGCAACCAGCCAAGCCGGAGGGGGCGCACGACGCAGAACGCGCCGTGCGCGCAAGGCGGTGCGCCCACTGGGTGGGCATGTCGAAGAAACCCGGCGCGACCTGCGGGAACGACCGCGAGGCAACAGAGCGCGCCGGGGCGGGTGTTGTCACCCCGCGCCGGGCAACGGCTGGAGGATGTGCGCTACTTCACTCGCGCCCGCGCGCTACTTGACCGGCAAGTGGTACGCGACGCGGTAGCGGTCGGCCGGCACCACCACGTCCGCCGTCTCCACCGGGCGGCCCGACGCGTAGTAGGTGCGCTGGATGACGAGGACGACATGGCCGGGGACACCGCCCAGCGCGTGCAGTTCCTCCGCGAGGCCGGGGCGGGCGCCGACCTCCTCGGTGACGTTGTCCACGACGACGTCGATGGCGGCCATCCGCTCGACGACGCCCATGCCGCCGAGCGGGCCCTCCTCGGGCAGCATCACGGGCGTCCGGCCGGTGACGGCGAGGGGCTCCCAGGAGGTGGAGAGCATCATGGGCTCACCCGCCTCCCGGAACAGATACCGCGTGCACATCACGCGCTCGCCCGGGCGGATGGCGAGCCGCTCGGCGACGGCCCTGCTGGCCACCGCCTGCTCGCTGCGGGACTCCCAGGTGCCGCGCACATCGCCGTCGGCCTGCTCCTGCCGGAACGGGGTGGCCCCGCTCGGCGGGCGGAAGCCGGAGCGGGCGATACGGCGGGGCACGGGCCGCTCGCGCACATAGGTCCCGGAGCCGGAGCGGCCCTCGACCAGCCCCTCGGCCATGAGCACCTTGCGCGCCTCCAGGGCGACAGTGTCCGAGACGCCGTACTCCTCACGGATCCTGGCCTGGGACGGGAGGCGGGTGTGCGGAGGGAGTGAACCGTCGACGATCTTCTTACGGAGATCACCCGCGACACGCAGATACGCCGGCTGCTCACCGAAAGTCACTGGCCGCTCCCATCAGGTTGTACAGACAGCAACAGCGTGGCAACCAAGCGTTGTCCTGTGCAAGCAAAGGCCAGAGAATCACTCGATGTGATGACTTGTGGCGGCGGAGGGCTTTACGCAGGCACTTTCTCCCCGTTATAGCCGCGCTCACACCTGAAGATCGCCCGCGTCCTCGCTCCCGCCGCCGCTGTCGGAGTCGTCCTCGTAGAGCGGCACCGTGGTGTCCAGGCCCAGGGCCTCGCGCGCGGTGACCGTCGTGGGGCCGTCCACGTACGCGTAGCCCTTCTCGTAGTGCGTGAAGTACGTGTCCGAGTCCTTCGCCGCGGCCGCCCGCCCCCACTCCGCGCGGGCGTCCTCCATCTCCCCGACCAGCTCGGTCACCGGCTTCTTCGCCCCGTCCGGCCAGCGGTGCCCGCGCAGCGCCGCGATCTGCTCGCCGAGCACCCGCCGCACGTCACGGGCCCATTCCTGGTTCGCGGCGAGGTCGTCGTCGGGGTGCGCCTGCGGCTCCTCGTACAGCACCGCGTCGACGGCGTTGACCGCGGTCAGGAAGGCGACCTGGTCGGCGTCGAGCGTCGTGGCGTCGCCTCGCAGCGAGCCTGTCAGCCGGCCGTCCTTCTCGGTGCTGCCGAAGAGGCAGGTGAGTTCCCGGTCGCCGAACCGCCAGCTCTGCGGGGTGGGGATGAAGTAGTAGACGTCCACGTCCTCGGGCACGCCCCAGGTGTCCATGGCGTAACCGTCGCTGAGGGCATAGCACTTGTCGTCGGCCGTGCGGGACAGCTCGTCCTCGCCGGGGTAGCGGCCGCCAGGCAGCGTCACCACCGCGAAGACCTCGCCGTCGTGCGCACCGGCGCAGGGCACCTTCTCCGCCTCGAAGGTCTCCCCCTCCAGGGTGCCCGACGGGGTGTCGAAGCAGTCGCCCTTGTCGAGCGCGAAGGCGCTGCCGTCACCCCTCGCGGCGCCCTTGAAGCCGTCCCAGAAGTCGGATGCGGCGCCGGTGGACAGCATCAGCGCCCACAGCGCCAGCCCCACCGCCGACAGCACCGACCCGGCGATCGCCATGCCCTTGCCGCGCTCGCCCTTCCTCCGGATCTGCGCGAGCGCGATCAGCCCGAGCACCAGTCCGACGGCCGGCACGAAGCACAGGATGCCGAGCACGAGGGACCCGATCGCGAGACCGTTGACCGGCGCCTGCCCCCCGTAGGGGCCGTACGGAAATCCGTACGGAGAAGGGAACGGCGGCGGCACGGACGGCCCCTGCGGGTACGGCCCTTGCGGGTACGGCCCCTGCGGCTGCTCCGGCGGCCCGTACGGCTGGTGGGGTCCGGAGGGCGGAGGTATCGACACGGGTACCGTGCTCCTGGTTCGGGCGGCGGGGATCGGCGAACGCCTGCGCGCATCGTAAGCGCGGGACGAGAGGGGACGACATGGGGGTCGCACGGGCGACTGTCCGTGCGGTGAACGGGCTCACGGCCCGCTGGGCCGGCTGCGGCCGTTCAGGGAGACCGCCTGGATGCCCGAGGCCGGGCCCTGGTGCGGGCGGGAGCTGACGGGACTCACGCGCTCCGGCGCCGTCCTGGACCGGGTCGGTGTGGCGGGCACCCCGGCGGGACGCGTCACGGAGCTGAAGGTGCTGGGCGACACGGCGACGGACGTCCATCTGGTGCTGGGCGAGGACGGGATGACACCCGGACAGGTCCTGGGAGCGGCGGTGGAGGTGCTGGAGCGCCGGTCCCCGGCCGTTCCGGGGCACGCGCTGCCCTACGGCGAGGTGGGCCCCGGCCTGAGCGTCGTACGGAAGCTCTCCCGGGAGCCCGCGCCGCCGACGCTCCACGTCCTGGTCCCGGCGTTCGGCCTGCGCGCCGACCACGATCTGACGGCGTCGCCCGGCGTGTTCGGGCTCACCACGGCCCGCGACCGCACGCGGGGGCACTTCCCCGGCATCAGCGCCTCCCCGCTGGCCGTGGGGTCGGCCGGGCAGTCCGTGACGGCGCGGTTCGGCGCCGACGGCTTCCACGCGGCGGCGGTGACGGCGATCACCGCGGTCGCGGGCGCCCCCCCCCGCCGCTTCGATGGCGGACGACGCAGGTCCGCGCCACGTTCGACCGGCCCTTCGGCTTCCTCGCCGTGCACCGGCCCACCCGCCTCGTCCTCGCGGCGGGCTGGGTCGAGGAACCCGAACGCCACCGCGAGGACGAGGACTTGACCGGATGACCGGTACTAGAACTGGAGCGCCCAGGCGTCGATGCGGCCCGTGTCCAGGCGCGCGTTGTCGCTGACCCTGAGTTTCCAGGTGCCGTCGGCCGTCTCCGAGGAGGCGTTCACCGTGTACGTGGTGTCGATGTTGTCGGCGCTGCCGCCGGTGCCGTAGGACTTCAGCGTGTAGGCCGAGCCGTCCGGGGCGACCAGCTGGATCTGGAGGTCGCCGATGTAGGTGTGGACGATGTGCACCTCTACGGCGAGGGCCGAGGGGGCGTTGCCGGAGACGCCGGAGACCGTCACCGGGGACTCGGCGGTGGCGTTGTCGGCGATCGTGTGGTCGGCGGTGTTCTCGAAGCGCGGTCCGGGCGGGGTGGTCGTGCCGCCGCCGACGTACAGCAGGCGGTTGGGCGAGCCCGAGCCGGGGCTGCCGACGACGCCGCTCGTGGCGGCCTCCGTCAGGGCCGAGGCGACCTGCGCCGGGGTGGCGGAGGGGTTGTCGGCGAGGTAGAGCGCGGCGGCACCCGCGACGTGCGGGGTCGCCATCGACGTGCCCGAGATGGTGTTGGTGGCCGAGTCGCCGCTGTTCCAGGACGAGGTGATGGACGAGCCGGGCGCGAACAGGTCCAGTGCGCTGCCGTAGTTGGAGTAACTCGCCCGGGCGTCGGTGGAGGTCGTCGCGCCGACCGTGATCGCCTCGGTGACGCGGGCGGGCGACTTGGTGGAGGCGTTCGTCGACTCGTTGCCGGCGGCGACGGCGAAGGTGACGCCGGAGGCGATGGCGTTGCGTACGGCCGTGTCGAGGGCGGTGTCGGCACCGCCGCCCAGCGACATGTTGGCGACGGCCGGCTTGACCGCGTTCCGGGCGACCCAGTCGATGCCGGCGACGACCTGGGCGGTCGTGCCCGAGCCGGAGTTGTTCAGCACGCGGACGCCGACGATCTTCGCCTTCTTGGCGACGCCGTACGAGGACCCGGCGACCGTTCCCGCGACGTGCGTGCCGTGGCCGTGGCCGTCCTGGGCGGTGTTGTCGTTGTCGATGGCGTCGTAGCCGTAGGAGGCGCGGCCGCCGAAGTCCTGGTGGGTGATGCGGACTCCGGTGTCGATGATGTACGCCGTCACGCCCTGCCCGGCCGAGTCGGGGTAGGTGTAGGAGTTGTCGAGCGGCAGGTTCTTCTGGTCGATGCGGTCCAGGCCCCAGGAGGGCGGGCTGGGCTGGGTGCCCTCGACGTGGAAGGTGCGGTTCTGGACGACGGAGGCGACGGCCGGGTCGGCGGCGAGCCGCGCGGCCTCGGTCTCGGACGCCTCGACCTCGTAGCCGTTGAGGGCCGTGCGGTAGGTGCGCTCGATGCCGGCGCCGTAGCGCTCGACGAGGGCCCGGGCCGTCTTCGAGTCCGAACGGGCCCGGTCGGCCTTGAGGGTGACGATGTAGCTGTCGGCCACGGCGTTCGCCGCGCCCGCGTACTGGACGTGGCCCTCGGGTGCGGCCGAGGCGGGGAGCGCGGTGACGAGGCCCGCGGCGAGGACCGCGGTGGCCGCCGTGCTGAGCAGGGCCAGTCTTCGGCGGGTCGTGCGCTGGGGGGTACGCATCACTGCCATCTGAGGGTTCCTCCTCAATCGGTGGTGCGCCGGCGTGGGGTGGCACGGGACGACGAGGGAAGCCAGACAACGTCAGAGCCATGCCCGTCATGATCATGACAAGTCCGTACGGCGTCCGTGCGCCAGCCGAAAGATTGAGGCCTCCACAGGAATTGCACAAGGGCCCTGCGTGAGCCAGTCGTCGGGCGAGCCGCTCACGCAGGGCGGAGGGAGGATCCGGCGCGGGGCTCGGTCAGACGTCGAACGCCGTCGCCCGCGCACTCTTCTCCCAGGGCGCGATGTCCTCGCGGACCTGGTCGAGGTGGCCGAGCACCGCACTCACGCCGTCGTCCCCGAGCGGCAGCCGCAGCGGGGTCGGCTCCGCCTGGAGCGCGGCCAGGATGACCGCCGCGGCCTTGGCCGGGTCACCGGGCTGCGAACCGTCGCCGCCCTCGACGAAGCCGCGCGTCGCGCTCACCTTCGGGTACAGCCCGCTGTCCGTGCTGGCCCCGGCCCGGCCCGTCTCGAACAGCGAGGTGCGGAAGGCGCCCGGCTCGACGATCAGCACCTTGATGCCGAAGTCCGCGACCTCGTCCGCCAGCGCCTCCGACATGCCCTCCAGGGCGAACTTCGTTCCGCTGTACGCGGAGAAGCCCGCGAACGACATCTGCCCGCCCATACTGGACAGCTGCACGATCGCCCCGGACCGGCGCTCGCGCATGTGCGGCAGCACGGCCCGCACGAGGGCGGCGGGACCGAAGACATGCACGTCGAACAACGCCCGCAGCTCGTCCTCGGTGGTCTCCTCGAAGGCGCCGACATGCGTGCGTCCCGCGCTGTTGACCAGGACGTCGATCCGTCCGTGCCGCGCGACGACGTCCGCCACGGCCGCCTCGGCGGCGCCCGTCTCCGCGACGTCCAGGCGCAACGCCTCCACCTGGTCGGGGTGGGCCGCGAGCAGATCGTCCATGGCCTCGGGCCGCCGTACCGCGCCGACCACCACATCTCCGTCGGCCAGCGCCAGCTCCGCGAGCGCCCGCCCGAAACCGCTGCTCGCCCCGGTGATCAGCCAGACCTTGTTCATGACTACTCCTCGTTCCGCGACGGGGTCCGACGGGCCTCGGCGGGTCGCGTCGGCCTACGCGGTTCAGCCTCCTGCGGAACCCCCTTGCCCGTCCAAGACCCACGCTGATAACCGATGGTTATGACGCTGGACGTTCATGTACGAGACCTGCGCTACTTCGTGACGGTCGCCGAGGAACTGCACTTCACGCAGGCCGCCGCGCGGCTGTACGTCTCCCAGCCCGCCCTCAGCAAGCAGGTCCGGGCGCTGGAGCGGCAGTTGGGCGTCGAGCTGCTGCGCCGCGGACCGCGTGGCGTCACCCTCACCGAGGCGGGCGCCGCCCTCCTGCCGCACGCGCGGCGCGTGCTGGCCGCCTGGGCGGAAGGGGCGGAGGCACTCGACACGGTCCGGGCGGCGGCCCGCGGCACGCTGGTCGTGGGCATGAGCACCAGCCCCGGCCGCGGCGGGCTGCTGCCGGCGATCCGCTCGCGGTTCACGGCCGCGCACCCCGAGGTGACGGTCCGGCTGCGGCAGGTGAGCTGGGAGGACCCCACGGCGGGCCTGGCGGACGGCGAGGCCGACGTCGCCTTCGTCTGGCTGCCGCTGCCCGACGCCGGGCGCTACGGCTGGACGGTGGCCGCCGAGGAGCCCCGGCTGGTCGCCCTGCCCGAGGCACATCCGCTGGCCGCCCGGCCGGAGGTGGACTTCGCCGACCTCGCCGACGAGCCCTTCCTCGCCCTGCCGAAGAGCGCGGGGCCGCTGCGCGAGCACTGGCTGGCGCTGGACGAGCGCGGCGGACGGCCCCCGCGCATCGGGGCCGAGATCGCGAGCACGGAGGAGACCTACGAGGCGCTGGTCGCCGGCCTCGGCATCTGCCTCGTGGCCTCGGGCAACGCCCCCCTGATCACCCTCGGCGGCGTGGTCAGCCGCCCGGTCCGGGGCCTCTCCCCCACCCGCTACGCCCTGGCCTGGCGCCGCACGGACGAGGACCGGCCACTGGTGCGGGGGTATGCGCGGGCTTGCGGGGAGGTCACGGGGCAGGGGTGAGGGGGCGCCTGTGAGGGGGGCCAGTGAGGGGCGCCTGTGAGGGGGGCCTGTGAGGGGGCGGCCTCTACCGGGAAAGCCGTGCAGCGCTCACGCGTCCTCGGTGGCCGGTGCCCGGGTCGGCGTCGGCGTCGCGCCCAGGCGGGCCTGTTCCTCCTCGACGATGCGGCGGGCCAGGCCGAGGTCGGAGACGTCCACCGCGTCCGGGGTCGACTCGGCGACGGCACTGCGGCGGGCGTAGGCGTCGAAGAGGCGGGACTTGTTCTCCAGGAGCCGGACCAGGCGTTCGTCCACGCCGCCCGTGCACAGCAGGCGGTGCACCGACACCGAGCGGACCTGGCCCATGCGGTGGGCGCGGGCGACCGCCTGGTGCTCGATGGTCGGCTTCAGCTGCGGCTCGCACAGGATCACCACGGACGCGGCCTGCATGTTCAGGCCCACTCCCCCGGCCTCGATCTGCGCGAGCAGCACCGCGTGACCGGGCGCGGCGGCGAAGTCGTCCACCATCCGCTGCCTGCGGGCCGGCGGCACACTGCCGGTGAGCGGCCCGAACACATGCCCCTCGTCGCTCTTCCCGAGTGCCTCGTGGACCGTGCCCAGGACGTCGCGGAACGCCGAGAACACCACGGCCTTGTGCCCGTTCTCGGCGGCCTCCTCGACGATCTCCCGCAGCCGCTCGAGCTTCGCCGACCCCTCGGGGCGTGCGTACGCCGCCCTGCGCATGGCCATGAAGTTGCCCGCCCGCACGGCCTCCCGGTACGCCTCCTCGTCCTGCGCGCTGGGCTCCTCCCACTCGTCGGTGTGCTGGAGCGCGGGGAGTTCGGTGAGCACGTCCTGCTGGTTGCGGCGCAGGTAGACGGGCGCGACCGCCTTGCGGAACGCCTTCGAGCCCGCCACGCCGTCGTGCTCGTCGACGCGCTCGGCGAGGTCCGGCTGCAGGATGCGCACCAGGCTGCGGAACTCCTCGACCCGGTTCTCCATGGGCGTGCCGGTCAGGAACAGCACGCGGTCACAGGTCCCCGCCCAGGCGGAGACGGCGCCGGCGCGGCGCGTGCCCGGGTTCTTGACGTAGTGCGCCTCGTCGACGACGAGCATGCCGAGCTCGCCGGTGCCGGGCACCGGGAAGCCGCGCAGGGCGTCGAAGGTGGTGACGGCGACGCCGCCCCGCTCCTTCCAGTCGGCGAACGCGTCCTGCCGGTCCGGGCCGTGCACCGGGGTCACCCACAGCGTGCTGCGCTTCTCGGTCTCCCGGGTCCAGTTGATGAGCACGCTGGCCGGGCAGACCACCAGGAAGTGGGTGTCGCCGCTCGCGGCCAGGTGGGCCAGCGCGGCGATGGCCTGGATCGTCTTGCCGAGCCCCATCTCGTCGCCGAGGATCACCCGGCGCTGCGCGAGCGCGAACCGCGTGCCGAACGCCTGGTAGCCGCGCAGCGACACCCGGCGGCGGGTGTCGTCCAGCGACTGGGCGCGCACCCGGTCGGCCACCTCGTCCGGCAGGAAGCCCTCGGCGGCGGCCGGGTCGGGGGCGCGGCCCGACACCTCGGCGAGCAGGCTGTAGTACTCGGCGGAGCGCAGCTCGAAGTCGACCAGGGCGGCCAC
Source organism: Streptomyces sp. NRRL WC-3605 (assembly GCF_001509795.1). Classification (GTDB taxonomy): domain Bacteria; phylum Actinomycetota; class Actinomycetes; order Streptomycetales; family Streptomycetaceae; genus Streptomyces; species Streptomyces viridochromogenes. Next base: position 115,586 of record NZ_LLZN01000091.1, on the reverse strand, counting down.
GTCGGACTCCGGGCGGCGCAGCAGGTCCACCGACGCCTGGGCCAGCAGTCCGGGTACGCCGTCCTCGTGGGCCCGCTCCGTCGCGGCGCGGATCTCCGCCACGGCGGCGGCCGCCCGCTCCCGTCCGGCCCGCCCGGCGAACAGCATGCGCAGCCGCCCGGCCGCGGGGGCCGCCTCGGTGAGCAGCGGTCCGAGCCGCTTCACCAGCCCGGCGGCCGTCTCGACGGCGCGGCGCGCCTCGGGACCGGCCTCCACCAGCACGTTCAAGGCCGCGACGAGGGCGGTGGTCCGCGGCTCCGGCCGGTCCACGTCGATGTGCACGGCGACGGTGTCCCCTACGGCGTCGGCGATCCGGCGTGCGGCGGCCACCGTCTGGTCGGCGGTCTGCCGGCCGACGCCGGGCAGCTGCCGCAACCGGTAGGCACCGGCGTCGAGGACCTGCCCGACCGTACGGAAGCCGCCCTTCTCCACCTCGCCCAGCCGCAGCCGGCCCTCGGTGAGGTCCTTCAGCCGGGCGACCGGGATGCCGTCCAGCTCCCGCCGTACGAGGTCGTCGTGGATCGGCGCCAGGGCCGCGTGCACGGCGGCCACGGCCCGCGCGTGGTCCTCGGCCACGGCCCGCGCGGCCTCGTACAGCCGCCGCCCCCCGACGACCGCCTCCCGCTCACTACGCCCCATCCCGCGCAACCCTCCCCAACGTCTCCCCGCATCCTGCCACCGCCGGCGAACCCCTTCCCCATCCGGTGCGCCGCCGCACGATCTCGTGGTCGGGTCCCAGCCGAGTCGCTACCGTTGCACCATGACCGCACTGCCCGACTGGATGCGCCCCCCGCGCGAGGAAGGCTGGTTCGCGGAGGACCTGGACCGCCTCCCCGAGGCGCCCCGCCACACCGAGCTGATCGACGGAGCGCTTGTCTTCATGATGTCGCCGCAGAGGTGGTGGCACGGCCACCTCGTCACCATGCTCACCGTCGCTCTCATGGAGCAGGCACCCGGCGATGTCAGGGTCGGCCGCGAGATGACCATCAGGCTCGACGCGCGGAATCGCCCCGAGCCGGATCTGCTGCTGACGACAGCGGACTACGACGGAGACCGCACCTGGTTCGCGCCGGACGAGGTGCGGCTCGTCATCGAGGTCGTCTCACCCGAGTCCGCACATCGGGACCGCACGGTCAAGCTCCGCAAGTACGCGGAGGCGGGCATCCCGCACTACTGGTGCATCGAGGACGAGACAGGATCCCCTGTCGTCCACGTCTACGAACTCGACGGCCCGACCGGCGCCTACGCCCCCGCCGGCATCTTCCGTGGCACCCTCGCCCGCCCCGTGCCCTTCGAGATCACCCTGGACCTCGACAAGCTCACCCCGCGGGGCGGCACCTGAGCCGGCGCCGGACCGCATGGAGGCTCTCCGGCCCTCACGTCGGCCGGACCACCACGACCGGGAGCGGGTCGTCCGTGAGGGCGGATCGGTGCGGTGGAGAGCCGCCAGACCGTGCAGGTCGAAAGGCGCCCGCGCCAGCTTGATGGAGCCGGCGAAGAGCAGTTCATGCGGTCGTTGACGGTGGGGTCCGAAGATCGGACAGCAGATGTCGACCACTTTGGGAGGCACGGGCGTCTGGCGCTGTTCGATTGCCAGGCGGCTAGAAGGGGTCGGCCGAGGTGCTCTGCGTGACGTTCTCGACGATCGTGCGCAACCACGGGCTGCGCACGGCCGGCAGCCGGACCAAGGTGTGCAGGAACGTTGCCCGGTCGGCCCGGAACAGGTAGTTGGGGAGCAGCGGGAGAGGGTCGTCGCGGAGTACGCCCTGGGGTATGCGGCCTGACGCAGGCACCGGCAAGCAGGGCTGGGGAGAGACCAGCCACAGCCACACCCCCAGCGGCAGGGGCACCGGGTATGCCGACGCAGTGGGGCTGGCGGGGGTCCAGGTCCGACCCGTCTGGGGATGGACCGGTACGAGGAGGATGTGGGCGCCCGCGTTCGGGGAGGGCTGTCCAGGTCCGGCCAGTACGGCGCGCCGCTTCGGAGGGCCTGCGGGCAGCAGGGCGTCGAGCGCGCGTTGGAACACGTCCGCGGTCAGACCGCCCGGAACCTTCACCGGCCGCCCGTGGGAGGCGACCAGCAGGTGGGCGAGCGCCTGGCCGGCTGCCGCCTCCCACTGCGGGCTCCACGACCAGTAGTGGCCCGACCCCATCCGTCCTCCCCACGTGGCAATCGGCTCGAACGGGGGCGTCTTCTCCCCCTTCTCTGCCAGCTCCGACCAGGAGAGGGGCGCAGCGTGGATACCGTCAACGGGGATGCGGTGCACGGCGTCCGGGCTGAGCCGCACTGCCTGCCAGAGCGAGCAGTCGTCGACCCTGGTCGCCACGGGGAGGTCGCATGTCTCGCAGGCCATGTTGGGTCCCTCGGCTCCGTCGAGGCCGCAGCAGGCACCGCCGCGTTTCCCAGGGATCAGGCGGGTTCCGCGGATATCGCCGGGCGCGATGACACTCGCCCCGGGCGCGCTGTCGGACAGGACGTGGACCGGCGCGTAGATGCCTCGTGCCTCCGCCTCGTCCGGATCGATCTCGTCCCACATCCGCCACGGGCCTCCCCAGGGGTCCGGGTCCACGGCAAACGTCCCGGACTCCATGAGAACCGGAAGCTGGGCCCCGTTCCCGTACTTCTGACGGGCGTGGACCGGCAGTGAGACCGGGGACAGCGCGGTGGTCAGCTCGGCGCCGCATCCCGCACACACGAAAACGAACAAATGCCCTCCGCCTGGGAAACAGACGCATCGTCGCAACTGGCCGGCAGCCGGCCAACATGTTTTCTCATCCGTCGCGGGAACGGCACCGCAGGGTCGGCGATGCATGCCCGCGGAAACGTCAAGGAGCGAACGGCTCCGCCAACAGCACGACCCGATCGCTCTCGACGTCGAACCCGAGTACGGGATGGCTGCCGTCGCCGCCCTCGGCATCCATCAGCACTGGTTTCCCCAACCGCCGTCCGATGGCCGTGAGGAACCCGCAGAGCAAGTCGAGTCGCGCCTGCCCCTGGAGTTCCCGCAGGTCGACATCGAAGTCGATCTCGTCCGACGAATGGAAGCGGAAGATCACCAGCACGTCGACAGCCGGCCAGACCCTCAACTGCGCGCACTCAGCATCGGCCGGGCGGGACAGCGCTGTCTCCGCCCCTCGTTCTGTCCGGCCTCACGCGGCACCCCGGAAACCCCGGCACACGGCCAGGAGACAGGCTGATCCGGCCGGAGAGAACAGGGGCCAGACCCTAGGATCTGGCCCCTGACCTGGGGGTTTACGCCCTGACCGGGCACTTCAGCCGATCAAGGAATCAGGCACTACACGTTGAAGCGGAACTCCACCACGTCCCCGTCCTGCATGACGTAGTCCTTGCCCTCCATGCGTGCCTTGCCCTTCGCGCGGGCCTCGGCGACCGAGCCGGTCTCGACCAGGTCCTCGAAGGAGATGACCTCCGCCTTGATGAAGCCCTTCTGGAAGTCGGTGTGGATGACACCGGCGGCCTCGGGGGCGGTGGCGCCCTTCTTGATCGTCCAGGCGCGGGACTCCTTGGGGCCGGCCGTCAGGTAGGTCTGCAGGCCGAGGGTGTTGAAGCCGACGCGGGCCAGGGTGGCGAGGCCGGGCTCCTCGGCGCCGACCGACTGCAGGAGCTCCATGGCGTCCTCCTCGTCGAGCTCGGCGAGGTCCGCCTCCAGCTTGGCGTTGAGGAAGATCGCCTCGGCGGGGGCGACCAGGGCGCGCTGCTCGGCCTTGAAGTCGTCGTCTACCAGTTCGTCCTCGTCGACGTTGAAGACGTAGAGGAAGGGCTTGGTGGTCAGCAGGTGCAGGTCGTGCAGGAGCTCCTCGTTGCCGGAGCCCTGGACGATGCCCGCGGAGAAGAGGGTGTCGCCCTTCTCCAGGATCTCCTTGGCCTCCTCGACGGCCTTGACCTTCGGCGCGATGTCCTTCTTGATCCGCGACTCCTTCTGGAGGCGCGGCAGGACCTTCTCGATCGTCTGGAGGTCGGCGAGGATCAGCTCGGTGTTGATCGTCTCGATGTCGTCCTTGGGCGAGACCTTGCCGTCGACGTGGACGACGTTCTCGTCCTTGAAGGCCCGGATGACCTGGCAGATCGCGTCGGACTCACGGATGTTCGCCAGGAACTTGTTGCCCAGGCCCTCGCCCTCGGAGGCGCCGCGCACGATACCCGCGATGTCGACGAAGTCGACGGTCGCCGGGAGGATCCGCTGGGACGCGAAGATCTCGGCCAACTTCGTCAGCCGCGCGTCCGGGACGCCCACGACACCGACGTTGGGCTCGATCGTGGCGAACGGGTAGTTGGCCGCCAGCACGTCGTTCTTGGTCAGGGCGTTGAACAGGGTCGACTTGCCGACATTCGGCAGACCGACGATTCCGATCGTGAGCGACACGTTGCGACTTCCCGTACGTGAGAGATGAGGACTGGGGTTGGGGCCGATCCACCAGTCTACGGCGTGCCGGGCCCGCCCCCGGCGTGCCGTCGAACACCTGGCCAAGGTGCGCCCCCGGGCGTGTCCGTCGCCCGCCGCACCCCGTCCCGCGCCCTAGGTTGGTGCACAGGAGCGGCACGGGGTGCGACCCGCCGGGCGCGGAGCGCCACGAGATACGCGGTTCCCCACGGGTGAGGGCGGGTACGCGCCGCGCGAGCGGCTGCGGATGCGGATGTCGAGGCGGACGGGGACACGGTGGAGCGGGGCGAGGGCCGTACGAGGCGCGGCGAGGGCGGGATCGTGCCGGGCTCGGGCGAACGGGAGGCGGGGCGTGGCGGCGCAGGGGCCGGACGGCGGTCCGCCTGGCCCGCGCGGTCCCGCTCCGGAGGGACCACGAGCGCAGTCTCACGGTCCGCCCGGTCCCCGCAGGGCCTGCCCCGGTCCGCGCGGGCCGCGTCGGCGGCCCGGGACCCGCGGCCGCCACGGCGCGGAGCCGTCCGGCCGGCTCCGGCCACCCGGCCCGTCGCCCAGCGCCGGCCCGTCCCCTCCCGCCCTGCCGGGGCGGTACGGCGGCCGGGTCCTGCCCCGGGGAGCACGACCGTCGGGCGGCTGCCCCACCCACGGCTGACCGGGCTGGGCAGCGGGCTGTTCTGCGGGGTGGCGATGCTGCTGCTCGGCTTCCTCGACTCCGCGCTGTCCGGTTCGCTGGGCCTGTACAGCGTGCTGTTCCTGCCGGTGTGCGTTGTGACCGCGCTGTGGGTGCGTGAGGGCGACCTGCTGACCGCGCCCGTGGTCGTGCCGAACGCCTTCGCGCTGGGGCTGCTCCCGGCGGCCGACCACGGCGGGGGCCTCGGCGGTCACCTCATGGGCCTGGTGACCGCCCTCGCGACCGAGGCCGGCTGGCTGTACGGCGGGACTCTGATCGCCGGTGTCGTCGTCCTCGTCCGCCGGGTCCGGCTGGTGGCGCGGCGCGCCGCGATCCGGGGCCGCGCCGACTGACCGCCGCCGCTCGGCCGGCGGCGGCCGAGCGGCCTGCAGGCTACGACGCCTGGTCCGCGACCGCCGTCTCCGCCGCGTGCATCGCCGCCCCCACGATCCCCGCGTTGTTCTGCAGCTGTGCGGGGACGATCTCCGCGCGGATGCCCTCGATGTGGGGCAGGAACTTGTGGGCCTTGCGGCTCACCCCGCCGCCGATGATGAACAGCTCGGGCGAGAACAGCATCTCGACGTGCGCGAGGTACTTCTGGACCCGGTGGGCCCAGTGCTCCCAGGTCAGGTCCTCATCCTCCTTGGCCTTGCTGGAGGCGCGCTTCTCCGCGTCGTGGCCGTTCAGTTCGAGGTGGCCGAGCTCGGTGTTGGGGACCAGGCGGCCGTCGAGGAACAGGGCGCTGCCGATGCCCGTGCCGAAGGTGAGCAGGAACACCGTGCCCTTGCGGCCGCGCCCGGCGCCGAAGTGCATCTCGGCGACTCCGGCGGCGTCGGCGTCGTTGACCACCGTCACCGGGAGGCCACCGAGGCGCTCGCCGAACAACGCGCGCGCGTCGGTGTCGATCCAGCCCTTGTCGACGTTCGCCGCGGTGCGGATCGTGGAGCCGTCGGTCACCACCCCGGGGAAGGTGAGCCCGACCGGGCCGGTCCAGCCGAAGTGCTCGACGACCTGGAGCACACCGTCGGCGACCCCGTCGGGGGTCGCCGGGTGCGGGGTGAGCACCTTGTGGCGCTCCTGGGCCAGGTCGCCCTTGTCGAGGTCCACCGGGGCGCCCTTGATCCCGGATCCGCCGATGTCCAAGCCGAAGATCTGCATGGCCCTACGTTACGACGGACGCCTGACGGTCACTCACCGGTCGCGGAACCGGTGCGCTCGGCGATGAGCGCCGCCGCCTCCTCGCGCAGGTCGCGGCGCAGCTCCTTGGGCAGCGAGAACGTGATGGACTCCTCGGCCGCCTTGACGATCTCGACGTCCTCGAAGCCGCGCTGCGACAGCCACTCCAGGACCTGCTCGACGAGTACCTCCGGCACCGAGGCGCCCGAGGTGACGCCGACGGTGGTGACGCCGTCCAGCCAGCCCTCCTCGATCTCGTCCGCGAAGTCGACCAGGTACGCCGCGCGGGCGCCCGCCAGCTTGGCGACCTCCACCAGCCGCTTGGAGTTGGAGGAGTTGCGCGAGCCGACGACGATGACGAGGTCGGCCTCGGCGCCCATCTGCTTCACGGCGAGCTGACGGTTCTGCGTGGCGTAGCAGATGTCGTCGCTGGGCGGCGAGATCAGCTGCGGGAACTTCTCCTTGAGGGCGTCGACGGTCTCCATGGTCTCGTCGACGGAGAGCGTGGTCTGGGAGAGCCAGACGACCTTGGACTCGTCGCGGACCTCGACCTTGGCGACGTCGGCGGGGCCGTCGACGAGCTGGATGTGCTCGGGGGCCTCGCCGGAGGTGCCGATGACCTCCTCGTGGCCCTCGTGCCCGATGAGGAGGATGTCGTAGTCCTCGTCGGCGAACCGGACCGCTTCCTTGTGGACCTTGGTGACCAGCGGGCAGGTCGCGTCGATGGTGGCGAGCCGGCCGCGGGCGGCCTCCTCGTGGACGACGGGGGCGACGCCGTGGGCGGAGAACATCACGATGTTCCCCGGCGGCACCTCCTCCGTGCGCTCGACGAAGATCGCGCCCTTCTTCTCCAGGGTCTGCACGACGTACTTGTTGTGGACGATCTCGTGCCGGACGTAGACGGGAGCGCCGTACTGCTCCAGGGCTTTCTCGACGGCGATCACGGCGCGGTCCACACCCGCGCAGTAGCCACGGGGGGCGGCGAGCAGGACACGGCGGCCAGGCGAAGCAGTCATGCGTCCCATCGTAAGGGTGCGTGCGCCGCCCCGAAGATCGCACGGGTCGCGGTGGGGTGTGCGGGGCGGGAGGCGGCGCCCGGGGCCCGTGTCCGCGCCCCGCGCCGGGGCGGGGGTGTTGTCGGTGGCGGCCGTTACGCTCGCCGCATGGCTGTGAACACGTCGCCCGAGTCCCCGCTGCCCGTCGGTGAGGTGTCCCGGCTCATCGGGGGGTGGATCGACCGGCTCGGCGCGGTGTGGGTGGAGGGGCAGATCACCCAGCTGTCGCGGCGGCCCGGCGCGGGGGTGGTGTTCCTGACGCTGCGCGACCCGTCGTACGACATCTCGGTGAGCGTGACCTGCTACCGGCAGGTCTTCGACGCGGTGGCCGACGTGGTGAGCGAGGGCGCGCGGGTCGTGGTGCTCGCCAAGCCCGAGTGGTACGCGCCGCGCGGGCAGCTGTCCCTGCGGGCCGCCGAGATCAAGCCGGTCGGCGTCGGGGAGCTGCTGGCCCGGCTGGAGATGCTGAAGAAGTCGCTGGCGGCGGAGGGGCTGTTCGCGCCGGAGCGCAAGCGGGCGCTGCCGTTCCTGCCGCAGCTCGTGGGCCTGGTGTGCGGGCGGGCGTCCGCCGCCGAGCGGGACGTCCTGGAGAACGCGCGGCACCGCTGGCCCGCCGTCCGCTTCGAGGTGCGCAATGTCCCGGTGCAGGGTGTGCACGCGGTGCCGCAGGTCGTGCAGGCGGTCAAGGAGCTGGACGCGCTCGACGACGTGGACGTGATCATCGTCGCGCGGGGCGGCGGCAGCGTGGAGGACCTGCTGCCGTTCTCGGACGAGCAGCTGGTGCGGGCCGTGGCGGCCTGCCGTACGCCCGTCGTGTCCGCGATCGGGCACGAGCCGGACAGCCCGCTGCTGGACCTGGTCGCCGATCTGCGCGCCTCCACCCCGACCGACGCCGCCAAGAAGGTCGTCCCGGACGTCGGCGAGGAGTACGAGCGGGTGCGGATGCTGCGCGACCGGGCCCGGCGCTGCGTGGAGGCGTACGTGGAGCGGGAGGAGCGAGGGCTCGCGCACGCTCTCGCGCGCCCCTCGATAGAGGATCCGCACCGGATGATCGACGAGCGGGCCGACCATGTGGCCTCGCTCCTGGACCGCGGCCGCCGGTGCCTGGGCCATCTGCTGGACCGGGCGGCGTCCGAGCTGACGCACACGCACGCGCGCGTGGTGGCCCTGTCCCCGGCGGCGACCCTGAGGCGCGGGTACGCGGTGCTGCAGCGGGACGACGGGCACGTGGTGCGCGACCCCGGTGAGGTGGCGGCCGACGAGGTGCTGCGCGCCCGGGTCGCCGAGGGCGAGTTCTCCGTACGAGTCGACGCAGGAAGCGATGCATAGGGTGGGCGCATGACCGGCAAGGTGGAAGAGTCCCTCGGCTACGAGCAGGCCCGGGACGAGCTGATCGAGGTCGTACGGCGGCTGGAGGCGGGCGGCACGACGCTGGAGGAGTCGCTCGCGCTCTGGGAGCGGGGCGAGGAGCTGGCGAAGGTGTGCCGGCGCTGGCTGGACGGGGCGCGGGCACGCCTGGACGCGGCGCTCGCCGAGGAGGAGGCCGGGGAGGGACGGGAGGAGGGCGGCGACGACTGACGCCGCCCGGACGTTCCGCGAAGGGGCGGAGCCCTGTGACACCGATCACCGGGCTCCGCCCCTTTGTTGAACATTGAACTTGTCTCGCGTACGCTCGCTCCCGTAAACGGTCCCCGGTCCGCTTACGTGCCGCGCGCTCCCCGTGCGGTACCCCCACGACGCACCACCGAGAAGGTTCCGCATGTCTCTCGTCCTCGACCCCGCCGCCCAGGACCTGCTGTTCCGCGAGGCCCGCACCGCGAACTCCTTCACCGACGAGCCGGTGACCGACGAGCAGGTCCAGGCGATCTACGACCTGGTCAAGTACGGCCCGACCTCCATGAACCAGTCCCCGCTGCGCGTCACGCTGGTCCGCTCCGCCGAGGCCCGCGAGCGCCTCGTCGCGCACATGGCCGAGGGCAACCGGCAGAAGACCGCCACCGCCCCGCTGGTCGCGATCCTCTCCGCGGACAACGAGTTCCACGAGGAGCTGCCGGTCCTCTTCCCCCACTTCCCGCAGGCCAAGGACGCCGTCTTCGGCGACCGCGTGGTCCGCGAGAACAGCGCCGCGCTGAACGGCGCCCTCCAGGCCGCCTACTTCATCGTCGGCGTCCGGGCCGCCGGGCTGGCCGCCGGCCCGATGACCGGGTTCGATTTCGAGGGCGTCCGCAAGGAGTTCCTTGACGACGACCACACTCCGCTGATGATCGTCAACATCGGCCGTCCCGGCCCGGACGCCTGGTTCCCCCGCTCCCCGCGTCTCGCGTACGACGAGGTCGTCACCACGGTCTGATCCGGCGCACGGCCCCCCGCGGGTCCGCCGCACATGGCGAAGGCCCCCGGCGTCACGCCGGGGGCCTTCGCCGCGCTCAGGGGGTCACTCGGCGCGCAGGGCCTTCGCCATCTCCGTCAGCTGCCCGAACGAGCCGGTGCCGGCGACCACGGTCGTCGCGCCGTCCTCGCGGGAGACGAGGGCGTCGTACCGGCCTCCGGTGTAGCGGGTCCAGGTGCGGTCGCCGATCCGCTCCGTGACGTCCGTCCGGTGGCCGCCCTGGCTGGCCTGCTCGATGAAGTCGTCCGCCTTCTCCATCGACTGCTGGACCTGCACATAGCCCCCGTCCGGGGTGTGATAGCCGAGGTGCCAGGCGTCGAACTTGTCGCCCTGGAACCGCACGGAGGTCGGCTTCCACGTGTCGGGCAGCCCCTGCGGCGCCACCACCGGGTAGGACGCCGCCCGGCGGGCCGTGAGCAGCTCGACGCGGTAGTCGACCCGCGGGAGGTCGGGCGTGCCGTCGTCGTGCGGCACGAAGAGATACACGACTCCCGCCGCGAGCACGGTCACCGCGAGGGAGAGGACCATGTTGCGGACCGACTTCTGCTTAACCTTCGAACCAGCCACGTCCCTATCGTCGCAGGTGCCCGCTCTGCTCATCCGTGGGGCCCCCTGCTCATTCTGTCCGCCCAGGGATAGAGTCAGGCCCGTCACCCTCATCCGGCCGTCGTCGTATCAGAAAGGTGCGCTCCGATGACCGAGAATCATCATCATCTGCCGTCCGAACTCGAAGTACCGAGCGAGGCCCCCGACCGCAACCTGGCCCTGGAACTGGTCCGTGTGACCGAGGCGGCCGCGATGGCGGCGGGCCGCTGGGTCGGCCGCGGCGAGAAGAACGGCGCCGACGGCGCCGCGGTGCGCGCCATGCGGACCCTCGTCCACACCGTGTCGATGAACGGCGTCGTCGTCATCGGTGAGGGCGAGAAGGACGAGGCGCCCATGCTCTTCAACGGGGAGCGGGTCGGCGACGGGACCGGGCCGGAGTGCGACATCGCCGTCGACCCGATCGACGGCACCACGCTCACCGCCAAGGGCATGCCCAACGCGATCTCCGTGCTGGCCGCGGCCGACCGGGGCTCCATGTTCGACCCGTCGGCCGTCTTCTACATGGACAAGCTCGTCACCGGCCCCGACGCCGCCGACTTCGTCGACATCGACGCGCCCGTCGGGGTCAACATCCGCCGGGTCGCCAAGGCCAAGCGGTCCACCCCGGAGGACGTCACCGTCGTCATCCTCGACCGGCCCCGCCACGAAGGGATCATCAAGGAGATCCGGGACGCCGGCGCGCGCATCAAGCTGATCTCCGACGGCGACGTCGCCGGCTCCATCTACGCCCTGCGCGAGGGCACCGGCGTCGACATGCTGCTCGGCATCGGCGGCACCCCCGAGGGCATCATCTCGGCCTGCGCCGTGAAGTGCCTCGGCGGCACCATCCAGGGCAAGCTGTGGCCGAAGGACGACGAGGAGCGGCAGCGGGCGATCGACGCCGGGCACGACCTGGACCGCGTCCTGATGACGGACGACCTGGTCGCCGGGGACAACGTCTTCTTCGTCGCGACCGGCATCACCGACGGCGAGCTGCTGCGCGGGGTGCGCTACCGGTCGGAGACCGCGACGACCGACTCGATCGTGATGCGGTCGAAGTCGGGCACGGTGCGCCGGATCGACTCCGAGCACCGGCTCAGCAAGCTGCGGGCCTACAGCGCCATCGACTTCGACAGGGCGAAGTGACGGCGCGGCGGTCCCGCTGACCCAGGGCGCCCCCGGTGCGGAGGGGGCGCCCTTTCGCGTCTTGCCGGCGTCGTGTCTCAGCCGGCCTGGGCTATGCGGTTCGCGGCGCCCACCGTCTTCTTCAGCTCCATCTCGCGGCGGCGGCGCCGGGCGAGGACCACGCGGCGCTCGGCCGCGGTCAGCCCGCCCCACACGCCGTACGGCTCGGGCTGGAGCAGCGCGTGCTCGCGGCACTCGACCATGACCGGACAGCGGGCGCAGACGCGCTTGGCCGCTTCCTCGCGGGACAGGCGGGCCGCGGTGGGCTCCTTGGAGGGGGCGAAGAACAGCCCCGCCTCGTCGCGCCGGCACACCGCCTCGGTGTGCCAGGGGGCGTCCTGATCCCTGTCTCGCGCTGGCACCCGCTGGGCCGGAACGGCGGCTACCTGCAGGGACGAATGCGGCGGTTGCAGCACGGTCTACTCCTGACGACGGCTTCGCGAGCGAGAGACGATGCGACAAGGTCTACCCGCTGTACGCGTGCCTATGCAGGGAGTTCCGAACCGCTGGTTCCCGGGCCGCCGCGCGCGCCCGCCGGGAGCGCCGACCCCGGGAACCGGCCCGTCCGGTTCACGGTCGTCAATGCTCCAGGTGGCGCCGCAGACTCCGGTCGACCTTGCGGTGCACGCGGTCCAGGATGTCCGCGACCAGCTTTCCGCGCCGCGGCCGGCCCTCGATGCTGCCGAGCACGGCCCAGCCGTCGACGTGGACGACCGGCGCGTCCGGGTCCTCCGCGTCGAGATGGTCGACCTCGAAGGAGCCGAGGACACCGCCGCCGGTGCCGCGCAGCGACACGTTCTCCGGGACGCTGACCTCGACGCTGCCGAAGACCGAGAACGCCCGGATCACGATGTGCTGGTACTGGAAGAGGGCCTCGCTGAGGTCGATCTCCACGCTGCCGAACACGGCGTACGCGTGGATACGGCGGCCCGCGCGCCAGCGCCCCTTGCGCACGGCGCTGCTGAACACGGCGACCACGTGGTCGTCGGCGTCGGCCGGGACCGGGGCCGGGGCCGGGCGCGCGGCGGCCGGGGCGGCGCGGCGCGGGTGCCCGGCGGGCAGGTCCCGGATGAACACCTCCAGCTCACCGACCGTCCTGGCCGCGAGGACGCCCTCGACCCGCTCGGCGTGCTCGTCGGAGGTCAGGCGCCCCTCGGCCAGGGCGTCGCGCAGGATGTCGGCGATGCGGTCACGGTCGGCGTCGGAGGCGCGGAGCTCGGCGGCGGGAGCGGGCGCGGTGCGCTTCTGAAGGTCCACGGCAGCAGCGTACCGAAACACGATAGATCGCGATACCCCTCGGTCGATTCGTCCCGGGGCACCGAACTGAGCCTCACCTCACAGGCTGGCCGTCGGAGGCAGGTTCTAGTCTGGTGGACGCTGCCAACGGAGGCCAGCCGCTGCTGTCGAGTGAGGAATGGGCGAGATGCCTGAGTTCGCATACACCGATCTGCTCCCCCAGGGAGAGGACACCACCCCGTACCGGCTGGTGACCTCCGAGGGTGTCTCCACCTTCGAGGCCGACGGGCGGACGTTCCTCAAGGTGGAGCCCGAGGCGCTGCGCAAGCTCGCCGAGGAGGCCATCCACGACATCCAGCACTACCTGCGCCCCGCCCACCTCGCCCAGCTCCGCCGGATCATCGACGACCCCGAGGCGTCGTCCAACGACAAGTTCGTCGCGCTGGACCTGCTGAAGAACGCGAACATCGCGGCCGCGGGCGTCCTCCCGATGTGCCAGGACACCGGCACCGCGATCGTCATGGGCAAGCGCGGCCAGAACGTGCTGACCGAGGGTGAGGACGAGAAGGCGCTCTCCAAGGGCATCTACGACGCCTACAAGAACCTGAACCTGCGCTACTCGCAGATGGCTCCCCTCACCATGTGGGAGGAGAAGAACACCGGCTCGAACCTCCCCGCCCAGATCGAGCTGTACGCGACCGACGGCGGCGCCTACAAGTTCCTGTTCATGGCCAAGGGCGGCGGCTCCGCCAACAAGTCGTTCCTCTACCAGGAGACCAAGGCCGTCCTGAACGAGGCCTCCATGATGAAGTTCCTGGAGGAGAAGATCCGCTCCCTCGGTACGGCCGCCTGCCCGCCGTACCACCTGGCCATCGTCGTCGGCGGCACCTCCGCCGAGTACGCGCTCAAGACCGCCAAGTACGCCTCCGCGCACTACCTGGACGAGATCCCCGCCGAGGGCTCCGAGCTGGGCCACGGCTTCCGCGACAAGGAGCTGGAGGAGAAGGTCTTCGAGCTGACGCAGAAGATCGGCATCGGCGCGCAGTTCGGCGGCAAGTACTTCTGCCACGACGTCCGCGTGGTGCGCCTCCCCCGGCACGGCGCGTCCTGCCCGGTCGCCATCGCCGTGTCCTGCTCCGCCGACCGCCAGGCCGTCGCGAAGATCACTGCCGAGGGCGTTTTCCTGGAGCAGCTGGAGACCGACCCGGCGCGCTTCCTGCCGGACACCACGGACGAGCACCTGGACGAGTCCGGTGACGTCGTCAGGATCGACCTGAACCAGCCGATGGACACCATCCTGGCCGAGCTGACGAAGTACCCGGTCAAGACCCGCCTCTCCCTCTCCGGCCCGCTGGTCGTGGCCCGCGACATCGCGCACGCCAAGATCAAGGAGCGGCTGGACGCGGGCGAGGAGATGCCGCAGTACCTCAAGGACCACCCGGTGTACTACGCCGGTCCCGCGAAGACCCCCGAGGGCTACGCGTCCGGCTCCTTCGGCCCGACGACGGCCGGCCGCATGGACTCCTACGTCGAGCAGTTCCAGGCCGCGGGCGGCTCCAAGGTGATGCTCGCCAAGGGCAACCGCAGCAAGCAGGTCACCGACGCGTGCGCCTCCCACGGCGGCTTCTACCTCGGCTCCATCGGCGGCCCCGCCGCCCGCCTCGCCCAGGACTGCATCAAGAAGGTCGAGGTCGTCGAGTACGAGGAGCTCGGCATGGAGGCGGTCTGGAAGATCGAGGTCGAGGACTTCCCGGCGTTCGTCGTCGTCGACGACAAGGGCAACGACTTCTTCCAGGATCCCGCGCCCGCGCCGACCTTCACGTCCATTCCGGTACGCGGCCCCGGACTCGCCTGAGCGTTCCGTGACGAATCGCCTCCACGGGGAACAGTGGTCGGGGTGCCGGCGCTGTGACACGTGGAGGTGATCGTCGATGACCGACGAGCAGGACAGGACCGAGTACCGCACCGAGCACGACTCGATGGGCGAGGTGCGGGTGCCCGCCCACGCCAAGTGGCGGGCCCAGACCCAGCGGGCCGTGGAGAACTTCCCCGTCTCCGGGCAGCGCATCGAGCGCGCCCACATCGAGGCGCTCGCCCGGATCAAGGGCGCCGCCGCGAAGGTGAACGCCCGGCTCGGGGTGCTCGACAAGGACGTCGCCGAGGCGATCCAGGAGGCGGCCGCGGAGGTCGCCGAGGGGCGCTGGGACGAGCACTTCCCCGTCGACGTGTTCCAGACCGGGTCCGGCACCTCGTCCAACATGAACACCAACGAGGTCGTCGCGACCCTGGCGACCGAGCGGCTCGGCCGGGACGTGCATCCGAACGACCACGTCAACGCCTCCCAGTCGTCCAACGACGTCTTCCCCTCCTCCATCCACATCGCGGCCACCGCCGCCGTCACGCGGGATCTGATCCCGGCGCTGGAGCACCTCGCGGCGGCCCTGGAGCGCAAGGCCGGGGAGTTCGCCGACGTCGTGAAGTCGGGGCGGACCCACCTGATGGACGCGACGCCCGTGACGCTCGGTCAGGAGTTCGGCGGGTACGCGGCCCAGGTGCGGTACGGCGTCGAGCGGCTGCGGGCCTCGCTGCCCCGGCTCGCCGAGCTGCCGCTGGGCGGCACGGCCGTCGGCACCGGCATCAACACCCCGCCCGGGTTCTCCGCCGCCGTCATCGAGGAGGTGGCCCGGGCGACCTCGCTGCCGCTGACGGAGGCGCGCGACCACTTCGAGGCGCAGGGCGCCCGCGACGGCGTCGTGGAGACCAGCGGGCAGCTGCGGACCATCGCGGTCGGGCTGACGAAGATCGCCAACGATCTGCGCTGGATGGCGTCCGGCCCGCGCACCGGCCTCGCCGAGATCTCCCTGCCCGATCTGCAGCCGGGGTCGTCGATCATGCCGGGCAAGGTGAACCCGGTGATCCCGGAGGCCGTGCTGATGGTCGCCGCGCAGGTCGTCGGCAACGACGCGACGGTGGCGACGGCGGGCGCGGCCGGCAATTTCGAGCTGAACGTGATGCTGCCGGTCATCGCGAAGAACGTCCTGGAGTCGGTGCGGCTCCTCGCGAACGTCTCCCGGCTGCTTGCCGACCGCACGGTCGACGGCATCGTGGCGCACCGTGAGCGGGCCCGGGAGTACGCCGAGTCGTCGCCGTCGGTCGTCACGCCGCTCAACAAGTACATCGGGTACGAGGAGGCCGCCAAGGTGGCCAAGAAGGCCCTCGCCGAACGCCGGACGATCCGCCAGGTCGTGCTGGACGGCGGGTACGTGGAGCGCGGCGACCTGACGCTGGAGCAGCTGGACGAGGCCCTGGACGTGCTGCGGATGACACGCCCGTAACGCCGGTCACGAAGGCGTGAACGGTGACCCGTCTCGCAGCGTCGCATGCCTGGGGCACCTAATATCTGTGCATGGCAGACGGCGGATCGATGACGACGGAAGTGGAAGCGGGCGGGTCGACGGGCTTCTGGGCCCCCGGGTCGCAGATCCTGTGGCGGTACCGGGAGAACGCGGGCCGTCGCTTCCACATCGCGCGTCCCGTCACCGTCGTACGCGACGACGAGCGGCTGCTGGCGGTGTGGCTCGCGCCGGGCACGGAGTGCGTCAAGCCGGTGCTGACCGACGGGACGGCCGTGCATCTGGAGCCGCTGCGGACCCGGTACACCAAGCCGCGCACCGTCCAGCACGACCGCTGGTTCGGGACCGGCGTGCTGAAGCTGGCGCGCCCCGGTGAGCCGTGGTCGGTGTGGCTGTTCTGGGAGCCGGGCTGGCGGTTCAAGAACTGGTACGTGAACCTGGAGGAGCCGCTGGCCCGCTGGGCGGGCGGGGTGGACTCCGAGGACCACTTCCTCGACATCTCGGTGCACCCGGACCGCAGTTGGCACTGGCGTGACGAGGACGAGTTCGCGCAGGCCCGGCGGGACGGCCTGGTGGACGAGGAGCTGGCCGGGCGGGTGCGCCGGGCCGGGGAGGCGGCGGTGGAGGTGATCCGCGCGTGGGGGCCTCCGTTCTGCGACGGCTGGCAGAACTGGCGCCCCGATCCGTCCTGGGCTGTACCTTCTTTGCCTGAGGACTGGGACCGTACGCCCGCGCGGCTGTCGTCATGAGACCCTTGATGCGCCCCCCCGCGAGAAACGTAGGATCGTCCTCCGCACGGGCGCGCGGGGACAACTGACGGACGAAGCGCCGGGCTTGACCGATCGTCACCGAGGGGCGGCAGGACGTGAGCGAGGGTTACCAGGGCGACGCCGGCACGGACCGGCGCCGGTACCGCACCGGTGGCACAGGAACTGCCTCTGGTCACGCGGGATTTCCGTTCCTGGGGCATGCATTCCGGGTATCGGAGTCTCGGCGGGACGAACTGCACGCGCGGCGCGCGGCCCCGGACGGATGGATTCGAAAGGCGTGACGGAGCAGCCGACCTCCTTCGAGCGCCCCGAGGCGGGCGTCGACCCCGCGGAGCCCCGCGGGGCGCTCGCGCGTGTCTCGGCGCCCCGCGCCGCGTCCGCGCGCCCCTCCGGTGGCGGTGCCGCGTTACCCGCGCAGGCGCGCACCGGAGAGACCCCTTCCACGCCGGGCACCACCGCACCGCCCGGCCCGAGCAAGGAGCCCCCAGTCATCGTCGGCAACGGTCCCGAGCACGCGCAGCCCTCCGTCGCCGAGCCCGACGCGCACCGGCCACGGCCCGCGCCGGAGGCCATTCCTCCGCAGCCGGGCGCCGAGCAGCCCGCAGCGTCGGCCGAGCGGCGCACGGGCCAGCCGGTGCAGCCGGGCCGTCCCACGCCGATGCGGCGGGACGGGGACCGGCTGCGGTTCGTGGGCGCCGCCACGCGGCGGATCGCCCGCGGTCTGGATCTGGACGAGATCGTGATGGGGCTGTGCCGGGCGACCGTGCCGACGTTCTCCGACGCGATCCTCGTGTATCTGCGGGACCCGCTGCCGGTCGGTGACGAGCGGCCGACGGGCCCGGTGGTGCTGCGGCTGCGCCGTACGGACCGTATCCCGGAGGAGCGGGACACCGAGGGCTTCCTGCCGCCGGCGCCGCCCGCGGAGCCGGCCGAGCTGGCCGGGCTGTCGTCGGTGACGGCCGAGCTGTGCGAGGTGCGCCCGGGCGGCGCGCTCGCCGAGGTGCTGCGCGGGGTCCGTCCGGTGTTCGCGGACGCCCCCGCCGCGCGGGCGGCGCTGCCGGAACTCCTCGGCGAGGAGGGCGAGTCGATCATCCCCGACGGGCAGCGGGCGATCCTTGCCCCGCTGCGGGGGCGGCGCCGGGTGATCGGCGCGGCGGTGTTCCTGCGCCGCCCGGAGCGGCTCGCGTTCGAGCCGGACGATCTGCTGGTCGCGGCCCAGCTGGCCACGCACAGCGCGCTGGGCATCGACAAGGCGGTGCTGTACGGCCGTGAGGCGTACATCGCGGACGAGCTGCAGCGCACGATGCTGCCGGAGACGCTGCCGCGGCCGACAGGCGTGCGGCTCGCCTCGCGCTATCTCCCGGCCGCGGAGACCGCGCGGGTCGGCGGCGACTGGTACGACGCCATCCCGCTGCCGGGCAGCCGGGTGGCGCTGGTCGTGGGTGACGTCATGGGGCACTCCATGACGTCTGCCGCGATCATGGGGCAGCTGCGGACGACGGCGCAGACCCTCGCGGGTCTCGATCTGCCGCCGCAGGAGGTGCTGCACCATCTGGACGAGCAGGCGCAGCGGCTGGGCACCGACCGGATGGCGACCTGCCTGTACGCGGTGTACGACCCGGTGTCGCACCGCATCACGATCGCCAACGCGGGCCATCCGCCGCCCGTGCTGCTGCATCTGGGCGGGCACGCGGAGGTGCTGCGGGTGCCGGCGGGCGCGCCGATCGGCGTCGGCGGTGTCGACTTCGAGGCGGTGGAGCTGGACGCGCCGGCCGGGGCGACGCTGCTGCTGTACACCGACGGTCTGGTGGAGTCGCGGCTGCGCGACGTGTGGACCGGGATAGAGCAGCTGCGGGAGAAGCTCGCCGCGACGGCCCGGCTGACCGGCGCGGACCATCCGCCGCCGCTGGAGGCGCTGTGCGACGACGTGCTGGACATGCTCGGTCCCGGTGACCGGGACGACGACATCGCGCTGCTCGCCGCCCGCTTCGACGGGATCGCGCCGAGCGACGTGGCGTACTGGCATCTGGACCCGGAGGACGCGGCGCCGGGGCGGGCGCGTCGGCTGGCGCGGGGCGCGCTGTCGGGCTGGGGGCTGGAGGAGCTCAGCGACTCCGTGGAGCTGCTGGTCAGCGAGATCGTGACGAACGCGGTCCGCTACGCCTCCCGTCCGGTGACGCTGCGGCTGCTGCGCACGGACGTGCTGCGCTGCGAGGTCGGCGACGACGTGCCGCAGCTGCCGCGGCTGCGGCAGGCGCGGGCCACGGACGAGGACGGGCGCGGGCTGTATCTGGTGAACCGGCTGGCGCGGCGCTGGGGTGCGACCCGGCTGAGCACCGGCAAGGTGGTCTGGTTCGAGCTGAACCGCGGCTGAGCGCCGCGTCCTTGAGGGACGCGGCGCCGCCCGCGGGACCTATTCCTCGTCGTCCGGCTTGGCCGGGTCGAGGGTGATGCCGCCGGTGGGCCGGCCCGTGGGGTCGGTCGTGGGCTTCTGGGTGGTCGGCTCGTCCGTCGGTTCCTCGGTGGTCGGCTCGTCCGACGGTTCCTGGGTGGTCGGCTCGTCCGACGGTTCCTCGGTGGTGGGCTCGTCGGTCGGTTCCTCGGTGGTCGGGGTGTCCGACGGGGTCGGCTTCCGGGTCGGCCGGACGCCGGCGCCCTGGTCGGTCTCGAGGCTGAACCGGGCGTCGGGCTGGGTCACGCCGAACATGTAGGAGGCCCAGATCTGCGCGGGGAAGCCGCCGCCGTTGACGCGCGGGAGGCCGCCGGCGCCGTACATCTTGGTCTGGCTGTGGGTCTTGGCGTCCTCGCCGAACAGGCCGACCGAGGTGACCAGGTCGGGGGTGTAGCCGGTGAACCAGGCGGACTTGTTGTCGTCCGAGGTGCCGGTCTTGCCGGCGACCTTCTGCCCGCTGCGCTTGGGGTTGTTCGCGACGGACTGGCGGGCCGTGCCGTCGTCGACCACGCCGGTCAGGACGGAGGTGACGGTGTCCGCGGCCCGGCGGGACAGGACGCGTTCGCCGATGGGGTCGGCGATCTCGACCTGGCGCGTGTTGTGCTCGGCCTTCTTGAGGATGCCGGGGGTGACCTTGATGCCGTGGTTGTCGAGGGTGGCGTACACGCCGGCCATCTGGAGCGGGCTGGCGCCCATGGTGCCCAGGGTCTGCGCGGGGACGGCCTGGGCCTCGGCGGTGTCCATGCCGAGCGCGCCGGCGACGTCCATGACGTCCTTCATCCCGACGTCGACGCCCATCTGCGCGAAGACGGAGTTGACGGACTTGTTCATCGCCGTCTGCACGGTGATGTCGCCGTAGTCCTGGTCGTCCTCGTTCTCCGGGGCGAACCCGACCTTGGTCCCGCCGTCGACGACGGGGCGCTTGCTGGTGCCGTCGTAGACGGTGTCGGCGGTGA
Source organism: Streptomyces sp. NRRL WC-3605 (assembly GCF_001509795.1). Taxonomy (GTDB): domain Bacteria; phylum Actinomycetota; class Actinomycetes; order Streptomycetales; family Streptomycetaceae; genus Streptomyces; species Streptomyces viridochromogenes. The sequence continues at coordinate 95,320 of NZ_LLZN01000091.1, read as the reverse complement.
TGGGGTCGCCGTCCTGGGTCTGGGCGGCCTGGTCCAGAGCGGCGGCGAGGATCACCGGCTTGAACGTGGAGGCGGGCTGGTAGTCGGCGCGGGTGGCGTTGCTCGTGTAGTGCTTGAAGTAGTCCACGCCGCCGTAGAGGGCGACGATCCTGCCCGTCTTGGGGTCGACGGAGACGGCGCCGGCCTGGACGTCGGCGTCGACCTTGCGCTTCTTCGGGTCGAGCTTGCGGGTGAGTTCGGCCTTGACGGCCTTCTCGAGGGCGGCCTGCCGCTTCTTGTCGACGTTGAGGGTGATGGTCCAGCCCTGGTCGACGACGGCGGCCTCGGCCTGGGAGCGGGTGAGGTTCTGCTGCTCCATCAGCTGGTCCTCCAGCTGACGGTTGGCGAGCTCGATCAGATAGCCCTTCTGGCCCTCGCGTCCCGCGGCGGGCTTGGGCTCCCTGGGCTCCGGCAGCTTGGTCATCTTCTGCCGGTCGGCGCGGTCGAGCCAGCCCTCCTCGACCATGTTGTCCAGGACGTAGTTCCAGCGGTTCGTGACGAGCCTCTTGCCGGTGTCGGACGCGCTCGACCAGTCGTACTGGCTCGGCGCCTGGAGGAGGGCGGCGAGGTAGGCGCCCTGCTCGACGGTCAGCTTCTCGGCGTCGACGCGGTAGTACGCCTGGGCGGCGGCCTGGATGCCGTAGGCGCCGCGGCCGTAGTAGCTGGTGTTGATGTAGCCGGCGAGGATGTCGTCCTTGGTCATCTGGCGGTCGACCTTCAGGGAGATGACCATCTCCTTGAGCTTGCGGCTGACCGTCTGCTCCTGGCTGAGGTAGTAGTTCTTGACGTACTGCTGGGTGATGGTCGAGCCGCCCTGCGCGCCCTTGCCCATGGCGGTGTTGAGCAGACCGCGGGCGGTGCCCTTCAGGTCGATGCCGTGGTCGTTGTAGAAGCTCTTGTTCTCGGCGGCGACGAACGTGTACTGGACCTTCTTCGGGACCTTGGACAGGTCCACGATCTCGCGGTTCACGTCGCCGGCGCGGGCGAGGACGCTGCCGTCGCTGTACTTGTAGACGTTGCTCTGGCGCTGCGCGGCCTGGGCGGCGGCGTTGTCACCGGGGACGTCGACGTACAGGTAGAGGGCGAAGAAGGCGCCGATGACCAGCAGGCAGGTGCCCAGGAAGGTGCCGAGGACCTTCTTCCAGGTGAAGAGCCGGCGTATCCGGCCCGTGCCCTTGGCGCCCTTGCCGCTCGCGGCGCGGCGGGCGGCGGCGCGGCCCCCGCCGGCGTCCGGCGGGGCGCCGACGACGGTCACCGACGGGTCGTCCCCGGTGTGCGGGGGCACTCCGGGGGAGCGCCGGGGCGCCGCGCGGCGGCCACCACGCTGCCGCGCTCGTCTCTCTTCCGCTCGTCCCATGGTTCCGTTCCGCTCCGCTTCGCTTGGGTGTGCGCTCCTGACACACGGGTTCGCCACTTCCGGTCAGCTCCGAAAGCTAACACCGGAAGTTGTGACAAAGGGCGGCCGATCCGGGCTTTTACGGACGTGACAATCAGCACCCACCCCACCGGAACCGACGGCTCAGAGGGCTTCAGGGTTGCCCGCATGGGATAATCTGATATCACTTAGCTAGACGCATGAGAGCACAGCACCTAGACGAACGGGGGCACCACCATGCCGAACGACAGGAACGACACGCCCGGGCACACCACGGCGGCCACGGCCGACGTGCCGGAGATGCCGGCGCCGCGCGTGCGCGAGGTCGCCGCCCACAGCATCGGCGGCGGACTCGCCCTGCTGCTGGGCCTGGTCGGGCTGCTGGTGGGCGCGGGACTGATCGCCGGTGCCACGGCGGTCGGCGGGACCGGCGCCAAGGCGGCCCTGATCATCGCGGGCGTCCTGGTCGCGATCGCCGCGCTGCTCGCGATGTCGGGACTGAACATGGTCGCGCCGGGCGAGGCCCGGGTGGTGCAGCTCTTCGGGCGCTACCGGGGGACGATCCGGCAGGACGGCCTGCGCTGGGTGAACCCGTTCACCTCGCGCACGAAGATCTCGACGCGGGTGCGCAACCACGAGACGGCCGTCCTGAAGGTGAACGACGCCTACGGCAACCCGATCGAGCTGGCCGCGGTCGTGGTGTGGCGGGTCGAGGACACCGCGCAGGCCACGTTCGAGGTGGACGACTTCCTGGAGTTCGTCTCGACGCAGACCGAGGCGGCCGTGCGGCACATCGCCATCGAGTACCCGTACGACGCACACGACGAGGCCGGCCTCTCGCTGCGCGGCAACGCCGAGGAGATCACCGAGAAGCTGGCCGCCGAGCTGCACGCGCGTGTGGAGGCCGCCGGTGTGCAGATCATCGAGTCGCGCTTCACGCATCTCGCGTACGCTCCCGAGATCGCCTCCGCGATGCTCCAGCGCCAGCAGGCCGGCGCGGTCGTCGCGGCCCGCAGGCAGATCGTCGACGGCGCGGTGGGCATGGTCGAGGCGGCACTCGCGCGGATCTCCGAGCGGGACATCGTGGAGCTGGACGAGGAGCGCAAGGCGGCGATGGTGTCGAACCTGATGGTGGTGCTGTGCGGCGACCGGGCTCCGCAGCCGGTCCTCAACACCGGGACGCTCTACCAGTGACGGACTCCGCCGGGGGCTCCGCCCCGCAGGGTCGGCCGCAGCGCAAGCAGGTGCTGCTGCGGCTCGACCCGGCCGTGTACGAGGCGCTCGCCCGCTGGGCGGGCGACGAACTGCGTTCCGCCAACGCGCAGATCGAGTTCCTGCTGCGGCGCGCGCTGGCCGAGGCGGGCCGGCTGCCCGGTGACACCCGGCCGATCCCGCGCCGGGGCCGGCCCCCCGCGCGGCCACCCGAGGCCCCGTAGCAGAACCGTGACAATGGGCCCTCACCTGGGCCTTCACACCCCCTGCCCTCAACTGCACACCGTGCGTATACACACCGGGTATACACCCCGTGTAGTGTCCTCGGCATGTCCATCGGTCACACCCTCCTAGGGCTCCTGGAGTCGGGCCCCCGTCACGGCTACGACCTGAAGCGGGCCTTCGACGAGAAGTTCGGTCACGACCGGCCGCTGCACTACGGCCAGGTCTATTCGACGATGTCCCGCCTGCTGAAGAACGGCCTCGTCGAGGTCGACGGCATCGAGCCCGGAGGCGGGCCCGAGCGCAAGCGGTACGCGATCACCGACGCCGGCGTCACCGACGTCCAGCGGTGGCTCGCGACCCCGGAGAAGCCGGAGCCGTACCTCCAGTCGACCCTCTACACCAAGGTCGTCCTCGCCCTGCTGACCCGGCGTGACGCCGCCGACATCCTCGACACCCAGCGTGCCGAGCACCTGCGCATGATGCGCATGCTCACCGAGCGCAAGCGCAAGGGTGACCTGGCCGACCAGCTGATCTGCGACCACGCGCTCTTCCACCTGGAGGCCGACCTGCGCTGGCTGGAACTGACCGCCGCCCGTCTCGACAAGCTGGCGGAGGTGGTGGTCAAGTGACTCCGCCCCCCGGCTCCCTGCTCGCGGCCTCCGAGCTGCGCAAGGCCTACGGTCCGACCCTCGCCCTCGACGGCGCGGACTTCTCCATCCACCCCGGCGAGGTCGTCGCCGTCATGGGCCCCTCCGGCTCCGGCAAGTCCACGCTGCTGCACTGCCTGGCCGGCATCGTCCCGCCCGACTCGGGTTCCATCGTCTACGACGGGCGCGAGCTGGCCACCATGAGCGACGCCCAGCGCAGCGCCTTGCGGCGCTCGGAGTTCGGGTTCGTCTTCCAGTTCGGCCAGCTCGTCCCCGAGCTGACCTGCGTCGAGAACGTCGCCCTGCCGCTGCGGCTCAACGGCACCCCCCGCAAGGAGGCCGAGCGCGCCGCGCTCACCTGGATGGAGCGCCTGGAGGTCGACGACCTGCGCAAGAAGCGGCCCGGCGAGGTCTCCGGCGGCCAGGGGCAGCGCGTCGCCGTCGCCCGCTCGCTGGTCACCGGTCCGCGGGTGCTCTTCGCCGACGAGCCGACCGGAGCGCTCGACTCCCTCAACGGCGAGCGCGTGATGGAGCTGCTGACGGACGCCGCGCGGTCCACGAACGCCGCCGTCGTGCTGGTCACGCACGAGGCGCGGGTCGCCGCCTACTCCGACCGCGAGATCGTCGTGCGCGACGGCAAGTCCCGGGACATGGAGCGCGTCGTATGAGCGTGCGTCAGTGGGTCAGGGACCTCGGCATGGGGGTCCGGTTCGCCTTCGTCGGCGGCCGTGAGGGATGGGTCCGTGCCCTGCTGACGGCGGTCGGCGTCGGCCTCGGTGTGGCGCTGCTGCTGCTCACCACCGCGGTCCCCAGCATGCAGTCGGTCCGGCACGACCGGGAGAGCGCCCGCGCCGACGTCGACTACAGCAAGCTCGACCAGAAGGCGAACGACCACAGTCTGCTCATCGCGGACGTGGACACGGACTGGCGGGACAAGGACATCCGCGGCCGCGCCATCGAGCAGGAGGGCCCGAAGGCGCCCCTGCCGCCGGGCGTCGACAGCTTCCCCGCGGTCGGCGAGATGGTGGTCTCCCCCGCCCTCGAACGGCTGCTGAAGTCCGACGACGCCGCGCTGCTGCGCGAGCGGCTGCCCGACAAGATCGTCGGCACCATCGGGGAGAGCGGGCTGATCGGCTCGCACGAACTCGCTTTCGTCCGGGGAGCCGACGGCCTCGCGAAGGCGATCGACGGCGCCCGGGTCGCCCGGATCGACCGGTTCGGAGACACGAGTCCCACCGACCCGGAGACCGACCCCGTCCTGCTGCTGCTCGTCATCGTCGTCTTCGTGGTGCTGCTGCTGCCGGTCGGGGTGTTCATCGCCGCGGCCGTCCGCTTCGGCGGCGAGCGGCGTGACCGGCGGCTCGCCGCGCTGCGGCTGGTCGGCTCCGACGGGCACATGGTCCGCCGGGTCGCGGCCGGTGAGGCGCTCGCGGGCGCCGTGCTGGGCCTGGTCTTCGGCACCGTGTTCTTCCTCATCGGGCGCCAGATCGCGGGCTCCGTCGAGGTGTTCGGCATCAGCGTCTTCCCGAGCTATCTGGACCCCTCCCCCGCGCTCGCCCTGCTCGTCGGCCTCGCGGTGCCCACGGCGGCCGTGCTCGTCACCCTGTTCGCGATGCGCGGCGTGGTCATCGAACCGCTCGGTGTGGTGCGTACGGCGAAGCCCTCGCGGCGCCGGCTGTGGTGGCGGCTGCTGATGCCGATCGGCGGTCTGGCGATGCTGTGGCCGATGATCGGCCAGGGCCGCGAGAACGGCACCTTCAACGCGTACCTGGTGATCGGCGGTGTGCTGCTGCTGCTCATCGGCATCACCACCCTGCTGCCCTGGGTGGTCGAGGCGGTCGTCTCCCGGCTCGGCTCGGGCGGCGTGGCCTGGCAGCTCGCCGTCCGCAGGCTCCAGCTGAGCAGCGGCACCGCGGCCCGGATGGTCAACGGCGTCGCCGTCGCGGTGGCCGGTGCCATCGCCCTGCAGATGCTGTTCGCCGGGGTCGAGAGCGACTACACGAAGGACAGCGGCAAGGACGTCGCCCGGGCGCAGATGGAGGTGTCGCTGTCCCGCCACTCCGAACTCGGCCCGGCGGTGGAGCGGTTCCGCACCACCAAGGGTGTCGAGGACGTCTTCGCCTACGACCGGGGCTACGCGGGCGACCGGCGCAAGGAACCGGAGCTGGGCTTCGAGGTCAGCGTCGGCGAGTGCGCGTCGCTGCGCGAGGTGGCCGTCCTGCCCTCCTGCAAGGACGGGGACGCGTTCTACGTGTCCGACGCCGAGTGGGACAGGGACACCCCGAAGCTGGCCAAGCAGGCAGGACGGACGATGTACCTCGACCCGTCCTACGAGGGCGCTCCGGGACGGCAGGAGGTCGCCTTCACGATCCCGAAGGGGCTGCGGCCGGCCCACACCCGTGAGGACCTGACGGGTGGTGAGCGCGGTGGCCTCCTCCTCACGCCGAAGGCAGTGGACCCGTCGGCCGCGGCCGCGCTGCGGGGCCAGGTGTACCTCCAGCTCGACAAGTCCGTCCCGGACGTGCAGGACCTCGTGCGCAACGCGGCGGCCGCGGCCGACCCGCTGTCGTACCCGATGAACTGGTACGCCACCGAGACGGCCACGCGCTACGCCACCATCCGCACCGGTCTGTTCGTCGGCGCCGTCTGCGTCCTGACGCTGATCGGGGCGAGCCTGCTGGTCTCCCAGCTGGAGCAGCTGCGGGACCGCAAGAAGCTGCTGTCGTCGCTGGTCGCCTTCGGCACCCGGCGGCGGACGCTGAGCCTGTCGGTGCTGTGGCAGACGGCCATCCCGATCACCCTCGGGCTGCTGCTGTCGGCGGTGGTCGGGCTGACGCTGGGCGCGGTCCTGCTGAAGATGACGAACACGCCGGTCGCCGTGGACTGGGCGAGCATGCTGTCGATGACGGGCGCCGGTGCGGCCGTGATCATCGTGGTGACGCTGCTCAGCCTGCCGCCGCTGATGCGGCTGATGCGCCCGGACGGCCTGCGCACGGAGTGACCCCCCTCCCGTTCGCCGGCCCGCGGCCGCACCGCCTCGCGCGGTGCGGCCGCGCCGCGTGCCGGCCCGTTCGGCCGCCGCCCGTGCCAGGATCGGTGGGGTACGCCGTCCCCTCAGGAGTGAGAGCCGAGCCATGTCCCTGGACTCCCTGAAGTCCCGCCTGCCGGGCTACGCCCACGACCTGAGCCGCAACCTGGACGCCGTCCTCGGCCGCTCGGGTCTCACGGGGCAGCAGCTGTGGGGCACGGTGCTCGCCACCGCGATCGCCTCCCGCTCCCCCGTCGTCCTGCGTGAGCTGGCGCCGGAGGCGAAGGCGAACCTGTCGCCGCAGGCGTACACGGCGGCGAAGTCGGCGGCGGCCGTGATGGCGGTGAACAACGTCTTCCACCGCACGCGGCACCTGCTGTCCGACCCCGGGTACGGCTCGCTGCGCACGGGTCTGCGGATGAACGTCCTCGGCGACCCGGGGGTGGACCGGGTCGACTTCGAGCTGTGGTCGCTCGCCGTGTCCGCGATCAACGCCTGCGGTCTGTGTCTCGACGCGCACGAGCGGGTGCTCCGCAAGGCGGGCGTGGACCGGGAGACGGTCCAGGACGCCTTCAGGATCGCGTCGGTGGTCCAGGCCGTCGGCGTCACGCTGGACGCCGAGGCCGTGCTGGCCGACGTCGAGTAGCCGCCGGCCCTCCGCTCACTTCTGAGGTGCCGGTTCCCCGTCGTCCGCCGGACCCTCGACGGGACCGTCCACGGCCTCGGCGGGCGGCCCGCCCGCCGGCTCGGGGACGGCAGCAGCCGGCCGCGGGGCCCGCCCGCTCGCCGCCAGGTCCAGCTCCAGGGAGTACCGCCGCAGATAGCCCACGATCGTGTTCGTCACCGCCACCAGCGGTACTGCCACCACGGCGCCGCCGATCCCGGCGACCATGCCGCCGGCCGCCACCGCGAGCACGACGGCCAGCGGATGCACGCGGACCGCGCGGCCGAGGATGAACGGCTGCAGGATGTGCCCCTCGATCTGCTGGACCGCGAGCACCACGACGAGGGTCATGACGGCTGTGAAGACGCCCTGGGTGACCAGGGCCACGACCACCGCGAGCGCGCCCGAGGCCACCGCGCCGACCAGCGGGATGAAGGAGAACAGGAAGATGAACACGGCCAGCGGGACGGCCATCGGGACATCGAGGAAGTAGATGCCGATGCCGATGAAGACGGCGTCGATGAGGGCGACCACGACCGTGCCGCGCACATACGCCGTGAGCGTCGCCCAGGCCCGCGGTCCGGCGCCCGCGACACCGGGCCGGGCGGCGGCCGGGACCAGTTTGAGGGTCCACTGCCAGATCCGCTTGCCGTCGTAGAGCAGGAACAGCGTCGAGAAGACCGACAGCAGGATGCCGGTGAGCGCCTCGACTATGACCGTTACGCCTTCGAGGCCGGCCGAGGTGATCTCGTCGGTGTTGGCGCCGACGGCGTTCCGCAGGTTCTCCGCGATCTCGTTGATCTGCTTGTCGGTGACGTGGAACGGGCTGTTGAGCAGCCAATTGCGCAGTTCGTCGATGCCGTCCTGGATCTGGTCGGACAGGTCGTCGATGTTCTCCATGACCTGCCAGGTCACGAACCAGCCCATCAGCCCGATGACGACGAACCCGAGGATCGCCGTGAGGGCGGTGGCCAGTCCGCGTGGGACCCCGCGCCGGGTCAGCCAGGCCACCGAGGGCTGCATCAGCGCCGTCAGGAGCAGGGCGATGACGAAGGCCAGTACGACGAGCTGGACGGCGCTGATGATCCGCATCAGCACCCAGACGGTCCCGGCGAGGACCAGCAGCCGCCAGCCCGCCTCCGCGGCGACCCGCATGCCCCACGGCACCGCCTGGGCGGGGTCGGGGCGCGGGGGGCCGGCCACGGGCGGCTGCTCCACGTGGTGCGGCGCGGCGGCCGGGGACGCCGGGACGTCACCGGTCGCGGGTCCGGCGGACGGCCGTCCCGGCGGCAGGTCGTCGCTCTCCCGCTCGGCCGCGGCACGGCGTTCGTTCAACCGCTCGCTCATTTCGGTCAGTCCGGCACCGAGCCGGCCGAGCCACCCTGGCACTCGTGACATGATCCGTCCTCTTCCCCCGTCCGTGCCCACCACTCCTCCCCGGAGCCGCTTCGACGCTACAGGGGCGGCACGCGGCCATGCGAAAGCCCCTCACCTGAAGACGGTGAGGGGCGTCGCGGGGTTGAGCGGGGCAGGGCCTAGTACCAGTGGTTGGCCTGCCAGAAGCTCCATGCGCCACAGGGGCTGTCGTAGCGCGAGTTCATGTAGTTCAGGCCCCACGTGATCTGGGTGGCCGGGTTCGTCTGCCAGTCCGCGCCGACGGACGACATCTTGGAACCGGGCAGGGCCTGGAAGAGACCGTAGGCGCCCGAGGACGGGTTCACGGCCTGGTAGTTCCAGCTGGACTCGTGGTCCACGATGTTGCTGAAGCACTGGAACTGGTCGGCCGGCACCATCTGGCGCGCCATCGCCTGGATCTGCGCGACCGTGTAGGAGCTCTGGACTGGGAAGTCGGCGGACGAGCGGGAGGCCTTGGTCTCGGCTTCCTCGCGCTCCTTGGCTTCCTTCGCCGCCTTCTCTGCCTTCTCGGCGGCTTCCTTCTTCTCGATCGCGCTCTGGGCGGCAGCCTTGCGGGCCGCCTCCTCGGCGTCCTTCTTGGCGCTCGCGTCCGCGGCGATGGCCTGGACGTCCGCCTGCGCCGACAGGGACTCGGTCTGCACCTGGGCCTGCTGGCCCGCGGGTATGTCCGCGAGGAGCGTCGTCTCGGCTGCCGTCGCCTCGGCGTCGTTCGTCTGCGCGGTGCTGCCCGAGGCAACGCCGACGACGCTTCCGACAGCGGTGACCGCGGTGGCCGAGGCCACTGCGAATCCCCTGACCGAAATCGGACTCACACGGTTTCCTTCCAGCATCGCCCGCTTCGGTGACCCTGGCGGACGCAATCGTGCCCCTGGCGCTGGCCTCCCAACTGCGGGGTCACGGGAGGCACGGACCCGCTGGGCAACTCCCCTGCGGGGAGCGCCGCGTGTTGACTCGGGTGGCATACGACGTCGCTATGCAGTTGGTGTGGTGCTGCTGTGGCGCCGTACCGCTGGGGGCACGGCTGTGTCGTATGCGGGGCCTGACAGGAGTGAGACTCTGCCGCACCCGGACGTCGCAAGGCAATTCTGTGTTGCGTGTGAAAGCTCACACCCTGTTTGCCCCTGGGCTTTTTCGGAAAGCGGCACACGCCAAGGCGCCGCCCGGCTAGGCTCTTCGCCTTTCCGGACGGCGCCAACTGACGCGTAACCGCTATGAAGTTGGACAGCCCTTCACAGGACCGCGCAGACCCGTCAGATCTGCCCGTCCTCGAGCATTTCGGTCACAAGGGCGGCGATCTGGGACCTCTCGGACCGGGTCAGCGTGACGTGGGCGAACAGCGGGTGTCCCTTCAGTTTCTCCACGACGGCGACCACTCCGTCGTACCGGCCGACGCGCAGGTTGTCCCGCTGTGCCACGTCGTGGGTGAGAACGACCCGTGAGTCGGCGCCGATCCGGGACAGGACGGTCAGCAGAACGTTTCGCTCCAGCGACTGCGCCTCGTCCACGATGACGAACGCGTCGTGCAGCGAGCGTCCGCGGATGTGGGTGAGGGGAAGCACCTCCAGCATCCCCCGCGCCGTGACCTCCTCGATGACCTCGCGGCTGGTGACCGCGGACAACGTGTCGAAGACCGCCTGCGCCCAGGGGCTCATCTTCTCTGCCTCGCTGCCGGGCAGATAGCCGAGCTCCTGCCCGCCCACCGCGTACAGCGGCCGGAAGACCATCACCTTCTGGTGCTGCCGGCGCTCCAGCACGGCCTCCAGACCCGCGCACAGCGCCAGCGCCGACTTTCCGGTGCCGGCCCGGCCGCCCATGGAGACGATGCCGACGTCCGGGTCGAGGAGCAGGTCGAGCGCGATCCGCTGCTCGGCGCTGCGCCCCTTGATGCCGAACGCCTCGCGGTCGCCGCGCACCAGACGGACGTTGCCGTCGGGGGTGACCCTGCCGAGCGCCTTGCCGCGCTCGGAGTGGATGGTCAGCCCCGTGTGCACGGGGAGGGAGGCGGCTTCGGGCACATGGACGCGCCCCTCCTCGAAGAGGATGTCCACCTGTTCGCCCGGGAGGGTCAGTTCGGACATTCCGGTCCAGCCGGAGGAGTCCGTGATGGCCAGTTCGGCGCGGTACTCCTCGGCGAGGAGTCCGACGGACGAGGCCTTGATCCTCAGCGGCAGGTCCTTGGACACGACGGTGACGTCGAACCCCTCGGCCTGCAGATTGCGGGCGACCGCGAGGATGCGGGAGTCGTTGTCCCCCAGGCGGTAGCCGCTGGGCAGCACGCTGGGGTCCGAGTGGTTGAGCTCGACACGGACGGTCCCGCCGAGGTCCCCCGTGGGGATGGGGGCGTCGAGACGGCCGTACCGGACCCGGAGGTCGTCGAGCAGGCGCAGGGCCTGCCGGGCGAAGTAGCCGAGTTCGGGATGGTGCCGCTTGGCCTCCAGTTCCGTCACCACGACGATGGGAAGCACGACCTCGTGCTCGTCGAAGCGGCTCAGGGCGTTCGGGTCGGCCAGCAGGACGCTGGTGTCGAGAACATAGGTGCGCCGGTCGGGCTTGTGGCGCTTTGTGCTGGTCACCACGGAAGGACGTACCCCCTCGGATGAGGTCGGGGAGCGACGGAGTGGAGCTGGACCGGTCGTCGGCCGCGGTGCACGCCCCGCACGGGCCGGGGACCGGCCCTCCACTGCTTCTTCCGTGCCGTCACCGCACGGTAGGGCTGGTGCAAAGGGCCTCCCGGGCGGACGGCTCCGGCGCCGTCCGCTGAGATCCGACACCCGTGGTTCGGGCGTCGACCTGCTTGGTCTATGCCCTCGAACACCCGCTGCCATGCCGACGCGTATGACGGCACGCCGGTGAACTCCCCGTTACGTCCGCTCCCGCCCGCACGCGCGGGGGCGCGGTGTCAGCCGCCGTAACGGCGGTGCCGTGCGGCGTAGTCACGCAGGGCACGCAGGAAGTCGACCTTGCGGAAGGCCGGCCAGAAGACCTCACAGAAGTAGTACTCCGAGTGGGCCGTCTGCCACAGCATGAAACCGGACAGCCGCTGTTCACCGCTGGTGCGGATCACGAGGTCGGGGTCGGGCTGGTCGCCGGTGTAGAGGTGACGGCCGATGAGGTCGACGCTGACGGACTCGGCGAGCTCCTCCATGGAGGTGCCCTTGTCGTGCGCGTCGGTGATCATCGAGCGCACGGCGTCGGCGATCTCCTGCCGACCGCCGTATCCGATGGCCACGTTGACCAGTATCCCGTCGACGTGCGCGGTGGCCTCCTCGGCCTCCTTCAGCGTGGTCTGCATCGGGCCGGGCAGCAGGTCCGGCGTGCCGACGTGGTGCACGCGCCAGCGTCCGTCGGCGGCGAGGGTGCGGACGACGTCCTCGATGATGCCGAGCAGGGGGACGAGTTCTTCCTGGGGGCGGTCGAAGTTGTCCGTCGACAGCAGCCAGAGGGTGACGACCTCGACGTCCGTCTCGGTGCACCAGCCGAGGAACTCCTCGATCTTCTCGGCGCCGGCCCGGTGTCCGTGCACGGTGGAGGAGCCCGCGGCCTTGGCCCAGCGCCGGTTGCCGTCCATGATCACGCCGATGTGCTTGGGCACCTGAGCGTGGTCCAGGTGGCCTTCCACCCGGCGCGCGTACAGCCTGACCAGCAGGCCGCGCAGCATGTCGCGCAGGTTCACGTGATTGTCAGCCCCTCCGTACGGATGCGGTCCCCGCGCATGGAGCGTACCGGGGTTCGGCGCGGGTGCGTCCCGGGGGCGGCGCCGGAACAGAAAACGGGCCGGTCCGTGGGGGGGGAGACGGACCGGCCCGAGGGGGGGGGTTTCCACCATAACCCTTCGTAAGTGCTGCTGCGCGCATCAGCGCGAGACAACTACGCTCCGGAGTCGCCCGGCGACGGCCGGATGGGTGGGAAAACGATCCGCCGGGTCGGCGCTGCGACGAGGTGCGCGCCTCTGACCAGGGGAAACACGGAGGGCGTGGCCGGTAATGGTGGGTTTGGCCGGTTGTGCGCGCCGTTCGGCCGTCCGGGGGGTCGTCCCTCCCAGGGGTGACCCCGGCCGCGAACGTCCGCTTGACGCCCCGAGGGCGGGGCCCCGGCGGGTCGCAGCAGGGCAGGGCACCGCGCAGCCCCCTCCACCGCGCGGTGCCACCGCGCAGCTTTGCTTACGCGAATTGCCTTGGTCTGAACTTACGTGAGAGCTCCACGGAAAGCGAGCCGGCCCCCATAACGATGTGGGAAAGGTGAGGGTTCCTTGGATGCGGAGGCCGGGAAGGGTCCTGAGCCCCACAATGCACGATTTGCACCGTTTGACGGGAAGAGGACTGTCTCATGCTGAAGGCGGCTCAGGCTTGAGGGGTGTTTCAAGCTTGAGGCCGCCTCAGGCTTGAGGCCGCCTCAGGCTTGAGACCGCCTCAGGCTTGAGGCCGCCTCACGCTGCAGGGCCGTTTCAGGCTTCCGGTCCACCCGGCTTGTGTGCGACGAGGAGATGGCGGGTGCTGTGGGCCACGAAGGGCCCCTCGGCCTCGATCCGCTCGTGCAGGGCGCGCAGCCGGGGGCGGTACGCCTCGACGGTGAAGCCCGGCACCATCCACACCACCTTGCGCAGGAAGTGGACGACGGCGGCGATGTCGTGGAACTCCACCCGCAGGGTCTCGGCGCGGAGTTCGGCGACCTCCAGCCCCGCGGCCTCCGCCTGCGCGCGTTCCCGGTCCGGATGCCGGGCGTCGCGCACCTCGTCCGGCTGCGGACCGAGGAAGAACTCGACCAGCTCGAAGACGCTGCGCGGACCGACGTGCTGGGCGAAATAGGTGCCGCCGGGCCGCAGGACCCGCGAGATCTCCGCCCAGGGGGCACGCACCGGGTGCCGGCTCGACACCAGGTCGAAGGCCGCGTCGGCGAACGGCAGCGGCGCGTCCTCCGGTACGGCGACGACGGCGACCCCGCGCGGGGCGAGCAGCGCGGTGGCCTCGGCGACGTTCGGCGGCCAGCCCTCCGTGGCGACGGTGAGCGCCGGGGCCTCGGACGCCCGCCCGAGGGCGAAGGCGAGGACCTCCCCTCCCCCGGTCTGCAGATCGAGCGCGGCGTCGGCGGCGGCCAGGCGGCCGGCCAGCGACACGGCGTACCCCCAGCTGGGCCGCTCCTCGGTGGCCCGCCCCTCGAACCAGGAGAAGTCCCAGCCCTCGGTGGGCACGGCGGCGCCCTCCGTGACGAGTTCCTCGAACGACCCGCTGCGCTGCCCCATGCGCTCATGGTCGCAGGAGGGTGTCGGTGGCCGCTGATATTTTCCGCCCATGACGAACCCCGCGGAACAGACGGACCCGGCGTACACGGCGGACGAGAAGGCCATGCTCCGCGCGAGCCTGGACCGGCAGCGGGACGCGGTCCTGTGGAAGCTGGAGGGCCTGGACGACGAGGCGCTGCGCCGCCCGATGACGCCGTCGGGCACGTCCCTGCTCGGGCTGGTCAAGCACCTCGCCTCCGTCGAGTACGGCTGGTTCGTCGAGAGCTTCGGCGGCGAGACCGAACCGCTGTGGTTCGACCCCTACAGCGACGAGGACATGCGGGCCGACCAGGGCGAGACGACCCAGCAGATCATCGACTTCTACGGCCGGGCGCGGGCCGCCGCCGACCGCACGATCGCCGAACGGCCGCTGGAGGCGCTGGGCAGGCCGTCCTGGCGGGACGCCGAGGTGTCCCTGCGCTGGGTGCTCGTCCACATGGTCGAGGAGACGGCACGGCACGCAGGTCACATGGACATCGTGCGCGAGCTGATGGACGGCGCGACGGGCGACCGCCGCCCCGCGTGACGGACACGGCTCGGGCCTCGGGAGGCGGCCGCCGGGTCACGGGACCAGCGGCCGGACCTCCTCGGCCACGAACCGTACGAACCCCTCGGGGTCCGGCTCGTCGCCCGTCGGCTGCAGGACCACGGTGTCCGCCCCGGCCCCCGCGAACCGTCGTACGGCCGCGGCGACGGCGGCCGCGTCTCCCGCGGCCCCGAGGCCGGGCACGGACGCGACCCCTTCCGCGGCCAGTTCGGCCCGTACGCGCTCGGGGCCGTCGGGACCGGTGGCGGCGAGCAGGTAGACGGTGATCGGGTGCGGCTCGGCGTCGGTGCGCCCGGCCGTGCCGCGCCCCTCGTCGATGAGCTGCCGGGCCCGGCGCACACCGTCGGGCGGCGTCGAGGCGGTGAGCAGCGTGCCGTCGGCCGCGGCGCCGGACAGCCGCAGCGAGCGGGGCCCGGTCACCCCGGCGACGACCGGTGCCGGCCCGTCCGGCGGCCAGTCCAGGGCCACGTCGTCGAGCCGGACGTACCGCCCCTCGACGGTGAGGCGTTCCCCCCGCAACAGCGCCCGGAGCGCGTCGAGATGCTCCCGCAGCAGGGTCATCGGCGACTCTGCGCGGGCGCCGACCTGCCCCATCCAGTCCTGCACACCGTGTCCGAGGGCGAGGATGGGCCGCCCCGGGAACATCCGGTGCAGGGACGCGGCTTCCATCGCGGTGAGCGCGACGTTGCGCAGCGGCACGGGCAGCAGGCCGACGCCGACCTTCACCCGCTCGGTCCAGGCGAGGGCGGCCGCGGCGGTGGAGACACCGCCCTCACGGAAGCAGTCCTCCCAGAGCCACAGCTCCTCCAGGCCCGTCTCGTCCGCGGTGCGGGCGACGGATCGCAGTCGTTCGGGGGCGAGTTGGGGGCGGAACACCACGCCGAGTCCGGTCATGGGATCTTTCCTACCCGGGTAGGACGGGCAGGACAACGCAGTATCCGCGAGGGGCGGGAGGGGCCGCGATGGCTCGGCGGTGGCACGACGGACCGGGCACGCTGACGGTTCACGGGGAGCACGGCGAGGTGACGGTGCCGCTGGAGATCGCCGCGTCGTACCGGGCCCGTACGAAGGGACTGCTGGGGCGGGACTCGATCGACGGGGCGATGCTGCTCACGCCGGCCGGCAGCGTGCACACGGTGCGGATGCGCATGCCGATCGACGTCGCCTACCTCGACCGGCACCTACGCGTCCTCACCGTCCGCACGATGCCCCCGAACCGCCTGGGCCTGCCCCGCCTCCACTCCCGCCACGTCCTGGAGGCGGAGGCGGGGGCGATGGCGGGGTGGGGGGTGCGGCCGGGGGTGCGGGTGGCGGTCGAGACGGAGTGAGGCCCGCCCGTCGGCCTCACGAGCGGGGGAAGGAGACCTCGACCCTGCGGTTCTTCTTGCGGCCGGTCTCGGTGGCGTTGGAGGAGATGGGGTACTGCTCGCCGTAGCCGCGGACCTCGTAGGTGATCGTGGAGTCGTCGAGTTCGGCCTCCAGGACGCCCTGCACCGCGTTGGCGCGTTTGCGGGACAGGACGTCGCCGTGGGCCGAGGAGCCCAGGTTGTCCGTGAATCCGAAGACGCGGATGCGGGTGGCGTTCTGCTTGCCGATCTCCTCGGCGATGGCGGCGATACGGGCCTTCGCCTCGCCGGTGAGCTTGGCGCTGTCCTTGGGGAACAGCACCTCGGCCTGGAGCGCGAACTTCACGTCGGCGTTGGTGTCCTCGCGGCGCTCCTCACCGGCCTGGTCCTCGACGACCTGCTTGATGTCCAGCACCTTGGCGGCGGCGAGGGTGGCGCCCTCGGGCAGCTTGAGATCCGGGTCGTTGGCGTCGACCTCCACGGGTGCGGCGGCGGATGCCTCGGTGCCGGGCGGCACGACGGGGTCGTCGTCGGCCTCGGCCGTGGTGGCGGTCAGGAGATTGGCGGCGATCATGACGCCGACCGCGGTCAGGGTGAGGGGGAGGCGGGTCATGGGCGGCTCATCCGGAGATCTGGATGGTGGCGGAGGCGAAGGTGGGGAGCTGGAGGCTCACCTCGCCGGTGCTGGCCGGCGGGGCCGGGAACTGCATGAACACGGGTACGGAGTCGCCGGCCTTGATGCGCGGCACGCCGGTCGTGGTCAGGGGACGCCCGTCGGTGTCCCGCAGGACGTAGTAGCGCTTCTTGCTCCCGGAGTCGACGAGTGTGGCTCCGCCGAACGACGCCCCGTGCCGGACGATCTCCGTCTCGTCACCCGACGCGCGCGCCGAGAGGCGGGCCGGCTTGGCGCCGTCGTTCTTGAGCTCACCGCTCACGGTGAGGAATCCGCCCGAATCCCGCTGGACCGAGGTGATCCTGAGGATCAGCCCGTCCTCACCCTTGAGCTCTGCGAGGAGTTCGTCGGTTCCCTCCTGTGTGCTCGGCTTGGAGCCGCCGGTGTCCTTGGAGGCCGACGCGGGGCTACGAGGCTTCTTGCCGTCGTCGTCACCGCCTCCTCCGCAGCCCACCGCGCCGAGTGCCAGCCCGGCCGCAACGGTCATCGCGACCATCCCCCGACCGGCCTTCGTAGAGAACCGCATGCTCATGCCCTGCTTCCTTCGTCACTCGTCGTTCGTTCCGTCGGCCAGGTGGACGTCGAACAGGTCCTCGGGGTCCGGAAGAGTGGTCGGGTCGTCCGGGTCCGGGTCCCAGTCCGTGTCACCGCAGTCGAGTCGCGGCAGCGGAAGCGGCTCGTCGCCGTCACCGTCGTCGCCCTCCTCGTCGGGGAGGGCGAACGAGCAGCGAGGTTCGATCACCGCTATGGCCGAAGCCGTCGAGTTGAAGTTCTCGGTCCCAGGTACGACGGATTCGCCCACGGACTCCTGGGCGGTCACGTCGACCCGGTAGCCCAGCCGCCCCGAGGCGCCGCAGGCGTCGACGTCGGCGCGATTCTGCTCGGCCAGCTCATACGCGCGGAAACAGCCGTCGAACACCGCGCTGTCACCTTCGAGGATGTCCAGCCATTTGTCCGGATCGTCGATGACCGACAGCCAGTCCCCCGCGAGTTGGTCCCGTGTCTCCTGCGCCGCCGCCAGCGCCGCCGCGTCGGCCGCCGTCTGCGCGCCGTTGCGGTTCACACCGGCCTGCCCCACGGCGAGGTAGGCGAACGCGAGAAAGAGCAGGCCCCCCACCACCGTGATGTAGACGGGGAAGGCCTGCCCTGAGTCGCCCGGCGTGCGGCGCCGCCTCATCCCGTGAGCTCGTCGATCTGCTCCACGATGGCGTCGTAAATGGTCTGCCCGATGTCCGTCCCCGTGATCGCCAGCACGATCGCCACCACCACCGCGATGATGCCCAGGTACTCCACCGCCGTCTGTCCCCTGTCGTCCCGTGCGGTGCGGGAGCGCAGGTACGCGGTGGTCGCGTTGATCCAGTTGCTCATGGGGGTCCCCTCCGGTGTACGGCGATCGTTGAGCGCTCTGGGGAGAAACGTAGGCGGGAACGGCCGGAACGCCAGAGGGCCCTTGGGCCCAATTCCACGCCATGACCGAAAACAGTCGTCGCGTCATCGCCCCTCAGCTCCGTCCTGACGGTGAACCGGGCGTCGTACCACGCCACTTGACTGCGGCCTCCGCCCGGTTGGTGCTGTGAAGTTTGGCGAAGATGCGGTTGATGTGGTTCTTGACCGTCTTTTCGGTGATGAAACAGGTGGCGGCGATCTGCTGGTTGTTCATGCCCGACGCGATGAGGTCCATGATCTCCGCCTCCCTCCTGCTCAATCGGAACCGTGACCGGTACGACGACTGTGCCACAGATGGTTGCACTTGCGAAAGCGGTTCCGTCAAAGTGCCTGCGCGAGCGGTCCGTTCGGCGTTTGCTTGCGCGAGCAGGGTCGCGACCGAGGGGGTCAGCGGGGTCCTGCCCCGCTTCACCTCCCGTACGGCCGCGACCAGTTCGTCCGCCGTGAACTCGCCGTGCAGCAGGTAGCCGCGGGCGCCTCGGCGCAGGGCCTCCCGGGCCGTCTCCGGTTCCTCGGCGTGCGTCAGCATCAATACCGGGGTCACAGCGATCAGTTGGGCTATGTCCGGGACCGGCAGGTGTGCGTCCAGCAACGTCACGTCGGGACGGTGGCGGCGGGCCGCCTCGCGGGCCTCGTGGGCGTCGGCCGCCTCCGCCACGATCCGCAGGCCGGCGTGGCCGGACAGCAGCGCGGCCAGGCGCGCCCGCGCCGCGGGGTCGTCGTCCGCCACCACGATCCGCAGCGTCTCGTGCGCCGGAATGCCGGTCATGTGCCTCCCCTACTCCCCCGTCAGCGTCCCGAAGTCCGTGCCGGACCCGAGCAGCAGGCCCGCGCCCAGCAGGATCAACGTCGCCGGCACCATGAAGGTGGTGATCATCAGCGTGGCCCTGGGCACCGCGCGGGCGGCCTTGCGGCGGGCGTTCTGCGCGTCGGTGCGGCGCATGTCCTTGGCGAGGGCGACCAGCGTGTCGACGATCGGCGCGCCCAGCTCCTCGCCCTGCTGGAGCGCGGTCACGAACATCGCCACCTGCTCGGAGTCGTTCCTGCGGCGCAGCTCCGCGAACGCCTGGCGGCGGCTCATGCCGAGGTCCATCTGGCGCAGGGTGATGCGCAGTTCGTCGGCCCAGGGGCCCTCGTAGCGGCCGGCGACGCGGTCGAGGGCCTGGCGGAAGCCGAGGCCGGCGCTGACCACGACGGCGAGGACGTCCAGGAAGTCGGGCAGGGTCCGTTCGATCTCGTCCTTCCTGATCCGGATGGCCGACCAGATGCCGACCTCCGTCCAGAAGGCGCCGAACGCGAGCAGGAGCAGCGCGACCAGCACCTGTCCGCGCAGCAGGAAGACGAGGAAGCCGACCGCGCCGAGGAAGCCGTACACGGCGCGCCGGGCCGCGTAGCGGTCGAGGGTCAGGCCGCCGGGGTTGCCCGCGAGGTCGATCCTGCGGCGGTACCGGGCCACCAGCTTGGGGCCCATGAGGCGCAGTACCGCCGGGGCGTAGCGCATGCCCATGCGGTCGACGAGGGAGTCCACGGCGCCGGTGCGGGTGGAGCCGACCTCCAGCGCGAGCGCCAGGTCGGCGGGCAGTCTGGTCTCCGCCCGGTACATGCGGATGCCCGTGAAGACGCCCGCGACGGCGAGGGCCATGACGGTGGCGAGGAGAAGTCCGATTCCCATGGCGAGGCCCCCTCAGACGTCGATCCGTGAGAGGCGGCGGATCAGCAGGAAGCCGAGCGCGTACAGACCGAACGCCACGAGGACGGCGGCCTGTCCGAGCGGGCTGCCGGTCATGCGGTCGAGGGCGCCGTCCTTCACGCCGTTCATCAGGAACAGCGATCCGACGCCCAGCACGGGGACGGCGTACGACGTCATGCTGACCTGGGAGAGCTGGGTGCGGACCTCGCGCCGGGTCTCCTTGCGTTCCTCCAGTGTCTCGGTGAGGTTCCGCAGGGCGCTGACGACCTGGCCGCCGGCCCGGTTGGACAGCACCAGCGTGGTGACCAGGACGACGAGTTCGCGGGAGGGGAGGCGTTCGGCGAGTTCGCCGAGCGCGTCGTCCATGGAGGCGCCGAGGGCGAGTTGGTGGGAGACCTTGGCGAGTTCCTCCCCGGCGGGGGCCTCCAGCTCCTCGGCGGCGAGGCCGATCGCGGTGCGCAGGGCGAGGCCTGCGTGGGCGGCGTTGGCCAGGATGCGGGCGAGTTCGGGGAGCTGGTTGATGAACCGCTCGATGCGTTTCTGCCGCTGCCAGTTGAGGAACTGGACGGCGGCCCACACGCCGAGCAGTCCGGCGATCGGCCCGAAGAAGGGGGCGAGGGCCGCCTGCCCGACGAGCCAGAGACCGGCCACGACGGCCAGCATGGTCACGAAGAACTCGCCGGGGGTGACGTCCAGGCCGGTGGCGGCCAGCCGCAGCTCCAGGCGCCTGCCCAGGCGGGTGCGGCGCAGCCGGCGGTCCAGGCCGGGGAAGCGCCGCCGGCGTCCGCCCGCGCCGGTGAGTTGTCCGGTCGCGGACAGCCGCTCGACCAGGGCCTGCCGGCGGGCCCGGCCGGCGGCGTACGCCTGGACGCCCAGGACGGCCAGGACGCAGGTCAGCAGCGCGATGCCGGTGGTGAGCGTGATGCGGGTCTGCAGGTCCATGGGCGGGGTCCTACCTGGCCTCTCGGGTGGCGAGCTCGAGCGGGGACGCGGCGACGCCGAACGCCTGCGGGATCGGCTGGTTCGCCATGTAGAGGCGGTCGGCGGTGCGGCGCGGGAGCGGGTAGCAGGCGAAGGCGCCGTGGACGCGGCCGTCGGGCGTCATGGGCTGGGCGTTGAACCGGGCCACGGTCACCAGCCGGTACGGCTCCGCCCCGTGGCTGTCCAGGACGGCGATCTCGGTGATGCGGCGGGCGCCGTCCGGGAACCGGGTCAGCTGGATGATGACGTCGACGGCGCTGTTGATCTGGTCGTGCAGCGCCTCGAAGGGGACGGCGACCTCGGACATGGACGCGAGGGTCTTCAGCCGCATCAGGGCGTCCTCGGCGCTGTTGGCGTGCACGGTGGCCAGCGAGCCGTCGTGGCCGGTCGACATGGCCTGGAGCATGTCGAGGGACTCGCCGCCGCGCACCTCGCCGACGACGATCCGGTCGGGGCGCATCCGCAGGGAGTTGCGGACCAGGTCGCGGATGGTGACCTGCCCCTTGCCCTCGACGTTGGGCGGGCGGGACTCCAGGCGGATCACATGGGCCTGCTGGAGCTGGAGTTCGGCGGAGTCCTCGATGGTGATGATGCGCTCGGAGGACGGGATCAGGCCGGACAGGGCGTTCAGCAGGGTGGTCTTCCCGGTGCCGGTGGCGCCGGAGACGATGACGTTGAACTTGGCCTGCACGAGTCCGGCGAGCAGGAACACCATGGGTTCGTCGAGGGAGCCCAGGCCGGTCATCTCGTGCAGGGTGAAGGAGCGCGGGAAGCGGCGGATGGTGAGGGTGGCCCCGCTGAGGGAGAGCGGCGGGATGATGACGTTGACGCGTTCGCCGGACGGCAGCCGGGCGTCCACCATCGGGTTGGACTCGTCGACGCGGCGGTTGACGGTGGAGACGATCCGCTCGATGGTCTGCATCAGCTGGTCGTGGGAGGCGAAGCGCAGCGGCAGCTGCTCGACGCGGCCCGCGCGTTCGACGAAGATCGCGTCGGGGCCGTTCACCATGATCTCGGTGATCGACGCGTCCTCCAGGAGCGGTTCGAGGATGCCGAGGCCGAGCGCCTCGTCGACGACCCGGCGGATCAGCTGGGCGCGCTCGGACGTGGACAGCACCGGGCCCTCGCGGCTGATGATGTGGCCGAGCACGCGCTCCAGGCGGGCCCGGCGCTCGGCCGCGGCCAGCGAGCTCATCTCCGCGAGGTCGATCTCCTGAAGGAGCTTGGCGCGGTAGGTGGCGACGAGGTGTCCGTCCTCGCCCCGGCCGCCCTTCTCCTCGGGGGTGGTGATGCGTGACCTCAGGCTCATGGGGTTCCTCGTTCAGTGGTCGAGCGGCATGATCGCGGTCTTCTCGGCGGGGTCGAAGTCCCAGCCGGGGACGATCGACGGGATCTGCACCGTCGCGGTGACGGAGACCTCGTCGCCGCCCACGACGGGCGGGCAGCTGACCTCCAGCCATTCGCTGACCGCGGCGGAGCAGGCCGCCTGCGCGCTCTCGTCGAGGGAGGCGGCGCGCGCCCCGGCCCGGGCCGCGGTGCCGGCCTGCTGGGCGGCGTAGGCGATCAGGCCGAGCTGGATGCCGGCGAGGGCGACGAGGATCAGCAGGGGGACGAACCCGAGGTACTCCAGGGCGACCTGGCCGCGGTCGCGGTGCTTCCTGCCGTACGCCATCTCAGTCCCTCCCCTCCTCCTCGACGGCCCCGGCGTGGCCGTCGACCGTGAACGGGAACCCGATGGAGCCGGGGAAGAGGACGGGCACCTCGAGGTGCACGTCGGCCGTCACCAGCCCTCCGCCGGTGCCGCATTCCACCTCGCCGGTCCAGGCGCCCGGCAGGTCCGCGAGGCCGGCCTCCTGGCACGCGGCGAGCCGGGCCCCGGGGTCCGCGGCCGTCCCCGCCCTCGCCGCCTCGTCGGCGGCGTGCCCGGCGAGCGTGTACGTGTATCCGACCAGGACGCACTGCCACAGCAGCACCAGCGTCAGCAGGATCAGCGGTGTCATTCCGAGGAACTCGATCGCGACCTGCCCGCGGTCCCCCCGCCGCCGCCTCACCGCCCTATCTCCTTGCGCCGCCGGAACGTCACCGCGGGCCGCTCCCCACCCCGGGCGGCCCGCTCCCCGCCCCGGGCCCGTCCGCCGCGCCGGGGGGCGGCGCTCTCGGTGCCCGCGACCAGGCCCAGTTCGCCCGCGAGGGCCCACAGGGCCTGCTTGACGGTCGACTTGGCGTCCAGTTCGTGCACCCGGCCGGCGTCGACGGCGCCCTGCAGCTCCTTGAAGTTGGCCGGGACGGCGGTGGCGGCGACCGCGGTGCCGGTGATGCGCTGGATCAGGGCGGGCTGGATCTCCGCGGACCGGGTGTGCCGGTTGACGACGATCGTCGTCTCCTCGGCCTTGCGGATCTGCAGGCGGTCCCACATCCGGACGGCCCGCTTGGCGCCGCGCACCGCGACCACGTCGGGGGTGGTGACGAGGAGCGCGGTGTCGGCCGCCTCCACGGCGGCGGCGCCGGCGCCGCTGAGCTGGGCGCCGCAGTCGACGACGACCACCTCGTAGCGGGAGCGCAGCGCGCCGACGATGTGCCGGGCGGCCGTGTCGGTGACCTCCTCGCCGCGCTCACCGTCGCCGGGGGCGAGGAGCAGGGCGACGCCGGTGTCGTGCCGGAACACCGCGTCGGCGAGGACGCGCGGCGAGATGTCGGTGATGGCGGCGAGGTCGGCGACCGAGCGGCGGAACTGGATGTCCAGGTAGGAGGCGATGTCACCGGTCTGGAGGTCCATGTCGAGCAGGGCGGTGCTGCGGCCGGACGCCTGTGCGGCGAGGGCGAGCTGGATGGCGGTGAGGGTCGCGCCCACGCCGCCCTTTGCGCCGCTGACCGTGACGACGGTGCCGCCTGCTCCGCCGAACACGTCGGGTCCGGCGCCCAGGTGCCGTCGTACGCCGACCGACCACTGGGCGACGGCGTTGACGCGGCTGGCGAGTTCCTCGTAGTGCAGGGGCAGCGCGACCAGGCCGCGGGCGCCGTGGTCCATGGCGGCCTGGAAGAGGCCGGGGCTCGCGTCGGAGGTGACGAGGACGACGCCGACGGCCGGGAAGCGCAGGGCTACCTCGCGGATCAGCTCCAGGGCCGGGACGGGGCCGATGCGTTCGTGGACGACGACGACCTCGGGCAGTTCGTCGACGGACTCGGCGGCGAGGCGGGCGAGGGTGTCGACGAGCTGGGTGGAGTCGGTGACGGGGGCGACCGGCTCGGCGTCGGGAAGCTGGCTGAGCAGGCTGGTGAGGGAACGGACCGCGTCCGCGTCGCCGACGGCCGGGAGGATCCTCGTGGGCATGGGGGCCTCTCACTTGTCCTTGGCGAGTTCGTACGTGCGGTCCGACGGGGCGACGTCGGAGGCGGCACCGGGCGCCACCAGCGCGAGCCGCACCTCGTCGGCGAACGACTCGGCGTAGGTGATGCGCTGGGCGTCCACGGTCCTGAGCGCGAACGTGATGGGGACGGCCTCGACGGTTCGGCGGTTCCGGTCGTCGCGGTCGGGTTCCAGCGAGGTCAGGTCGCCGACGTCGATGACGCGGGCGTTGGCCACGATGAGCTTGGACTGGTCCGGGGCGCCGTCGCGTTCGCCCTTGAAGGTGGCGTAGACGTTGACCGTGGAGCCGGGGGTGATCTTCCCGGCGACGCCGGTCGCCGCGTCGATCATGATGGCGAGTTCCTGCTCGTCCGCCTTCAGGGCGGGCTGGTCGACGATCATGTCGCTCTGGAGGAGGGAGCCCTCCTTGAGCGTGGTGACGGCGATCTTGCCGCGGATGTCGCTCAGGTCGGTGACGGCGTTCGGCGACAGCCACCGCTCGGGCATCTCGACCTTCTCGAACTGGGCCGCGCCGAGCGGGGTGTAGGGGGCCACGTCCCGGGCGAGCCGGTAGGCGGTGACCTCCGGGCCGACCTTGGACTTCACGTCGCTGATGACGGACAGCACGCCGGCGAAGGCGCCGAGGGCGCACAGGACGGACAGGAGCAGGAGTATCACGCCGCGGCGCTGACGGGAGTTCATGAACCGTGCAACCTCATTGGGGGAATCGGTCGGGGGCGGTCGGTGGGACCCGGCCGGGGCCGGGGCCGGGCCCGGTCCGGTCAGCCTGCGCGGGCGGGCTGCACGTGGGCGGGCGGGGTGGCGGAGCAGAAGACGCAGCGGTCGCCGATGACGTCGATGCCGCACCAGTGGCAGGAGCTCTGCCGTACGGAACCGACGAGCTGATAGAGGACCGGCAGGTCGGGCAGGAAGGCGCAGAACTCGATCAGCTTGGCCGTCCCCCACCACGGGACCGACTCGGCGGGCAGCACCACCTCGCGCAGGCCCTGGGCGCGCCAGGACGGGGCCAGCGTGCCGGCGACCCAGTCCGACTGGAGCTGTCCCTGGGCGACCAGCATCGAGGTGCCGAACTCCGGTCCCGGCAGGGTGACTCCGGGGGCGGCCCGGACGAGCTGGGGCGACGGGTGGGCGAGGACGCCGAACTGGCTGCCGGGCATCCAGGACCGGGCGTGCGAGCCGAGGTCGACGGGGACGCGGTCGAGCTTGGCGACGGAGCCGAGGAGCGCGCCCGCGTGCAGGTAGTGGGTGAGCAGCCGGCCGGCCGAGGCGAGGATGCCGGGGCTCAGGTCGCAGGAGGCGAGCTGCCGCAGCTGGCGGGCGAGGACGGCGAGCGCGAGCGGCGGCAGCGCGGGTTCGAAGACGGCGATGCGGTCGCTCTCCAGCAGGGACCGTACGGTGTGCAGCCGCTGCCGGGCGCGCCGGGAGGCGGCCTGGGAGCAGACCACGATCACATGGCCGTGCTGGTCGGTCAGGGACTGCAGGTGCGCCAGCGACCGCTCCAGCGGCTCCCGTTCGAGGTCCGGGAGCACCACGGCGGGCACGGTCCGCTCGTCCTGCGCCGGCAGCGCCATGTCGGCACTGGTCACGGCAATGGCAGTTGGCACGCGTCGCTCCCCGTCTCCCCGCCCGGCCCCGGCGCTCGTGTCACTCCGGTGCACCGGGACGACTTCGTTGCGTGACTGTCCCTGCACTGTATCCACGGCTCGATGACCGGAGAACAGCGTTTCCGCAGCCGGGAGATAACTGTCCACCCCCAACTCCCGTCAAAACGGGGCAGGTCGTGCGCACAAAGTCTCCACGACCGGAACCTCTTGACAGTTTGATTGGTCTGGACCACCTTGTTTTGGCATGTTCACTAACAGATCCCGGGGCTTCCCCGGACGGGCGGCGCGCCTCTGTGCGGCTCTCGCCGCCTCCGCCCTCTCCCTGACCTTCCTGGGCGCCGGCCAGGCGTCCGCGGCGGACGTCAACAACGCGAGGAACGCCGGCTTCGAGTCCGGCCTGACCAACTGGACCTGTACCGCGGGCAGCGGCACGACGGTCTCCTCACCGGTGCACGGCGGCGCGTCCGCGCTGAAGGCGACACCGGCCGGGCAGGACAACGCCCGGTGCTCGCAGACCGTGGCGGTGAAGCCCAACTCCACCTACACGCTGAGCGCGTGGGTCCAGGGCGGCTACACCTACCTGGGCGTCACGGGTACCGGCACCACCGACGTGTCGACCTGGACCCCGGACTCGGCGTCCTGGAAGCAGCTCTCGACGACCTTCACCACCGGCGGCTCCACCAGCGCGGTGACGGTCTACACCCACGGCTGGTACGGCCAGGCGGCGTACTTCGCCGACGACATCTCCGTGTTCGGGCCGGACGGCGGCGGGGGCACCGACCCCGCTCCGACGGTCCCCGGCGTCCCGGGCGGGCTCAGCGTCTCGGGCCGCACCTCCTCCTCCGTCTCGCTGGCCTGGAACACGGTCTCCGGCGCCACCGGCTACAACGTCTACCGCAACGGCACCAAGGTGACGGCGGTCGGCGGCACCTCGGCGACGGTCACCGGCCTCGCGGCCTCCACGTCGTACACCTTCCAGGTCACCGCCACCAACGCGGCCGGTGAGTCGGCGAAGTCGGCGGCCGTGACGGGGACGACCACGGCGACCCCGACGGGCCCCTCCCTGCCCAAGCACGCGGTGACCGGCTACTGGCAGAACTTCAACAACGGCGCCACGGTGCAGAAGCTGGCCGACGTGCCGTCCCAGTACGACATCATCGCCGTCGCCTTCGCCGACGCGACGGGCACGCCGGGCGCGGTCACCTTCAACCTGGACTCGGCCGGGCTCGGCGGATACACCGTCGCCCAGTTCAAGGCCGACGTCCGGGCCAAGCAGGCCGCCGGGAAGAAGGTCATCGTCTCGGTCGGCGGCGAGCGCGGCACGGTGGCCGTGAACGACTCCGCCTCGGCGGCGAACTTCGCGAACTCGGTGTACGCGCTGATGCAGGAGTACGGCTTCGACGGCGTCGACATCGACCTGGAGAACGGCCTCAACGCCACCTACATGACGCAGGCCCTGCGGTCCCTGTCGGCGAAGGCCGGCTCGTCGCTGATCATCACTATGGCTCCGCAGACCATCGACATGCAGTCGACTTCCAACACCTACTTCCAGACGGCGCTGAACATCAAGGACATCCTCACCGTCGTCAACATGCAGTACTACAACAGCGGTTCGATGCTGGGCTGCGACGGCAAGGTGTACAGCCAGGGCTCGGTGGACTTCCTCACCGCGCTCGCCTGCATCCAGCTGGAGGGCGGTCTGGCCCCCTCCCAGGTCGGCCTGGGGCTTCCCGCCTCCACCCGGGGCGCGGGCAGCGGGTACGTGTCGCCGACGGTCGTCAACAACGCGCTGGACTGCCTCGCCAAGGGCACCAACTGCGGCACGTTCAAGCCCTCGCGGACCT
This sequence comes from Streptomyces sp. NRRL WC-3605, assembly GCF_001509795.1. GTDB lineage: Bacteria > Actinomycetota > Actinomycetes > Streptomycetales > Streptomycetaceae > Streptomyces > Streptomyces viridochromogenes. Next base: position 67,938 of record NZ_LLZN01000091.1, on the reverse strand, counting down.
ACCCGGACCTGCGGGGCGCGATGACCTGGTCGACCAACTGGGACGCCACCGCGGGCAACGCCTGGTCCAACGCGGTGGGCCCGCACGTCCACTCCCTCCCGTAGGGAGGTCTCACCCCGCCGGACGGTAGTGGCCGAGCACCCAGGCCAGCTGCGGGAACCACTCCTGCAGCCTGGCCCGGGGCTTGGCCTCCACCACACACTCGTAGAACCGGCCGTCCTGGTGGATCACGGCCACCATCAGCGCCTTGCCGTTCGGGCTCGCCTGGTAGTGCACGCTGCGGATCTCCGGCCAGCGGAACTCGACGGACAGGCCGTACATCTCGAAGACCACACCGGAGGCGTCCACGACGACCGCGTTGCGCTTGTCGACGGCCAGGAACTCCGGACCGGCGGCCGGCATGCCCGGCTGTGGCTGCGGCTGTGGCGGCACGGGCCCGTACCCCGGCTGCGCGGGGGCGTACGGCGGTGGCGCGGGCGCCTGGTGCGGCGTGTACTGCGGCGGGGGCGGGCCGAAGCCCGGTCCGGGTGCGGGTGGCTGCTCGCTCATCGGGGGTCCTGGTCCTCGTCCTCGCGGGATACCCGGCAGACTTCCGGGTGCTGCGGTGAAACATTCTCCCCGTCCCACCGCATCGGTGAGGTGAGGGCCTCACCGCACAGCCACAGGGGGACGTATGAGACAGCCGCGCGCGGACGAGTACGCGCGGTTCGCGGCGGCCAGGGCCGGGCATCTGTACCGCTCGGCCTGTCTGCTGACGGCCGGGGACACGCATCTCGCCGAGGACCTCGTGCAGGAGGCACTCGGCCGGATCTACGTCCGCTGGGGGCGGATCTCCCGGGTGGACAACCCGGCCGCTTACGCGCAGACCGTCCTCACCCGCGTCTTCCTCGCCCACCAGCGGCGGCGCAGCAGCACCGAGCGGGCCACGGACACGATCCCCGACCGCGCCGCCGCCGACGGCGGCCACGGCGACCTTCCGCTGCGGCTGACCCTGCTCCAGGCGCTGGCCCGGCTGCCCACCAAGGACCGGGCGGTCGTCGTGCTGCGCTACTGGGAGGACCGCTCGGTCGAGGAGACCGCCGACGTCATGAACGCCAGCTCGGCCGCCGTGCGCACCCGGTGCACCCGGGCGCTCGGCAGGCTGCGCGAACTCCTCGGCGAGGAACTCGGCGAGTACGCCACACCCTGACCCCGACGCCCGCCCCCTTCCTTCCGATCCCTCTGATCCTTCTGAGAACGGTGGATCCGCCATGCCCGTGGAACACGACCAGGACCCCTTCGAGACCCGGCTCGGGCTCGCCCTGCGCGACGCCGGCGACCACTTCACGGCCGACCGCACGGCCCTCGTCGACGGGGGGCTCGCCCGGGGCCGACGGCAGCGGCTGCGGCGCCGTACGGCGGTCCTCGGCGGGGTAGCCGGGGTCGCGCTGGCCGGGGTCGGCGGGGCGCTGCTCACCCCCTGGGACGACGGCACCGCGCCCCGGCCCGGCACGACCGGACGGCCCTCGGCGCAGGCACCGCTGGCACCCGTCACCGGGCGGGAGCTGATCGAGTCGCTGGAGAAGATGCTGCCCGAGGGCGAGGTGAGCGGGCAGGAGGCCAAGGGAGGGGCGGACGGAGCGCCGGCGCCGTACGCGCGTCTCGTGTTCGACGACGGCGAGGGGGCCGCGGCGGTCGTCGTCGGACTGGACCGCATCGCGTTCGGCGGGCAGCACGCCCGCCAGACGGTCGACTGCCCCGACCGGACGCTGGTGCGGCACGACGCGTGCGTCTCCACCGAGCTGCCCGACGGCTCACTGCTGAAGCTGTTCCAGGGGTACGTGTACGGCGACCGGCGCGCGAAGACCAAGCTGTGGTCGGCCGACCTGGTGACCCCGGCCGGGCAGCATGTGTTCGTCACCGAGCTGAACTCCGCGGCCGAGAAGGACGCCCCGGTGACCCGGCCCGAACCCCCGCTGTCCACGGCCCGGTTGAAGAAGCTGGTGACGGCACGCGTGTGGCGCGGCTACGTCGACTCGCTGCCCGAGGACCCGGTGGAGGGGGCGGAGCCGCCCGCCGGGCCGTCCGTGGACTCGGTGCTGGACACGCTCGCGGCCCTGCTGCCCCGGAAGGCGAAGGTCGTGGAGCGCGGCGAGGACTACTCGTTCCTCGTCCTGGACGACGGCGGGGGCCGCGGCTATGTGCAGGTCGACGTCCAGCAGAACATGGGCGACGTGGCCGGGGAACTGTTCGGGGAGGGGTCCGAGACGCTGCCGGACGGGACGCTGGTGAACGTCCGCGAGAACGCCGGCGACAAGGGCGTGCCCGGTGCCGTGATGTGGACGGTGGACTCCCTGCGCACGGACGGCTTCCGGGTCACCGTCAGCGCCCTCAACGCGCCGACCCAGCAGGACGCCCCCAGCCGCACGGCGCCGGTCCTGACCAAGGCACAGCTGCGGAAGATCGCCCTGAGCCCGGAGTGGGACCGGTATCGCTGAAAGACCGCTAGAAGAAGTCGGCCCACGGCTGGTCCCAGATCTGCTTGACGCACAGGACCAGGAACAGCAGTCCGGCGATCGTCAGCATGGCGTTGCTGAGGGCGCCGTTGCGCCAGGGGGCGGGGGTACGGGCCGAGTTGAGCAGCCAGAGCAGGGTGCCCGCGAGGAACGGCAGGAAGGCCGCGCCCAGCACGCCGTAGAGGATGATCAGGCGGAAGGGCTGACCCTGGAACAGCAGGACGATGGGCGGGAAGGTCAGCCACAGCAGGTACGCGCGGAACGGCCAGGAGCGTTCGCGGGCGCCGGAGGCGACCTTCTCGGCCTTCTGCGCACCCTCTCCCTGGTAGCGGGCGACGAAGTCCGCGAACATCAGGCTCACGCCGTGCCAGACGCCGATGAGGGAGGTGTAGGAGGTGGCGAAGAAGCCGATCAGGAAGAACTTGGCGGTGGCCGTGCCGTACTCGTCCTCCAGGATGTCGCCGAGCTGGAGCAGCCCCTTGTCGCCGCTCGCGATGGCCACGTTCGCCGAGTGCAGCAGTTCCGCGCCGACGAAGAGCATCGCGACGACGAAGATGCCGGTGGTGAGGTAGGCGACGCGGTTGTCGAGCCGCATCACCTTCATCCAGCCGGTGTCCGTCCAGCCCTTGGCGTTGACCCAGTAGCCGTACGCGGCCAGCGTGATGGTGCCGCCGACACCCCCGATCAGGCCGAGGGTGTTGAGGATCGAGTCCTTCTCGTCGGGCAGGACGGGCAGCAGGCCCGCGAAGGCGTCCCCGAGGTTCGGCGCCACGCGGACGGCCAGGTAGACGGTGACGACGAACATGACGCCCACCAGGACGGTCATGACCTTCTCGAACACCGCGTACTTGTTGAACCAGACGAACACCAGGCCGGTCAGGCCGCAGGCGATCGCCCACCACTCCAGGTCCATCACGTCCGGGAACAGCGCCTGCAGGGGCAGGGCGCTCGACGACATCGCCGCCGCCCCGTAGACGAAGCCCCAGACCACGACGTACGCGGCGAAGAACCAGGTGGTCCAGCGGCCCAGGGAGGCCCAGCCGTCGAAGAGGGTGCGGCCGGTGGACAGGTGCCAGCGTCCGGCGGCCTCGGCGAGGGAGATCTTGACCAGGCAGCCGATGATCGCGGCCCACAGCAGGGTGTAGCCGAAGTTGCTGCCCGCGATGAGCGTGGCGACCAGGTCGCCGGCGCCGACACCGGTGGCGGCGACGACGATGCCGGGCCCGATGTACCGCCAACTGGACTTACGGGGGCGGGAGTCCGCCGCGCCGACCGGTGATGCCTCTGTGCTTCCCGTGGTGTCCGCCATGCAGGTCAAGTAAGCGCACGGGCGCCGGGCCGACAAGAGGGCGTGCCGCGATCTGCACCCGATGTCCGCACGGGCGCCACCGGGCCCCGCTCAGCCGTGCTGGAGCCGGACACTCGTCCCGCCCGGTTCGTCGCGGACGTCCACGTAGGCGCACACCTGGCGGGCGAACCACAGGCCCCGTCCCTGCCCGGAGGCCGCGTCCGGCGGTGGCACGAATCCGGCCAGCGGGTCCTCGACGCGGCGCACGGGCCGCAGTTCGCCGACGCAGGCCGGGCCGTCGGTCCACAGGAGCACCCGGTCGACGGGGCCGAGGGCCGCGGCCGCCTCGGCGACGGCCGTGGCGAACACCTCCGCCTCGGCCGGCGCCAGCCCCTGCACGGTGGCCCAGGTGCGCACGGCCCCGTCGGCCGGTGCCGGACCGGGGATGCGGTCGGCGGCGGCGGGCGGCGCGGGCAGCGGTACGGCGTCCAGTTCGGCGGCGATCCGCAGCGGGTCCTCGTACACCGCGCAGTCGGGGTGGGTGCGGCGGGCCGCGGCGACGACGGTGGCGCCGGCGACCCGGGTGTCGTAGGCGCACAGGGCGGTGGTGGCGAGCGGCGCGAACAGCAGGTTGACGAGGGCCTCGTAGCGTATCCACTCGGCGGTCTCGCGGGGCGAGCGCCCGGCCCGGCCGCCCCACACGGGTTCCATCAGCAGGTGGATACGGCCGCCGGGGCCGGCGTGCTCGGCGAGGTAACCGGCGCCCCGGGCGATCGCGTTGGCCGCGGAGCCCGTGTACCACTCGGTGTGCGGGACGAGTCCGACGCCGCCGGCCGCGGGGCCGAGGGCGTCGCGCAGCAGGTCCAGGTTGCCGGGGGCGGCGATGACCACGGGCGGCGGTTCGTGCCGGGCGGCGAGTCCCTCGGCGAGGAAGGGGAGCGCCCGCGCCAGGAACTCGTCGTCGGAGCCGAAGACGGCCATGCGGTGATCGAACGGACCGGCTCCGGGTGCGGCGGCGGAGGTCATCGGCGGGCTCTCCTGACGTCCTGGGGAGGCCGGGGGGAGCCGGGGGGTGCGCCGGTCCCCGCCGCCGTCGCTCCCCCCGCTCCCCCTTGCGCGGACCCTCACCCTTCCCGCGCCGCGCGCCGCCGCGCACGCCGGGGTCACACCGGCGGGTGGACTTCGCCCGGGAACGCGCCGGGCGCATGGCGCACGCGTACACTGCGCGGCCCGTTTTCGGCCTGTTCCGGGCGTAGGCCGGTTCTCCACCCTTGAACTGTTCATGCCATACCCCGACCATGAGCCCCGCACCCCCGCACCACGTCGTACGTCGCACTGAACCCCACCCCCACTCCCCCGAGGAGACTTCATGCGACTTCGCACCCGCGGACCGGGCGCGCGCGGCGGCAGACGGGCGGCCGCACTCGCCGCCCTGCTCTCGCTCGCCCTCGCGGCACCCCTCACCGACACCGTCTCCGCGTCCGCCGACAGCGCCGCCGAGGCGGCCCCCTCCGCCGACGACATCCGTCAGTACGAGGTCCGGCTGCACGCGACCGCCGCCGACCGCACGGCACTCCAGCGCACCGGCGTGAGCGTGGACGCCGCCGACGACCACGGCGTCGTCGTCTCCGGCCGCGCCGGCCAGATCAAGAAGCTCAGGGCGCTCGGCTACGACGTCACCCCGCTCGGCGCGGTCCCCGACCGGTCGGCCGGCGACGGCGACGTACGGCTCTACGACTTCCCCACGGCCGACTCGCGCTATCACAACTACGCGGAGATGACGGCCGAGATCAACACGGTCGTCGCGGCCAACCCGTCCCTCGTGAGCCGGCGTGTCATCGGCACGTCCTATCAGGGCCGGGACATCGTCGCCCTCAAGATCAGCGACAACGTGGGCACCGACGAGGCCGAGCCCGAGGTGCTGTTCACGCACCACCAGCACGCCCGTGAGCACCTCACCGTGGAGATGGCGCTCTACCTGCTGCGCGAACTGACGTCCGGTTACGGGAGCGACGCGCGCGTCACCGGCCTGGTGAACAGCCGGGAGATCTGGATCGTGCCCGACCTCAACCCGGACGGCGGCGAGTACGACATCGCCACCGGCTCCTACCGGTCGTGGCGCAAGAACCGGCAGCCCAACTCCGGTTCCTCGTCCGTCGGCACCGACCTCAACCGCAACTGGGCCTACCGCTGGGGCTGCTGCGGCGGCTCCTCCGGATCGACCTCCTCCGAGACCTACCGGGGCGCCCGCGCCGAGTCGTCCCCCGAGGTGAAGGTCGTCGCGAACTTCGTGCGCAGCCGGATCGTCGGCGGGAAGCAGCAGATCACGGCCGGGATCGACTTCCACACCTACAGCGAGCTGGTGCTGTGGCCGTTCGGGTACACGTACTCCGACACCACGACCGGGATGACGGCCGACGACCGCAACGCCTTCGCCACCGTCGGTCGCAGGATGGCCGCCAGCAACGGCTACACACCCGAGCAGTCCAGCGACCTCTACATCACCGACGGCTCGATCGACGACTGGCTCTGGGGCGACCAGCGGATCTTCTCGTACACCTTCGAGATGTACCCGAGGTCCGGCGGCGGGGGGTTCTACCCGCCCGACGAGGTCATCGAGCGGGAGACCTCCCGCAACCGGGACGCCGTGCTCCAGCTGCTGGAGAACGCCGACTGCATGTACCGGTCCATCGGGAAGGAGGCCCAGTACTGCTCCTAGGAGTGCCTGGGAGCGCCTAGGAGTTACTCCTTCTCCGCGGCGGCGGCCTCGGCGGTGGCCTCGGCCTCCTCGGCCGCGCCCTCCTCGAAGTAGGCGTCGAGGACGGCGTCCAGCTGCTCGTCCCACTCCGTGAAGCGGCTCCTGGCCGCCGCCTCGATCTCGATCGGGTACCAGCGGCGGTCAGGAGTGTGCACCGTGACGGTGTACCGCTTCCCGAAGCGCGGGGACTCCGTCTCGACGGCGGCGATCTCGTCCCAGCGGAACTCGCACTCCTGGTCGTCCAGGCAGAGCCGGACCCCCCGGTGGTCGGCGACGATCCGTGCCCGGCGGTCGGCCGCCTCGAACACGGGGCCGTCCACGGGCGCCTCGTCGGCGGCCGCGTCCTCCGGGGCGTCCCTCGTGTCCTCGGGCTCCTCGGGCTCCTCCGTCTCGGCGGCGGCCTCCTCGGGCACCGCCTCGTCGGGGTCCGCCGCGGCCGGATCGTCCTTCTCCAGCGGGCCCTTGGGGGCGGCGGACGCGGGCGGGGTGAGCCCGGGGACGAAGGCCGGGTCGAACCCGGCGCCTTCCACCAGGGGCTGGCTGCCTGAACCTATGCGCTGCTCCACAGCCGAGCAGTATGGTCGACAACCCTGTGCTCCGCGCAACCAGCCCCCGCATCGTTACCGACCCGCGAGACGCGGGACTACACGAACAGGCTGAGCACCGCAGCCACCGCGAACCCGGCCAGTGACAGGACGCTCTCCAGGACCGTCCACGACTTCAGCGTGTCCCGCTCGGTGATGCCGAAGTACTTGGCCACGATCCAGAATCCGCCGTCGTTGACGTGCGAGGCGAAGATCGAGCCGGCCGAGACGGCCATGATGACCAGGGCGACGAACGCCTGGGAGTGGTCGCCCTCGGAGAGCAGGGGCGCGACGATTCCCGCCGTGGTGACGATGGCGACCGTCGCGGAGCCCTGGGCGACCCGCAGCACCAGCGAGATCAGGTACGACAGCACGATGACCGGCAGGCCCACGTCGTTGAAGGTGTCCGACAGGGCCTGGGCGACGCCGCTGGCCTTGAGGACGGCGCCGAATACACCGCCCGCGCCGACGACCAGCAGGATGTTGCCGACCGGCTTCAGGGAGGAAGTCGACACCGTCTCCAGGGACTTGCGGGACCAGCCGCGCCGGATGCCCAGCAGGTAGTACGCGAGGAGCAGGGCGATCGTCAGGGCGACGAACGGGTGCCCGAAGAACTCGATCACCGAGCGGACGGTGGACGGGTCCAGGCCGATCGAGGAGAACGTCGCGGCGAGGATCAGCACCAGAGGCGTGCCGATGATCCCGAGGACCGTACCGAGCGGCACGGGCTTCTCCCGGGGCTCCACCCCGGCCGCCCGCTGCTCGGCGAGGACCGCCTCCCGGGCCTCCTGGGCCGCCTCGACCATGTCCTGCGGCACGGCGACGAAGACGCGGCGTCCGATCCAGGCCGCGTACGCCCACGCGGCGAGCACGGCGGGGATGCCGCAGACGACGCCCATGAGGATGACCCAGCCCAGCTCGACGTGGAGCAGACCGGCCGCGGCCACCGGGCCGGGGTGCGGGGGCAGGAAGGCGTGGGTCATCGACAGGCCCGCGAGCAGCGGCAGGCAGTACAGCAGGATCGATTTGCCCGAGCGCTTGGCGGCGGCGTAGACGAGTGGCGCGAGGACGAAGATGCCGACGTCGAAGAAGACCGGGATGCCGAAGATCAGGCCGGTCACGCCCATCGCGAGCGGGGCCCGCCGCTCCCCGAAGAGCCGCAGCAGACGGGACGCCAGCACCTCGGCTCCGCCGCTGACTTCGAGGATGGCGCCGAGCATGGTGCCGAGGCCGATGATGATGGCGACATGGCCGAGGATGCCGCCCATGCCGGACTCGATGGTCGACACCGCGTCGGACCGCTGGACGGTGCCGAAGAGTTCGGTGACGGACAGGCCGGCCATCAGGCCGACGGCTATGGAGACCGCGAGCAGCGCGACGAAGGGCTGGAGCCGCACCTTGATGATCAGGTAGAGCAGCAGCGCGATGCCGAGGGCGGCGACCGTGAGCAGTCCGGCCGTGCCGTCGATCAGGTGCAGCAGACCGCCGGTGTGCGGGGGTGTCTCGGGTGCCGACGCGGCGAGCGGAAGGAACGAAGGGGGCATGCGGGGGTCCTCGGGGTGGGTGCATCCGGCTTTCGGGCAGGGGGCATCGCGGCACGGCGTCGCGGGGGTGGGCGGGCGCCGTGCCGTGCGGGGGGTGCGGCGGGCGGGGAGAGGGAGGCGTCAGCCGAGGACGGCCAGCGCGTCGATCTCGATGAGGAGCCCCGCGGGCAGACCGACGTAAACGGTCGTGCGGGCGGCGGGCGGCTGGGTGAGGCCCTGCTCCTCGAAGTAGGCGTTGTAGAGCGCGTTCATCTCGGCGAAGTGGTCCACGTCCGTCAGATAGACGCGGATCATCATGACGTCGTCCCAGGAGGCGCCGCCCTCCTCGAGGATCGCCTTGACGTTGGCGAGGGTCTGGAGGGTCTGCTCGCGCAGGGTGGGACCGGCGGGCGTGGGGGCCTGGCCCTCGACGGCGGGGAGGAAGCCGACCTGGCCGGCGACCTGGAGGATGTTGCCCTTGCGCACCCCGTGGGAGAACTTCGCGGGCGGGGTGGTGTGGGTCTTCGGGGTGAGCGCGGTCTTGTCGGTCATGGGGTGTCCTTCGCTGGGGTTCTGCCGGAGTACTCGCCACTGATGGCGTCGGCGGTGCGGCGCACGAGCGGGAGCAGGGTGAGGAGTTCGTCGGCGGTGACGACGACGTTGGGCGCGGACACGGACATCGCGGCGACGACCCGGCCGTCCGCCCCGCGGATGGGCGCCGCGACGCAGTTGATGGACTCCTCGTGGCCGCCGAGGTCGGTGGCCCAGCCCTGTTCGCGGACCTTGTCCAACTCCCGCAGGAAGGCGGGGGCGTTGGGGGTGGAACGGGACGTGTACAGGGGGTAGTCGAGCTGTTCGGCGAGGGCCCGGCGCTCGTGCTCGGGCAGGTCGGCGAGGAGCAGTTTGGCGACGGCCGCGACGGTGATGGCGACGGGCTTGCCGATCCGCGAGTACATCCGTACGGGATAGCGGCTCTCGACCTTGTCGATGTAGAGCACCTCGTCCTCCTCGTAGACGGCGAGGTGCACGGTGTGCCCGCACTGCTCGTTCAGCCGGACGAGGTGGGGGTGGGCGATCCCGCGGATGTCGAGGTTCTCCATCGCCTCCTGGGCGAGGGCGATGAGGCGGGCGCCGAGCCGGTAGCGCTGGTCGGACTGACGGTAGACCATGCCGTGTTCGTGCAGGGTGCGCAGCAGCCGCAGCGCGGTGGACTTGTGGACGCCGAGCCGCTCGGCGACCTTGCCCAGGTCGGCGGGGCCCTCGGCGAGCAGCGGCAGGATGCTCAGCGCGCGGTCGACGGTCTGGCTCATGGCGTGGGTACCTCCTCGTCGGCCCGGTCCGCGGTGTGGGTCCGGCCGTGGCCGAGTCGAAGTTTCTCCCACCCCGCGTCGTCGAGGGCCACCAGGGCGTCGGCGGTGTCGCGGGCGGGGGGCGCGGCGAGGTCGGCGGGGCTCGTCAGGGTGGCGGCGGCCCACAGGTGCCCGTGGCGCAGCCGGTCGCGCAGCGGGAGGCCGCGCAGGGTGGCGGAGAGGAACCCGGCGGCGAAGGCGTCCCCGGCCCCGGTCGCGGCGGCGACCCGCACCGCGGGGGCCGGCACATGCACGGCGGGGCGTGCGGCGCGGTCGAAGGCGGTAGCCCCGCGCGGGCCGTCCTTCACCACCAACAGCGGCGGTTCGGGCAGCGCGGCGCGGATCGCCTCGGGGCCGCCGGTGACGCCCCAGGCGTCCTGCGCCTCGTCGGCGCCCACGAACACGAGGTCCGCGGCGCGGGCGAGGTCCAGCAGCACGGCGGGGCCGCCGGCGTCCCGCCACAGGCCGGGCCGGTGGTTGACGTCGAAGGAGACCAGCGGGCGGTCCTCGCGCGGTGCGGTCAGCTCGCGCAGCAGGTCCAGGCAGGTGCCCGAGAGCGCGGCGGTGATACCGGACAGGTGCAGGACGCGTCCCGCGCGCACGGCGCCGAGGTCGACGTTGTCGACGGACATGGCGGACGCGGCCGATCCGGCCCGGTAGTAGGCGACCTCGTGCGCGTCGGTGGCCCGGTCGCCGGCGGTGCGGAAGTAGACGCCGGTCGGGCGGGCGGGGTCGCGGCGCACGGCCGAGACGTCGACGCCGTGCCCGCCGATGGTCTCCACGAGGTGGTCGCCGAACCCGTCGGCACCGACCCGGCTCACCCAGCGCACCGGGTGCCCGGCGGCGGCGAGCCCGCAGGCCACGTTGGACTCTGCGCCGCCGATGGCCCGCTCGAACGAGGGGACGTCGGCGAGGCGTCCCGGCCGCGACGGCAGGAACGTGACCATGGACTCGCCGAGCGCGACGACGTCCACGACGCCGGGGGCATTGCGGGGTCCGGTGGGGGTCACGATCGTCGTAGCTCCAGACCTTGGGCGGGCGGATCCGCGGTTCCGTTGACCCGCGGTTGGCCGAGATGTTAGACAGCGACAAGCGAAATACGCAATGAGTGTTGCACTCACTGCAACGCCACTGATCAGGGAGGTTCCATGGGGAACGAGGCGCTGGCCCGCCTGTCCGAGGAGCGCGTCGACCACCGCTTCAAGGGCCTCCCGCCCGACGCCGACGGCCTGACCGTCGGGGAGCTGGCCGCCCAGCGGCGCAACCTCTTCACCGGCGGCTTCACCACCCCGGTGCTCGCGCTCTCCGCCGAGCGCCTGGAGCACAACCTCGCCCTGATGGAGACGTACGCCGACCGTCACCGCCTCGCGTTCGCCCCGCACGGCAAGACCTCGATGGCCCCGCAGCTCTTCCAGCGGCAGATCGAGCGCGGCGCCTGGGGCATCACGCTCGCCGTGCCCCACCAGGTGCGCGTGGCCCGGGCGTTCGGCGTGCGGCGGGTCTTCCTCGCCAACGAGCTCGTGGACGCCTCCGCCCTGCGCTGGATCGCCGGCGAGCTGGCCGACCCCGCGTTCCGCCTCGTCTGCTACGTCGACTCCGTGTCCGGCGTACGGCTCATGGACGCCGCGCTGCGGGCCGCCGGGGCCGGACGACCGCTGGACGTCGTGGTGGAGCTGGCGGCCGGCGAGGGCGCGCGCACCGGGGTCCGTACGGACGAGGAGTGCGCGGCCGTCGCGGACGCGGTGGCCGCCACGGACACGCTCCGCCTCGTCGGGGTCGCCGGGTACGAGGGCGAGGTCCCGCGGGCGGACCCGGAGCGGGTGCGCGCCTGGCTGCGCCGGCTGGTGGCGCTGGCGGTGTCCTTCGACAAGGCGGGCCGGTTCGCGGGGCTGGACGAGATCGTCGTGAGCGCGGGCGGCAGCGCCTGGTTCGACGCGGTGGCCGACGTGTTCGGCGAGATCCCCGGCCTGTCCGCGCCCGTGCTGAAGCTGCTGCGCTCGGGCGCGTACGTCTCGCACGACGACGGCCACTACCGCGAGCTCACCCCGTTCAACCGGGTCCCCCAGGAGGGCGCCCTGGAGCCCGCGTTCCGGCTGTGGGCGCAGGTCGTCTCCCGCCCCTCCTCCGGGCAGGCCTTCGTCAACGCCGGCAAGCGCGACGCGGCGTACGACCTCGATCTGCCGGTCGCCCAGGTGGTCCGCCGGGACGGCGTGGAACGCCCCGCCACCGGGGTCACCGTGACCGCGCTGTCCGACCAGCACGCCTGGCTGGAGACGACCGGGGAGGCGGACCTGGAGGCCGGGGACTGGCTCGGCCTGGGACTGTCCCACCCGTGCACGGCGTTCGACAAGTGGCAGCTGATCCCGCTCGCCGAGGCGGACGGGACGGTCGTCGACTACATCCGCACGTTCTTCTGAGGAGGGGCCGGTCGTGGAAGAGCTCGTCATCCGGGACGCCGACGTCGTCGACGGCAGCGGGGGTCCGTCCTACCGCGCCGACGTGGTCGTGGACCGCGGCAGGATCGTGTCGATCGTCCAGGAGGCCGCCGCGGCCGGCTGCCAGCGGCCGAAGGCGCGCCGTGAGCTGGACGCGGAGGGGCTGGTCCTCTCCCCCGGCTTCGTCGACATGCACGCCCACAGCGACCTGGCGCTGCTGCGGGACCCCGACCACAGCGCCAAGGCCGCCCAGGGCGTCACCCTGGAGGTGCTCGGCCAGGACGGGCTGTCGTACGCGCCCGTCGACGACCGCACCCTGGGCGAGGTGCGGCGCGCGATCGCCGGCTGGAACGGCCCGGGCGACGACATCGACTTCGACTGGCGGTCCGTCGGCGAGTACCTGGACCGCCTCGACCGGGGCGTCGCGGTGAACGCCGCGTATCTCATCCCGCAGGGCACGGTCCGGGCGCTCGTCGTCGGCTGGGAGGACCGCGAGGCGACACCGGCCGAGCTGGACCGGATGCGCGCCCTGGTCGCCGAGGGCCTGGAGCAGGGCGCGGTCGGCCTGTCGTCGGGGCTGACGTACACGCCGGGCATGTACGCGCGGGACGCCGAACTGACCGAGCTGTGCCGGGTCGTGGCACAGTACGGCGGCTACTACTGCCCGCACCACCGCTCCTACGGGGCCGGGGCGCTCGAGGCGTACGAGGAGATGGTGGCGCTGACCCGGGAGGCGGGCTGCGCGCTGCATCTCGCCCACGCGACCATGAACTTCGGCGTGAACCGGGGCCGCGCCCCGGAGCTGCTGTCCCTGCTGGACAAGGCGCTCGACGAGGGCGCCGACATCAGCCTCGACACCTACCCGTACACCCCCGGCTGCACGACCCTGGTCGCCCTGCTGCCGAGCTGGGCGAGTGAGGGCGGGCCCGAGGCGGTGCTCGCGCGGCTCGCGGACGACGCGACGGCCGAGCGGATCCGGCACCATCTGGAGGTCGTCGGCGCGGACGGCTGCCACGGGGTGCCCGTGGAGTGGGAGACGATCGAGATCTCGGGGGTGGGCGAACCCGCGCTGGCGGACCACGTCGGCCGCACGGTCCGGGAGACGGCGGACGCGCGCGGCGAGGAGCCGTGGACGACCGCGCGCCGGCTGCTCCTGGAGGACCGGCTCGGCACGACGATCCTGCAGCACGTCGGCCACGAGGAGAACGTCCGGGCCATCATGCGGCACCGCGTCCACACGGGCGGTTCCGACGGCATCCTGCAGGGCAGCAAGCCGCATCCGCGTGCGTACGGCACCTTCCCGCACTATCTCGGGCACTACGTGCGGGAGTTGGGGGTGCTGTCGCTGGAGGAGTGCGTGGCGCATCTGACCTCGCGCCCGGCGGCGCGGCTGCGCCTGCCGGACCGGGGCCTGGTCCGCGAGGGCTACCGGGCGGACCTGGTGCTGTTCGACCCGGAGACGGTGGCGGCGGGCTCCACGTTCGAGGAGCCGCGCACGCCACCGACGGGCATCCCGCATGTGCTCGTGGACGGCCGTTTCGTCATCGAGGACGGCCGCCGCACGGACGTTCTGGCGGGACGGGCGGTCCGCAGGACCGGCTAGAGGGCGTACCGCCGGTCACGGCTTGGGCAGGACGCAGCCGCTCGCGCTCAGGTTCAGCTGGTTGCCGGTGCCGAAGCAGGCGGGGATCTGGTACGTCTGCTGGGCGTAGTTGATGCCCTGGCGGACGGTGACCTGGCCGTTCTCGTCGACCTCGCACGGGTTGTTGACCGTGCAGGACCGGCCGTCCTCGTTGCCGGTGTTGTTGACGGCGACGACTTGCTTGGTGGCCTGGTCGATCACCGGGGAGCCGGAGGTGCCGCCGATGGTGTTGCAGGCGGAGGTGTAGCGGACCGAGTCCTTGAAGGTCCAGTCGCCTTCCTTCAGGCGGTACACGAACCCGTCGACGTTGCAGTTGTACAGCCGCTTCCAGTAGCCGGAGGCGACGGTGATGGCGGTGCCGGCGGCCGGACGGGTGTCGGACACCGTCAGCGCGCTGATCCCGGTCGAGCTCTTGATCTGCGCGTAGGTGGAGGTGAGCTGGTAGATCGACACGTCCGTGTCGGTCATGGTGCCGTATGCGATCTTGCTGGCCCGCAGGGTGGCGACCCTGGAGCCGGACGAGTTCAGCAGGCTGAAGGTCCTGCTGGACGCGCGGTTGACGACGACCTGGCCGGGGCCCGGCATGCCGGTCTCCAGGCAGTGGCCGTTCGACATGACGAGCGCCGGGTCGCTGTCCTGCGACTTCGGGAAGCGCACGACGGAGCCGGAACAGTTGCTGAGTGCCACGGTGCCGGCGAAGTCGACGGCCCGGACGGACGGCTTGAGCGCCTGTTCGAGACCGGCGGTGACGGAGGCGACGGTGTCCCGGACCACCGAGGTGACCGAGCCCGTCCCGGCACCCTTGCCGAAGGACTGCGCGGTGTCCGCGGGAGCCGCGGCCACGGGTGCGGCGCCGGCCCCGGCTATCGCCAGGGCGAGGAGGGTGGCGCCGAGAGGTTTTCTCATGTGGGGGTCCCCTCATACGAGGAGGGTGACCGGAGAGATCTCCGGCCACCCGCGCTTTTGTCATGCGCATTCTCATTCAGCAGGGGGGTGCCCACAAGGACCAGGTGACCGGCGAGTAGGGCCGTAGGGCTTTCCCTACCACCGGATCCCGGACGTTTCGGCGGGGCGGCGCAGGACCTCCACGGGAGGGTGGCCGGATCACCACAGGCGGGGCGGCGCACACCGCACCCGGCCGGCGACGGACGACGGCTACCTGGGCCCCTTGGTGATGCCGAGGCCACGCCCGGGGTGGTCGTCGCGTCCGCCCCTCGTCGCGGACGCGGTCGCCGTTGCGGTCGGTGCCGCGGGGGCCGTGCTCGCCGCGGGGGCCGAGGACTCGCCGCCCCCGGTCCCGGTGGCCGGCGCGGAGGGGGACGACGTCACGTCCGGGGTGCTCGTGCGCGGTGTTTCGCCGCTCAGGGGCGTACCGGACGCCGTCGCACTGCCGCCCGTCCCCTCCGTGCTTTGCGCGGGATCCACCGCGGTCGGGCCCGTCCGCTCCCTCCCGCCCCGGGAGTCATCGTCGGACGGCGACCCGGACAGGGAGAAGCCCGCCACGAGCGCCGCGGAGACGACCCCCACCGCCCCGGCCGAGACCAGAACCCGCCGCGAGGGACGCGGGCGCTCCTTGCGGCGCGTCCCCCGGCGCCCGCGCGCGGCCCGCGCTCCCCCGTTCGCAGCAATACCCCCCGGCGTCCGGGGCAGTTCCTCCGTCCGGTCGTACGCGTCCTGCCAGCCGTGTGCGGCGGCGGGATCGGCGTACTCCTCGTAGGACGGGGCGGCGTCGGCCAGCGGGTGGTACACACTCGGCCCGTCCGTCGCCGGACCGCCCTGCTGGGCGGCCACTCGGCCGCCGTAGCCGTCGTGCGCGGCGTCGCCGTCGTTCATCGCCTCGTCGTTCTCCGGTGGCCTGGGCATGAGGGGGCATTTTAGAGAGGTGCGGGCGCACAGGACAGCGGCCCACGACAACCGCCCGCACCACACGTCTCACGTGGCGGAAAACACGGGCCTTCCCTAGGGGCACCGCCGTAAGCTCCCAGACATGCAGGTGATCCAGTCGACCAAGCTCGCCAACGTCTGTTACGAGATCCGGGGCCCGGTGCTCGAGGAGGCGATGCGGCTCGAGTCGGCGGGGCATCGGATCCTCAAGCTGAACACCGGCAACCCGGCGGCGTTCGGCTTCGAGTGCCCGCCCGAGATCCTGGAGGACGTCCTCCGCAACGTGTCGTCGGCCCACGGCTACGGCGACGCGAAGGGCCTGCTGGCCGCCCGCCGGGCCGTCGTCATGCACAACCAGACCCTCGGCATCGAGACCGACGTCGAGCACGTCTTCATCGGCAACGGCGTCTCCGAGCTGATCGTCATGGCGATGCAGGGGCTCCTCGACGACGGGGACGAGGTGCTGGTCCCGGCGCCGGACTATCCCCTGTGGACCGCCGCCGTGTCCCTGTCCGGCGGCACCGCCGTGCACTACCGGTGCGACGAGCAGTCCGACTGGATGCCCGACCTCGCCGACGTCGAGCGCAAGGTCACCGACCGCACCAAGGCGATCGTCATCATCAACCCCAACAACCCGACGGGGGCCGTGTACGACGAGGCCGTCCTGCGCGGGCTGACGGACATCGCGCGGCGGCACAACCTGCTCGTCTGCTCCGACGAGATCTACGACAAGATCCTCTACGACGGCGCCCGGCACACCCCGACCGCCGCCGTCGCCCCCGACCTGCTGACCCTCACCTTCAACGGCATGTCGAAGGCGTACCGGGTGGCCGGCTACCGGGTGGGCTGGATGGCGATCTCGGGCCCCCGGGCGCACGCGGACTCCTACATCGAGGGCCTGACGATCCTGGCGAACATGCGGCTGTGCGCGAACATGCCGGGTCAGCACGGGGTCGTCGCCGCCCTCAGCGGCCGGCAGACCATCAACGACCTGGTGCTGCCCGGCGGGCGGCTCAAGGAGCAGATGGACGTCGCCTACGAGCTGCTGACCGCCATCCCGGGCGTGAGCTGCGTCCGTCCGAAGGGCGCGCTCTACCTCTTCCCGCGCCTGGACCCCAAGGTCTTCAAGATCAAGGACGACCGGCGGATGGTCCTGGACCTGCTGCGCCGCGAGAAGATCATGGTGGTGCAGGGCACCGGCTTCAACTGGCCGGAACCGGACCACTTCCGGGTGGTGACCCTGCCGACGACGACGGACCTGCGGGACGCGATGGGCCGGATCGGCCGCTTCCTCGACGGATACGGCCAGCCGTGACCGTACGTAACTGTACGGTCCACTTTTTGCTTCCAACTCAACTTTAGACGAGATCTAAGCTAGGATGGCTTCCTGTCAGCGCACAGGAGGCCATCCCCCATGTACGAACCGATCCGCACCAAGTCGATCCACAGCACGATGGCCGGCGGCACCGACTTCCCCCACCGCTCGCGCGAGGAGGAGCTGGACATCCAGCTCGCCGGTCACCTCGCCGCGCTGCTCGCGGTCACGGACGAGCTGCGCGCGACGGCGCCCTCGCAGGACCTGGACCTCGCGGCCGAACGGCTCGCCGAGCAGGTGACCCGGCTCCGGGGAGGACGCCCGCCGGCCCGCTCCGCCGTCGCGGCCGGCCCGGAGCGGCTGGCGACCCTGCACCGCCGGGCGCACGCCCTGGCGGGGCGCGCCCTGGTGGTCGCCGCGTCCCGCGCGGACACCGCGGCGGCGATCCTCGCCGCCGAACGCATGGACGCGCATGCCGCGGCCCAGGCGTCGCAGGAACTGACCGGGGTCTGAGACCCCCACCCCCTGGCGCATGCGCGGGCCCTCGCCGTCAGGCGAGGGCCCGCCGCCGCTCGTCGTCCCGTCGGGGCGGACGGGAACCGGCGGCGGCAGGCCCGGGGCCCCGCACGCCGTTGTACGGGGCCTCGCCGGTCCGGGAGGCGGTCACCGCGGCCGGCCGTGACGATGTAGCTGGTCAGGGCACGATCGGAGCCGGCCGCGGCGTCTTCGGGGGCTGCGCTCAGCCCAGGCGCTCCACCAGCGCGTGGTACTCGTCCCACAGCTCCTTGGGCGTGTGGTCGCCGAAGGTGTTCAGGTGCTCGGGGACGAGCGCCGCCTCCTCACGCCAGACGTCCTTGTCGACGGTGAGCAGGAAGTCCAGGTCCGAGTCGGACAGGTCGAGGCCCGCGGTGTCGAGGGCGCCCTTCGCGGGCAGGACGCCGATCGGCGTCTCGACGCCCTCGGCCCTGCCCTCCAGGCGCTCCACGATCCACTTCAGGACGCGGCTGTTCTCGCCGAAGCCGGGCCAGACGAACTTGCCCTCGTCGTTCTTGCGGAACCAGTTGACGTAGTAGATCTTCGGCAGCTTGGACTGGTCCTTGTCCTTCGCCACGTCGACCCAGTGGGCCATGTAGTCGCCCATGTTGTAGCCGCAGAACGGCAGCATGGCGAACGGGTCGCGGCGCAGCTCGCCGACCTTGCCCTCGGCCGCGGCGGTCTTCTCGGAGGCCACGTTGGCGCCGAGGAACACGCCGTGGTTCCAGTCGAAGGACTCCGTCACCAGCGGTACGGCGCTGGCGCGGCGCCCGCCGAAGAGGATCGCGGAGATCGGCACACCCTTGGGGTCCTCCCACTCGGGCGCGATGATCGGGCACTGCGAGGCGGGCGTGGTGAAGCGGGCGTTGGGGTGCGCGGCCGGCGTGCCGGACTCCGGCGTCCAGTCGTTGCCCTTCCAGTCGGTGAGGTGGGCGGGAGTCTCCTCCGTCATGCCCTCCCACCAGACGTCGCCGTCGTCGGTGAGCGCGACGTTGGTGAAGACCGAGTTGCCCCACAGTGTCTTCATCGCGTTGGCGTTGGTGTGCTCACCGGTGCCGGGCGCGACGCCGAAGAAGCCGGCCTCGGGGTTGATCGCGTAGAGGCGGCCGTCCTCGCCGAAGCGCATCCAGGCGATGTCGTCGCCGATCGTCTCCACCGTCCAGCCGGAGATGGTGGGCTCCAGCATGGCGAGGTTGGTCTTGCCGCAGGCGCTCGGGAAGGCGGCGGCGACGTACTTCGACTCGCCCTGCGGCGGGGTCAGCTTGAGGATCAGCATGTGCTCGGCGAGCCAGCCCTCGTCGCGGGCCATGACCGAGGCGATGCGCAGGGCGTAGCACTTCTTGCCGAGCAGGGCGTTGCCGCCGTAGCCGGAGCCGTAGGACCAGATCTCGCGGTCCTCGGGGAAGTGCGAGATGTACTTGGTGGAGTTGCAGGGCCAGGGGACGTCCTCCTGGCCGGGCTCCAGCGGGGCGCCGAGGGAGTGCACGGCCTTGACGAAGAAGCCGTCGGCGCCGAGCTCGTCCAGGACCGCCTGTCCCATGCGGGTCATCGTGCGCATGGACACGGCGACGTAGGCGGAGTCGGTGATCTCGACGCCGATCGCGGACAGCGGCGAGCCGACCGGGCCCATGCAGAAGGGCACGACGTACATGGTGCGGCCGCGCATGGAGCCGCGGAACAGGCCCCGCTCCCCCTGGAAGATCTCCCGCATCTCCGCCGGGGCCTTCCAGTGGTTCGTCGGGCCCGCGTCCTCCTCCTTCTCGGAGCAGATGAACGTCCGGTCCTCGACGCGGGCGACGTCGGTCGGGTCGGAGGCGGCGTAGTACGAGTCGGGGCGCTTGATCGGGTCGAGCTTCTTGAAGGTGCCCTTGGCGACGAGCTCCTCGCACAGGCGCTCGTACTCGGCCTCGGATCCGTCGCACCAGACCACGTTGTCCGGCTGCGTCAGTTCGGCGATCTCGTTCACCCAGCTGACGAGTGCCTGGTGCTGGGTGGGAACGACGGGGGGAGCCGCGTTGTCACGCGCCACGGTTGCTCCTAAGTGAGGGATTTTGTCCTTGATATGCCCTTGTGTGCCCCGTGGGGGCCTCGACCCGGACGCCGCACTGACTGGATCGCGCCGCGCTCATCCGGTGCCGACCGCACTCATTTGATCATCCGACGCGCCCGCGCATATGTCCAGAGGGCATCACAAGTGAGCGGCGTGAGGATCGCCACTCATCCGGATGTTTCCGATCCGTCATCACGGCCTCACCCCGGGTACACACGCTCGAGGGGCCCATGAGACGATGGCCACTTCGGGCCCTCATCAGGCCGCCGCGAGGCATAAGTTACGGTTCCGTAGGTACGATTTCCCCATGACTGCGTCCGCCCCCGACGCGCCCACGGACACGCCGGCCGACGGCCGGGAATCCGGCGCGCCCTCCCTGCCGCACCAGATCGCCCACCACGCCCAGCAGCTCGGCGAGGAGATCAAACCGAGGCTCCGCGGCTGGCTGCACCTGGGCATGTTCCCGGCCGTGCTCGTCGCCGGGCTGGTCCTCACCGCCTTCGCGGACTCCCCGCGCGGCCGGCTCGCCTGCGGGATCTACACCCTCACGGCCTGCCTGCTGTTCGGCGTGAGCGCGCTGTACCACCGGGGCGACTGGAGCCCGCGCATGGACGGCGTCCTGCGCCGGCTCGACCACGCCAACATCTTCCTGATCATCGCGGGCACCTACACCCCGCTGACGATGCTGCTCCTGCCCGGCGCCAAGGGGCGGTGGCTGCTCTGGGGCATCTGGGGCGCCGCCGCGGCCGGCATCGTCTTCCGGGTCTTCTGGGTCGGCGCCCCCCGCTGGCTCTACACGCCCTGTTACATCGCGATGGGCTGGGCCGCCGTCTTCTTCCTGCCGGACTTCATGCGCACCGGCGGCGTCGCGGTACTCGTCCTGGTGATCGTCGGCGGTCTCCTCTACAGCGCCGGCGGCGTGGTCTACGGCATCAAGCGGCCGAACCCGTCACCGCGCTGGTTCGGTTTCCACGAGGTCTTCCACTCCCTCACGCTGGCCGCGTTCATCGCGCACTACATCGGCATCTCCCTCGTCGCCTACCAGCACGCCTGACCGGCGTCCGGCCCGACAATGGGCCCATGACCACGGCACGGATCCCGGCTCCCGCGCGGGCCCGCCCGGCGGGCCTGCGGGAGCGCAAGAAGACGAAGACGCGCCTCGCCATCCGCAGGGCCGCCCACACCCTGATCGCCGAACAGGGCTACGAGGCAACCACGGTCGAGCAGATCGCCGAGCGCGCCGAGGTCTCCCCCAGCACGGTCCTGCGGTACTTCCCCGGCAAGGAGGACATCGTCGGGACCGTCGACACCGGCCCGGCCCTGGTGGCCGCGCTGCGCGACCGCCCCGCCGACGAGCCCTGGACCGACTCCCTGCGGCACGTCCTGCGGCACGCCACCGTCACCGCCCTGGAGGAGGACGCGCAGGCCGTACGGCTGCGGGCGCAGCTGTTCGTACGCGTGCCCGCGGTGCGCTCACGGCTGCTGGAGAGCGTGCGCGGCACCGGCCGGATGCTCGCCGAGGCCGTCACCGAACGCCCCGGCCCGCCGCCGGACCCGCTGACGGCACGGGTCTACGTGACGTCCCTGGCCGCCGGCCTGACGGAGACCTGCCTGTACTGGGCGGAGCGCGGCTTCCGGGACGACCTCCCCGGGCTCCTCGACCGCGCCCTGGACGTCGCCGGGGACGGCGTCCCCGCCGGAAATCCCCGGGGCGCCCGGCCCCTGCCGTGACATCCTGACGAGGTGAACGGTCCCGAGATCCACGTCGAGTTCGCGCCCGAGCTGCACCTGTTCGTCGCCGGTGCCCGGCGGCGCGGCGCCACCGCGCTCACCACCGACGGCGTGTCCACCCTCGGCCATGTCGTGGAGTCCCTGGGCGTCCCGCTCACCGAGGTCGGCACCCTGCTCGTCGACGGCCTCCCCGTCCCCGTCGCGCACGTCCCCCGGGCCGGCGAGTCCGTCACCGTGAAGCCCGTCGAGCGCCCCCAGCGGGTGCCCGGCGCCCCCCTGCGCTTCCTGCTCGACGTCCACCTCGGCACCCTCGCCCGCCGGCTGCGGCTGCTCGGCGTGGACACCGCGTACGAGTCGACCGACATCGGCGACCCGGCCCTCGCCGCCCGCTCCGCCGCCGAGAAACGGGTCATGCTCAGCCGCGACCGGGGCCTGCTGCGCCGCCGCGAGCTGTGGGCCGGCGGCTACGTCTACAGCACCCGCCCCGAGGAGCAGCTGCGGGACGTCCTCGACCGCTTCCGCCCGGACCTGCGCCCCTGGACGCGCTGCACCGCCTGCAACGGCCTGCTCAGGCAGGCCACCAAGGACGAGGTCGCCGACCAGCTGGCGGGCGGCACCCGGCGCACGTACGACGTCTTCGCGCAGTGCACCGCGTGCGGGCGCGCCTACTGGAAGGGCGCGCACCACGAACAGCTGCAGGCCATCGTGGAGCGCGCCCTCACCGAGTACGCGAGCTGACTGCTAGCGCCTGCTCTTCACATCACCCTTGCCGCAGGCCACGCCGTCCCGGTCGGGGTCGAGGCGGAGCGGGTCGTCCTTGCCGTTGACCTTCAGCCGGCCGTAGTCGTTGGCCTTCAGCCAGTCGCAGCGGGCCTTCGTCGTCGCCTTCACGGTCGGCGGGAAGTGGGTCGGCACACAGACGTTGGCGGAGCCGTAGTGCCGGTCGCAGCCGGAGACGGCCGGGCCGACCTTCTGCGCCGTGCGCTTCCTGCCGGGGCCCGTGACCTTGCCCTGCGGGTCGTCGGCGAAGGCGTGGACGTGCGCCGAGGCGTCCTTGGCGCTCAGCGCCCGCGGGCCGTCCAGCCGCACCCACTTCGCCACCGACGGCACGCCGTTCGCGTCCACCGCGAAGAGCATGTACCAGCCGGGCGGCGCCAGGTCGGGGTTGCTCGTGACGTTCAGGTCGACGTTGTTCCCGTCCACCGACAGCGGCAGGTCGACGAACCGCTGGTTGGGGTCGGAGGAGTGGGTGACCGCGGCCGGGCGGATCAGCTCCGCCTTGGCGATGGGCCGGTCGACGGTGATCCGCTGGGTGTCGCCGTACGTCCACTCGGTGTCGATCAGCGAGGTGATCGTGGGGCGTTCGCCCTTGAGCAGATACGGCGGGGTGTAGATCGACACGTCGTGGTTCCAGGACCCGTTGCCCGGGTTGTCGCCGGTCGCCATGACCCGGCCGTCGGGCAGCAGGAACGCCGAGGAGTGGTAGCCGCGCTCCTCCGGGTCGGCCGCCACCGGATCGAAGGTGTCGGTCGCCGGGTCGTAGATCGACGACTCGTACACCGGGTCGGCCCGGTTGTGCAGGGCGCCGCCCGTCTCCAGGACCTTGCCGTCGGGCAGCAGCACCGCGGAGACGTACATCTTGCCCTGGGCGCCGGTCTGCGCGACCTTGCCGGCGCCGAGGTCGACGGTGCCCTGCGGGAGCGGCGGCCCGGCCACGTACGACGGGTTCGGCTGCTTGAGGTCGATCACGTCGGTGAGCCGGTTGGCGTCCGGGTTGGAGTCGATGTTGCCGCCGCCGATGGTGAGGACCTTCTGGTCCTGCGCGGGCGGCAGCAGCACGCTCGCGGACTGGTCGCGCTCGTCCTTGTTCCGCAGGCCCGGGACCTGGGTGACGGTGTTGGCGTCGTAGTCGTAGATCGCCGCGCCCGTGCCCGGGATGTTGTTGCCGAATACATGGCTGCCGGAGTAGAAGAGCCGCCCGTCCTGCATGAGGATCATCGACGGGTACAGGCCCCAGTAGGACCAGGTCTGGTTGACCTTCCAGAGCTCCAGCCACTTCTGCTCGGCGTCCGACCACCGCTCGGCCGTCACCGAGCCGGTCGAGTCCTCCCGCAGCCCGCCGAAGGAGATGACGTCGCCGTTGCCGAGGATCGTCGCCGACGGGTACCAGTGCCCGTCGTTCATGTCGTTCGTCCTGCTGTACGTCTCGGTGACCGGGTCGAAGATGTACGAGTCCTTGTAGCCCTGATAGCCGACCGTGCCGTCGGCCGACGGATAGCCCTTGTTCCCGCTCATGACGAGCACCCGCCCGTCCTTCAGCTGGACGTGCCCGGCGCAGAACATGTCCTTGGGCGTGGGGATCTGCTTGTAGGTGCCGTTCTGCGGGTCGTAGACCGCGCTGGTGAACGTGCCCGCCTCGAACATCTCCTCGCTGTTGCCGGACCCGGCGATCAGCAGCACCTTGCCGTTGTTGAGGACGACGGAGTGCATGGAGCGGACCGGGTTCCGCGTCGGCAGCACGTCCCAGCGGCCGTTCGCGCACTCCTCGGCGGTGCCCGTGCACTCCGGGTCCGGCACGGGCTCGGCGACCTGGTCCATCGTGTAGTCGTCGGTGGTGACCGAGCCGGTGCCGTACACGGAGACGCCCCACGCGATCCGGTCGGTGCCGGCCGGCACCTCGGGCGTGCGGACCGTCGCCTCGGTCCAGCCCGCCGCCGTCTGAAGCGTCTTCAGGTCCGTCCAGTACTGCCAGCCGGCGCTCGCGTCGTGCCGGAACAGGGTGATCGACGTGTCCGGCGTCGTCGACTTGTACCAGAGCCCCAGGTCGTACTGCTTCCCCACCGAGACGACCGGCGCGCACTCGGCGGACTCGGTGATGAGCGCCTTGCGGTCCCCCTCGGTGCGGCGGGTCAGCGTCACCTTCATCGCCTTGGAGCCGGAGTGCGCGTCGGCCACCGTCTCGAAGGAGAAGTCGTTGTCCCCCCACCCGGACCTCTCCCAGCAGTACGGCATGTCCGCGCTCCCTCCCGAGCCCGCGGTCTCGAAGCCCGGGTTCTTCACGAGGTTGGCGGCGGACGCGGGCTGGGGAGCGGTGAGGAGCAGCCCTCCGGTGAGGCCCGTCACGGCCAGCAGGGCCGTTCTGGATCTGGATCTCATGCGGTACTCCTTGCCGTGCGGCGGCGGCTCCTGCGGGGCAGATAGACCAGCGCCTCGGTACCCACGAAGCGCAGGACGAAGGTGATGACCAGGGCCAGCGCCGTCGCGGGCAGCACGGCGAGCCCGAACCGGCCGACGAGCAGCGCGATCAGCGGGATGCGCAGCACCAGGTCGGCGTTGGCGAGCAGCGCGAACCGGACCGTGCGGTCGGCCCAGTGCCGGTGGGCGCGCCGCTCACGGAACAGCAGCTTCTCGATCAGCAGGAAGTTCCACGCCACCCCGAACTGGTTGGCGATGATCTCGGCCGGCAGATAGTGCAGACCGGCCTGGGTCATCGCCCACAGCGCGGCCAGGTTCGGCACGAAGCCGGTCAGCCCGATGAGCCCGAACACCACCATCCGGGCCAGCGGGCTCGCCGTCCGCAGCCCGGCCAGGTGCCGCAGGAAGCGGCGCCCCTCCGCCGCCGTGGACTTGGACTCGCCCGCGAACCGCTCCTGGAAGACGAACGGCACCTCGGTGACCGTCCGGGGACGGCTGCGCACCGCCAGCTCCAGCAGGATCTTGTAGCCCAGCGGCTTGAGCGCCTCGGCGGTGATGTCGCTGCGCCGGATCGCGAAGAAGCCGCTCATCGGGTCGCTGATGCCGTGCAGCCGGCGCGGGAACAGGGCCTTGGTCAGCCAGGTCGCGCCCCGCGACACGGCGATCCGGTAGCCGCCGGCGAGACCGGCGCGGCTGCCGCCCTCGATGTACCGGGAGGCGACGACCAGTCCGGCGTTCGCGCGTTCGCCGGTGGCCACCAACTCCGGCACCAGGGACGGCGGATGCTGGCAGTCGCCGTCCATGACGACGATCCAGTCCGAGCCGGCCGCCTTCATGCCCTCCACGACGGCGCCGCCGAGCCCGCCGACGGGCTCGTCCCGGTGCAGGACGGTGACGGGGAACGGGCAGTCCTTGGCGGCCTCCTCGACGACCCGCGGGGTGTCGTCGGTGGAGTCGTCCACGAAGACGACCTCGCAGGGCAGCCGGGACGGCACCGATTCGGTGATCTGGTGCAGCAACCGCCGTACGTTCGCCGACTCGTTGAACGTCGGGACGACGATGGTGACGGCTCCCGGCTCGGGGACCTCGGCGGCTTCGACGGCCGGAGCGTCCAGCCGGCCGGGGGCGGTGTACTCGTGGGTCATCGAACGCCTCCGGCGGAAGTCTGGATCTGGCGGATCTCGATACGGTCCTCGCCGCTGCCGAACACGGCGACCGGCTCGGAGTGCTCGATGGCCGCCTTGACGTTGGGCAGGTCGACGGCGTCACGCCGGACCGTCGGGGACGCCACGACGTAGTCGAGGTCCTTCCAGCCGCGCGGCATCGTCTTCGTGACGGCCGGGTCGAGATCGGCCTTGTAGAACCAGATGACGCCCCGTCCCGGTTCGTACCCGGCGTGCACCAGGTCGAGCCACAGCGCGTCGTCGACCAGGACGCGGGTGCCGGCCGGGTGCTCCACCTCGGTGGCCAGCCATTTCGAGGCCGCCTGGTAGGGGGCGTTGGCGTCGGCGGTGACGGCGGTGCGGTCACCGTCGTACCAGCGCGGTACGACATGGGCGCAGGCCGCGACGGCCAGCACCGCCGCCAGGGCGTACCGGCCGCCGGTGACGGCGCGGGGCTCTCTCTCCGAGCGCCGGCGCCGCAGCACGGCGTGCGCGACGGAGGCCGTCCCGCCGGCCAGTACCAGGGCGAGGAACGGCAGCGCCTGGATGACGTACATCGCCGGCAGGTAGCCGTTCGGGCGCAGGGCGACCAGGGCGAGGATCACCACGGCTGCCGACGGCCCGGCCAGCGCGCGGGCGGTGACCGACCAGCGCCAGGTCACGAGCAGCAGGAGGGCGCCGGCGAGACCGCCGACGATCAGGACGCGGTCGTAGTACAGCCAGGACTGGAGCACGCCCCAGGAACCCGAGCCCTCGTCGAGGATGAAGCCCGAACCGGGCCGGGTCATCTGGTAGGTGATGCCGTCCCACAGCGAGACGTGCCCGCTGCCCGGCAGCAACTCGCCCTTCAGTAGGGCGAACAGCGGATAGGACAGGCCGATCAGCGCGCACGCGGTGATCGCGCCGGTGAGGGCGAACTTGCGGGTGTCGCGGTGGCTGTGCCGCCACATGGTGACCAGCACCGCCGGGAGCACGAAGAGCATCGTCTCCTTGGTGAGCACGGCGGTGGCGGCCGCGATGCCGGCGCCGAAGTGGTGCCACAGATGACGGCTCGGCGAGGCGGCCAGCGCGAACGCCAGCAGCGTCCACATCACCGCGAGGTTGTCGAGGAAGATCTCCCGCTGGAGCACCACCGACAGCGGCGACAGGCCGAACAGCACCATGCCGAGTCCGGCCGCCCAGCGCGGCAGCGACAGCCGCCGCCCGAGGACGTAGACCAGCACCGCGCTGATCGCGCTGACGAAGAGCATCGCGGCCCGCATGGTGCCCACGGTCATCGACTCGGGGCTGAGCGCGGCCGGGATCCAGGTCAGCACGGCGATCTGGATCCAGCCGAGCGGCGGATGGTCGTACCAGTAGGTGTAGTGGGCCAGGCCGCGGCCCTCCTGGACCGCCCAGGCCTGGGCGAGATAGGTGCCCTCGTCGTCGCTGAGGGTCGGGTAGTCGGCGATGTTCCAGCCCTGGACGACGAGGATCGCCACCAGGAGGACACCGCACAGGAGCAGGTCGGACCGGGACGAACGCAGCCGCGGGGGCGCTGTTCGACGGGTCGGACGTGCCGTGGACGCAGGCCGGCGCTGCGCGGAGACCTTCGGAGTGGTCACCGCGGGAAGGGTGGAGGTCACGCGGGGACGTCCTCTCGGAGGTCGCGGGTCACGCCGGTGGCGTCGAGATGCGCGCCGACATGGCTGGTCAGCTCCCAGTCGTTGCGGCCGCGCTGCTCGCGCCACACGGCGCGCACGGCGGCCCCGGCGAGGAGCACCTGGTAGAAGGGCCCGCCCACGACCAGCTTCAGATAGTGGACGAAGCGCACCCGCAGCCCGTACTGCCGCCCGAAGTCGTGCAGTCCGACGATCTCGAACACGAACGTGACGAGCGCGGTGACGGCCGGCAGGAAGGTGATGAACGCGATGCCCACCGGCACGTCGAGGAACACCGCGACGGCGATGTTCAGCGGGATGACGAGCCCGGTGAACGCCTGCATGAACGGCGTCATCAGCGTGTAGCGGGCGAGCAGCCGCTGCCCGAACGTGGGCAGTTGCTTCCAGTCCTTCTTCCGGTAGACCTGCAGGAAACCCTGGTTCCACCGGGTGCGCTGCTTCAGCAGCGACATCAGGCTGCCGGGCGTCTCCTCCCGGGTCACCATGTCGGAGTCGTAGGCGACGACGACCTTCCTGCCGACGCTGGAGAGCCTGACCCCCAGGTCGCAGTCCTCGGCCAGGCAGTCCGGGTCCCAGCCGCCGGCCTCGCGCAGCACGTCGGTGCGGACGAAGACCGTGTTCCCGCCGAGCGGGATGAACCCTTTCTGCGCGTGCAGGTGCAGCCGCGAGCGGAACCAGAAGAAGTACTCCAGGCAGTTGCGCAGGCTGTACCAGCTGGAGTGGAAGTTGATCAGCTGGACACCGCC
Organism: Streptomyces sp. NRRL WC-3605; assembly: GCF_001509795.1. Classification (GTDB taxonomy): domain Bacteria; phylum Actinomycetota; class Actinomycetes; order Streptomycetales; family Streptomycetaceae; genus Streptomyces; species Streptomyces viridochromogenes. The sequence continues at coordinate 39,585 of NZ_LLZN01000091.1, read as the reverse complement.
CTGGACGACGTCCGCCCCGGTCGTGCGGAACGCGTGGTCCACATGGGCCAGAAGCTCCGGATGGACCTGGTCCTCGGCGTCGAAGACCCCGACGACGTCACCGCGGCAGTGCGGCAGCGCGGTGTTCATCGCCTTCGGTTTGTTCTTCTTCTCGTGCGTGTCGACGACGACACGGACCCGCGGGTCGCGGGACGCGGCCCGCTCGGCCACCTCGGTGGTCTCCGGGTCGTCGTGCCCGACGATGACGATGATCTCGAAGTCGGTGTGCGTGGACTCCAGCAGCCGCCGGATCGTGTGGTCCAGCACGGCCTGTTCGTGCCGGGCCGGCAGGAGCAGCGAGAACGACACGTGGTCGTCCCCGTCCGGTCTGCTGAACCGGGTGGAGGCGAGCACTTCGGGCGTACGCCACGCGTGCATCTGCCACCACAGGGTGAAGGCCGCCATCCAGAACAAGGCCAGCGAGACGACGGCGATTAAGACAGACGTCAGCAACAGATCCCCCCAGATCCCCAATGCCCCCTGTCGCGCCGGTGGGCCACACCGGTCGCGGCACTGTGCAGAGATTAGGAGGGATGTGTGAAGTTCGCAGGTGCTTTCGATGAAGAGCGCGTTTCCTCACAACCGGAGGCGAGAGTGAACAATTCGCACGCCACTCGCGTAACCGCCGCGATACGACCCCTGTTTCAGCTGCTCAGCGTCTCCCGCAGCCGCTCCGGATCCGTGGTCGGCGCGTCGCACGTGAAGTTGCGGCAGACGTACGCGGCCGGCGCACCCTGCTGCAGCGGACGCCCGGCCAGCAGCGGGAACTCGTCACTCTCCGCGGCCCCCGCGGCCACCACCGCGCCCGGCGCCGTCCCCAGAAGTGCCGTACGGTGCAACGCCCTTGTCGCCTCGTCCGACAGCGCGGGACCGACGACCGCGATCTCGCGCGGCCCGTCCAGCAGGGCCTCCGCCACCGCGAGCCCCCACCCGATGAACCGCGGCACCCGCGGACCGAGCGCCTTCACCACACCCAACGCCCGCTCGGCCGCCCGGCGATGAGGCTCCGACCCGGTGTGCGCGGCATAGCCGAGCAGCGCCCCGGCCGCCGCGCTCCACCCGGACGGCACCGCGTTGTCCGTCGGGTCCTGCGGCCGCCGGATCAGCCGCTCGGCGTCCGCGGCCGTGTCGAACAGCGCGCCCGACTCCTCGTCCACGAACTGGGCCAGCACGTGGTCCAGCAGGAACCCGGCGAAGTCCAGCCAGACCCCCTCCCCCGTGACCGACGCAAGCGCCAGGAAGCCCTCGGCGACATCGCCGTAGTCCTCCAGCACCCCGGCGTTGGCCCCCGCCCGGCCGTCCTTGCTGGTCCGGGTCAGCCGCGCCTGCTCGTCCAGGTGCACCCGCACCAGCAGGTCGGCGGCGCAGAGCGCGGCGTCCACCAGGTCCGGGCGGTCGAAGTAGGCACCGGTCTCGGCCAGCGCGGCGATCGCGAGGCCGTTCCACGCGGCGACGACCTTGTCGTCCCGGCCCGGCGCCGGCCGCCCGGCCCGCGCCTCCAGCAGCCGCCCACGCACCGACGCCACCCTTTCGGCGTCGAACACCTCGTCCCGCTGCGGGAGTTGCAGCACCGAGGCGCCCTCCTCGAACGTCCCCTCCTCGGTCACCCCGAAGTACCGCGCGGCCAGCCCGGCGTCGTCGTCCCCGAGCGCCTCGCGCAGCTGCTCCGGCGTCCACACGTAGTACGCGCCCTCGACGTGCCGCCCGGTCCCGTCGTCGCTGTCCGCGTCCAGCGCGGAGGCGAACCCGCCCTGCTCCGTGCGCAGTTCCCGCACCATGAAGTCGGCGGTCTCCAGCGCCACCCGCCGCGCGAGGTCCGACCCGGTGGCCCGCCACAGATGCGCGTAGACCCGGCACAGCAGGGCGTTGTCATAGAGCATCTTCTCGAAGTGCGGGATCACCCAGTCCCGGTCCACCGAGTACCGTGCGAAACCGCCGCCGAGCTGGTCGTAGATGCCGCCCCTGGCCATCCGCTCGCACGTGTCCCGCGCCATCTGCAGCGCTCCCTCGGCGCCCGTGCGCGCGTGGTGGCGCAGCAGGAACTCGATCACCATGGACGGCGGGAACTTGGGCGCGCCCCCGAACCCTCCGCGCTGCGGGTCGTACTCCCGGGTGAGGCCGAGCAGCGCCTGCGCCAGTTCCTGCTCGCCGGGGGCCTCGGTGCCGCCGTAGGAGATCTCCCGGCCGGCCAGGTCCTGCACGATCTTCCCGGCGACCTCGGCGACCTCCTCGCGCCGGTCGGTCCACGCGCCGCGGACACCTTCCAGGACCTGCCGGAAGGACGGCATCCCGTGCCGGGGCGCGGGCGGGAAGTACGTCCCGAAGTAGAAGGGCTCGGCGTCGGGGGTGAGGAACACCGTCATGGGCCAGCCGCCCTGGCCGGTGGCCGCCTGCACGGCCTCCATGTAGACGGCGTCCACGTCGGGGCGTTCCTCGCGGTCCACCTTGACGCTGACGAAGTGGGTGTTGAGGAAGTCGGCCGTCGCCTCGTCCTCGAAGGACTCGTGCGCCATCACGTGGCACCAGTGGCAGCTGCTGTACCCGACGCTCAGCAGAACCGGCCGGCCGCTTCTGCGGGCCTCCTCGAAGGCCTCTTCCGACCACGGCCACCAGTCCACCGGGTTGTCGGCGTGCTGGAGCAGGTAGGGGGACGTCTCGTGAGCCAGTCGGTTCGGCATGTCTCCATCCTGCCCCACCTCCCCCGGCCGGTCCCGGGACGGCCCGCCTCTCCGCCTGTCGCCGGGCGGCTCGGGCATCCGTCCGTGCGCGGGACGTCGGAGGGCCTGGAGGCGTACCGGCCGCTGCCGGAGCCGAAGGCGGGGTGGCGGGCATGGCGGCTCGGCGTGGTGCCGAGCCGCCATGCGCGGGAGGTCATGCGGGTCGCGCCCGCGGCCCCGCGCCGACCGGGCCGCCGGGGCGGCGCCGTCAGCCCTGCTTGCGCCCGTCCGCGCCCGTGGTCGTCCCGGTGGCGTCGGCGGGGGTCTCGGCCTTCGGGTCGGGGTCCTCCGTGAACTCGACCCGGCTCATGTGCCGGTTCATCGACTTCATCAGCGCCCACACCGCCAGGGCCATCACGGCGAAGACGATGAAGCCGAGGACGCCGGGAGTGACCTTGTCCTCGTCCACCTCCTTGGCGAGGGTGGCGAGGTGTGTCATTGCCAGGCTTGCGCTTGCGGTCATGTCAGGCATTGTCCCGGATGCCCGCGAAGAGGTCGTCCTCGGGGAGGGAGGTGGCGACGAGGGACTTCGCCAGCTCGTACTCCTCGGTCGGCCAGACCTCCTTCTGGAGGTCCATGGGGACGCGGAACCAGCCGCCGTCGGGGTCGATCTGGGTGGCGTGGGCGATCAGCGCCTTGTCGCGGATCTCGTAGAAGTCCGCGCACGGGACGTGCGTGGTGAGGGTGCGCTCGACGCGCTCGAACTCGTCCCAGCGCTTGAGCCAGTCCCCGTACGGCGACTCCAGGCCGCGGTCCAGCATGGCCTGGTGCAGGGCCTCGGTGCGGGGGCGGTTGAAGCCCTGGTTGTAGTAGAGCTTCAGCGGCTGGTACGCCGGGCCGAACTCGGCCTCCGGGTACTTCTCGGTGTCCGCGGCGCCCTCGAAGGCCACCATCGAGATCTTGTGGGTCATGATGTGGTCGGGGTGCGGGTAGCCGCCGTTCTCGTCGTAGGTGGTGATCACCTGCGGGCGGAACGAGCGGATCTGCTTCACCAGCTCGCCGGCCGCCTTGTCGACGTCCTCCAGGGCGAAGCAGCCCTCGGGGAGCGGGGGCAGCGGGTCGCCCTCGGGCAGGCCGGAGTCGACGAAGCCGAGCCATTCCTGCTTGACCCCGAGGATCTGGCGGGCCTCGTCCATCTCCTTCCTGCGTACCTCGTGGATGTGCTCCTCGACGTACTTGTCGCCCTGGAGCTTCGGATTGAGGATGGAGCCGCGCTCCCCGCCCGTGCAGGTCACGACCAGCACGTCCACCCCCTCGGACACGTACTTCGCCATGGTCGCCGCGCCCTTGCTCGACTCGTCGTCGGGGTGGGCGTGGACGGCCATCAGTCGCAGCTGGTCAGTCAAGACTCAATCCTCGTAGTCGGCGCCCCGGCGTGCCCCGGTGCGATCGGCGGCTTCTATAGTGACCGAATCGGGGGGCGGATAATTCCGGGGTACGGCCCGGAGGCCCACTTTCGGGACATCCGTTCCGCTCCGGCCGGGAGGACGATCATGAGTACGGTGAGCACGCGACCGCCCGAGGGCCGTTACGGCCGCTCCTCGGACGCGCGCGCCGACCGCACGCTCAAGGTCGTCGGCGGGGTGCTCGGGGCGCTCCTGCTGGCGCTGGTCGGGTACTTCGGCTGGCACTACGTCGGGCAGAACAAGATCAGCGCAGAGGTGATCGAGTTCGACGTCCGCAAGGACGCGGTGGACGTGCACCTGGAGGTCCGCAAGGACGCCGGGGCCTCCGGCTACTGCACGCTGCGGTCGCAGGCGCGGAGCGGCGCCGAGGTGGGCCGGGCGGACTTCCGGTTCGACGGGGACGGCACCCGCATCGACAAGGTCGTCACGCTCCGTACGACGGCCCGGGGGACGACGGCCGAGCTGCTCGGCTGCCACGCCGACTGACGGCGCCGGTGCACCCGGGGTCAACCGCCCGACACCGGCAGGATTCGCCCGGAATACGCATCGCCTGACCTGCGGCGATGTAAATCTGGTGGCTTATGTCCTCCCCCTTCGGGCATCCAATTGTTAGGCTCGTGGTTTCGCCCATCCGTGAAGGAACATTCTTCTGGGTAGGGCGATGCTTTGTATTCCCAGTACCGACGAGGAGCACCTGTGACCCAGACCAGCGAGAACGTCACCTGGCTGACCCAGGAGGCGTACAACCAGCTCAGGGCCGAGCTGGAGTACCTGTCTGGTCCTGCGCGCACGGAGATCGCAGCCAAGATCGCGGCGGCGCGCGAGGAGGGGGACCTGCGTGAGAACGGCGGGTACCACGCGGCCAAGGAGGAGCAGGGCAAGCAGGAGCTCCGCGTGCGCCAGCTGACCCAGCTCCTGGAGAACGCCAAGGTCGGTGAGGCCCCGGCGTCGGCGGACGGCGCGGTGGCGCCCGGGATGGTCGTGACGATCGCCTTCGATGGCGACGAGGACGACACGACGACCTTCCTTCTGGCCTCCCGCGAGTACGCCAGCTCGGACATCGAGACGTACTCGCCGCAGTCCCCGCTGGGCTCCGGCGTGATCGGCCACAAGGTCGGCGAGGACGCGGAGTACGAGCTGCCCAACGGCAAGAAGGCCTCGGTGCGGATCCTGAAGGCCGAGCCCTACAGCGGCTGACCCGGCCCCTTCCAACTTCACGGGAGCCCCCGGTGCCGTACGGCACCGGGGGCTCCGTCGCGTCCGGGACGGTGGCCCGGGTCCGTCAGGCCGTCGCGGAGCGGTACTTGCGGACGGCCAGGGTGCGGAAGAGCGCGATGATCAGGACCGACCAGATCAGCGATGCCCACACGGGGTGCTGCATGGGCCAGGCGTCGGGTGCCTTGAAGCCCGGCGGCAGGTTCCCGAACAGCTCCCGGCAGGCCTGGACCGTGGCGCTGAACGGGTTCCACTCGGCGATGTGCCGCAGGAAGGTGGGCATCTGGTTGGCGTCCACGAAGGCGTTCGAGATGAACGTCAGCGGGAAGAGCCAGATCAGTCCGCCCGAGGTCGCCGCCTCCGGGGTGCGCACGGACAGGCCGATGAGCGCGCCGATCCAGGAGAACGCGTACCCGAGGAGCAGGAGCAGCCCGAAGCCGGCGAGGACCTTCCCCGCGTTCTCGTGGGTGCGCCAGCCGACGATCACGGCGACGACCGCGAGGACGACGAGGGTGAGCGCGGTCTGCACCAGGTCTGCGAGGGTGCGGCCGGTCAGGACCGCGCCGCGGGCCATGGGCAGGGAGCGGAAGCGGTCGATCAGGCCCTTGTGCATGTCGTCCGCGATACCGGCGCCCGCACCGGCGGTCGCGAAGGTGACCGTCTGGGCGAAGATGCCGGCCATCAGGAACTCACGGTAGGCCTGGGTGGAGCTGGACGAGCCGACCTGGATCGAGCCGCCGAACACGTAGGTGAACAGCACCACGAACATGATCGGCTGGATGAGCCCGAAGATCAGCATCTCGGGGATCCGGCCCATGCGGATCAGGTTTCTGCGGGCGATGACCGCGGAATCGTTGATGGCGCTCACTTGGCCGTCTCCTCCTTGCCGTTCTCCTCGCTCTTGGTCTCGGCGACGTGTCCGGTCAGGGACAGGAAGACGTCGTCGAGGGTGGGGCGGCGCAGGCCGATGTCGTCGATCTCGATGCCCCGGGAGTCGAGCTCGCGGATGACCTCGGCGAGGAGCTTGGCGCCGCCGGTCACCGGCACGGTGAGCTTGCGCATGTGGTCCTCGACGGTGGTCTCGCCCTTGCCGAAGCCGCGCAGCACCTCGGAGGCGGGCTGTATGGCCTCGCGCTCGTGCACGACGACCTCGACGCGCTCGCCGCCGGTGCGGGCCTTGAGCTGGTCGGAGGTGCCCTTGGCGATCACCCGGCCGTGGTCGACGACGGCGATCTCGTGCGCGAGGTGGTCGGCCTCCTCCAGGTACTGCGTGGTCAGCAGCAGCGTCGTGCCGCTGGAGACCAGACGCTTGATGACCTCCCAGAGCAGCTGGCGGTTGCGCGGGTCGAGGCCGGTCGTCGGCTCGTCCATGAACATCACGGGTGGGGAGACCACGAGGGCCGCCGCGAGGTCGAGCCGGCGGCGCATGCCGCCCGAGTAGGTCTTGGCGGGCCGGTCGGCGGCGTCGGCGAGGTCGAACTGCTCCAGCAGCTCGATCGCGCGGGCCTTCGCCGGCTTCGCCTTCATCTGGTACAGCTGGCCGACCATCTGGAGGTTCTCCCGGCCGGTCAGGTATTCGTCGACCGCCGCGAACTGGCCGGACAGGCCGATGGAACGGCGTACGGCGTCGGGCTGCCGCAGGACGTCGAGCCCCGCGACGACCGCCTTGCCGCTGTCGGGGCGCAGCAGCGTCGTCAGGCAGCGCACGGTCGTCGTCTTGCCCGCGCCGTTCGGCCCGAGCAGACCGAGGACCGTGCCCTCGGGGACATCGAGGTCGACGCCGTCCAGAGCCTTTACGTCACCGAAGGTCTTCACCAGACCTTCGGCGTAGATGGCGCCTGGCATATGGATCTCCACGTCGTCGGGGAAAATTCGGAAAGCTTAAGGTTTGCACTTTTCACGCCGCTCGGGAGCGGCTTCGCGCGACACACCATAACGCGATGTATCGCGTCTCTCAACGGGATTTTCCGAACGGGTGACACGAGGGGTCCGAGGGGTGCGGCCGGCTCAGCCGATGACGGTGTATCCCGCCGCGCGCAGTGCCTCGCCGACCTCGGCGCAGTGCTCGCGCCCCTTGGTCTCCAGGTGCAGCTCGACCTCCGCCTCCGTGAGCCCGAGCCGTGGATCGGTCCGGACATGGCTCACGTCGAGGACGTTAGCGTCCACCACTGACAACGCCCCGAGCAGCGAGGCGAGCGCGCCCGGCCGGTCGGTCAGCCGCAGCCGTACGGCCAGGTAGCGGCCCTGCGCGGCCATGCCGTGCCGCAGGACGCGCTGGAGCAGCACCGGGTCGACGTTGCCCCCGGAGAGCACCGCGACGACCGGGCCCTCGAAGGCGCCCGGGTCGCTCAGCAGCGCGGCGACCGGGCTCGCCCCGGCCGGCTCCACGACCAGCTTGGCCCGCTCCAGGCACAGCAGCAGGGCGGCGGCCAGCTCGTCCTCGGTGACCGTGCGGACCTCGTCGACCAGCTCGCCGATGATCCGGAACGGCACGTCGCCGGGCCGGCCCACCTTGATGCCGTCCGCCATCGTCGCCGGGTGCTCGACCGCGACCGGGCGTCCCGCCGCCAGCGAGGGCGGGTAGGCCGCCGCGCCCGCCGCCTGCACGCCCACGATCCGCACGTCCGGGCGCAGCGACTTCACCGCCATCGCGATCCCGGCCGCGAGCCCGCCCCCGCCGATACCGACGACGACCGTGCGCACCTCCGGGCACTGCTCCAGGATCTCCAGCCCGACCGTGCCCTGACCGGCGATGATGTCGGGGTGGTCGAAGGGGTGGATGAACACCGCGCCGGTCTCGGCCGCGTACTCCTGCGCGGCGGCCAGCGTCTCGTCGACCACCTGGCCGTGCAGGCGCACCTCGGCGCCGTAGTCACGGGTGGCGCTGATCTTCGGCAGCGGGGCGCTCCTGGGCATGAACACCGTGGACCGCACGCCGAGCAGGGAGGACGCGAGGGCGACGCCCTGGGCGTGGTTGCCGGCGCTGGCGGCCACGACGCCCGCGGCCCGCTCCTCGGGGAGCAGCCCGGCGATCCGCACGTAGGCGCCGCGCAGCTTGAACGATCCGGTCCGCTGGAGGTTCTCGCACTTGAGGTGCACCGGGGCGCCGACCAGCTGCGTCAGGTGCCTGCTGCCCTCCATCGCCGTCACCCGGGCCACGCCGCTCAGCATCTTCTGGGCGCCGCGCACGTCGTCGAGGGTGACCGGGGGCAGCGTGTCGGACGTGCGGTGGTTCATGTCCCAAGTCTCGCAGTTCACAGGCGCTACTTTGCGGTGTGACCAAGCAGCGAGACGGGATTGCGCAGCGTCGGTACACCCCGCGTCCCGGCCGCGTACCCTGTCCCCCAACCCAGCACCCCCTTCATGAAGTGAGCCTCCGGCCATGCCCACAACACCTGACATGTCGACGGACATGACGACCGTCGCTGACAGCGGTCTCCTCGACACGCTGCAGCACGAGGTGGCGTTGTTCGCCCGCCGTGCCGAACAGACCCGCCTCGGTGGGGTCGGCCAGGTGCGCAACTCCATGGACCGCGCCGCGTACCTGCTGCTGAACCGCCTGGACAAGGAAGGGCCCATGGGCGTCAAGGCGCTCGCGGCGAGCATGGGGATCGACTCGTCGACGGTCACCCGGCAGGTCGCCCCGCTGGTCGACACGGGTCTCGTCAAGCGCACCTCGCACCCGGAGGACGGGCGCGCGGTCGTGCTCCAGCTGTCCCCGCGCGGGCAGTCCCGGCTGGAGGAAGTGCGGGCGTCGCGCCGCCAGTTGATGGCGGAGCTGACGCAGGACTGGGCGCCGGAGGAACGCGAGGTGTTCTGCTCGCTGCTCACCCGCTTCAACGTGGCGCTGTCGGCGCGCATGGCGCCCCCGTCGGGGGGCACGGCCCCGGAGGCGCCCGGCGCGTCCTGAGCCGGAGCCGTCGAGGGGGCCCACGCGCGGGCGGGCACCCGCGTGTGCCGGGAGGACGGCTCCCGGCTCTTGACCCCCGGGCCGCCGCAGGCTTCCCATGAGACCGGGCCCTCCCGACGCACGGCAGGCGTGTCGTGCGGCCGGCGGGGCGGTCCTCGGCACGCGGCCTGGCGGGAGGGGCGGTGGAACGACGGCACTTGACCCGCGACGCCCGCCGCAGCCGTGAGTTCGAGGCGTTCGTCGCGGGCGCGGGGGGACGCCTGCTGCACACCGCGACCCTGCTCACCGGCGAGTCGCGGGACGACAATCCGCGCGCGTGTCGCCTGCTGACGCTTTCGCTCGCGCACACGTACGCGTGCTGGGACCGGCTGCGCGGCGAGGACCCCTACGGCGTCGCCCGGCAGGAGCTGGCCACCCGGTTCGCCCGCTCGGTCTGGCACCGGTACGGCGGTCCGGGCGCACTGGGCCGCGGCCGCCCGCACCCGGACGGCCCGCTCGCCCGGCTCTCCCCGAGGGAACGCCTGGTGCTGGTGCTGCGGCTGTACGAGGGGGTCGCCGAGGAGCAGACGGCGGCGCTGCTGGGGCTGCCGAGGGAGCGCGTCGAGGCGATCTGCGCGCGGGCGACGGCGACTCTGCTGGACCGGCCGCGCGAGACGGCGCCCGCCGTGCCGGGTGCGAAGGCGGTGGCGCGGTGAACCGGGTCCGGCGGGAGGTGGCCGCGCGCCAGGTCATGGAGGCCGCGCCACCCCCGAGGGTGCCGCCGGAGCTGTACCCGGAGATCGTGCGGCGCGGTGAGCGCCTGCTGTGGCGCCACCGGGTCGCCGTGCGGCTGATGTGGCTTGTGCTGTGCGCGGCGGCGGTGGCGTTCACGGTGTGGGCGCTCACCGCCCATCCGTGGGTGGAGCCGCCGTCGGAGACGACTCCACCGCTCACGGGCTGGTGAGGCGCCGCCTCACTGGCCGAGCGCCTGCTTGAGGTCCTCGACCAGGTCGTCGGCGTTCTCGATGCCGACCGAGAGGCGGACCAGGTCGCCCGGGACCTCCAGGGCGGAGCCGACCACGGACGCGTGGGTCATCCGGCCGGGGTGCTCGATCAGGGACTCGACGCCGCCGAGGGACTCGCCCAGCGTGAAGACCTGCGCGCGGTTGCAGACCTCGACGGCCGCCTGCTCGCCGCCCTCCACGCGGAAGGAGATCATGCCGCCGAAGGCCCGCATCTGCTTGGCGGCGACCTCGTGGCCGGGGTGCTCGGGCAGCCCCGGGTACAGGACGCTCGTCACGCGCGGGTGCCGGGTGAGCATGTCGGCGATCTTCGTGGCGTTCTCGCTGTGCCGGTCCATGCGCACCGACAGGGTCTTGGTGCCGCGCAGCACCAGCCACGCGTCGAAGGGCCCGGCGACGGCGCCCATCGCGTTCTGGTGGAACGCCAGTTCCTCGCCCAGCTCGGCGTCGGCCGCGACCAGCGCGCCGCCGACGACGTCGGAGTGTCCGCCCATGTACTTGGTCAGGGAGTGCACGACGACGTCCGCGCCGAGGGACAGCGGCTGCTGGAGGTAGGGCGTCGCGAAAGTGTTGTCGACGACGAGCCGGGCGCCCGCGTCCCGCGCGACCTGCGCGACGGCGGCGATGTCGGTGATGCCGAGCAGCGGGTTGGAGGGGGTCTCCACCCAGATCACCTTGGTCTTCGGGGTGATCGCGGCCCGTACGGCGGCCGGGTCGGAGGTGTCGGCCACCGACCACTCCACGCCCCAGCGGGCGACGACCTTCGCGAACAGCCGGAAGGTGCCGCCGTAGGCGTCGTTCGGGATGACCACGTGGTCGCCGGGGCTGAGCAGCGTACGCAACAGGCAGTCCTCGGCCGCCAGTCCGGACGCGAACGCGAGGCCGCGGCGGCCGCCCTCCAGGGCGGCGAGGTTCTCCTCGAGGGCGGTGCGGGTCGGGTTGGCGCTGCGGCTGTACTCGTAGCCGCCGCGCAGGCCGCCCACGCCGTCCTGCTTGTAGGTCGAGACCTGGTAGATCGGCGGGACGACCGCGCCGGTCAGGGGATCGGCGGTGTTGCCCGCGTGGATCGCGAGGGTCTCGAAGTGCTGACTGATGTGCCTGTCGCTCATGGGGACCGAGGGTAGTGCTCCCGCGCCCGGGATGCCGTGCGGGCGGGACACGGCGGTCTCGCGACCGCCCGGACGCGACGTCCGCCGGACCGTTTCTCCACAGGTGCGGGACCTCGTTGGCCAAGTGTCGGCGTCGTCTGGAACGCTGGAGGCATGGAGATTCTCTGGGTCCTGATCGCCGCCGCCATGATCGGCTTCGTGCTGGTGCCGTTCATGCGGCGCAGGAGGGGCATGATCGAGCAGGTCTCGCCGGGCCACCCGGACGCCGCGGACCCGGCGAACTACGGCTTCGTCCTCCAGGAGGAGCTGGACATCCGGATGCCGGGCCCCGACCAGGACCTGCTGGACGTCCTGGACCTGGTGCAGCGCACCCAGGACTACCGGGCGGCCGCGCAGCTGCTGGCCGGCACCGAGGCCGAGGGGGAGCGCCGCTGGCAGCGGGTGCAGGCGTTCGCGGGCGCGGCGGCGCTGGAGCTCCAGCAGCGGCCCGGCGGCGTCAGCGAGGCGCCCGGCGGGCAGTGGCTGCGGGTGTGGCGCACCGAGCAGCCGAAGGACGCGGGCGGCGCGGCCGTGCAGGCGGAGTTCCTGGTGCAGCAGGCGTGGCGGACCGCGACGCCGGGCACGGACGAGTTCCGGATCATCATGGAGGAGGCGAAGGCCGCCTGCGGCCAGGCCGCGCTCCTCGCCCCCGGTGACCCGGTCCCGTACATCGTCGAGCTGTCGGTCGCGCGCGGACTGGCCTACTCGCGCGCCGAGTTCGAGCAGCTGTGGTTGAAGATCCTGGACCGCGCCCCGGCCCACATGGGCGCGCATCTGGCCGCCCTGCACTACTGGTGCGAGAAGTGGCACGGCTCGCGGCAGCTGGCGTACGAGTTCGCCGAGGCCGCGGCGGCCCGCGCGCCCCGGGGCTCGCTGCTCGCCGCGATGCCGCTCTTCGCCGTCTTCGAGCACCTGCCCGAGGTGACCCTGGTCGCCGGCTTCTGGCAGAGCGAGGTCGTCACCAAGGCGGTCCACGGCGCGCTGTACGCGGTCGGCGCGGCGCGGCCCGACGACCCGATGCTGGCGCATGTACGCCATCTGCTGGTGTTCTTCCTGGTCCGCGGGGAGCGCTGGGCGGAGGCCATGGACCAGCTGGTGCACGTCGACGGGCATGTCGGTGCCCTGCCGTGGACACTGTCGGCCGACCCGGCGGCGGAGTTCGCGGTGTTCCGGGCGCTGGCGGTGGCGGGCTACGAGGCGAACGGCGGCAGCCCGGCGACACTGCCCCACTGAACACACGGCGGCCCCGCCGCGCGTCGCGCGCGGCGGGGCCGGAAGGCTCGCGGTCAGCTCTCCGTGCGGGCGGGCAGGCGCCAGCCCGGGCGGGGGAAGTGGCAGGTGTAGCCGTCGGGGTAGCGCTCCAGGTAGTCCTGGTGCTCCGGCTCGGCCTCCCAGAACGGGCCGACCGGCTCGACCTCGGTGACGACCTTGCCCGGCCACAGGCCCGAGGCGTCCACGTCCGCGATCGTGTCCTCGGCGATCCGCTTCTGCTCGTCGTCCACGTAGTAGATCGCCGAGCGGTAGCTCATGCCGATGTCGTTGCCCTGGCGGTTCTTGGTGCTCGGGTCGTGGATCTGGAAGAAGAACTCCAGGATCGCGCGGTAGTCCGTCTGCTCGGGGTCGAAGAGGATCTCGATGGCCTCCGCGTGCGTGCCGTGGTTGCGGTAGGTCGCGTTCGGCACGTCACCCCCGGTGTATCCGACCCGGGTCGCCGTCACCCCGGGGAGCCGGCGGATCAGGTCCTGCATCCCCCAGAAACATCCGCCCGCCAGCACGGCCCTCTGCGTCTGCGCAGCCATTGCGGCCTCCATCCTTGTCGCTTCACACACTCGGGCTCCTCGACTGGCATGTCCACCGGCATCGATGCCCACCAGCGACAACACACGGGGGGCCGCCGCGATTCCGGGGCGGCCCCCGAGCCGCCTAGCGGGTGTCTTGTCGATCGGGCCGGGTCGGCTCCGCCGTGCATCGCAAGGCGGAGGAGGGAGTCGATGCGGCGCATCGGCGACCGACGACAACGCGGCGAGGCGCGGTGCCAGACACCGGGAGCCCGGCCTGACCGGCAAGACACCCGCTAGGCCCCGGTCCGGCTCCGCGGGGAGGAGCCGGCTGCCCCCTACCCGTCACCCCCGGTGTTGAGCCGGGCCGCCTGGCGGGTCAGGTGGACGCGTTCCGGGAGGTTCGGGGCCTTGAGCGCGGCCTCCGTGTAGAGGCGGGCCGCCGTGGAGAGGTCTCCGGCGCGTTCGTGGAGGTGCGCGGCCACGGCGCTGTGGCGGGGCAGGGCGGGGTCGAGTTCCGCGAGGGCGGCCAGTCCCGCCTGTGGGCCGTCGGCCTCGCCCACGGCGACCGCGCGGTTGAGGCGGGCGACGGGGCTGCCGGTGAGGCGGACCAGTTCGTCGTACCACTCGACGATCTGCACCCAGTCGGTCTCCTCCGCCGTGGGCGCGTCGGCGTGCAGCGCGGCGACGGCGGCCTGGGCCTGGAACTCGCCGAGCCGGTCGCGGGCGAGGGCCGCCTGAAGGATGCCGATGCCCTCGGCGATCGACCGGGTGTCCCAGCGGGAGCGGTCCTGCTCGGCGAGCGGCACGAGAGTGCCGTCGGGCCCGGTCCGGGCGTCGCGCCGGGCGTGGTGCAGCAGCATCAGCGCGAGCAGCCCGGAGACCTCGGGATGGTCGACGGCCGCCGCGAGCTGACGGGTGAGCCGGATGGCCTCGGCGGCGAGGTCGACGTCGCCGGAGTAGCCCTCGTTGAAGACGAGGTAGAGGACGCGCAGCACGGTGGCGACGTCACCGGGCCGGTCGAGCCGGACACCGGACACCGTGCGCTTGGCCCGGCTGATCCGCTGCGCCATGGTCGCCTCGGGGACCAGGTAGGCCTGGGCGATCTGGCGGGTGGTGAGCCCTCCGACGGCGCGCAGGGTGAGCGCGACCGCGGAGGACGGGCTCAGCGACGGGTGGGCGCACAGGAAGTAGAGCCAGAGCGTGTCGTCCGCGGACGGCACGGGCCCGGGCGCCGGTTCCTCGTCGGCGCGGTCCTCGCGCCGGCGGCGCGCGGTGTCGGAGCGCGCCGCGTCGAGGAACCTGCGCCAGGCCACGGTGATCAGCCAGCCCTTGGGGTCCTTCGGAGGGTCGGTGGGCCAGGCCCGGACGGCCTCGGCCAGCGCGTCCTGCACGGCGTCCTCGGCCGCCGCGAAGTCGGCTCCGCGGCGGACGAGGACGGCGAGGACGCGTGGGGTGAGGCTTCTGACCAGGGCCTCGTCCAGCGACGGGGTCATCGGCTCGGTCACTCCGTGATGGTGGGCGCCGCGTACAGGAAGGGACGGAGCTCCAGCCACTCGTGGATCGGCTTACCGCCCGCGCCGGGGGCGGCGGACAGCTCGCCGGCGAGTTCGACGGCGCGGTCGTAGCTGTCGACGTCGATCACCATCCAGCCGGCGATGAGGTCCTTGGTCTCCGCGAACGGCCCGTCGGTGACCGGCGGGCGCCCCTCCCCGTCGTAGCGGACCCAGGTGCCCTCGGGGGCGAGCGCCTGTCCGTCGACGAACTCGCCGGTCTTCTCCAGCCGCGCCGCGAAGTCGTTCATGTACTGGATGTGCGCGGAGACCTCCTCGGGGGTCCAGCGGTCCATCGGCACGTTGTTCACCGCGTCGGGGGCGCCGCGGTAGTGCTTGAGAAGCAGGTACTTGGCCATGACGGTCTCCTCGGTACGGACACGAACCATTGTGGTCGCGTTCATACCGGGGACGGAGCCGGTCACGGGTTCTCGACATCCCGGGACAGGTTTTCCGGAGAATCTTTCGTTCGAAAATCTCTGCGATTTCGGCCGGACCGTGCCTACTCTCTCCTCATGCCTCTTCACCGAGCGTTACGAACGGTCCTGGTCCTCGTCGTCGCCCTCACCGGCGCGCTGGGCGCCGGCACGGGCACCGCGCTGGCCGGGGACAGCCGGGCCCCCGCCGATCAGCGCCCCCGGCACGACGGACAGCTGCTCTTCTTCAACCATGCCTATGGCGTGCTCGACCGGGAGACCGCCGACGCCATCGAACACTCCGCGTATCTGCGCCGGTTCGCGAACTTCCAGGTCCGCACCACCACCGGCGCCGACGGTCAGGTCTGGACGGGCCGTTACCTGATGGGCCGCGAGACCTACCTCGAACTGTTCGGCGTGGGCGACGTGCCCGGCCAGGACGGCGAGCTGGGCGCGGGCGGCCTCGGGATCTCAGCGGAGCGGTCCGGCGACCTGAACCGCGCGGCCGGACGGCTGCCGGGCCTGGGCGTCCCGGAGCCGATCACGTTCCGGCAGACCCGGGACTTCGGCGACGGGGTCCCGGTGCCGTGGTTCGACGCGGTCCTCACCACCGGGGAGTACGACGGCTTCGGCGCCTGGGGGATGGAGTACCGCCCGGAGTACTTCGCCGACCCTCGCGGCAACACCGAACCGGCCTCGTACCCCGGCGACGTGGGCCGGGAGCGCTATCTCCCCGACGCCTACCGCGACCATCCCATGCGGGACGTCACCTCGATCCGGCTGGCGGTCACCCCGCGCGACCTCGGCAGCACGGTGCCGCTGCTGCGGGCCGGCGGCTTCACCGTCCACCCGGCACCGGGCGGCGGGATCGTCGCGCGTGGCGGCGGCACGACGATCCGGTTCGACGCGGTGCCGCGTGAGGAGGCGGGCCTGCGCGAGGTGACGTTCGCGCTGAACGGCTCCCAGGCGTCCCGGCACGTGGAGCGCGTCGGCCGCTCGGTCCTCACCGTGGGCCCGGGCCCGCGCGCCGTGTGGACGTTCGGCCACTGAACGGGGCGGCCCGGCGGGGCAGTGATCACCGGCCCGCCGGGCACCTCACGAAGCCGTCCCCCGGCCCGCCGTGCCCCTCACGAAGCCGCCCCCGGCCCCCGGCATCTCAGGAAGCCGTCCCCCGGCCCGCCCTGGTCGCGTCCGCGCCCCAGCTGGCCAGCAGGCGCAGCGCCTCGGCCGACGGTGAGCCGGGCTCCGCGTAGTACGTGGTCAGATGCTGCTCGGTGCCGTCGGACAGCCGGAACGAGTCGAAGCTCAGGGTCAGCTCGCCGACGAGCGGATGCCGCAGGCGCTTGACGCCGTAGGTCTTCTCCTTGACGTCGTGGACGGCCCACAGCCGCCGGAACTCCGCGCTCTTCACGGAGAGTTCGCCGATCAGCGCGGACAGCCTCGGGTCGTCCGGATGGCGGCCGGCGTCCATGCGCAGATGGCCGACCATGTCCGACGCCTTCTGGTCCCACTCCACGAACAGCTCGCGGTAGTCGGGCCGCAGGAACACCATCCGGGCCCAGTTCCGCTCCTGCGCCGGCAGCTCCCCCCAGTCGCCGAGGACGGCCGCGGCCATCCCGTTCCAGGCGAGGATGTCGGAGCGGCGGCCGGTGATGTAGGCGGGGACGGAGTCCATCGACTCCAGCAGATGCCGCAGTGCCGGCCGCACCTGCTCGGTGCGGGGGGACGGCCTCCTCTTGTGCTGCTTCGGCTTGGTCAGGTGCATGAGGTGCGCGTGCTCGGCGTCGCTGAGCCGCAGGGCCCGCGCGATCGCGTCGAGGACCTCGGCGGAGACGTTGCGTCCGTTGCCCTGTTCCAGGCGTGTGTAGTACGCCACGGACACCCCGGCCAGCTGGGCCAGCTCCTCGCGCCGCAGCCCCGGCACCCGCCGGTGCCGCCCGAAGTCCGGCAGCCCCACGTCCTGCGGCTTCAGGCGGGCGCGCCGGGTGCGCAGGAACTCGCTCAGCTCGGCACGCGGATCCAGCCCCGCGCCGGCGGAGGTCCCTGTCTCGGATACGGGCTGCTCGTCCATGCTTCGAGTATTCCTGGTCGTACGCACGGGAGCCTGACCCCGCCGGTGGTAGGACCGGCGGACGTACGTACACCCGGGGGCTGGGTGGCCGCGGCCTCTCCGGGCAGGCTGGACGCCGTGCCCGGACACAGCACCACCATGTAGGCACCGGGCGCGCCGACCACTCGCTAGGAGATCCCCGGCATGACCACCGTCGCCGCGTACGCCGCACCCGCCGCCAAGGCTCCCCTGGAGCGCACCACCATCGAGCGCCGCGAGGTCGGCGCGCACGACGTCCTGATCGACATCAGGTTCGCCGGTATCTGCCACTCCGACATCCACCAGGCCCGCGAGGGCTGGGGCGAGGCGATCTTCCCCATGGTGCCCGGCCACGAGATCGCGGGCGTCGTCTCCGAGGTCGGCTCCGAGGTGACGAAGTTCCAGGTCGGCGACCGGGTGGGCGTCGGCTGCATGGTCGACTCCTGCCGGGAGTGCGAGAACTGCGCGGCGGGCCTGGAGCAGTACTGCCTCCAGGGCAACACCGGCACGTACAACGCGATCGGCCGGGACGGCGAGCCGACCTACGGCGGCTACTCGGAGAAGATCGTCGTCGACGAGAACTTCGTCCTCCGCGTCCCCGACGGCCTGTCCCTGGACGTCGCCGCGCCCCTGCTGTGCGCCGGCATCACCACCTACTCCCCGCTGCGCCACTGGAACGCCGGTCCGGGCAAGAAGGTCGCGATCCTCGGCATGGGCGGCCTCGGCCACATGGGCGTGAAGATCGCGCACGCGCTCGGCGCCGAGGTGACGGTCCTGTCGCAGTCCCTGCGCAAGCGGGAGGACGGCCTGCGGCTGGGCGCCGACCACTACTACGCCACCAGCGACGACGCCACGTTCAAGGAGCTGCGCGGCACCTTCGACCTCATCCTGTCCACGGTGTCGGCGCCGCTGGACCTGGACCGGTTCCTGTCCCTGCTGCGGACGGACGGCGCCTTCGTGAACGTCGGCGCGCCCGAGGAGCCCGTCGCGCTGAACCTGTTCTCGGTGATAGGCGGCCGCAAGACGCTCGCGGGCTCCGGCATCGGCGGCATCCGCGAGACCCAGGAGATGCTCGACTTCTGCGCGGCGCACGGCATCGGCGCCGAGATCGAGCTGATCGGCGCCGCCGAGATCAACGAGGCGTACGAACGCGTGCTCGGCAGCGACGTGCGGTACCGGTTCGTGATCGACACGGCGACGATCTGAGCCGTACACGGCCTGGGGCCCCGTGGCGTGCGCGCCGCGGGGCCCCGGCGCACCGGTCGCGGGACGCAGGACCCTGGGAGGAGGGCCGTCCCCGTCCGGGGACCGATGTGCCCGGGCCGGGGGGCGGCCTAGCGTGGCTCGCGGAGCCCGACCGAACCGTGCCCACGAGGAGGCAGCCCGATGACCGTCCGGCTCGACCACACCATCGTCGCCGCGCACGACCAGCAGGCGTCCGCCCGGTTTCTCGCCGACATCCTCGGCCTGGAGGTGGGCCCGCGCTACGGGCCCTTCATCCCGGTCCGGATCCCGAACGGGGTGACCCTCGACTTCCTGGACTCCCCCGGCAGCGTCACACCGCAGCACTACGCGTTCCTGGTGTCGGAGGACGAGTTCGACGCGATCTTCGGCCGGATACGGCGAGCCGGGCTGACCTACTGGGCCGACCCGCACCACCGCCGCCCCGGCGAGATCAACCGCAACGACGGTGGCCGGGGCGCCTACTTCGAGGACCCGAACGGCCACAGCCTGGAGGTCCTGACGGTCCCCTACGGCGGCGGCTGAACGGAACGGGGACCGCCCACCGGAGGCGGTCCCCGTTCTGCCGCGCGTGCTACTTGCCGTAGTAGGCGTTGTAGATCGAGATCGTCGCCTTGTTGCCCTTCTTGTCGGCGACCTTGCCGTGGAAGGAGATCCCCTTGCCCTTCGCGGGGTTCTTCACGGTGATCTTCCCGTTCTTCACGTCGAGCTTCTTCCAGGTCTGCCCGTAGTCGTACGACACGTACACGTGCAGCGACTTCAGGTTGCGGCCCGCCGCGGCGCCGACCACGGTGACCGGGAAGGTGACCTTCTTTCCGGCCTCGGCCCGGCTGTCCAGCCCGGTCTTCGCGCCGAACCGCACGGTGGAGGCCGGGAGGGACACCTGGTCACCGGACGGCTTCTTGGACCGGAAGGTCCAGCTCGCGTCGATCCGGGTGGAGGCGGCGGCGACCTTGACGCTCCGCTTCACCGAGGTCGTCAGGCGGTACTCGGCGTCCGCCGAGGGCACCTTGAACGCCTCGCCGAGCAGCGGGTCGGCGTTGGTGCCGATCTTGCTGCCGTTGCGGTAGAGGTTCGTGGTGACCGAGGTGACGTCGGACGACCCTGCGTGCTTGTTGGCGTCGGCGAACAGCGGCAGGAAGCCGTAGATGTCGTTGCCGTCGCGGAAGAGGCCGTAGTCCTTGTTGATGTGCGGTCCGAAGACGGCCGTGTTGAACGTCTTCGTGTAGCTCTTGCCCGCCGCGAAGGTCTGCGGGTCGCCCAGCGTGTAGAAGGCGTCCACGACCAGGAGGCCGTCGGCGTCCCGGCCGGAGTACTGCTCCATGTCGAACGTCCACTGGATCTTGTCGGACGTGGACACGTACAGCGTCCGGGTGCCGGGCAGCTTCTGCTCGACCGGCGTCGCGAACACGACGTCGTCGGGGAGGAAGCCGACCGGCAGCAGGGCTCCGGTCTTGCCGGGGGCGGCGGCGCCGAGGCCGCTCGACACCTTGGCGAGCTCGCCCGCCGTGAAGTGGCGGACCTTGTGCCCCTGGATCTTCTTCACCTTCGCCGAGGTGGCGACGTCGTACTCGGCCGCCGCGCCCCTGGTGTACTGGGCGTTCCAGGTCTGCGTCAGACCGCTCGCGATCTCCGGGCCGAGGTGGGCCATGCGCAGGTCGGCGAAGGAGCCGAGGCCGGCGGCGATGCCGATGCCCGCCGCGTCGTAGAAGTAGCCGGAGGCGGCGAAGACCGGCTCGGCCCGCGGGTCCGGCACGGTGATGTCGGCCGACCTCGTGGTGCGCGCGTCGATGGTCAGGGTGGTGTTCCGGGTGACGTTCAGCTTGGGCTGGACCACCCAGTCGAGGCCGCCCTCCATGGTCACCCAGTCCTTGGCGATCCAGGCGTCCATCAGGTAAGTGCCCTTGGGCACGCGCAGCCTGACCGTCCCGGAGGGGGTCGTGGGCACCTGGTAGAAGCGCTCGTCGGCCAGGCCGGAGAAGCCGATCAGGGCCGTGTTGTACTCGGGCGCGGGCTTGCCGTCACGGCCGATGTGCTTGACGGTGACGTCGTACGACTCCACCTCGCGCTGGACCGCGGCGGCCGTACGGACGCTCTGCCCGCCGCCCGTCGCCGTGACGTACGCGGAGTAGGCGCCGTCCAGGGTGCCGCCCAGCCGGGTGTCGACGGTGAAGTCGACGGAGGCCGTGCCACCCGCCGGGACCGTCACCTCGGTCGCGCCGAGCTTGAAGAAGCCCGCCGGGGCGGCGTGGCCCTCGGGGTCGGTGGCCTTCACGGCGAGCCGGAGCGTGACGTCCTTCGTGCCGAGGTTGCGGTACGTCAGCTTCCGGGCGTCCGGCTTGTCGTCGGTGTGCGGCCACTGCTGGGTGCCGAAGCTCACCGACACCGGCTCGGCGATCACGTTCTGCTTGATGGCCTTGTCGACCTGGACGCGGCCGGCGCCCTGCTGGAACGGCGTGTACGCGCCGCCCTTCGCGGAGGCGGTCAGCGCGCCCTTCAGCTCGGTGTACGTCCAGTCCGGGTGCTGCTGCTTGAGGATCGCCGCCGCGCCGGCGACGTGCGGGGTCGCCATCGAGGTGCCCTCGATGGTCACGTAGCCGGGCGGGTTCTCCCCGACCTCCTGCGCGATGACGCTGCCCTTGGCGGAGGCGGCCGTGATGTCCACGCCGGGCGCGGTCACGTCCGGCTTGACCGCCCCGTCGCCGGCCCGGGGGCCGGTGCTGGACCAGGGGGCGAGGGCGTCCTTGTCGTCGACGGCGCCGACGGTGAGCGCGGCGTCCGCGCTGCCGGGCGATCCGACGGACTCCGGGCCCGCGTTGCCCGCCGCGATGGTGAACAGGACGCCCTTCTCGGCGGACAGCTTGTCGACCGCCGCCTCCAGCGGGTCGACCTCGGGGGTGTCGGTGCCGCCCAGGCTCATGTTGACGATCTGTGCGCCCTGTTCGGCGGCCCACTCCATGCCGGCGAGGATGCTCGAGTCGTCGCCGTAGCCCTCGTCGTCGAGGACCTTGCCGTTGAGGATGGCGGCGCCGGGCGCGACGCCCTTGTACTTTCCGCCGGACTTGGCGCCGGTGCCCGCCGCGATGGACGCGACATGGGTGCCGTGCCCGACCTTGTCGGTGGTGCCGGGTGCCGGGCTGAAGTTCTTGGCGGCGACCACCTGGCCCTCGAGGTCCGGGTGGGTCGCGTCGACCCCGGTGTCCAGGACGGCGATCTTCACGCCCTTGCCGTCGTAGCCGGCCGCCCACGCCTTGGGGGCGCCGATCTGCGCGACGGACTTGTCGAGGCTGGCCCTGCGCACGCCGTCGAGCCAGACGTGCGCGACGCCGGAGGCGGTGCGGTCGCCGTCGGTGAGCGCGTCCCACAGGCCGGGGGCTCCCCGGTCCGTGGTCTGCACGGCGTCCGCGTTGAGGGACTTCAGGGTGCGCCGCAGGGTGCCGGCGTCGCGGACGTCCGCCTTGGCGCCGGTGGCGGCCCCCCGGTAGCCGACGATGACCTTCGGGCCCTTGGCGCCGGAGGCGCCGGTGCGCGACCTCGTCAGTTCGGTGACGTCGAACAGGCGCCGGTCGAGCGTGCCGTCGGCGACCAGCCCGGCCGCGTCGGCCGGTATCACGAGGGTGTGCCCGTCGATCCTGCGTATCTGGACGGGTATGCGGGTGCGTCCCTTCGCCCGCTCCAGGCCGACGACCCGGCCCTTGGAGTCGACGGAGACCCGGTCGCCCGTGATCAGGGTGACGCGGTGCGGGGACGGGTCGGAGGCGGCACCCGAGGGTCGCCGCTCGGGCTGGGCGGACGCGGGGCCGGTCGTTCCCGCGGTGAGAGCGAGGGCGGCCGCCGAGGCGACGGCGGCCGCGCATGCTCGTCTGACGTGTCTGCGCAAGTTTCCCCCTTGCAGAAGAACCGGGTGAGCTCCCGGCTCACCCGTCCGGGGGTGGTCCCGTACGCATGCGCGTCGCCCCCCGGATCACGCAGTATGCCGAGGGGTGATCTCACGCCTCAAGGGAGCGGCGCGAGTTGGCGGGCACGCCGGGCGACTGTTACCTCACCTGCCCAACTCCGTTACACAGTCGCGGGGTTGAGTCTTGGCGTTCTCCTTGACGGTGATGCGTCCCTTGCGGATGGTCGCCACCCGCGGGGCCTTCCGCGCGATCGCCGAGTCGTGGGTGACCATGATGAAGGTCAACCCCAGCTCCTGCCACATGCGTTCGAGCACGTCCATGATCTCGTCGCGCGTCGACTCGTCGAGGTTGCCGGTGGGTTCGTCCGCGAGGAGCACCTTGGGCCGCTTGACGAGGGCGCGGGCGACGGCCACCCGCTGCTGCTGGCCGCCGGACATCTCGGACGGCAGATGGCCGAGCCGCTCGCCCAGGCCCACGGAGTCGAGCGCCTCGGCGGCCCGCTCCCGGCGCTCGCGGGCCTTCAGGCCGAGCGGGACCAGCGCGGTCTCCACGTTCTCCTGGGCGGTGAGGGTGGGGATGAGGTTGAAGGACTGGAAGACGAAGCCGATGTTCTCGCTGCGGACCCGGGTCAGCCGGGCCTCGGGCAGCCCCGTCAGGTCGGTGCCGTCGAGGGCGACCTCGCCGGAGGTCGGCCGGTCCAGGCCGCCCAGCATCTGCAGCAGCGTCGACTTGCCGCCGCCGGTGGGGCCCTGGATGACGAGCCGGTCTCCGTCCGGGACGGTGAGATCGATCGCGTCGAGGGCGAGGACGGTGTCCTTGCCGCGGGTGTAGCGCTTGGTGACGTTCCTGAGTTCGTACATGGTGGCTCCTGGGTCGGGTTCGGGGTGGTGGGCGTCGTTCCCGGCCGCTACTCGACGCGGCGTAGTGCGTCCGCGGGGCGCAGCCGTGAGGCCCGCCAGCCGCCGAACGCGCCCGCGATCAGGCCGCCCGCCACCGCGAGGCCGACCGCCAGGCCCACCGTGGTGAGGCTGACCGGCGCGGTCAGGGCGACCTCCAGCGTCCGGGCCGCGCTCTCCCGCGCGGGGCCGCCGAAGCCGCCCCCTCCGGCGGGTCCGCTCATGCCGCCTCCCCCGGGGCCGCCGCCGCCCAGCTCCGCCTGGAGCGTCGGGCTGACGGCGGTCACCGCGTAGGCGCCGGCCAGGCCGACCGCGATGCCCAGGACGCCGCCGAGCAGGCCGTTGACGACCGCCTCGCCGACGACCTGCCGGGTCACCCGGCCCGACTTCCAGCCGAGCGCCTTGAGGGTGCCGAACTCCCGCACCCGGCGCGAGACCGCCGAGGAGGTCAGCAGCCCGGCCACCAGGAACGCGGCCACGAGCACCGCGACGGACAGCCAGGTGCCGACGCGGGTGGCGAGCGAGGACGCCGTGGACAGGGAGCCGGACACCGTGTCCGCGAGGTCGGCGGAGGTCGTCACCGTCGTACCGGAGACGTGCGTCTGGATGGCCGACTTCACGGCGTCGATGTGCTGGGAGCCGGTGGCCCGCACATAGATGGTGGTGACCTCGTCCTCGGCGTCGGCGAGGGTCTGCGCCCGCTTCAGCGGCATGTACAGGTTGGCCGCCGCGTCCCCGCTGTCGGGGGTGGCGATGCCGATGACCGTGAACTTCGTGCCCTTGACCGTGACGGTCGAGCCGGTCCTGAGCTTCTTCTCCTTGGCGTAGGAGGTGTCGGCGATCACGACCTTCGCGTCGGTCTCCGTCGCCTTGAACGTGCGGCCGCTGGTGATCTTCGAGGTGGTCAGGGGGCCGAGGCCGGTCCTGGTGACGTCGGCGCCGTAGACGGAGTAGCTGTTGACGTCGAAGTCGGCGCCGCCGCCGCGCACTTCGCCCTGCGGCTGCCCGGTGCCGCCCTGTCCGGGAGCGCGCTGCCCGCCGTTCCCGTCCTGCTGGAACCGGCCGCGGGTGAACTCGCCGCTGACCTTGAGGACGTGCAGACTGAGCCCGCCGACCGCGTCGGCGACACCCTCCTGCCTGCCGACCTTCGTGACGGTGGAGGCGGGCAGCGTCTGGAAGCCCTGGACCATGACGAGGTCGCTGGACTGCTCGTCGCCGGAGTCGTCGTCCCGGGCGTCGAACCGGAAGCGCGGGCGCTCCGACGCGCTCGGCGCGGGCTCGGCGGCCTTGGTGACGGTCATGTCCGTGCCCAGGCCGTACAGGGACTGCAGGACCTTGTCCTGGGCCCTGCTCATGCCGGAGGACACCGAGGTGACCACGATGACCAGCGCGATGCCCAGCGCGAGCCCGGAAGCGACGACGAGGGCCGCCTTTCGGCGGCGGCGCAGCTCGCGCCTCAGGTAGGTGAAGAACATGCGCCGCAAGCTATGGGCGGCGCCTGATGACGCGATAAGGCCGCGATAAGAGGGGGATGAGAAGGCCCGTACGGTCCCGGAAACGCCGATGCCGCCCCTGGGGGCGGCATCGGGTCGTGCGGGGGACGGGGGTGGCTCAGACGGCCGAGCCGGCCTTCCACTGGGCCCAGTCGAGGTTCCAGCCGTTGAGGCCGTTGTCCGGGGCGATGGTCTTGTCGCCGGTGTTCTGGACGACGACGACGTCACCGACCATGGAGTTGTTGAAGAACCAGTACCCGGCGGTGCCCTTGTCGTTGGCGCCCTTGGTGTCGGACAGGCCGACACAGCCGTGGCTGGTGTTCACGCTGCCGAAGATCGACTTGGCGCCCCAGTAGTTGCCGTGGATGAAGGTGCCCGAGGTGGACAGGCGGATGGCATGCGGCACGTCCTTGATGTCGTACTCGCCCTTGCCGTCGTCGTCCGTGAAGCCCACGGTCGCGCCGTTCATGCGCGTCTCCTTGAACTTCTCCGACATCACCATGACGCCTTCGTACGTCTTGTTGTCCGGGGAGCCGGCCGAGATCGGAATGGTCTTGACGACCTTGCCGTTCTGCGTGACGCGCATCTGCTTGGTCTTCGCGTCGACGTAGGAGACCTGGTTGCGGCCGATCTTGAAGTTGACCGTCTTCTGCTGGACGCCGTAGACGCCGTCGGCGCCCTCGACGCCGTCCAGGGCCATCTTCAGGGTGACCGTGGAGCCTTCCTTCCAGTAGTCCTGGGGGCGGCAGTCCATGCGCTTGTCGTTGAACCAGTGGCAGACGACTTCCTGGCCGCTGGTGGAGTTGACGGAGACGGCCTTCTGCACGGCGGCCTTGTTGGTGATCGCCTTGTCGAAGTTGATCGACACGGGCATCCCGACACCGACGGTGGAGCCGTCCTCCGGCGTGAAGTAGCCGAGGAAGCTGTTGTCCGGGGAGACGGTGGTGAAGGAGCCGTTCTCGTGGGCCTCCAGGCCCTTGGCGTCCTTGGCGGTCACCTGGATCTTGTAGGTCGTCGAGCGCTTCAGCGGGCCGCTGGGCTTCCAGCTCGTCTTGTCCGCGGATATCTGACCCTCGACGGCGGCACCGTCGGCGGTCGTCATCTTGACCTCCGTGAGCGATCCCTTGCTCACGGTGACGGCGGCGGAGTTGTTGATGGAGGCGTTGTCGGTACCGTCCTTCGGCGTGATCTTGATCTGCGCCTCGGAGGTCTTCTTGGCTGCGGCCTCGTCGACCTTGGCCTGCGAGGTGTCGCCGCCGCCCGAGGCGCCGTCGTCACCGCCCGAGCAGGCCGAGAGCACCAGGACACCGCCGAGCAGAGCGGACGCGGCCGCCAGGCCCTTGCGCCGCTTGCTTTTCGTCATCACACGCTTCTCCATCGTTCCCGAATCCCCATACGCCCGAGAGCCCCGTCAAGGATCTTCAACGCTACGACCGGTCCGTCCCGTTCCACATCCCTGTCATGTGTGGGGCACACCACCTCGGTCGTGTCCGGTGGTGCTGGTCTCGGTGCGTGCGCCCCATGAGACGACGGAACCCCGGGCGGCGGTTGCCGTCCGGGGTCACGATTTCCCCAAGACGCCTCAGCCGGCCCGCGTGGGCTCTTCGTCGTCGAAGTCCTCCTCGCCATCATCCTCGCCGAGGTCCCACTCGGGCGAATCCGGGTCGTAGTCGATGGACTCGGTCGACCAGGAGGCCTGGGTGAGCTCGATCCCCGGCACCTCACTGACCAGGTCGAACGGATCCACGAGATAGGCCAGCGCCTCCGCAGTGTCTTCCGTCACAGCGGTCTCGGCGTGCGCCCGCTCGTCCTCGGGCAGACCACCCTCGGCGGCCTCGCCCTCGATGCGCCCCAGCGCGGCGTCCCGCACGGCCCCCTCGTCGTCCACCTCCACGACGAGCTCCAGACGAAGACGTACAAAACGCGTGTTTTCCGGTGTACTCATACCCGGAGCGTACGGCTCATTTCTCCCGTGACTTTCCCGTGACCCGCGACTTTCACTACCATCGGCCCACACGGCCAATTCGCCGCTAGCGCAAGGGGATCGATATTCCGTGTCCGCCGCTCACCGATCGTCGTCCACCGCACGCCGATCGCTGCTGACCGCCACCGCCGCGGGAGCCCTGCTGGGCGCCCTGTGGTTCGTGCCCTCCGCCAACGCCACAGGTGGGGAACCGGCGAGAACGGAACCCACGGCGACCCCCTCCGTCCAGGTGACCCAGCAGGCGCGCGCCGCCTCCACCAGCACGGACGGCACCGCCGAGAGTGCACAGGACACCCGGCTCGCCGATACCGGAAGCTTCGACACCACCCCGTACATCGTGGGCGGGACGGCCTTCCTCGCGCTCGGCGCGGGGTTCGTCGCCTACTCGGTGCGTCGCGAACATCTCGGTTTCTGAAATATCTTGACGATTCTTTGACGCGGCCTTCATAGTCCGATCATGAAGAGATCATCGGGCGTGCGTGTAGCCGCCACGGTTGCCGTGAGCGCGCTGTCGCTCGCCCTTGTCACGGGTTGCGGTGGGGGGTCTGACGACGCGTCGAACGCGTCGGACGGGCAGGCCGCGAAGGACACGAAGGCCGCGAAGGCGCTCAGCGCCGCGGAATTGAAGAAGGCGATCATCGCCGACGGCGATGTCGAGGGCTACAAGGTGGACGCCTCCGGCAAGCAACTGCCGAAGTCCAAGGACCAGATCAAGAGCGCCGACGAGAAGTGCGCGCCGATCGCCTACGCCATGGGCGGCATGGCGCCGGGCGACTCGGCCTCGAACGCGGCCGTCATGGTCCAGCAGGACAAGCAGAAGCCCACCGACAACGCCTCCAAGTCCCTGGAGGACCTGACGGAGGGTGAGATCGAGGACTCGCTCACCGACGCGATGAGCCTGGACATGACCGTCGTCGGCCTGTCCTCGTACGACGGTGACGGTGCCGAGCAGACCTTCAAGTCCGTGTCGGACGCGGTGGACGGCTGCGCGGGCGGCTTCACCCTGACCATCCAGGGCACGGACCAGAAGCTCACCAAGCTCACCTCCGAGAAGGCGTCCGGCGCGGGCGACGAGTCGGTCGCGTTCACGGTGTCGAGCGACGCCGAGGACGGTGACGTCGCCACGACCCACGTCGAGGTGGTGCGGCACGGCGCGACGATCGCGACGTACTACACGATGAACATCGGCCTGATGATGACGGACAAGACGTACAGCGTCCCCGCCGCCGTCATCGATGCGCAGGCGGCCAAGCTGAAGTAACGTCCGCACGCCACAAAGGGGCCCTGTCGCACGACGGGGCCCCTTTTGCCGTCACGGGGACGGCCGCCGGCTCACAGCAGCGGACCGGTGACCTTCTCCACCGCCGCGACCAGCTGCCCGGTACGCACGAAGGCGTCCGCCGCTTCGAGGTCGGGGGCGAGGAACCGGTCGGGCCCGGCGCCCTGGACGCCCGCCGTCCGCGCGGCGTCGATGACCTGGCGGGAGGCCGGCGCCGGGGTGAGCCCGTCGCGCAGCTCTATCGCGCGGGTGGCCGCGTACAGCTCGACGGCGAGGACACGCGCAAGGTTGCCGACGGCGGTGCGCAGCTTGCGGGCCGCCGACCAGCCCATCGAGACGTGGTCCTCCTGCATGGCGGACGACGGGATCGAGTCCGCCGAGGCGGGCACGGCCAGCCGCTTCATCTCGCTGACCAGGGCGGCCTGCGTGTACTGGGCGATCATCAGGCCCGAGTCGACACCGGCGTCGTCGGCGAGGAACGGCGGCAGCCCGTGGCTGCGGTTCTTGTCCAGCAGCCGGTCGGTGCGGCGCTCGGCGATGGACGCGAGGTCGGCGGCGGCGATGGCGAGGAAGTCGAGCACGTAGGCGACGGGCGCCCCGTGGAAGTTGCCGTTGGACTCCACGCGGCCGTCGGGCAGCACCACGGGGTTGTCGACGGCCGAGGCCAGTTCGCGCTCGGCGACCAGCCGGGCGTGCGCGATCGTGTCCCGCCCGGCGCCGGCGACCTGCGGGGCGCAGCGCACGGAGTAGGCGTCCTGGACGCGGGGCGCGTCGTCCTGGTGGTGCCCGGTGAGCTCCGAACCCTTCAGCACGGCGGCCATGTTGGCGGCGGAGGCACCCTGCCCCGGGTGCGGGCGGATGGCGTGCAGCTCGGGCGCCAGCACCCGGTCGGTGCCGAGGAGGGCCTCCAGCGAGAGGGCGGCGGTGACGTCGGCGGACTTGTAGAGGGTGTCGAGGTCGGCGAGGGCCATGACCAGCATGCCGAGCATGCCGTCGGTGCCGTTGAGGAGGGCGAGGCCCTCCTTCTCGCGCAGTTCGACGGGCTCGATGCCGTGCGCGGCGAGGAGGTCGCGGGCGGGCCGCACGACACCGTCGGGGCCCTCGGCGTCGCCCTCGCCCATCAGCGCGAGGGCGCAGTGCGACAGCGGGGCGAGGTCGCCGGAGCAGCCGAGGGAGCCGTACTCGTGGACGACGGGCGTGATCCCGGCGTTGAGGACGTCGGCCATGGTCTGCGCGACCTCCGGCCGTACGCCCGTGTGGCCCGAGCAGACGGTCTTCAGACGCAGGAACATCAGCGCCCGGACGACCTCCCGCTCCACCCGGGGGCCCATGCCCGCGGCGTGCGAGCGGACGATGTTGCGCTGCAGCTGGGCCCGCAGCTCCGGGCTGATGTGCCGGGTCGCGAGGGCGCCGAAACCGGTGGAGACGCCGTAGACGGGCTCGGGCTTGGCCGCCAGCGCGTCCACGATCTCGCGGGCGGCGGCGAGGGCCTCGATCGCCTGCGACGACAGCTCGACGCGGGCTCCGCCGCGTGCCACGGCGAGGACGTCGGACGCGGTGACCCCGGACGTCCCCACCACCACAGTGTGCATATCCATATTCAGGAGCGTACGCAGTGAAGACGAAGATGTCACTAGTGGGTGGCCGCTCCACCCCTTACCGGGCCGCCCCGGTCACGGCACCCGCCCGCGGAACCGCCGCCGCTCCACGGCCCCCTCCCCGGAGGGCTCCGCGTCGGCGAGCCGTACCACCGGATCGTCCGGCCCCTCGCGCCCCGCGACCACGGGCCGCTCGGCCCGCAGCGCCTTGGCACGGTACTGGGCCGCGTCCGCCAGCCGGAACAGCCGCCGCGCGCTGCGCACCGGTCCGATCGGGTCCTCGGTGGACGCGACCCCGCACGCCACCCCCTCCCCCAGCTCCAACTCTGCCGCCCGGCGACACAGTTCGTCGGCCGCCTTGACCACGTCGTCCGCCGGGGAACCGACCACCAGCAGGCAGAACTCGTCCCCGCCGAGCCGGGCGGCGAGCGCGCCCGGCAGCATGGCCCCGCACAGCGACAGCACCGACCCGAACCGCTCCAGCAGCCGGTCGCCGACGGCGTGCCCCTGGGTGTCGTTGACCCGCTTGAGCCCGTTCAGGTCGCACACGACGAGGGAGACGACGACCCCGTCGACGCGATGCCGCTCCACGGCCTCCTCCAGCCGGACGTCCACGGCGCGGCGGTTGGCCAGTCCGGTGAGGGAGTCGGTGAACGCCAGCCGCCGGGCCTCCTCCAGCCGCTCGGTCTGCGCGAGCCCGGCGGCCACCACCGAGGCCAGCACGGTCGCGAAGTCGGCGTCGCCGCGCCCGAAGACGGGCACCCCGGCGGGGCGCGCCACATACAGCTCCCCCCAGGCCCGCCCGTGCAGCACGATCGGAGCGACCACACAGCAGCCACGGCCGCGCCGGCGCAGCGCGGCGACCCGCTGGTGGCAGTACCCGGGGTCGCCCGCGGAGGGACCCTCGGCCGTCTCCACCCAGGCGTCGGGCTCACCGCCGGCCGCCCACCGCTCGTGCAGGAACTCGGTGATCTCCGGGAACTGATGGACGGGATACGTCTCCTCGGCCGGGAACTCCTCCTCGCCCTGGGTGCGGTCCCCCACATTCACGAGGACGCGCAACCGCCCGAGCTCGCGCTCCCACACCGACAGCGCGGCGAAACTCCCCGCCAGCGCCCGGCACGCCCCGAGTGCGGCCGCCCGCCAGGACTCGCGCGGGGTGTGCGCCGCCGCCATCCCCTGGGCCAACGCGACCACGGCCGCGAGCCGTCTGTCCTCACCCATCACCCCAGGCTAGGGAGCTTTGCCCTTCTTTGGGAGATTGGTGTGGCGAACGGGGCGCTCACCGGGACACGACCGCGCCCGTCACTCCCCGGGCCACTGGGGTCTGCGCTTCTCATTGAAGGCGGCCACACCCTCCGCGCGATCCCCCGAGAACGCCACCGACCGCCAGGCCGCGTCCTCGACCTCCAGCCCGGCCCGCAGATCCATCCCGAAGCCGAGGCGCAGCGCCTTCTTCGCGGCCCGCAGTCCCACCGGCGAGTTGGCCGCCATCCGCCCGCCCAGCGCCAGGGCCTCCTCGCGGTCGCGCCCCTCCTCGACGAGCACGTCGACGAGGCCCAGCTCACGGGCCTCCGGGGCCTCGACCCGGCGCGCGGTGAAGATCAGCTCGGCCGCGCGGGCCGCCCCGACCCGGCGCGGCAGCAGCTGCGTACCGCCGCCCCCGGGGATCACGCCGACCGACACCTCGGGCAGGCCCACCACGGCCGTCGGGTCGGCGACGATCACGTCGCAGGACAGCGCCAGCTCGAAGCCGCCGCCCAGCGCGAAGCCGTGCACGGCGGCGACGGTCGGCACGGGCAGCTCCAGCACGCCCGTGTACGCGCCGCGCGCCACCGGGCGCTGCCGCACCAGGTCGGCGTCGCTGAAGGAGTTGCGCTCCTTCAGGTCCGCCCCGACGCAGAACGCCCGCTCGTGCGTGGAGGTGACCACCACGACCCGTACGTCACGGTCGGCGCCCAGCGCGGCGCACGCAGCCGCGATCGACCGGGCCATCTCCGTCGAGACGGCGTTCATGGCCTTGGGCCGGTCGAGGGCCAGCTCCGCGACATGCCCGTCCCCGTGCCGCCGCACCAGGACGAACTCCCCGAACCGCTCCTCACTCATGACACCCTCCGGTTAACGCGGGTTAACAACACTCGCCCCGATCATCGCAGCCCGGCCTCTCCGGGGAAAGGCCCACCACGCGCGGGTCCCGCACCACGCCCCGACACCCGTTCGAGTGACATCCCGCCCAAGTCCCGCTCCGCCTCCCACAGCACCGCATAACGTGCCGACACCACGGCGCCTCGGGGGCACAGGCGCGATGGGAGGGGACGCGATGGGCAACACGGCAGACAGACCGAAGGAACGGGCACCGGGCCGGATACCGGGGGCGCGGGAGGCGGACGCGGGCAGCCCGCAGCCGGTCCAGCCCACGACGTACGGAACGGGGTCACCGCAGACCCCGGACACCAGCCCGTCCGGCACCCCGAAACCGGTGCCCCTGGCAACGAGGGCCCACCCCGCGACGCCAGCCGCTCCCTCGACGCCGGCCGCACCCACGACGGCAGCCGCTCCAACGACACCGGCCGCTCCGTCGACGGCAGTCGCTCCCTCGACACCGGCCGCTGCGGGTACGGCCGCCCAGGCTCCGGCGAAGACCACGGATCCGAAGCCGACCCCGGGGCCGGCCAAGCCTGTACGGGCGTCGGACATGAGCCCGACCGCCGAGCCACCTCGGCCCTCGAAGCCGGCCGCTGCCGCCGGGGCCGGCCACGATCCGCAGCCCACCAAGGCCAAGGCATCGAAGCCGACCGCGCACCCGGCACACGCCCCGAAGCCACCCACGGCCGAGGCCAGGCCTCCGCAGCCGCCAGGGAACACGGGCGCCACACCCGGATCACCCCGACCCACGAAGCGAGCCACCGCCGACCCCAGCCGGGACGGGTCCCCGGCGAAGGCCCCGGGCCTGCCCACAGCCGCCGCCAAGCCTGCGCAGCCGCCGGCGAACAAGGGGGCCGCCCCCATCCCGGACCGGCCCCCGGCCAAAGCCCCGACCCTGCCCGCAGCCGCAGCCGCAGCCGCAGCCAAGCCTCCGCAGCCGTCACACGAAGCGGACGCAGCCCCCGAGTCGCCCCGGCCCACGAAGACAACCGCCGCACCCAGCCCGGACCGACCCCCGGCCAAGACACCGGGGTCGCCCGCTGCCGCAGCCTCGCAGGCGCAGGAGCCGAGCGCGCCCGGAGCCACCCCCGACGAAGCCATCCCCGACGAAGCCGACACGGCCGCCCACCCCCGGCTCGGGCGTCGGGGCCGGCATCGGCGGCGGCCGCACCGCAAGGCCCTGCTCGCGGCCGGGGGGCTGGCGCTGGCCGCCGGGGCGCTGAGTCTCGTGCGGCTGGCGCCCGAGACGGGGATTCCCGGGCTGGGGCCGGCGGACCCCGCCGACACGCCGGACCTCGCCATCGACGCCGGCGCCCCCGGCACCGGCACGGGCGGCGGCACCGGCACGGACCGCTCCACGGAGGCCGCCGCCACGCTCGCCCCGTCCGAACGCACCCGCCCCAGCCCGTCCGCCACCTCGGCCATGGGCGGCCTGGGCACCACGCCCACCGCCGGCTCGATCCTCGTGCCGACCGCGACGGCGAGCGGGGCGGGGTCCCCCGCGCCCGGCGCGACGGGTGACGCCTCGACGCCGGTGCGTCCTCCTCAGGCGCCGCCGGCCGCCACCGAGCCGTCCCGGCCCGCGCCCACGACGCCGCAGCACCCCTCGGCGCCGGGCCGCCCCACGGCGTCCCCGAGGCCGACACCGGCTCCGCAACCGTCGGAGCCCGACGACCGCGGCGTCTGCGTGCCGGTCATCGGGCTCTGCATCGATCTGTTCGGTTCCCGCGGCGGCCAGGACTGACAGGCCGCGGACCGAGGGCTCACTCCTCCCCGGCGGGTGCCCTCCGGGTCAGCAGCCAGGGTTCGACGACCCCGAGGCCACGCACGGGGCGCTGCCACATCGGCTGGAGCGCGAACCGGTACGCCGGCGGCTCCTCGCCCTCCTTCTCGGCGGTGGCGGCCGCCTCCGCCGCCTCGGCCTCCGAGGCGGGGGCCTCGGCGGTCCGGATCAGCTCCTCCGCGAACGCGCTGTCCACGAGGACGGCGTCGCGGGGGGCTATGGAGGTCAGCCGGGACGCGAGGTTCACCGTCGTGCCGAAGACATCGCCCATCCGGGTGGTCACGGTTCCGAAGGCGATGCCGACCCGCAGCTCCGGCATGGTCTCGTCGTGGGCCATCGTCTCGATGAGCCGCAGCGCGATCTCGGCCGCGACGCCCGCGTCGTCGGCCGCGTACAGCACCTCGTCGCCGAGCGTCTTGATCAGCCGTCCGCCGTTCGCGGCGACCAGGTCGGCCGCCGTGGTCTCGAAGGCCTCGACGAGCTCGCCGAGCTCCTCCTCCTCCATCCGGCGGGTCAGCCGCGTGAAGCCGACCAGGTCGGCGAAGCCCACGGCCAGCCGCCGGTCCACCATCTCCTCGTCGTCGGCTGCCTGTACGACCCGGCCGGTCGCGGCGGCCAGCTGGCGCCGCCAGACGTAGACGAGGAACTCCTCCAGTTCGGGCAGCAGCAGCTCGACCAGCGGATACGTGACCTCGGTACGGGTCATGCCGGGTTCCGGCGGCTCGGTCAGGCCCTCCAGGAACGAGTCGATCTGCCACTCCGCGAGCCGGGCCGTGGTCTGCCCGGTGGAGCGGGCCACCTGCACGGCCATGGCCTCGCTGAGCAGCCCCGCCTCGACCAGACCGGCCAGGCGCCGCAGCGCCAGCACGTCGGCCTCGGTGAGCGCCTTGGCCTGCCCGATGTCGGCGAAGCCCATGGCCCGCCAGAAGCGGGACGCCAGTTCCATGGAGACCCCGGCGCTGCGGGCGGCCTGGAACGGGGTGTAGCGCCGCTCGGCGCCGAGGATGAGCTGTTCCAGGCGCAGGGCGAGGGGGTCCTCGCCCGGTTCGGCGGCGTGGGGGTCCACGCGGCCGTCCCCGCCGGAGCCCGTGTCGTCGACGGTCACGCCTGCTGCCCTTCCGATCTGCCGCGGTCGAGTAAGCGACCGGCCTTCACTTTACGGCAGGTGTGCGCCAGCTCACTCCGTCGGGGAAAGCCGGCCCTGCCGTACCGCCGCTGGTGGGGTACCCGGGCGGCCGCGGTCCGATCCGGTCCACACCGGCCCGGCCGGGCCTCCGCTTCGCGCCCGGTTTCACGCCTGCCGCACCCGATGCGCCCGTACGGCCGCCGTCACGCCCGGCGCAGGTGCACGATGTCGCCGGCGCCCACCGGCTCCTGCACGCCCTCCCCGGTCGCGATCACGAGCCGCCCGTCGCCGTCGAGCGCGACGGCCTCCCCGGTGATCGCCCGGTCGCCCGGCAGTTCGGCCCGTACCTGCTTGCCCAACGTCGCACACCCGGCCGCGTACGTCTCCTGGAGTCCGCTGGCCACCGGGTCGCCGGTCGCGGCCAGCCACCGTCCGTACCACTCCTCCAGGGACCGCAGCACGGCCCGCAGCAGGGGGTCCCGGTCGGTGCTGACGGCGCCCGCGAGCGCCAGCGAGCCCGCCTGGGGCACCGGGAGCTCGTCCGCCCGCAAGGTCACGTTGATGCCGACGCCGATGACCACGCCGTCGTCACCGGCCCGCTCGGCCAGGATGCCGCCGGCCTTGCGCTCCTCGCCGCCGATGGTCACCAGCAGGTCGTTGGGCCACTTGAGTGCCGTGTCCACGCCCGCCGCACGCGACAGCCCGGTCGCCACGGCGACACCGGTCAGCAGCGGCAGCCACCCCCAGCGGGTCACCGGCACCCCGGCCGGGTTCAGCAGGACGGAGAAGAACAGCCCGGAGCGGGCCGGTGCCGTCCAGTCGCGGTCGAGGCGGCCCTTGCCGGCCGTCTGCTCCTCGGCGATCAGGACCGTGCCCTCCCCGGCCTCGCCCTTGGTGGCCAGGTCCACCAGGTCGGTGTTGGTGGAGCCGGTGCGCGCCACGATCCGCACGTCGCGCCAGAGTCCGCCCTCACGGACGAGTCCCCGGCGCAGCGCGGCGGCGTTGAGCGGCGGACGGTCCAGGTCCGACCAACGGCTGTCGTCTGATGCATCTCGCGGCGTCATGCAAGCCACCCTAGGTGTGTGAAACGCCGCACTGCTGATCCCGAGACCCCCCACTACTCTACGGATGAGTAACCGTCCCCCCTTTTGAGCAGGCAGGGAGCCGCGATCCCGATGTCCGAGCCGGAAGAGCAGATCGACATCCACACCACCGCGGGCAAGCTCGCGGATCTCCAGCGCCGCATCGAGGAAGCGACGCACGCCGGCTCCGCACGTGCCGTCGAGAAGCAGCACGCCAAGGGCAAGCTGACGGCCCGTGAGCGCATCGAACTCCTCCTCGACGAGGATTCGTTCGTCGAGCTCGACGAGTTCGCCCGGCACCGCTCCACCAACTTCGGGCTCGAGAAGAACCGCCCGTACGGCGACGGCGTGGTGACCGGCTACGGCACGGTCGACGGGCGCCCGGTGGCCGTGTTCTCGCAGGACTTCACCGTCTTCGGCGGCGCGCTCGGCGAGGTCTACGGCCAGAAGATCGTCAAGGTCATGGACTTCGCGCTGAAGACGGGCTGCCCGGTCATCGGCATCAACGACTCCGGCGGTGCCCGCATCCAGGAGGGTGTGGCCTCGCTGGGCGCGTACGGCGAGATCTTCCGCCGCAACACGCACGCCTCCGGCGTCATCCCGCAGATCAGCCTGGTCGTCGGCCCGTGTGCGGGCGGCGCGGTCTACTCCCCGGCGATCACCGACTTCACGGTGATGGTCGACCAGACCTCGCACATGTTCATCACCGGCCCGGACGTCATCAAGACCGTCACCGGCGAGGACGTCGGCTTCGAGGAGCTGGGCGGCGCCCGCACCCACAACTCCGCGTCCGGCGTGGCCCATCACATGGCGGGTGACGAGAAGGACGCCATCGAGTACGTCAAGCAGCTGCTGTCGTACCTGCCGTCCAACAACCTGTCCGAGCCCCCGGCGTTCCCGGAGGAGGCGGACCTGTCGGTCACGGACGAGGACCGCGAGCTGGACACGATCGTGCCGGACAGCGCGAACCAGCCGTACGACATGCACGCGGTGATCGAGCACGTCCTGGACGACGGCGAGTTCTTCGAGACGCAGGCGCTGTTCGCCCCGAACATCGTCACCGGTTTCGGCCGGGTCGAGGGCCGTCCCGTCGGGATCGTCGCCAACCAGCCGATGCAGTTCGCCGGCTGCCTGGACATCGCCGCCTCGGAGAAGGCCGCGCGGTTCGTGCGGACCTGCGACGCCTTCAACGTGCCGGTGCTGACCTTCGTCGACGTCCCCGGCTTCCTGCCGGGCGTGGACCAGGAGCACGACGGCATCATCCGCCGCGGCGCCAAGCTGATCTACGCGTACGCCGAGGCGACCGTCCCGCTGATCACGGTCATCACCCGCAAGGCGTTCGGCGGCGCCTACGACGTCATGGGCTCCAAGCACCTGGGCGCCGACCTCAACCTGGCCTGGCCGACGGCCCAGATCGCCGTGATGGGCGCGCAGGGCGCCGTCAACATCCTGCACCGCCGCACCATCGCCGAGTCGGACGACCCGGAGGCGACCCGCGCGCGGCTCATGCGGGAGTACGAGGACGCCCTGCTCAACCCGTACGTCGCGGCCGAACGCGGGTACGTCGACGCGGTGATCATGCCGTCCGACACCCGTCTGCACATCGTGCGCGGCCTGCGTCAGCTGCGGACGAAGCGGGAATCCCTGCCTCCGAAGAAGCACGGCAACATCCCCCTCTAGTCCCGCTGGGAGCCGTCATGAACATCAAGGTGGTCCGGGGCAACCCGACACCGGAGGAGCTGGCCGCCGCACTGGCGGTGGTCCGCGCCCGCGCCGCGGCGGCGGCAGCCGTGCCGCCCGGCGCACCCGAGCCGCGGGACGGGTGGTCGGACCCGTCCCGCATCGCCGCACACCGGCTGCCGCAGCCGGGCCCGGCCACATGGGCCCGTACGTACTGGCCCGGCTAGTGCTGGAAGGCGGCCCCGACGGCTTCGGCCATCACCTCGCACCCGGCGTCGTCCGGGTGCGGGTGATCGCCGAAGCCGCGGCGGGCCGAACCTGAGTACGCGTACTCAGGCGCCGGGCGCGGCGGCCGACCGACGATGGAAGGCATGCTGTGGTCCGACCCCGAGAACGAGCCGCCCGAGGAACTGCGCGAGATGCAGGACAGGTTGCGACGGCTGGGCGTTCTCATGGCACTGGCCATGGTCCTGACGATGATCGTGATCGGGCTGAGGTGAGCACGGCCCGCCCCGCCGATACGCTGACGGCATGACTGATCAGCCGCGCCGCCGACTCGTCCTCGCCTCCCAGTCCCCCGCCCGGCTCAATCTCCTGCGCCAGGCCGGACTGGCCCCGGAGGTCATCGTGAGCGGCGTCGACGAGGACGCCGTCACCGCCCCCACCCCCGCGGAGCTGGCCCTCGCGCTGGCCGAGGCGAAGGCGTCCGTCGTGGCGGCACGACCCGACGTCCAGGGCGCCCTCGTCATCGGCTGCGACTCGGTCCTCGACCTCGACGGGGAGCCCCTCGGCAAGCCGGCCGACGCCGAGGAGGCCACCGCCCGCTGGAAGGCCATGCGCGGCCGCGCGGGCACGCTCCAGACCGGTCACTGCGTCTACGACACCGCCACCGGCCGCTACGCGTCGGCGACCGCCTCCACGGTCGTCCGCTTCGGCGAGCCGACCGACGAGGAGATCGCCGCGTACGTGGCCTCCGGCGAACCGCTGCACGTGGCGGGCGCCTTCACCCTGGACGGCCGCTCCGCCCCGTTCATCGACGGCATCGAGGGCGACCACGGCAACGTCATCGGCATCAGCCTGCCCCTGGTCCGGCGGCTGCTCGGCCGGCTGGGCGTCGGGATCACGGAGTTGTGGGCGCCGGCGGAGGCGTGACCGGCGAGCCGCCGTCCGCGGAGCCGTCGCCGTCCCCCGCGGACGGGGCTTCGGCCGGCTTCGCGGGCGCGCCCTGACCGTCGTACGTCATCAGCACCAGCACGATCAGGGCGAACACGACGACCATGAAGAGGAACGCCGTCCAGCCCACCAGGCCCCACGCGAACGCGCCCAGCAGCGCGTGCACCACGGCGGCGCTGATCAGCAGGACACGCCCGAAGCCGGCCGGCGCGCGGTCGCGCAGGGCCACGAGCAGAGCCACCAGACCGCACAGAGCGAAGTAGGCGCCGAAGACGACTCCGCCCACCTTCGACGACACCGACATCACGTCAGGATCCAGACCGGCCAGGGACATGTCCTGGCGGTCGACGACGATCCCGAGGAACCAGTTCAGCGCCCCGACGCCGAGCGCCTCCACGAAGAGCACGACCGCCACGACCCACGCCACCGGCCTGCGCACCACCGGTCCCACCCACTTCCGAGCTCACCGAGCGCCGCCCCGGCCCATCCGGGCGCGGCCGCTGTTACCCCAAGTACGTTTCGAGACATCGCGAACGCTACTAACGGGTAAACCTTGGGACAAGGGTTCGGGCGGGGGCAAAGAATCATTGGGCCATTCGTAGGGATTCCACAAAGAAACCGAGTGGCCCGCAGCACGTGATGACAGAGACCTTGACCACAGCGGAGGGCTAGGGTTTCCCAGGAGAGACCTGCGTGCCGAGGCGCGACATGGGATTTCGCAGGGTGGACCGACCCGGAATCACGCTCCGTGTGGGCAAGGTCACCACTGGGGACGGGTCGAAGTGCCGTGTCGGCAGTCCCTAAACTCGGCTTGTTTCAAGGAGGGAGCCTCAATCGTGCGCAAGGTGCTCATCGCCAACCGTGGCGAAATCGCTGTCCGCGTGGCCCGGGCCTGCCGGGACGCCGGGATCGCGAGCGTGGCCGTCTACGCGG
>NZ_LLZN01000090.1 GCF_001509795.1 Streptomyces sp. NRRL WC-3605 | reverse complement strand
TTATCTTGGGTGTCTGAGTTTCTTCAGGCACGTGAGGTAAGTGGGGTAGTTCTGCACTTGCCTTAACAGTATCCGAGGGGTGTCAGGCAAATTGGCTATCTCTGCTTTCCTCTTGCGGCACTTCCGAGCCGAACGCGCCATATCTGGTGACGGGTCTACCTACTGGGTCGTCGTCAACGAGGCATTCGAGCTGCACATTGAGGCGTGTGCCTACCTTGCAGGGCTCAGGAACGATGACCGGGCCTACAACACTCAGCGGACGTACGCAGGCCGAATCGCCCTGTACCTGTCGTACTGCATGGAGAACGCGGTGGACTGGACGCGTCCGAGCCTGGCTCAGCTGATGGCGATGATGCGTTGGTTGGTGGACGAGCCGTTGCCGCCTAAGGGGCGTCGGCCCCGTGCTGAGCCGCGCTTCCGGGAGAAGGGCACTGCAAACGCGATCATGGGCACGATCGGTGAGTTCCTTTCATGGTCATCGCTCCAGGGGTGGGTGCCGTCGACGGTGGTGAGTCAGCTCCTGCAGCCGAAGTTCCTGCACTACACCCCGCCGGGATTTGATCCGGGCGAGGACGGCCAGCACCGTACGGTCCAGGAACGGCGGATCAAGTACCGCGTATCGGTGCCGGGTTACGAGTGGCTTTCGGACGATGAGATCCACAAGCTCGTCCAGGTCACCACGCACGCACGTGACCGGTTCCTCGTGTCGTTGCTGGCAGTCACCGGAATGCGTATCGGCGAGGGGTTGGGGCTACGGCGTGAGGACATGCACTTCCTGCCTGACTCAACGTCGCTGGGCTGCCGGGTCGGAGGACCGCACGTGCATGTGCGGCGCCGTCTGAACAGCAACAACGCCTACGCCAAGTCGCGTTACCCGCGCTGGATTCCGGTGGAGGCCGAGACGGTGGCCCTGTACTCCGACTACCGCTACGAGCGTGACGCCGTACCGGAGGCGGCCGGCGGCGACATGGTGTTTGTGAACCTTTTCAGGGCCCCGCTCGGGGAGCCGATGAAGTACCCCAGCACGTATGAGCTGTTCAAGCGGCTCGCCAGCCGTGCGGGGTTCCGCGCCCGGCCGCACATGCTGCGGCACTCGGCGATCACACGGTGGGTCCGCTCCGGGGTAGCCCGCGACGTGGCCCAGGACATGGCCGGGCACCTCTCGCCGCAGTCTATGGACCCCTACACCCACGCGACAGACCAGGACAAGCGCGAGGCCGTCAAGCTGGTGGCCGCCAAGAGGAAGGAAGCCCGCGGGTGACGGCGACGGGGAATGTCGTGCCGCTGCACCAGCCCCGGCTCCCGGCCGGACAGACAGCGGACGGTGCCGCACCGAAGGTGCTAGCGGAGTGGACCAGGTGGCTGCGTGAGCGAGTCGATCCCGCCTGGCGGCCAGCTGAATGGGACGGCGACGCCCACCTGTTCAGCGGCGACGTGGACAATCCGGGCACGGCCGTCTACCGGTGCGATGTGGCTGCCTGCGACGCGCTCACCCGCGTCCGGCGGGGGCTGTGCGCCACCTGCGAGAAGACCCACCGCGGCGGCAATCTGGGGCTAAAGGAGTTCAAGGCTCTGTACGTGCCGGACCGCAACCGGGTGATCTCGGGTGAGCGGGCCGGATGCCGGATTCAGGGATGTCCGCGGGACTCGGTTTTGTGGGGTCTGTGCAACGCGCACGGCTCGCTGCGGCAAAAGGATCTGCAACGCGATCCCGGCTCCCAGCTGGGGGCGTGGATCGTGAAGCAGTCGCCGTATCCACCGTCGCCAGCGTGCCGGGTGGCGGGCTGCCGCTACGACGCGCGGGCTACCTGGGGGCTGTGTGCCATGCACCAGAGCCGTTGGAAGAAGGTCATGGCAACCGTGCGCGGGAGCCGTCCCGAGCCGTCGGCCGTGTGGCTGGACCGGCAGGCGCCGTTCTTGAACGTCCACCAGTTCTCCCTGGCGCCGCTCGCCCCGGTGGCCCGTCTGGAGATGCTGTACGCGCTGCAACAGCGCGATATTCGCGGCCAGAAGATCGACCCTGTGGCCGTGCGCCAGGCCGTCTCGCACCTTGCGGAGCGGGTCGAGTCCATCGCCACGGCGGCGGCCGGGCAGTTGCCGAGCGGGACGCAGGCGAACGTGGATGCGTTGGTACGGGAGACGCGCCGTATTCTGCGCTCCTCGTTCGACCGCTTCGAGGGCGTCGACCCAACCAGCCGGGACGTACTGGACCTGTCCGAGCTCGGCGTACGGGGGCTGCGCGGGGGTACCACTCAGCGCCCCGGCGGCCTGGACGTTTCCGAGATCCGTCAGCCCT
This sequence comes from Streptomyces sp. NRRL WC-3605, assembly GCF_001509795.1. Taxonomy (GTDB): domain Bacteria; phylum Actinomycetota; class Actinomycetes; order Streptomycetales; family Streptomycetaceae; genus Streptomyces; species Streptomyces viridochromogenes. The sequence goes on along the minus strand of NZ_LLZN01000090.1, from coordinate 21,461 downwards.
GGCTGCGGCAGATGCTGGTCACTTTCATCGCCGAGACAAAGCCGAACACGACCGAGGCAAGGCGAGGGCTGCGGGTGTGCCGAGCTGCCTCCCGTGCCCTGGACATGCGCCCCGGCGGCGGCATGGACGCCGCAGCTCTGAACTTCGCCGACATGAACGCCGTGGTCGACACCTTCCGCCAGCTGCCCAAGCTGGACGGCGGGGCCATGTCGAGCAAGCAGCGCGGTGCTCTGCTCTCCTGCTTCTTCAAGGTCCTCGACTACAACCGGGCCGCAGGCCACCTGGACGGCATGTCCGCGAGTTTCACACGGCACTCCAGCCATACCGTCAAGCAGGAAGAGGTCAACGAGGACGACACCGGCAAGGCCCTGCCCGAATCCGTCATCGACCAACTCGACAGTTTCGCAGAATTGTTGGGGCGAGACATCTCGCACGGCAAGATGACCCCTGAGCAGGTGGCCGCGTTGGCCCGCGCCGTGTACGAACTGCTGCGGGACACCGGACGGCGCCCCTACGAAATCGCCGAACTGCGGGCCAACTGCCTGGAATACGCCGACGGTGAGTGGCTGCTGATCTGGGACAACCGCAAGGGCCGCCGCCTGAACCGACGCCTGGAGATCACCCCCGAAACCGTCGAGACGATCCGCGCCTGGCTGGCCGTACGCGACACGCTCGACCTGCCCACCGGCAGCGAGCCGTTCCTGTTCCCGCCAGCCGGGGAAAACGGGATCATCCGGCATCTGGGGTCCGAACAGATCTCGACCGTGATCCGCAAGTGGGCCGACAGCGTCCCCGTGTTGCTGTCCGAGGAGTTCGGCAAGGACGGCAAGCGGGTGGCGTTCGACCGCAGCCTGGTCTACCCGTACGCCTTCAGGCACTCCTTCTGCCAGCGGTACGCGGACGCCGGAGTGCCCATCGAAGTGCTGCGGGAGCTGATGGATCACAAGTCGATGCAGACCACTCAGCGCTACTACAAGATCAGTCAGAAGCGGAAGCGGGAGGCGGTCAACGTGATGCGCCTGCACACCGTGGACCGCAAGGGCCAGGCCGCTCCGATGGCCTCGGCCACCGCGTATGAGGCCCGCTCGGTGGCGGTGCCGTTCGGCAACTGTACCGAACCCTCCAACGTCAAGGCAGGCGGAAAGGCATGTCCGATCCGCTTCCAGTGCGCCGCCTGCCCCTCGTACCGGCCGGACCCGTCCTATCTGCCTGCCATCGAGGAACACGTCCGCTCGCTAAAGGCCGATAAGGAGATGGCGGTCATGATGGAGGCGGACGAGTTCGTGGTGAAGAACCTGGACGATCAGATCTCGGCATTCAAGGGAACTGCCGAGACGATGCGGAAGTTGGTGGAAGCCATGAGCCAGGATGAGCGCGAGGAAGTCGAGCAGGCGTCGGCGGTCCTGCGCAAGGTGCGAGCCGCTCAAGGCCGCAGTGCCGTGTCGCTGCCCACGCCCACCTTCCCCAACCAGCGCGGCGGGAGCACGGCATGAGCCAGGCCAAGCGCACTCCCGGCGACGTCCTGCGCGAGACCCGCAAAAGGGACAGCCAGGCCAAGCGGGCCAAGGTGCTGGCTACCGTGGACGCGATGAAGGCCAAGGGCGACCCGATCACGTTCCTCGCCGTCGCCCGCGCCGCCGGCGTCTCCAACTGGCTCGTCTACGCCGAAGGGGTCCGCGAGCACATCGAGGCTGCTATGAAAGGCCAGGCCAAGGCCGATCGCCGTACCCGGCAGGCCGGGAAGGACGCCTCCGCGGCGAGCCTGGCCACCGACCTGGCCCTGCTCCGCGACGAGAACAAGGCCCTGCGGGAAGAGCGGGACAGTCTCAAGAAGGCCGTCCAGCGCTCGCTGGGCGCCCAACTGGACCAGGTCGGGGCCAAGGAGCTGACTGCCCGCGTCAACCAGTTGCTGGCGGAGGCGGAGCGACTCGCCCTGGAGCGCGACGAGATACGTGCCGAACGAGACGAACTGAAGCGCAGGCTCACTGATACCGAGGACGATCTCGCCGCCGCCCGCGCAGCGGGCAAGCGAATGCTCAAACAGATCAACCGCGTCTGAAAAGGCGGCAGGACGCCGCATGGCCCGGCGGCTGTCGCCGCCGGGCCATGCCAGGTACTCGCATCAGGCCGAGGCAGCGGACTCATGCGAGGTCAAATCTGCGATCTGGGCCTCCAGGTCAGCGATCCGCTGGGCCTGGCGCCGGATGGTCCCCTGAGCGCTGACGACCTTGCTGCCCAGGCCCTCCACGCCGCTGACGGTCTTGATGCAGCCCTCGGCAGCGTCGGCCATCTGCCCGAATGCCTCGGGCTCGATACTGTTCGGATTGTTGGCCTCGAACGTGCAGGCCCGGTGCATGTCGCCCATGTAGGCCACGGCCTTGCGGCAGGCGAGCAGGGCGTCCCGGGCGCCGAACTCGTCGCCGTGGCCGGACTTGTGGAAGCGGGTCACCCGCGCCCCCCGCCGCAGCGGGTCGCGGGATGGCATGAACTGTTCCAGGCGGTGGCCGAGCACATGTGCGGCGGCACGGGCCCTCGGCACCGCGCGCCGCAGACGGCTGCCGTCGGGGATTCCGATACCACCGGCGATATCCTCGTAGGACAGCTCTCGGCCAGCGTTGTGGCCCAGCCACAGCAGCACGTCGATCGCGTCCTGCTCAGCCTGGGATGGGGTACTGCTGTCGCGCTTGGGGCTCATCCCAGCTTCTTCTCGCTTTCGTCCAAGAACGCCTGCAATGCGTCGTCGTTCAGCGCGGTGTAGCGGCTTGCCGCAAGATCGCGGATGAACGCCATGGCCGCCTGCGAGGCATCGCACAGTTCGGCAATCGCCCGGCTCCGGTCGCCGGTGAATTGCACCTGGTTGCGTTGCAGCAGCGACAGCGCCCGCAGCGTGCCCAGGCGGACCTCGGTCATCTCGGTGAAGACCTGCAAGGCCACGTCGGGTTCGGACTGCTCCCGCGACGTGGCACGGACAGCCCGCTCGACTTCCACGGCTTCCGCATCCCGTGCCCGGTAGTCCTCGTGTACTTCGCCTGCGTCGAACTCGCAGTCGCTTTCCTCGGCCGTCTGGCGGGCTGCGGCACGGTCTTCGAGGTCCGCTCGCGCCTCGCGACGCTCGAACTCCTCAATGGCCTCCTTGGCGGCGGCTCGGGCGGTGGGATCGGCCAGGATCGCCGTCTTCAGGGCCTTCGGCTGCTGGGCGACATAGACCGGGGAGCCCGGCTTGAGCCCGGCCCGTTCCGCCTCCTGCTCAATGGCCTGCCGCCGCTCACCCGCATTCATCCGGGCCTCATAGCTGCGGTAGTAGCCGCGCTCGCCGAAGAACGGCCGTTCCTCCTCGTCCGGCAGATCAACATGGACGCCCGGCGTAAGGTCGTGCAACGGCGGCACGATGCCGTCCGCAGCTGCACGCTTCCACGCCTCGTGGAAGGCCATGACTCGCTTGTGGCTGGTGTGCGACCGGCGGGCGAACTCTCGGGCACTGATGCGCCGGAAAACGGTTCGGTCGAACCGTTTCGTGGACTCTTGATCGAATCCGACGCCATGCCCCCCATCGGGCTCGACTCGGCGGGCGATCAAGAGCGCTCGCGCCCACCCGCCCTTGCGGTCGTGGGTGGCGAACTCCTCGATATCGGCGTTGAGACGGTCTTCGCCGTCGTCTGCTACCGGTTCCATCACACGGTCACCAGGTCCCGGGCCTTGACACGGTCAGCGTCGGCGGCAGCTCCATGACCGCCGATCCTGACCTTGATCCACGTCGCGAGGACTTCCAATGTGCCGAGCACTTCCGCACACGCGGCACGCTGTTCGCCGGTGAAGGCCACAGCGGCGGACGGCGGGTACCGGTTCATGAACGCGGTGGCCTGGTCACGCAGCCGCACCAGGTCCCGCGCCAGGGCGTGGGCCTTGTCGGGCTTGCCCCCGCCGCACTCGGGGCCGCGGTTCTCACGATCCCTGCGGCGCTTGTCGTCCATGGCCCGCTTGATGGCATCGTGGACCTTGACGTCCTCCTCCACCAGGTCGCGCAGGACCTTGTCGCGTTCCGCGGGCGGCAGGGCGCTCAGGTACTCGGCCACCGACATGTCGCTGGCTGGGTTGAGCAGGTCCTGCAAGGCCGGCCCCATGCCCAAAGCACGGCGGTACTGGGTCACACTGACGCGGCCGGCACCGGCCGCGCGTGCATCTTCCAGCAGAAGGCGGAGCGTGCTGTAGCCCTCGTCGTACGGCTTGCCGGACGGCGCCAAGCGAGCCCCTTCGCGGAGCGCGCTATAGCTGACGTGGACGCCGCTGCCGGCCACAAGCTGCCGCACGGGCGGGGTGCACATACGGGCGGTATGACGGTACTGGCGGGCTGTGCGCGGGTTCAGGCTGATCTCGTCGCAGTACCGATCGAAGGCGCTGTCGTGGCCCGAGGCTGTGACGGATAGCAGCTTGTCGCCGATCACCAGCCGGTTCTCACGGCCGTCGTCCATCAGCCGACGACCCTCGCGCACATCCTGGTCTGTGTAGCTCATACGGATTCCTCATTGAACCGACGGGATGAGCGCACAGAGTAATTGAGCGGATGCTTACCGTTTGATCTCCCAAGATGCCTTATGGGAACCCGCGTTGACGCACACTGCCTCTGAACAGCGCGGTTGCGGCGCCAAATCAGGGCGGAGCTATACCCGTGTCAGTGACGGAGAGGAGACTGCTGACCTGGCCCCGGCTGCCCGACCGTCCGGGGATTCTCAGAGCGCCCTTTGCCATTGAGCGCCTTCCTCGAAGCGGGCAGCGGGAACCCGCGCCGATGACGCGGGCCCTGTCTGTTCCTTCTACTCGTCGTCAGAAGTCGTCTGGTTGTTTCTGGAGACCGCACGGTTTCGGGCCTTACGCACCGTCCAGGCGCCGATAGTGAAGACGAGGGTGGCGCAGAGGCTGCCAAGGAACTCGGGCAGAGCCTCGGAGAACAGGCCGATCACGAAGACGCTCCTTCAGTGCGCGAACTTCCGCACTGACGGGGCGGCTTTCCGCAACGGACATCGACCGCTCCAGCGATCTTGCGATCACCAGACGGTTCACCCGCTCGGATTGGCTAGGGCGGGTCAGCACGTTGCGTGCTCTCCGGCGGTCACGAACCGCCTGCCGGACGGGATTCCGAATGAGAGCTGAAGGAAGACTCCCACGACGGAGGCCCCAAGATAGGTGCCTCTCAACGAATCGGGGTGTGGCCCGCGTCACTCATGCCTGGCGCTGAAGCACCAGCCGATTGACAGGCCTTGACCAGACCGGCTGGCGCCAGCAGCGTCACTCATCGTTGTGCACCGAGGGAACCGACAACGGCATGATGACAACGCGAGACCGGCAGCGTCCGCAGCCGGCGGGAGAGGGGACTCGAAGGACATGCCTCTGGATCTGAGCAGGCTGGGCAAGGGCGATCGTGCACCCCTCATCCGCCCACGCGACATCTTCAATGGACTACCGAACCGCCCCTTCCCATACCTCCGTCAGGAACAGGGCGAGGTACTCGAATCATGGTTCGAGATCCGAGACAACCATGACATCGTGATCAAGCAGAACACGGGAGGCGGCAAGACGGTCGTCGGCCTGCTGATCGCGCAGAGCACCTTGAACGAGGACATTGGCAAGGCCGTCTATCTCACACCCGACAACTACCTGGCGACCCAGGCCCGAGCCGAGGCCCACCGGCTGGGACTGGCGACGGCCAACGACCCGGACGACATGGAGTTCCGCGCCGAACGGGCAATCCTGATCACCACCTTCCATACCCTCATCAACGGCCGGTCCCGCTTCGGAGTGATCGGCGGATCACACCCTCCCATGGATCTGGGCACCGTGATCGTTGACGACGCCCACGCCGCGCTGGCAGCCACAGAGGCTCAGTTCACGCTCAACATCGCCCGCGGGCACGACGCCTACCAGCCGCTCCTGGATATGTTCGAGGGCGACTTGCGCCGACAGTCTGCGAAGGCATGGGCAGACATCAGTACAGCGGAGTACACGGCGGCCATCCGTGTCCCGTTCTGGGCCTGGGCGGACCGGGCCCAGGACGTCATGGAGTTGTTGCACCCACACCGGGAAAGCAACGATAAGTTCCGGTTCGCGTGGCCCCTGATCGCGGACGTCCTCCCGCTGTGTTCCGCGACCGCGACCAGTCAGGGCTTCGAGATCCGTCCGCCATGCCCACCGATCCACATGATCCCGTCGTTCGCGAAAGCCCGCCGCCGCGTCTACCTCACTGCCACTCTCGCAGACGACAGTGTGCTCGTGACCTCGCTCGATGCCGACCCCGAACTCCTGGTCAAACCCGTCACTCCAGGAAGCGCGGCGGACCTCGGCGACCGGCTGATCCTTTCTCCGCTGGCGCTCAACCCGAACCTCGACGCCGGGGCCATCAGATGGCTTGCCCGGCAATTCGCCAACGGCGATCGGAATGGCGACGGTGCCCCCGACTCAGAGCCGATCAACGTCGTCGTCATCGTGCCCAGTGGGCCGGCAGCGGAGCCGTGGAAGCCATTCGCAGACGCAGTACTCAGAGTCAACGACCTCGCAGCCGGCGTGGAATCCCTCAAGTCCACACGCGGCCGCCTCGTGGTCTTGATCAACAAATACGACGGGGTCGACCTGCCCGGCGACGCCTGCCGCCTCCTGATCCTCGACGGCGTCCCCACCCCGATGAGCGGCGCCGACCGCCGCGAAGCGGATGCCCTGACCGGCAGCCCGACCGTCACAGCACGTGAGATCCAGAGGATCGAGCAGGGCATGGGGCGAGGAGTGCGTGATCGGGATGACCACTGTGCAGTTCTCCTTCTCGGAGCCAACCTCGCCAGAGCCACGACGGAGCCTAACCGCCTGTCGATGTTCTCCAACGCCACCCAGGCCCAGCTTGGGCTCAGCCAGGAACTGGCTCTCCAGATCAGAGGTGAGGGAATCGACTCGATTCGGGAGGCTCTCTCCGTCTTCCTCAGCCGGGATCCGGCCTGGGTTGAGGAGAGTCGGCGTCGCACGGCCACGGTCCGCTACGCCGAGTACACGAGAATCCGCCCCGAGGCCGTCGCGAGTCGGCAGGCATTCGACCTGGCCGTCGTTGGCCAGACCAGCAACGCAGCTGAACGTTTTGTGCAGGTGATCAACCAGACGGATGATGCAGCCTTGCGGGGATGGCTGATGGAGCAGCGGGCTGGATACGTCCACTTCACCGACTCGCACCGGGCTCAGCAGGTGCTCGTGAACGCCGCGGGACTCAACCACGCGGTGTTGCGACCTGCTGCTGGCATCGCCCCCGCCAAGGCCAAGGCCGGGGCGGTTCAAGCCCGAGAAGCAGCCGCGTTCTTGACCGCAACGTACGACAATCCAACCCAGCTCGTCCTCGGAGTCAAGGCCATGCTGGAGGACATCGCCTGGGATGAGGAGCGTACAAATCAGGCCGAAGCTGCGTGGCAACAGCTGGGACGACACCTTGGGTTCGCCAGCAGCCGCCCCGACAAGGAGAGCGGCGGCGAGGGTCCAGACAACCTCTGGATCCTCAGTCCGACTCGGCACGCCGTCACAGAACTCAAGACGGGCTGCACCACCAACACCATCTCGAAGCACGATCTGAACCAGCTAGGCGGCAGCGTCCGATGGGATCGCAGCGAGTATCCGGAAGCCAGTCCGCTGCCGGTCATGCTCCACCCCAGCAATATTTGCGACTCGCTGGGCACTCCGGAGCCGGGCATGGTCGTCATCACGCCAGACAAGCTCGACGCTCTCAAAGCCGCCGTAACCAAGTACACGGTTGCTCTGGCCGACGGTCTGGGTCTGTGGCGTGACGAGGCCAGTGTTGCTACCCATCTCGTGGCAAACCGCCTGAACGGAGATCAACTTTTCAATACTTACGCCAGCTCGGCACGTAAGGTCTGAATCGATCTCAACCGGTAAACGCCTTGGGGCCGCCGGCCTATGGTCGGCGGCCCCAAGTAGCGAGCTCTCTAGACCACCCTATCCAGCGACTCACATCTGTCTTCTTGGCAAGCTCAAAGAAGGAGAATTGACTGGTTAAGCTCCCCTTCTTGGGATATTGGCAACTTTGGCTAACAGAATCCGCAAATGAGGGCGGTTGGGCTCAACGCCCTCTGTAGATGTCTTCGTCCACTGGCGGTTCGTCGTCGATGTAGTCATGAGGGTTGGCATCCAAGAAGATGCCCCGGGGTAGGTCGCCCAAGTGCACGAGAAGCTTGGTGCCCACTTCGAGGTCGCACGCTGCGCAGTGAAACCTGTGGGGGGCGAGGAAAACCTCCTTCGGGTCGACCGTGAACTGGCCGTCGTTGTGGATGTGGATGGCCTCCACTTCGCCAGCCATCCACCCCTGAGAGCCGCAGGCCGGACACTCCACTGATGCTTCTCGGCCCATGGTGATCATCGGCTTGCTGGTGATTGCGGCCAGAACAACATCACGCTCTTTGGGTGCCATGTGACCGAAGCGCTGCTCGAACAACGAACGGGCCTTGACCAGCAGAGCTTCCGCCGCAACGCGTTCCTGTCGCACCTGTTCATCGACCAGTTTGTCGTGCAGGACCAGGTATGGGCCCCAGTAGCTGTTCGGATCAACTTTCAATTCTTCGAGAACCGGATCTACCAAGCGCAGACAGGCCGTGAACACTGCTTCGGATTGTGCCGAGTCGTGTATCGCGCTGTGGGCAACTCCGTTGCGGGCGTCCGCCAGGGGTTCGAGATCCTCTTTGCTGATCGGGATTTTTCCGGGCAGAAGCTTGACCACCCGCACGTAGGCGTCAACAAGGCCGATGGTCTTGACCTTGGTCAGCGGGCCTGCGTGGGAGCTCAGGCCTGTGGCATGGAGCAACGAGTCGAAGTGCCGACCGTCGACGATCAGAGCTGGATGAATCCCGGCGAGGTATGCCTTGAGTAGGTGCTCCGTAGCGACTCCAGCATGGTGAACGGCGAAGTCGTGGCTCTCGGGGCCCTCGACAAAAGCCGCCAGTGCGGCATTCATCCATCTGTGGGATGAACCCTTCAAATGCTCTGCGTCCATGGCCGAAACGATAGGACCGCTGGGCCGTCGTGCGCTCGGAGTTTCACCAGCGTCCGCTGTGCGGCTCAGTGAAGCTTGGGAGTGGGGTCGGTCGTGGAGTTGTGCGGCGTATCGAGCCCAGTTGCCTCCGGACTGGGGCCAGGCGGTCGCCGTTTCCGGACTGATTCCCAAGAGCTCCGCGAGAACCGCCGCCGGCAGCCGGGGGAGAGAGCTCCATCAGACCCGAAGCGGTTCAGCCGCCGCTCCAGTCGTGGCTGTCGAAGACTCCGAGGAGCGTGGAAGGCTCGGTCTGCAAGCCGCGGGCAAGCTTGATCAAGGTGGTCAAGCTTGGGTTGCGACGTCCGTGCTCGATGTAGACCACTCCGCGGAAGCTCATGCCACTTCTGCTGGCGAGCTCCTCAAGGGTGAGCCCACGAGCCTCACGTAACCGACGCACATGCATGCCGAAGGTGTGGAGTTGAGGATCAGGCGGATCAAGGCGAGGCACGAACTTGACTTGACATCTGCGCCCATTTGACTGCCATGAACAGTTGTGCATAATCGGCGCTGAGCGCTGTGCTTCAGGCTTGTCGAGTCAAGAAGTGGCCGTCGCCGAAGCCAAGTTTCTTGGAGAGGACGCCTCTATGCCGGCCCCGAGGAAGTACCCACCAGAATTGATTGAGCGGGCAGTCCAGATGGTCACTGAGATGAGGCCGACCAGCCCCGGACGCTCCGGCGTCGTGCGACAGGTAGGGGAACTGGTGGGGGTACATCCCGAGGTACTTCGGCACTGGGTTAAAAAAGCCGATGCGGAAGCTGGTCGAAATGTAGAAACTGCCGCGAGTACCAATGCCCGAGTCCGTCAGCTTGAAAAGGAGAACGCTGACCTGCGCCGCCTTAACGGAATCCTCAAGGCGGCTGCCGTCTTGTTCGCGGCGGAACTCGAACCTAGACAGTGAACAGCTGTACCGTTCTCAGCGCCGTACATGAGCCCCGATGTGCTGTCGGCTACTTGTCTCACGTATCAGAAGCGCAATAGCTGTACCGCTAAGGAGATTGCGTAGGGCATTAAAGGCTTCCTTGCTGCAGCGCTGGCGCTGCAGATCGCGGAATCGACGGGATCACGGGAGGAAGCCAGGGCGACCGTCGGCGGCGGTGAAATTGTAGGTGGTGGCCTCGGAGAGGACGCCGAGGGGTGGATCGCCGTTCTCGATGATCACAGCTTGGCCGGGGAAGGCGAGCATGTCCTCGTAGAAGCGATCCACGACAGTGGATGTGATGCGCACGTCGGGTAGGTCGGGGTCTTGTGGGGTGTTCTTCACGGGCTGGCGGTAGGTGACCACGGGGGAGTCAAGGACGACGAAGCCGAGATGCGGGAGGTCTTGTTCGATGCAGAAGCGGGCCAGGGAGGTAGTGAAGGCCGAATGCAGGACGGATCGCACGCCCTTGCCACGACCGGCGCGAGGGCGGCCCCCGGCCCGGATCTCGGCGTTGTACTGGTCGTACCCGGAGTTGTCGACTGCTGGTACTTCCCAGCTGCTCAGGGTCCGTTGGAGGACCGAGTCGAAGTTGTTGACGACCCGAGCGGCGATGTACTGCGCAGGCCGGCTAGCGGGCACCGCTCCCTCTCCGTCGAGGCGGGAGCGCTTGTCCTCAAGTTCCGCGATCCGCGCATGCAGTTCCAGTGCCCGCTCGACTGCTGATCGTGCGTCCAGCAGTTCTTGAAGGCCCTCCCGGAGCGGTGCGAGCTGGCCCTCGGCTTCGGCGATGAGTTCGTCCAGCGTCTCCAGGTCGTCCTTGACGGCCTGCCAGGTCTGGGTGATTTCCTCTTGTTCGCGGGCGAGGTCGGCGATGGTCGGCAGGAGGTCGGTGAGCAGGGCGGTCGTCTTCGCGGCCTCCGCCTGCACCGCAATGTGGAGCTGAGTGGCCTCCTGCTGGCTGTGGTCGGGGTGCTGGTGCTCGGGATCTGCTCCGCAAAAGACGCACGTTCCGACGCGGAAGTAGCCGAGGATGCTGCCGGCCTCGTTGACCATGACCAACCGCTCAAGATCGGAGCGGTACTGGTCTTCCAGCAGGCTAAACCGTCCAAGCAGGTCGCTGACCTCGGCCAGCCGCTCGTCTAGCCCAGCGAGACGGCGAGCGTGCGTCATGCGCTCGCGTACCGCTTCGCGGTGACCTTCGTTGGCCGCGTGCAGGGCGATGTTTTGCGCGTTGATCGCGGTTTTGACCCGCGCGAGGCGGTCCCTGAGGTCGCGCTCAGACTCGTTCGACTCAAGCTTCGCGGACAAGTCGAGCACGAGCTGGTCCAGGAGGTTGATCTGTCCCCTGTTCACACGCCGCTGCCCCGCGTTGGGCCCGGTGTCGATGGAAGGGTCTCCCTCCCCGGTCAGGAGGAAGCGCATGACCGACGTCTCCGCGGTGCGGGTGCTGGCGGTGCCGGTGCGTAGGACCGGGGAGGGCATGGCGATCATGCGGTCCTCTGTAACCACGGACAGGTGCACCAGGTCGGTCAGCGCCAGGGAGCGGGTGCCACCGGCTTCGTTCTTGCGGATGAGGACCTCATCTAGACCCATAGCGCGCATCAGGTGGATCGAGAGGCTGTTCTTGCTGCGGGCGTTGTGCACCGAGTTCACGATGGCGTCCGCGGGGCGGTGGACCAGGTCGCGGAGGTCCTCGCGATGCAGATGCGTGGAGTTGGTGCCGGGGCGCCGGACGAGAGTCAGCGGGCTGCCGTCGGGCAGGAGCAGCCCGAGCAGAATCTGGGTGTATCCCTCGGCTTCCGGGACCATGGTCAGCTTGGCGCCGCCGAGCATGTACTCGACCGACCTGACGATGAAGGTCTTCCCCGTGTCGGAGGCACCGTAGATGGTGGTCAGCTCGGGGCCGAAGACGATTTGCGCTGATGGCTTGCCCGAGCCGGCGTAAGTGAGGTGGACCAGCTGGAGACTACCCACGAGGGCCCTCGAACGGGCGGGAGGTCATGGGGGCGGGGGGAGTCGTTAGCAGGGACTGGGTGGTGGCGCGTACATCGATGTCCGGGGCCCATTGATGGACGGCCCACTCGGCGCGCTCGCGGAGCCGCAGCACGTACGGGGCTTCAAGAACGTCCACGAAGGCCGGGCCGCGTTCCGTGGCCCGGTAGACCAGGCCAGTCCCGTCAGCTTCGAGTTCGGCCAGGCCGGCGCGGATGAGCACCAGAAGGGCCTGTTCAAGGACCGTGCGCTTCAGGCCGAGCTCTCCCGAGCGAGCTGGCAGATCCGGGTGCAGGCTTGGCGGTCCGTCGAACTCTCCGCTGTGTAGCGCGGCATGGTCTAAGAGCGCGAGCTGGGACAGGTCCAAAGCATCGGGATGGCTCTCCGAGAGCAGCACCAGTGCCCGCACGCCGATCTCCAGTGGGCTGTTCAGCGGCTTCATGTCCCTTCTCCCTCACACCACGTGAGCTCGTTCTCGTTCGCCAGGTGATGACATACCCCGGTACGGTCCAGAGTTCTCACGTGCTGAGCGAAAACCGTCTGCGTCAGCCCGGCACTGATCGCTTGCGAGGTGACGGCCTGTAGGCGCTTCCACCCCGTGGGGTGGTCATCCCTTGCCACGTCGACCACGGCGTCGTATATGTCCTTGACGATGGCCTCGAAATGACCTTCAGGGTAGGCCTCCTCCCCGAAGCGGCGCAGAGATTCGGCGCTGAAGAACGCCTCACGCTGGTGGCGCAAGTGCGGGCCAGCCGTGGGATGCTGCGCAATCTGGGTAACGGTGCTGGCATCACTGGGCCAGCGCTCGGCGTAGACCTGGACGAGCTGCTGCACGTAGCGGGCCTCGCGCGGCTCCGGCTTCTCGGGCGGTTCCATGACGGCCGGGCGGGGCGGGGACTCCGGTGGGAATCGCTTCACCCAGAAGTCAGTAGTTTTGTGCTGTTCAAGCATCTTCTTCATGTTGACGGTCTGGAAGATCTCGAACGACGTGTCCGCAGCCAACTCCTCGACCTCGCGCCTCAACCGCGGGCCCAGGTCTGTGATGACCTTGTCCGTAGTTTCGCGCAGCGCCTCCACGAAGTCCTTGCGGGTACCGACCGGGCGTTGCAGGGCCTGTTGCAGGCTGGGGCCGATGGACGGGGCGACGAAGGTGTATTGCTCCGGCACGATGAACTGACCGGTGACCACGCCCGCGAACATCTTCCGAATCTCGCCCGCGGCGGTGCTCCAAGCCAGCGTTCCCTTGTAGCGCTTGCACTGGTAGTTGTGCCAGGGACCTTCCAGGCCCTGGCGAGTGAGGAATGCGGCCACGTCGATGCCGTGGTCGCCAGCACCTCCTTGGCGCTCCACCCTCACGTACAGGCTGTCCAGCGCGGGCACCCACTCCTCGACGAACTTCTCGAACTCGTCGGGATCGTAGGTGAAGACGATCTTCTCAGGCGACGGCATGGCCGGAAACTGCATGGCCGTTGGATAGTTGAGGATGAGCGAAGAACCACCTGCCTGGCTACCTGCCCCCCGCTGGCCATGACTCGGATCCAACATCTCCCCCTGAATGCCGCCGCCACTTCCCGCCGGTGGACCCACTAGAGGTATCACTGGCAGGTCGTTCACGAAAAGACCACAGCCGAGCGAATAGGAGCCAGCCGGTGTGCCCAGCGGACAGACACACGTGTCGGGTGTGGACCGATGATTCGTCGGCTGGCCGGCTCCGCGCCGGACGGTCAGCCGTCCGGCAGCGAGGTCGACGTCTTTGCGCAGAATCGTGGTTCCGGCAAGTACGTGGACGGCGACCAGGATGACGATCAACCGTTCGCAGCGGGTGCTGGCGTGATCGAGGCTGCCTGAGCGTGAAGGCCCCCCAGACGCGCAGTGAGGGGCCTTCGCTGTCTCCTCTTGGTCCTATCGCCGAGCGGTCCTGCGCCAGGCAGGTCGTCGGGGCCCGCCGAGCGTGGGGAGCCGCTTGTTGTCGAGCGGGCGCAGGACTGCTCCGATCCGACCCTCGATCCTGCGCACGAGGTCCTCCTCGGTGTCCGCTACCAGCGGGACCACCATCAGGCGGGTCCACTGTGCGGCGCGTCCGGACAGTACGTGTTCCCGGACGCGGTCACCGACCGATCCGTGGCGGATCGCGCTTCCGGTGTAGCGGATGATGTTCTCGAAGTCGGCGGCGATGTAGACGCCCGTCGAGAATTCGCTCCAGGCCCCATCCTCTGTGATCTGCAGGATCGTCGAGGCGACGGGGAGGCGTCGCAGCAGTGCGGGTCCGGCAAGATCGCACGCGGTGTTGTAGTTCTCTGGGGTGAGAGTGCACGTGAAGCCCTTCATCGGGCGTCACCGCTCTCGTCCAGGTCGGCCCGCATCCGGTCGGCTCGGCGGCGTGCGCCTCGCCATTCCGAGACGAGGTCAGTGATCTCGACGAGCGTGTTCCGCACGTTGGAGTTGTCGTACCCCAACGTGTCCACCAGCGCCACGCCATCCTTGCCGGTCACGTCGCCGACCTTCTGGGCCGCGGTGAGCAGGTCGTCAAGGCGTTTCTGGAACTCCTTGAGCGCCGCCGCGAATCGGTCCTCGGGGCTGGCGTGCGTGATGCCTTCCCCCTCGGACAGGTCGGCGAGTTCGCGGAGCCGCACGGGGGTGAGGGTGTCGGCGCCCGCAATTCGCTTGTCCTCCGGCGTGGTGCCCTTGGCCAGCTCCTGCGGGTCCCGTCCAGCCCGACCGTCCAGAACGATCTGGCACAGCTGCCGCAGGCCGACGTCGGTCTTGGCCAGCTGCCGCATGATCTGCTGGGGCTCGGTGTTGCTGCCGCGGCTGCCGAACTCGGAACGGGTCAGCAGCTGAGTGCGGCCCCCGACGAGGTGGTAGCTAGCCAGCGTGGCGAGCTCGGCGATGGCCGGGCCAGCGGCGTCTCCAGCCTGTACGAGTTCGCGGAGCGCTTCGGGCAGCAGGTCGAGCGGGTCGCTGCAGGTCAGCTCGACGCCACGCAGCACCGACCAGCGCCAGGCCCGGTCGAGCGATGAGCGCAGGGCGGTGAGCCGCTTATCCGCAGGGAAGCCCCGCAGGGCGACCTCGGCGGCCAGCTGGGTGCGCTCCTCCAGCTTGGGCTTCGCGCCGGTGAGGTCGACGATCGCCTCGTTGACCGCGCGGGCCTGGCGCTTGTTCGGATGAGGGTTGAGTGCCCCGCATGCCAGGACGGCGACCTGGTCGGCGAGAAGGCCGTGCTCGCGGTCCGAGCCATCGAGAATGTCACGGACCCTTTCCGCGGTCATCCCGCTGGGGACGGGGAGCAGACCGCGTTCGTAGAGGTTGTCCACTGCGGCGTTCGCCTTGGCGTTCAGCGTGGTCGCGGTGGAGAAGTTCATGGGGGGCGCCATGTGCAGGTGCGCCACGAACCGCCGACGAGCCCGGTCGAACCCTCGCGGGGCCGAGAAGCCAATGATCACCCGGGCGTTGGGCATGATCGAGCAGCGGACCTTGCGGGCCTGCTCGTCCGTGACCATGTCGCTTCCAGCCCACTCGACAAGGTCTCGGAGCAGGTTGGTCGCGCGACGGCCGCCGGGACGCAGGTTCCACGCAACGTCCTTGAACGTGATGCCGAGGCCATTGTGGCTGGCCACGATACGGCCGAAGCCATCCGTGGACTCCAGCCTGGTCACGGCGCCCACGTCCGTGGTAACCCGGAGGGCGCTCAGCCATCCCGGTGTCTCGATACCGCGGTCGAGGATGGAGCCGACGTGCGGGTTGTTGTCCACCATGTCGGTGATCCGCGGGGCCATCGCGTCGATCAGCTTGTCGGCCGAGTCCATCTCGAAGGTGAGCAGCGCCTCACCCTCGACGGCCCTGAACCGAGGCATGCCGATCGTGCCGCGAGCGTGCTCGTCCTCGAACCGGATGTTGTCCGGCGACGGCAGGACGCGCCAGGTCACGACATCGAACTCGATGTACGTGAACTCCTCGGAGCCGAAACGCTGCACCTTCGGTGAGCGCAGGGCCCGGCGAAGTTGCTGCTGGTCGGCAGCGGCGGCGGTCAGCGTCTCGGCTAGCTCGGGGCTCAGCCCGGCCGCGATACCGGCGGCGACGCTTTTGTCGATCACTGCCTGAGAGGCGGGCGGCCGCAGACGTGCGCCAATGCGTCGGTGATCAACGATGTCGGACTCGGTGGAGAAGGGGAGCTGCGGCTCGCCGGCCGACGCGGCTACGTGGGGCACGGGGGTCTTCCTAGGTCTCTCGACCTGCTCACCGATTTGGTTAGCAGAGGGCGAGGGCTTGGACCTGACTCGGCACCGTGCCCCCACCTGCCCTCCCGGCCGGGTGGCCGTCCAGGGTTGTGGCGCACATCGCCCAATTCACAGTTCCTTCAGGACACTCGTCGATCAATGACGGGTGGAGCCTTGGTGCGACCGGGCCCCTTTGAGAGCAACGGTCGTACTGGGCAGGCGAACTGACGATGATGCAGCTAGCCGGGAAAGGTAGCACAACGGTGCGTCAGGCCGAGCCGATGCCGCAGCCTGCGGCAGGTCCACCGCGGACCCTGTGGCGAGCGGATCGGTAGCCCGTCGACCCGGTTCGGCTGCCAAGTTGCCCATGCCCTCGTTTTCGCTGAGCGCACCGCTATCGACCGCCCGCTGCTGGACGGGGGTGAGTCGTGTCCCGGCCATCACCGAGGTCTCCGCTGCGTACAGCGGTAGCTCATCGAGCCGCCGTCCGGCCTGGAGCATCACTGCGGACACCACGTCGGTGGGCCGGGGCACCACTGCACCGGACACCAGCCGGTGCGCCTGGTCGAGCATGCAGTCTTCCACGTTGACCCGGTCGCAGAGCCAGCAGCCGGCGAACGGGTTCCAGATGAGCACGTGCGTGCCGCTGAAGCCGATACAGAGCGCCGCCTCAGGGCTGTCACGTAGCGCTCAGGACCCGCTTGTAGATCCGGCATGCGGTTCGAGCGCGGTCACCACCGCCCGTAGGTAGGCGAGGGCAGGCCATCGGGCAGCGAGAGGTTGTCCATGGTCCTCGTGGTGCCGAGCAGGACCGGTCCTCACTCCCTGACACGCCGTTCAGCGGGCCGACATCCGCCACGATCAATCTCACCGGGATTCCCTGAACGCCAGTATCAGAGTCCCAAGGAACAGTGTTAGGCGGGGGCTTCGCACTTCCGACAGCCCGAAACGTTCTTCAGCATTTGCGACTTGATCAGGCGTCAGTTCAAACCCGGCAGCCCGTCAGAACTGTCTCGCGGAACGCGCCAGTTTAGAGAGGCCTTCCGCGAACGGCGACAAACTTGCTGATTGTAGCGTTTGACGAAAGGAGTGATGGCGGGTGACCCTAGAGACAGGGCCGCTTGTCGACGCGGCTAGCGCCGGGGCTGGCACACATTGTCTATCGGATATCCCGTATGCGATATCAACTTCGGTAGTTTCGCGATTTGGGGACTTACAATGCATGGTTCCGATGCCGCTACCGCACCCACTAGCATTGAGGATCGTCGTGTAACAGTGGCGGGCGATCCCGTTGTGGAGTGGGTTATTGCGCGCGAGGATGGTCGAGGCCAAGGAAGTAACGCGCTCAGTAAGCGGCAGCGCCGCGAGCAAGTTGTGATAGCCGACGAAGTCTATGCCGGTGAACGCCTCCTGCACGAACTCATCAGCCACGTGACGACGAATCAGTTTTCCCTGACACCGCGGAATTGGCTCTCGGCCTGGGATGACAGTGAGCTCACGCGCCTTCATCACTACTATGCCACCTTGCTGAAGTACCCCTTGAAGTCAGACCCATCGTTCAAGGATTGGGAATCAAAGGGGTTGAAACAGCGTTGGCGTGTTGCCGAGTACCTTGGGGCACACCGAATTACTGCCCAAGAATCGGCACCCGAGACCAACGACACCGGGGCACAAATAATAGTTATCGGCGACACAGAAGGTGATGGCGGAAACCCCAAGAATATATGGCCTAGAGAAGTGCGTGCGGCTGTGCCTGGTGCCCGGGCAGGAGGACGGCACGATGGACCCCGACGAACTGCGCCTGCGCGTAGCGGCCAGCGGTTTCCTGCGCGGCAAGCTACGCGCGCCAGGCGGCAGTCGGCCCGGAGCCATCGTGCTGGCCACGGTGGGCAACACGATGCACGGCGGTTACGACGACGTCCGCGAGGTACGCGATGCCGGAACCGTGTACGTCCACGCGGACGCCGCCCTGGGAGGTCTGGTGGCGCCCCACGCCCCCTCCCGGCCGCGCTGGTCGTTTGCGGATGGCGCCGACTCCATATCCGTCTCTGGCCACAAAGTACTCGGGCTTCCCGTGCCGGCCGGAGTCTTCCTCGCCCGACGCTATCTCGTCGCGGAGCCGTCCGATGCTGACGTGCAGGAATACATACGTGCGACCGACCGGACCCTGGGGTGCTCCCGGTCGGGCCTGGCTGTGCTCTTGATGTGGGCCGCGCTGCGGCAACTGGGCCACGACGGGATGCGCGAGCGCATCCGACGGTGCCTGGAGGTGGCTGAGTACGCCACGCAGCAGTTGGAGAAGGCAGGGACCAACCCGCATCGCCCCACGGACTCGTTGACCGTGTCCTTCGCCCGCCCCTCGTCCGAGGTCGTCGAGCGCTGGCACCTGGCGTGCGAAGGTGACCGCGCGCATCTGATTGCCGTCGCGCACGTGGACCATGCAGCAGTCGACGCCCTGTGCGCCGACCTCGCGAGCCAGTCCCAGCCCTGACCCCCACAAGCCGCCGTCGCCCTGTACGGCAACTACTCACGCCCACTGTCAGTGCCTCGCCGTAGCCTGATCTCCATCTGCGAAGTACGCACGGAGGAACTGGCTTGCCCCGCGATGTTCATGCCACGCGACGCCCCCTGTTGCTCACTGAGGCGGAGGTGGACGAGTTTCGGAAACTCTGCCTCCCGCCCGACGGCAACGGGTGCATCAAGTGGGCCGGAGATCTCATCAAGGGCGGTTGGGGTCGCTACAAGGTGGCTGCCCGGCGCCATGTTGTACCTGCTCACCACGTTGCCTGGCTGGTTGCTTTCGGAGAGCTTCCAGCCGATCCGGACCTGGTCATCGACCACACGTGCCAGGTACGGGACTGCGTGAATGTCGAGCACCTGGAGTGGGTCACCCCGCTGGAGAACTACCGCCGTATCGATCTACGACGGAGGGTCTGCCGGCGCGGCCACGACTGGCACAACCAGATCGCTTACTTCCGATTCAATTCGCAGGTGCGCATCTGCTTCACCTGTGAGGCTGAAGGCCCGCCGATGAGAAAGCCGAGTACACGACGGAAGCCCCGCAAGGCCGACCTGGCGCGAATCTGCCCTCGCGGACACGACGTCACCGGTGATAACGGGTACGACCTCCCCGGCCTCCCAGGGAAGCGCGGCTGCCACACGTGCACAAGGGCCGTGCGATCCGCCGCGTAGCATGGCGCGGCTCGCGAAATCGGTATCCGAGACTGCTATTGCCTGCCAGTTGTTGAGCGAGCCCGGCCTCGGGGAACAACGGAACAGCCATCAGCGCTAAGGCCGTGATCTTGGTCGCTCCGCCCCAGACGTCAAGTTGGGAGATCGCCTTCCGCTGGCCACGCCGGCAGGGCGCCGCGGTGAGGTTCGCGGTAGTGGAGTTCTCGAAGGCCCCGGATCCGGGCAGCTGCCTCGGTAAGGGCGTCTTCCGGCGGCCACATCCGGAAACCGTGGAAGCGTTCGGCGATCCGGTCCGACTTGTTCAGCAGGCGCCTCTCGCGGGTGACGAACCCGAACCCTCCGTACCGGATGGCTGTGGAGACGTGCATGGCGTCACGGATGTGGTTGTCCCGAGCGGTCGTCCGGTCCACGTTCGGGAACAGGATGGCGAACACCTCGTGCAGGCGGGTGTGGTCCTCCTCAGTGCCCCAGACGGAGGAGTCCCAGCGGGATTGGCCCCAGACCATGGGCCCGAGCGCCTCCGGGTAGCCGGCGCTGGCCTCGGTGAGCTGTGCCCACTTCTCAGTGGGCGCGTCGGCGAGTTCCGTGTCCATGGCGTCGGTCCGCTGAAGGTTGATCCATCCCTCGTCACGGAGGCGCCTCAAGCACACGCTTGCCTCGTCCGCGGCGTCGATGATGTGGGTGTCGATGAACAGCAGGAGCGCCGTGAGGTTGTGGGGCTTCGGGGCGGTGGCCATGTGCAGCACGGTATCCCCACGGGTTCCTACGGGAACGCGCCTTCTTCAGCGTCAGCGGGCAGCGCTCACAACTACTGGCCACGGAGCTGCTCGTTCGGGTGGCGCTGGGCCTGGAGACGTTCGCGGAGGTCGGTCTCTTCGGGGGTGAGCGGGTCCTCGGGGCGACGGATGCGTACGGGCTTGGGTCGGAGCGGCAGGCCGTCGTCCACTGCAGCGTCCTCGGCCTCAGCGAGCGCCCGGTAGAGCGAGGCGACCGACGGGTTCTTTCCTGCGTTCTTGCCCGTCTTGATGGTCAGCTTCTTCGCGATCTCGGGGACGGGGACGCCCTTCGCTTTCAACGCGAGGGCGAAGGTGAGCGAGTCGTCGTCGATGACCTTCGGCCGTCCGCCGTGGTTGCCCTTGGAAGCGGCGATGACCTGCCCTTCGAGGGTCTTCTCCCGGATGTAGTTGCGCTCGATCTGCCCGGCGACTGCGAGGACCGCGAAGAACATGGCGCCCATGCCGTTGGGGTCGTAGATGCCCGTGAGCGGGCCTGTGAGGAGTTCGAGCTGGATGCCGTCGGCCTGGAGCTCGGCGGACAGCGTCATCAGCTCGGCGGCGTTGCGGGCCAGGCGCTTGAGCTCGTGCACCGTGAAGATGACCGGCGTCTCGGGCGCGGCCTCCTTAAACTGGTGGGCCAGCGCGAGCGCTTTCGCCAGCTCGGGCCGCACTTTCACCCGGGTGCTGATCTGCTCCTGGAAGACCTTGTGGCACTCCGCCCGGTGGAGGGCTTCGAGCTGGCTCGCCAGCTCCTGGCGGGCCGTCGACGTACGCGCGTACCCGATTCTCACCGGCCGTTCGGTGCGGGGCGCGGGCACGACGTTTAGCGCCGGACCCTGCTTCCACGCGCGGCCTGGGCCGCGGTCGGCGGGGACCAGAACTTCGAGTTCCTCGCGCAGCGCGGGCACGAGGACGAAACGCGGGGTGTGGTACTTCGCCGCCGTCTTCCCACCTCTCGTACGACAGGCGCTGCCGGCAGGCGCGTCACAGTTCGGGCAGTCGTAGCGTTCTACCGCCAATGCGGCCTGATCGGGCGTCACGTCCACAGCGGCAGTCTCTCAGAACCCCGTCGCACAACGTGCAGGTTTTGAGGGGACTTCTGCGAGTGGTCACCTGCGGAAACAGATCGCGTTCCGGGACTCTCGCAGAACTCTCACAGATGGTCATTTCTGAGAAGGTGCGGGCCACCTCTGGAAAGCGGATAAAAACTTGCATCATCCGACACTGATCCAGTGTGCCGCGTTTACACGCTGCCGGCCTTCCTCCGCCAGTCGGCGATGTGCCCCCGGGTAGTGAG